>CAZHYQ010000005.1:0-188193 GCA_964536805.1 uncultured Longilinea sp.
GTGGATATTCACGTGCTGCAGGGCGAACGCCCCATGTCGACCGACAATAACAGCCTGGGCCGCTTCCGCTTGGACGGCATTCCCCCGGCACCGCGCGGTCTGCCGCAGGTTGAAGTGACCTTCGATATTGATGCCAACGGCATCCTCAACGTCTCGGCCAAGGATCAGGCTTCCGGCAAGGAGCAGCGCGTGACAATCACGGCTTCGACCAACCTGAACAAATCGGATATCGAGCGCATGGTGGAAGACGCCAAGAAAAACGAGGCGCAGGATAACCGCAGAAAAGAACTGGTTGAAGCGCGCAATCAGGCGGATAACATTGCCTACCAGGTGGAAAAGAGCCTGCGCGAGAATGCCGCGGTACCTGCTGAATTGCGCGGCGAAGCTGAAAATGCCGTGCGCGATTTGCGCCAAGCTGCCGGCGGAGAGGATTTGAACCGCATCCGCAGCCTGACGGAAAAAATGCAGCAGCTTGCTGCGCAGATTGCCCAGTCTGCCCAGTCGGGCGGCCCCTCGCAGGGCAACCCGGGCGGTAATAACCCCGACGGCAACTCATCCGGCGGCGGCAACCCCGGCAACGACGGCCAAGGCGAAGTTGTGGACGGCGAATTTCGCCAGGCATAACCTCAAGGGTAAATAAGAACAAAACGGCGGGTCAATTGGCCCGCCGTTATTTGATTCAATGTTGGATTTTGTAATTGGTATTATGCATGAACCAGCGTGCCCACGGGTTCGCCAATCAACGCCTTGCGCAGGGCGGAGTTATCCCACAAATTGAGCACCAGGATGGGTAATTTGTTTTCCATGCAGAGCGAAACGGCGGTGCTGTCCATCACTTCCAGACGGCGGTTGAGCGTATCGATATAGGTCAGCTCATTGAACTTGATCGCGTTTGGATTCTTTTTTGGATCGCTGTCGTAGACGCCGTCGACCTTGGTGGCCTTGATCAGCACATCCGCGTCGATTTCCATGGCGCGCAGCGCAGCCGCCGTGTCCGTGGAGAAGTATGGGTTGCCAGTGCCGCCGCCGAAAATGACGACCCGGCCTTTTTCAAGGTGGCGGATGGCGCGCCGGCGGATATACGGTTCGGCTACCGAGCGCATTTCAATGGCAGATTGGACCCGCGTCCAGACGCCCAAACCCTCCAGAGAGTCCATCAGCGCCAGGGCATTCATCACTGTGGCCAGCATGCCCATGTAATCGGCTGTGGCGCGGTCCATGCCCAGTTCCAGACCGACCCGCCCGCGCCAAAGGTTGCCAGCGCCAATGACAATGGCCACATCCACGCCCATTTCCCGCACTTCTTTGACCCGAAGGGCGATATCGCGGGCACGTTGAGGGTCGATGCCGTTGCCGCTGTCACCCGAGAGGGCTTCGCCACTTAGTTTGAGCAGTATGCGGTGGAATTTGAGGCTTTCCATCCAGTCACCTTCCTTTTTCATGGAATTTTCTAAAAAAAGGCCAACCGGATGGTTGGCCTTTGATGGATGAATTACTCAGCGTCTGATTCGCCAAGCGCCCAACGGGCAAAACGGCGGATAATGATGTTTTCACCCGTCTTCATGACGGTGTCGTTCAGAAGCTGCTGAATGGTGATCTCTTCATTGCGGATGTATTTCTGGCGCAGCAGGACCACTTCGTCTTTGAACTTGTTCAGGTTTCCCTCAACAATGCGCGGCAGGATGTTTTCCGGTTTGCCTTCTTCGCGCGCCTTGGCAGTAGCGATGGCTGCTTCGTGATCGAGAACTTCCTGGGGAATATTCTCTTCGCGGATATAGACCGGCGAAGCGGCAGCGACCTGCAGGGCAATCTCATGGGCAAATTGGCGGAAAGCGTCTGAGCGGCCGACGAAATCGGTTTCGCAATTCACTTCAACCATCACGCCAACCCGGCCGTTGCCGTGGTTGTACAGTTCAACCACGCCTTCAGAAGCCCGGCGGTCTGAGCGTTTGGCTGCAGTGGCCAGACCTTTTTCACGCAGGATGTCAACGGCTTTTTTATAGTCGCCGTCTGCTGTTTCAAGCGCCTTGCGGCAGTCCAGAATGCCTGCGCCGGTTGCTTCGCGCAGTTGTTTAATCATTTCGGTCGTAATTACCATTCCAGTTCCTTTTCCTCGTCCAGAGACCTATTCCATCCGATCCTGAGAGACCGGTTATTATTCTGCTTTTTCTTCTTCTGCGGCTTCTTCAACAGCAGGTTTGCTGCCGAGTTTTGCAAGGGTGGATTCACCCAGCAGATCTTTGTCTTCCATGTCGGTCTCAACATCCATTTCGCGTTGGTGAGTTGCGATACCGGACATGGCTACATGCGTGCCAGCTTCTGCTGTTTCTTCTTCTTCCTTGCGGGCTGCCTTGCCTTCAAGCACAGCGTCTGCAATTTTGCCGACCAGCAATTTGATGGCGCGAATCGCATCGTCATTGGAGGGGATGACATAATCGACGCCGCGCGGGTCGCAGTTGGTATCCACCATGGCGATGACGGGGATTTCTTTAATGTTTGCTTCACGGACTGCGGTATCTTCGCGGCCGACATCGATAATAAATACCAGATCGGGAACGCGCTTCAGTTTGCGAACGCCGCTCAGGCGCAGATCGAGGCGCTTGATTTCACGGTCGATCAGCAGAGCTTCTTTTTTGGTCAGGCGGTTGATTTCACCGGTCTCGTGCATCTTTTCAAGCCGGTCCAGTTCCTGAATTCGTTGGTAAATGGTGGTCCAGTTGGTAAGCATGCCGCCCAGCCAGCGTTCGGTCACGTATGGCATACCGCAGCGTTCTGCTTCTTCGCGGATGGTTTCCTGTGCCTGGCGCTTGGTGCCAACGAAGAGAATGGATCCGCCGCCCGAAACGGTGTCGCGGACGAGGTTGTAGGCGGTATTCAGCGATTTGACCGTTTGCTGCAGGTCAATGATGTGAATGCCGTTGCGCTCGGTAAAAATATACGGGCGCATGAGGGGGTGCCATTTATTGGTGCGATGGCCGAAATGTACGCCGCTCTCGAGGAGAGCTTTCATCGAAATTACTGCTGCCATTGTTTCCTGACTCCTTGCGTTATTCTTCCGCTCCCGTCATTCCTGCCCTTCACTGTCAGCGACAGCACGCCTGGCGGGTCGAGGAGCGTGCGAAATGGGGTGATTTTGCTTTACCCAGGGCAAAGCCGATCAAGTATATCACAGGTAAGTCGAAATGGTCTAGAATTTGCTGTCTGTGGAATTGGGCAGAATATGGCATTTTCAACGGGTTGACGTTTGATTAAAAATGGTGCATAATAGGACAATAATAGTAATAATATTCCAAATTTTACCATTACTGGTATGAGAAAGGGACCGCATATGGCTTCAGAAGGTTCGGCTTGTGCTTGTGGCGGGAATTGCAGTTGCGGCAGTCATGAGGATGAAGCGCCCCGCGTATTCCTCACCCGGGAGGAATATATTCAACGGTTGGAAACCTATTTGGAAGATTTGAAAGCGGAAATTGAGGCAGTGAATAACGAACTGGCAGAGCTGCGCCAGCCTGCTTGAGAATTTGATTTCGACACAAAATAACGGAAGGCTTAGAAAGCCTTCCGTTATTTTATTTACCCTGAAATTGTTATAGGGATAACACTTATATTATTCTAGAAATAACTACGCCCGGCGTCCGAGTATATAATTCTCCAGTCCCTTGATGAGATACTGTTGGTCGGCGATGACTTCCTTCACGACATCGCCGATGGAAATGACCCCCAGGATGGTTTCGCCATCCGCCACAGGCAGGTGGCGGATGTGTTTGTCGGTCATCAGACCCATGCAATCTTCGAGAGTCTGAAGCGGGGTGACGCAGTAAACCGGATAAGTCATGACATCATTAATCGGGGCTTCAGGGCCGCGATTCATCAATACGCCGCGGCGGGCGTAATCGCGTTCTGAAAAGATGCCGACCAGCGTGCTGCCGTCCATTACCAGGACGGCACCAATCCTTTTGTCTGCCATCAATTCAAGCGCGGAACGGATGGATGAACTGGGGGCTACCGACCAAATCTGATCGCCTTTTCTCTTTAAAATGCTTTGAACGGTTGTGGTCATTTTGGGTCCCTCCAGGTCCGCTTTGCGAAACGCATCATTCCGAAAGAATAACATCAAGTGGATTTCGATATTCGTGATCCATTGATATATATTATACAAAAAAGATCAAAAATGCAAATAATCAGTAAAGGATTGTGTTCGAAATAGTTTCATATTTATGACGATCCTCCTTTTTAGAGGGGATTGGTCATGCTAAAGGCTGGCAAATGGTCAGCTTGTTTTTCAAACCCTTTCTGCTATACTCTTAATTACATTCTCCCTTTTGTCCGTTTGTATACTATCTCCGTGGGGAATGGTCTTTCAAACGACCACTTAATATAAGGAGACGGATTATGCAACTCAGTGTGAAGGATTGGATGAAGGATCTGGTTGTCTACATCGATCCAGATAACAACGTCTGTGAAGCATTGGAAAAGATGCGCCACCGCTACATCAACAGCCTGATCGTCAATAAGTCTGAAACCAATCCAGAATATGGCATTATCACTTCCATCGATATCGTGGATAAAATCGTCGCACAGCAGCGGGATCCTTCCAAGACCAAAGTGCGCGAGATCATGAATTCGCCGGTGATCTCGGTGAAAACCAGCATGTCGCTTGCTGAATGCGCTAAAAAGATGAAGGAAGCACGCATCCATCATTTGCCGGTTGTCAACGATCACGGCGATATTGTGGGTTTGATTTCTTCCACCGATTTTCTGATCGTGGCCGAAGTGATGGGTAAAGGTTTTGACGAGCGCGCATTAAGCTAAACCGGTTCATTTTTTAGGATCAACGGCGCATCAGGGTATAATTGCCAGGATGCGCCGATTTATTTATACATCCTTATTATTCCTATTGCTTCTCGCGCTGATTTCAGGCCTCCCGTCCCCGGTTTTGGCACAGGCTGGCGGCACCAGTACGCCGCAGCTGATTACGCCGGTCGAGACGGCTACTCCGCAGCCGGATGGTTCCATCATCCATGAGGTGCAATACGGACAGGCCCTGGTAATGATAGCTTCAGCCTACGGCGTGCCGATGAACGAGTTGATCGCATTAAACAACCTGAGCGGCACCAATCCTGTGTTGTTCATTGGACAGAAATTGGTCATCCGGCTGGCACCAACCGCTACCATCACAACCACGCCAACCACCACGCTTAAGCCGCCCACCCGTACTGCCACTCTGACGGCCACGCCTGTCACGCCAACGGTTACCCGTACGATCACGCCCACACCAACATCCACCCCGCGCTCATGGATGCCCGATTTTCGCAAAATGAACCGCAGCGTCCGGCAGCCGTTAGGCTTTGGAATTCTGATAGTCTCGGCCCTCGGTCTGCTGGTGGTGTTGTTCTTCGGTTTTCGGAAGAAATAATTACCCTAATAAAACAAGAGCTGCCATGTATACATGGCAGCTCTTGTTGTTTACATCCAAGAATTGTTCAGATCATGAAATCTTCGCCATGCCAAACCCCATGGTCAGGGGCATGAACAAGCGCCGGTTCCAGGCGGCGGTCGTCGCTGCCCACAGCGGCATGTTCGTGCCCATTTCCATTACCATTGCCATTCCCGTTTGAATTGCCGGAAGCATGCAGTTCAACCATATGGACATTGAGCAGTTTTTCCAGGGTTTCCAGGCGGTTCATAACCGAGGCCATCGATTGCCCGATGGTATCGGGCAGCCGGTCATGGTGCAAATCGACGCCATCATCCTTTTGTTTGCTGCGCAGGACAATTTGACCTGGTACGCCCACCACCACTGAATTGGCTGGCGCAGGTCTCACCACAACGGCATTGGCGCCAATGCGGCTGCCGTCGCCGATGAGAATATTTCCCAAAACTTTGGCGCCCGCGCCGATGACCACGTTGTTCCCGATGGTGGGGTGGCGCTTCCCTTTTTGAAGGTTGACGCCGCCCAGCGTGACGCCGTGATACAGCGTGACATCGTTGCCAATCTCAGCCGTTTCGCCGATGACGACGCCCATGCCGTGATCGATGAAAAAGCCGGAGCCAATGGTCGCGCCAGGGTGAATTTCAATGCCGGTAAAAAAGCGCGTAATCTGAGAAAGCCAGCGGCCGGCCAGTTTCCAATTGTGAGTCCACAACCAATGCGCCACGCGGTGGCTCCACAAGGCATGCAACCCCGGGTAAGTCAAGGCGACTTCGAATTTGGTGCGTGCCGCCGGATCGCGGTCAAATACGACTTTCAGATCATTGCTAAGAGTGTTCAATAGTTTCATCCTATAAACCCTGCCTTTGGTGGCTAGCCATCAGCCAACCGTCCTTCAATCAGCCAGATCTGCGAATAATGCCGTGCTTAGATACCGTTCGCCAAAGGACGGAATGATCACAACGATCAACTTGCCGGCATTTTCAGGCCGGCGGGAAACCTGCAGCGCGGCCCAGGTGGCGGCGCCTGAACTGATGCCCACCAATAATCCTTCGCGGCGGGCCATATCGCGGGCGGTGGCAAAGGCATCCTCAGCCTTGACCCGGATCACTTCGTCATAGATCTTGGTGTTCAGTACTTCCGGCACAAAACCAGCGCCTAGGCCCTGGATGGGATGGGGACCTTTCACGCCGCCTGAAAGCACCGGGGAGGCGTCGGGTTCAACAGCCACGGCCTTAAAAGACGGCTTGCGCGATTTTAGCACTTCGCTGATGCCGGTGATGGTGCCGCCGGTGCCCACGCCAGCCACCAAAAAGTCCACCTTGCCGTCGGTATCGCGCCAAATTTCTTCAGCGGTGGTGCGGCGGTGAATTTCGGGATTGGCCGGGTTGTTGAACTGCTGCGGGATGAAGTAGCGCGGGTCGGCAGCCGCCATTTCTTCTGCTTTGCGGATGGCGCCAGCCATGCCTTCGGATCCGGGGGTCAGGATCAATTCGGCTCCATAGGCACGCAACAATATGCGCCGTTCCTTGCTGGCGGTTTCAGGCATGACCAGGGCAGTCTTATATCCGCGCGCCGCTGCAACAAAAGCCAGCGCAATACCGGTATTGCCGCTGGTGGGCTCCAGGATGATGGTATCGGGCTTGATTTTGCCAGCCTTTTCGGCGGCATCGATCATGGCAACGCCGATGCGGTCCTTGACGCTGTGAGCCGGGTTGTAGAACTCGAGTTTGGCTACCACTTCGGCCACGCTTCCTTCGGTGAGACGGTTAATACGCACAAGCGGTGTATTTCCAACCAGATCAGTGACATTATTTGCGATTTTCACGGAAGAATTCCTCAATTTACTAACAGAAAAGATGCATTAATAAAATACGGCCAACTGGCAAAACAAAACGGCGGGCAAAAGACCTGCTTTTCCCTGAGGGGATCAGCGGGGCTGTTGTTCGCCGCTTGCCAGTTGGCCGTTGGAATGTGTAAACGAACTGGAATGCGGTGCTACAACAGGCCCCGCCCCAGACACATGCAATTTAATTGCTTAATAACTACAATATAACTAAACATAGTCGAAATTATAGACCCATTTTTTACAATGTCAAGTGCTTTTTCTATGATCGCTAAAAATTCACCTGGCGATTTTGTATTAAAAAGTTCCTCGATGCGCTTCAAGAATTAGCGCAGGAAGAAGGATAATACAATCAATAAACCGATAAAGGAACCTGCCAGAATGCCGATGCGTTTCAAGTCCTTGATGACCGGCGTGTAATCGGGGTTAAATTCGGTGGTGGTAGTGGTGGTAATGCGGCTGGCATTAATTTTTTCAACCATCGGGGCGGCATTACCGCTTCCGGAAGAGACCTGGCGCTTTTGCTTCTTGCTCATTCGTTTCTCCTGATACCTTTCAAAATTTCTATTTATATCCAACACAACTGTGCCGCGGAATGGAATAGATTGGCGGTATTATTTTATCGCTGTTCGCGTAAATCAGCAATGACCACGATGCGCTGTTTGTCCACCATATAGGGGTAGCAGGATATTAATGTGACCACTGCATCGCGCGTGGGAGCCATGACTTCCACCTGATCCGGTTTTACGATTTGCGTTTCGCGCACTGTGTAAACATATGACCGCTGGTTGGTGTAAACAATAATCTCATCGCCGGCTTTCAATTGATCGAGATCGCGGAAGATTTGGCCGTAGATGTCATTGTGAGCTGAAAGTACCAGATTGCCTTTTTGGCCGGGATTGATCGGGTTAATCAGGTTCTGGCCGACGCCCTTCTTAAGTTGTTCAGCGCCGTCTCCCAGCACCACTGGCGCATCCACGTTGATGGCAGCAATTTGAATGCGTTGAGCCTGTTCAGGACTGGCGGTTGGTAGGGGTAGGTTGGCCAGACTTTGCACCATCGGCCGCAGGTGTTCAGGGATTTCCGCTTCATTGAAAACCGAACCGCCTGGAGAATTAGGCGGAGTATGGCCTGACGGCAGCACCACGGCGCGAATCAACGGAGTCGGAGTCAGTGTTGGCTGGATAAGGGCTGAAGCTGCCTCGGCATTGATGACCCGCAGCCCGTAGAAAGTGTTGACCAGAACGATGAGTAAACCGACAACAGCGGCAAATTCCACCAGAAACAGCAGCCGGTCCAACCAGATTCTGCGGCGGGAGCGCGGCGCTGGCATGTCCACGCCGTAATCGGTGCGCAGCCCATCGAACTCGGACACTTCGGGTTGAGATTCCACCTGAATGACCCGGCCTGTGCGGCGGTAGGCATCCAGGCGGCTTTGCCGTTCAGTGCGCCTTTTTTCCACCAGCAGGTGGCGCAACTCTTCAACAGTCAAATCGTCAATGGTACGCTTCCGAGCCACACCCGCTCCTGTGATTGCAGCTGTAAAATCATGAACCCTGATAAAAAATTATAACCGAAATTCCCCCTTTCCATTGGGAGATCGTTTATCGCGGACGCAAGGTTCCGGTCATGCGTGAACGGTTTGAGAAGAATATTCTAAAAAAACTTATAAATATTCGCTTAATTCCAAAAAGTGTGTGTATAATTTTTTTTATGATTTCTAAAAAGCAAAGTGGCGTTGAAAATCGTTTTATTTTCTCTCTGGTTCTGACGCTGTTGATCTTCTTTGGCGAGGTGATCGGCGGAATAGTAA
The DNA here is from genome assembly GCA_964536805.1 of uncultured Longilinea sp. Lineage (GTDB taxonomy): Bacteria > Chloroflexota > Anaerolineae > Anaerolineales > Anaerolineaceae > Longilinea. Next base: position 9,091 of record CAZHYQ010000005.1, read on the forward strand.
CTGGAAGCCTGGCGCTGTTATCCGATTCGGCGCATGTCTTTATGGATGTTTTTGCCCTGGGGTTGAGCTTTTTTGCCCTACGGTTTTCCACCCGGCCGGCTGACGACCGCCATACCTACGGCTGGCACCGTCTGGAAGTGCTGGCTGCCCTGGCAAATGGCCTCACCTTGCTGGTCATTTCCATCGGCATCGGCTGGGAAGCCTACCTCCGGCTTCAATCGCCGCAACCCATTCGCGGACCGTTAATGCTGGCGATTGCCGTTATCGGATTGATTGTCAACCTGGTGGTGGCATTTATTTTAGGAAGCCACCGGCAGGATGAAAAAGCACATATAAGAAAAGATTTGAATCTGCAAAGCGCATTTTTACACGTGGTTGGCGATGCAGTCTCTTCGGTGGGCGTCATCGCTGCAGCGATTATCATTTCATTGACGGGCGCCCAATGGGTGGATCCGCTGGCAAGCGCATTGATCGCAATATTAATCCTGGTCAGTTCCATCCGGGTACTTAGAAGTTCGCTGCACATCCTGGTGGAGGGCACACCGGACGGTTTATCCTTGACGGCAGTGGAAACCGAAATGCGGGGATCGCCGGATGTTGAATCAGTGCACGATTTACATGTGTGGAACCTCTGCTCGGAACACATTGCCCTCAGCGCACACGTCGTTTTGAAGGAAGCACATGCTGAAACCGATGTTGCCATTTTGCAGGATTTGCGCGGCCGGTTGGATGACAAGTTTGAAATCAGGCATACCACCATTCAGTTTGAGGAAGCAGCCTGCGGCGAGGCTGGCGGCTGCAACAGCACGGAAGCGCATCTTGAGCATGCCTAGGCTGTAGGGCAAAAGAGTAACTGGAGCATTCTTTTTCACCAGTTGGCAGCGTGGTAAAATTTATTTTTACAAATAATATCTGATTCCTGGGAGGGATTCATGCGGCGTTGGGGCATCATTCTTCTTCTTGTATTCCTTATCGTGCTAACTCCTTCAGTGCGAGCGCAATCTCCCGTTGGTTTTGACGAGGCAAAGGTATTATTGTGGCCAGAATATGACCGCCCGGATATGCTGGTCATTTACAAACTCACGCTGTCTGGTTCAACGAAATTGCCTGCCCAAATCAACCTGCACATTCCGAAGGAAGCAGGTTCGCCTTATAACGTGGCAGTGGAAGAAGCAGATGGCCAACTTTACTCGTTGAATTACACCACGTCGAAGGAAGGCGATTGGCTCGTAATTTCCTTAACAGCTCCAACCACTAAGTTGCAAGTCGAATTTTACGACCCCGGGTTGACCAAGGCGGATAGCCGTCGCGATTACAATTTCCGCTGGGCTGGTGATTATGAAGTCCAAAACCTGATTGTCCAGGTTCAGCAGCCGGTAACTGCCAGTAATCTTCAGGTGGAAATGGTTTCCGGCAGTTGGTCAACCGGGACGGATGGCATGCAGTATTACACTGTGGAAGTCGGCAAAGTGCCCGCCGGCACCCCGGTTACATTGAAACTCAGTTATAACAAGAGCGACGATTTGCTCAGCATTCCCGACCAGGTACCGCTGCAGTCCAGCCAACCGATCGGGCCGTCGACCGACCAATTGCGCATGCAGGAGGCCCTGCCCTTTATTTTAGGCGGGTTGGGCCTTGCCCTGATCATTGGCGGGGGTTTATGGTTTTGGCTGATTTCACGCAAACGCCAGTCCGGTTCATCCAACCGGCGACACGCATCGGCCAACCGCATCATTTCGGAGGGGAATGAGGTGGACATTTATTGCCACCAATGCGGCAAACGCGCTGCCAAGGACGATGTTTTCTGCCGGACATGCGGGACGCGTCTGCGCCGCGAATGAAACTTGAAATGATCCAAAACAAACCGGGCTGCCTTGTAACTGGCAGCCCGGCTTTTGTTGGTGGATGGTTTGCTTTACTTCTCCGGCGCTCCGGCGGTAATCCAATTGGTGATGATTTCCAACTCGGCTGGTGAAAAGAGGCCGGGGTGGTTGCCGGAAGCCTGAAGGGTGACGAGCGAACTGCCTGTGGGGTTGCCAGGCAGGATGACTGCGCCACCCTTGCCGCCTTTCATCGCATCAGCGTAGGTTTTCAGACTTAGGCCTCCCATGGAACCGTGGCAGGATCCGCATTTGCTGACAAACAGATCGCCGATCCCTGCATCCCAGGTCGCTGCCGCAGCTGAAACGGGCGCTGATGTGGGCGTGGCCGCGGCGGTCGGCAGCGGGGTGGGCGTTTGCGGCAGGAACACTTCCACATTTTCCTCAGCCGGCGGGATGGTCTCTATGGCTGTTTGTTCAAAGGTGATAAAGCGAAACAAAATCAGCATTAGCACCAGGGAAATGACGGAGGCAATTGGTAGGTAGATGCGCGATCGTTTGCGCATGACTTCGGCAGCCGGCAGCGGACGGATTTCACCCTTCTCGATTTTCTCCAATTCCTCGCCGTGTTCTTCTTCCATTTCCTCGCGGCTTAGGTGGCCCTTTATCATGGACCAGTTCCAGCGTTTTAGATGGACGTTGTAGAAATGCCAGAGGATGATGGCAGCCACGGCTAAAACGGCTTCCCAGCCGTGTGCCACCTTGGCGGTGGGGATAAAAACGCCCGGCAGGATTTTGGTGGTGGCAATCGGATTCCACAGCATGAAACCCGTAATAGCCATGATGATCAGGCCCCATAACATGAACCAGTATTCCATCTTCTCGGCAAAGTTATAGCGGGGCATTTTTGGCGCTTCTTTTTTCAAGCCAATGTTGTGCAGGAAGTAATCGATCACATTCTTGCCATCGTTAATGACCGGCAGCATGCTGGGTTCGATGCGCATGACGATCAACTTATAGCCGATCAGAAAGGCATGGTAGATCGCTTCAAGAACAAAAATTGTGGCAGCAACGCGGTGGATGATGCGCACGGCCGTGATTCCACCCAACAGTGCGATGATGGCCTCGGAAATGCCAGCTTGCGCGAATTTCTGCGGGATGCCGGTCAATGCCAGAGTGGTGAAGGAAAGAATCAGGACGAAGTGTTCAATCCGTTGGGCTATGTTAAAACGGTTGTAGGTTTTTGGCTGGTCGCTCATTGTGCTGATCCTCCTTCCTGGTTGGATTTTTCTTCCACTTCAACAGGTTTCGATTTCGATTTTCGGCGGGTTACCTTGCGGAAAATATCGCTGGCAACCAAAAGACCCATGCCTCCCAGAGCAAGCGGGATGAGGATCTTGTAGAACCATTGCACATAAAAAACCAGCGGAGCCTGGCTTTGACTGGGTATATAGTGGCTCAACCATGAATCCGGGAAATTGGGGGTGGCGCCTGGATGGCATTTCTGGCAGGTAACCAACAGGTTTTCCTTGATCTGAATTCCTTTGGCAGGGTCGTCAACCCGTTTGATGTTGTGCACCCCGTGGCAATCGTAACAGACCGGCATATTGGTCTGCTGGTCGGGGTCTAATTTCTCGAACAGTGTCACCGTTGTGCCATGGAAATCGGCAATGTAGGTATTGAGCACCTGGGTTGAAATGCCGTATTTGCCCATGATGCTTTCATCGGTGTGGCATTTGGCGCAAATCTGCGGGGAAGATAACCGGAACTGGTTGCCGGAACCGGCCGGGCCGCTGATGGTATGCACGCCGTGGCAGTCAATACAGGATGGCACATCCGGGTTGTTGTCGACCAGAACGCCCTCGCCATGGACGCTTTGGGCATATTCCTGCGCGATTTCGTTGTGGCATTTGGCGCAGGTTCTGGTGGCGGCGGCATGTTCCAGCCCGGTCAGTTTGCCGTTCTTGTCCTTTTGGATCTCTGATTGCGTATGCGGATTATGGCAATCAATGCAGGTCGGTGTGTTCTTGGCATTTGGATTGTTTGGATCATTGCGTATCTTTGCGTGAGCGCTGTCGGCGGTTTCGGATACCTGGTTGGGGTGGCAATTTGCACAGGTATTCTCATATTGCAGCCGGTATTCACTAATGCTTGCCGCGGAATTTTCAGGGTGCGGGTAACTGGCGATGTTGGTATGACAGGTCTGGCAGGCCAATTTGGTGTGGACCGACCCTCCGAACATGGCCGGGCTGACAACAACGCTCAATGCCTCTCCATTCGGAAACGCCAGGGTTTTACCCTCTTGCTGGTGGCAGGTCAGACATTGGCTGTTATCGGGTTGCTGGGATGGCGGAGCGGCCTGGGCTTCTCCGGTTGAGATGATCAAAGCCGCAGCACCAACCAGAATAACCGCAAGTATGATTACGGCAGGTTTAAGAAAAGGGAGTCTTTTTCGGAAGATCGTTCCCATATATTCGGCTCCTGATTATTTGAGATTGCATGCGAAATCGACGGATGATGGTTGCCTGAAACGCAGCGAGATTAATTATACATTAATATGCTGGATAACCAGATTACTTTCAGTATTATTGCCGAATTACATTCGGACTATTTTGATGAAATAAATCAGACTGAGGGAAACCGTGCCTCAGTCTGACATTGATGCTTGGCTGTTCCAAGCTTAGTTTTCCGGCGCTCCAGCCTTAATCCATTTGATGATGGTTGCCAATTCATCGGGTGTAAACTGGCCGAAATGAGGCTGGTCAGCGCTTTGAATTTTTACCAGCACACTGTTGTCAGGATCGCCGGGCAGGATGACCGGGCCATCCTTGGAGCCTGTCATCAAGGTGGTGTACTGGGTCAAGTTCAATCCGGCCTGGCCGTTTGTGCCGTGGCAAGCCGTGCACTTCTTGAACAGATCCTTAACCACACCGTTATAGGTCAATGGCAGAGGTGTGGATCCTTGCGGAGTGGCGGTCGGTTCGGGGGTGGGAGTGACATATTTTTTCAATTCCTCGCTGAGAATTACGCGCAAGTTGGGGGCATCGAAACCGGCGTATTGCCAGGAATTGGCATGGCAGCCGCTATTGGAGCAGAACGAGGTATTGCTTACGCCGCCCGGATCCTCGACGGTGTGGCAATCCTTACAGGTGTCATCAAAATTTTGGCGGTGCAAGGCAATCCAGTTGCTGTTGCGGTGTGTGGCGGGTTCAGGTCCGCGCGATAGTTCAATGTTGGTGGTGATGGCGGAACCTTTGGAGACCACTGGAATGGAGTGGCACAAGTTGCATTCCAGTCGGACGGCCTGGTTTTCAGCGGTAAGGTGTTTGCCGTCATGGCAGCGGAAGCAGCCGGGAGAATTGACATGCTGGCTGTTATCGGGGTGTGTCTGCCAGTTGACCTTTTGATCAAGGAAGAAGTTCTCTTTGTAATACGTCTGAAGGCTTTCAATCGCCTTGGCGACCAGCGCCTGATTGTTGGTGTAAAACTCATTGTATTGATCTTTGTAGATTGCATCCAGACCGGCAATCGCATTGAGCGCGCCTGCTTGATCGGGATATTCCACGGTGAGGATATCGACGGCCTTTTTCTTGATTTCGGGGATGGTACGCGAAACCAACTTTTGCGACATCAATTGATCCACGCCGTCTTCTGGCGAGGCGATGGCGTGCGTTGTCCGGTTGTGGCAGGTGATGCAATCCATGCGCTGCAGTTTGCTTTTATCAAGATTGGCAGCATCGAAACCCGATTCGGTATCGATGTATTCTGTGTATGTGCCGTCCTCATTTTGAACGCGCACATAGGGTATTTGCTGGCGTTCTTCATCCAGGGCGATGTATTCAACCGGGTTTTCGATATGCCAGTGAATGCCGCTGCCCAAACCTTCACGCTTGGAACCGCCGCCTGTTTTTAGAATCAAGTAGGTATAGGACAGGGTGTTGTTTTCGTCGGCTGCAAATTTCTTTATTTCGGTTAATGAGTCATTGGAGAATTGCTCAGGGAGATGGCAGGTTTCGCAAACATCGCGGGCCGGACGCATGTTGCGGGCGATGATGGGAAATTCATAGGTATTCAAGACCATCGCACTGCCGGTTTGCCAACTATAAACAATTTTGCGCCTGATTGCCTCAGTGATGACGGTTCGTCCCAAGTGGCAATCCTCGCAGGTGACGCGGGCATGCGCGGTGTTCTGGTGGGTGGTATATTCCGGCGGCATGGTATGGCAGGTGAGCCCGCAGAATGTGGTCTGGTTGGTATATTCCCACGCGGCCGTTCCTGCAACGATGCAAACAAGCACTAAAAATACAGAAAGTACGACGGGAAGGATGCGCCGCCAGGTTGAACTGCCAGCGGGTGGTAGAAACAGGCCGCGGATCCAGTTTCGAAACCGTTTCATCGATACCTCCCAGGAGTGGTGGTGCAGCGTGCCGGATTCAATAGGGGATGTTGATAATTTCAATTGTGCGAGGCGGGGATACAAGATTAATTATACATTAAAAAATCCACCTGTCTCTCCGGGAATGAAAAAATGTTCCGGCTTATGCCGGAACATTTTTAGATCGAAACGCTAACTTGATTTACTTCGGCCGGACGAGACCGGTGGTGTCAATTGACGGCACTTTTGCTTTCAGATCGGTGATCGCATCGAACATGACCTGAATGACATATTTGCCGTTGTGCACAAAGGCGCCCGGATCCTTTACAACGTATTGATAGTTGTAAGCGGCTTCGAGCAGGCGGGGAGTCCAGGTGGCCTTGTAGCTGTTATCGCTGACGGCCTCTGTCGCATCCAACTTACCGTCGGCATTGGTGTCATTGAACCAGTACGGATAGGCTGCCGGGCTGTAGACGATCGGCTTTTTGAGAACATCCTTGGCGTAAGCCTGGATGGCAGCCAGCATCTTTTCCTGCAGGGTTTCAATTTCACCTGCCAGACCTTCAGTGGCATTGCCGTCGCCGTCGAAATCGCCCTGGGTGGTCATGCGAATCTCTTCGGGCTTTTGGCCGTTATGGCATCCAGCGCAGGCATCCACTTTGGCGGTGAGCGCATGGGTGTCATGGCAGTCCACGCAGGTGTTAAAGCCGTCAACATGCTTGAACTGACCGGCATATTCCTTGCCGTCATATTCGTACATGCCCTTGGCATCCGTACCAAAGAGCGTCGCTCCAGCAGCAAAGTAGTGCACGTTGCGGAAGGTCAGCTTTTCGTTGATCGTGTCGCGATCCTGTCCGGCAACCACTTTGTTGACCGATACGGTGGATTCCCGGCCCTGGTGGCAGTTGATGCACAAATTGGCATCCGGTTTGCCTTCAAAGCCCAGAGAAGCGCCGCTGGGGAATTTCACCGTTTCGACCTGGTAACGGGCAAAGGTGGTCAGATCGCTGTGGCAGGTTTCGCACATCAGGCCATCGGAAATGGGATTGCTGATGTTGACGCCTTCCTTAAGGAACTGCGGCAGACCAGTAGCGGAGTGGCACTTGGAGCAGGAGGCAGGGACGGCACCGTCTGCATCCCAATCGCGGAAGGCCATTTCCGAACCAGCAAAGTGGCCTGGATCGATGCGATGGGCTTTGCTCAGGTCGACGGGCGTCTTGAGCTTTTCGTTCAAGTTTTCGATCGAGTCGAAAAGCAGCTCAATGATGTACTTGCCGCCGTGCGCATAAGAACCGGGGTCCTTGATGGACAACTGATAGTTGAAGGCGGCCTTGGCCATGCGGGGAGTCCAATTGGCATAGGCATTGGCAAAGGCAGCTTCAGCTTCATCCGTTTTGCCATCGGCATTGGTATCAATGAAGAAGTAGGGATACGCGGTCGGGCTGTAAACAATTGCCGTACCGGCAACGTCCTTGGAGTAGGCTTGAATGGCGGTGTAGAGCATGGTGCGGAGGCCGTCCACTTCATAGTAGATGCCTTCCTTCACGTCGCCGTCGCCGTCATAGTCGACCTGCGATGAGGCCATACGGACATTGCGGAGATCTTCGGCTTTGGTTACGCCCTCATGGCAGGTGGAGCACTTGTCGACTTGCAGTTCCAGCGAATGCGGGTTATGGCAATCGGTGCAGGTATTCACACCCTCGACGTGCTGCCATAAAGCATCGTAGGACTTGCCTTCATACTGATAGCCGCCCTTCACATCGGTGCCATAACGGGCAACTGAGGCAGCGAAATAGTGAAGGTTGGTGAAGCCCAAGTCCTTGACCGGAGTATCCAGGTCGGTTGCGCCAGCTTTTTCAATGGCAGCATCAACCGAGGAGCCAGCGGCCGTACCCTGGTGGCAGGTCATACAGACGGCTTCCCGTCCGAGACCGGTTACTTCGGCACCCGATGGGAACTTGACAGTGGTCAGGGTTGCGGTGCCGGAATTGTGGCAGGTATCGCAACTGATCACTGATCCGATGGCTGCAGCTTTGTCTACTTTAAATACTTCGCTGCCATCGGCGCCGACATAATCCTGGAAACCGCCCTGGCTGTGGCATTTGGCACAGGAGGTCGGGATTTCCTTGGGGTCGGCTTCATTCCAGTGGGTGAAAGCTTCTGCTTTTGCATCTGCATGCGGAGAAGCTGACCACAGGTCAAAGTTCGGGACAGCGGCTTCGGCCACGCCTCCCGCCGGGCAGGCGGTGGGCTCGGGGCAGGCTGCAGGAGCTGTCGTGGCTACGGGTGCCTGGGTGGGTGCAGGGGTCGCTGATGCGCACGCTGCAAGCATGAGCGCCGCAACCACGAGCACCACCCCGATCAACACTGATTTCAGGTTGACTTTCTTCATATGCATTCTCCTTGAAATTGCATTGGTTTTGTAGTGCATATATTTGGGGCGATCGTTATTATATTTTTGTTGTGGGGATTACCTCCGGAACACAAGGGGTGGAACATTTTAACATTTAGATTATAACTGGTTAAGAATATGAAAACAAGATTAAAAGTAGTAATTTCACTGGAATTGGCTGAATTACATTCATTCACGAACTTAACACTTTTAGCAGTGCTCTTGCTTTGCCCCCCAAGCGGTTTTATAATGACATTCAAAGTCAAGGTTTTCTCCGTTTTGGAGGTTGGATTTGATTTCTGAGCCTGCTCCCGAGCCCGCCCAGCCGCAAGAGACCCCCCCGCGCAACTCTCTGCGCTCTTTTTTGGTTGAGGTGCTGCAGACGGTGGTGTTGGCGTTGGTGCTTTATTTTTTGATCGACAGCGTGTTGGCGAGAGTGCGTGTTGAAAACATCAGCATGGAACCAACGCTTCAACCCGGCGAATTTATTCTGGTGAATAAACTGGCTTACCGGTTGGGCAGTGTTTCACACGGCGATGTGGTCATTTTTCATTACCCGTTGAATCCCATTGAAGATTACATCAAGCGCGTCATTGGCTTGCCCGGCGATGTGGTTACCGTTGAAAACGGCCAGGTCCTGGTCAATGGCAATCCAATGGATGAACCCTACATCATGGCGCCGCCTCATTACAATAACTCCTGGACGGTGCCTGAAGGGCAGCTTTTTGTGTTAGGCGACAACCGCAATTCATCGTCTGATTCGCACAATTGGGGTTTTGTTCCGCTCGAGAACTTGGTTGGAAAGGCTCTGGTTGTTTATTGGCCGTTGGATCAGGTGAAAATTCTAGCCCATCCAACGATTGTTAATGCAGCCAATTAAAGATTTCATGGAAATTCAAGACGTACTCGCATACACTGACGAATTTGAACGCGAACTACCGCCTTTTCCGGCTGGTTTCAAAGCATTGGACGGCCCGGTAACGCGCTACATCGACCATACCCTGCTGAAAACCGAGGCGGTTCCTGCACAAATCGTACAGATTTGCCGGGAAGCCCGCCAGTTCGGCTTTGCGTCCGTGTGCGTCAACAGCCTCTATGCGCCTCTGGTTTCCCATGAATTACAGGGGTCGGACGTTAAAACCTGCTGCGTGGTGGGTTTTCCATTGGGAGCATCGCCCACGGCTGTGAAAGTCAGGGAGAGCGAAATTGCAATAGGCGATGGCGCCGCTGAGATCGACATGGTGATGGCGGTGGGTTTGCTAAAAGGACGCGAACTTCAGCCCGTTCTGGATGACGTGCGCGCAGTGGCTGCCGCCTGCCATGCCGGCGGTGCCATTCTGAAGGTCATTCTTGAAATGGGTTTATTGACCCAGCGGGAAAAAATTCTAGCCTGCCTGATCTGTCAGGCGGCCGGGGCTGACTTCGTAAAAACCTCCACCGGTTTTTTTGCCGGTGGAGCAACCGTGCAGGATGTCGAGTTGATGAGGCGGGTTGTCGGCCTCGCGATGGGCGTCAAGGCTGCCGGCGGTGTACGCTCGCTGGACGATGCACGCGCCATGTTGAAAGCTGGCGCCACCCGATTGGGTTCCAGCGCCGGCGTGAAAATTGCACAAGGTTTGGTAGTGGAAAAGAACGAGTATTAATGCAAGATCCTTTTGATGGTCCCGCCGTACCCTGCACAGAATGCCAGTCCGGACAAATGCACCGGCGGTATCTGACGTTTTTCACCTACCTGGATGATGAACTGGTCACTGTACCGAATTTTCCAGCCTGGGTGTGCGACATGTGCGGCCGGCGCGAATATGATTCCCGTGCGCTAAACCAGTTGGTGTTGATTCTCAGCCCCAATGCTGGCAAACCGCCCAGAAGGCGGCGCGGTACGCCAAAACGGATGGTAAACCGTCTAAAAATTGACCATCCGCGGAAAGTGGAATAAATCACCCTCCTGATTGCTGTTAACCGAACCTGCCGCGGCATCAACCGGGCAGGTTTTTTGACGACCAACGGCTTACCCTGGGGGATATGTATAACAAAGGTTTATTTGAAATCGCGTTGGTATAATTGCAGATTGTACATCGGCGGAGGGTTGACATGAGGGATTCAGGGTCGGAAGTCCAGTCTTTTCTGCAATTCATGCGTTCCAAAAAAGGCGAAGTCCGCTTCACCTGGCGGATGGCGCGCGATTACGGTTACATCCTGGTCGGCGCCTTGCTGCAGGCGCTGGCCATGCGGCTGTTTCTGGTGCCAGGGCAGATGGTGAGCGGCGGGATCAGCGGCGCAGCCCAGATTATCAACTACTTCACCCACTGGCCGATCGGCTTGATGGTTTTTATTGGCAACGTTCCTTTGTTCTTCCTCGGCTGGCGCTTCCTGGGCGGGGCGCGCTTTGCACTGCGGACGGCTGTTTCAGTAACGGCGTTCTCGATCCTGACAGATTTATTGGTGCTTTTTATCCCAGCGCAGGGCGTCACCGATGATTTGGTCTTGAACTGCCTGTACGGCGGTATCCTGTTGGGGGTTGGGTTGGGCCTGGTTTACCGTGGACAAGGTACCAGCGGCGGCAGCGACATTTTGGGGCGCATCCTCAACTCCAAATTGGGCATCTCCATTTCGCAGGCCTATCTAATCACCGACACGCTGGTCGTGCTGGCAGGCGGCATTGCCTTTGATTGGCGGCACGCGCTCTACGGTCTGGCTGTCATTTACGTCAGCGGCCTGGCCGCTGAGGCTGTTTCTGAAGGGTCTAGCATTTTCCGTACGGCCATGATCGTCAGCAATTCCCCGAACGAGGTGGCAGAAAAAATCATGGCGGCACTGGAACGCGGCGTGACCGTACTATCGGGTACAGGCGCCTACACAGGCGCTGAACGGCCGGTTCTTTATTGCGTCATTACGAAATCCGAAGTCAACCAGCTCAAAGAGCTGGTTCAGGAGGCAGACCCGGCCGCATTCATGGTGATCGGGCATGCCCACGAAGCGCTGGGTGAGGGCTTTCGTTCTTTGACCGGTGAGCGCTAAGGGCTCATTATTTCGAGAAAAAACAAATTTATCTTGTAGCTAACCGCCAACTGGTTGCGTGGAATCCGTCAGACCGCGGATGAAAATATCGAGCAGGCGGCGAAAACTCTCATCGCAATCCAGCGGCATGCCAAAGCCGCCGGCCACTTCAAGCGAGGCGAAGCCGTGTATCAAACTGCGCAGGCCGCGAACGGCGTGAATAGCGTCGTTGCCGCGCAGGCCGAAGGACTTCACCACCACCAGCACCACATGCACCGTACGCTCTTCCAATGCCTCCAGATCAGGATCCTTTTGCGCAAGGTTTCCTGAGGCGCGCAGACTGTTCTGGTAGAGCGCCGGTGCGGATTTGATGTAATTGCGGTACGCCTGGGCAATGGCCAGGATGGCCTGGTGGCCTGAGCGGCCGATAGCTGCCTGCTCCATGCGATCCGCCAGGTTGCGAGCGCTCATCAGGGTCAGGTCACGGTGCAGGCCGTCCAGGCCGTCGATGTGGTTGTAAAGCGAAGGTGTCCGGATGCCCAACTTATCCGCCAGTCGGGTCAGGGACATGGCACCTGTGCCGTCTTCCTCCAGCAGCGCGGCGGCCGTTCGGATGACCGTTTCTTTATCGATGCGTTTTTTATGCGCCATGTCAGCGCTGTTCCAGTTGAGCGAGGAAGGATAGGATGTGAGGGGTGGTGATCTCCGGCATTTCAACGTGCGGGTAATGACCGGCACCGGTGATCATCTCGTAGTGGGCATTGAGCGACTGCGCCACCCAGGCAGCTTCCTGTTCCGGTAGTTTGAAATCAGGGTCACGGCTGCCCATAATCACCAGCGCCGGAACTCGCACCTTTCCCAGGTTTGCCGCGGCAATGGTCTGTGGGGCGGCCATCAACCCTTGCAACGCTTCCATCCGTCCAGGCTGCTTCAGGTTTTGTTTGAGCGCATCGAGGTAGCTTTCCAGGTCGGCTGGTTTCTGACTCGGGTAGAGCGTGGAGTAATACCAGGCCCAGGCAGATGGCCCCCAGGGACGGGCGAACAGGACCGATAGTAAAATTCGCCAAAACCGGTTGGGTTCGCCGCGCACGGCAGGATCGAGCAAGACCAGGCCTTTTACCCATTGCGGTCCTTCGGCCGCTGCCAGAACCGCGGCACCGGCTGCCATCGAATTGGCCATGATCACAGCCGGTCCGGCGTCGAGGTGCTGCAATAGGGCCAGCAGGTCGGCGCCAATGCTGGCGATCGAGTAATCCTTCCAGTTGGCGCTGCTTTCGCCGTGCCCGCGCAAATCCATGGTCACCACGCGGTAACCGGCTGACACCAGGCGCGGCGCCAGGATGCGAAATTGTGAGCGCAAATCGCCCATGCCCGGGATGCACACGATCAGCGGCCCGTTGCCGGTTTCCTCATAGGCAATGGATCCACCCTTTAGTTTCATTGTCTTTGTTGTCATGGTTTCTCTCCTAAAACTAATTGTATTAATATAATAACTAATAATATTAGTTTTGTCAAGAGGCTGTTCTTTAATTTAAATAAGTTCTCCGCGCGATCGGCGGGGATTGGTTTTTTGTATTAGCGCAATGCCAGCAGTGCGCCAGTGGCGATGAGGATTTGCCCCACATGGTAGGTGATCATGACTGCCAGCGTTGCCCACCTGCGCGGGCGCACAAACCGATCGGAGGCGAGCAGGGAATCGGAAGCCAGAAAGCTCGCGGCGCCCAGCGTCGAAAAGACTGCCGCTTGAACCGGCCAGGCTGGCCGGAAAAAACAGGCCGCTGCCGAAAGCAGCATCAACAGGATGACCGTCATATAGCCGATAACAGGGACCTTCATGGCACGGTTGGCAGCATCGCGGTTAATCCCGCCCAGGACATGCCGGCCGACCAGAAGGGCAATAACCGCCACGGCGATAATCGGGAGCAGAAGAAGGGTATTCCAGACCAGGGGCCGGGAATTGAAACCGATGATGTAGGCTAAATGCCCTATCAAGAAAGCGGCCAGGCCAAATATAAAGGCGCGTTCAGGCTGTAGCAGGAAGATATCGCCCAACAACGAGAACACCAGCCCCAACCCGAACCATATCAGTGCCCCGCGCCAATTTCCCATCACCGAAAACCAGATGATGAGGGCAATCAAGGCCGCTGGTTTGGTGAAGTAACGGACAGCTTTTGCGTTAAGGCCCGTGGCAACCCAGTCAGCCGCCATGACCAGCAAGGCGATCCAAAACCAGGGTGAAGCCGTGAGTGATGTCTGCATCGTTTTTCCCCTCCTGGCGAATAAGTCCAGAAACTCTTGCCGTTGGCAAAAGGAAGTTAGTTTTCGTCTTTCTCGAAAACAAAACCGTACAAACGCAGCGAGTCCGGATCGTCGCGCCAGTTCTTGTTCACCTTGACGCGCAATTCCAGGTAGACGTGCCGTCCCGACATGGCTTCAATTTCCTGCCGGGCTGTGGTACCGATCTGTTTGAGCATGCTGGCACCCTGGCCAATCACGATGCCCTTGTGCGATTCGCGCTCGACAAACAGGGTCGCTCCGATATAAACCTGCACTTCGCTGCGTTCTTTATATTCATCGATGCGGACTGCAATGCCATGCGGTATTTCGTCGCGCAGCAGGCGCAATGCTGCTTCGCGAATCAGGTCAGCAGCGATGTCGCGCTCGTACAGGTCGGTTATTTGTTCGGGATCGTAGTAGGGTTGTCCCAGGGGCATTGCTGAGAGAATGCGTTTGAGCAGCGCATCGCGGCCTGTGCCGTTGGTGGCAGACAATGGGAACGGTTCGGCGCCTGGCCACAGCGCCAGGAATTCGGTTGTGTGCTCCGCCAGAACCTCTTGCGGGACCAGGTCCGTTTTATTGAGGGCTAAGAGAACCTGGGGCAGGTTTTTGCCGATCTTCTCAAGACGAGCCGCGATCAGTTGGTCTTCCTCCTGCGGCGGCTGGCTGGCATCCACCAGCCACACAATGATGTCTGCGTCTTCCAAAGTGGCTGCGGCGACGTCATTCATATATTCGCCCAGTTTGTGGACTGGTTTATGCAGCCCGGGCGTATCCATGAAGATAATCTGGCAATCGTCCTGGCTGAGAATGCCCAGCTGGCGCCGGCGGGTGGTCTGTGGCCGCGGCGAAACAGCCGCAATTTTCTGGCCGAGCAGGCCGTTCAACAAAGTAGATTTACCCACGTTGGGCCGTCCGACCAGGGTTACAAAACCGGAACGAAATTCGCTCATCCTTCTCCCGTCATATTAAAATAACTGGTTTTGAAAGGTGGAACCTTCCAGGTTTAATAACCAGGCTTTGGTTTTTATACCGTACAACCCGCTGTATCCATGCAGGCGGTTGTCGGCGCCGACCACGCGGTGGCAGGGCAGCACAATCGGGATCGGGTTGGAAGCCATGGCTTGCCCCACTGCCCGCGCCCCATTTGTTAATCCCAGAGATGCAGCCAGATCGCCGTACGTGCGCACCTGGCCGCAGGGAATGGCAGCGGCAGCTCTTAGTGCATGTACCGAAAAATCCGGTATGCCGCGCCAATCGATGGGCAGGTCAAATTCACGGCGTTGGCCCAGCAGGTATTCATATAATTGCATTAGTGCTTCAGCCAGGTGAGGCGGTGCAGGCAATTCCGCGGGCGCCAGCCAGGCATGCAGTTCAGAGGCAACCGGCGCCAGTGCAGAAAAATCCAACCGCACCAGTCCCACCGTTGAAACTGTAACAGTCAGCGGTCCCAGCGGGGAGGGAAATAAATGATCTGCCCAAAGCGGTGCAAGCGCATCAAGGTGATCATTCATTGGCGAACCTCCTGTTCTGTACTCATTCTACACGATAATCGTCATTCTCAAGAGCAGTTCGGCGGTTAAGATGCGGTTGTAAGAAAGTTGTTTGTAAGGCAAGCGTAGGGTAAGCGTAGGGTAGGCGTCAAGTAATCGGACAAAATTTCTGCTAATATAACATGCAAGGGCGACTTCTCTTCTTCTCCTCCTTAAGAGAGCGCCGGGGTCGGCGTCCCCGGCGCTCGATAATTTAACCGGTCTGGTAAACAGACCGGTTTTGTTTTGCCTTTTTGTGATATATTACCGAGTTGGTACAATGCTGTCTTTGGAGGATGGTGATGCCCGAACAACGTGACGTTTATCCGATTGATATCGCAGGCGTGCACCGCGAACTGCGCCTTTTTCAGATCAAACCCGGTCTGCGGATCGCGATTTTGAATATCCTGGGCGATACCGAACTGGTCGAAGCCTGCGCCAAGGCCCTGGCTGAAAAGTTGGCGGCGATTGATTACGAGGTGATTGTAACGGCGGAATCAAAGAGCATACCGCTGGCCTATGCGCTGTCTGAAAAGACCCACAAGCCCTTCATCGTGCTGCGCAAGAGCTACAAGCCCTATATGGGCGATGCCATTACGGCTGAGACGCTTTCCATCACCACCGGCGCACCGCAGACCTTGTACCTGGATGAAAAGGACCGCGATACCGTCAAGGGCAAACGCGTGATTATCGTGGACGATGTCATCAGCACGGGCTCCACGCTGCAGGGCATGCGGCTGCTGCTCGACCGTGCCAGCGCAACCGTGGCCGTTGAAGCGGCCATCCTGACGGAGGGCGAACGGGCCAAGTGGCGCGATATCATTGCTTTGGGCCATTTGCCCGTTTTTACCGATTGATTTAACCAACTAACTTGTAAAAACCCGGGTGGCGCATCCCACCGCCTGATTAATTCTAGAAATAATTAGTCCTCCCAGAGCAACCGCGATGGTTGGCCGGCGTCCGTGCAACCCGGCGTATCATCAAGCGGTTGACCGTTCGGATCCTGGAGCGGGACCGTGAGTGCTGCGGAGGAATTGGTAACCGTAAACTGCAGGGTCAGCCCGCCAGCGGGAATTGGACCGCACCAATTTTGCCAGCGAAACAGCACCTGGTAGGATTGTTCAGGCTGAATAACAATTGAAAAGTCCTGATTGGCGGACGGATCGATGACAACCATTGGCTGAAGGTTTTCATTCAACACGGAGAGTTCGAACTTGCCAGCCAATGGACACGGTTGGCTGGCATAATTTGTCAAAGTCAATTGTCCGAGCAGCGCGCCTTCCTGTGCACCTGTCCAGGTGGCAGTAGCCGTAAAACTCAACAGGTTGCATTCCGTTGCGACAGCCGGTGCGGCAACAGGTGGGGTAGCCGGTGCAGTTCCACAGCCGGTCAACAGCCAGGCTAATGCGATCAATGCGAACAGGAAGAAGCATGAACGCTGCCGGATGCCAGCCGACCGGGGTTGATCCATCAGGGTTTGCCTAACCCTCGCCATGAACAAATTCAACCTGCGTTTTTTGTTCTGCCAGGGCTTTCTTTTGTGCGTGGCTCAGATGTTTTAGGGAATGTTCGCGTTTCAAAGCGCTGGAAACATCCGGCTGTTCTTCCACATAAACCAGGCGCACCGGCCGGTGCAGGCGGGTGTAACGGGCACCCCGACCGCGATTATGCTGGCGGGCGCGCCGTACAGGGTCAGTTGACCACCCGGTGTAATAGCTGCCGTCAGCGCATTCGACGATATAGCAAAAGACCGGCATGATCGGATGCCTATGACCGCCTGTCGCGAGGTTTGATCCCCACCAGGCGGCCCAAAACTTCGCCAATGGTGGGCATTTTTTGCACTTCAGATTCTTCCCAATCGGCAGCCAGCCGGTGGGAATACCAATCCTTGCGTGCTTCCAGGGCGCGCTGCATCATATCGTTCAAGCCTTCCCGGTCCTGGTTGGTTACATACTCGCGGATCAATTGCAGGCTGCCGATGAGGTCATCCAGCACGCGCAGCGAATTTTCGCGGTTGGCCAGGGTAATTTCCCCCAACGCGGCCGGGCCGTCCAAAAATTCTGCCGGCAGGGTAGCCTGGGCAAATGAACGCCCAGCCAGACGCTGCCCTTCCTTCCAGGAGGGTTGGTTGGCAATGGCTGAAAGCAGGCCAACAGATGCCAGCTTGGGCAGCAAATCATTTGCGGCCAAGAGACCGTCCACCTCGGCGGCGTCGGCAAAATATATTTTCGCACCGGCCAGGTGGGCGATATCGGCAGCCAGTTTGACGGCATCCGGCTGAGTGGAAGGCTCGTTGGTGACGAGCATGAGACTCTTGTTGAATAAATCCGCATGAACCGCGTTGATGCCTGTCGCCGTTTCCTCGAGATAATCCGGGTTGATGGTGGGTGTCATGGAGATGAAATAGCGTTCTTCGGGCAGCAATTCTTGCGCCCAGGCTGCGACGGCGGTTTTTAACGGCGACGTGTCGATGATCACCGCTCCGGCGCGGCAAATGGGGCCAATAAATTCGAGCGTTTCGCGGATTTGATCTACTGGAAGCGCCAGGAGGACAACGTCCGCTTTTTCGACGGCTGCCGAAAGGTTGTAGGCAATGTGATCCACCGCGCCCATTTTTTGCGCACGTTGGGCACTAAGCGGTTCGCGGTCTGAACCAGTGCGGTAAATTTTATCTTTGTGTTCCTTCAATGCCAGGCCAAATGAAGCGCCGACCTGACCCAATCCAAGGATTGATAAATTGATGCTCACGCACGGCCTCCCAAAAGAATTTGAAGAATGGTATTCATCGGAGGTCCCATAATCCACCCGATTACGTTTACGCCCAGCAGCGGGCCGAGAAAGACCAATGCCATCAATATCATCGAACCGTATGGATGGAGGCGCTCAAAAAAACGGTCCAACGGCGGAGGAAGGAAATAGGCGGCAATTTTTTCGCCGTCCAATGGTGAAATGGGAATGAGATTGAAAAGCATCAACACCAGGTTGATGGCCATAAACTGGTAAAGAAAGGAATACAGTGACGGGACGAGATCGGAGCCAGCCGAAAAGCTCACCCAATGGAAGCGCAGCGGGATGGCTGCAACGATTGCCATCAACAGGTTGGAAAGCGGGCCGGCGAGCGAAACCCACATCACGCCGGCGGAAGAACGGCGCGTCACCGCGTAGGGGTTGATTTCCACCGGTTTGGCCCAACCAAACCCGACAAAAAGCAGCATGATCGATCCCACCAGATCCAAATGGGCGACCGGGTTGAGGGTCAGCCGCCCTTGAATGCGCGGGGTATCGTCGCCCAGCCGGTAAGCGGTGAGTGCATGGGAAAATTCATGCACGGTGAAGGCGATCATTAATGTGATGATACGGGTAAAAATCAGCGCAGGGGTAATGCCGGATCCGAACATTCAACCTCTGATGAATTGCATCGCTCTCTATATAATGAAGAACAGTCCGAAGGCGATTATAACATGGGTGGTATAATCCTGGCGTGCTCCCCGAACTAGCCCTTAATGACATCGTGCGGCTGCGTAAGGCGCACCCCTGCGGCAGTTTTGACTGGCAGGTGGTCCGGCTGGGCGCGGATATTGGTCTGGAATGCTGCCAGTGCAAAAGACGGGTGTTGCTTTCACGGCGCGAACTTGCGCGCCGCTTGAAAAAAATCCTTCCCAAGGAAACTGATGGCTCAAACCCCGGTTAATAAGCCGCACATCCTGTTCCTGTTTTCCGATACGGGCGGCGGGCACCGCAGTGCTGCCGAAGCAATCATCGAAGCTCTCAACCTTGAATATCCCGGACAATTCACCACTGAAATGGTGGATATTTTCAGGCAATATGCGCCGCGCCCTCTCAATTACGTACCAGATTTCTACCCGGTAATGACCCGCCTGCCGCGCATGTGGGGTATGGGTTACCGCGTCATTGATGGACGCCGGCGGGTGCGGAACATGTATTACGCGGTTTGGCCTTATGTCCGTACTTCGCTGCAGCGTTTACTGCGCGAACATCCCAGCGACCTGGTTGTTTCGGTCCACCAACTGCCGAATATTCCCATTGTGTGGGCGATGGGACACGAACGAAGGCCTTTTATGACCGTGGTGACCGATTTGGTCTCGACCCATGCCGCCTGGTTCAACCCCAGAGCCAACCTTGTCATTGTTCCCACTGAAATTGCCAAAGAACGTGCGTTGGAAATGGGCTTGCAGCCAGACCGGGTGCAGGTGGTGGGTATGCCGGTGGCCACGCGCTTTACAACGCCGGGGGCTGATCGAGATGATTTGCGTAAGAAGTTTGGTTGGCCGGCAGATCTGCCAGTGGTGCTGATGGTCGGTGGCGGCGATGGCATGGGGCCTTTGGGTGCGGCAGTGAAAGCAATTGATTCGGCCGGGCTGCCAACATTTTTGGCCGTTATTTGCGGGCGAAATGACGCCCTGCGCAGCAATCTGCAAACACATGAATGGAATTTGGAGCATGCCATTTACGGTTTTGTCCGCGATATGCCCGATTTGATGCGCGCCGCGGATATCATTGTCACCAAGGCAGGCCCTGGCACCATCAGCGAAGCCTTTATCGCCGGCTTGCCCATCATCCTCTACAGCCGCTTACCCGGCCAGGAAGACGGCAACGTCAGCTTCGTGGTTGATGAGGGCGCCGGGGTATGGGCACCTGAACCTGAGCAGGTCGTTGAGACATTGAGATCCTGGCTGAAGGATCCAAAATCGCTTGAAATGGTTTCTGCGGCTTCGCGCCGCCTGGCCCGCCCGCAAGCCACCCGCCAAATTGCCCGATTGGTGGCGCAACAGGCCGGGATAAACAAATAAGCCTTGCCGGTTTTGGGGGTATAATTTTTTCATGCCTATCCTGGATCCTTCTACGGTCGAATTTTTCAGCCGCAGCCCCGATCAGACCCGTCGGGTGGGGATGCGTCTTGGCGCGCTGCTGCAACCTGGCGACCTGGTGTGCCTGTGTGGCGACTTGGGAGCAGGGAAAACAACCCTGGTTCAAGGCATTGCCCAGGGTTGGGGTTCGCTGGATGCCGTGTCAAGTCCAACCTTTGTCCTGTGCAACCTCTACCGCCGGCCGGACGGGCAGGCATTGAATCATCTGGATGCTTACCGGCTGCAATCGGCTCTGGAAGCCGAAGAGCTAGATCTGGACCAGATGTTGGATTACGGCGCACTGGTCGTTGAATGGCCGGATCGTATCCGCAGCGCGTTACCGCAGACCTGCCTTTGGGTCGATTTGCGGTGGATGGCCGAAGAACAACGGGGTATGGTTTTTACTCCCCATGGTGCGCGTTATGAAACGCTGGTGAACGAATTCCGCCGGCGGGTGTACGGAGGGTAAAATGCTGCTGGCGGTTGATACTTCCACCCAATGGGTTGGGCTGGCACTCTATGATGGCGCCCAGGTATTGGGCGAGGTTGTCTGGCAATCGCAAAGCCATCACACCACCGAACTGGCACCGGCGATCGCCGATTTACTACAGCGCTGCGGGGTGCGTTCCGATGACCTCAAAGCCTGTGCTGTAGCCCTAGGCCCTGGCTCATTTACCGCATTGCGCATTGGATTGGCTGCGGTCAAAGGAATGGCACTGGCCTTACGCATTCCCATCGTGGGCGTGCCGACGCTGGATATTCTGGCGGCTGCCCAGGCTGTCCGTGAGCTGCCGATGGTGTGTATGCTGCAGGCTGGGCGGGGCAAGCTGGCAGCCGGCTGGTATCACGCTGTCCGCGGGCAATGGGTGGCAAAAGGCGGCGCAAATGTGACCAATGCCGAGGCGTTGGCGGATATGATCGAAAAACCGACGCTGGTATGCGGCGAGTTAACAGCCGCTGAGCGGCAGGTGTTCAGCCGCAAGAAAAAGATCGCTTTACTGATTTCACCGGCACATTCGCTGCGCCGCCCGGGTTTCCTGGCTGAATTAGGCTGGAAACGCTGGCAATCCGGCAAAATGGATGATGTTGTGTCATTGGCGCCCATTTATTTGCATTATGCCGAGGGGATTCCAGAGTGAGCGAGCCGGAATTGGTTCTCAGGCCGATGACAAAGTCCGATATCAGCCAGGTTTTTGCCCTGGATGTGATGTCATTCAGTTTGCCCTGGCCGGAACGATCCTACCATTACGAGGTCGAAGAAAATTTGCATTCCCGTCCCTGGGTGATGGAGGATGCCCGCCAAACTCCGCCCCGCATCGTTGGAATGATTGTGGTATGGATGATTTTGGATGAAGCTCATGTTGCCACCCTGGCAGTCCATCCCGATTACCGCCGGCGCGGCATTGGGCAACATCTGCTGGCCAATGCTTTGCTTGAAGCGCAAAAAGAAGGCGCCGTCCTGGCTTTTCTGGAAGTACGAAGGAGCAATCTGGCGGCACAGGCACTTTATCAGCAGTTTGGTTTCGTCGAAGACGGCACCCGACCGCATTATTATGCCGACAACGGCGAAGATGCCATTCTATTAAGTCTGCGGCCGCTCGATCCGCGGGTACTGACCTTGTTGCTGAATGCCAGCGAGAGAATCTCATAAGGGCGGAGGTCGGCACATGAATTCCACTGAAGTCATGAGGGAAGTTGCGGCACAGGTGATGGTTTGCCAGAAGTGCAACCTGCACCTCTCGCGCAAAAAAGCTGTTCCAGGTGCCGGGCCGGACAAAGTGGAATTGATGTTTATAGGCGAGGGTCCCGGTTTTTATGAAAATGAACAAGGCCTGCCATTTGTTGGTCAGGCTGGCAAGTTTCTGGATGACCTGCTAGCGAGCGCCGGCGTGACCCGGGAGGCCGTATTTATTACAAATGTGGTCAAATGCCGTCCACCGGGCAATCGCGATCCATTGCCTGACGAACTTGCCGCCTGCAAAGGCTACCTGGAACGCCAGATCGAGGCTTTGAATCCCACCGTGATCGTCACACTCGGGCGTTATTCAATGGCGCATTTTCTCCCCAATGCCAAAATCAGCAGCTCGCACGGCAAGGCAACCTGGGTCAATGGTCGCCTGGTGGTGGCCATGTACCATCCCGCGGCGGCATTGCATCAGCCCTCCCTAAAAGAAACTTTGTTGAGCGATTTCTCGCACCTGCCCGAATTTATTCAACAAGCCAAAAAGGCCCAGCAGGGACGCATCCCGGCAACGGCAGCATCCCAAACGGCTGCGCCGCAGAATCTGCCCCCGGTGCAGCCGCCTGAACAAATATCGCTGCTCGACATGATGACATCATCCGATTCCGTGCCCGAGCCATCCGAACCGCCTTTCCACAAGGATGATGAACCGGAAGATTCGAAACCGACGCAATTATCCCTTTTCTAGCGAAAAATCTATTCCTGCTTCAGCAGGGTTTAAGGAGTTCCACCTCTATGTCTTCCAGTGTTTCACAACAATTAATTGAGAAATTAAAGAACCGCACCGCCAAGGTCGCTGTCCTTGGCATGGGATATGTCGGTCTACCTCTGGCAACCGTCTTCGCTGAGGCTGGTTTCGAAGTGACCGGGGTGGATCCGATCGGCTGGAAAATGGATAAACTGAACCGCGGGGAAAGCTACATTTTGGACATCCCCAGCGAGCAGGTGGCACGCCTGGTGAAAACCGGCAAGCTAAAAGGTACCACCGATTATTCCGTGTTGGCCAAGGCCGACGCGGTTTCCATTTGCGTTCCCACCCCGCTGCGCCAGACCGGGGACCCGGACCTTTCGTTTATCATCGGGGCAGCCGAGGAGCTGGCTCCTTATGTGCATCCGGGCATGGTGGTGGTTCTTGAAAGCAGCACCTATCCCGGCACGACGCGGGAATTGATGCTGCCCAAAATGACCGAGCCCAGCGGTTTGAAAATTGGGGAAGACATATTTGTGGCTTTCTCGCCTGAAAGGGTCGACCCAGGCCGTACCGACTGGACCACCAAGAATACACCAAAGGTGGTTGGCGGCATGACCGCAGCCTGCTCTCGGGTGGCGGCAGCCTGGTATGAGCAGGCACTCGACCGGGTGGTGCCAGTTTCGACCACCGAAGTGGCCGAAATGACCAAGCTATTGGAGAACACTTTCCGCATGATTAACATTGGCCTGGTCAATGAACTGGCCATCATGTGCGACCGGTTGGACGTGGACGTGTGGGAGGTGATCGATGCCGCCGCCACCAAACCGTTTGGGTTTATGAAATTCACACCGGGCCCGGGCCTGGGCGGCCACTGCATCCCCATCGATCCTCTTTATCTTTCGTGGAAACTGAAATCCCTCAACTACACAGCCCGTTTTATCGAACTGGCCTCCGAGATCAACACCAACATGCCTCGTTTTGCCGTCGGCAAGGTTCAGGATGCGCTAAACAATGTAAAGAAATCGCTCAATGGCAGCCGCGTGCTGGTGCTGGGAGCGGCTTACAAACCCGATATCGATGACTTGCGCGAGTCGCCTTCGCTGGATGTGATGCGTTTGCTCGAACAAAAGGGTGCGCTGGTCGAATACCACGATCCGTATATCCCGTTGATCCATGAAGACGGCGGCGAACGGCGTTCAGTAACTGATTTAATGGCTGCCGTTCGAACTGCCGATTGTGTAGTGATTGTGACCAATCACAAGGTATATGACTACAACGAGATACTGAATTCGGCAGCGCTGCTGGTTGATACCCGCAACGCGCTGGGCGAGAAGGGCAAGAACAGCCCGAAGGTGGTCAGGCTGTAATGGCTGTTTACCTTGTCACCGGAGCGGCGGGTTTTATCGGGGCGCGCGTCAGCGAACTGCTGTTGGAGCAAGGGCACAGCGTGGTGGGCATCGACAACCTGAACGACGCCTATGATGTCCGTCTGAAAACCTGGCGCTTGAATCGTCTGACCCCGGTGAAGAATTTCCGCTTTTACCAGGCGGACTTATGCGACCGGGCAGCGCTCGAGCGGCTGGCGGCTGAAAACCCCGGCATTGCTGGCATCATCAACCTGGCGGCCCGCGCCGGAGTGCGCGCCAGCCTGGAGAATCCCTGGATTTTCCTTGAATCGAATACCACTGGCACGCTCAACCTGCTGGAAATGGCTCAACGCAACGGCATTGGCAAATTTGTTTTGGCGTCGACTTCATCGATATACGGCGCCAACCCGCCGTATCCCACTCCCGAGGATGCTGACAGCAGCCATCCCTTGCAATCCTATGCTGCCAGCAAAAAAGGCGCCGAAGTGATGTGCCATGCCTATCATCACCTGTACGGCATCGATGTCACCATTTTCCGCTACTTCACGGTTTACGGTCCAGCCGGACGGCCGGATCTGGCCATGTTCCGCTTTGTGCAGCGCGTGGCCGAAGGACGTACTCTGCATGTCAACGGCGACGGCTCGCAGTCGCGCGGTTTCACCTACATCGATGACATCGCGCGCGGTACGGTCCTGGGGCTAAAGCCGTTGGGGTACGATGTAATTAATTTGGGCGGGCATGAGTCCATCTCGATCAATGACCTGATTGCCATGGTCGAAGAACAGATCGGTCAAAAAGCGCAAATTGAACACCATCCCTTCCATCCAGCCGACATGATGAACAACCTGGCAGACGTAAGCAAGGCCAGGCGCCTCCTGGGCTGGCAGCCCCGCGTGGGTCTGCGTGAAGGGGTACGAAATTTGATTGACTGGTATCTGGCAGAACGCGAATGGGCCAGCCAGGTAATCACCGAATGAGTCGTTTGCGCGCCACCGTCCAGAGCTGGACGCGGGATCTTCTGCTGCGCAGGGTGGTGCGCAATTCCACTTACCTGTTTGCCAGCAATGTTATCGCAGCCATCCTGAGCATCGTCACGGCCAACCTTTTGGGCGTGGCGGTTTTTGGTTTGCTCGGCATCATCACCGGCTTTGTCTCCAACGTCAATCGGCTGCTCTCGTTTCGCATGGGCGACGTGGTTGTCAAATACATGGGCGAATCACTGGCGCGCGGCGAAACGGAACGCGCGGCCGCGGTGGTCAAATTGGCCGGGCTGGTGGAAACATGCACCTCCTTGTTGGCATTTGGCGCCCTGGCGCTGCTGGCTCCATTGGGTGCGCGGTATTTTGCCAAAGACATGGCTCTTACGCCTTTGTTCTTGATATTTGGTCTGTCCATCCTGGCGAATTTCAGTACAGAGACCGCCACAGGCGTGCTTCAAGTCACCAACCATTTCCGCAGCCAGGCGCTGATCAACTTGCTGCAATCTGTTCTGGTGGCGGTGCTTGTGCTGCTGATTGCGCTTCGCGGAGCCAGCCTCGAACTGGTACTGCTGGCTTACCTGATGGGTAAGGTTGTGATGGGTCTGGGTCCGATTTTTGTGGCGCTCTTTTGGCTTCCTCGATCGATTGGTAAGGATTGGTGGCGTGCCAACCTGAAGCTGCTGCCGCCCTGGCGTGAACTGGCAAAATTTGCTGTCAGTACCAATTTTAGCGGCACCATCAACGTCATTGCGCGCGACAGCGAGGTGCAATGGGTGGGTCTTTTCTTCAATAACACCATCGCGGGTTATTACAAGACTGCCCTGGCTATTGTTAACCTGGTGGTGATGCCGATCAATCCTTTCATCAGCACCACCTACCCCGAGATCACCCGCGCCTTTGCCAACCGGCAGTGGGCGCGCCTGCGCAGTTTGTTGCGCCGGGTGACGCTGATCGCCGCCAGCTGGACGGGCGCGGTGGCTCTGGGTCTGGTTTTGTTTGGCCGCCAGGTGTTGTTCAGCGAATGGTCGCTGTTTGGCCGCACATTTCACATATATTCGGGCAGCTTTTTGCCAGCCTTTGACCTCTTGATGGTGATACTGGTGGGTTTTGGTTTTGCCAATATTCTTTTTTGGAACCGCCCGCTGTTATTGGCCCAGGGAAAAGCCGGTTATGTGCTAAAAATCAGTTTTTGGACCATGCTGATTAAGGTTGCCCTGGCTGTCATCCTGCTGCCAGGCGCTGGATATATAATGGAAGCAGTTTTGCTGGCGGGTTATTTTGTTATTTCGATTGGAATTATGGTCTGGCGCGGGCTAACCGACATACGACGCGCCGAAGCGCTTGACAACATCGCGGAGATCACGACATGAGAATTGCTGCCATCACGACTTCCCGGGTACCATCATCCGCAGCGAACAGCATTCAGGCGGTTAAGGCCTGCCATGGGTTGGCACAGTTGGGCCATGAAGTATGCCTGTACGTCCCTGGCGATAAGACCACCCCCTGGCCAAAATTATCCGAATATTATGGTCTGGTAACACCATTCAGCGTCACCTGGCTGCCAGCCCATAAGGTCTGGCGGCGTTACGATCTGGCGTTGAATGCCATTGAAAATGCGCGCGAAACGAAGGCCTGGATGGTGTATACCTGGACACTGCAAGCCGCCCTTTTGGCACAACTGCGAGGGCTGCCCGTGATTTTGGAATTGCATGGCACCCCGACGGGAAAAATTGGTCCCTGGCTATTCCGGCGCTGGTTGACCACGCCTGGCCGGAAACGCTTGTTGGTCATCACCAATGCGTTGCTTAACTTGCTTGAGCGCGACTACGGCCGTTCAATGCAAGGGGTTGAAGTCCAGGTGGCACCCAATGCGGTCGATTTGGAGCATTATGCCAAATTGCCTGATCCTGCGGCTGCCCGCCAACAATTGGGACTGCCGGACGGCCTGACAGCCGTTTACAGCGGGCATTTTTATGCCGGCCGTGGCATGGAATTGCTGCTTGGGCTGGCGAAATCCTTCCCCGAGATCCGCTTTCTGTGGGTAGGCGGCCGCTCAGAGGATGTGAATAGCTGGAAAATTCGTTTGAAAGAATTGGGTGTCGCAAACGTGGCCCTGACAGGGTTTATCGAACAAACCAAACTTCCGTTGTACCAGGCCGCTGGCGATTTTTTGCTAATGCCCTATGAAAAGCAAATTGCGGGCAGCAGCGGCGGCAATTCGGCTGATATTTGTTCGCCGATGAAGATGTTTGACTATCTGGCAACCGGGCGCGTCATTCTCAGCAGCGACCTGCCCGTACTGCATGAAGTATTGAATGCAAAAAATGCAGTTTTTTGTCAGGCAGAAGATTTAACTTCCTGGGAGAAAGCGTTGCGCGGATTGCTTGATGATGAATCCCGCCGCCGTGCGCTGGGCGATCAGGCTCAGAGCTACGCGCGCCTGCATACCTGGCGCGACCGTGCTGACCATGCGGTAGCCGGCTTTTTCGATTAATCGATGGCCATCATCATGGCAGGCAAACTTGCACGCCAATAAAAAGAATAACCTCTTGAGCCGGCTGCCGTTGTGGTCGCGCTGGCTGTTGCTGGTTGCGGTTATCGCAATTCTTGAACGGCTGCTGCTGCTGGCGTTCTATCCGCCAGCGGCCTATGACGATACCGCCAGTTACCGGCATCTCGCCGATACGGTCTTGAATCACTGGAACGGCTACGATGGAACGCGCACGCCCGGATTCCCGATTTTTCTGGCCTGGGTTGGATCCGATCAGCGGGTGTACGTACTGCAACTGCTGTTGGGGCTGTTTATTACCGCCATCTTTTTTGGGATTGGCTGGCAGTCCAGCGGAAAAGTCCAGTTTGGGGCAGCGGCCGCCCTGGGCCACACCCTTAACTTGGGACAACTATTTTTTGAAGCCAACCTGCTGACTGAAACGCTGACCACGTTCTGGTTGGCGCTGTTTGCCCTGGCGGTTTTTGAAGCGCTGCGCCGACGCGGCCGGGCACGGCTGGCCTGGGCGCTGGCTGGTGGTCTGTTTGGCGGTTTGGCTGGATTGACCCGTCCACTGTTCTTTTTCGTCCCGTTTTGGGCGGCATTGTTTTTGCTGGTTCACTTTTGGCGCGAGGGGTGGCGAACCCGTTTGAGCATCTTTACCGCGCCGCTGGTACCGGGATTGATCATTGTTGGCCTGTGGGTCGGATATATCTACAGCACCTACAACATGCTGAGCGTCACTGTGATGAACGGCTACCACCTGGTGCAGCATACGGGGAATTTCTTCGAGTATGTGCCAGATGAAGATGCCTCGCTGCGCGACACCTATTTGCGCTACCGCACCGAACGAATTGCGCAATACGGCACCCAGGGAAATACCATTTGGGGCGCGATCCCGGAACTTGAGAAAGTGACCGGTTTGAATTTTTACGACCTGTCGCGGAAATTGGCCAGGGTGAGCATCGAATTGATTCTCGCGCATCCCGGCCTATATGCCCGCACGGTGGTGGAAGGATGGTTCATGTACTGGCGGGCACCGGTCTACTGGCATTCCGAAGCTGTTTCCCCGCCGGCTCTTCGCTCTGCGCTGGTGGGTGCGGTCAATATCGAACGGGTTTTACTGGTGTTGTGCAACGCCATTTTTATACTTGCCTCCTTGCTTATGTTATTATGGAAGCAGGCCCGCCAGCGGGTGCCCATGAAACCGTTTCTATGGTTCATCGGCACCTTGATTTGGCTGTCTTCCATCGCCCAAACGCTGCCCGACCACGGCGACAACCCGCGCTTTCTCATACCGCTGCAATCCTGGGTGGTGTTTTGGGTGTTGTGGCTGGTTTGGGCGTTACAAGAATATTTGCGGCAGCGTCGAACACAATGAAGAAGAGTTCAATATTAATCCTTTCCGTCGTGGCTGGAATCCTGATGGGATGCGCCTTGGCTCTGGCCGCCCCGTCTGGAGATTTCTTGCGTTCATGGCTGGTTTATGGGCTGATTTCGGTGCTGGCCTGTGCAGGCCTGGGACTTGCCTGGCGGGGGGTCAGTGGGGGACGCGCTCTGGCATGGATGCTGATGCTGGCTTTTGGTTTGCGGATTGCCACCGCTGCTGCGCTACAAATTGCCTTACCGTTATCTGGTAACGGCAGCGACCCGGAACTGAACGGCTACATTTTCTACGATGCCTACGCACGCGATCAGGCTGCCTGGACGCTGGCGCAAACGGATCAACCGGTAACCGCCGCATTCAGCGGCGAATATGCCAACAGGGATCAATACGGCGGTTTGCTGGCCATATCGACGCTGACTTATCGTGCGCTCAGCCCGGATTCGGCGCGGCCGCTGTTGACGGTTCTGTTGGGTGCTTTCTTTTATTCGCTTGGGCTGCCGTTTTTGTTTAGTGCAATTCGTTCACGCTGGGGCGTTTTTGCAGCAGGTGCGGCCGGGTGGATCTACGCCCTCTATCCTCAATCGGTGTTGCTGGGTGCATCCCAGATGCGCGAACCCTTCCTGATGGGTGCGATTGCTCTGGCTACCTGGGCGGTTATCCAATTGCCAAAGAAGAAAGTTGTTTCCCTGGCCGTTTTACTGGGCAGCCTGGCCTGGATGGCGTTGATCAGTTCGCGCATTGCCGTGGCGGCTGGCGGCGTTCTACTGGTCTGGCTGGCACTCGATTGGATGCAAAAAATGCCGACGCGTTGGCAGCGTTGGAGCTGGCTGGTATTTGGTTTGATCGGGATATTGATCGTCGCCGGTTCCTGGGAATGGCTGCGGTGGTCAGGCGATTGGGATATTAAATTGCTGCAAATTGGCAGCGGAATGATCGACAAGCGTTTGGATGAACTGCCCGCAATCTTACGGCTGCCATTCATCATTGCCTACGGCATCGCCCAACCTGTTCTGCCGGCTGCCATTGCGGATGCCGCCTTGCCGTTGCGACAGGCAATTTCCATTCTGTGGGCAGTTGGCTGGTATGCGTTGGCTCCGCTGCTGGTATTTGCACTGTTTACCGTCTGGCGCGCCCAGCCCGCATCTGACCGGCGCGTACTGGCATGGCTGTTGCTTTCGGCTCTGCTGTGGACGGTCATCTCTTCAGTGCGCGGCGGCGGCGATCAATGGGATAATCCGCGTTATCGCACCCTGTTTTTACCCTGGATGGGATTGTTGGCGGGGTGGGCATGGCAGTGGGCGCGCGAACAGCGTAACCCTTGGCTGGGACGGGTATACGCGGTCGCCCTGGTCTTCATCGCCGCTTTCACGCTGTGGTATCTCAGCCGCTATGCTCATTGGTTCGGCGGCCTGCCATTCTGGGGGGTCGTCGCAGGCGTGGTTGTCCTCAGCGCGGCCATCATTGGCGGCGGCTGGCTGCGCGACCGTTCCTTGACGCGGCATCGGGAAAAGTTATAATCATTTATTCAATCCGTTGTTTAAAAAATTGATCTTGCAGGAAGTGTTTTTGTGGATCTTTCCGTAATTTCTCCTGTTTACAATGAAGAAGAGAGCGTCGTCCTGCTGTATGAGGCTGTTAACAAAGCACTGTCGCCTCTTGATTTGCAGTGGGAACTGGTGCTGGTGGATGACGGCAGCAGCGACGGCAGCCTGGCGAAACTCGACATGCTGGCTGAAAAGGATCCCCAACATGTGCGCGTGGTGCAGCTGCGGCGAAACTTCGGCCAGACAACAGCCATCGCCGCAGGGATCGATTACTCGATCGGTGAGATCATCGTGTTGATCGATGCGGATTTACAAAATGATCCAGCCGATATTCCGATGATGCTGGAAAAAATTCGCGCCGGCTATGACGTGGTGAGCGGTTGGCGCGTGAACCGCCAGGATACCTTCATCACCCGCACGCTGCCGTCCCGGATGGCTAACAGCCTGATTTCCTGGGTGACTGGCGTGCATTTGCACGATTACGGCTGCACGCTCAAAGCCTACCGGCGCGAAGTGATCACGGGTTTTCGCTTGTACGGCGAAATGCACCGGTTTATTCCCGCCTACGCCAAATGGGTGGGCGCTTCCATCATCGAGGTGCCGGTTCAACATCACCCGCGGCGCTTCGGCAAGGCGAAATATGGCCTGGAGCGCACCCTTAAAGTTGTGCTCGACCTGTTCACTGTTAAATTCCTGAACAGCTTTGCCAGCAAACCCATTTATTTGTTTGGCGGACTGGGCATTTTCCTATTTCTTGCGGCCGTCATTGTCATGCTCATCCTAATCGGATTGCGCATTTTTGCCGGTGAACACATGATCCGCTCGCCGCTGCTGATTTTGAGCGTGATGCTGGTCATTCTGGGTTTCCAATCCATTCTGCAGGGCCTCATCGCCGAGCTGCTGATGCGGACCTACCATGAGTCTCAGCATAAATTGACATACACCGTTCGCAAAACAATCAACATCGCCGAAAAAGCTGTCTGATGCCATGGACAAATCAGGTACGCCATCTTTACCGGCCGACCAGCCGCGCCAGCGCGTGCCCTGGCTCCGTTGGGTTGGAACCTTAGTTGCCCTGGTTTTGCTGGTTTATCTGCTAGCGCAGCAGGGCTGGGATGAATTTGCGCGGGCGATAGCATCCATCCCGGCCTGGGCGTTTCTGGCGGCCTTTGCCTGTTTGTTTGGCTCGCGCCTGACGACCGTTGGCCGCTGGCTGGCGCTTTTACGTGCCGCCGACGTGCAGATATCTACCTGGGATGCCTTTAAACTGGTATTTGCCGGGTTGTTCGCTGCCAACTTTCTGCCGACCACCATCGGCGGCGATGTAGTGCGCCTGGCCGGGGCAGTGCAATTGCGTTTGGATGGAGGCATTGTCACGGCCTCATTGATTGTCGACCGGTTAGTCGGTATGGCAGGCATGGCCACGCTGCTGCCGTTGGAATTGCCGCGCGTGCTGCGTGAAGGAATGCCAGCCTTAAAAGGCGCGGCGGAAATCACCACCGCGGCCGCATTGCCAGTTTTTTTCCAGCCTTTGTGGCAGAAACTCGTTGGATTTATCCAAACAATCCTTAAAAGCCTGGTGCATTGGCTGCACCGTCCGGCGGGATTGCTTAAAGCCTTGCTCTGGACGTACGGTCACATGGCCTGTGTTTTTGGCGCGGTGTGGTTTTTCCTGGCGGGAATGGGCGAGCCGCTCTCCTTTTGGAAAATTGGCGGACTGTGGGTTTTGGCATATTTCATCACCTTGCTGCCAGTTTCGATCAATGGTCTGGGGTTGCAGGAACTATCGATTGCCGTGCTTTATTCCACCTTCGGAGGGGTATCACAACAGACCGGCCTGGCACTGGCGGTATTATTGCGCATGTTGTATATGCTGGCCAGCCTGCCGGGCGCGTTGTTTCTTCCCGGTTTGCTGCAGCGCCGCAGCCAGCCGCCGGCAACGGGAACGAATGATGGTGTGCAGTCATGAAATCGACCGCGATGGATAATCCGCACCGGCTGGCGAACCTGCGTTTCTTCCTCGGGGTGGTATTTCTGGCCTGCCTTTTAGGTTTTCAGTCACAGGCTTATGAAGCAGGCGGTTTGATGCTTTGGCGCCGAACGGTGCCCAAAATATATACCTTGCCGTTGGCTGGACTGGGTGCATTGACCGCCCTGCTTTTGCTGCTGACCTACACACGATTCCAAACTGTTCTACTATCGATTGGCAAGAGCATTCAGCACTTTCTGGCTGCCTTGCGCTGGTTCAACCTGCTGGTTTTCCTGGCAATGGGCATCCTCTTTCCCTGCCTCTATCTGACAACGCTTGGAAAACAAGTCTGGCCTTATGCACCACGCATCTGGGTGTTCTTATTGATTGTTGCGGCTGGGTCGTTATTCTGGCAGGCGGCGGTTCGCGGGCGAAGCTGGCGTTTTTCCATTGCTGCAACTGTGCTGGCCTATGCCATCCTATACCGGATCGCGTTATTTGTTCCGCAGGTTTCAGACTACATTTTCTCGCTGGGCTGGTCGGAAGCGAGCCGCTATTACAACGCCTCGCTGTTTTTTGCCCAACAGATCTATGGAAAGTTCTACCCGTTGCCCACGCTTCACCCCAGCCGCTATCTATTGCAGTCGATCCCCTTTGTAGTCCCAGGATTGCCGTTGTGGTTTCACCGGCTGTGGCAGGTGCTGCTGTGGTTGGGGTTTACTGGGGCTGCAGCCTGGCTGCTGGCCCGGCGTTTCTGCCCAAAAGATCGGTCACTGCGCTGGATTACCGCGGGGTGGGCTTTCCTGTTCTTCTTCCAGGGTCCCGTTTATTACCATCTGATCCTTTGCATGCTGATTGTGGTTTTGGGTTTCGACGCGCGCCGTTTATGGCGTTCGTTGATTTTGGTTCTGTTGGCTTCAGTCTGGGCAGGCATCAGCCGGATCAACTGGTTCCCTGTACCGGGGTTGTTGGCGGCGCTGCTTTACCTCATTGAATATCCCAAGGCAAAACAAACGCTTCTCCGGTATCTTATTCCTCCGGCTGTTTGGACAGTGACCGGAACGGCAGCTGCCTTTCTTGCCCAGCGGCTGTATATCCTGGTTTCCGGCAATCCGCCGGATCTCTTTTCGTCCAGTTTTACCTCCGACCTGTTATGGTACCGACTGTGGCCAAATATCACTTATTCTCCTGGTATTTTGGAGGGTGTGCTTTATGTTTCCCTGCCATTAATCCTTCTTTTTGCCATTTTCCTGGTTCGGAATTTTCGTTTCTTTCATCCGGTGCGGTTGTTTGGCGTAACTGCCATTTTGGGCGTATTCTTGGTCGGCGGCATTGTGGTCAGCGTCAAAATTGGCGGCGGCAGCAATTTACATAACCTGGATGCCTACCTGGCGTTGCTGGCGGTTGCCGGTGCCGCAGTCGGCCTGGGGCGATTTAAGTCTGATGATCAAAATGAAATCAAAATCATGCAAATTAACCCGGCGCTAATTGGCCTGATTTTGCTGGTGCCAGCCTGGGTGGCGATCCTGGAAGGTACGCCGGCGGAACCTCAGCCTTCCAGAATAGAGCAGCAACAAGGTCTGGCGCAGATTCAGCAATTGGTTGAAGCCACCCGTGAAAAAGGGCAGGAAGTTCTTTTTATCAACCAACGCCAGCTACAGACGTTTGGGTCTGTCCCCAGGGTCGACCTGGTGCCGGATTATGAAAAAGTTTTTCTGATGGAAATGGCGATGGGCAACAACCGTCCATATCTCGACACTTTTTACCAGAAGTTGAAAAACCATGAATTTGGGCTGATTGTGACCGAGCCGTTGTACCTGAATTACCAGGATCACACATTCGCGTTTTCGGAAGAAAATAATGTCTGGATGGAGCGAGTTGTGAAACCGATCCTGGATGATTACACACCTGTATTAACCTTGACCAATCTTGGCATTCAACTTCAAGTTCCCAAGGATTAAATTGGAGGCGTATGTCCTATTGGCTGCGCCTGATTGACCCGGCCGGTCTGATGATTACGGCTGCAACAACGGTTGCCTGGATGATGGGCGGCTGGTTGTTGGTGCGCAGCCTGTTCCGGTTGCTTCCTGGCGCGCGTTTGATGACAGGCTTCACCGCCGGTTGGGTGATCGACCTGGTGCTGGTTAATTTGCTCACGCGTTGGATTGGACTGCCGGCGGCATCGGCGGTGAGCGCATTGTTGGTGCTTGCCGCAGGGGCGGCAGCCGCCAGAGGTACGCTGCGGGAAAAAGAGACCTGGGTGGATTGGAAAGAATGGTCGCAGCCCTTTGGCGCACTTCTATTGATCGTTTTATTTTGCATGGCACAGCGCGGTGTCAGCATATTCGACGATTACCTGCACTTGCCGCTGGTTTCCAGCATGGCGACCGGCGATATTCCACCGCACTTCTATCTAAACCCCTCTGAATGGTTTGCCTACCATTATGGCCTCCAGATATGGGCAGCCATGTTGGTCCGAACAGCCGGATTTACGCCCTGGAGCGCCTGGGATGTCAGTAAAGGCGTGGCGATTGCTTTGACCCTGGTCAATGCCTGGTTATGGGTCCGGCAGCGCACCAGCAGCCGGACGGCGGCCTGGCTGGGAGCCTTGTTGGTGGTTTTTGGCGGCGGGGCGCGCTGGCTGCTACTGCTGCTGCCCACCCAGGTGTTAACCTGGATTAACCCGGCGGTCACGTTGATCAATACCGGGGCCTCCTCCTCCAACTCATTAATACAGGCGTTGGTCGGTCCCTGGATCATGGAAGGAGGCGGTCCGGCACCGTTTCCATTTGCTTTTCACAGCGGTTTTTTTGTGCCGGTATTTTTCGTGCTGGGCAGCACCGGCGCGCTGCCCTTCCTGACAGTATTTCTTCTGTTAAGTTTGAAACCGAAGGATCCTGGTTCACAGGCAGCTGCCGGGGTGGCAGGTTTGATTGCTGCCAGCCTGGCATTGAGCGCGGAGCACCTTTTTGCCTTCCTTTGGATCGGTATGTTGTTGGCTCTGGTTTTGAGCTGGTTCTCGCACCGCCGTTGGAACAAGCCAATTATCAGATCGCATTGGTTGGCTGTGCTGACCGCGCTTGGATTGGCGGCCGTGTTGGCAGTTTTTCAAGGCGGTTTCATCACCGAGACCTTGCGCGGATTGGCAGGGCATTGGCTGGATATTGCTTCATGGACTCAGTCCAGTGTAAATGCCTACGGTTTTTCCTTCCGCTGGCCCCCGGCCATTTATTCAGCTCACCTGGGCTTGTTATCGCTCGGGAACCCGCGCCACTGGCTGGTTTTGCTGGCCGAAATGGGTCCGGCTGTTTTTCTGGCGCCGCTGGTGACCGGTTGGGCTTGGGGGTTGCTGCGGCGCGAACGGTGGTTGGAAGCCGGGCTGGCTTTTTGCGCTTTGTTTTGCATGGTCTTTCCGCTTTTCTTTCAATACGGCGTCGACCGGTCCAGCACGCGCATGCCCGGAACAGCTCTGTGGATCTGGTTGACTCTAGGTTTCCCGCTGGTTTGGAAATACAGCCGTACAGCCGGCACCATCCGGAAGACGTTATACGGCGTTGGCTATTTTGTTTGCATCTTTGGCGGAGCCATCCTGTTTGCTGTGCAATTAATCAGCATGCCCACCCCGCAAACAGCCTACTTCCTCGATTCGCTGGACTCCCAATTCTCAAACCAGTATTGGAACCGCCTCGAGGCGGAGGCGCAAGTTCTTGACCCGATTCCCTTCCGGGCGGTCACTGTTTTTGGCCGCGAGACCGAGGCGCATCTGACAATATATGATGAATTGCCGGAATGGAAAGCACTCACACTGGCGCCGCGGGTGGATCAGGTCAATGCTGCCGGTTATCAATATGTATATATGGACGCAGCCTGGTGGGGGAGCCTTTCGAAGGAAATCCAAGAGACCTATTCGCAGGCCTGCGTCCGCGAAGTGGAGCGGCGCGTTCAGCCGAACGGCAAAGATTTCCGCGTACTTTTTGACGTCAGCGGCTGCCGATAAGTGCTAAATTGTGGGATAGGGGTTGTCGTCCAATAGAGATGGACGATCGAGAAACAAGATCAGCCCGATGGCTGCCAATCCCAACAGCGTCACCAGTCCATTTGCTAAAACCGGCGAAAGATTGAGCAGGATAAAGGCCAGGCAATCGATGAGCAATGCCCCTAATTGCATCATCAGAATTGTCCTGTTCGGGCTGACTCCCAGGCGGATCAGGCGGTGATAGGTGTGATCAAGATTAGCTCGGTAAACGGGCAACCGCCGCCGCAAACGGGATACCACCACCAGAACCATGTCGAATATGGGAATGCTCACCAGCAAAATCGGCACAAACCATGAAGTCCAAAGCGTGAAACCGGCTGGAATATATTCCAATAGAATTGCCGCCAGGGAAAATCCCAGAAATTGCGCCCCCGAGTCGCCCAGGAAATAGCGCGCGGGCGGTGCATTGAAGAAAAACACCCCGATGCAACTGCCCAGAATCACGGTACTCATCAAGGTCAGATCAAACTGGCCGCTCAACAGGGTGACCAGCAGCAGGCAGGCCGCTGTCAAGGCTGCCAGGCCGGCTGCCAGGCCATCCATGCTATCGATAAAGTTGAACGCATTGGTAATGCCCACCAACCAAAAAATGGTGATGGCAGTATTGAGGATTGGGTAAGAAAAAACTTGCGCGGAAACTCCATTAAATATGAGCAAACCTGCCGCCATGCATTGGCCGATCAATTTGACGGCTGGTTTAAGCCCGATAAAATCATCTAAAATGCCTAAAGCCACGATGATCACGATTGGCAGCAGGTGAATAAAAAGCGTATTGCGAAACGGCTTACCTGCCAACAGCGAAAGGATAAGGAATGTTAGAAAAAGTACGATCCCGCCAGCCAGGGGTACCGGGTGATGATGGTGCTTGTGGCGTTCCCGGCCGGGTATATCCATTAACCCGACCCTGCGGCTAAACCAGATTGTCAAAGGGCTCAATACCAGGGCAATGGTTACGGAAGAAAATACAAGCAAAAGCAAATTAAAAACGGTCAATATGTTTTCTCAGCCTGTCTTGTTCATGCAATTATTACTTCTGGAAATCTTACGGCAGGGGGTGATCAATTGTTTTGCGGTAAGAAGCGCCGGCTGCCGCTGCCAGACCGGCCACAACCCACAGATAAGGCAGCGCGAATGAATCGATGCTGAAGCCTTCGGCAATCAGTGCCAACAGCATGAGCTGGCAAATGATGGCAATCAACTTGTGAAAAGGTAGGGCGGAGCGCAAGGTTTGGATGGCTGAGCGCCACAGTGTGATGACCCAGGAAACAAAAATGGAAAAACCCACCAGCCCGGTTTCCGCCAGCAACCGGACCCACAGGCTTTTAATATTCGGGAGAAAAGTAGCTCCGGTCAGCAAATAACGGACTTCGATGGAAGTCCAACCCAGCGACGGGGATTTATCCAGGAAGAAGAACCCGCTGTTGCCCAGACCGACGCCAAAAAATGGATAATCATTGAAAACGCGCCAACCGGCCACCCAATAAACAACGCGTTCCATGAATCTAAAGCGTTTGCTGATTTCAAGCAGCGTGTTTTCATCCAATGTCAGCAGTCGGCTAATCTCTGCCAAGGTCGGTGGATAGGCGAAGATCAGTTGCATGCGGTAGTCCTGCTTGAGGACAGCGACAAGCAGCATAATTAGAGCAATATAGACTGCCGCCATGGCAGCTCCAATGCTGATTTCACTCAGAATCCAGCCGTTCTTACTAAGGGTTGGAAAACGATCGTGCAGAAGGTGAAGGAACCACCGGTAGATGCTTGAATTTAACTTGAAAAAGACAAACCCAAAAATTAGGAAAGCTGCCAGCAATGACACGCGCGGTTTTGCCAGAAGGAACAACAGGATACTGATGGCAAGCAGGAAATTTTCAATCGATAAATGGAACAGGCGAAATTTGAAGGTCGAAATCCGTTGAACGGTCGCACCCAACCATAACGGGATATACAGCATCATCAATTGGTGGGTAAACCAGGAGGGTTCGAAGGCCATACCGTAAAGCCGCGGCAAATCGCGTGAAAAAGGGCGGGGCGTGATGAGGGTTTCCTCAAACCAGACATACCAGGGTGCAAATTGGGCTTTTTGTATGAAGAGAAAAAAGGCTTGCAACAAGGTAAAGGCCACCATCAGCATCCCGCCGATGGTGATCCAGCGCATCGCTTTTTGAAGGTCTTCCTCGCAGGTAGGAATTGTGGCGGCAATCAAAAAGAAACTGATGCCCATTCCAAGCGTTATGAATACCTCGATCCCTTCTTTCCACTGGTTTGCGTCTTTAAATGTTGGGATTTCAATGAAGAAAGATAACGCGGTGGAGACCAGCGCAAACATTACAAAAAAGAATAGCGGTGCGGCTTCAATGGGAATCGATCCGCGCCGCCGGATGCGCGGAATAAGCG
Source organism: uncultured Longilinea sp. (assembly GCA_964536805.1). GTDB lineage: Bacteria > Chloroflexota > Anaerolineae > Anaerolineales > Anaerolineaceae > Longilinea. Next base: position 47,949 of record CAZHYQ010000005.1, read on the forward strand.
CGAGGATCAGCAAAATGCCCACCAGGATCAAGGAGGGCGGCGCAACCAGCGTGCCGGTTATTTTGGTTATGTAGGGAGCCGATGTGATCGGCAGCAAAATCAATGCGAGCGCCCATAAAATTTCGATGGTGCGATCCAACCTGGTGCGCCGGGCCAAATCTGGCGGTTTGGACGCTGATTTTGCAATCCCCACCGGGCTCATTTTTTCTTCCCTGACAGTCCGCCAGACAGGAAGATGCCAACCACCAGGCCAATCAAGGCGCCGGCCAGAACGAAATTATTTCGCCCAAACCGGACTGGCGAAGCTGGTAGAACAGCCAGCGTTGGTTCGGAGAAACGGACGTAGGTTGGAATTTTTTCTGTTTTTTGAAGTTCAAGCAAATATTGGTAGCCAGCCTGTACCCAGTAATTGACCATGTTCATGGCAATTTCCGGATCGGCACTCTTATAACGCAATTCCCAGGAAGAATGTTTTCGTTCCAGGCGGTAGTTCAGAATAAGTTCGTTTGCGGCTTTCATCCAGCCTTGTTTCAGAGCTTCATCGCTGACCTGTTGGATGACGGCAGGGGCAACGTAGGAATTTCCAACAGCATTGATGCTCAGGTCTTCATCATACTCGGTAAATTCGCGCGTCGTTTTCAGATAATTGAAGTCAATCCACACTTCGTAGCGGGCAGAAGCTTCATACACCGGTTGGCGAAAAGTATGTGCGACGTAGCCGGCGGCTCCAAAGACAATCATGCACAGTGCGATGATCCACCACGATCGCAGCAGGCGGCGGAGTTGTTCGCCAGGGTTCAATTCAGACATCATGAATTTAGTCTCATTATTATTTCGTTGCCCACGGCGGAATCCACCGCAGGATCGCATCGCAGACGAACCTTACAGACAAATTATACTACAGGCATCGACCAAACTATTCGTATAGCCGTATAAGTAAGAGCGGTTTAGGCGACAGTTAGCTTAACAGTTCCATTGCCAACCTGAGTGCCTGTTGCCAGGGCGGAAGTCGCAACCCGAAGGTTTTAGTAAATCGTTCGCAGTTCAATGCCGAATAAAGGGGCCGAACGGCCGGGGTCGGGAATTCGCTGGTGCGTGCCGGTATCAATTCCCGGGCGATCTGCTGTTCAGGATTGGCATCCAGGCGAAGGATTTCCTGCGCCCATTCCAAACGGCTGGCAAAACCGTCACCGGCCAGGTGAAACAACCCGCTGCGTTCACTCAGGTAGGCGTACGGGTCTCCCTGTGCCTGCGCCAGCAGCAAAGCGATGGTCTCGGCCAGCATGCGAGCCCAGGTGGGGTTGCTAATCTGGTCATCCACCAGCTTCAGGCTGGGCTGGCTGCGCGACCATTGAAGCACCTTGGTGACAAAACTATCGCGGCGCGTACTGTAAACCCAGGCAGTTCGCAGCACAAGCGGTGCGCCGCCGGCCTGTAACGCAGCCTGCTCGCCTTCGTATTTAGTCTGGCCGTAGACACTCAGGGGGTGAGGCACGTCTTCTTCCGTGTAAGGAGAACCTTTTTGGCCGTCGAAGACATAATCGGTGGATACATGCAGAAAAGCCGCATGCGCATGGCGGGCAGCCAGGGCCAGTTCGCCCGTGGCTGTGGCATTGATGCTGCGCGCCAATTCTTCCTGGGTTTCGGCTTTATCGACGGCTGTATATGCCACGGCATTGATCACCACCTGCGGCGAAACCTTTTGCACCACCTGTGAAAGCGTTAAAGGCCGCGAAAAATCAATTTCAGGATAATCATATGCGGTAATCTCGCCCAGCGGTGCAAGCGTGCGCAGCAGTTCCCAACCCAGTTGGCCGACCTTGCCTAGCAAAAGTATTCGCAGCGTCATCCTATTTCCTCTAATAGACGTTGCAAATACAAGCCGTAACCGTTCATGGCGTAGCGTTTGGCCTGTTCAGCCAGTTGTTCCTTGTTGATAAAACCCATCCTGAAGGCAATCTCCTCCGGGCAGGAGATCATCAAACCCTGGCGTTCTTCAACCGCCTGGACGAAGTTGGCAGCCTGTGTCAACGATTCGTGCGTACCAGCATCCAGCCAGGCCACGCCGCGGCTGAGCACCTGCACGCGCAGCTCGCCTTTATCCATATACACCCGATTCAGATCGGTAATTTCCAATTCACCGCGCGGCGAAGGCTTGAGGTTGGCCGCAATTTCGCTTACCTGGTCATCATAAAAATACATGCCAGGGACGGCAAGATCTGTCTTGGGATGGGCGGGTTTCTCCTCGATGCTGACCGCTTTGCCCTGGCTGTCAATTTCCACCACGCCGTAGCGTTCAGGGTCGTGCACGTGGTAGGCAAAAATGACAGCCCCGTGCTGCAATTGAGCCGCCGTTTGAAGCTGGCGCGCCAGGCCGCTGCCGTAAAAAATATTGTCGCCCAGGATCAATGCGGCGGGTTTGCCATCCACGAATGAGCCGCCGACGCGAAACGCGTCCGCCAGCCCGCGCGGTTGGTCCTGTTCGGCGTATTCAAATTGGACGCCCCACTGCTCACCGCTGCCCAAGAGCCGCCGGAAAATGGGCAGGTCTTCTGGGGTGCTTATGAGTAGGATTTCCCGGATGCCCGCCAGCAGTAGCATGGAAAGGGGATAATAGACCATCGGTTTGTTGTAAACGGGAAGCAGTTGTTTGCTGACGCCAATGGTAATGGGGTACAAACGCGTTCCTCTTCCGCCGGCCAGGATAATGCCTTTCATTTTTGAGGTCCTCCCCGCTGAACATAATTCTGGTCAATCCAACCTTTATAATCGCCGGTCTGGCGGATGGCCTGTACCCATTCGGGGTGATCCAGGTACCAGCGCACAGTTTTTTCCAATCCGGTTTGCAACGATTCCTTCGGCTTCCAGCCCAACTCCCTTTCGATCTTTTCGATATTCATGGCGTAGCGCCGGTCATGACCCGGGCGGTCGGTCACGTAAGTGATCAGGTTTTCGAATGGATGGTAGGGGGAGTCGGGCAGGAGTTCATCGAGGATGGCACAGATGGCGTCGACAATTTCAATGTTATACGGCTGATTATTGCCGCCGATGTTATACGTCTCGCCGACTTTGCCGCGCTCCAGCACGGCCAGGATGGCTTCACAGTGATCCTCGACGTATAACCAGTCGCGCACCTGTTTACCGTCGCCGTATACCGGCAGCCGTTTTCCTTCCAGCGCGTTCAAAATAATCAGCGGGATCAGCTTCTCAGGAAACTGAAAAGGCCCGTAGTTATTTGAGCAGTTGGTGACGGTGACCGGCAGCCCATAGGTGTGCAAATAAGCGCGCACCAAATGGTCACTGGAAGCTTTGGAGGCAGAATAGGGAGAATTCGGCGAATAAGGCGTAGTCTCGCTGAAGGCCGGGTCCAGCGGAGTAAGCGAGCCAAACACCTCATCCGTCGACACATGATGGAAACGGACTTGATTGACCGGGAAGCGTTTTTCGGTCAACCAGGCCTGCCGCGCGGCTTCAAGCAGGGTGAAGGTGCCCACGATGTTCGTTTGAACAAACTGGCCCGGCCCGAGGATGGAGCGGTCGACATGCGATTCGGCAGCAAAATGCACGATGGTGTCGATTTCGTGTTCCTTCAGCAGGCGGTCCACCAGTTCACGGTCGCAGATATCTCCTTGAATGAAGGTATGCCGTTTTGCGTCAGGCAGATCGTGCAGATTTTCCAGGCTGCCGGCATAAGTCAGCGCATCCAGGTTAAAAATATGCACGTTCGGCTTTTGTGCCAAAACCAGACGGACGAAGTTTGTACCGATAAAACCAGCTCCGCCGGTCACCAGAATATTACGCATGGTAATCCTCCCTGAATGCTAATGCCAATTGTTTGTACGCTTATTCGAATGTTTCCGCCTGGGATAACGGCAAACCCAGTTGATCCTTGGGTGAAAGCAGCGGCATTTGGCCGCCTGGCAGCGGCCACTCGACGCCAATTTGCGGATCATTCCACAACAGGCAGCGTTCACCTAATGGGTTATAGAAGTCGCTGACTTTGTATACCACCTCGGCCCAATCACTAAGAACATAAAACCCATGGGCAAATCCGATGGGAACCCAAAGTTGGCGTTTGTTTTCGGACGAAAGGTAGCTGCCGACCCATTTTCCAAAGGTGGGCGAACTGCGCCGCAGGTCGACAGCCACGTCGAAAATCTCGCCTGCCACGCAGCGCACCAGCTTATCCTGCGGGTTGATGATCTGGTAGTGCAGCCCACGCAAAACCCCGCGGCGTGATCCGGATTGGTTGTCCTGCACAAAGTTCACCGAAATTCCCAGGTCGGCAAATTTTCTGGCCTGGTATGTTTCCATATTAAAACCGCGCCCGTCTGCGAAGACGCGCGGTTCAATAATCAGGATTCCGGTCAGTTGTGTTGATGTTATTTGCATTGACATAAAAACCAATCAATTATCCCCTAAGGTTTTTGGTGAGGTTTTTCGGTTACCAGCCTATTATAAATTAATTGAAGCCTGTCAACCATGAATTGTTCATCAAATTTGTTAATCTTTAGTAAATTGTTAGCCTTCATTCGTTCCCGCAGTGGTGGATCTCCGATCAGGGAAAGGATTGCTTGTTGCAGGGCCTGTGCGTCATTGGCTGGAACGATCTGGCCGTTCTCTCCCGGCTCGATAATTATGTTGTTGTCGCCAACCTCCGTTGCAATGCATGGCAAACCTGCGGCTAGCGCTTCAAGCAATGTGAGGGGCATGGCTTCGTATAATGATGGCAGGATAAAAAGGTCGCTGGCAATTAAATATTCGGCAATGGGCTTGCGATAACCCCAAAATATGATTTTTCTATTGCGAATTTGATCTTGTACGGTTTTCTCAAGACTTTCCCGCAAGGGCCCATCCCCGATAATCCAGAGCAAGCATTGGTTTTCCATCTGTGGCAACCTGGAAAAGGCATTCAGCAAAACATCGATTCCTTTTTGCTCATCCAGCCGGCCGACATACGTTAAAATCGCCGCATCGCGCGGAATGATAAGTTCTTTGCGGATAGCCGCTTTATCTTTTTGTGTGCGGTACGGTGCCAGGTCGATGCCGTTTGGGATTACCACCGTTTTTGCCGCCGGGACTAACCCGTTTTGGAGGCAGGCGGTTTGATCATTTTGCGAGACAAAGATGATTTGGTTCGTGGCGGAGAAATTGAGCAGTCGATCCAGTTGGGTGAAAACGAACCGCCCGGCTTTTGCACGCACTGTTTGCAAGCGGCCGTGATATCGGGTGACAGGCAAATGAATGGTCGTGACAACGGGCAAGCGTCGGGTTTTGGCGACGATCCGGCCTATGATGGCAGCCGTGGAGCTGTGGGTGTGAAGTAAATCGATGTCATCGATCTGGATGATCTGGCTCAATCTGCGGAAGTTTTTCCACCTCAACGGCCACCAGCCATCGAATGGGATGAACTTGATTTCTCCATTATCGAATTGATCCGCAAAGGCATGTGCACTTGGTGCGATGATGGTAAAGGAAAACCGGGTCGAATCAACGCAGCGAAAGATTGAATCCAGATGAGTCTCAACCCCGCCTACATCCAATGGTTTATCATATAAAATTGCGACGCGAATTTTAGGCTGGTTCATTTGAGCAATCCCAGTTCATAGGGATTGGCATGCAAACGGCGGGCCAGCCTTTGGCCAAATTTGCCCAAAATGATATATAGATACAATTTTCGGAAGCGAAAAGGCCGCAATTTCCAACTTTGACGGGCAAAACGGGCGGCGCTATCTGAATCACCAGCCCAAAAATTCATATCTGCCGCCAACAGGTACGCTTTTGAAAGACTGGCCAATTTCAGGCGCTGGAAAGACTCCGGTAGATCCATCCGGGCAAAAAATGCTTCAAAGGTTGTCACCAATTCGCTCGAGAATCGTTTGTATGAAGAAACCGATTTGGCATCCCGGTGCAGCCGTAAACAGGCCAGTGGTGCATCAAGGTAAACGGCAGGGAATTTCAGCCCAATGCGAAGCCAGTAATCCAAATCCATGACGTAATGCAGATCTTCATTCAAGAAACCGATGACATCAACGAGGCTGCGCCGGAGAAAGACAGTTGGCTGGGGGATGTAGTTTTGCAGATCCTTTACCAACACTCCGTAATCATACGGCTGAGCAGGATAATTGCCCAGCGGCTGGTCAGATGCATCGATGTAACGGCAATCCCCGTACAACCAACTTGTTTCTGGATGGGTTTCGAAATAGCCGGCAACTTTCTCCAAAGCCCCAGGCAGCAGCAAGTCGTCTGAATTGACCCAGCCCAAAATCTGACCGTTGGCGATTTTCCAGCCGTTATTGACAGCCTGTGTTTGACCGCGGTCAGGCGCGGATTGCCAGGTTATCCGATTTTCGTAACTTTTCAATATCTCGAGGGTCTCATCGGTTGAACCCCCGTCCATTACCAATATCTCGAGATTTGCATAGCCCTGGTTGAGAATTGAATCAATCGTCCGGCCGATAAACTGTCCCTGGTTGTAAGAAGGGATCACGATCGTGATCTTCATGGGTTCACTGCTTCCGGACTTACATCCACCCGGTTGACCAGAACGAGCAGGGGACGTTGGTCGCCATTGGGTTGACTGCGAACGGAGGCTTCATCGTTGCAGTACAGAACAATTTTATTCAGGCCAGGCTGTAGATCTGCTGAAAAGGTTGCCCGGGCTTCCCCGTGAAGTTGGTAGGGTTGGGTTGAAACCAGGTGAGGTAATTCCAGATAAGGTTCCACAAACCAGTGCGATAAAGTCATATGCCTCAACGGGCCGGGCAATCCAGATCCTGCGACAAGTTGAAAAGACAAACTTACCTGGATTGTTTCTTCCGACCAAAGATAAATTTGCAGTCCTTGCCCAGATTTCTCGCCAATCCAGAAGACCCCATGGCCCTGGTAGCTCTCGACTCCCCAGTTGCTGGATGTAACCTGAATTACGCCAGCACGGTTGGTCAATTGCGGATCTAGAAACACAAGCTGCTTGGTATCTGTCAAACCCGAGAAATCGGGACCAGCACTTGTCGATACCGTGTCTTGTGGAAGAATCTTGAATAACAGCCAGCCGTTGGCCTCACCGGTGAACTCCAGACCGTCAGGTTGATGGAGAAAAGTCCGCTTCATTGGGTCGATGAGCAGGAAGTCTGCTTTCATCAAACGGGCCTGGGCTACATCGATTCTATTCGCGTGCGGGTCGAGCTGTACGATTTTTCGAGCGAGGTTGCGACCGAAAAAGGGATAATCCCAATCATCCTGTTCTAGCCGGGTTGCGAGGGTTGCATACTGCGGAACTTTACCGTCAACGAGCTGAATGACTTCCTTCATGGGCGAATTGGTAAGGGTTTGCAGAGTCAAAAAATCCTTGTTCCAGATGGCATTAGTTCCTACAAGAGGCTTGGTGCCATTATTTACGACAATGCTGACCGCCAGCAACATGGTCAAAACCGTAATAACCCATCCAATTACCCGATTCTTCTTTTCTGAATAGAAAAAATAGGTCAGTGGGCTTACCGCCGCGACGGGCAGAATGAAATAGCGGCCCTTATAGGGCGACCAATAAATGAGCGCACTAAAGGTCAGCACAAATCCAACCCCAAGGACCGCCAGTATCCAGCGGATATTGTTTTGCCGGCTGCGCAGGCCGATTGAGAATTGATAGATGACAGCCGGAATCAGCACGAGGAACGCGATGAAACCAAACCATGTGGTGTCTTCGTGCACCGATGGAACAGAATTCAGCATGGCTGAAAGCGATTGATCCGGCAAGGCATCCTTGGCAGGAACTGGCAAATGGTTGATGATCTTTTGAAACAGCCATGATTTTTGCCTGACCAGGAAGGAGGCGGCCGGTTCAGGCACGCCGGAAAAATCGATCATCTGATAACTATAAAAGACTGCATTGGCGGTTAGCAGGGTTGTCCTTGAAACTGGCGTATCGATAATGCCCTGGGTCCAGACTTTGTCGGAGAGCGGGTTGCCATAGGTTATCTGGTTCTGGATATAGCCAAAGGCGCCAAAAAGCACAAACGCTGCCAGACTCAAGCCAACCCAGGTTAGGTAGAAGCGATAATTACGAAATCTTGCAATAACAAAATCGATCAAGAGGCAGGTTGCGAAGGCTGGTAGTAGGAAAAAAACAGTGGATTTGGTGCCGATGGATAGGCCTATTCCGAGCGCCGAGAAGAATAATGGAATTCGCGTATGCTCTGTGTTCCCAAGGAAAAAAAAATACAGGCAGCACATAAAGAACGCGGTTACCACCAGATCATTTTGCGTGGTGGTGGATTGGAGCAAAATCCCTGGGAAGGACGCAAATAGCAAGCTGGCAAAAACAGCCTGCGGACGCGAAGCAGACAAGAGGCGGGCGATGCCAAAGATGGCTAATGCGATGGACAGGACACAAACCCATTGGACCAGGCCGCTCCACCGGTCGTTACCTGAAAACAGCATTGTCCAGAGCACGCCGAGTTCGGCATTGATCGGAAATGTAGTCTGGCGCGGGTTAGGCGTCAGCCAGGTAGCCAGGCTTTGGTGCTGCAGCCAGTAACCCACCCGCGAAAGGTGATAAGTCATGCTGTCATAATTGTTTTGCGGTACAGTTAAAATTAGGGCTGCTTGAAACGCATATAAAGCGGAAGAAAAGAGCAGCCAGATTGCCAGGATTGGATGATGTTTTGCCAATGTCTTTGCATATTGCACTGATATTTTCGAATCAGAAAATGGTCCGAAAAGGTTTAGGCTTCCGTTCCGTTTCCAGAGATATCCCGTTCCGATGAATACCAATACTTGCAAAAAGAGGTATGCAGGCAAATTGAGCTGGCGTGCCAGACTGGTCAGTTCGGATATCAATACAATTTGCGCCCAGGAGCAAAGAAATATTGCCAACAGATAGGCTGTTTTTTGCTTCAGTCGACACAAGGCAACCACAAAAGTGGAAGAAAAAATGATCAGCAAAAAGGAAACAGGAAGAAGCAACGAAGATCCTTCTCTGGCGATATCTTCGGTTCTGTTCAGGAATCAGGTTATATTGAAATTATACCTGATCCCCGGCACGTAGCTGGCGGATCGTATCGCGGAAAGCCGGAAAGACCATGGAAATAAAGGCGGCGCGCGGCGAGAGAATGCAGGCAACTAAGCCAAAAAACCCGGAAAGAAGAGGTTTGTGCTGGTGTGCTGCATCAACTGCTTCAAGAAGCCAATGTGAAGCAATACGATGGTGTGCCGACCTTAATTTGATTAAAGGCGAGCGTCGATTCTTGTCGTGCAGATCGATTGGCTGGTTTGGAATTAGCACCGGCAACCATTTGGCTGCTTCCGAATCATTCATATCCTGAAAGGGGCGGTCAGAGCGGTAGCCATTTACAACAAAAAAAGCCTGTTGTAAAACTTGCAGGGTAAAACGCTTCCACGAATATTCTTGAACCCTGATTCTACCTCGCGCGATCAATGCCTGGCGGGCGAGATCATTTTGCAGCAAGCGTTGCACCGCCAAGGCAATCGACGTAGTGTCAGCGGGATCGAAAAAAATTGCCGCATCTCCGCCAACCTCGGGGAGCGATGTGGTGTTGCTGCACAAAACCGGGCAACCGCATGCCATCGCTTCCAGCAGCGGCATGCCAAATCCCTCGAAGAGCGACGGGAAAACCAGGGCATTTGCCTGGTGGTATAGGCTGGCGAGCAATTCCCGGGGAATATACCCAAGAAAATGAACCTGATCCAAAAGGTTGTTTTGTTGAATCGCCGCCTGAATATCGCTCTTTGCTTCTTTCGCTGAACCGCAGCAAACCAGATCGATACGGATTCCCATCCGATCCCGCAGCAACTCTAGTGCCTGGACCAACCCGAGGTGGTTTTTATGCGGCCAGGTCGCTGCAGGATAAAATAGAAACCCTGGTTCTAAGCCGTATCTCTTCAGGACGCTCTTTTGCATTACAACGGAAGGCGGCTGGAAGAATTGTGGGTCCACGGCCAGCGGGGTAACGGTGATCCGATCGTCGGCAACGCGCCGTTTTTCAATCAACGTTTGCCGGGTGAATGCAGAAATGGCACAGATTAGTTGAGCATTGTCAATCGATGAATTGAATGCTTTTTTTCGATTATCCAATTCTTCCGTGGAAAAATACTGCGGGAAATATTCATGCTGGATATCCGGCACAACCAGGACGGTCGGCAGCCGCATCAAATCTGGATTTGTGTAACCGGCCAGCGAAATGGCAACATCACAATGAATACTATGGCCGGCAATTTTGATGTCGTGAAATGCCTCATCGCCATTAAGCCCTAATTTTTCTACCAGTCGATTAAAAAAATATGCCGGACCATCGCAATTGATCATCTCAAAGTTCTTGTGTCCAGCAAGGTCAAAATCAAAGCGGGCTTCCGAAGGGATCAAAACAGTGTATTGATTGGAATAATCAATTTCAAGCAGCGTATTCAGAAAGGCTCTTGCAAGCGTTTCTATGCCGCCTGTATAACCGGGTTTCATCCAACGCAGGTCAAGGAGAATATCCATTAAAAGTGAGCATCTCCTTCAGTGAAAAGGTTGGTCGCGCTGATTTGAAAGGCGGTAAAACGGGTCTTTTCATCTTTTCGGGCGTCTGAAAAAAAGAGTTGAACGCGTTGTTGTGTTTGAGCAGCAAACTCTATTCGGATTTCTTTACCGGGATCTGCCTTGACGGATTGCGTGACCTGTCCTTCTTCTTTTACGCGAATTGTGCATGGGAGCGCGGTTTTTCCCTGGATGAAATATCTTCCGGCAATTCCTTTTTCCTTCAGATAAACCTGAAAAACCGGGCCTATCCAATTATCTTCCCAAAGGCCAAAGACAGGCTGTTTGTCATTTACCGCATAGGAACTGGCCAATAAAGCACGGTGCAGCGGGCGCAAAAAGCCAAAGACTTGCGCGAGGCTGGTTTTTACCAGGTTCTTTATCCAAGGAACTGCCTTTTTAAAGGTCAAGGTTTTTCGGTGATACCACAACCAGTCCAGGTTTGCCGCCACCAGGAATGATTTTGGTAAAAACCTCAGCAACCGGTACCAGCCGTGATTTTCCTCCCAAATGAGATGATTCCATTTTCCGTAATAATAATTTAAATTAATAAAGCCGTTATACCGCTGGCTGATCTCGAAAATTTCGTTGAAGATTTTTGCCCGCGCAGAAAGAGTTTTTGTTTCAGGATAAAGACGGGAGCGGGCCAGGATATCAGGGATGTAAACCAACCTGCCGCCAATGCGGTCCATGCGGATCCAATACTCATAATCCATTGCGAAATGAAGTTTTTCGTCAAATGGCCCGCAGCGTTCAGCAATTTCCCTGCGCCAAAAGGCAGCTGGCTGGCAGATGCAGTTATCGCTCATTAATCGCGCGAAGGAATACTGATCGGTATTATAAAAACCAGTTATGTTTCCGGCTTTGTCAATGTAATAGGCTCTTCCGTAGACGAGATCGACACCTGGATGGGTCAGGAAGAATTGAACCGCTTTTTCAACAGCATCCGGCTCCAAAATGTCATCCGAATTGAGATAAGCCAGAATATCGCCGTGGCTAAGCGCCAGACCCTTGTTGATGGCATGGGTTTGTCCGCGGTCCGGTTCAGAAATCCATGGAAAGCGTTTTCCATAGGATTTGAGAATCTCAATCGTCTGGTCGGTTGAACCACCATCCATTACGCGAAATTCAATATTCTTATAGGTCTGGTTCAAAACACTATCGATTGTGGCGCGGATGTATTCACCTTGATTAAATGATGGCGTGACGATCGAAACGAGCGGCAAATCAGCCAGTTGGGTTTCAGCGTGTTGGTCGACTCGCTGGAAAGCCTCGTTAAGCGCTGCGGCTGACTTTTCCCAGGAATATAACATCAACCTTTGTTTTCCGCTTTCCACCAGGGTTTTCGCCATTTGCGGTTCGAGCAGAATACTTGCCATCAGGTTGCTCATCGCCTCAATGTCATCTGGAGCACACGAAAGGACCGCATCTTCGCCAACTTCCTGCAGGGCGGTGGTATTGCTGCAGATGGCCGGTGTTTCGGCGGCAAATGCCTCCAATAAAGGCATGCCGAAACCCTCGTAGAGGGAGAAGTCGACCAGGGCTTTGGCATGTTTCAACAAATACTGGACGAATTGAGGCCTCACAAAACCCAGGTGTCGAACCGGTAAATTTGGAAACTGGGTCTTCAATGATTCCCAGCCGTTAGGGTGTCCGGTGAGGATGAATTCAACTGGAAGGTTCACCTTTTGAAGCGTTCTTTCGAAGGCTTTGAGGGTGGCATTATGATTCTTGTGAGGCCAAAGGTTTGCTGGGAAATAAAAGAAATCCGTTTGCGGCATGAGAGCTGCTTCCTCTGGCGTGAGCTCATCGCTATGCAAATCTAGCTCAGTCTGAAGCGCTGGACTCATAATAAAAATATCTTTACAGCGCGTAACAGGTAAGTCCCGAATCTCCTGTCGAGCAAATTCGGAGATGGTGCCGATTGCGCCGCCCCAAGCCAGCGCCTGGTTAAATGCCTGTTGTCTTTGTTTGAGAACATCCGCTGTAAAGAATTCCGGAAAGCGTTCATGCTGCACATCGGGGATCAAAAATATTTGCCGCTGCAACGGAAAGCTCAAGGATGCTACCATCGGATAAGAACGAAAAAGTATAGGAATTTGTTCGAGGGCAATTATCCGGTCGACTTCTTGAAAGAAAGTGCTGGCGGGAAAGCTGAAGAATTTTACGTGCGGATATTCTTTCTTGAATAAACTGCGATTGTAGATGGTGGCGAATACAAAGTACTCATGTTCAGCGTGTTGATCAAATAACGCCGATAAGACGCCCTCCAGGAGCTGCACAATGCCGCCGCTGGCACCCGGAACGATCTGGCGCACTTCAATGGCAATTTTCATGACCGCCTCATCGGTCGTCCGATCTGATAATTCGCTTGAGGCGGTGGAACCAGGATCGCAAGCCGGCGGATCGAGCTGAACTGCGGGTTGCCCCTTGGCTTCCAGCAACCGCCGATCCGGCACCCATCAAGGGAAATCCGTTAGGCTGTGCATTGAATTGACTTAGGAGAGCGGCGCTTTTTTCCCAGAAATCCAATAAATCGCGGCGGTAGGAATCCGGGAAGATATCTGGACGGGCTTCAACGAGATGGTGCAAGGTATCCAGGTAATAGCATAATACCCCGGGTGTCAGGGCGAGATCGCTGTGCATCTCAGTGATGCGACGCAGCTCTTCGATGCGTGCAAAAGAGCCGGAAGAGGTCTTGGTCTCGCCGTATTCCCTTGAAGCGGCTAACACGGCTGGAATGGCAAGAGGTTCGCCAATTTCGGACAAGCGGATCCATAAATCGGTGTCCATGCCGAAGTGCAGATCTGGATTCAGGAAATTAATTTCCTTTAGGTGACTCAGGTTAATGAAAGATGCTGGCTGAAGGATGTAATTCAATCCATAAACCAGGGCAGTGCGGTCAAAAACGGGCTGCTGGCCTTGCCAGAAGGTTGATTTTTGTAATCCGTGTTCGTCGACCCTCACGCCGTCGCCGAAAATAAACGAAGCGTCCGGATGGGTCTGATATGCTTCAGCGACATTTATTAGACAATTATCCAGGTAGTAATCATCGGCATTGAGCCATGCCACCAGTTCGCCATTGGCGACGCGGAATCCTTTATTGATGGCATCGCTCTGCCCCTTGTCCGGTTCGCTGACAAAGTAAGTCAAATGCTGCTTGTATTTTTGGATAATCTCGCCGGTTTGATCCGTCGAACCGCCGTCTATGAGGATTAATTCCAGGTTGGGATAATCCTGCGCCAACACCGATTGGAGGCATTGTTCCAAAAAACGACCCTGATTCAACGAGGGGGTCACGATACTGATTTTGGGTTGTGCTGAGGTAACAGGGGTCATGGACAAGTTTCCAATCACACCACCGAAATCGTACAATCGCCGGGCAAATTGGCTGCCCCGAAATGCATTAATTGAACCGGGTAACCGACTTTGCGGGGCATGACCACGAAGCTGGAAGGTTGTGGAACGACCGCCAGAGCGCGAATGCGGGCATCCAGCTCCGGATTGGGCATATGGTCGGCGCGCTCGTAGTCTGCTTTTTTCATGGCAGAAAACCCGACATTATAGGTGTATTCGCCTGGTGCAATTTCAAGGCGAATTTTCTGTAAAAAACGTACCCGCGAACCCTTGGCAACCTTGTGTGGAACATCGGAACCGTATTGCAGACTATTCTTCCCGTGAATAATGGCGCCTTTCTCATTGATGATCTCAGCGCCGCCGATAGGGATTTCAATATTCCTTTGGGTTTCAAATTCGAAATAGAAAAATGCCGTCTGACCCTGTTCAAAAGCTGAGGCAGGTTGGTTGCGCTCATCGCAAAGGGCAATTGCCGTGCAGCGAGCCTCGCCATTGGTGGCTTGCTCAACCGAGTCAAAGTTGATAAAAGCTTCCGGCGCTGGCCATTCGAAGGCGTCTTCTTGAAAATGATCCAGCACATTGGAATTCTCTTCTATATCCTGCCCGAACGGTTCGGGTTCGAAAACAATATCTTCACTCTGGTCAATCAGGTAGTATTTCTTAACGGCTTCGACTGCTGAACCCAGAAACCTCGCCTGCCCTTTGTGCAGCAACAAGGCGCGTTCGCAGAATTGTTCCACCTCATTCATGGCATGCGATACCAGTAGGATGGTCGCGCCGCGGTCGCGCAGCGTTTGCAGGCGGCGGTAGCATTTTTGCCGGAAATAAAAATCGCCTACCGCTAGGGCTTCGTCAATCAAAAGAATATCCGCATCCACCCCGGCGGCAACTGCAAAAGCCAGGCGAACGAACATACCACTGGAATAGAGTTTGACAGGCTGATCGAGGAATTCGCCAATGTCGGCAAAAGCCGCGATCTGGTCAAAATGCTGGTCAACCTGATCTCTCGTCAATCCTAAAATTGAACCGTTGAGATAAACATTTTCACGGCCGGTAAATTCAGGATTGAAGCCTGATCCCAGTTCCAACAGCGCGGTTACTCGGCCGTTTGCGCCAAATTCACCTTCGGTTGGCCGTAAAATGCCGGCCAGCATTTGCAGCAAAGTGCTTTTGCCGGAACCATTTTTTCCGATAATGCCAAAGGATTCCCCACGCTGGACCTCGAAACTCACATCCTTCAAAGCCCAGAATGGTACTCCATAAGTATGCCCAAACCGTGAAAACAATGCCTGTTTCAAGCGGTCTTCCGGCCGTTTATACAGGTAATAACACTTACCCAGACCCTGGGCGGTGATCACAGGCAAATCGGTTGAAGCAGTGGAATAATTCTCTGGAAGAGATGATGTCATCAAGACAAACCTTTGGTCGCCATGAACCCGCCGTTACATCACATCCGCGAAGCCGCGTTTGGCACGCATGAACCATTTGTAACTGATAATCGTGGTCGCCAGCAGAATGACCATCCAGAGACCCCATTGAACCCAGTTGATGTTTTCACCCCATAGAATGGTCTGCCGGAAACTGGTGATGATAAACGTTAGCGGATTGATTTGATAAATGCCCTGGAACTTTGCGGGAATGATCGTTGGAGAATAAAAAACAGGACTTACAAACATCATTACCTGGACGATGAAGATGATTGCTTGGGCGATATCCCGGATGTAAACGCCTAATGCCGAAATCAGCCACCCCAGTGTCAGATTAAGCAGGATCGTGACAGGGTAAACCAGCGCTAGCTGATAAAGGGTGGGTGAAATCGTTTTAAGAAAGATGGCGCTGCCAATCAGGAGCACCAGGGTGTTGATTAGAGATGTGATAATTGCCACCAGTAAGGCGACTGGAGGCAGCACTTCCAGCGGAAAGATGACCTTCTTGACATAACTGGGTGAATTGACAATCAATGCGGGTGCCCGATTGCACATTTCTGAAAAGAGGTTGAACGGGATCAAACCAGCGAAGAGGATAAATGCGAATTCCCAGTTTGAAGCGCCAGTTTTCAACGTGGGCCAGCGGGCTTGAAATACATACGAAAACACAAATGTATAAATAGCCAGCATGATCAATGGGTTCAAAACCGACCAGAACCCTCCCAGGAACGTGCCGCGGTAGCGTTGTTTTAATTCCCGGCTGGTCAATTCCCAGATCAAATGACGGGATCGCCAGAGGGAATTTGTGCGAGGTGAATTCATGATTTGATATATTTTTTCATTGTAATCGAAGGGGCATCCTATTTGATGTTATTGAATATATCAGAAACCAGGGAAAACGATAACGAAATCAACCTGAAAAATGTATTGTTATTTTCCGAATGTGAATTTCAATGATACCTTTTTAAGTGGTTGGGTTATCGGCGTGTATTTACCTTTCCCGCGCTCCCGCCCATTCAATAACCCATTTATCATTTTTCTTCGAAAAATCCACACGGTATTCTTGGTGATGACTGAAATTCTTCCCTGTTCCATCGATGGATGCCACAATTGCGATCTGATGGTCGGACAGATGGTAAAGGATTTGCGTCGTGAAATCTTCTAGATTGGCGTCGCCGTACTTTGGTATCTCGAATGTTCTGGCATCTACTTGAATATTTTCACAATCAAAAATGGATGGTTTTTCAAAGCATGCAGTCCAATCATCCTGATTAATTGTGAGACCCGAAGTTATATGTATTCCAATTGCCGGCGGTTCAAGGATTTTGCCATTCGCAGCATTAGAAATAATGATATCAATAATTGGATTTCACAAATTATGGAGTTGATTCTGGAAAATAGAGGTTATACGGTGTCGAAGACCAATCCAGGAAATATTCAGAATTTTTGAAAACAATGGTTTTTTGGGGTGCGGCGTTAACGGTAAAAATGGCGCAAGGAGTATGACTCAAGGCATTTTCTCCGAGGTTTGTGGAGGAGGAAATATTGTTCACATTCACTTGGGTGATTATGACATCCCCAGTGGTTTTTTCCTTGAGCAATGGCCAGAGGGGGTATTCCCAAGCGTCAGTCGATAGAATCGCGCCTAAATTAAAACAGGAATGATTTGCAAGGATCGTCGCTGCCTGCGTATAAGGTGCTTCAGCATCCGGCCGAAGCCTGAAATATTGGTTTGCTCTGGTTGCCCGAAAAACATTATTATCTGAAAGAAGGGGTTTCGCCGGATTGAGAATTATCCAGGGTATGGATGCAAGGATTACCAAGAGGATTAAAGGACTGGAAATCCATTTTGTTCTGATTCGGCTGAAACATATGCCTAAGCATGGCGAAAACAACACAAAGAATGGCAGGTGGAGCCGACTATGCCAGGGTTGCCAGCGTAGAATGAGGCAGAATAATAAAAATCCAACCAACAGCGCAGAAATGTAGAGCTGTTCATTCTTTTCCTTGCGCTTTTGAAAAACAAAAAACCAAATCACAATAAATATGAGAATTAGGTGGATCAAATTCCCACCCGAATCTTCTGTGAAAGACAGCTTATGAACTTTAAATTTCATTCCAGGCCAGGTTGTTTGCTCTTCAGTTGGCGAAATACCCATTTCTTTATGAAACCAGTCCACTCCTTTTGTCAGAAACGCATTGACTTTTTCGTCCGGCGTACCTAAATGAAGGCCAATATTGCGAATGAAATTCGATGTAAAGGCTGCGGGAGTGAAATCCTTATTCACATAATAATAACCAGGGTATTCTTCGCCAGGACCGATGGGACTGCCATAAAGATTGATATTCCGGAAGAAATATCCCAAATTTAGGCTCACCGTCAAAACGATGAGTAAAGCAATATGTTCGATTGCTCGTTTGTTCAGCTTTTGAAGAATATAGATCCCTAGCCAGATCACAAATGGAAAGGCATAGATAAATGCTGTTGCTTTGGTCAGGATACTCAGACTGAGTGATATTCCAATCCAGGCTGCGTAGCTTGTTTTTTGATCCTTCAAATACCGCAGAGAGAAAAAGGCAAAGCAAACCAACCAGAATGAAACG
Source organism: uncultured Longilinea sp. (assembly GCA_964536805.1). Lineage (GTDB taxonomy): Bacteria > Chloroflexota > Anaerolineae > Anaerolineales > Anaerolineaceae > Longilinea. The sequence goes on from CAZHYQ010000005.1 coordinate 65,871, forward strand.
ACGTAATCATTCTGCGTCGAAGTGCTTTGTAATATCCCCATCGGAATGGATAAGCAAATCGCAGCAGAGAAAAACTGGGTGCGTGTATTGGCTCTTAATTCCTGGGCGATCAAACTCACGCCGATTAAAGAACCGATCATGCAGAACCATTGAATCAAATTTGCAAATCTATCACCACCGCTTAATACCTGAAACTGAAGAATGGCGAATTCGCTCCATGGGCTTTGGTGCAATTGTCTGAGAATATGCGTAGGATAAAAAGCTATAGTCTTATTTTGAACCCAGTGGATTATCCGGCTCATATGGTAGGTCATTGAGTCCCAGGTATTGGGTGGCGCTAGTATAGAAATGATGCCGAGGTACAGGATAATTGCTAAAAATACGACCAGCATTGCCGTGTCGCCAGTCTGGAGGTAAAGGCGAAATGAGCGAAGTTCTTTTAAAATACGCTTTGTCTTTCCCGAAATTATCAAGAAGATCAAGAGTATCAGCGAAAGACTTCCCCAGATGATCGTGAATGACCAGAATTCGATCAGTTTGAAGATGCTGGTGATTTCGGTGATTGCTACAACCAGTGTTCCCCAAACAAGTGCTGTCTGAATAAGAGACTCACGCCATGATTGATTAAAATAGCCCTTAATAAGAAGAAATATTAAGGCAAAACAGATGAATAGCAGAATTGACGGCATGTTTTCTTTGTAACAAATGGAGGAAAAATTATGCAATTTTGCAAATCGATTGGATTGTGCTAGTTTACCATGCTTCCTAAGGAATACTTCCAGAAGCGGCTTCTGTTTATAAATTTGCGATATATATTTCATCTCGGCGATTTGGCGATACAATGGAAATGCTGGGGATTATTGATCCATTGAATTAATAGCCTTTCCTTCCTAAAAACCGGAATTGAGGTCATCCCAATCCTTCTTAAAGAAATCTGATGTAAGTCAACCCGGAACGGCTCTCGCAGGAAATTGGGGTAATTTATTATTTCCATACAGTAAATGGGTTTCCATAATTGAAGCGATTAACCATTCTCATGCCTGCTTATAATGAAAGCCAGCACATCTATGACAATGCGCTGCAGACCTGTGCGACCTGGAAAACAGAAGATGTCGAAGTCATAGTCATTGATGATGGCAGCACGGATAGAACCTTTGATGAAGCGTCGGCTGCTACGCAAATCGATGGGCGTATCCGGGTTTTAAAACTAGAAAAGAACAGTGGCAAAGGCGCAGCGCTGGTAAAGGGTTTTGGTCTGGCACGGGGAGAGTACGTAGCTTTTCTGGATGCTGACCTTGAAATTCAACCGGATTACGTGGTTAAGATGCTGGCAGCGCTCGAAACCAGCAGGAAAGACGTCGTTGTTGGTCGAAAAGTCTATATGCATGCCAAAGTACCCCTCTTGCGCCGTGTGATGAGCCGGGTTTACCGCAATTACGTCCGGTTGCTTTTCAATTTAAAATTACGCGATACTCAGACCGGCATCAAGGTTTTTCGCCGGCAAGTGTTGGAAACCTGCATGCCAAAAATGACGGTAAAAGGTTTTGCCTTCGATGTGGAACTGCTCGCGCTGGCGCAGCGGGCAAGCTATCAGATCGAGGAATACCCGGTTGAATTGACTTACAAACGAACGCGCAGTCTCGAACGGATCAAGGCGATCCATATCATGCGCATGTTTGTGGATACCCTGAAAATATACTTTCGATTGCAAAAGGTGAGAGTATGAGGGTTGCCGACCAACCGATGGCGCGTGTGTTGATCCTGCGTTCCAATCCGATCGCGCCTGACCCGCGCGTGGAAAAAATTGCCAGGGCGCTGCACCGTTTTGGTTATTCGGTAACCGCATTGGGTTGGGATCGCAGCGCTCAATTACCCGAAAAAGAGGCTGTTGATGGATTCACCATCATCCGCATGCCCATTCATGCCAACTTCGGCAGCGGGCTGGCCAATTTGCCCAACCTGCTGCGCTGGCAGTGGAGACTCTTCACCTGGCTGGCGAAACACCATTCTGAATTCGATATCATTCATGCCTGCGATTTCGACACAATCCTGCCGGCATTATGGTGCAAGCAGCGTTGGGGGCAGATCGTGGTTTATGATATTTTTGATTTCTACGCCGATCACCTGCGACGCACGCCAGGCTGGATCAAGAACTGGATTCGCATGATGGATTTGAAATCCATCGATCGGGCTGATGCGCTTATCCTGGTCGATGATGCCCGGGTAGCTCAAATTGCCGGGTCAACGCCCAAGGAATTGGCTGTGATTTATAACAGCCCTGAGGAACTTGACCTCTCAGACTTTCCGGCTTTTTCACCTTCGCCGGCTGGAGACCTGCGTCTGGCCTACGTGGGGCTTTTGCAGGTTGAGCGCGGGTTGGTTGAAATGCTGAATATCGTGGGCCGTCATCTAAACTGGCATTTGGACCTGGCGGGTTTTGGCGGGGATGAGAGGACGGTTGCTGAGAAAGCAAGCGGGATGCCAAACGTAACTTTTCATGGCCGGGTACCTTATCCAACTGCCTTGGCATTAAGCCAGGCAGCGGATGTGTTGTTTGCCATCTATGATCCGTCCATTCCAAACCACCGCTACTCCAGTCCCAATAAGGTTTTCGAAGCCATGATGTTGGGAAAGCCGATCATAGTTGCGTACAATACCAATATGGACCGCATCATTTCAGCGGCTGAGGCTGGATTGGTAGTGACCTACGGGGATGAGGCTGCCCTGGAAACTGCATTGACGAAACTGGCAGACGATCCAACCTTGCGGCAGCAATTCGGCCAGCATGCGCGCGCTGCTTATGAGCTAAAGTATTCATGGCAGGTCATGGAATCCCGTCTGCGGGATTTGTATGGCGATATAACCTCGAAATTTCCTGAGGCAGAATGAAAATCCTTCTGGTAGCCAACACCGACTGGTACCTGTTTAATTTCAGGCTGTCTTTGGCCCGCAGACTGCGCGCGGCTGGGGCAGAGGTGGTGTTGGTTTCGCCGAATGGCAAGTTTGTCAGCGACATCGTGGAAGACGGTTTTCGCTGGCTGGAATGGAATGTCGGCCGGAAAACAACCGAACCACTGCGCGAATTGGGCGCGGTCTGCCGCCTGACGGCCATTTACCAGCGCGAAAGACCGGACCTGGTCCATCATTTCACAATTAAACCGGTTTTATACGGTTCGCTGGCTGCCCGCAATGCAAATGTTCCCGCGCTGGTAAACTCGGTTACCGGGTTGGGTTATGTATTCCTCAGCCAGAACAGGCAGGGCAGGGGGCTTCGCAAGGTGGTGTTGCCGCTCTACCGGTTGGCATTTGGACACGCGAATCTGGCAGTAATTTTTGAGAACATCAGCGACCGGGATCAATTCATTCAAATGGGTTTACTACCGGAAGAAAAAACTGTCGTTGTCCAGGGCGTGGGCGTGGATGTTGAGCGGTTTAAACCTGCCCCGGAACCGCAAGGAATTCCAGTGGTCCTTTTTCCAGCACGGATGCTGCTGGATAAGGGGCTCGGCACATTGATTGAGGCAGCGCGCATCCTGAAACAGGATCACACAGTACGGATTGTCCTCGCAGGCGAACCGGATCCGGGCAATCCGGCGACTGTTGAACCTGAAGAATTGCATGCCTGGCAGAATGCCGGTTTGGTGGAGTGGTGGGGGTTTCAAAGTGGGATGGAGAATGTCTATCCTCTAGCCGCCGTGGTGACGCTGCCTTCCCTAGGCGAAGGGTTGCCAACGGCATTGATTGAGGCGGCCGCCTGCGGGCGGGCTATTGTGGCCACCGACGTACCAGGCTGCCGCGAGGTGGTGGAACATGGCATAAACGGCCTGCTGGTGCCGCCGAACGATGCGGATGCCCTGGCGCAAGCCTTGGGGAAGCTGCTGGATGACCCGGCCTTGCGCATTCGCATGGGCGCAGCCGGGCGTGAGCGCGTGCTTGCACAATTTGCGGATCAATTGATCATCCGGCAGATTCTGGATATCTATGAGAGTCTTTTGCCGGCGGAGCTGGGATCGTTATTGGTGGAAAAAACTTGAAAATGGAGGTCAAAATGGAATTTCGCAAACTTGGGCGAACAGGCTTGAAGGTTTCTGAATTATGCCTTGGCAGCATGCAATTTGGTTGGACGGCGGACGAAGGAACCTCGTTTATCGTCCTCGACCGGGCATTTGATGCCGGTATCAATTTCATCGACACTGCCAATGTTTACTCGCGCTGGGTGGAGGGCAACCCGGGCGGCGTTTCGGAAACGATTATTGGCAAGTGGATGAAAAGCCGGGCGCTATCGCGCGATAAATTGGTCATCGCCACCAAGGTTCGCGGAAAAATGGGCGATGGCGCAAACGATGAAGGCCTTTCGCGCGTGCATATTCTCCGCATGGTGGAAGATTCGCTGCGGCGTTTGCAAACCGATTATATCGATCTGTACCAGACCCACCATCCCGATCTCAACACGCCCATAGAAGAAACTCTGGGAGCCATGGATACTCTAGTGCGTCAGGGCAAGGTGCGCTATATCGGCTGCTCGAACTACCCGGCCTGGCAGTTGATGGAGGCGCTGTGGACTTCCGACCGGCTGGGATTGGCGCGTATTGACAGCCTGCAGCCGCATTACCACCTGGCCTGGCGGCGTGAATTTGAACAGGAGTTGGCCCCGGTTTGCCGGAAGTACGGCATCGGCGTGATCCCATACAGCCCATTGGCTGGCGGTTTCCTGACTGGCAAATATACGCGCGATCATGTCGATGCCGGCAGTGCGCGCAATGTCAGCCGCTATTTCAATGAGCAAAACTGGGCATTGTTGGATGTCATGAAAGAGGTGGCTGCCGGATTGGGTGGCAAGTCGGTTTCACAGGTGGCGTTGGCCTGGCAGTTAAGTCAACCCGTCATCACCAGTCCCATCATTGGTCCGCGCAACCTTGAACAATTGGAAGATAACCTTGGCGCGGCAGGCTTGCGGCTGGATGAGCAAACCATGGAGCGGCTGGATCAGGCTTCCAGCTGGAAATGAAAAACAATGGCCGTTCCGAAAGGAACGGCCATTTGCTAAATAATTAGGAATTGCTTTAGATTACAATTGTGTAATTGACAAACATAATATTTCTATATATTATTATAAAATAATCTATGATCATACGAGGTTAACATGGTAACTGAAACTAACAACACAATGGATGCGCTGACAGGTTTATTGAACCGTAAAAGTTTCAACGCCTTATTTGACGAAGCCCTCGAAAAGTACAGAGCCAGCGAGGCGCCGTTGTCTTTGGCTTTTGTGGATATCGATCATTTCATGCAGATCAATGAAACCTACGGTCATCCCGTTGGCGATGCGGTATTGGCTGCGGTTGCCGGGTCCTTCCGGCAGGGTGCCGGGGAAGGTGCAGCTGTTTGCCGTTATGGCGGCGATGAATTTGCCATTCTTTTCCCCCAAACCGAGCGCGAACTGGCATTTCTGCTGCTTGAAAAAATGCGGGCGGCCATGGCTGAACAGCCAGTCCCGACTGGAAATGGAGAAGAAATGATTCAGGGGATCTCAATCAGCGCCGGAATAGCCTGCGTTCCCATCGATGGACGCTTAAAATCGGAAATATTTCGCAAGGCTGACCAGGCGCTTTACCGCGCCAAAGCCACGGGGCGCGCCAAAGTGCGTCTAGCCTATGAAGAGCGCATGGTGCCAAAAACCAGCCACTATACCCAGACCCAACTGGAACGATTAAGCAAATTAGCCGCTGACCGTCAGGCAGGCGAAGCTGAATTGCTACGCGAAGCACTGGACGATTTGATTGCCAAATACGGCGTGAATGAGATCGAGCGGTAAAATTTTCCTGAGTATGACTGGAAACTATAAAAGGAGAGGCTGTCCGAAGTTCGAAATGACAGCCTCTCAGATTATTTATTTCGAGAATTATTTACTGCGGCTCGCCCAGGCGGCTGCGTTCCGCTTCGATAATCGACACGTCCAGCTTCTTGAATAGCGGCTGCGGCTGCTGCAGGATGCGTCCAGCTTCAATCTGGCTGGGCTGCCAGCGGCCGGATGCCTCGATGGGATTGTAGCGCAGCACATAATGGTCGCCCAATGCATCCTGAACCTTTTCAACCTGTTGGGTGCCAAAAAGCGGCTGCGTATAGCCTAGAAATTCATGCAGGCGTTCGCTGGTAAAGGGCAAGAAGGGTGCAAGCATGACCTTGATGGAATCGATGGCATGGATAGCCGTGTAAATGGAGCGGGCGGCTGCGGCTTTGTCTGTTTTTATTGATTGCCACGGGGCTTCGCGGTCGAGGTATTTATTCACCTCCGTCGCCAGGCGCATAGCTTCAGCCAGGGCAGCCCGTAAATGCACCTTTTCCAGCTCACCGCCAACCGTGGAAAAACCGGCATCGATGGTTGCCAGCAATTCGTTATCAGCAGGGGTCAGGTCGCCAGGCTCAGGGATGCGGCCATCCCAATGTTTGTAGCAGAAGGAGAGCACCCGGTTGGCCAGATTTCCCCATGTGGCAACCAGTTCATCGTTATTGCGGTGGAGGAATTCTTCCCAATCCCAGTCCGTGTCGCGGTTTTCCGGCATATTGACGGTCAAATAATAGCGCAGCGCATCAGGGTCGTAGCGTGTGAGAAAATCACGGCCCCAGATCGCCCAGTTGTGGCTGCCGGAAATCTTGCGGCCCTCCAGATTCATGAACATGTTGGCGGGTACGTCATAGGGCAGTGTAAGCGGTTGACCAGCTTCACCAGCGAATTGTTGCAAAAACTGATTGCCTGTGCCCATTAACTGGGCTGGCCACCAGGCAGCATGGAAAAAGATATTGTCTTTACCGATGAAGTGAAAGGCCTTGGCATTTGGATTGGTCCACCAATCCCGCCAGCTTTCCGGATTGCCGCTGACCTGTGCATATTCGATAGTCGCGGAGAGATAGCCAATGACTGCCTCGAACCAGACGTAAAGACACTTTCCCTCCCAGCCTTTCAAGGGTACCGGGATGCCCCAATCCAGGTCGCGGGTGATGGCGCGCGGTTTGAGGCCCTCGCTTTCGATCTGGCCAAGCGATTGGCCAATGACGGTATCGCGCCAGTAGGGTTTCCGTTCCCGCAAAAAACGAGCCACATCGGGTTCCAACTTGGAAAGATCAAGGTAAAAATGATTGGTGTCACGCAACTCGGGGGTGGAGCCGTCGATCTTTGAGCGCGGGTTGATCAATTTTTCGGCTTCGAGCGGATTGCCGCAATTATCGCACTGGTCCGAACGGGCGCCTTCAAAGCCGCAGAGATAGCAGGTGCCCTCTACATAGCGGTCTGGCAGGAAGCGTTTACTGGAAGGCGAATACCACTGTGCGCTGCTTTTTTCATACAAAAAACCATTTTCTTGCAGCGCGAGAAAAATCGCCTGCGACACTTTGAAGTGATTCTGGGTATGCGTGGTGGTGAAAAGATCATAATTGATGCCCAACTGCTGGTAAAGATCAAGGAAACCGTTATGGAATTCCTTATAAACGCTTTCAACGGGAACGCCCTGGGCATCTGCTTTTAAGGTGACCGGAGTACCGTGCGAATCGGTGCCCGAGACCATTAACACGCGGTCGCCATTCAGCCGGTGGTAGCGGGCAAAGATATCGCCCGGTAAATGCGACCCGGTGATATTGCCAACATGAATCTCGGAATTGGCATAAGGCCAGGCAATAGCGACTAAAATGGTATCGGACATGGGCCACCTCGGAATCTTCATCAATCGTATGCCCGATTTTATCATGAAAGAACCGCTATAATACCGCCATCCTTAGCTGCCTGCAGGAGCACAACGCATGTTTCAGCCCATTAAAGTAAGGTTCAAGCCTACCCCGTCCGATTACGTCAAGGCAACACTGGCATTTTATTTCACCCAGCGCTCCATCCTGCTGTTGACGGCCATCTCGATACTATTTGCCGTACTGGCTGTGCCCTATTCATTGGTTCAATGGGCGCGCGGAAGCAATATTGCTCTATTTATTCTGGCCATTGTGTTTGGGTTCCTTTTAATAGCCGCTGCGACGGTGGCAGTTCCTTTGTTGCGCGTTCGAAAGGTGGTTGACAAAGATGAAACCATGCGCGCTGAAACGGTGTGGTCTATAACAAACGATCGAATTGAACTGCGCAACCGTTTTGAAAAAATCGATCTGGAGTGGGAGACGTTTGACCGCCTGATTGACACGCGCCAATATTTCTTATTGGTTTATGCTGGCAATAAACGCCAGTTCGCCTTTCTGCCAAAGCATGCGTTTTCAAGCGCAGATGATCGTGAACGGTTCAGGCGGATGGCAAACGAGAATCTGACCAATCGTTGATGAACCTGATAATGTTAATGAAACTGTAACATAATTTTTCTTTTATTTTAATCTTGGCTCGATAGAATGATCTCAATCCAACAAGGAACCTCCTGATTGGGTTTGGGAAAAACGGAATACGATTTGGAAACAGGGAAAGCAAAACAGGCAGTTGATCGGCTGCCTGTTTTGTGTTAACTGCAAACCTCGTGAGACCCTGGCTTCGATTGTTGTATAATGGTTAATGAGCCGGCTGTCCTGATGGGCCAGACGGAAAAGGGCGGCTTGCCAGGGTGATGAATGAATTTCAATATTGATCCAAATTTAGCCTATGTGTTGTTGGTCAGCGGATTTGTGCTGGCCGTTCTGGCACTTTTTACGCCGGGTACCGGGCTGCTGGAAATCGGCGCTTTGTTCGCGCTGGTGGTGGCCGGTTTTGGCATCGCCACCCTTCCAACGAATTGGTGGGCTCTTGCGATTTTAGCGGCTGGCGTTGTTCTCTTCCTGCTTTCCTTGCTGCGTAAACCCCGTTGGCTGTTCCTGCTGTTTTCCGGATTGGCATTCATTGTCGGCTCGGTTTTCCTGTTTCGAACGGAAGGGGGCCAACTGGCGGTAAGCCCAATCCTGGCCATAGCCACCTCTGTCTCAGCCCTTGGAATCATGTGGATCGTTGGCCGCAGAGGAATGGAAGCTGCGCGTATGCGCCCTTCCATTGATCTGAGCCGGTTGATTGGGAAAACAGGCGATGCGCATACCGATATTTTTGCTGAGGGAAGCATACATGTAAGCGGCGAGGAATGGACTGCTCGAAGTGACGTCTTTATTCCCAAGGGGGCCAAGGTCCGGGTGATCGGCCGTGAAGGATTGGTACTTCTGGTGGAAGCATTGCCAACCAAACCTCAATAACTGCTTGCATCGACCGCGAGTCATAAATTTGAAGGAGGTCATTCATGGATATAACGCTCGTCTATTGCCTTTTTGGCTTCATTTTGTTGGCGCTGTTGATCTTTCTATCAACGGCCATCAAAATCGTTCCCGAATACCAGCGCGTCGTGGTTTTCCGTCTCGGCCGCTGTATTGGGCCGCGCGGACCTGGCCTGGTGCTTCTGATTCCTTTCATCGATCGGGCAGTGCGGGTCGACCTGCGCGAGCAGGTTCGTGAAATTCCGGCGCAGACGTCCATCACCAAGGATAATGCACCCATTTCGATCGATTTCCTATGGTACTACAAGATTTTCGATCCTGTAGAAAGCGTACTGCAGGTAGGCAACTTTGAACTGGCTGCCCAGGGTATCGCCACTACCACGCTGCGCTCAGTCATTGGCGGTATTCCATTGGACGGCGTCCTTTCGGAGCGCGAGCAAATCAATGCTGCCTTGCGCACCCGCTTGGATGAAGTTACTGAACGCTGGGGCGTCAAGGTGACCAATGTTGAAATCCGCGAAATCCTGCCGCCGCGCGATGTGCAAGATTCGATGAACCGGCAGCTTACCGCTGAACGGACCCGCCGCGCGGTCGTGACTGAATCGACTGGCGCTCGCGAGGCCAATATCAACGTGGCTGAAGGCGAAAAGCAGGCTGCAATTCTGCGAGCCGAAGGCGAGAAACAGGCTTCCATTTTGCGCGCTGAAGGCGAACGGCAGGCCCAGTTGCTGCGCGCTGAAGGTTATTCCGCTGCTTTGGATAAGATTTTCAGCGTTGCCAAGAGCGTGGATGGCAAGACCCTTACGCTGCAATACTTTGAGACGCTTAAGAACATGGCATCCAGCCCTTCAACGAAATACATCTTCCCGATGGAATTTACCAGCCTGCTGGATAACTTCATGAACACGAGAAAAGAGAGTAAGGAATAAAGGCGGGTTGTCTTCGATAAGCCGTCTACCGGCATCTGTCGTCTGAGTTTAGCCCCACCCCCTTTTGTTGATCATCTGAAGGGGGTGGGTTCTTACCAGGGTGGGTTATGACTGAACGGGCGAATTTTCAATTGCTGCCGGCGCGCATGAATGATTTGAACGCCTTGCACCGTTTGGAGCATGAATGTTTTGAACGGGATGCCTGGCCGTTGCTGGATATGATTGGCGTTCTGACCCTGCCTGGCGTGGTGCGGATTAAAGCCGTTGTGGATGGCGAAATGATCGGCTTCATCTCCGGTGAAATCGACCGCGCGCACAAGCTGGGATGGGTTACCACAGTTGGCGTCCGCCCGGCATACCGCGGTCAGGGCATTGCGACGGCTCTGTTGCAAGCCTGTGAACGGGATATGAATGTGCCCTGCATCCGGCTGTGCGTGCGTTGGAATAATCAATCGGCTCTAAACCTGTATTCCCGCAATGGATACCGCCAGGTGGACCGCTGGCATGCCTATTATCAGGATGGCGAGGATGCGTTCGTGTTGGAAAAATGCCGTTGACTTTCAACACTTTTGGTTATATGATTAACACAGGAGTTAATAATATCTGCTATGCGAGTTGCTGTTTACATATTATTGAGGTAAGGCCCGGGGCACGCATCTGAATGCGTGCCTTTTTGCTACTTACTCACCCCTGAAAGGAGATCGTAAATCATGGACTACGGGATGATTGGTAAAATTGAGAAAGCCAAACGATACGCCCAGGAACGCAACCGGTTCCATTTTAAGTCAATGCAGGTTGTTGTGGATGGGGATAACAACGCCCATACGGTTTCTTTTTCGAACGGCGAATGGCAATGTGATTGCACCTTTTTTGCCACGCGCGGACGCTGCGTGCATACGATTGCTCTTGAAAACATCCTGGAAGGGATGATTAACGGGTTACCGGTTGAACCCTGATTCGGATACAATCGAATAGAATATCCCAGAGCCGGGCGCTACCCGGCTCTGATTTTTTAATTCATCCGGGATCTGTGGAACTATAATTATGAGCAAACAACCGGTCAGGAGGTGGCGAGGATGGTGACATTGGAAGAAAGTCTTTCCGATCAAGAACGAAATATGCTGGCAGCCCTTCAAACGCCTTACGAGGTTCAAATCTACCTCGACAGCCTGCCGTATATCGCCGAGGAGCGAAACCGTAGCCCATTGGTGGTGCTGCAGGACGGCCAGTGCCACTGCTATGATGGCGCGCTGCTGGCGGCTGCCGTACTACGCCGGATCGGGTATGCACCGCTGGTGATTGACCTGTGGCCGGAACCGGGCATGGATGACGACCACGTTCTGGCACTCTACCGCGTGGACGGCCATTGGGGCGCGCTGGCAAAATCAAATTATGCCGGATTGCGTTTTCGCGAACCGGTTTACCGCACGCTGCGCGAACTGGTGATGACCTATTTTGAAAATTTTTACAGTCTTGAGGGGATCAAAACGCTGCGCAGTTACACCCGGCCGTTGAATTTGAGCCGGTTGGATGCTTTGAATTGGGAAACGGATGAACTGGGCGTGGCGGTCATCGAAGAGCGGTTGCACCATCTCAGGCGCTACCCATTACTGACGCCCGCTATGGTGAGGCGGCTTTCACCCATGGACGAACGCGCCTACCAGGCCGGTATGCACGGCACCAATATCGAGCAATCCTTTGGCCGGCGGGAGAATGCCTAGCCGCTCTATGGCGCGTTTTTCAAATATTGATCATAGAAGTTCAACGTGCGCTGCATGGCCAGGCTGAAGAATTTCGAAAGGTTGTGATCGTCGCCCAGGTACTCGTAATATTCCACCGTCTTGCCGGCGTCCAAAAGCTGTTGGTAGAGGCTCTGTGAAAATGCCAATGGAACTTCCGAATCGGCTGTCCCATGGTGGAGCTGCAGCGGGCCGGAGATATCGGACAGGTAGTTGTTGGCCGAGATTCCCAGCCAGAAATCAGGATTTTGCTCCGGCGAACCGTAGATGTTTTGCCAGTTGCTGCGCCAGCCGCTGCGAAAATTGGGGTTGGGCGTGGCTGTGGGCGCGTTTGGACTCGGGCGGCGCCAGCAGCAAATGAGATCCGGGTAGGATGCGACCACGCCGGCCCATATGACGCCGGCCTTGATATCCGGTGAAATGACCATGGCGCGCAAGGTCAAGAACCCGCCCATGGAGTGCCCCCACATGCCAATCCGGTCCGGATCAGCCTGTGGGAAGGCCTTGATGGATGCGACTGCATTGAGCACGTCGGTGGTGTAGCCCGGGCTGCCGAATGCACCGCTGGCTGTGCCGTCGGAACGGTCATGACCGCGGTAATCGATGCGGTAAACGATATAGCCGTTGCGTGCCAGGTTATCAACATAGGCGATGTAGCGTTCAGTGGAACGGTAAACAGCCGGGTCGATGTAGCCGTGGTTGAATATGATCGCGGGCCAACCAGTGGCAGGCATTTTACCATTTGGAATGGTCAATAGACCATAGATTCTTAGTCCATCCGATTCATACCAGGCGATGTAACGGGCATAGTTAGCCCCGGGTTCCAGGGTTTCTTCGATGGTAATGGCGCTGCCAGAGTAAGGCGTCTGGCGGGCAGCCAGGATGTTCATTGGGTGCAGCGTGGGCGTACGCGTGGGGGTAAGGGTGGCGGTTGCGGTTGGGCTGGGCGTATTGGATGGCGGCAATGGCGTTGGCGTGGTTGAGGGTGTTTCAGTGACGAGAACTGTTTGGGTGTTTTGTAAGGCACAGCCGGCGAGCATAATGATGAAAAGCAACCCAAACAGGAGGATTCTTTGGAGCAGCAGGATATAGGGATTGGAAGCTGGTCGATGTTTCATTGTAAATACCTCTAAAGGTTGGTTGATGATACAGAACCGCCACTATGCAAATTGCTCTGCGGGGTGCGAGAACGAAAAAAAGGCGAATTTTTCCGGGAAGAAGAGCGGGTGGTTTTGGGTGAAATTCATGTCCAGGATAAAAAGAGTATACCGGATGATCTGGAAAATGGAATAAATCCATAAATCGCAGGTGCGTAAGTTCCATTCTGGAATATTTGCACTATTTTGGAAAAAACTTGCCGAATCCCGCTGAGCTGATGCTTGAATGGGGGATTTACCTTTTGAGGACGTTTTTTTCCTGCAGCCAGGCTGGCGTGTATCTTAAATGTGACAGATAAAGAGAGTTTTGTTTACTAAACTAATACTAAATTTATCAAAAATATATATAATTATCCTGACAATCTGGTTTGTTTCCCATTGGGTCCATTTATTTGGAGAGACCCGACGGTAACAGGGCTGGAGAGAAACATGAGATTACTTCATTCGTTCTCAGGTTGTTGGGTTGATATGCAGCCAATCAACCAACAGATTTCAATGCTTTGGACAGCCCTAATTGAGTTGGTTTTCTTTCACCAACCCGGTCATAGCGCCATGCAATTTTGAGTCTAGGGCTTTCGTGCCTGAATCGATGGGTAATTAATTAAGTAGATGTGTGGTTGAAAGGAAATTGGAGGTGTGTATCGATTACGAGGCCAGAATGGTCAAAACCCATGGTTTTACTTTTTGATCCTATTGGTAACAGTCAATGTGATTGAATAAGGAGAACTAGAATGCCAACGAAAGTGAATCAGCCTGTCGGTTCCGATAAGGCGCGAAAATTCCTGATCGAAGGCCAGATTCAACGGGAGCAACCTGACCTCCAACCAGGGGAGCTAAAACTGGCAGCCTATGCTTTTGATAAAGCCGGAACGTTGTTGGGCAGCGCGCCGCTGGACGCCAAAGGCAGCTACAGCGTTGCGCTGCGGATGGCGCGACCGAGCGATGTGGACCTGTTTGTGGGTCCCGCGGACATGCCGGAACAAATCCGGCATTCGAGCGCTTTTTCGCAATCCTTCTCAGCCCGGGAATGGAAGGGTGATGGTGGGCAGTTCCGACTCAGATATGATACGTTAATCCCGGTCGATATCTGGCGGCCGTGGTGGCCGCTGCGCATCTGCGTTTCCGGCCATGTTCGCAAGGTCAACCATCACGACGGTGTCACGGATATCTGTCCGGTGCCTTTCATCAAGGTCGAGGTGTTCGATGTCGACCGCGAGTTCTGCTACTGGCCATATTTGCGCAATTGGTGGGAACTGCTGCTCGACCGCCCGGTTTTCCGCATTCCGGACCTGCTGCGTGAACCGCCCATTCCAGTGCCGCCTCTTCCCGGCCCTGACCCGGCACCGGATCTGAACCTGGACCGGTTTTCCGGCCTGCGCAGCGACATCCGTTCATCCCTTTTAGACCGGGTGGCGCTCAATCCTCAGCCATTGCCGCCGAAGGAAATACTGGGCATGGCTGCCAACCTGGTTTCCAATTTTGCACTCCAGCCCAGGATGGAGGTCACTAATCTCGCGGCATCCCAACCGGCTTTCACGCGCGTCGGCGAAGCGCGCCTGATGGACAGCAACATCGCATCCCGCCTGGACAAACTGACCCTGACATCCAAGATTGCTCCGTGGCTGATCTTCCCCAACTGCTACTACAGCAAAGTGGAAGTGTGCGAGGCCACCACCGATTGCAACGGTTTCTTTAACTGCTGTTTCTCTTGGTGGCCTTTCCATATCCGCCGGGGCCGGCTGCGCTTTGATGCCCGGCCGGACATCATCATCAAAGTCACCCAGGTGATCAACGGTGTACCGACGGTCATCTACATGGATCCCTACACCAGCACCCGCTGGAACGTCAACAGCACCCATATTGACCTTTTCCTGGATAACGAAGAAGTGCAATGCGGCAGCGGCAATTGCAACGAACCCCCTGCCGGCTCGCCGGTGTTCTTCACACGCATTGGAGACGACGAGGTCTACAAGATTAGCCAATCCAGCGGACTGTATAACGAAGCTCCGCTGGCAAATGTAGCCTACGGCAGTTCGCTGCTGGTTTACGGCCAATTCGGCGATAACCTGACCACGGGTGCACCGGCGCGCTATTACCGGCTCTCCTATGCCAAGGAAGGCAGCAGCGAATTTACCCCCGTTACAGCCTCCCTGGCGGATACGCGGGTTGCCAAGAGCACTCTGTTCAGCGAGAACCATCCGCTTGGGCCGCTCACCGTCAATGGGATTCCGGCACTGTACGAGGTGCGCAACTTCAGCGATTATTACTGGTATAACCCGGATTGGCTGGGCACCTGGTACAGCTGGTTGGCTGAGGCCGACACCGGCAAATACATCCTGCGGCTGGAAGTGTTTGACCAGAACGGCGTCAAACTCACTTCGGCGATGGGGGTCGATTACCGCGACGGCACCGTCGCACCGCCGGCGGTGCTGCCGCCCATGCTCGACCGCTGCGACCTGGTAATTACCCTCGACAACAAAGGCCCGGTGGTCGATCTTACCATTCCGGCGGTGTTGAATGAATGCGGTGTGATTCCCTTCAGTTCGGTTCCGCCGCTCGATTTCCAGGTCAATGTGTTGCAGGAGAACAGCCGGCTGCACAGTTGGGGCCTGTACTACACCAAGGGCATTAATCCAACCGTGAATTACCTGGCCGGGCCATTTACCTTCAACGGCGGCACGCCAGGTCCGATCACGCCTACGGTTTCAGGTGCGGCACTGCTGGTTGGTCTGACTTCCACCTGCGCATTCTCGCTAAAGCTGTGGGCGACGGCGCATGTGCGCGATGGCCGCAATTTCATCTTCTACGATGAGCAGATGAAATCCATCGCGATTGAAAAATGTTAGCCCTGCCTGGTTTTGGCAGGAAAAAACCTGAGCCGAATTGATGCAAAGGGACGCCGAAAAAATTTCGGCGTCCCTGTCTTTGAATGACTTGTCAAAGGGTAGAAAGTGGTCTGATAGTATTGCTGCCAGCACCCACTGGCCGCTGGACTTTCATTCATTAGAAAATTAATGCACAAATATGTATCTTGACAAATCAGATATAAAACCGTAAGATATTATTGTAATGATTACTAAAATGAAATGATTAAAATAAATGGATATAACGAAAGAATTCATTACTGAACAACTTAAGAGCAAAGAGATCCGGCCTTCCTACCAGCGTATAAAAGTCCTGGAATACCTCTATCAGAAAGAAGGTCATCCGACCGTGGAGGGAATCTTCCGCTCGTTATTGGTCGAGATTCCTTCCTTATCGAAAGTCACCATTTACAACACCCTTTACACGCTGATCGAAGCCGGTTTGGTACGGGTGGTCGATATTGACGAAACTGAGAAGCATTATGACATTACGCTAACCAATCACGGCCATTTTCAATGCGATGTCTGCGGAACCATCTATAACTTTAGCGTCAATATCGACCTGGTTCCCTTTGACGGATTGGACGAGTTCCAGATTCGAGAAAAGAACGTCTATTTTCGCGGGCTTTGCCCGGATTGTATCGGACGCGTTAACACAAATATAAGGAGTAAATAAAATGAGCGACGAGAGCAAGTGCCCGGTAACGGGCAAGTCACATTCTCAGGCGGCTGGAAAAGGTCCGTCAAACAAGGATTGGTGGCCTAACCAGCTAAATCTCAAAATCCTGCACCAGCACTCTTCTCTGTCCAACCCGATGGACGAAGGGTTTGATTACGCCGAAGAATTCAAAAAACTCGACTTGATGGCCTTGAAGCAAGACCTTTATGCCCTCATGACCGATTCGCAGGATTGGTGGCCGGCCGATTTTGGCCACTATGGGCCGCTCTTTATCCGGATGGCCTGGCACAGCGCCGGTACCTACCGCACCGGCGACGGCCGCGGCGGCGCGGGTTCAGGCTCGCAGCGGTTTGCACCACTCAACAGCTGGCCAGATAATGTCAATCTCGACAAGGCTCGCCG
Source organism: uncultured Longilinea sp. (assembly GCA_964536805.1). Classification (GTDB taxonomy): domain Bacteria; phylum Chloroflexota; class Anaerolineae; order Anaerolineales; family Anaerolineaceae; genus Longilinea. The sequence goes on from CAZHYQ010000005.1 coordinate 82,860, forward strand.
GCTGCTTTTACCGATCAAACTAAAATACGGCAACAAAATCTCCTGGGCCGACCTGATGATCCTGGCTGGCAACTGCGCTCTGGAGTCGATGGGCTTTAAGACTTTCGGCTTCGGCGGCGGACGGGAAGATATTTGGGAACCGGAAGAAGATATTTACTGGGGGGCAGAAGGCAAATGGCTGGAAGACAAGCGCTACAGCGGCGATCGTGAGCTCGAGGATCCTCTGGCCGCCGTTCAGATGGGTCTGATTTATGTAAACCCCGAAGGACCGAACGGCAATCCGGACCCGCTTGCTGCTGCAAAAGATATCCGCGAGACCTTTGCGCGCATGGCCATGAACGATGAAGAAACGGTTGCCCTGATTGCCGGAGGACATACCTTCGGCAAGACCCACGGCGCCGGGGATGCCTCCCTTGTTGGCCCCGAGCCGGAAGCTGCCGGCATCGAGGAGCAAGGCCTGGGCTGGAAAAGCAAATTCGGCAGCGGCAAAGGCGGCGACACCATTGGCAGCGGCCTGGAAGTTACCTGGACCTCGACGCCCACCAAGTGGAGCAGCAATTTCTTCTGGAACCTGTTCGGCTACGATTGGGAGCTGACCAGGAGTCCGGCTGGCGCGCAGCAGTGGACGCCCAAGCATGGCGCGGGCGCCGGTTCGATCCCGGATGCGCACGATCCTTCCAAGCGTCACGCGCCAACCATGCTGACGACCGATCTGGCCCTGCGGTTTGATCCGGCTTACGAAAAAATCTCCAGACGGTTTTACGAGAATCCCGACCAGTTTGCTGATGCCTTTGCCCGGGCCTGGTTCAAACTGACTCACCGCGACATGGGTCCCCGTTCCCGCTACCTCGGCCCGGAAGTCCCGACGGAAGAACTGATCTGGCAGGACCCGGTACCCGCAGTCGATTATCCGCTGATCGATGCAGCCGATATCGCTGCCCTCAAGGCAAAAATTCTTGCCTCGGGATTGTCGATCCCGGAACTCGTCACCACCGCCTGGGCCTCAGCCTCCACCTTCCGCGGCTCCGATAAACGCGGCGGTGCCAATGGCGCGCGCATCCGGCTTGCCCCGCAGAAGGATTGGGAAGTCAACCAGCCGGAACAACTTACAAAGGTGCTGCAAACCCTGGGTGGAATCCAACAGGATTTTAACAGTGCCCAGACCAGCGGCAAGCAGGTTTCTCTGGCCGACTTGATTGTGCTGGGCGGGTGCGCAGGCGTCGAGCAGGCCGCGAAGGTGGCAGGCCACGCTGTGACCGTTCCCTTCACACCTGGCCGGACGGATGCCTCGCAGGAGCAAACCGACGCGGCGTCCTTTGCCTTCCTCGAACCGGTGGCGGACGGCTTCCGGAATTACCAAAAAGCGAAATTCTCGGCCAGAGCCGAGGAAATGTTGATTGACCGCGCCCAACTGCTGACCCTGACCGCTCCCGAGATGACGGTCCTGCTGGGCGGTTTGCGGGCTCTGAATGCCAACTTTGGGATGTCTCCGAACGGCGTCTTTACCAATCGGCCGGGCATGCTTACCAATGACTTTTTTGTGAACTTACTTGACATGGGCACTGTCTGGGAACCTGTCTCGGAAGAGGCAGATGTCTTCAGAGGCCGCGACCGCGCAACCGGCGAAGTCAAGTGGTCTGCCACGCGCGTCGACCTGGTCTTTGGGTCGAACTCGCAACTGCGCGCCCTGGCGGAAGTCTACGCCTGCCGTGACTCGCAGGAGAAATTCCTGCGCGACTTTGTGGCGGTGTGGAACAAGGTTATGAATCTGGACCGTTTTGACATGGATTGATTGCAACGGATGATTCAGTTAGAACTTGCGTGGGAATAAAGGTTTAGGTAATCAACCGATGAGGGACGGTAAATGCCGTCCCTCATTTGGACCATTTTACAATAACATTTACTCCCCCGTGTGGATTAAGCTGCATCGATAGATCCCGATCCTTGGCTTGAAGAACAGGAAAATAATGGAGCGCTTCACCAAGATTTAAGAAAATATGAACATTTTTATCCACGTAAAAGCATCCTCGATTTTCTCCACATGGTAACCATAGATCAAGCCGGTGATTAGCCGGGCGTTTGGGTATCGCAAAACCTAAAACCATCATAATTTTGACATTGATTATCTAAAAAGATATAATTCTTCCGATAACCGCATTGATAATCTGAAGGCGTTTGCTGGATCGTTCGGAGGAATCTGATGATCACGCACCGGCGGACAGGGATTCTCGTGGGTGTTATTGCAATCCTGGCAGTGACGATGGCCTGTAGCCTGCCATCGGTAACGATTGGAGCTGGAAGTCCAACGGAGACGCCAACAGCGGTTGGACAAACCTTGCCACCAGCGGCTGGAGGCGGCAGCGGGATGGGCAACGGCGCGGGCGGGGGCGCAGGGGGCAGCAGTAGCGGGAACAGCGAAGCAGATAGTTCCAGCCAGGGTAATAGCGGTGCAACGCCTGAACCTACGCCCGAACCCACCCAGTTGGCGGATATTACCGGCGGACCTTACAATGTTCAGCAAATTGAAACACTGGGCGGCGAGGCCATTTCGGGCACGGTGTGCAGCACCTCGAAACCCTTCAGCGTATTATCTGTCACGCCGAAGGTCACCTTCACGTTTAATTTTGTTCCGCAAGACGCCACGCGTGGCAATGTTACCTACACCTATTCGATTTCATCCGCAGGCGAGTCGCATGACGCTGCCGGTACCTACACCCTGACCGGGTTGGATAAAACCGGTACGCTGCAATTATCGCTGACCGTATCGGACCACGTGGTGTTCAAAGGGTTTGACGGCAAGGTTCCGTACCGTTACAAATTCAACCTGGTTCCGACCGGTGGCCCGCCGTGTCCGGCTCCGTGAGATGGGGTTCCATTCGGAACAGGATTAATCAGCCCCCGCAGCGGTAACAAAAAAGACCCTTGGTTGGGTCTTTTTCATAGCGGAGAGGGCCTGCCCTCGCAGCGATAACAAAAAAGACCCAGGATTGGGTCTTTTCTCAGCGGAGAGGGTGGGATTCGAACCCACGGTGACGACAAGCGCCACAACGGTTTTCGAGACCGCCCCGATCGGCCGCTCCGGCACCTCTCCAATTGCCCGGCAATTATACCCGGGAATTTCCTAAATCTCAACCTCTTCACCCCAGGCAGGGTATGTAACCGGCCCCAGGTGCTGCTCGGCCAGTTTTGCTTCAAATGCGCTCGCGGCGTCCGGCTCGCCGTGAACCAGGTAGATTTGTTTCTGGCTGGATCGGGAAGCCGCCGCATATTGCAGGAGAATATCCTGCCCGGCATGGGCGGATAGCCCGCCAATGGTGGCAACCTCAGCGCGGCGTTCGTACCATTGGCCAAAGATGCGCACCATCTTTTCGCGGTCAGCCAGGCGGCGGCCGAGAGTCTCAGGTGCCTGCCAGGAAACGATCAGGATGGTGTTGCGCGGGTTTTCGATATTGTTGCGCAGGTGATGTAAAATGCGCCCGGTTTCGGCCATGCCGGATGCTGAAATGATCACCATGGGTTCATGGCGGTCATTGAGCGATTTTGATTCATCCACTGATTGGACGTAGCGCAGCGTTTTGAAGTTGAGCGCCGGGTGGCGTTCTTCGGCGATGAAGCGGCGTGTTTCTTCATCGTAGTATTGCGGGAACTTTTGAAATACCTTGCTGGTTTCCACTGCCAGCGGGCTGTCAACAAAAACCGGCACAGGCGGCAGGTCGCCGTCGCTGATCATACGGTTGAGATCGTAAACCAGTTCCTGCGTGCGGCCGACCGCGAAAGCCGGGATGATGACCTTGCCGCCGCGGTTTAAAGTACGGCGGGTGACATCGCGGAATTCAACAAAAGCATCATCCGGGTTGCTGTGCGGTTTGTCGCCGTAGGTGCATTCCATGATCAGGTAATCTGCGCCGCGCGGATAAACGGGGTCCTTGATGAGCGGCAGGTTCGGGCGGCCGATATCCCCTGAGAACCACAGGCGGAACTGGCGGCCCTTCTCCTGAATATCCAGCACGACGCCGGCTGAACCCATGATGTGGCCGGCTTCCACCAGGGTCAATGTCACTCCTGGCAAAATTTCCGTCGGCTGGTCGTACTCGGTGCCCTTGAAATAATTGGCCACCCGGGCGGCATCCTCGATGGTGTAGAGCGGTTCAAGGGGCGGCTCGCCCTGGCGGGCGCGTTTTTTATTGACGAAAATGACATCCGACTCCTGGATGTGGCCAGCGTCGCGCAGCATCACATCCGCCAGCATGGCCGTCGCCGGGGTGGTGTAGATCGGCCCTGAAAAGCCCTTTTTGACAAGGTTCGGCAGGTTGCCGGAATGATCGATGTGAGCATGAGAAAGAACCACGGCATCGATGCTAGCCGGGTCGTACTTAAAATTCAAATTTCGATCATAGAAATCTTTGCGCTTACCCTGGAACAGGCCGCAATCGAGCAGCAAACGCTTTCCGTTGATTTCCAGCAAATGTTGCGACCCTGTGACAGTCTGTGCGGCACCATCAAAATGGATTTTCATAACACATTCCTTAGTGTGAGATGGCGGAGAGAATCTCAGCGCCAAATGTGCGAAAACGGTATGGGACGCTTTCCATAATCTTTCGGAGAGCATCCAAATCCTGGGGGTTGGCTTCAGCGATGGCTTGCATGACATCGCGCGGCAGGATGACATCTGATTCAACCAGCAGCTTCTGGCCGGTTTCCTTGCGCCAGGCACGCAAGGCATCCTGCCGGTTGGCCAATTCTTCGTCGCGGTGGCGGTTGCGGCGCGGCCGCAGCGGCGCTGCCGCAAGCTGCCCCTGTTGAATGGCGTTCAACAGTCCATCGGCATGGCGTTCCAGCAGGCGCGAACTGATGGAATCGATCTCCATCAATTCAGCCCGGTTCTGCGGGGAGGCCAGCGCCAATTCAACCAGGGCCGAATTGCTCAGAACCTTGAATTGGGGTTGATTGGACTGGCGCGCGCGGGTGTCGCGGTAGTTGCACAGCGCCTGAAGTACGGCCGCCTGGCGCGGCGTGATCTCGGTGTGGCCGGCCAGTCGCCAACAAGCATCGGCAGGATTATCGACTGCCGGAATGGCGGTCTGGCAAAGGCGCGAAAAATCTTCCTTTGCCAATTCCAGCCGGTTCGCCTCGGCTAGTTCAGCCTGAAGGCGGTGGCGCAGTGCGATTAAATAGTGGCTGTCAAAGCGCGCATAGGTTTTTTGGGCTGGCGGCAGCGGCCGCTGTCCCCAGTTGGCGCGTTGGTAGCGTTTATCGAGCTGAATGCCGAATTCGGATTCCAACACTGAACCAAGGCCGACCGCCTGTTTGCCCAGGATACGGGCGGCCACCATCGTATCAAAAAGATTGACAAAAGTGAATCCAAAATCGCGCTTGAGGCAGATGATGTCGTATTCCGCCGCATGGAAGATTTTTTCGGTGCGCGGATCGGCAAAAACGGGTCCAAGCGGAGAAAGGTCGGAGAAAGACAACGGATCGATTAGATAATCCTTGCTCTCGGTGGAAATCTGGATCAGGCAGACTTGTTCCTGGTAGGCGAAAAGGCTGTTGGATTCGGTGTCCACCGCCAGATAGGGTGTACCCGCGAAATCAGCGACGATGCGCGCCAACCGGTTGTAGGAATCGACCCAGATGGGCTCTTTTAGTTCGGCATTCAACATGGAAGAAATTATAGCCTGAAACACACAATAACAACGAGATGAGCTTTTATTTGGTGCCAAATGCAGGTTCACGGGTTTTTTCGCTAGCGCGTGGTTTCTGGATATGGTATATTATTTTTAATCCAGGAGGGTTTATGAACGAGCGCATCCTCATAATTGAAGACGATGAAGCCATTTTACGCGTGCTCCGGCGCGCCCTGGCCTATGAAGGTTACCGGGTGGACACCGCTGTGGATGGCGAGAGCGGCTTGACTCAAGCCAGGGACCATCATCCTGATCTTGTGATCCTCGATTGGATGCTGCCAGGCATGGATGGGTTGGAAGTGTGCCAACGGCTGCGCGCAGGGGGGAGTATTCCGGTACTGATGCTTACCGCCAAGGACACGCTGCAGGACCGCGTGCAGGGGCTGGATGCAGGCGCAGATGATTACATGGTTAAACCCTTTGAACTGGATGAACTGCTGGCGCGCATTCGAGCCTTGTTGCGCCGCACTCAACCCGAACGCGTGCCGCTGCTGACCTTCGCGGATCTGTCTTTGGATACCTCGACCCGCCAGGCATCGCGCCGCGGGCGAACAATATCCCTTACTGCAAAAGAATACGATTTACTGGAACTCTTCATGCGCCATCCCCGCCAGGTGCTGACGCGCGAGATGATTTTTGACCGCGTGTGGGGTTATGATTTTGGCGGCGAAAGCAACGTGCTGGACGTTTATATCCGCTATTTGCGCCAGAAGCTTGAAATCGAAGACGAATTGCGTTTGATCCATACCGTGAGAGGCGTCGGGTACGTGCTTCGAGAAACTCCGTAATGTCCCTGCGATTGCGGTTTTCCTTGCTCTACACCAGCCTGCTGGGCGGCGTACTCCTGCTGTTCGGCGGGCTTGTTTATGGGCTGGTCAGCGTCATTCTGCTCAATCAAATCGATTACACGCTGACGCAGGAAGCCCAGGTGTTGATCTCGCGCTTGAAGGCAACTTCGGCCAATCAATTGGATCTCAACTCGGCGGCCATGTACGAGCCGACGCAGAATATTCTGATCCAGTTCTGGGATACCGGCCAGAATTTGCTGCTGGCAAGACCGGCGCTGTTGCAAAGCGCCCTGGATGGCGATGGCTTGCACTCCGGCGTGCCGGTTTTCCACTCAGTGGAATCGAACGCCAAATATTATTTGCGCGTACTCAGCGTGCCGGTAACCACGCCGCGCGGACCGGTTGGCGTGCTGCAGGTGGGCATCAACATGGGAATTGTAGTGGCCCTGCAGCGTTCGCTGGCGGTGGTGTTGGCGCTGCTCACCCTGGCGGGCATGTTCATCAGCGGCCTGGTGATCTGGTTTGTCACTGGCCGTGCTCTGGCACCGATTTCCACCCTGACCCGGGTTGCAACGGAAATTACCCGCGCGGATGACCTCTCCCGCCGCATTCCCACCCAGGGCATCTCAAACGACGAGGTCGGGCGGTTGGTGGTTTCTTTTAACGACACGCTCGAACGGCTGGAACAACTCTTCACCACCCAAAGCCGGTTCCTGGCCGACGTGAGTCATGAACTGCGCACGCCGTTAACGGTGATCAAAGGCAATTTGAGCCTGATGCGGCGTATGAAAGAGGTTGATGAAGAATCAATGGCTTCGATCAGTGAAGAAGTCGACCGGCTGACACGCCTGGTGGGCGATTTGCTTTTGCTGGCGCAGGCTGAATCCGGGCGGTTGCCGCTGCAATTGGGTCCGGTGGAGTTGGATGGTTTGCTGCTGGATGTGGTGCAACAAATTCAGCCGCTGGCTGGAGAGCGGCGATTGGTCGTCTCGGAAATCGACGAGGTTGAAATCACCGGCGACCGCGATAAACTTCGCCAGGTCTTGCTTAATTTGATCGGCAATGCCATTCAATATACCCCGGCAGGCAGTAAAGTTTTTCTACGGTTAAGCAAGGATGCGACCTCCGGCCATATTGAAATTTCGGATACGGGTCCAGGAATTTCTCCAGAAGATCTGCCGCATATTTTTGAACGCTTTTACCGCGGCGAACGTTCGCGCAAACGCAGTCCTGGCACAGGGTTTGGCCTGGGTCTTTCCATCGCTTATTGGATCGTCAAAAACCATAACGGCACCATCGATGTGAAATCGCAGGAAGGCAGCGGAACGACTTTTATTATCCGGCTGCCGTTGATGGGTCCGGAAGACCACAAATGAAAAACAAACCGGCGCAGGGGTGAGCCTGCGCCGGTTTTCGCGGGGGATAACCAGAAGTTTTTTAGAAGCGGCGGACGGGTGAATTGGCTGGATTCTCGTTGTGGGTAGGTCGGTGCGATGGGTGCTGCTGCGGGGTCATACTCACACTGTGGTAGGTAGGCTCTGGCCGCGGAGCAGGTTCCAAATTTTTTGCAGCTTGCCGCAGGGTGGAGGCAAATGAAGAGGAGCGGTGCACGGCGGCTGAATTGGCCAGGTTGACCGGCTGTACGTTCGTGACAATGCCTGCACTGCGCGCCGGGCGGGCATAAGGCCGCTGTACATCACTGCCAAAGAGGTGGTCGCCCGCTACCGAAAGCGTCCCGATGATGAGAATGCGGATGACCCAGACCATCAGCGCCACGAATACCGGGATGATTTTCGTGAGCGTGTTGGCATCGATGACGGCCGTGCTTTGCAGACTGTGGTTGATGATGGCCATTGAGATGCCCCACCAGGTGAGGCCGGCATTCATGGTTGCAGCCAGCAGCCAGGCGCCAAACAGGTACCAGACCTCTTTGGGCTCATCCGATCCTTGCTGGGGGGTGAACAATCGGGCAATCCCGGCAAAGTCGATGCCGCAGAAGGCCACAGCCAAAATGGTAGCCCATTGCACGCCGGCAAAGCTTAAATTGCCGAGCAGATCGCGCAGGGCAAAATCAGTGGTGCTGTAATTGAAGATTTCAAACGCCAGCAACGCGCCAATGATCAAACCGCCGGTCACGATTCCCGGCCGGATGTGCAGGCGGCGCAAGGCATTGATGGGATTCATTGAAGGGCGAGACTCTGCGTAATTCATTTGGGACTCCTTGGGTGAGCGAAAAGGAAGAAATGATTGATTACGCATAGAGTATAGAACAATAATTCTAATATGTCAATAGGCAAATTGAACAAATGTTTCAATAATTCAGGCGCAAAAATAGCCAGAATGCAATCAATCGCTTAAACAGGCGTATCGGAGTCTTTAGAGGCGTCCAGCGCCATTTCGATGAATAGCGATGCCGACCAGCCGAACATGCTGGCAGCCTGCGGACCCGGTGCGCCAGTCTCGGGATGATAGAACTCGTAGATATCGGCTTGGCCCATGACCAACGCCAGGGTGCGGCGGCGCAACTCGCGGGCGATATCGGAAAAACCGGAACGTTCCAATCCTTCTGCCATCATGTAATTGACATTGATCCAGGTTGGACCGCGCCACATTTGTTGAGGATTGTATTTGGGATCGTTGACAGCCACCGTGGGGATGGGGTAATTTGTCCAGAATTCAGCCGGGTCGGTCAGGTGCGCAACGCACGGGCGGGCAATTTTCTCCGGCAGCCGTCCGGTGATCAATGGGAACAAATTGAAAGGCGTGCGCACTGGAATGTTCTTTCCCTTTTGTTGAGCCCAAAACAGTCCAGCTTTTTCGTCCCAGAGGTGGGCAATCATGCGCTGCAAATGCGCTTCGGCCTGCATTTCCCAGGATTGCGCTTCTGCTGGAAGTCCGATTGCGCCGGCAATCCTTCCCAGGTTTTCCATCTGCATAACCAGGTAGGTATTCAAATCCGGCGAGGTGACCGGCATGCCGGCATCCCAAATCGGGTTATCGTCCAATCCCGAAGAGAATGGATGGGTGTACTCGCACAATCCGTCACCGTCCAGGTCGCAATTTTCAAACCACCAGCGGTTCCAGCGCACAACCGGTTCATACAGTTCTTCAAGGAATTCGCGGTCCCCATCGGTCTGGTACAACTTCCACAACACCCAGGCCAACAGCGGCGGTTTGGTGACGTCCGCATCCACCGGGAAGGTCAGGTGGGTAATGGTACCTTCATCATGGATGGCATCCGGGATCATCCCGTCCGGGCGCTGGTGGTCTAGTACCACCCGGATTTGATCCTGGGCAAGCCGGCGGTCGATATGCCGGTAGGCCAGGGCGTGAAAAAAAGCATCCCACTGCCAGACGCCGACATAATGGATTTTGGAGGGCGTCATTGCCTCGCGTGTAATAAAATAACGGGTAGAAATTAACCCCGCCCGCATGATCCACCAGGAATACAAATATTGTTGAAGGTAAGGCTCAGCAACTGACGGAGTTGCAGTAAACCAATCCTCCCACCGCCGGGCGGCTTCTTCAAAAGCGGAATCAACATCGGGAATGTAGCGGTTGTAGCCCAGGCGGGGAGTGAGGTTCATCAACAGCCCGCTGCGCGAACCGGCGGCGACTGTCAGGTGAACTTCCAATAGATCGGGCTCCACCAGTTGAATCTGGTTGGTCGCAATCAACCGGTTGGTGGTGTAGGCCAGGTTGCGGCGAATATCGCCGGTCTTGCGCAGCACGCCGCCGCGCCGGTCGGCAACTCCCTGGTCGACATGCATGCGAAAACGCAGGCCGCAGGCCGATTCGGGCAAAGCCAGCAGCAAGGTTTCGGCGTCCTCAAATGCAATGGCAAATTCGCCCAGGCGGGTTTGGAAGTTCAGGCGGTGGGGGAAGGTTTCGAGTTCGTATGGAAGATCGCGGCCTTGTATGTCGGTAAAACTAAGGTTTTCGACGATGGGGGGCCGCAGGCGGTAACCAGACAGGCGTGGATCGATCTTGTTCCAGCGTTCCACCAGCCGGATGCACAGCCCATGGTCGTTCTTCATCAAAAGCAGGCGAGAACCGCGCTCGGTGAAGGGGATATGCTCGAGGTCAATCCGGTTGCGCTGCAGATCGAGGAATTGATCGTACTTTGGCATGGCAGCTTTCATCCGGATACCGTTTCGGAGGACGATATTTCCTGGTTGGCTGCCTCAGGCGGCCATTGCACTACTGTTGGATGGGCGTTGTGCGGCAAATGGTCATACACTTCGACAAGCGGAAGGTTTTTTGCCTTACAAAATAATGCTGCCAGCGCCAAAGCATGCGAAACAATAATGATCCGTCCTTTTGGATAGGCTGCGGCAATTTCATCCGCAACCTGAATGACCCGCAACGCCACCTCGCCGGCACTCTCGCCATCCGGCGGACGAAATCCATAAGGGTTATTTCGCCGGGCAAGCATTTCCTCGCCATGAGCCGCCAGCAGGTCGCGATAGATTTTACCCTCCCATTGGCCCTGGTTTATTTCACGCAAGCGCTCATCGATATGGACAGGCAGGTTCAAAGACCGGCCAATGGTTTCAGCGGTCACGCGGGCTCGCTGCAGGTCGCTGCTATAGATGGCATCAAAAGGTTGGCCGGCCAGCTCGGCAGCCAGCGTTTGCGCTTGAAGTATGCCGGCAGCATTTAAGGGCACATCCGCCTGCCCTTGATACCGTCCTTCCAAATTCCATTCCGTCTGTCCATGCCGTACCAGCCAAAGTGTGGTCATAAACCGTTAAACCTCAATCTCGTCCCGTTTACCGAATTGTACTTCACCATTCGCTATTCAGATTCATGGCAAAAAGGTTGGCTCAGGAAGGATCCGGTATGCCGTGTTCCGCGCGGTATTCAGGCAGGTCAATCATCGGTGGCCGTTCCCTCTCAGCCACCTCTTCAACCTCCAGATAATAATTTCCGCCTTCAAACCGGATCAGCTTCATGGTTTTGTTGACATCTTCCAGGATATGCTGGCCGTAACGGCTTTCCAGGCGGCGCATGACGGCCTGATGAATCTGAAAGGACATTTTTGAGAGCGCTTCAAGACTCTGGTTATGGTGGACGCGTTCAAGCAGATCGACCTGCGCAATGGCCGACAGGCCAAATTTCTCATATGTTTCAATCAGCAATCCAATTTCAACCCCGTAGCGCGAGAAGAAGTGCAATTGTTCCAATGCCTTGCGCCGCCCGCCGTATTCGCCCGATAGGGGTTGGATCACGCCGGACAATTCGGGGTAATATAGGTTGAGCAAAGGCCGTGCGGTCAGTTCAGTGACGCGTCCGCCGCCGCCTTTCTCCAGCACTTCCCCGCTTTTAAGCGGGCGTTGGTAAAACCCCTTGACGAATTGAACGCGCGGATCATTCAGCAGCGGCCCCAAAACGCCGTAAACGAAGCGCGGGTGGATGTTGACGATATCGGTGTCAATCCACAGGACGATATCGCCGTGGGTGACCTGAAGGCTTTTCCACAATGCTTCGCCTTTGCCGATGCGGGCGCCGTAATTGGGCAATAATTTTTGATGGATGTGAACTGGCAGACCCAGGCTGGCAGCGATTTCGCGGGTTTGGTCAGTTGAGTCGGAATCAATTAACACAATTTCATCCAACAGCGGGATGTTATCCATCAAAGCACCCTTCACGGCGCGTATGACATTGCCGACATTATTGGCTTCGTTAAGCGCCGGCAACGCCAGGCTGATGGTGACGCCCAGTTTTTTCTTATGTTCCACCAGACGTTCGAGGTCAGCGAACTCGTTGGCATGGTAGGTGTTCTCCGCAAACCAGCGGTCGACCAAAAGCGAGATGGCATCCGAACCAGCCAGCTCACCTTCGGCGCCGGACCAGGCATTCGGTTGGGCGGCATGGGAGCGCAGAATAACGGCTCCACCAGGGGCTTTGAGCAGTAAATCCTCGGTGGAGCGCCCAATGGGTTGCGTTTCGGAATTCGGCCGGTTGGTGGCGCCCAGGACCAAAAGGTCGCTGTTGGCCGCCTGTTCCAGGATGGTCCGGATTGGATCCGTGGAAATCTCGCGGCGGTAGTGTACGCCGCGCAGGTTGGGCAAAATGCTTGCCAGGCCGCGGAATGGTGCTTCCATCAAATCGGGGGCATTGGGCGGGGCCAGGTTGAGAACCTGCACTTCTTTGTGCCGCAGTGATAGCGAAAAACGCAGCGCCAGCACGGCGTTCGGACCGCCACGAACAGGCGTGAGAATGCGCAGCATGCCGGCTGGCAGCGGTCCGCGGATGATGGCGATATTACAAACCGGGTTTGCCATCAGTTCATTCAGAGTTTTTCCCAACGCCGTGCAGGTCTTTGGGTAATCCAGCAAAATCAATTCCACCGGGTCGCCGGCCAGTGCCGTCTGCAGTTCGGCCCAGGGGTCGTGTGCCACATAAACGCGCGATACGGCTGCGTTGGGCAAATCGCTGCGCAGTGCTTGCAGACGTTTACGAAGTTTTCGGGCGGTGGCTGCTTCTGCGGAGATGGACGAGTCCGGCGGTACGCGCACCAGGCCGACCAGGTGCGTTTCCCCGCCCAATTGACGCGCCAGTTCGACGGTTGCGGTGCAATCTACTCCAGGCAAAACCGGCACGACGACCTGTTGAAATGGCCGAAAAACATGTTTACGTGGAGAAATCATTTCAATTCCTGAAGCAACGGAGCGATTTGCATTTGATAAATTCCTTCCCAACTGTAGTGTTGGCGCACATGCATGCGCATTTCTACAGTTGGATGGGATTGAATGTACCCGGCGATGGAAGCGGCAATTACCCGGGGAGAATCATCCGGATTGAAATAATTTGCCCGGCCGTTCGCCAATGCCCGCAATGCTGGCAGGTCGCTGCAAAAAATGGGAATGCCTGCCAGTCCAGCCTCCAGAATGGGAATGCCAAAGCCTTCCTCGCGGCTGGGCAGGAATAGCAAATCGCTTAGTTGGTAAAAATCGGGAATGGTATTCTCAGGCAATCCCTCCGGGTAAAATTCGGCCAACAAATGCGCCGATCCTTGCAATCGCAATGTGGACCGGAGATCGATCAGCTCATTATAGTAATCAATGTTGGTCGGGTTATGCGGTCCGGGCGGACCCGTGACGATGAGCGCCGCGGAAGGAAATGTGCGCTGAATCTCTGCCAGCGTATGCAACGCCAGCTCGATATTTTTCCGGCGGGTCAAACGGACAGGCGTCAATAAGATCGGCCCGCAGCCGGTGAGGGATAATTCTTTTAATAAACGATAGGTTTCACGATGCAAACCGAGGAATTCGCTCAGGTCAAGCCCGGCCGGGATGACGGCAATATTTGTAGCCGGTATTTGAAAAAGACGGGCTAATTCGGCCTGCCTGGTATCCGAGATGGTCACCTGGCGGACATTTGGCCATGCAGTGCGCAGCAGATCCCACGGGTAACCATCGTGTAATTCCGGCAGGTAACGCGGCGAACTCCAGGCCGGATCGTGGTGCCAGGCAATGAGACGGGGTTTGTCGTTCTCCTGGCTCAAATGGAACAAAGCGGCTGTCAGTGCCAGGTTTTTGTGTAGCGAAAGCACATTGTGGGCGATGAGGACATCGCTGCCGGCCAAGGCCTGGGCCAATTCTCTCTTGATCCGCTCAACCAGGTCATCGAATCCTTCCGGGATGATACCCTTATCAAGGCTGGCTTTTGCTTTTAGGATGTGCGGATGGCGCGAATCGATTAAAGGCAGAATCCGCACCGGGATATGAGCATCCCAGGTTTCACCGCGGCCAGCCAGGATGCGCACAAAATGTCCTGCGCGGTGCAATTGCTGCGCTTGGTGCGCAATGACGGTCTCGACACCGCCGACGACTGGCGGTGCAGCATAATGTAAAAGGGTGATATGCACAGGGTCCTCCTTGACGCCGCTTTACGTATTCGCCCAATAATAATGGGTTGGCCATTGTGGTTTCGAGGAGCCTTGAAATCCAAGCGTTTGTCGGTAGGATGATCCGGAAGAGAAATAAATTCTTCTGTTGCCCGGATTGGTTCGGAACGGCGCTTAAATTCAGTATAGCGGTAATAAATAACCGCTGTCAACCGGGAGATAGGTCTTCCCGGTTTTGGAGGAGAAAGCATTTCTTCGGTTTAGCTTACCGGAAATAATGAATTGAAAGATTCAGGCGCGTAACGCTGAACCAGGTCTGACGAAATGGCATTCTGCTGGCAAATCTCGGCAAATAAATCGACGCTTGGGCGGCGAATGCGGGTTTGAGTCTCCACATCCAAGCCCCACAGCCCGAACCGTTGCGACCAGCCGCGTTCCCATTCAAAATTATCCACCAGCGACCAGTGGAAATAGCCTTTGATTGGGTAATTAAAATTAATGGCTCGCCAGACCTGGTGCAAATGCTCGATCAGATAACGCGGACGAAGGTCATCTGTGGAATCTTCCACCCCGTTTTCAGTGATGTAAATTGGCAGTCCATAGGTATTTGCCCATTTCAACGATTCAAACATCCCTTCGGGGACATTGGCAATGAAACCGGTTTGACTTAATGCGGCGTCTTTTGGCAAATACCGCTTCATAAAGAAATCCCGCACTGCCAATGGAGAAAACTGGACCAGATCGCGGGTGTAATAATTGACGCCGACGAAGTCCTGCGTCCCGATTGCTTCGGGGATGCCAGCCCTTTGGGTGGAAAAACGCAATTGACCCGTTTTCAGCGTGCGAATGAAACTCTCGTTATAAGAATTGTGGGCAAATCTTGCCAGCGCCTGGTCAATTGGAGATGCAGGAGAGGCTGGTTTGAGCGAGCGGTAATTTACTGCAATGCCGATCGATGAATTCTTTTGAATCCGTTTTATGCTTCTATAAACGGCGGCATGCCCGCGGATTAAATTGCGCATCACAGCAAAAGCAGCCTGTGCGTCAGTCTTGCCCGGCGGAAAGTCGGTGCCCATATACCCGCTGACCACATAGACGTTGGGCTCATTGATTGTCACCCACAGGGTGACATATTCCTTCAATGCCTCGACCACATGCGCTGCGAATTTTTCAAATAATTCAGGCGCGTTTTCCTGTTCCCAGCCGCCCTGTTCAGAAAACCACAATGGGTCGGTAAAATGGTGCAGCGTGATCATGGGAGTCAATCCGCGGGCCAGCATGCCGCGGATCATTTCTCGATAATGGTCGATTGCATCTTCATCCCATCGGTCCGGCCGGGGCTGAATGCGGCTCCATTCAATCGACATGCGGTGGGCGTTCTGATGCGTTTCGGCCGCACGGTCGAAATCTTCACTCCAGCGCCCGCTCCACCAATCACATGCCAAATTTGACCGGTCGCCGTTCAGAATGCGATCAGGCTGTGCTTCCCAGGCTGCCCAGTTATTATTGGCGTTGCCGCCTTCCACCTGATGGGCAGCCGTGGCAGTGCCCCATAAAAAACCGGCAGGAAAATTGTAGGTTGCTTGAGGCATGGCTGTCCAGGCTCCTGATCGATGAGGGTTTTCTCATTATATACCGGGGTGATTAAGCGGTGGTGGTAAAGAGTATAATTATTTCGAAGAAACATGATAAAAAGGCTAGAGATATTTTGGAAACCAAGCTCGAGGTTTTGATTGGACCATTACTGCGCCAGCATGGGTTGAAACTGGCGGTGGCTGAGTCTTGTACCGGCGGGCTGGTCGGAGACCGCTTGACCAATATTCCCGGCTCCTCCGATTATTACCTGGGCAGCATTACAGCCTATGCCTACGAGGCTAAGCGCCGTGTACTGGGTGTGAGCTCACAAACCTTGATAAATTTCGGCGCCGTGAGCCGGGAAACTGCCATTGAAATGGCGCGCGGCGTCCGGTCAGCGCTGGTTGATGAAACACTACCCGAAAACGTGCTGGGACTGTCGGTGACCGGGATTGCGGGACCGGGCGGCGGCACAGCGGAAAAACCGGTTGGATTGGTTTGGATTGGCTTGAGTGCCCCTGAAGGCGATTGGGCATGGAGCTATGTGTGGAACGATGACCGTATTGGCAACAAAGCTGCTTCAGCACAGCAAGCTCTCCAGTTGGCGGTCGATTACCTGATGAATAAGCTTTCGGTTGATATGGAAAAACCTGAACGAGCGTTGTTATGATTGAAAAAAAGCGCATCCTGATATTGACCGCTGACGCTGGCTTTGGCCACCGCAGCGCCGCTAACGCCATCGCCGCAGCCCTCGAACAAAACCATGCCGATGACTGCGAAGTGCAAATCATCAATCCGCTGGATGACCGGCGGGCGCCGTTTTACCTGCGCGATTCTGCTGCCGATTATGACCGGCTGGTGCGATCTGCGCCGGAATTGTATAAATTGAGTTACGATGCCAGCGATAGGGAATTCCCCAGTTTCCTGATGGAAAGCGTATTGACCGTTGCGCTGTATGAAATTATGCGCGATTTAATCCGCTCTTTGGATCCGGATGCAATCGTTTCCACTTATCCGCTTTACCAGGCGCCACTGGCTTCATACTTTGCCCTTAACCGCTATTATGTGCCGTTGACGACCGTGGTGACGGATCTCGCGACGGTACACCGCCTGTGGTTTTCACCTAATGTGGAAATGTGCCTGGTGCCGACTGCCGAGGTGCAAGCGTTGGCTTTGAGCAATGGCGTCGTCCAAAATAAGATACATATAACCGGCATTCCGGTTTCGCCCAGTTTTGCCCAAAAGAAACGGCATAAGGCCGATATCCGCAAGGAATTAGGCTGGGAGGCACACTTGCCGACCATTCTGGCAGTGGGCAGCCGCCGGGTGGACCAATTGATGGAGAATTTGGACGTTATCAATCATTTTGGCAAACCGCTGCAGGTGGTTGCAGTGGCGGGCAAGGATGAAGAGCTATTCTCCCAGATGAAAGCCGTCGAGTGGCATGTTCCAGCCCATATCTATGATTTTGTCACCAATATGCCGGACTTGATGATGGCTTCGGATGCGGTAATTTGCAAAGCTGGCGGATTGGTGGTGACAGAATCGCTGGCCAGCGGGCTGCCCATGCTTCTGGTGGATGTGATCCCGGGGCAGGAGGAAGGTAACCGGGATTTTGTCCTGCGGAATGGCGCAGGCGATATGGTCGAAACGCCGTTGGATATGCTGCAAACGCTGGCGCATTGGATGGCAAACGGGGAACAACTACTGAAAGAACGCGCCCGCAATGCCCGCAAATTGGGGCGCCCGAATTCAGCAGCAATCGTGGCGGATCTGGTATGGCGCTCGGCGCAGCGCGGGCCGGTAAACAAACGCTACCGTACGCGCATGGGCCGGACCAGGCTGATCGATTTATTGACCAATAACAATGTCCCCTGGCGGGAAATGCAATCCGAGGCGGTCAGTTCAATCGATGAATGATAATCATTCCACGCAGCCACCGGTACTTGCCATCATATCGGCCAATTCTGAATGGCGAGTAGTCCGAAGTGTTTTTGAAACCTGCCCGGCCCAGACTGGTCCGTTCGGCGAATGGTTTGAAGCTATCATAAATAATTTGCAAGTCATCTTTTTGCATGGCGGCTGGGGAAAAATTGCCGCAGCCGCTTCGACCCAATACGCTGTGCAGCGCTGGCAGCCTGGATTGGTGGTCAATCTCGGTACCTGCGGCGGTTTTGCTGGCAGTGTGGAACGTGGGACGATCCTGCTGGCAACCGAAACGGTGGTTTATGACATTATCGAGCAAATGGGCGATCCCCAGGCGGCTATCGATCATTACACTACCCGTTTGGACCTTTCAAGGCTGCCCCAACCGTATCCATCGCCTGTGTTGCCGGCCCGATTAATCTCAGCCGACCGGGATATTCTGGCGGCCGAAGTGAAAGAATTACTAGATCGATTTCACGCGGTGGCTGCCGATTGGGAATCAGGCGCGATTGCCTGGGTCTGCCATCGTAATGTCGTACCCTGCTTGATCCTGCGCGGCGTTTCCGATTTGGTCTCAGAATTTGGCGGCGAGGCGTACCTTAATCAGGATGTATTTCACGAAGGCACAAACCTCGTGATGGGAAATCTGTTGAAAATCCTGCCAGCCTGGCTTAAGGCAGCCGAATCAATGAAGCCTGTGTAAGCGGGATGGAATGTTTCAGATGGATATTATGATATAATTTCGCGGGTGTAATCCGGACAATTATCACCAAAATTTACCATCAGGAAAACTGAGGCAAGGTTCTCAGGCGGATTTAATGTGGTTGTGACAAAATTTTCTTAAGCCCTTGATTGTTGTCCGTGTTACAAGAGCCTGAAATCACTGAGGAGGTTGAAGACCTTATGGAGAATGCTGCTGTTGGAAGACCCGCTTCCCAGGGTCGTGCAAAGTTCATTATCGGCGGATTGTTAATTATTGCCGCTGTGATTTATCTCGTTATTTCATCCACCAAAGCCAGCGCACAATACTTCATGACCATAGCCGAAGTTAAGGCAAAGGGTGCCATTCTTGCCGACCGCGAGTTGCGTCTTTCGGGAGCTGTCCTGGGCGACACTATTCAATATGACTCAAGCAACCTGCGCTTGTCCTTCACCATTGCCGATATCCCGGCTGATAATGCTGAAATTGAAAAGCAGGGCGGTCTAGCCGCCGTGTTGCATGCTGCGGTGATGGATCCGAACAGGGCAACCATGAAGATTGTCTACGAAGGTGTCCAGCCGGACCTTCTCAAGAATGAAGCTCAGGCTATCGTAACTGGCAAACTCGGGTCGGATGGGGTCTTCTATGCCAAGGAATTGCTTCTGAAATGTCCCACCAAGTACGAAGAGGCCCTTCCCAATCAGGCTAACAAATAGCCTGTTTGTTTTCGATCTCTCACCCCGGCGGAATGCCGGGGTTTTAATGGAAAAGTAAAACTATCGGAGAAAGCATGCTGGCGAATTTTGGATTTGGCGCGCTTATCATTACCTTTCTGGTGGCATTGTTCGGCATTGGAGCGGCTGCATATGGAGGCTTGAAGAAATCAAGCCGTTGGGTGGAAAGCGCCCGGCTTGCCATGCTCCTAACCTTTCCGTTGATTGCCTTGACAGCATTGAGCATCATTTTGCTGCTTGTCACACGCCAGTATCAGGTCCAGTATGTTTACAACGTAACCAGCAATACCATGCCGCTATACCTGAAAATTACAGCGTTGTGGGGCGGACAGGCAGGATCGCTCATCTTCTGGTCACTGTTGATGTCAGCCTTTGCCACGGCAGTCACATTGCGGCGCTGGGACCGCGACCGCGAATTTTTGCCATGGGTGATCGTGGTAGCCCTGGTTACGTTGGCCTTTTTCGTGGGCTTATCCATTTTTGTTGAAAATCCATTCGAGCGGTTTTGGATGAGCGCCAGCGGACGTGAAATTGTGGCCATGTTCCAGCCGGCAGGCGCAACCGTTTTAATACCCGATGATGGTCGCGGCTTGAATCCGCTGCTGCGCCACCCCGGCATGATCATCCATCCCCCAATGTTGTACCTGGGCTTTGTATCCTTCGTCATTCCCTTTGCTTTTGCCATCGCAGCGCTGGTTACCGGCCGTTCGGATGACCGCTGGATTCGGGTTACCCGCCGCTGGGCGCTGGTGGCCTGGTTATTCCTTTCCCTGGGTTTGATCCTGGGCAGCCGCTGGGCATATGACGTACTGGGTTGGGGCGGTTATTGGGGCTGGGACCCGGTTGAAATTGCCGCTTTCTTGCCGTGGTTAAGCGGAACCGCTTTCCTGCATTCGGTCATGATCCAGGAAAAACGCGGCATGTTCAAGCGCTGGAACATGGTGCTGATCATCATCACCTACTCGCTGGTTATTTTTGGCACTTTCCTCACACGCTCGGGCGTACTCTCTTCGGTGCATGCGTTCGCGCAAAGCGCCATCGGCCCGTTGTTCTTTGCTTTTATCGGAATTACCTTCATCGCCTCGCTGGCGCTGCTGTTATTCCGGTGGAACGATTTGCGATCGTCGGGCCAGTTGAATTCGCTGCTCTCGCGGGAAGCGCTTTTTTTGCTCAATAATTTGCTGTTCATGTGCATCCTGCTGGTTTGTTTCTGGGGCATGATCTTCCCATTGGTTTCGGAATTATTTACCGGGCAAAAAGTGACCTTCGCGGCGACGTTTTACGAAAGCACCACCGGACCTTTATTTGCCGGATTGCTGTTCTTAATGGGTATTGCGCCGCTTTCTGCCTGGGGCCATTCCACCATCCAGACGCTCGGGCGCGCCATTTGGAAGCCAACCCTTGTCTCGTTACTGGTGCTTGTCGCGGCCTTTGCACTAGGCGTCCGGTCGGTATGGGCGCTGCTGGCCTTCTGGCTGACCGGATTTGTGGCATCCGTAACGCTGTATGATTACACCCGCGCTGTTCTGGCGCGACACCGCCGCACGCAGGAAGCGCTTCCGCTGGCATTATGGAATCTGGCTGGCCGCAACCGCCGGCGCTACGGCGGTTACATCATCCACCTGGGCATAGTCTTAATGTCGTTGGGCATTATCGGCATTGAGATGTTTCAGACCGAAACCCAGGGGACGCTGAAAACCGGCGAGAGCATGTCGCTGGCAGGATACACCATTACTTTCCGCAGTCTGGCTGAGTGGAACAACCCGGACGGCCGGGATATTGCGCGCGCGGTGGTCGACGTGTACAAAGGCGATAAATACCTGGGGCAGCTCACGCCGCGGCGCGATTTCTATTATGACGCGCAGCAATCCATGACGATTCCAGGCGTGCGCAGTACCATGGAGGATGATCTCTACCTGTTGTTGGTCGATTGGGAGGCCTTCAATACCAATCAGGCTACCTTCAAGGTGTTCCACAATCCCCTGGTCAACTGGCTGTGGCTGGGCGGGTTTGTACTCATTTTTGGCATGCTGGTGGCTGCCTGGCCTGATAAGGAACCAGAAGCTGTGCGAAGGCGGATCACGGAAAAAGCAAAAGTCCATTTGCCTGCCTGAGTAAGCTATGATGCGATGCTGCCGAAAGGATGATAAACCAGTGTGTTCCTTAGATCCCGGCGGTATTGGCAGCCAAGATTTCGGTAATTTTCAAGCCCGTTCAAACTTCGGCTTCTATCTCAATGTGGGCTTTTCGTTTTGCGAGGTCGGTGAGCAAGATGTTGCAAAGAATTGATGATTTCCGGTTGCGTTATGGAAGAATCCTCAAGCTGGCTGGCTTGATTGCCCTGGCAATTATGCTATTTTCCGCCAACCAGGTTCTGGCGCAGAATCCGCAACCGCCAACCGATGACCAGGTCAACGCGGTTGCGAAAGAGCTGTATTGCCCGGTGTGCGAGAATATCCCGCTGGATGTTTGTCCGACCCAGGCTTGTGCCCAGTGGCGGGAATTGATCCGCTTGAAACTCTCGCAAGGCTGGTCTGCCGATGAAATTCGCACCTATTTTGCGCAGCAATACGGCGACCGGGTTTTGGCAATGCCGCCCTTGCAAGGCTTTAACTGGGTGTTTTATGCTTTGTTGGGCGTTTTCCTGGTGCTGGCGGTGGTTGTATACCTGCGGGTTGTACGCACCTTGCGAAATAAAACCGCTTCAACCCAGCCTACCGCTGCCATTGCTGTGGATGAAACACAGGCTGAATATCTCAAACGGGTGGAAGAAGAACTGCAGCGCCGTGAAAAAGGCAGTTAGCCCGATATATAGGAGTTTCCCGGATGGATATGGATATTGAAAATCAACTGGAGGAGAAAACCTCCGTTCGCCGCAGCCTGCCCCGTTGGGTGATCATTCTGGCTTTTGTGATATTGCTGGCGTTTCTGGCATTAATAGGCATCGGACTCCGCCGGGTTCAAGCCGGACCGATCGTGATTGGACAAAAAGTTCCTGAATTCTCCATGGTGACCTTCGATGGCCAACCGCAGAATCTGTCTGATTTCAAGGGCAAAGTGGTGGTGCTCAACTTCTGGGCCTCCTGGTGCGCGCCTTGCTCGCAGGAAGCCGCCGATTTGGAACAAGCCTGGCGTTATTACCAGCCGGGCGACAAGGTTGTGTTCATGGGGGTAGATTACACCGATACCGAGCCAGAAGCCTTAACCTACCTGGCGAAATTCGATATCACCTATCCGAACGCCCCTGATCTTCGCACGCGCATTTCGCAGATGTTTCGCATCACCGGCGTGCCCGAAACCTATATCATCGACCAGGAAGGCAAGCTGACGTACGTAAAAAAAGGTCCCTTCACCTCCCTGGGTGAAATCCAAGCTGTGATAGACGGTCTGCTAAAGTAAGATAAGTACGAATAAGGTAACGGGAAATCATCATGGATATCGGCTCGCTATTTCTCATCCTTGCCCTTGCGCTGGCTGTGGGCTTATTCATTGCGCAACCGTTTTTTAAACTATCCACAAGCGAAGAAACCACTTCCAAAGCAGCGATTGAAACGCGGGAACACATTCGTTCGTCTTTGCTTGCCGAGCAGGACCGGGTACTGTCTGCACTGCAGGAGTTGGATTTTGACCAGGCATTGGGAAAAATCCCGGCTGAGGATTATCCGGTGCAGCGCAGCAGCCTGTTGACGCACGGGGCCGAAGTGATGCGCGAGTTGGACAAGTTGGAGGAACGCAGCGGGATGCAAAGTGCAGAAGACCGCCTGGAAGCAGCCATCGCTGCCCGGCGCGCGGATTCGCAGGCCGGCGCCAACATGGCAAACATTGGCGCGGGTGATTCAATTGAAGATCAAATTGCCGCCCGCCGCCGCGCCCGCGAGGAAAAATCAGTGGGATTTTGCCCGAAATGCGGCCGTCCATTGCAAAAATCAGATAAATTCTGCCCGAAGTGCGGGACAGCACTTTAACGGGAGATTCATGAAACGACCCATTTTCTTCGCCGCCATTATCCTGCTAACCCTGCTCTCCGCCTGTTCGTTGGCTGAGGATATCACCCCGCCGCCTGATTACCAGGCGCCGACTCAAAGCACCCTGGCAACCGTTTTCCCGATCGTCCCGCCGGACCTGGTACGAGGGGCGGCTATCTTTTCTGAAAAATGCGCACCATGCCATGGAGACCAGGGCCGGGGCAACGGATCGATGGCTTCCAATTTATCGGTCGAAGTGCCCGCCATTGGCACATCCGAGGTTGCCCTCTCAGCCATCCCGGTGGATTGGTTCAATTTGGTGACGAACGGACGCATGGAACGCAGCATGCCGCCCTTCAAGTCTCTGGATGACCGCGATCGTTGGGATGTGGTGGCTTATGCGCTTTCCCTGCATACCACCCAGACCCAACTTGATTCCGCCAAAACCGTCTATGAGCAGCAGTGCCAAAGCTGCCACGGTCCCCAGGGTAAGGGCGACGGCGCGCAGGCTGCTGGTCTGAACACGCCCGATTGGTCACAGCCGGAAAGACTGGCTCAATTATCGGAAGAAAAATTGTTTCAATCCATTACTACAGGGTCAGGCGGCATGCCAGCCTACCGCGATATGCTTAGCGACGAGCAGCGCCTGGGTTTGGCTGCCTACGTGCGGTCAATGACCTTTGCATCGCCTGGTAAGCTCGCAGCCAGCATCAGTACACCCACGGCAGCGCCAACCGTTGAAAGTACAACGGTATCCGGTACCCCATCGACAGCTGCTGGCGGTGCACCAGCCGGGTCCACAGCGGAGGGTACGCCGACGGTTGAGGCTGCTGCTAGCCCGGTTCAAAAGACGACCATCACCGGTAAAATCACCAGCGCCTCTGGGACCCTGCCAGCAGGTTTGACAGCAACGCTGCGCGCCTTTGACGGCATGGCAGCGGCAGACAGCCGGACGGCAGCAGTGGCTGCGGACGGCAGTTACAGCTTCGCGGATGTTGAGCTGGTTGAAAACCGCGTTTTCATGGTGACCGTGACGGTGGACGGTGTGGATTACAATTCCGACCCGCTGCACAGCAGCGATGTCACCCCCGGGCAACCTGCCAACTTGCCCATTACGATTTATGAAAAAAGCAACGATGTATCGCTTTTACGCGGTGACCGGTTGCATTTGTTCTTTGATTTTACCGATCCACAAAAAGTCCAGGTGGTTGAGCTGCTTATCTTTAGCAACGCCGGGCAGCAAGTGATTGCCCCGGCCAAGGAAGGCGACACGCTTCTAAACTTCAAGCTGCCAGCCGGCGCCACCGATCTCCAATTCCAGGATGGAACTCTTGGAGACGGCGTCTACCTTCAAACAGCGGATGGTTTTGGTGTTTCACGGGCTTATTCGCCTGCCGAAGGTTACCAAATCCTTTTTGCTTACAACCTTCCTTATGACCGCAGGGGCAATTTCGAGTTTTACGTTCCCATCAACGTGGCGGAAGCCATCGTCATGGTGCCGCAAGGCGGCGTACGCATGAAGAGCGACCAGTTGACTGACGCTGGCTCGAGGCCGGTACAGGGCATTAATTTGCAACTTTACACCACCAGCAATTTGACGCCCGAAAATGCGCTGAAATTGAGTTTAAGCGGCCGACCGGCACAGGGGGCCACGGTCAATTCTGGTTCCACCACAACCCTGCTTATCGGCATCGGCGCCTTTGTGTTGGTTGGAGCAGCAGGGGCAGCCTTTTACATCAATCGCCGCCGGAATAAGCCCGTTCCCGAAGAGATTCAGGAAGAAGAAACCCCCGAATCCTTGATGGATGCGATTATTACGCTGGATGATCAACGCCGCGCAGGCGAATTGAGCGAAGAAGCTTACATTTCGCGCCGCGGCGAATTGAAACAGCGGTTGGAACGCCTGACCAGCCTATCACAGGAAAAAAAGGACGCTGCATGATCGAGGTCCGATCGCTGGTAAAGCGTTTTGGTCCAAAAACCGTTCTGCGGGGATTGGATTTTTCGGTGGCAGAGGGCGAGTTTGTGGCTCTGCTGGGACCCAACGGCGCCGGCAAAACAACCTTTCTGCGCATCCTTTCCTCTTTATCGCGCCAGTCACTGGGCGAGGTGAAGATTGCTGGATACTTCTTACCAAACCAATCGGCGGCTGTTCGGCGGCGGCTGGGGGTGGTATCGCACCTGCCGCTGCTTTACGGCGATTTAAGCGCCTTTGAAAACCTGCATTTCTACGGCCGCATGTACGGCGTGGATGGGCTTAATGCCCGCATTGCCGAGGTGCTGGAACTGGTGGGCCTGACTGCCCGCCGGCGCGACCTGGTGCGCACCTTCTCGCGCGGTATGCAGCAGCGCCTGGCCATCGGGCGGGCCATTCTGCACGATCCAGATGTCTTGCTGCTGGACGAACCGCACACCGGGTTGGACCAGGATGCCTGTACCATGCTGGACGACGTGCTGCGGCAGGTTGCTGTGCGCGGCAGAACCGTTGTGATGACCTCGCATGACCTGTCACGAGCCCAGGATCTGGCTTCGCGCTTTGACGTTCTCACCCGCGGACGAATATCAGCTTCCACACAGCAATCCAGCCTGGCGGCCGACGGCTTGCTGGCATTTTACCGCCAGACATTGGAATCAAGCCAGCAAAGCGTAAATGAACCGAGGCCCGCATGAACCAGGTTACCCCTTTCTTGCGGGCGATGGGAGCTGTGGTGTGGAAAGATCTGGCAGCCGAATGGCGCAGCCGGGAACTGCTCTCGGCCATGCTGGTCTTTGCCCTGCTTGTCATTCTGATTTTTAACTTTGCCCTGGAACTCGATCCAGTCGGACGCGCCAACATCACCGCTGGGATCTTGTGGGTGACCTTCACCTTCGCCGGCACATTGGGACTCAACCGCTCCATGGCGGTGGAAAAAGACCGCGGCTGCCTGGATGGACTGCTGCTGGCACCGGTTGACCGAACCGCCATCTATTTTGGCAAGGCGCTGGCAAATTGGATTTTTATGCTGGCCGTGGCCGCCATTGTATTGCCGGTGTACAGCGTGCTCTATAACATCAATTTGTTTAATCCAGGTTTGCTCCTGGTGATTTTACTGGGTTCGGAGGGTTACGTGGCGGTGGGAACGCTGCTCTCCACCATGTCGGTGCAGGCGCGTACGCGCGATATTCTGCTGCCCATCCTGCTTTTCCCGGTGGCAATTCCCGTGGTGGTGGCGGCTGTAAAAGCATCCGGTAATTTCCTGTCGGGATTGGAATTTACGGAAATTCAACCCTGGCTTAATTTGTTGATTGTGTACGATGTGATCTTCACGGCTGTTTCTTTCATGACCTTCGACGCGGTGGTCGAAGAGTGAACCTCAATTATTCTTCGTAGGTTTTTGGCGTTCCAGGAGGAAGAGGATGACGGCGCAACCAAGGTTCTTAAGAGTATTGAATGTGGTCACGGTGCTGTTTCTGGCAGCCGCGATCTTGATGGTCTTTTTCTATGCCCCCATCGAGGCGGTGATGGGCCTGGTGCAGAAAGTTTTCTATTTCCACGTGGCCGCTGGCTGGACGGGTATGCTCGGCTTCTTTGTGGCATTCGCGGCAGGAATTGTCTACTTGATCACGCATAAGCGCATCTGGGATATCGTCGGACTGGCCGGCGTTGAAATCGGTCTGGTGTTCATGCTGATTTGCATTATCACGGGGTCCATCTGGGCGCGCCCCATCTGGAATACCTGGTGGACCTGGGATCCCCGATTGACTACGGCTACGATCATGGAACTGGTTTACGCCGCCTATTTGATGCTGCGGCAGGGCATCGAGGATCCCGACCGGCGGGCACGTTTTGGCGCTGTTTACGCCATTCTGGGGTTCTTGAGCGTGCCGCTGACTTTCTTCTCGATCCGCATTTTCCGCACCATCCATCCGGTAGTGATTGGCGGCAGCGACCCCAATGCCACCGGCTCATTCGATATGACCGTGAAGATGCTGCAGACTTTCATGTTCAGCCTGGTGACTTTTTCCATTTTGTTCGTGGACGTGCTTTGGCACCGCATCCGCATGGGCAAATTTGCCGATCAACTTGAACAATTAAAGATGAGACTTCTGGCGTAACAGAAGAGGAGACCAACGATGGATGCACCTGCTGATACCTTGACTTATATGATTGCCGGTTATTCTGTTATTTTTGGCATCATGGCCATCTACCTGGTAAGCTTGATCGTTCGCTGGAAAAACCTGCGCAAGGACGAGGAATTGTTGAAGGACCTGGAAAAGAAAAACTAGTCGCCTTTTCTAAACAGCTTTCATTGAAAACGAGCCGGCAATCTATGCTGCCAGCTCGTTTTTTTTTGTATACTAAATAAATAAAGATTCAGGAACTTTTTCATGATTTCTTCGTCATGATATTAACTTATTTAGGAGAAACTGCGATGCGTAATAAATTCGTCATGATTTTGTCTGCCTCTTTATTGGTCTTGCTCGCGCTGGCGGCCTGCCTGCCTGGCTTGCAGGCTCAGCCTACATTGAGTCCTGACCTGATTGGAACACTTTCAGCACAGACCGTAGTAGTGCGGCTGACTCAGATCGCACAACAGACGCCAGCTGCACCTGCTACGCAAGAACCAGCGGCTGCCTCGCCCACCGTTCAGGTGGTAACGCCAACGGCATCCATCCCAACCAATACTCCGGTGCCGCCTACCCCAACCTCAATCCCGACGGCTACCCAGGTTCCGCCGACGCCAACCGCCAGCATTCCCTGTAATGCGGCTCGCTTCATGAAGGATGTTACCGTGGATGACGGCACGGTCTTTAAACCTGGCCAAACCTTTACCAAAACCTGGCGTATGAAGAACGAAGGCAGCTGCCTTTGGACCGCGGATTATGCGGTGGTCTTCGTCAGCGGCAACTCCATGAGCGGCCCATCCTCGAGCAAGATCAACGCAACCGTAAAACCTGGCGAAATGATCGACCTGTCGGTTAATTTGACCGCCCCGAGCGCTACCGGCGATTACACCGGCAACTGGGCGCTGCGCGACGCCAACGGTACCATTTTCGGCATTGGCAGTGGATACAAAGATAGCTTCTGGGTAAAAATCTCGGTCAAACCTGCCGATACGATTGCTTACAACTTTGCCGACAAAGGTTGCGACGCCACATGGAAATCGACCAGCGGCAACCTGACCTGCCCTGGATCCGAAGACATGACCAACGGTTTTATTAACAAGGTCAACGGCCCCAAGACTGAGACCGGCCAGGAAAATGAAGCGGCATTGGTGATGGGACCCAGCGCCGGGGATGGCGGATACGTGGAAGGCCGTTTCCCGAACTTCAAAATTCAAAATGGCGACCATTTTAAAGCCGTTATCGGCTGCATGGCCGACAGCCCGAAATGCGACGTGATGTTCCAGTTGAATATTTCGGTGGAAGGCGGCGCAGTACAGAACATCGGCTCGTGGACACAAACCTCTGACGGCAGCATTCAAAAGCTTGACCTGGATCTGAGCGCCTACAAAGACAAGAATGTGCAGATCATTTTGAAGGTGCTTAACAACGGCAAACAGGAAGACGACCGCGCCTTCTGGCTGCTGCCCCGCATTCTGCGGTAATGCATCAAGGACGGCTGTCTCCCGTTGAACGAGGCGGGAGACAGCCTAAAACTTGATAAGATTGATAGATATTTATTGACAATTTTGTTATACTGTATTCAATAGCGGGATTAAGATAAGGAGTTAGCAATGAGTAATCGAGTGACTGGCATGAAATTGAGCTGGCTGCAGCGCGGCTTGCAATTTGCGCTGGTTTTGGTCCTGATGGCAGGGTTGGTGTTGTTTCATGCGCCCGCCACTGCCCAGGCAGCGACCATTCCGACCTTTGACATCGTCAAAGTGGTGACCGATGACAGCGTGACCATCCGCACCAAGAATTTCCCGGCGAACATGACCTTTACCGTGCGCATGGGAAAGTTTGGTACGAAGGCGGTCGGCGGCATTGAAGTGGCCAATACTGATTCGGGCAAGGGCGGCGCGTTCGATGTGACTTATAAAATCCCGGCCGACCTGAAAGGCCTGGCTCAGATTGCCATCCGCCTGGACGGCAGCGGCGGCTACTTTGCCTATAACTGGTTCGACAATAAAACCGCCGGCGGGACAACCGCCACGCCGGTTCCCGCTACGCCCATTCCCACCTTCGGTATCGTAACGGTGGTCAAGGACGACAGCGTAACCATTAAGACCAGCAATTTCCCGGCAAACCGCACCTTCACTGTTCTCATGGGCAAGATCGGCACGAAGGCTGTCGGCGGGGTCGAAGTTGGCAAGACCGACTCGGGCAAGGGCGGTTCGTTCGAAGCCACCTATAAGATTCCGGCTTCGCTCAAGGGACTTTCACAGATTTCCATCCGAATGGATTCGGCGCCGTTCTTTGCCTATAACTGGTTCTACAATAATCCCTCCGGCTCGACAGGCGGGACGGGCGGCGTGCCCGTGACGCCAGTGCCCGGATACAGCGGTTACCCAAGTTTCAATATTACCGCTGTCGACCGCGACCAGTCGGTGACCATCCGGACCAAGAATTTGCCGCCGAATGTTACCTTTACCGTGCGCATGGGCAAGTACGGTACGTTGGGAGTGGGCGGCACCCAGGTGACCACCACTGATTCAGGTGCGGGCGGCGTCATCGATGTGACTTACCTGATCCCTGATGGATTAAAAGGCCTCGACCGCATAGCTATCCGCATGGAAAGCAGCGCTGGTTACTTTGCCTACAACTGGTTCTGGAATAACGACGCTCCATAAATAACTTCGAAACCCTTTGCCCTCCCGGAAAATATCCGGGAGGGCAATTTGTTTAATAAGTCAAAATCATGCCGGGAGGGTAAAGGGCGCCAGCTTGACCATTTAAACGCGCTGTGATAACATGCCTTTCATGAGGAAACTTGAAATATGAGTGAACCATCGACATCGAATATTCCCGAACAAGCCGATGCCGATCTGCAAACTGAACAAGAGAATACTGAAATGCAGCCGGAAGCCCGCCGTGGCTGGAATCACTGGTGGGAGCGGCTGGTCCGGATGGGCCTTGGCGAAGTAGCGCTGCGCATGGGAACAGGCATTGCATCCCTTGCCATGATTCTGGTTGTGGTGTGGGTGATGCGTAATTTCTATCTGAAAGGTCAGGTGGAAGCCGCTCCCGGTGCTGCGGCGATCGCAGCCCCCCTGCCTACTGCCACGCCCCAGGTTGAAGCGCCAGCTTATGTGCTGCCAGATGAAGAGGCTATGGTGAAAGGCGTGCCGCGGCTGGCCATGCTGCACACCACGCTGCCTTCCAGGCCGCGATTTGATGTGATTCAGTATGAAGTTGTTCAGGGCGATACGATTTTCGACATCGCAGAGAAATTTGGTTTAAAACCCGAAACACTTTTGTGGGGTAACCAGCAGAAGTTGGGCGACGACCCGCACCGTTTGGTCGTCGGTGTTACGCTCAACATCCTGCCAACCGACGGTGTTTATTACGAATGGCACGCCGGCGACGGCCTGAACAGCGTGGCCAAGTATTTCAAAGTCAAGCCGGAGGATATCTTAAACTGGCCAGGAAACAAGCTGGATGCCAAAACAATAGGTGATTGGTCGTCTCCCAATATCGCCGCCGGCACCTGGCTGGTCATTCCCAACGGCCGGCGCGAGTTCGTTTCCTGGAGCGCACCGCGCATCACACGGCAAAACCCGGGCGTCGCCAGACTATACGGCGCTGGCGCCTGCGGCACTATCGTAGATGGGGCAGTGGGAACTGGCACATTTATCTGGCCGACAACCAACCACTGGTTATCGGGTTACGATTTCAGCCTCAGCGCCAACCATCCCGGCATCGATATCGGCGGCCAATCCGGCAACGCGATTTATGCAGCCGATAGCGGCGTGGTTGTTTACTCCGGTTGGAATGACCTTGGTTATGGTTACGTGATCGCAATCGACCACGGCAACGGCTGGCAAACAACCTATGCCCACCTCAGCCAGATATACGCCGGCTGCGGCGTCAGCGTTACCCAGGGCGCGACCATTGGCCTGATGGGTTCCACTGGCAATTCCACCGGCCCGCATCTGCATTTCGAGATGTATAACGACACCTACGGCAAGGTCAACCCACACCAGTTCCTGAATTAGGTTCTTCTGGTTGATTGATTATGCCTTTCCAACCTCCGATAGGGTATATCCTGCCTGATCGGAGGTTTTTTTCGAGAAGACGCAAGGTGACGATATCTGTCAAAAGCACCCGTGACCTGCGACCGCTTTTGCGCTATAGTTAACATGGCATCATATACCCTGTTAAAATGATTGCGTATAGCTTAGTATAACAACCCTGGGAGAAAGGAGTGGTGAGGAGCATGATTGCCGATGTTCGACCTTCGCCGATTGCGGGCACCTGGTACAGCGCCGACCCGCAGCGTTTGGCCCGCCAGGTGGATGCATTTCTTCAATCTGCTGTTCTGCCGTCCCTGACGGGGGAGGTGATCGGGTTGGTCAGCCCGCACGCTGGCCACCGCTATTCCGGCCGCACGGCCGGGCATGCCTTTCGCGCCGTCCAGGGCAGGCATTTTGACCTGGTAGCTGTGATCAGCCCGCTGCATGCCTTTTTCCCGGCAGACCTGCTCACAACTGCGCATAAAGCCTACGGAACGCCTCTGGGGCCGGTTTGGGTGGACGCGGAAGCCTTGGACGCGCTGGATGAAAGCCTGAACGTGATTTCAGGCAAAAAATTACAGCGGGTTTCCAATGATCAGGAACACTCGCTTGAAATCGAGTTGCCATTTTTACAGCGCGCGCTGGAGGGCGATTTTAAACTGCTGCCGGTGATGGTACGCAATCAAAGCAAGGCGACTGCGCGTGCCTTGGGTGAAGCCCTTAGCCGCGTCTTGAAAGGCAAACAGGCTTTGATGGTGGCCAGCACCGATTTATCGCATTTCTACCCGCAAGAAACCGCCAATCAATTGGATGCCGTCATGCTGGCACAGATCGCCAAATTCTCTCCGACCGGCGTTTTACAGGCTGAAGAAAGCGGGCAGGGCTTTGCCTGCGGCTTTCCGGCTGTGGCAGCCGTATTGTGGGCTGCACGCGCGCTGGGTGGTACTTCCGTTGAGATTCTCCATCACAGCACCTCCGCGGATGAAACCGGCGATACCAGCGAAGTGGTTGGATACGGAGCCGCGGCAATTCTGAAGCAGGCAGCCTCTTGACCACCTTCGTTCAAGTAGCCGTAAACGTCCCGCTGAGCGGACCAGGAATCTTTGATTATCATCTGCCGGCAGCATTGGAAGGGCAGGTTAAGCCAGGCTGCCTGGTGATCGTTCCTTTTGGGCGGCAAACCATCCAGGGCCTGGTCCTGCGGCTGGCATCCGAAAGCGCCGTCATGGAAACGCGTCCCGTGCAAGCCCTGGTGGATGCGCAGCCAGCCCTGACGGCCGCGCAGATGAAACTGGCCCAGTGGATGGCCGATGAAACCCTTTCTCCCCTGGCAGCCTGTATCGATGTCATGCTGCCCCCAGGTCTAAGCCAGCACACGGATACGCTTTATACACTGGCAGCCACTCAACACGCACCTGATTTGACACTGAGCGCGCTGCAAACCCGTCTGGTCGATTTACTCGGCCAGCGGGGTGCACTGCGCGGGCGGCAACTGGATAGCGCTCTGCCCAAAGTGCGCTGGCGTGAAGCTGCAGAACCACTGGTAAGGAAGGGTGTGATCACCTCCCAGCCGGTGTTGCTGCCACCCTCCGTGCGACCGAAAAAGGCGCGGACGGCCTGGTTGACGGCAGGACCGGAAATGCTGGCTGGCGCAATAGAGCAGGTGGGCAAAGCTGGCAGTGCGGCCTTGGAGCGGCGCAAAGCAGCCTTGCGTTTTTTACAGGGCGAACCTTTGCCAGTGGATATCGCCTGGGTGACGGCTTCCAGCGGGGCAACCCTGGCAGATTTGCAGAGCCTGGCTGAAAAGGACCTGGTTGCCCTGGGTGAAACGGAGGTGTGGCGCGACCCCCTGGAACACATTTCACCGGTGGTGCAGCAGGCTCCTGAACTGACCGCGGGGCAAAGTGCGGTGTTGCAGCAGTTGCTGGCGGGTCTACGGCAAGCCGAAACCGCACAGCCGCTTCTACCTTTCCTGTTACACGGCGTAACTGGTTCCGGTAAGACGGAGATTTACCTGCAAGCAGTTGCTGAGGTTTTGCGGCAGGGCCGCCAGGCAATTATTCTGGTGCCTGAAATCTCCCTGACGCCGCAAACCGTCCGGCGCTTCCTGGGACGCTTCCCAGGACGGGTAGGGTTGGTCCATTCGCGCCTTTCGCCTGGCGAGCGATACGACACCTGGCGACGCGCCCGCGCGGGCCAAATTGACGTGATTGTTGGACCGCGCAGCGCATTGTTCACGCCGCTGCCACGCCTGGGTTTAATTGTGGTGGACGAATGCCACGACGATTCGTATTACCAGGACGACCAACCGCCGGTTTATCATGCCGTCCAGGCTGCACTGGCCTATGCCCGCATTACCAGCAGTGGGCTGCTGCTGGGATCCGCCACGCCAGAAATCGGATTGTACGAACGCGCCCGGCGCGAACACTGGAATTTATTGGAATTGCCTGACCGGATTCTGGCGCACCGCCAGTTGTTGGCGGTTCAGGCTTCGCAATCCGGCATTGCCTTGCCGGACTTATCCAGCGAGGGCGAAGCAGCCTTTTTGCCGCTGCCGCCCGTGCAAGTAGTGGATATGCGGCAGGAACTCAAGGCTGGCAACCGTTCCATCTTTAGCCGGGTATTGAAAGAGTCATTGGCCCAGGTGTTGGCTGCCGGCCAGCAGGCGATTTTATTTCTGAACCGGCGCGGATCTTCGACCTACGTTTTTTGCCGGGAATGCGGAGCCGTGTTGCGCTGCCCGCGCTGCGATTTGCCTTTGACCTTTCACAGCGACAGCAACGATCTGCAGTGCCATACCTGCAATTACCGCCGCCAGATGCCTGCCCGCTGTCCGACCTGCGGCAGCACCTCCATCCGCCAGTTTGGCACAGGGACCGAACGGGTTGAAAGCGAAGTCCAAAAGGAATTTCCGGCTGCGCGCACCCTGCGCTGGGACGCAGAAACCACCCGTCAAAAAGGGTCGCACGAAATTTTGCTTTCGCACTTCAGCCGCCACCAGGCTGATATCTTAATCGGCACGCAAATGCTGGCCAAGGGCCTGGATCTTCCCCTGGTGACCCTGGTCGGCGTGGTCCTGGCCGATGTCGGCTTAAGCCTGCCGGATTACCGCACGCCTGAACGCGCTTTCCAATTATTGACCCAGGTGGCCGGGCGGGCAGGACGCAGCCCCTTGGGCGGAAAAGTCATTTTTCAATCCTACCAACCCGACCATTATGCCATTCAATTTGCGGCGCGGCACGACTATCAGGGCTTTGTGAAGCGCGAATTGGATGCGCGCCGGAAAATCGGTTACCCGCCCTATGCCCGCCTGGTGCGTTTGGAGTACCGCCACCGCGATTCAGCCGAGGCGGAGCAGGAAGCCCGCCGCATGGCTGAACGGCTGGGTCAATGGATTGAACAGGGGAACTTTACCTCGACCGATCTGATCGGCCCGGCACCCTGTTTCTTTGCCAGGCAGAATGGGCTATATCGCTGGCAAATCCTGCTGCGCGGACCTGACCCGGTCCGGCTGCTGCGCGGTAAGAACCTGAGCGATTGGCGTGCCGCTGTGGACCCGGCCAGCCTGTTGTGAGAAAATAAAAAAACCTGCGCACCGACCGGTGCACAGGTTTTTTAGTTTCGTAATACTTATGGCAGCACGAACCAGGGGTTGATGAATGCGCCGAAATAGCGCACTTCGAAGTGCAGGTGCGGCCCGGTGGAATTGCCGGTTGAGCCGGAATAGGCGATTGTATTGCCGGCATATACGGACCGGCCGCAACTGACCACGATCGAGCTAAGGTGGCCGTAAACGGTGTGATAACCATTGCCGTGATCGATCATGACCATGTTGCCGTAGCCGCCGTTGATCCAACCAGCATAAACCACCACGCCGCTGTCAGCTGCATAAACAGGTGCGCCTAATCCGGCGGCAATGTCGATGCCCAGGTGGCCGTCCCAGAAGTCATTGCCTGAGACCGAGTGGTTGTCAGCCGGCCAGACGAAGGCTCCGGTGCCATAAGCTCCCCCGGCAGGAATTTCACACTGACCGTCGATGGTCTTGTTGGCGCCAGAGGCTGGCCGCCAGAAAGTCGGTACCAGCCAGGTGCGCTGCCACTCGCGGCTGCCGCCGGGAATCATGACATAGGAATCCACCGCCAGGTTGGGGTTGGTCGCATCCAGTTTATTGCCAGGGAAATATAGGATTTGTTCCGCGGTCGATTTGTACTCGGCCGCCAGCGAGTCAACCGTGTCACCGGCCTTGACCTTGGTGTAAATGCCGTCCGTCGGCGGTATGACCAGGGTTTGGCCGATCGAGATCAAATCCGGATTATCATTCAGGGTTTTATAATTCGCCCACAGGATGGTTTCCGGTTTGACGTTAAAGAATTTCGCAATGCCGAAAATCGAGTCGCCCGCTTCAATGGTGTAATCCTCGGCGGCTTCGCGGTCTTTATTGGAAATGATGGTTTTAAGGCTCGATATTCGCGAGAGCGCTTGAACGGCAACATCAGATGTGAATTCGGGCAAGGGCGCTGTATTTTCACTTGCAGCCGGCACAAATTTATCCACCGAGGGGGCAGCCGAGGCAGATGTGTCGGTGAATTGCAATAGCAACAGTATTCCGAACGCTACCATTAATGCTGCGATCCCCCAGGATATTCGCGGAAGCCAGACATCTACCAATAATGCTTGTTTTTTTGTTTCCGGCCCCGGGTTTTGGGGTTTCAATTGCTTCAAACTCACATATCCTCCGAGAGTGTTTCCAGAAATTCCAGGTTATTCCTGCTTTTGTTCATGCGCTGCAAAATTGCTTCGGTTGCCACGGCAGTATCCATGCCTGCGCCTTGCGGCTGCGGGGAAATCATTTGCAGGTACATGCGGCGCATCAACCAGATTCGCTGCAGCAAATCTGGTCCAAGCAGAAGCTCTTCGCGGCGGGTGGATGACCTTTCAAGGTCGATTGCTGGATAGGTACGGCGTTCCTGCAATTTGCGAGAGAGGTGCAATTCCATATTGCCGGTACCCTTGAATTCCTCGTAAACCACATCATCCAGACGGGAACCGGTATCCACCAGGGCAGTGGCAATAATGGTCAGCGAGCCGCCTTCTTCGATATTGCGTGCGGCGCCAAAGAAGCGTTTGGGCGGGTAAAGCGCCGAAGGATCCATGCCGCCGGACAGGGTGCGTCCGGAGGGATTGACCACCAGATTATAGGCTCGCGCCAGGCGGGTAAGCGAATCCATCAGGATGACCACATCCCGGCCGGTTTCAACCAATCGTTTGGCGCGCTCCAGGGTGATTTCCGCAGCACGAACATGGGAGGTCACCGGCTCATCAAACGTGGATGCCACCACTTCGGCATCCACCGAGCGGTCCACATCCGTGACTTCTTCCGGCCGTTCGCCGATGAGCGCCATGATGAGGTGCACATCCGGATATTTGGTGGCAATGGAATTTGCAATTTGCTTGAGGATGGTGGTTTTGCCAGCCTTGGGCGGCGAGACGATCATGCCGCGCTGGCCGCGTCCAATCGGGGCAATCAGGTTGATCAGGCGCGTAGAAAGCACCGTCCGGTCTGTTTCCAGGTCAAAGCGTTTATCGGGAAAGATCGGTGTCAAATTTTCGAAAGCTGGCCGGTTGCGCAGGTCATCCGGATTCTGCCCATTGATGGTCTCGACCTTTAGCAAACCGTAATGGCGTTCAGACTCGCGCGGCGGACGGACGGCACCGATCACCAGGTCGCCGTTGCGAAGCTCGTACCGGCGCAATTGGGCCTGGGAAACGTAGACATCATCCTGGCCGATCTTGTAATTGGTACGCAGGAAGCCGATGCCTTCCGGCATGATTTCAAGGATTCCACCGCGTACTTCAAGTCCTTCCCGTTCCGCTTCGATCTGGCGGATACGGATGATCAAGTTTTCTTTTTTCAAGCGGCCAGCGTCATTGACGTTCAAATCCTTCGCCATTTGACGCAATGAAGCCAGCGGAGCGTTTTCGAGTTCGAGGATTCTCATGAATGTTTTTATCCGTGAATGTCGAATATTGTACCACAAGCAATATTCCAGCAAAATTGCCTGCTGGATGAGACGATTATGAAATTGCGTGGGTGGGATTAGAAAGAAAGCTTCGGGCTTTCCCGTAGGTTCAAAGTCCTGCGAAGAAAGCAATTTCAAACATGGCTTGTTCCCTGTTCAGAGCGATTATAACATGCCGTAAAAGGCAGTGC
The DNA here is from genome assembly GCA_964536805.1 of uncultured Longilinea sp. Classification (GTDB taxonomy): domain Bacteria; phylum Chloroflexota; class Anaerolineae; order Anaerolineales; family Anaerolineaceae; genus Longilinea. The sequence goes on from CAZHYQ010000005.1 coordinate 120,454, forward strand.
AAGCTCAAAACTTCACCGGCCTGGTCTCATAACGAAGGTGGATGATGCTTCCTTTGTTGATGGCTGCGCAGCCTTATGGTTCGACGCGCGGCTGCAACCAGAAAGCCTGATCCTGGTCGGAAGCGCCGTTGGATTTAACCAACAGGATAAACTGCACCTTTTTGCCCGCCAGGGTGGAAAGATCCAGATTGACTTTGGTGAAGCTGTTATCATATTTCTCGCTCCATTCAGCCAGTTTGGTTTCTGATCCGCCCTCGGGTATGTAGGAAAGGACAAACTTAACATTGCAATTTGTGGCAGCATTCAGGCAGCCGATGACACTTTTAAAGTACATGCCGCTGGTGATGGACATGGCAGGAAAGGTTCCGCGGATTTCAGTGTCGGTGCCGGAGGGCGGGTTAGTCCACAACGCGGCTTCGTTTTCCTTGCCGCCGGTTTCCAGTACGGGTTCGTCGACCTTTACAACAAAACCGTTATCGCTGGTCTGGCCCGGGCACGACAGGCTGCCATTGTTGGTGCGCCATTCGCCTTTGCAATAATTGTCGACAAAGTTGTAGCTGGGCGCCGATACTTTTACCTTTACCCAAAAAGCCTTGGCGCCGTCACTGCCCAACCCAAAGACCACGCCCGAAGCATTGCGCAATTTAAAATTTGCCTGAAATGACCCCACTTTGGCGGGCGCTTTCAAGACGATGGAAACCTGTATGACCTGCTGCGGCGCCACCGAGCCGGTGGTAAGCTGCGTGGCAGGCGCTACGCCCATGCTCTCGCCGTTGTCGAAAACCACCGCATAGCTTGAATTCCAGGTGCAGGAACCGGTGTTTTTTAGTTCCCATGTTTTTGTGAACGATTGGCCGGGATCGACCGGGGTATCATCCGGGTAATTGACATCGCGGATGAATTCGACCCGGTCGCAGGGGATGGCGGGGGTACTGGTATTGGCCGGCGTTGCTGTTTGCTGCACCGAAGGCGTGGCAGTGGCATTCGGCCCCCCAGGGGTCTGGGTAGCTGGCACCTGGGTTTTTGCGCCAGCCACCGAAGTGCTCAGCGCCACCACGGTTTGCGCGGCCAGTGTATTGAGTTGATCTGGATTGGAGACCGGTTCGGTAGCACGCGGCAAATTGCAGGAAGCCAACACCACGGCCAGTAGCAGCAGGACCGCAAGGAGTGCAAGAGTTTTCTTCATGGCTTAGTCTCCTTCTTTTTGCAAAGCAGGCAGAAATCAACCCAATGTTTTTTGCTTGATAGGTTGATTATAGCCAGGTTTGGCTCACAAAAAAACACAGTCTGAAAGAAAAGACTGTGTTTTTTTATTTATTTGACCATCATGCTTTTCCGAGCAATGCACCTACGAACAGTTTTAGGTTAAAAGCCTTGCCAGAGAGCAGTCTTTGCGCCCTGAACATGCCTGAAACGGCACGGATGAGCAGGTAAACCGTTGCCAATAATAAACCGATCGAAATTGCCAACTGCCACCAGGGCACATTGGCTGAAGCAAGCCTTGCCATCATGGTAATGGGAGAAGTCAGTGGGAACAGGCTCAAAATCATCGACACAGCGCCGTTCGGTTTTTCAGCCAGGTTGTTGATAAAGAATAATGGGATGACAAGCGGCAGAATGACGATGGTGGTGGCCTGTGAAGCCTCGCGCAGGTTTGGCACAAGAGCGCCGATGCCGGCCATCAGGGCTGCGTAGATGCCATAACCAAGCAGGAAGAAAACAACACCCCAAATCAACAACGTGGGAGAAATTTGAAAACTGGCCAGTGCCGTAGAACTGCCGCGGGAAAGAACCAGAATCAGGTAACCGTAACTGGTCCAGACGACTGTCTGTAAGAGCCCCGCCAATCCCAGCGCGATGATTTTTCCAGCCAGCATCTCGGTAGGGGTCATCGAGGTCATCAATACTTCCATGACGCGGTTTTCTTTTTCGTTGGTGATGCTGCTGAGCATCATGCTGGCTGATGTCAGGATGACCATGTAGAACAGCATGGTGACGATGTAGGGGACCATGAAGTTCACGAAACTGCCAGTCTCGCGTACCGGCTGCTGGGAAACATAGGTAACGTCCAGGTTAAAGGGCTGCTCGATGCGGCTGAGCAGCAGTGGTTCGCCTGCCAGCAGGTTGTAGCGGATCAGCCATTGGAGCGTGCCGGAGCGGTTTGTTCCGCCCAAGGGATTAAAGTCGGTGCGCAGGTAGGTGACATTGCCGGTTTTGAGGAAATCCGCCGGGATGATGTAATAGGAACCAATTTCGCCAGCTTGCAAGGCGGCACTGGCTGCAGCTTCATCCTTATACATCGCCAGGTTTTTTTCGATTCCGGCTGGCATCGATTTGATAATTCCGCTCTGGTCAACCACGCCTTCCAGTTTCACCTCTTCCGGCGACGAGATCAATTTACCGATTGCTGAGGTGGGCTGACCACTGCCGATGGTTCCAAAGATGGCAAAAGCAACGGAACCGATGATCGGAATTAGGAACAAAGTGATAATAAATGACTTCCTGAGGACAACCGTGCGAAATTCGTTTTTTAGTACAAGCAACATTTTATTCATGGCATCCTCATGACCGTCCGAAAATTTCTTTCCAGGTTAATCGCTTGCCGTACCGCAGCATGCCCATGCGGAAAGCCCGGCTGGCTACCCAAATGGCTCCAATCGCGGTAAGGATGAGCAAGCTAATGGTCAGGATGATTTCCCAGGCAGGCAAATTGGTGAGCACAGCGCGCATGGGCAGGGTTAAAGGCGCTGTTAATGGGAAGAGACTAAAGGCTCTGGCCAATCCGCCATTCGGATGCATAAAAATGATGCTGATAAACCACAGCGGCATAAAAATCGGCAGCGTGAACAACCCCGCCACTTGCTGGGCTTCGCGCGTTTCGGTCACCGTTGCACCCACGGCTGCCATCAGGGCAGCCACCATGATAAAACTGGGCAGGAAGGTGGCCAGCAATAACCAAAGGAAAGAACCGTTTACCATGCTGCCAATATCCATCTGCGGATTGGAACGCGATAGTAAAGTGATTGCAACAATGCCGCCTAACACCCATACGATCACCTGGGTAAGACCGACGCTAAGGTTGCCAAGAATTTTTCCAGCCATCAGCTGGCTGGGGGAAATGGAGGTAACCATGATTTCCATGGTGCGGTTTTCTTTTTCCTCCACCACTGCCTGCAGCAAGTAACCGCCACTGGTGTTAATCGATACCATAAATAGGATGCCGGCAATCAAAGGGATCAGGATGGCGAGAAAATTATTTTCCGCCATCTCCCGGCTGCCTTCCACATTTTTAATGATTAAATTGGCACCCTTGGTAATCCGTTCAGCTACCTCTTTGGGTTTGGACGCAAGCAGGTTTTGCTTCAGAAATTTAGCGAAATCCGATTGGACCTGTTCGCCAGGTGAATCCAGCGCAACCATCTGGACTTTGCCAGTCTCCATATAATCCGGCAGGATGATAAAGAAAGCCTGGATCTTGCGGTTATTCAGATCAACCCGCGCGGAAGCTTCATCCGGATAGGGGTTGAATTGGATACTCGGCAGCAAATCGCCTTTCTTAACCTCGAGTTGTTGCGGATTGGTAAACAGCCCGGATTGATCAACGATGCCGGCTGGTCGTCCATCAAAGCCGACGCGGACTGCCAGAATGCTGGCGACGATGACCACAATTGCCAGAAGCGGCAGACTGAGGAGTGCAATGAGAAACCGTTTTCGCAGAACATGCCGGGAATATTCATGCTTGAAAACGAGCCAAATTTTACTCATCTGGTGTTTCTCCGGTCACCACGCGGATAAATATTTCATCCATGGTGGGCATGGCGATTTCAAATTGCTCAACAGTGATGTTTGCCTGCACCAATCCAGTCAGCACGGCCTGGGGCGAGGCGCCGGATGCCAGTTTCAGATGGTAGCTGCCGTTGGTGCGTTCGCTGGAGGCAACGCCGGGCAATGTGGCAGGAAGCGTGCTGGGGGTACGCAACACCAGGTCTTTCCCGGCATAACGGCGGCGTATTTCTTCCAAATTGCCATATAGGACAGCCCTACCCTGGTCGATTAATACGATACGGTCGCACAATTCTTCCACCTGGTGCATTTGATGGGTGCATAACACGATGGTCCGGCCTTTTTTTCGTTCTTCGAGAAGAAGGTCTTTCACCATCTGCGTATTGATCGGATCCAGTGCGCTGAAGGGTTCATCGATGATGAGAACCTCCGGTTCGTGCACCAGCGTCACGATCAATTGCGCTTTCTGCTGCATGCCCTTGGATAATTCTTTTAGTTTCTTCTTGCGGGACCCTGCCAGGTCAAACCGTTCGAGGTAGCTGCCAACCCGCTGAGTGGCTTCGGCTTTGGACAATCCCTTTAAAGTCGCTAAATAAACCAGGCATTGTTCCAGCTTGATCTCCTGATAAAGGCCGCGCTCCTCCGGCAGGTAGCCGATGCGGTTCTTCTTTTCTTCGGACATCGGCCCGCCGAGTATTGAAACGCGGCCCGAATCGGCTTTGAAGATATCCAGAATAATTCTGATGGTAGTCGTCTTGCCGGCCCCGTTCGGACCCAGCAACCCGAATATTTCCCCCGCTTCGACTTCAAAAGTGACGCCGTCGACGGCGCGCTGAGGTCCGAAGGATTTGATGATGTTTTCAACCTGGATCGTACTCATACGTTGTCACCTCGATAGTGAATTTGCTGGTTTGATTATAACAAACTAAGAAGAAAGCCTCCCTGGTCTTTGGACTAGAGAGGCTTCCTCATTTGGTTGGATATTTGACGTTTATTCTTTCTCGTACGGCGTACCTTCAGCGGCAGGGGCATGTCCGCGGCCAATCAGGCCGGCCAGGACAACCATCGTGATAATGTAAGGCAGCATGGCCATGAATTGCGGCGGAACCACACTTCCCAGGATGGACAGCTTGGAACCAAAGGCATCAGCAAAGCCAAACAACATGCCGGCGCCAAAGGAACCGATCGGATTCCAGTTGCCAAAGATCATTGCGGCCAGGCCAATGAATCCCTTGCCAGCGGTCATCATCTCATCGAAACGGCCAACCGAACCAATGGTGAAATAGGCTCCGCCAAAACCGGCCACCATGCCGCCCAGCAGCGTGCCTATATAACGGGTTCGAATGACGTTGATGCCCAGCGTATCGGCTGCTTTGGGATGTTCGCCAACCGCGCGCAGGCGCAAACCCCACCGGGTTGAAAACAGGCTGATCTGCAGGATGATGCAGACGAGGATGGTACCGTAAATGAAAAGGTTGTTATTGAATAGAATTGGCCCGATGAGCGGAATATCTGCCAGCAGCGGGATGGGAACCCGGCCGAACATGGGCGTCATATTTAATGCTTCATTGGTCTGCAAAAACTTGGCAGAAATAAAGGACGTCATGCCGGTGGCGAATATATTGATTACCGTGCCTGTAATGATCTGGTTGATCTTGTACTTGATGGAAAGCCATGCCAAGACCAAAGCGAGCAGCATTGATGACACAATGGCGCCCAATAAACCAACCAGGGCTGAATGGGCAAGACTGCCCACCAACGCGCCAACCATGGCACCCATCAACATCATGCCTTCGATGCCGATGTTAATGATGCCCGATCGTTCGCAAAGGATGCCGGAATAGGAGCCGAGGATGATTGGCACTGCCAACGAAAGGGAACTGCTGATCAGCCCGCCCACATTGACGGATTTCCCTTTTGCTGCGAAGACCAGGAAGGTAAACAGGAAGAAAAGCGATACCAGCCCCAAAACAGCATTGGTGCGTTTGCCAAAACCCCGCACCAGTTGGTAGAGCGCCAAAAGCAAGGTTAATCCGCCGACAATTCCCAAGGTCAATTTGGATTTCACCACCCAACTGCCAACCACCCCGCGGGTGATGCCGCCGGGCGTCAGACCAAAGGATGTAGTCAGATCGCCAGCCGTGCCGGGGAAGAAAGCCGTGAAGATGATCGCCGCGAAAGCTAGAAAAATGATACCCATAACGATTCTGCGGCGGGGTGAAACACGTTCAACAATCTTCGGGGTCATTGTTGCTGCGTTTGCCATTATTTTCCTCCCCAGCCGCGTACAAATACATTTTCGATTGCTTTTACTTCCTTGATACGGAAGATTGCCCGGATCAAGGCCGGCGCGGCAATAAAGACGATGATAAACGCCTGAATAATTGAAATGATGTCGATCGGGATCTGCGTGGCCACCATCATTTGTGTAGCGCCGTTGCGCAGGAAGCCAAACAGCAACGCTGCCAGCACGACGCCCAGTGGTGAACTGTTGCCTAACAATGCCAAGGCGATGGAATCATAACCGTAGCCTGACGACAAGCCCATCGCCAGCGAGCGTGTGACGCCCAACACCTGGTTGGCGCCTGCCAGTCCGGCCAGCGCGCCAGAAATGGACATGGCTGCCACCGTGCTGACCAGCACGTTCATACCGCCGTATTTGGCGGCGTTTGGATTGGCACCGACTGTTCGCAGATTAAAACCCCAGGTGGTTTTGAACAACAAAAACCACATCAGCCAGGCTACAAACAGCGCGATGAAGAAACCCAGGTGGAAGCGGATTGGGCTGGCGAAGAATTTTGGCATCATGGCGGATGCTTCGACTTCCGGTGTGATCGGCATGCCCCCGGAGGTTGGGCGCTGCATGGGTCCGGCCAGCAACCAATCTGTCAGCCGGAAAGCGATCCAGTTGAGCATGATGGTGTTGATGACTTCATGTGCCCCGGTTTTGGCCTTAAGCCAGCCTGGAATGAAACCCCACAGCGCGCCGCCTAGAGCGCCTGCCAGGATGGACAATGGCAAGTGAATGATGGCCGGTAAACCTTTTAGCGAATACCCCACAAAGGTGGCAGCCACGGCACCGATGAACAACTGGCCTTCAACGCCGATATTAAAGACGCCAGCGCGAAAACCGACAGCGACCGCCAGACCTGCAAAGATGTAGGGGGTCGAAACGACCAGGCTTTCCAGGAAGGGGTTGAAGGCACGCCGGATTTCCAATGCATCACCGCCCTGCAAAGCAGCGATGATGCGGGCCGGGTCGCCAAAGGCTGAGCGCAGCAGTGCACCGTAGGCCGTGCCTACCGTTTTTCCAGCTTCAACGACGCCAGCCCCAAACGATTGTCTGAAGGCTGCATAAACCTGAAGATCAGTCAGAATAATTAATATCGCTCCGAGCACAAGACCGGATAATACAGCCAGGGCAGGGATTAACAAGGACTGCCCGGTTGAACGGCCTTTCCCGGTTTTCTTGTTCGCCTGAGGTGTCAATTCATTCAGGACGGATTTCCCGACATCTTGTTTTTCAGTTTGCTTTTGGGAGGGTTCTTCGCTCAATTGGGCACCTCTGTTTAGAGCGTCGTTTCACGTTTTCGAGTTTCGGCGGCAGGCGCTTGTTGCATGGCCTGTTCGTAAGAAACACCCGCCATCAGCAAGCCGACCTGTTCCTTGGTCACCTGGTCAGCCGGAATGATCGCCGCGATTTTACCGCGGTACATGACTGCGATGCGGTCGGATAATTCCATTACTTCATCCAATTCGGGTGAAACCAACAGCACGGCGCAACCGGCCGTGCGTTTATCCATAATGCGGTTATGAATAAATTCTATCGAGCCGACATCCAAACCGCGGGTCGGCTGAGAGGCCACCAGGAACTGAATCGGCCGAGAAAGCTCGCGGGCAATAATCACTTTTTGCTGGTTGCCGCCCGATAGCGATCCAGCCGAGGTGGCAATGTTGGGCGTGCGAATATCGAATTCTTTCACCAACTTTTCGGCATTATCCAGAACTTTTTCCTGGTCGACGACGAATCCCTTTGCAAAAGGTTCCTTATAGTAGGTACAGAGTACCAGATTTTCATAAATGGGGAAGGGCAGCACCAGCCCGTCGCGTTGGCGATCTTCGGGGACGTGCGCCGATCCGCTTTCGGTGATCTGACGCGGTGTGGCTTTGCTGATATCTTTGCCCAATAGTTGAATGCTGCCGGATTCTGGATGTTTCATGCCGGTGATGGCTTCAACCAATTCGGTCTGGCCGTTTCCCTGAACCCCAGCAACACCTAGAATTTCACCGGCACGGATTTCAAAAGAGACATCATTAACAGCGATCTGGTTGATCTCATCGCGCATCATCAAATTCTTCACGCTGAGAACGACATCGCCTGGTTTTGATTCTTCCCGTTCCACTTCCAGGTTAACCGCCCGCCCAACCATCATGGCTGCCAATTTATTCTGATCCGCCTCGGCAGGAAGCGTTTCACCCACCACAGCGCCGCGTCGAATCACCATGATGCGGTCGGCAATTGCCAGCACTTCACGCAGCTTGTGGGTGATGAAGATGATCGATTTACCCTGTTTGGCCAGCGAGCGCATGATTTCAAACAATTCATCCGCTTCCTGAGGGGTGAGAACCGCGGTCGGTTCATCAAAGATGAGAATGCTGGCCTCGCGGTAAAGCAGCTTGATGATTTCCACCCGCTGCTGCACGCCTACCGGCAAATCTCCAACGTAGGTTTCAGGATCGACTTCCAGGTTGTATGCTTCGGAAATTTCCCGAATGCGTTTGGCCGCTTTGGGACGGTCCAGAAAACCGCCTGGCTTGACGGGTTCCTCACCCAGCATCACGTTTTCAGTTACCGTGAAAACCGGCACCAGCATGAAGTGCTGGTGCACCATGCCGATGCCCACTTTGATGGCATCGGTGGGGGAATGAACCTGAATCGTTTTACCGCGGACCGCGATTTCGCCTTCGTCCGGCTGGTAAAGACCATATAAAATATTCATCAATGTGGTTTTACCGGCACCATTTTCACCCAAAAGGGCGAGTATTTCCCCCTCGTCCAGGTGCAGGTCGATATGGTCATTTGCCAGTACCCCAGGAAAGCGTTTTGAAATCCCAGATAATTTCAGAATGGGCGTCATGACCGCTCCGTATGAAGTTAGAATTGAATTATTCTACCACAATTACGCATCCGGTCGTTATGGTTAAAGATTGGAGTTTGGGCATAAAAAAACTGCCAGGATTTCTCCTGGCAGTTTTTTGGATTTCAAGCTGACTTACTTGATCGCGAAGGCATCGCTGAGCTTGATGGTTCCATCAACAATCGAGGGGACCAAAGCTTCGGTGGCTGCCTTGAGATCAGCGGAGACTGCAGCATTGATGGTTCCGAGGCCAACACCCTTGTTGGTCAAATTACCAACAACGTTGCCGCCCTTGAAGGTTCCGTCAATGACTGACTTGACAGAAGCGAGCACGGTGGCGTCCATCAGTTTCATGACGGAGGTCAGGATGACATCAGCATAGTCAGGATTGGTCAGAGCCCAATCGCTATCAACACCGATGATGTAGCCATTGCCACGTTCCTTGACGGCCGCGGCGGTGCCCAGGCCCACAGGACCAGCAACCGGCATGATGATGTCGGCGCCTTCGTCCATCAGGCTGTTGCCGAGTTCCTTGCCCTTGGTCTGATCGTCAAATGAGCTGGAGAACAGGCCCTTCGCGGGGTCGTTGATGTCCCAGCCAATGACTTCCACCTTGGTACCGTTCTTCTCATTGTAGTAAGCAACGCCACGGGCAAAGCCGTCCATGAAGATGGTGACGGTCGGGATCGGGAAGCCACCAAAAGTGCCGACCTTGCCGGTCTTGGTGACGCCAGCGGCCAGATAGCCAGCCAGGAATGCAGCCTGGTCGGTCTGGAAGACCTGGCTCTGCACATTGGGGATGACTTCCGGATAGGCATTGTCGACAATAGAGAACTTCTGGGTGGGGTTGGCAGCAGCAGCAGCTGAGGTTGCATCGGCCAGGAAGAAGCCAACCGGGATGATCAGGTCGCACTTCTCTTCGATGAAGGCATTGATGTTCTTTTCGTAGTCGGCAACTTCCTGAGATTCCAGGTATTTGCCTTCGACGCCCAGGGTTTCAATCGCATCGGTCACACCCTTCCAGGCGGTCGCGTTGAAGCTCTTGTCATCAATACCGCCCGTATCGGTCACTTCGCAGACCTTTACTTTGGGGGCGGCAGTGGCTGGAACCGTAGTGGGTTCGGGAGCCTTGGTGGGCTCGGGAGCCTTGGTGGCTTCGGGAGCCTTGGTCGGTTCAACCGCAGCGGTCGGCGTAGCCGCAGTACCGCAGGCAGTGAGCATCATGGATGCCATGATGATGACTGCCAAAACTATGGAAAGTTTCTTTGACATTTTCTTCTTCCTCCAACAGTGAGTAGGGTCGGAACAATCCGGTCTGAAGGCTCAGTCCGGTTACTAGAGTATACATCCGTTTTTTTTTAGTGACAAGGAAATGGCGGGGTTGCTTTGTATGCAAAATCACAAGATTTGTCAACAAGAACGGGCTCTTAAGAGAGCCCGTTTGGATTGGCACATGTAAATTGGTTTTCGAAGAATTATTTCTGTGCGCGAGCCTCGCCGCGCCGGACGCCGATCATCATTGCCAGTGCCAATGCCATGAAGATTGGTCCGATCACCATCACCAGCCCGTAATTGTTTCCGGTCCAATACACAATCTGGCCGTTTATATTCGGGCCGGCAATGGCTGCCAGGGTGGAAAAGAGATAATACAGACCGGTGTAGGTACCCACCTTGCTATTATCCGTCATGTCAACCACCATAGGCAGCGAGTTGATGTTGATCAGTGCCCACGAAGCTCCTGCAAGCATCAGCAAAATGCTGATCATATACAACTGCCCAAGAGCAGGCAGTTTTCCGATGGGAGTGACCAGGGTCGAGACGGGTATGAAATACATTGCCAGCATCAACGAACCCATCAGAATGATGCCGGTCATAATCGTCTTTCGCCGGCCAAAGCGGGCTCCGATGTAGCCGGCGGGCAGGGCAAAGAGCACAAAAAGGACAGAAAGTTGACCCAGCAGCCTTGCGCCGTCGCTGCCGTCCAGTCCGAGGTGCTTTTGGGCGTAGAGCGTGAAAAATGCCTCAATGGCATTGTAGGCTACAAACCAGAAAAAGATCGCCAACAGGATCTTTAGCGGACTTTTCTCTTTGGCCTGAACTTCTTCTTTCAACGCCAGCCATAAGCTTGGTTTTTCCTGCTTATCAGCTAATTCGTATTCCTTGGGTTCCTTAACCAGGAGGAACAGCAGCAGGACGGCAAGAATCATGATGATCGAGCCCGCCCAAAATGGGTAGGCCTGGTTCATTTTGAACAATTGCGAGCCGCCCAGGGTCGCCACGATCGATCCGACACCGCCCATAAAGTTGATAACGCCATTGGCCTGGGAGCGGAAAGGCGATGGGGTGATATCGGGCATCAACGCCACCACGGGTGTCCGCCACAATGCCATGCTCAGAAGCAAGGTGCTGGTGCAGGCTACAAATACGGGCAGGATGGCCGCAACCGGGATGATGCTGAACGCCACGGCAGCAATGGGGGCGCCGATCAGAATGAAGGGCATGCGCCGGCCGATGGGGGTGCGCAAACGATCGGACCAGGCCCCCACGGTAGGCTGGATGAAGAACGCGGCAATGTTGTCCAGGGTCATAAAGAAGCCAATCCAGGCTGGATTGAGGTTGAATTTGTTCGCCAGGAATAGCGGAACAAACGCGTTGTAACTGGCCCATATCAATGACACGGAAAAGAAACCTAGCCCGAGCAGGAAAAGTTTGCCATAACTTGGACGCATGGTGGACTCCGGAAAACCTGATTTGGAAAATCACAAAGGCGGGATTAAACGATTATTTGGATTTTAGCATAGATGCCAGGAACGGTTACCCGTAACGGCTTTCAACTTGTCTGCTCAATGATTCAGTTTGACCCTATGAGGAATCCTCTTTATTGGTCAGCTCCTCTTTCAGACGGGCGAGGTACTTTTGGTCGGCCGGGGTCAGTTCAATCTTTTCCAACAGATCGGGGCGTTTTTGCAGGGTACGCTTCAGCGATTGTTCGCGGCGCCAGCGGGCGATGGCGGCGTGGTTGCCCGAAAGGAGCACATCCGGAGCACTCCAGCCGCGAAACTCGGGCGGGCGGGTGTAATGCGGATACTCCAACAAACCGGATGCAAAGGAATCATCCTGGGCGCCGTCGGGGTCGCCGAGAGCACCGGGAATGAGGCGGGTGATGGCGTCGATCAATACCAGAGCGGGCAATTCACCGCCGGTGAGCACGTAATCGCCAATGGAGATTTGATCGCTGATCAGGTGTTCGCGAATGCGTTCGTCAATGCCTTCATAACGGCCGCACAACAAGGCCAGATGCGGAAAGGTCGCCAATTCCTGCGCCGCCTGTTGGGTAAAGGTACGGCCCTGGGGCGTCATCAGGATTACCGGGCAGGCTGGCGGACTTCCCAACACGTCCTCAACGGCTGCAAAAACCGGTTCGCATTTCATCACCATGCCTCCGCCGCCGCCGTAAGGGGTATCATCGGTAGTATGGTGGCGGTCGGTTGTCCAATTGCGGATATCATGCAAGCGGACATCGAGCAAACCGCTTTGGACGGCGCGCTGCAAAATACTAATTTCGAGATATGGTTTCAAGCCGTCTGGAAAGATGGTAAATACATCAAAAAGCATGGCATCATTCTAGCTTGAAGGGTGCTTGTTGGCAAGAATAAAAGCAACGGACAAGCAGTTCAGGTTAATGCCGGCTAAGAAGAATTGGCATCAAGCCTGATAAATCTTGACGTGTTTCCTTGAGATGGTAAGATTAAATTATGTATTTGCGTGGAAGTCAATTGAACATGAATAAACGCCGTCACCATTCGAATCCGGTGATGATCGTATTGCTGTTGCTCGGGGTAGCCGCATTGGTGTATATCAACCAGGTGGTGGTGCCAACCACGCCGCCGCTTTTTATCGCAACGGCCACTCCAACCCGGGCGCCTGAGACTTATGTTTCGGAAGGTCAGGCATTCGAAGCCGAGGGGAAAATTGCCCAGGCGATCTCGTCTTATAAAGAAGCTGTCCAGGTGGACCCAAAGAACGCCGGGGTGAATGTTACCCTGGCGCGCTTGGAGGCCATGAACGGCAATTATGCCGATGCCATCATGCATACTGAAAACGCGCTTCTGATCAATTCAGAAAACGCCATGGCGCACGCGGTCCGCGGATGGGCGTTGGGTCTTTCGGGAGAATACCTGACTGCCCAGTCCGCTTTGCAGCGCGCCATTGAGCTGGATCCAAATAATGCGATTCCCTATGCGTATTACGCTGAGGTCCTGGCGCGCATGCAGCAGGACGGCAAAGGCACCATGGGAACGCTGGACGAGGCGATCAATTACTCGCGCAAGGCGCGCGACCTGGGCCCCAACCTGTTGGAGACTCACCGCGCCCGCGGCATCATCCTGGAGCTCACCGGCGAGAATGCCGAGGCAATCCAGGAATTGGAAGCTGCGGTTGCCATTAACCCCAATATCGCTGAACTGCATATTATGCTGGGACGGAATTATGTCGCTACAGGCGATGATCCCAAAGCGGAAGAACAGTATTACAAGGCAAATTCGCTAAATCCGTCGGATCCCTGGCCGGATGTTTATATGTCGCGCCTGTATTTGCGCACCGGCGATTATGCCAAAGCCATCCAATTTGCGCAGCAGGCTGTGGAAAACGACCCGACCAACTCATTCTTCTATATCAACCTGGGTACGATGTATTACAAGAACCTGATGTACCCGGATGCGATCAAGACCTTCCGCCTGGGATTGCGCGGCGGAACCACGGAAGCCGGGGTTGACCTGCCGGGGGCTCCGTTAAGTGGCGATAATGTGGATGCGTATTATTTTTACGGTCTGGCACTTGCGCGTGCGGGCGATTGCACTGAGGCGATGGAAATTTCGCAGTTGCTGCAGCAAACGGTTCCAAACGATGATATCGCCATGTATAACGCACAAGAAATGATCAATATTTGTACTGCACTGGCGGGCAATTCGACCAGCGTGCCGGCAAGCGGTCCGGAACAAACCGCGACAACACAACCCTAAGAATGGGCACCATACACAGACGCTATATTTTTCTCCGCCAAAAGCCGCGCAATGATCCATACCGCGTGCTGATCCTGCTGGCGTTGTTATTGGCTGCCCTGTTTGTGCTGCGCGAATTCCGTTCGGGCGCCATCGAAACGCCGTTTCAGTCCACGCCCACGCCTACACGCTCGGTGGTTTCCTTTGAACAGGAAGCCGAGACATACTTTCAGATCGGCGATTTGAACAAAGCGATCGACTCGTACAAGCGTGCGATCGAAGTGCAGCCGCAAAACCCGCAATTGTACGCCGAATTGGCGCGCATTCAGACGTATTCGTCCAGCCTGCTGACGACAACCGAGGGCCGTCGTACGCGTCTGCAGGATGCACTGGATTCGATCGACAAAGCCATCGAACTGGCGCCGGAAGACAGTACCGCGCACGCCGTCCGTGCCTTCGTCCTGGATTGGAACGCCAACCCGCTGCTGGCCGGTGACAAGGTAGCATCGATCCTGGTTCAAGCCGAACAGGAAGCGGTCACTGCGATCAACCTGGATAATCAAAACACGCTGGCCCTGGTTTATTATGCTGAAATCCTGGTCGATCAGCAAAAATGGAACCAGGCGGAACAATACATTCAACAGGCCATGAACCGCGATACGACGTTAATGGACGTGCACCGGGTGATGGGTTATGTATTGGAATCCACCCGCCAATACCGCCTCGCGATCGAAGAATACCAAAAAGCATTGGAAATTGCCCCTAACATGCCGCTTTTGTGGCTGCAAATTGGCTACAATTACCGCGCACTGGCCAACCCGAGCGTTCCGGCACAATTCGAACCAGCCCTGGAAGCATTTCAAAAAGTGGTGGAGATCAACGATCGCTTGGGAATCCAGGATCCGGTACCGTACACCCAGATTGCCAAGACGTATGCGCAAATGGGCGAGGGGCTGGTGGCATCCCGCAATGCTCGCAAAGCATTGCAACTTGGACCCACCAACCCGGATATGTACGGTCAGCTTGGCGTCATCTATTTCCAGGCCAGAAATTACGAAGGGGCAATTCCAGCCTTTCAATGCGCTCTGGAAGGCTGCGATGCTGCGGTTAGCTGCGAGGTACGCCGGTGTGATTCAGCTACGGATGCGCCTGTGATAATCACCGGGCTGCCGCTGGACGATAACACGGTCGTCTATTATTACACCTACGGCTCCGTCCTGGCCGGCATGCACCGTCAGAGCAACGGCTACTGCAAAAAAGCCATGGAAATTCTGCAAAAAGTCCGCAGTGCATATAATTCGGATACGCTGATTCTGTCAATTATTGAACCCAGTGAAAATATCTGCCATGGATATGGCTATTAGGGTACCACCCTTAAAAAATTATCAGAGTTTTATAAGAGTAAAAAAATCCTCTTGACTTTATATTTGAAGCCAAGTAAAATTCATTTCGGTTTAGCACTCTAACCATGAGAGTGCTAATTTGAACCAAGTCTACCAATAAATCCTCAACTTATTTTGGAGGGAAAGAATGACTATCTCGTTGAAACCTTTAGGTGCTCGTGTTGTGGTTGAACCGCTGGAGCAGGAAGAAGTGACTGCCGGTGGGATTGTTCTCCCCGAAACCGCCAAAGAAAAACCCCAAAAGGGTACGGTTCTTTCGGTAGGCGCTGGCGACCGTGATGACAAAGGCAACCGCATCGCCATGGATGTTAAAGTTGGCGATACGGTACTGTTTGCCAAGTACGGCGGCACCGAGATCAAAATTGACGGCAAGAAGCTGCTGATCCTGCGCGAAAGCGATTTGCTGGCGATCATCGTGTAATTTTTCCAAAAAAGAAATCAAGCTAATCATTAAGGAGTGTAAGTATGGCTGCTAAACAACTTGTTTTCGGTGAAGATGCTCGCCGTAAACTGAAGACCGGAATTGATGTCGTTGCGACTGCCGTCGCGACCACGCTTGGCCCCAAGGGCCGCAATGTTGCCCTCGACCGCAAGTTTGGTTCCCCGACCATCACCCATGACGGCGTGACGGTTGCCAAAGAAATCGAACTGGAAGATCCGTTTGAGAATATGGGCGCGCAGCTTCTCAAGGAAGCCGCCACCAAGACCAATGACATCGCCGGCGACGGCACCACCACCTCCACGGTGTTGGCCCACGCCATTGTCAACGAAGGTCTGAAGACCCTCTCTGCTGGCGCGAACCCGATGCTGCTGAAGCATGGTATCGAAGCTGCCGCCAAGGCGGTTGCTGAAAATATCAAGGGTCAGGCTATCAAAGTTGAAACCAAAGAAAACATCGCCGCTGTTGCCACCATTTCTGCCCAGGATGCCAATATCGGCAACCTGATCGCCGAAGTCATGGAAAAAGTTGGCAAAGATGGCGTTATCACCGTCGAAGAATCCAAAGGCCTGGAATTCGAGACCGAGTATGTTGAAGGCATGCAGTTTGACCGCGGCTATATTTCAGCCTACTTCATCACCGACAGCGAACACATGGAATCTTCCATCGCAGATCCCTACATTCTGATCTACGATAAGAAGATCTCTGCTGCCACCGATATCGTCCCGATCCTCGAGAAGCTGGTGCAGATTGGCAAGCGCGATCTGGTCATCATTGCCGAGGATATCGACGGCGAAGCCCTGGCGACCCTGGTATTGAATAAACTGCGCGGCATGCTGAACGTGCTCGCCATCAAGGCTCCTGGCTTTGGCGATCGCCGCAAGGCAATGCTGCAGGATATTGCCACCCTGACTGGCGCCGCAGTAATCTCCGAGGAAACCGGCCGCAAGCTGGAAACCACGACGATTGCTGATCTGGGCCGGGCCGAAAAGGTTGTTGCCGACAAAGATAACACCACCATCGTCGGCGGCAAGGGTGAAGAAGCCGGCATCCGCGGCCGCATCGAGCAAATCCGCATCGAAATTGACAAGACCACCAGCGACTATGACCGCGAAAAACTGCAGGAACGCCTGGCTAAGATGTCCGGCGGTGTTGCGATCATCCGGGTGGGTGCTGCCACTGAAACCGAACTGAAGGAAAAGAAGCACCGCGTTGAAGATGCTTTGTCAGCGACCCGTGCGGCGGTTGAAGAAGGTATTGTGCCGGGCGGCGGCGTTGCCCTGATCAACGCAGTCTCCGCTTTAGACAAAGTCAAGATGGCCAACGAAGACGAACAGATCGGCGTCAACATGGTTCGCCGCGCATTGGAAGTGCCCATGCGCAAGATCACCGAGAATGCTGGCAAAGAAGGTTCTGTGATCATCGCCAACGTTCGCGCCGAACAGAAGAAACAGAAGAATGTCAAGATCGGCTACGACGTGATCCGCGACGAATACATTGACATGGTCAAGGGCGGCGTGATCGATCCCGCCAAGGTGACCCGCGGCGCTCTGGAAAATGCCGCCTCCATCGCGGCCATGATCCTGACCACCGAAGCTCTGGTGACGGATGTTCCTGTCAAGGAAGCCGCTGCACCTCAGCCCCAGATGCCCGAATACTAAAAGTTGGTTTGAAAAAACCTTACCGGTCGTGCGCAAGCACGGCCGGTTTGCTTTCAAAGCTGTGAAGTCGCATAGGAAGCCGGGTGATGTTGTAATCGGTTATAATTTTCTCTAATGCGAAACCGGACAATCCCATTCATCTTTATTGCGATGCTACTTATATTGACAGCCTGCAAAGGGCCGGCCTTGCCGCAAACCACGCCAACCTTTGCAGCAACAGCCACCGTGACTCCGCTCCCGCCGACACCCAGCCCGACCTCTGAACCTTTGGCAGCACGGGTCAATGGCGAAGGAATTCTCCTGGCCGATTATCAATCCGAATTAGGCCGTTTCCAGGCTGCCCTGGCTGAGATTGGAAAAAATGCCAGCGAGGATGAAGCACGCCAACGTGTTTTGAATGAATTGATCGATGAATTGCTGCTGGCGCAGGCGGCGACTGCCGGCGGCTATCAAATCAGTGCGTCCGATTTACAAGCCAATTTGGATCAACTGACGCAAAAAACCGGCGGCGCGGAAGCATTAGCCGCCTGGCTGCAAAAATACGGTTACGATGAAACGAGCTTCCGGCGGGCATTATCCCGGTCGCTGGCGGCCGCCTGGCAGCGCGATCAAATACTGGCTTCCGTACCCACCACCGCCGAGCAAATCCATGCCCGTCAAATTCTCGTATTATCCAAAGCTACTGCAGATTCTGTTTATAACAATCTTCAATCTGGCGCGGATTTTGCAACGATTGCAAAGCAATATGATTCTGTCACTGGCGGCGAGTTAGGCTGGTTTCCGCGCGGCTATTTAACGCAGCCGGCCGTCGAAGAGGCTGCCTTTGCGTTACAACCCGGACAATACAGCCCGGTGGTGCAATCCGAAATTGGCTACCATATCATCGAAGTAATCGAACGGGAAGTTCGCCCGCTGTCGCCGGAAGCTTTGCGAAAACTGCAGGGCGATGAGCTGGCAGGATGGTTGAAACAACGCCGAACTGAAAGCCAGATCGATATACTGCTGCCGTAGACGGCCGATTTGGAAGGAAAAATATGGAAACTGAAGCCCCCCAACGTAAAAACGACCTGATCTGGAACGTATTGTCGATTGCAGTAATGGTTGCCATGTTGATTGTGGGGATCATATTCATCGTGCTATTTCTGAATCCCGGCAGTGCGATAAACCCATTTCCACCGGAAGAATTTCGGGCCGAAGTCGTCATTCCAACTGTCATACCAACCTATCCGGCCACCTGGACACCCACAACGCCTCCGACTGCCACGGTAGCGCCGACAGATGTGCCGCCCACTAAGGAAGTGCCGGTGGTTTCAGCCACGCCGGAAGAAATAAAAACGGTTATCCCAACCGTCACTCAGAAACCCGGCGGCTATGGTTATACCTTTGCCGTGCAGACCGATCCATCGCCAATATCCAGCATTTATTACCGCCCGGAATGGGGCTGTGATTGGCTGGGTTTGGCCGGAAATACGGTGGATCTGCAAAATAGCCCCGTGACCGGCATCCGGGTGCAGGTCGGGGGGTTTCTGAGCGGCAATAAAGTGGATCTGCTCAGCCTGACGGGTACTGCATTGCAATACGGCCGGGCTGGTTATGAATTTACTCTGGCGGAAAAGCCAGCCGTTTCGACCGGGAAACTATGGATCCAACTTCTGGATCAATCGGATTTGCCGTTATCCGACAAGATCTATTTTGATACCTTCGACACCTGCGATAAGAATCTCATCATTATCAATTTCAAGCAAGTCCGGTAAACCTGTTTCTAATCCAAGTAAACGCAGGCGGTCTGTGGCAAAACGGGCCGCCTGTTAATTAGTTTCCGTTCGGTTTTCGTGGATGCAATTGGAAGGTTTCCTTTCCCGCCAACAGGCCGGCAAGCGGCGCGGCATCCAACCGCAGGATGCGTCCATTGGCGAAGTATGAAAAATCGAAACCTGTCAGATCGCCGGCCTGTTTGCCGGGAACGGGCATCAGGCGGGCGGTGAGCGGTTTGCCCAAACGTACTGCCAACGCCGCTACATCCAGCAGGATTGCATACAATTGATCGGCGCTCACATCGCCCGCCAGAGGCACGGTATCCAGACCCGTACCGCACGCTGCCGAAAACATCAGCAAATCTTTGATGCCAAGCGTGCCGTCGATTGTACGGCGGGCTAAAACTGAATCTTCGAGGACAGGCAGCATCAAGCCGTTAAAACCAATGCGCGGCCAGCGTCCTCGGTCAAGCGTATCCGCCACAAAGGCAGCCGCAGCCAATGATCCTGCCATTCCAAGAGCGGGCAAACCCAGTTTTTCCATTGCATGGCCCAGCGAAACGGCATCATCGGGGTAGGGCGCTAATGAAACATCAAAACCTCCGAAAAGCGTTTCAAATTCTGCGGCTACTCCGGCGGCAAGTTCAGTGAGGACGGCCGTGTGGGCTTCCAAATCCGTCAGCAGGTTATTGCGCGCGGCTTCCAATGTATCCGCACGGCTGAAAGCTTCAACGGCCACATCGGCACACTCCAGCGCCAGGGCAAAAGCTGGCAGCGTGCCGCCGGCATACCCGGCCGGAAAAAACGGCGTACCAGGCAAAACATTCGCCAGGGCTGAGAAACGCAGGTTGGCAAAGCCATCCGGCGAAATCTGGGCGGCTGCATGGATCACCTCGGCGCATGCCCGCACCGCAGGCAAGGATATGCCATCCGTCGCCGTGGCCATCACCCCGCCAAAAAAGACATTTTGGGTGGCAGCGATCATTTTGGGAATCAGACGATAGCTTTCTGGGTATTGCGGCAGTGCGGGGCCGAGCGATACATAATTGAAGCCGCGTTCGGCCGCTCGGATTTCCAGCTTTTGTGCCAGGAATACGGCACTGTCATCGCAACAGGTTGGCACCATGATTGGGAACGGGACTGTTGCCAGGCGGGTGGATTGGACTTCGTATCCAGCAGCAGAAAAGCGCTGTGCTGCCGTTTTGGTCAGACGAGCCAACCGGTCCAGCGTGGCGCCAGCCCCGCTTTGCCCATGATGGTAAAAACAGGTAATTGAACGAATTTTCATGCATCCCTCTGGCGAACGACTTCGAAGATTAATATTCCAGCAGCGATCGCCGCGTTCAAGGATTCGCTCTTTCCCGGCATGGGAATGTGAATCCGGTCGTCCGCGGCCTGCCGGGCGGCGGCGCTGACACCCTCGGCCTCGCTGCCGATGACGAGCGCCAGTGGCGAACGCAGATCGCTTTGCCAGGCTGTCCGGCCGCCTTCAACATCTGAGAGCAGTATGCGAACCGGCTTCGGCCTGGAATGAAGGTCGGTAGCAATGTCATGCCAGTCTGCCGTGTGAATGGGCAGGCGGAATTGTGCGCCCATGCCGGCCCGGATCACTTTGGGGGCGAAAGGATCGACACTCCCCGGGGTGAGAATTAGCCCGTTCACTCCTGCAGCCGCGCAAGTACGGATGAGCGTTCCCAAGTTGCCAGGGTCGCGGATGGCATCCGCGATGACGAAGAAATCGCCTTCATCCGGAAATGCAATTTCCCGCCGCCGGATGACAGCCAGGATACCTTGCGATGTCTCCGTATCTGTGAGACTGTCCATCACGTGGGAGGCGATTTCTTCGATGTCCGCTCCAGCGTTGGCCAGGTTGGTGAGAATTTTCTGCCCGCGCAGCGAGAGTTGACCACAGTACAACACCAATTCAACCGGCCAAAGCGAGACAAGGGCTTCCTCAACCAGGCGAACGCCTTCCACCACGAACGCAGCGGAAGCGTCGCGCTCGCTGCGTTTTGCCAACAGTTCGCGCACGCGTTTGACTTTGGGGTTCTGGTTGGAGGTGATCATAAAGCCAATTTACTCCGCAGAGGGGTGCAATTCGCGCCACACAATCAGGAATTCATTGAGGGTTGCCTCATCAATGATCACCAGGCGCACAACTTTTAGCGAACTTTCCGGATGCGAACTGAAATAGGCAGCCGTGGTCGCAAAGAAGATTCTGGCAGCCCGCTGTTTGGGGAATCCAAAAACGCCGGTCGAAAGCGCGGGAATAGCCAGGGAGTCCAAGTTCAATTCGTCGGCTTTCTCGTAACAGCCCTGGTAGGCAGTTTCCAACTTGGCATCCTCGTCGCCGCTGCCCCACACCGGGCCAACCGCATGAAGAATGGTGCCAGCTGGCAGGTTGCCGCCCGATGTCACGGCGGGGCGGGCATGGGTCACCAGACCGTTATTTGCGATCCACAAATCGCTCTCCCTTTGAATCTCATAACCGCCATTTCGCAAAATGGCTCCGGCAATCCCGCCACCGTGCTGCAATTGGCTGTTAGCAGCATTGACAATGGCAGCGGTAGTTTCGCGGGTCAGATCGCCTTGGACAATTTGCAGGCGGTGGCCGGTGGAATAGGAGTGGTCAACAATCAGCAGGCTCATGTCACCCTCCGGAGATTTGATTTAATATGCAGGTGTAATGATATCCTTTATTGTAACCCGGATCGCCTCATGAATAAAAAAAATCCTGAGAGGTTGTCTCTCAGGATCGAGAAGGTTCGCTGCAATCGCCTATGCTGTTTTTGCTTTTTCGACGACTGCCGCAAAGGCCTGCGGATCGCGTACTGCAATATCGGCCAGCATCTTGCGGTTAAGCAGGATGTTTGCCTTGCGCAGTCCGTTAATCAGGCGGCTGTAAGCCACGCCGTTGGCGCGGGCGGCCGCATTGATGCGAACGATCCACAAACGGCGCAAGTCGCGCTTGCGGGTGCGGCGGTCGCGGGTTGCATACCAAAGGCTTTTCAGCATGGCCTGGTTGGCACGGCGGAACTGGAAATGGCGGGTTCCGCGCTGACCCTTGGTAAAATTCAATACTTTCTTGTGGCGCAGATGGCCTGACGGACCACCCTTTACACGTGCCATGTGTTACTCCTTTGCAAACCCCTGGACGTCAGTGCAGGCACTAGTTGAAAACACCCAACGGTCGCACAAAATGAATGAATACGATTGGCTTCTGCCTACTTGTCCATGTTGGGGGCAAGCCGGCGGACGCGCTTGATGATCGATTCGCCTTGAACGACGACCATCTCAGTGAACAGCGCTTTGGTGCGCTTGGAGGTGCGGCGGCGCAGATGGCTCTTGCCACCCTTCGTGCGCAGCAGCACGCCCGACCCGCTCAGGCGGAACCGTTTGGAGGTTGCCTTATGGGTCTTCAGTTTAACTTTTCCGTCTTTCTGCTTACGGGGCACAGCGTACTCCTCTCGATAAATATCCGCGGTTATTTAACACGCGACCGCGTATTATACCATAAAATCAAATCTCTTCAATTGTGTCAGTGAATTATTCCGCGGCGGGTGCAGGGGCTTCGATCTTGGCGTCGCTCTTGGTTTCACCCTCAACTTTTTTCTTGGGGGCGCGCGTGGGCGCGAGCACCATGCTCATGACCTTGCCTTCCATTGAGGGCGTTTGTTCAACGGCGGAAATATCGGCTAACTCGGCGGCAATTTCCTTTAAATCTTCCAATGCCAATTCAGGATAGCTGATTTCTCGGCCGCGGAAGCGAATGGTGACCCGAACTTTGTTTCCGTCCAGCAGCCAGCGGCGGGCATCGCGCGTTTTAAAACCGCGGTGATGTTCGTTGGTCTTTGGGCGCAGACGAATCTCTTTTACTTCGATCTTGGTCTGTGCCTTGCGGGCTTCACGTTCCTTTTTGGTACGTTCGTACAGGAACTTGCCAAAGTCCATCACCCGGCAGACTGGCGGTACGGCAGTTCCCGATACCTCCACCAGGTCCAATTCGGCTTCGCGCGCCATTTGTAGAGCTTGTTGAATCGAAACGACGCCAACATTTTCCCCTTTGGGTCCAATCAGGCGGACTTCGGGGACGCGGATTTGCTCATTGATTCGAAAATTTTGAGTACTGATAGTAACTCCACTCCTTGAATAATACGGCTTTCAGCCCAGATTGCTGGGCTAATATACGTGGACTGATTTTACCATATTTTAATCTTGCCAGTCCACGAACCGCTGAAAAATGGGGAGTTTTGCTCAGTTCAGGCAAAACTCCCCGTGGAAAGAACGTCTTAAGCGCCTTCTTCGATGTCTTTGTTGGCGCGCGCAAGGAAATCGGCCAGCGGCATGGCGCCTGGGTTTTCACCATTGCGCATGCGCAGCGCTACTGCCCCATCCTGGGCTTCCTTATCGCCAACCACCAGCATGTATGGAACCTTTTGATTCTGCGCGTCGCGGATTTTCGCATTCATGCGTTCTCCGCGTTCGTCAATTTCCACGCGCAATCCGGCTGCTTTGAGTTTGCTGGCCACCTCGGCAGCATAGGGCAGGTGCCGGTCGGCGATGGGAATGATGGTTGCCTGGACGGGAGCCAGCCAGACCGGGAAAGCGCCGGCAAAGTGCTCGATGAGAACGCCAAGGAAACGCTCGGTGGTTCCGGTAACCGCGCGGTGCAGCACAACCGGGGTATGTTCAACATTATCCTCGCCGATATAGCTCAGGCCAAGCCGGGCAGGTTGAATAAAATCAACCTGGATGGTGGAAAGCTGCCACTCGCGCCCTAAAACGTCGTTGGCCATAAAATCAGCCTTCGGGCCGTAGAAAGCTGCTTCGCCTTCGGCTTCAAAGTAATCGACGTTATTAGCCTGCAAGGCCGAACGCAAGGCTGCTTCGGCCTGGCTCCATTTTTCGTCATCCTTGACATACTTGCCGCCCTCGCCGCGCAGAGAAAGGCGCACCCGGTAGTCGGTGAAGCGGTAGCGCTGCAATACCTCTTTGATGACCTGCAAATCGAGCGAAAATTCCTGCTCGATCTGCTCAGGCGTGCAGAAAGTATGGCAGTCATCCTGGGTGAGCGAGCGGACGCGCGTTAAGCCGCTCAATTCGCCGGTCTTCTCGTAGCGGTACAGGGTGGCAAATTCGGCGAAGCGCATGGGCAGCTCGCGGTAGGAATGTCTTCCCATCTCGCGGAACAGCGTCATGTGGCTGGGGCAGTTCATCGGTTTTAGGCGGAAGACGATGTTCTCATCCACCATGGGCGGGAACATGGCATCCTTGTAGTTCTCATAGTGCCCTGAGCGCTTGTAAAGGTCCTCCTTGACCAGATGGCCGGTCCAGACGTGTTGAAAGCCGTAGCGCGTCTGTACGTCGCGCACATACGATTCCATCAAATAACGCAGCATTTCACCCTTGGGCGTGAAAAGTGGCAGACCAGGGCCGACATCATCGGAGAAGTAGAAAAGACCGAGATCCTTGCCCAGCTTGCGGTGATCGCGTTTCCTGGCTTCTTCGAGCTTGTAGAGGTATTCTTCCAATTCCTGGGGCGTATTCCAGGCGGTGCCGTAGATGCGGGTGAGCATGGGGCGTTTTTCGTCGCCGCGCCAGTAGGCACCGGCAATGCTCATCAACTTGATGGCGTCCGGGTTGATTTGCGCGGTGCTTTCAACATGCGGCCCGCGGCACAGGTCGACGAAGGTGTCGCTGGTATAGGTGGAAATGACGGGCTTTTCATTAATCGGATTCCCGTCTTCGTCAAAGCCGCCTTTTTCCAGGCCGTCAATCAATTCCTGCTTGAAATCCTGGCCCTGAAAGATCTTGCGGGCTTCCTCGGCAGAGACTTCGCGGCGCTGGAAGACATGCCTGCCGCGGATAATTTCGCGCATGCGTTTCTCAATTTCGGGTAAGTCCTCCGGCGTGATTTGCCGGGGCAAGGCAAAATCGTAATAGAAACCATCATCGATTGCCGGGCCAATGGCAATATTGGCGCCCGGGAAACGCTCAAGCACGGCCTCGGCCATGATATGCGCGGTGGAGTGGCGGATGCGGTAAAGCAAACTATCCTGGTAGCGTTCCTGTTTCAATTCAGCCATTCTTACCTCCTAACGAACCAAACAACAAAAAACTCTCATCCCATCCTGGGGCGAGAGTTGATTCACGCGGTTCCACCCAGATTGACCGGCTGCGGGCAGCCAATCATCTTGTAGGGGCCGATAACGGGGCCTTCCGTTTGCCATACTTCGCCTGGCGGCGTTTCTGGTCCAAGCTCGCAGGGGGTTTTCATCCTTTATTCCGGAGGGAATTTTCAGCCTGTGGATTCCCTTTCTCTGGCGGAAATTGCCGGATTACTCGTCCTGGTCAACGCAGGTATTCAATTGAGTGGGCGGTATAGGACTCGAACCTACGGCCTTTGCGATGTCAACGCAATGCTCTAACCAACTGAGCTAACCGCCCGCGTGTGAGCGCTATTATAAACGCATCGCTGTGAATTTGCAATACTCTGAACGCGAAAAATGCCGGGTATACGTTGAACCCTGACCAGTAATAATTTCTTACCGGCGCGGTTTTATGGTATAATCCCGTTCGCCCGGTGCAGAAATGGCAGCGCCTGGCGATTGGAGAGGTAGCGCAGTTGGCCTAACGCGCCCGCTTGGAAAGCGGGTATACCGCAAGGTATCGTGGGTTCGAATCCCACCCTCTCCGCTCATTTTATTCGCTGCGAGGGCAGGCCCTCTCTGCTAGGAAAGACCCGAACAAAGTCTTTTTTGATGCCGCAGGGCAAACCCTCTCCGCCAGGAAAGACCCGAACAGGGTCTTTTTTGATGCCGTGATCAGGGCAAGCCCTCTCCGCTTGGAATAGACCCGAACCGGTTCTTTTTTACCCACCGTCAGAATCTCCTGAACGGAAAAAACCAAGGAAAAATATCCTGAGGTACTCGTTTCTTATCGATTTAGATATAATCATAATCATCCCGATTGAACCAATTTCCAGAATAATTCTTTCAGGCTTTATCCTCCAGGTCATTCTGATCTGGATGGGTTTATTGGAGATATCAACATGGTCGAGCCTGCCCCTTACCACCACCTGGTTGACCGCCTCAACCGATTTCCGCAAGGCGCGCCGCCCAGCGATTCGTTGTATGCCATCTTGAAGATCCTCTTCAGCGAGCGTGAAGCCGGATTGGCGGCGCAGTTGCCGATTAAACCCTTCACGGCGGTTGACGCTGGCCGGATCTGGAAAATGGATCTGACTGAGGCCCGCAAGGTGCTGGACGGCCTGGCGGACAGGGCCATCCTGTTGGATGCCGAGCAGCACGGCGAGACCCTTTATACCCTGCCGCCGCCCATGGCAGGTTTTTTTGAATTCTCGATGATGCGCGTGCGAGATGACGTCGACCAGCAGCTTCTGGCAGAACTGTTAACGCAGTATTGCACCACGGAAGATGACTTCATGCGCAGTTTGTTCAGCGGTGGCGAGACGCAACCCGGTCGGGTTTTCGTCCACGAGCCGGTGCTGCCACGGGCGACTGTGCTGGATTATGAACGCGCCAGCGAGGTGATCCGCAGGGCATCGGCGCGCGCCATCGGGCTGTGCTACTGCCGCCACAAGATGGCAAAGGTTGGCAAGGATTGCTCTGCGCCCAAGGACATCTGCATGACCTTCGGCGGTACGGCATCTTCTTTGATCCGGCATGGCTACGGACGCGCGGTCGACCCTTCCGAGGGGCTGGATCTGCTGCAGCAAGCCTACGAAAACAACCTGGTGCAGTTCGGCGAGAATGCGCGGGAAGGCGTCAGTTTTATTTGCAACTGCTGCGGCTGCTGTTGCGAGGCGCTGATCGCGCAACGGCGCTTTAGTTCGCTGCGGCCCATCACCACCAGCAATTATTTGCCCGTGGTGGATCGCGAGCACTGTAGCGGTTGCGGCAAATGCATCGCGACTTGCCCGGTGGAGGCGATGGGACTGGTTTCCGCCAACGACGCGCAGCATCCAAACCGGAAAATAGCCCGTCTGACCGAGGAGCTTTGCCTGGGCTGCGGCGTCTGCGTCCGCAATTGCCCGAACGGCGGATTGAAGCTGGTGGCGCACGCCGAACGGGTGATCACGCCGCTCAACGGTGTACACCGCATCGTGTTGATGGCAATCGAGCGCGGCAAGCTGCAGGACCTGATTTTTGACAATCGGGTTTTATTCAGTCAACGGGCGCTGGCACTGCTGCTAGGAGCTCTTCTAAAAATGCCGCCGATCAAGCAAGTAATGGCAACCCGGCAGGTCAAATCACGCTATTTGGAGGCATTGATCCAGCGCGTGAAGGTTTAAAGCGGAATTTCATGATATTTTTTATTGAGGTGATATTTTGTCATCCGGATCCATCTATTCCTATGTCAATTCAAATTTGGAGGTGCGCTCCGTGCCGGAGAAGGGCGGCCTGGGTCTATTTGCCAGACTGCCGGTTGTGGAAGGCGAATTGCTGGTAGTGTGGGGCGGCGAAATCCGGACTGGCGAACAAATAGCCGGTATGCCGCAGGCGGATAATTGCCACGGCTTGCAGGTGGATGAAAACCTGTACTTATGGTCGGTTGAAGAAGGGGATGCCGGCGATTCGGTCAATCATTCCTGTAACCCGAATGCCTGGATCTCCGGACAAATCAGCCTGCTGGCGCGGCGAAGGATCGAGCCGGGCGAGGAAATTACCTTCGATTATGCCACCACCGACGGCAGCGATTACGATACTTTCGAATGCCACTGCGGCGATCCGTTGTGCCGCGGCGTTGTTACCGGGCAGGACTGGCAAAGACAAGATTTGCAGGAGCGCTATCAAGGGCATTTCTCGACTTACATCCAGCGCCGCATTGACAGGATGTTTCACCACGGAGACACGGAGTTCACAGAGAAGATCTAATTTTGGATTATTTTGTAAGAATGAAATGGTTAATGGAAGGGCGCAGGGTAAATCCTTTTCTCAAAACCCCCATAATAGCCCCATTATAGAAATTTCTAGAATATGAACTAAAAAACGGCGGAGAAATGACCTCCGCCGTTTTACCATTATTTATTGGGAATCACTTTTTACCGGCTTGCAGCGACCGCACGTAGTTGACCACGTCCCAGCGCGCGCTGGCGGTGGGCAGATTTTCAATCAACGCGGGCATGCGCCCATCCACGCCGTTGGTTATGGTGAGGAAAATGGCACCGTCGCTGTTGGTCAGCGGTTTTCCCTCGAGAAGGTTGGCCGGTTTATTTTTCAGGAAAGCCGAGAATGGCCCGGTGCCTTTGCCATCGTTGCCGTGGCATAGTGCGCAGGAAACTTCATAGGCTGCCTTGCCGCGCGCCACGGAGGCTTCATCGGCAATAACGGGGTTGACCGGTGCGCCCAGGCCGGCGATGTAGGCTGCGCCCTGTACCGGCACTGATCGGGCTGGCAGCGGCAGCGGATCTTCCTGGGCATGGAAGGAGGGCTGGATTTCCATAAAGCTGATCCAGTCAACCTTTATCACATCATAGGTGAGCAATAGACCGGCCAGCAAAGGCACCATAATCACGCCTAAAACCAGGATAAGCCGTTTAATCATAGGTTCTTCACCTCCGAGCGGTGCTCAAGTTCGGCTCCGAGTGGAGCCAAAGCGGCGTGGATTTGTTCATCCAGTTCCGGCGGACAGGTAAACAGAATGGCAATGTTGCCGTCGCTGACTCTGGGGTCGTAGCCCTTTGGACCGTAACTGGGCGTGATCGTTTCGACGAAAACGCCAATAAAGGTGCTGATCAGCAATCCAAGCATGGTGAGTTCAAATACCACCACGATGGAAGTTGGAATGGCCCAGAAGGGCTGATTGCCCACGCGGATGGGATAAAGCGATTGGGTGCCCAGGGAGAGCGCCAGTGCGATCACAAAACCGACCAATGCGCCGCCCATGCCGATAATTCCAATGCGCGTCCAGTTCATTGGCCGGCCCAGGATATATTCGGAGTAAGGGATGCCGGAGAGAATGGACATATCCTTGTCGGCGATACCCAAACCCCTCAAGCGTTCCACGGCTTCAGTGGCGTCATCAATGCGGTCTTCTTTAAAAATTGCGAGATGTACAGGTTCTTTTGGCATATCAGCCTCCTCACTCCAACTCGCTCACGCTGGGCACTTTCCCCTTGCCAATTTTCCGCATGGTGTGAGCCGCCTGGCCTTCCTGAACTTCCCACACGGGTACCAACGGGATGAAGCGGGAAGCCAGCATATAGAGCAGCATGAACAGGAACAACGTCCCCAGCGGAATGAGCAATTCTGTCAGACGCGGGTTGTAAATACCCCAGTCGAAGGGCATGCGCTGGTGGCCCAGCGTTAGCGGAATGATGGTGTAGCGCTCGGCATACATGCCGACGTTGATCAATACGGTAATGATGGCCATTAACCACGGGGTGGAACGGATGCGCTTATTCCACAGGGTGAGCCAGGGAATGGCGACGTTGCAGATCAACATCAGGTACCAGACCCAGGCTGATGGACCAGTGGCGTGCGCGGTGATGATATCCTTGACCACCTTTTCTCCGCCGTACCAGTTCAACAGATACTCATTGAAGAAGAAATAAGCCCACGCCATCGAGAATACCAGGATGAGCTTGCCCAACGCGTCGAAATGTTCGCGCCGGATGAAGTAATCCATGTTCTTCAACGTCTTTTGCAGTACGTAAAGGATGGTGACAACGGCCGAGACACCGGAGAGGATCGCGCCGACAATGAAATAGGGGCCAAAGATGGTGGAATGCCAGCCCCCTGTCATTGCCACGGCAAAATCCCAGGACACAATGGTATGCACCGAGAACATGACCGGAATGATGGCAAAGGCAAAGATTTGAATTCCCTTGCGCAGGCGGTGCCATTCCATTTCGGTGCCGCGCCAGTTGAGGGCAAGCAGTTTATAAACGGCATGCCGCCAACCTTTGGTGCGGTCGCGCGCCATGGCCAGGTCGGGGATCAACGGCAAATAAAGATAGATGGTACTGGAGAGCAGGTAGGTGGTGATGGCCAGGAAATCCCACACCAGCGGCGAGCGGAAATTGGGCCACAATTGGCGCGCGTTGGGATACGGCACCATCCAATAAAAGACCCACACGCGGCCCAAATGGATTAACGGATAAAGCGCGCCAGCCGCCAGACCGAAGGTGGTCATCAGTTCCGCTGCACGGGTGAACGGCCGGCGGTACTCGGCTTTGAAAACGCGCAGGATGGCTGATACAAACGTGCCGGCGTGGCTGATGCCGATCCAGAAAACGAAGGTGACGATCAGCACACCCCAGAAAATTGGACGGCGAATACCGAGCACGCCAACACCGGTGACAATCATGTTGGCCCAGGCCCCAAACAGACAAACAGCCACCAGCAAAGCCAGGGTCCCCACAATCATCCAATAGCGTTTGGTAGTATGCGTCATGGTCTCGATGACCATGCGGTTCATCTCCTCGCGCGGTTTGGGGTCAAGCATCAGGTGTTCCTGGCGTTCATCTTCCTCGCGCCGTTCCTCCGATTTGGAAGCATTGCCAAGGATTTTGACATCAACCGCCATAGTAGCCGCCTCCCTTCAGGTACGTTACGCTGGGTAAAGTACCAAGTTCTTCGAGCAGGTGGTAGCCGCGCTCGCTGCGGGCCAGTTTGCTTACCCGGCTTTCCGGGTTGCTCAGGTCGCCAAAGACGATGGCATCGGTCGGACAGGCTTGCTGGCAGGCGGTCATTACTTCGCCATCCTCCAGCGCCCGGCCTTCCGCTGAGGCAACATCTTCGCCGTGCTTGATGCGCTGGACGCAGAAGGTGCATTTTTCCATGACACCGCGCCGGCGGACCGTGACATCGGGATTGAGATAGTAATTCATGGGTGCCGGAATTTCATAATCGAACCAATTGAAAGTCCGGGCGATGTAGGGGCAGTTGTTGGCACAATAGCGGGTGCCGATGCAGCGGTTGTAAACCTGCACGTTGATCTGTTCTTCTTCGCTGTGCACCGAGGCGAAAACCGGGCAGACCGGTTCGCACGGCGCGTTGCCGCACTGCTGGCACATGGCAGGGTTATGGTCTGGTTTTACCTCGGGATATTCGCCCTTCCAATAGCGCTGAACGCGAATCCAGTGCATGCCGCGTCCGTAGGCAACCTCGTCTTCGCCGGTAATGGGAATATTGTTTTCCATGGAACAGGCTGTGACGCAAGCCTGGCAGCCGGAACACCGGTCCAGGTCGATCACGAGGCCCCATTTTTTGGTTGGTTTTTCAGCCATCATTGCGCTCCTTGTGGTTTGCCTAACAATAATTACCCGGCGTGATCGCCGTAGACGCCTTCACGGCTTTCAAATCGCGCCAACGGGCGGCGCTTGCCGGTGGGCGTGATGCTGACCTGGGTATCGCCGTGGGCCAGATCGCCGGCCTCATTTTTACGCATTTCAAACAATGCAGCGGGATTGGCACCGCGACCTTCGGCGTAACGGCCCAGTGCTGTATGCCCCTGCCCGAAAGGAATGGCAACCGTATCCGGCCGGATGGCGGGGAAGAGATAAACCGAGGCTTCCAGTTCCCCTGCCGCCGTGCTGACTTTGACGACGTCGTCATCATGCAAACCTAGTTTTGCGGCGGTATCCGGGTGGATCTCGATCCACGAGTTCCAAGTGACAGTAGTAGTCGGGTCTGGAGTCTCTTGCAGCCAGGGCCGGTTTGCCCCGCTGCCGTCGCCCATCTGTGTGGGGAAACTGATGAAGTAAAACTTGCCGTCTGCGGCTGGGGTGGGGGTTGCCGCTGGAAGGGTTGTACCCAAAATTGTTTTGTAATCAACCTGAACAGGTTCCGGGCGGGCTTTCCACCAGCCGCCGTATTGCAGCCAGGAAGACCAGAAGGTGAGAATTTCCGGTGCAGTATAGAAACCGCCTGCATTGATGTAGGGCAGGATTTTTTGCTGGATGAAATCCACTTCATCCTGGTAAACCATGGCCGCGGCCAGTGCGCCGCCGCGCGATCGGGCTGCTTCCAGCAGAACATCCGTCGTGGCGCGGGTGTTATACAGCGGGGTGACCACCGGCTGAAGCGCCGAAAGCGCAGGGCGGTCGCTGCCAGCCAGCACGCGTTGATAACCAAAGGACTCGAGCCCGGTGTGATCGGGCAAGGTCCAATCGCTGAGTAATGCGGTTTCATCCGGGAAAGACGCAAAACTGACGACAGCCTTTACATTTTTTAATGCATCCGTAAAGCCGAGAGCTGCCGGCAATTCAAAAACTGGATTGACGCCATGAATGAAGAGCGTCTGGATTTCTCCGGATTTCATGCGGGCAACCAACGCCTCGACATCTGCCAGGCTGGCTGCTGATTCATCTTCGGCAGCCAGGTAGGTCAGGGTCGAGCCTGCCAGGGCATTGAGCGCCAGGATTGACTTGGCTGCCGACAGACCGCCGGCATGGGCAAGCGCCTGACCGCCAGGCAATGCCAGCGGCTGTTGTGCCCCGGCAAATAATTCAGCCAGATGATGGAGTTTTTCTTCGCTGACGCCGGATTGAAGGGCGGCCTGGGCTGGATCCAGATCGGCAAAGGCAGTCGGGACCGTTTGCCCCTTGATTTCGGCAACCAACCGCCCGATGGCTTTGGCGACCAATCCTTCACTGCCCGGGATGAGCGGGATCCACTCATCCGCCACGCCCGACGTGAGCGATTGGCGGGCTTCAAAAGACACCAGGTAGCCGCGTTTACCCAGCGTCCCCTGTCGCAAATTCCCATAACCGCGGCTGTAAGCCAACGGGGAGAGCCAGGTTTCTAGGAAGTTGGCCCCGAAGGAAAAGACCATATCGGAGCCATTCAAATCGAAAAAGGGCAACCCGGCTTTTCCGTTTACCTGGCGGGCGGCTTCAATCAGGGTGGCGCGCGCCTCGAACATGCCAAGTGCTCCGTAACGAACTGGGGCAGGTGCGCCCATGGCAGTGGTAATTTCTTTCACCAGGTCGTATAAGTGATCCGGTTGGTAACCCAGCAGGAAAGCAACGCCGGCTGGATCGCCTCCCAGCAGGTTGGAAACGGTATTTAAGGCTTCATCCCAGGCGATATCGATAAAATTACCGGAAGCACGCCCGGCAGCCTTGCGCGGTTCGCGTATCCGGTCGGGATTATATAGACCTTGAACCGAGGTCAAGCCGCGCGAACAGAGCTTGCCGCGGTTGACCGGGTGTTGGGGATTGCCTTCGGCCTTGATCGCACGGCCTTCGAAGGTCCGCATGATCAAGCCACAGCCGGCTGCACATTCGCGGCAGGTGGTGGCGTAATAAGTGCTTTCGCCGGTCTGGTTGTATTCCTGCATGGTGGCATACGGCTTGCGGATGACATAACGCGAAGCCGGACCGCATCCGGTTAGAACTGCCGCAGCCGCCACACCTAGACTGGATATCTTTAGGAAATTGCGCCGTGATATTTTCTCGCTCATACTCAATTGGCTCCTGAATTAATAATGGCAGGTGGCGCAGTCTGACAGGCGCACCCATTTTTCGGGCGCCATTTTCTTGTGGCAATCGAGACACCAGCCCATGTTTTGCCCTTTTTGCGGCTCTGCGACCGTCATTTTGGTTAAATCACCGTGGCAGGTTGCACAGGCTACACCGGCCGCAATATGCGGGCGGTGATTAAAGTGAACAAAATCGGGCTGAATGGCAACCGGCACCCAGGGGATTGATTTGCCGGCTTTAACGAATGCAGCCAACTTGTCCAATTCAGCCGATTTCTTCTGGATTTGCTGGTGGCAGCCCCAACACTTGGATGGACTGGGCAGCCCTGCAACAGGTCCGGTGGCAGCACCGGTGTGGCAATAGGTGCACTGCGCGCCTACGCCGACGTGGAAGTTGTGGGGAAACTGAATAGGCTGGTCAGGCGGGATCTGGGTGTAGTACACGCCTCCAACTGCCCCGCCGAGCAGAATTAATAACACCAGGGCGATTACGATACGGATGCCAGGCCGCTGCCACCAGGCTTTCTTTTTCTCCATGGAATGCTCCTTTTCTCTTTGGCGTAGATGGAGTTATTTTTTTCCGCGAACGATCCAAACAACCAGAAAAATCAGGCCTACCAGGACAGCGCCGAGGAGTATGGCAAAGCCCAGGCCGGTGGCCATGGCGCCCAACGCTGTCAGCAGCCCGCTCAGGATTCCCTGTGCCGGCCCGCCGGGTTGAACTACCGGCGTTTGTTCACGGCCCCCAAGCGATGGGGTTTGTGCGCCGCCAGGCAGCCCTGAGGCAAAACTCTGGGCATACAGCAGCACATCGCGGCCATCTTGTGCGCTCCAACCCAGCGAGCGGCCGATGGGCATGTCCGGTGCAGCCGCCGTACCGAAGCGGGTGCGGTGCAGGAAACGCCAGGGATTGGTCACAGCCAGGGTCCCCAGGGTCACATTTTGGCCTTCCATGCGAAAAACCATGGCTGTACCATCCTCGCCGTGGCATTTTGCACAACTGCTGTCGTACTTTGTTTTCCCGTTGGCAGAATCGCCGTTGAGCACTTTGAGCGAAACCAGATCGATAAACTGGTTATCGTCGATGGTGCCTGCTTGAATGAAGGCAACCAAGGCGTCGATATCGGTTGAACTCAAGTATGTGCTGAAATTATGTTGCGGGTTCAGGCTGCCTGTAAGGACCCCACGCAAGTCACTGTTCTGCGTTGGAAAAATGCCTGGAAAACCGGTGAAATTGTCGCCTGAGCGGAAAGCGCCGTCTTTGCCCTGATAATCCCAGCCGTGGCAGGAAACACAACGCCAGGTATCGGCTCCGCTGCGCGTATTGGTGGTTTGGGTATCCCATAATGGCATATTACCGGATGGCGGGTTGACTCCCAACAGGGTAAACCAGTTATCGTATAACCGGGCGCCGCGGATGATATCTTCATCGCTCTGCGCCTGGATCGAGGCATTGGCCGAAATGCTGCCCGTATGCGCAAGAGCAAGAATCAGAACAAGAAGGACGAGCACGGGAATGATGATTGCTGGAAACCGTTTCATTCTCTCCTCCGGTAGTTCTTTTGGTTTGATCACTGGCTGCGATCAACCCCCATTTTCTTGAGATTATACATCATGCGAATCAATTAATTCTACATTAAAACCGGATGATTCATAGCGAAAACTGGAATGATTTTCTCCATCATCCTTTCCCCGGCGGGGAATGATATAATTCTGACTTACTTTATGTGAAATCTGGATTAAGCATGCAACAGGAAGTTGAAATAACGGGAATGGTTTTTGGCGGAGACGGTATTGGACGTCTGGCGGATGGCCGCGCCGTTTTTGTGCCCTTTGTCCTGCCAGGAGAGCGGGTTCTGGTGAAGGTGGTGGAAGAGAAACGCGGGCACGTGCGCGCACGCCTGGAGAAACTGCTAAATCCGGCGAAATCGCGAATACAACCGCGCTGCCCGCATTTTGGCGTTTGCGGCGGCTGTCATTATCAACATGCTCCTTATGAAGAACAATTACGCATCAAAGAAGGTATTGTTTGGGACCAGCTGATGCGCATAGCCGGCATTGCACATCCGCCTGTTCAGGCGATTGTGCCCTCGCCGGCGCCGTGGAATTACCGCAACGCAGTTCAATTCCACCTCGACCCGCAGGGCAGGCTGGGTTTTCAAGAAGCCGCTTCCCACCGCGTGGTTGCCATTCAGGAATGCCATCTGCCGGAGGAAGCGATCAATTTGACCTGGCCTCAGATCGAAATAGAACCGCTGGCGGGGTTGGAACGAATCAACCTGCGCGCCGGGGCAGGGGATGAACTGCTGCTGGCCTTAGAGGGCGATGGGGAGGAGATGCCTGAATTCAGCGTCGATTTTCCCATCTCCGCAGTGTATCTGGGACCGACCGGTTCCATGGTACTGGCAGGGGATGATGGACTGGTGATGGATGTGTTGGACAAATCCTTCCAGGTTTCAGCCGGATCATTCTTTCAGGTGAATACGCTCCAGGCTGGCGCCATCGTGCAGTACTTGTTGGATCGTCTGCCTTTGGAGGCCGATGCCACCCTGGCGGATGTTTATTGCGGGGTGGGGTTATTCTCCGCCTTCATGGCTCCGCGGGTAAAACGGTGTATTGGCGTCGAGTTGTCTGACGCCGCCTGTAGCGATTATGCTCTCAACCTGGATGAGTGCGAGAATGTGGAGCTGTATGTTGGCTCCGCCGAAATGGTATTGCCGGCCTTGAACCTGAACGCGGATATCGTGCTGGTCGATCCGCCACGTTCCGGGTTGGAACGCGCCGCCCTGGACGCGATTGTGGTGATGGCGCCGCATACCCTGGCTTATGTATCCTGCGATCCAGCCACGCTTGCCCGCGATATCAAACGCTTGTTGGCCGCCGGCTACCAATTGAGCGAAGTGACGCCGTTTGATCTATTTCCCCAGACTTACCATATTGAGACCGTGACAATAATGAGACGGATTGAATGATTCAAGAATTATTGAGTGATTGCACCCTTTGCCCTCGGAATTGCCATGTTGACCGGATCAACGGGCAAAAAGGCTATTGCCATGAGACGGCCGAACTGGTGGTAGCCCGCGCCGCGCTGCATATGTGGGAGGAACCCTGCATCTCGGGCGAGAGCGGATCGGGAACGGTTTTTTTCTCCGGCTGTGCCGTGGGCTGCGTTTATTGCCAGAACAAACCGATTGCCAGAGGGTTGACGGGCAAACAAATTACCATTGAGCGGCTTTCGGAAATTTTCCTGGAGTTGCAAGGCCAGGGTGCCAACAATATCAACCTGGTCACGCCGACCCATTATGTTCCCCAAATAATCGAGGCAGTTGAAAAAGCGCGCGGACGCGGCCTCGCCCTGCCGATTGTTTACAATTCCAGCGGCTTTGAAAAAACCGAGACCCTGGCGCTGCTGGAAGGGATTGTGGATATTTACCTGCCTGATTTTAAATATTTCTCGAAAGAACTGGCAAAGAATTATTCAAATTGCGAGGATTATTTTCCGGTTGCAGCCGCCGCGATCGAAAAAATGGTTCGGCAGGCGGGCGAACCGGTTTTTGGCCCGGATGGAATGATGGCGAAAGGCGTAATCGTCCGCCATCTGACCTTGCCTGGATCTCTGCAGGATTCAAAGGACGTGATCCATTATTTGCACCAGACTTATGGCAAGAAGATATTTATCAGCATCATGAGCCAGTACACGCCGCTTGCCAATCTGAAAAGGTATCCCGAACTGAATCAGAAAGTTGATCCGGCAGATTACGACGAGTTGATCGATTACGCGATCTCTCTGGGAGTGGAAAATGGCTTTATCCAGGACGGCGAGACGGCTATGGAGAGTTTTATTCCGGAATTCGATCAAACCGGTGTCTGACCGACAGACCAGTCAGTGATTTTCGACTTCGAAAAGCAAAAAAGACGCCATGGGCGTCTTTTTTTTTGTTCAAATTTCGTCGAAGAATTAGGGAAATAACCGCCGCGCCTTTACCTCGGCGACGGCATCGGGGCGGTAGCGGTAGAGTTGTGCCGGGCGGCCTTCGCCGGAGCGCCGGTGCGGAGTGCTTTCGATGATGCCAGCCTGTAAAATTCGGCGGCGGAAGTTGCGCTTGTCCAGTTTTTCGCCCAGGATCAACTCATAGGTCGATTGAAGTTCCGAAAGGCTGAAGGCGTCTGGCAATAGCTCGAATCCCACTGCGCTGTATTCCAGTTTGTAACGTAGGCGGCGTAGCGCATAGGCGAGGATATCGCCGTGCCCCGTGATCAAAAATGGCAGCGCCTCCACCGGGAACCATTCCGCGCTGGATTCGTCTTTACCATTGAGGAGCGAGTCGGCGGGTACCAGGGCAAAATAGACCACGGATACGGCATTGCGATCAGGGCTAAGGTAGGTGTAGAGTTGTTCCAGGTATACTTCGTGCAACCCGGTGAACTGAGTTACACACCGCGCCGCTGTTTCGTCCAATGAAAGTCCTGCAAAGAACGGCAGACCGGGCAACTGCCCGACCCCGTCGGGTTGCCTGAAGGCTAATAAAACCTGCAAACGGTTCCCGCCCAGCGTGAATACGACAACTTTCACGTCGATTTGCGAGAGGGCATTTAGGGTTGAGGCTTTCTGCGGAGATTCGTCCATACTGCGCTTCCCGGAAATGATTATAACTGATTTGAATACTGCGTTGATATAATGAAATTGAGCACAATTGACCTGAGGAGGAAGAAATGAGTAAGAAAGGGTTATTGCTCTTAACGTTGATTCTGGTGGCCAGCCTGTTGGCAGCCTGCAACCTGCCCGGACAAAAAACGCCTACCCAGGATGTTTTTCCCACGCCGAATTTGACACTTACCGCGCTGTTTGCGCCGGGTGGAATTCCGCCAACGGTCACTCCGCCCGCTGTGGTGACTGCCACCAGCGGCGTGGTGGTGGCACAGCCTACTGCAACGCAGGTTCCGCCGGCCGCAACCGCTACCACAGCCGCGATTGCTACCACAGCCGCGACTGCCACCACGGCAGCCACAGCTACCGTCACCAAAGTACCGCCTTCCGCCACGCCGGTGACCCGCCCGGGGCCTTCCATTAAGGCCAGCTACCTTTCAACCGCGCCAAAAATTGACGGGGATTGGGGCGAATGGAAAACGGATGCATACCCGGCCCGGTTTGTGGTTTACGGGAAAAGCAATTGGAAGAACACGGACGATCTGGATGGCTCATTCCGCGTCGGCTGGGACAACACCTATCTCTACTTTGCCGTTAAGGTTGTGGACGACAGCTATGTTCAGATTGCCTCCGGTGCAGATATCTACAAGGGCGACAGCATCGAGGTGTTGTTTGACTCGGATCTGTGGGGCGATTTCGCCGTTCGCAGTTTGAGCAATGACGATTTTCAAATCGGGATTTCAGCCGGCAAGGACGAGATCGGCGGCGATAAATCCGCCTACCTCTGGTACCCTTCCGGCAAAGCGGGCGATTTGGGCGATGTGAAAATTGGTTCGGTGGCCTCCAAGGGCGTCTATCGGGTTGAATTTGCCATCCCCTGGAAAACCCTGGGCGTCACGCCTGCCGCAG
This sequence comes from uncultured Longilinea sp., assembly GCA_964536805.1. Classification (GTDB taxonomy): domain Bacteria; phylum Chloroflexota; class Anaerolineae; order Anaerolineales; family Anaerolineaceae; genus Longilinea. The sequence goes on from CAZHYQ010000005.1 coordinate 159,637, forward strand.
GCGGCCAGTTTGGTTTCGGTCTTTCGATTTCGGATAATGACAAATCGGGAACCAAAGAACAGCAAACCATGATTTCGAACCTTGAAGGCCGCAATTTCCTCGATCCTGGCACGTGGGGAACTTTGACGCTGACAAAGTAACCAGCACGGATCTTTTGACAAAGTAACTAGACAGGTAATAAAAACAGCGGCGGGAATCACCCACCGCTGTTTTTGCTTTATGACAAGGCTAGAAAAGAATGGCTGACAATTCAGCCCGATAGGTACGCGATTGCGGATCGGCTGAACCCAGCAATTCCAACAATCCCAGGAACACCTGGCGGGCCAGATCCCGACGATAGTGTTTGTCTTGCCGCAACAGATCCAACAATCCGTCCAGGGCTGCGGGCAAATTTCCCCGGTTGGCCAGGCGAATTGAATTGGCAAAAGCAGCGTCCAAATCAGTCTCATCAGGCAACTGGTCATTATCGTTTTTGACCAGGGCTTCTGCCAGAGGCAGCAACAATTGCGCGCGCGAGAATTCATGCGATGCCGGGAAATCCTTAAGGATCTCCAACGTTTCTTCTCCATATCCCTGCCCTAAAAGGGCTGCGGCCAGGCCGAACAATGATTCTGGCTGATTGGGGACCTGGTCCAACAGGTCGCGGAAAAGGTTTTCGGCCTCCTGCCAATCGTGATCTTGAAGAAGACTGTTGGCTTTTTCCAGCGCTAACGCAAGCGGACTGGGGGGCGTGATGCGCGCCAGAAATTCACGGATACGTGTTTCGGGTTGCAGTCCCGTGAACTCATTCACCACCTCAGCCTGGCTAAAGGCTTTTACGGTGGGAATGCTGCGTACACCGTAATGGATGGCAAGATTGGGGTTCTCATCCACATCCACCCGAGCCAACCGGAAACTACCCTGAGCTTCGCGGGCAAGTTTTTCCAACATGGGACCTAAAGTCTTGCAGGGTTTGCACCAGGTGGCCCAAAATTCGACCACCACCGGGGTATTCTCAGAATACGATAATACTTCGTACTCGAAATCTGTCTCATTAACATCGATAATATTTTCAGGCGACATCATTTTGTATCTCCACTTGACATACTTCTAAAGTAGATCATTCTATCAACAGGATATTAGAAATCCATCGGAATCTTGCGTAAAGTCAACTATTCGTCTTCACCGCTTGGAGCAGAGGGTTGATCGACCCGGATGATTTCGCCGTGCAAATCAATGACAATTTTAAAACCCATCATGCCCATATAGGCGCGCGCATCCTCTGGAATGCCGGTTTCCAATAATGCGTCGAATTGCTTATCCATTTGTTTGATTTGATTCAAGAGCATCGCGCGTGTGAAAATATCTTCCTGCCCGAGCATTTTGGCGGTTTGCTCGCTGATGGCTTCTTCATTGCCTTCAATTTGCTCGCCCAATAATTTAAGAACCTGGCGGTCCACCTGCTCCGAAGGGATATGGCGGTGGAACCCGGCATCGTTGACCACGTAACAGGGCTCTTCGCCGACGTAAGCCACTGTGGCGAGGTTGCCATCTTCGTCAACGACCAGACCTTCAAAGAGCGCTTTGTGCATGCTGTAAACCTCGTTGTGCCTGAAAACCGGACATGGATTAATTGTAACAGGTTTTCAAGCGCTCATTGAGAGGCTTAAATGACATCGACAATGGTGCCTGGATCATTTTGAAACAACCGTTCCCCCCAGGGAACGTCCGGGTTGGTCCACAGGTAGACCCAACGGGCGGCTGGCGTGGGCAGGTTGATGCAACCATGGCTGCGCGGTTTGCCAAAGTCATTGTGCCAGTATGTTCCATGAAACGAAATTCCGCTGTCCGTCAGGTAGCTGACCCAGGGCACCCCGGGCAAGTCATAACTGGCAGGGGCGGCAAAATCGCCGTCGGCCATATGGCGCGATGGGCGTTTGCGATTCATCAGGTAGCGGCCGGGCGAGGTGCGAAAATCGCCATCGCTAAAGCGTGCGCCGGTGGCAGCGCGGCTGATGAAAACCGGACGATCGTATTCGTAGGCAATGACGGCCTGTTCTTCAAGCATGATCTCGATGCGTTTTGCCTCGGGAGGCACAACCGGGGAAATGGGTTTGAGCTCCTCTGGCTCGATCAGGTGCAAATGAGCTGCCTTGGCGTAAAAGGTCAGTTTCCATTTTTCATCGTAATAACGATACCAGGGCACGCCTTCGGCATCAGTGGTCAGACCGGTGACCCAGTAGGTGGTGCCGTAATACAGGCGGTAAACGACCGACTCGCTGCGCAGCGGGCTCCAGGTGCAATCCGTATAGGGCACGGTGACCTCGGCCAGGCGGCCTTCCTCGGGAATGGTGTTGACTGGCTCGTTAGGACTGACATCCACCGGGTGGATGCCACCGGAATGAACATAGCCTTCCCCGTTTAATTGGTACCAAACCCGGTTATAAGCCGGTTCTTCGTCGCCAACCGTTACATCGGTGATCGAGAGGACATGATCGGCGAAATATTTCTTCAGGACAGGGGATTTCAGGCTGGGCTTTTCATGTACCCTGGTATTGTTGGTAATCACTCTACCCAGGCGCGGCGGAGAGGATGGCAAAGGCTGCGATTGTGCATTAACCGTATGAACGCCGGAAGGCAGGCAAAAGGCAGCCAAAGATGCGCCGGCCAGCTTGAGAAAATCACGCCGGGTGAAAAGCATGTTCCGATTGACGGTCAAGGCGCTCATTGTTAATAATGAACGTTCACAGGCGTGCCGACTTCCACGCGCGCAAAAATAAAACCAGCATCTTCGGTGCGGAAGTTAACACAGCCGTGGCTCATGGGAACGCCGAAGTTGTGGTGCCAGTAAGTGCCGTGCAGACCGTAACCCTCATAGAAATACATGACGTACGGCACGTCAGGAAGGTAATAGCCCGGGCCGGACATATCGGCATACCGGTATTTGACATAAATTTTGTAAAGACCGGTGACGGTGGGATGCTGCCAGGTTCCAGTGGAAACGACAAATGAACTAATAATCTCGTCTCCCTGCAACAGGTAAGCGCTCTGATTGGTCAAATCCACATCCACCCAAATCTCATCCGCGTTGACGCCATCCGGGCGCTGCAGCCCGCTCACCACTTCCGGTTGGGTTGGTTCCGGTTCAGGTGTATCAGTGGGCAGTGGGGTTGGCGTCTCAGTCGGCGTGGGGGTTTCAGTGGGGGTGGGCGTAGGCGTCGGCGTGGAGGTGGCTGTCGGGGTAGGCGTGGGGGTCAGCGTGTTGGTGGGCGTGAGACTTGGTTTTACCAACACGCCCTCGGGCCGCTGTGCTGATGCACTGCGAGCCACCGCCGTGAGCGTGGGTAGAGCGAACCAGGCAGCTACAGCCAAGCAAACAATAATCAAGACGGCCAGGCTGGCCCAAATCCAACCGTAATTCTTTCGGACTGGTTTTGCCTTGGCCTTGGCCGGGCGAATTGGCTGGGATCTTTCGCGGGCTGGCGCAATGGTTGCTGTACTTTGAACCGGCTGAGCAATCTTTACCGGTGAAGTGTCCTCCATAGTTTTATCAGGCTGAACAGACGCCTTGATTGGCGCCGTTGCCTGAACGTTCTTTGCCTGGCGGTTTAGTGCCCACGCCATACCACGCCTGGCGCGTTCACTATTGGGGTTAATCTCGAGCGCGCGCTGCAAATACCGCAGACTGGCTTCCGGGCTGCCAAGCGCCGCCAGAATCAGCCAGGGTTCCTCCAGGTTTGGATCAAGCCGGGCAGCTTCCATGGCAAAACGCCGCGCTTCGGTACGCTGCCCGAGGCTGATGGCTTGCCTGGCGTTCTTTAAGCTGAGGAGGGCGCCTGCGGAATCCGGTTGAGTCATGGCGTCGGGACTACGGTGGGGACACTGTCGGAAATGGGTTCATTGCGCAAATAGCACAGGATGCCATTGGTTACGCCCTGGGCCACCTGATCGGTTTTTTCGGTCAAAATCTGCCGATCGAGATTGAGAAAACCGGTTTCGATAATTGCCGCGGTGGTGTCGGTGTGAATTTCACTGAAGGTATGGTAACTGGTCATGTCGGAAGTGATGGTATTGAAATGAAAAACCAATCCAGTCGCAGCCTGATAGCGGTCGATCAGGCAATCGCGCAGGCGCGTCGATTTTTCAGGATAAGCGCTGGAAGATGCCGCCGCCACTTTGAAACCGGTGGCCTCGTCATTGACATAATCGCAGGAATCATTGTGAATGGAAACCAGCGCGGCCGCCCGGTATTGGCTGAGACGGGGATCGAATTCTTCGAGCAGATCCACCTGGTAGCCTTGCGCGATCAATTCTTTTTGCACCCGCGTGGCGATTTCCAGATTCACCTGCATTTCCGTCAGACCGTCAGCGCAAACCGAGCCCGAATCATTCCCCCAGTGTCCGGCAACGATGCCAATCCGTGCTGACGGCAAGGCTGTGGTTGCCGGGGTGCCGGAAATGCTTGCCGGTTTCGCCGTCTGCAAAGAAGCAAACATCTGGTCAAGCAGTTCGTTTGAAAAAAGTACAGCCGGGGTAAACAGGGTAAACAGCGTCGCCAGGATGACACCGACGCCAACGACCGTGGTCAGGGTGTTCCAAACGCTAAACCGGTTAGAACGGGACGGGGACTTCTTTGAAGTTTGAAAGGTTTGATCGCTCATAAGTAGTATGATAGTACCTTAATACATATGCTATACGCAAGTCTTTTTGGACACGATTTCTCCACTTGACCCTCGTTGATCTTCCCATACTCTGGGGAGTGGTTTGATTTCTGATTGATAAGGAGTATCATCATAGAAATGCAGGTTCTCTCCGATTTAATGCGCCAGGCGATGCGCCATTGGACGACAGGAGTCTCAGTGGTAACCAGTTTTTATGGCGATTCCCAACACGGCATGACTGTAAATTCACTGGCCTCCCTCTCGCTCGATCCGCCGATGGTCTCTGTCTCATTGGCTAAGGCAACCCGCACTTACGAACTGGTTGAGCGTGCCGGCATTTTTGGGGTGACCATTTTAGCAGCGGATCAAGGCCCTATTTCCGACCGGTTTGCCGGGCGGGATGGAACTGTTGAAGACCGTTTTCAAGGGTTGGACACCTTTGCGCTTTTCAGCGGCGTTCTGTTTCTACGCGGCGGCCTGGCATTTTTGGACTGTAAGGTGGTCTTTTCTTACCCATTGCCGAATTCAACCCTGTTCATTGGCCAGGTGGTTGCTGTGGAATCGTTGCAAGAAGCAGACCCCCTGATCTACCACAACCGTGTTTATAGAAAGTTGGCGTCATGACTGAAACCCGCTTGACCGATGATGAACGCGGACTTTTGCTGCGCCTGGCCCGGGAAGCTATCGAAGCCGTTGTCAACGACCGCCCATTGCCGGGCATCAATCTTGATGATCTTTCAACTCCTCTGCGCGAAGCTGGCGCATCTTTTGTCACATTGACGGAGGATGGCGAACTGCGCGGCTGCATTGGCGCGCTTGAGGCTTATCAGCCGCTGGCAGAGGATGTGCGCGAACATGCCGCTGCGGCTGCCCAGGAGGATTTTCGCTTTTATCCGGTGCGGCCAAAGGAAGTGGCCCACATCCAAATCGAGATTTCCCGGCTGACTCAGCCGCAACCCCTGGAGTATGAATCTGCGGAGGATCTCTTAAGTAAATTGCGCCCTGGTATAGACGGAGTCATCCTGCGGGATGGATTGCGGAGAGCGACCTTCCTTCCGCAGGTGTGGGAAAAATTGCCTGACAAAGAGGCATTCCTTTCTCATCTGTGTGCAAAAATGGGGGCTGCCGAAAATACCTGGCGAAAGAAAAAATTGACTGTATTGACTTACCAGGTGGAAGAATTCCATGAATGATCTGTAAAAATCGCGCGGCTGAATCCTGGGGCTTCGAAAGGCTAGATCGCGCATATATTGGCCGATTCGATATCAACATGTAATACAAACCGCAAACCCCCATCTTGCCGGGGAACTCCCCGGTATGGTTAGGGTTTCGATCAACTATTTTTAGTTTTAAAAATGGATGTATTCGTTTACATTGAGCACAAATATGGATGCGCGGCGGGTTTCAGCGTCTGAGGCAGGCGAGCAATTCTTGCGGATAATCTCGATTACGGGATCCACCTGTTCATCTTCCAATCCAATCAAGAGTGTGGAGTTCCCGCGCCGTAAAAAACCACCTGTCGAGGCGACTTGCGTGACACGCAGTCCAGCCGATGTAATTCCATGAGAAACCGGATCGTTGTCAATATCACGGACAATGGCGATGATAAGTTTCATGGCTAGAACTCCTCAAAGCGTTCGACTTCCAAGGCAAAAATCGTCGCACCGCCAATCGTTATTGGGGTGGGTGCTGGCAGGGGCAAAGGCGCACTTTCCAATGGGACAGCGATATATTCCACGCGCTGGCGGCAATTCTCATTTAATGCCGACATGGCTTGCGCTTGCAGTTCTGCCGGCAGACCGATCATTAACGTTGCGTTGCGGCGCCCCAGAAAACCACCCACGCTGGGCAAGCGGGTGACATGGATATTCAATTGGAGCAGAGCCAGTTCCGCGCTTTCAGCATCCTGGCCTTGAACGATGGCCAGCAACATCAAATCGTTTTTCGATGGCGATTGTTCCATGGGTCTTCCACTCCTTTCTTCCCGTCAGGAAAAAATCAAGGCAGGATCAAGCGGTGCGGTCCCTGGGTTGTCAACGTTGCGAGGACGCCGTTGGCGCCCTTTACCCTGGTTTGGTCGGAGAAGAATGATAATTCTATCCCTCGATATTGTACCGTAACTGGCCAGGGAAATGGGTTAAGACCTTGCAGGATTATTTCCTTCGTGGAAAGGCTGCGCAGCCCTAGAATTTGCAAAAACAGGCCAAGCGGCGGCAGAGAGGTGAGCGTATCATTCTCTCCAGCAATTTTGCCGGTGGACGCAGAAAAACTTTCATGGAAATGGCCGTCCGTCTCGAAATTTTGGCAAATGGCATTCATTAGTCGGGTAAACAGGTCAGCTGCTGTTTCCTGGTAGCCATATGCCAGCAAACCTTCAAGAATGAATTGATTCCAGGGCAGAAAGACCCGATCGAGATGCTGCTGTTCGGGTAACAGGTGACTGCCTGGACAAACCGGCATGCCATACGCCAGTCCGAATTCAGGCAGAATCGTCTCTTGAATCATGTGTAAAGCCCGTTCGCGCGATGAAATGTGCGCCCACAGCGGCAGCAGCAGACTGATATCCTTTTGATTGAGGTCCGGGGCGCGCAGCCACCCCTGGTCATCCTCCAACAATCCGCGAATTTCAATGACCTCGACACTTGTGAAACGGGATGGCGTCACAACATGCCCAATACGGTTCATCCAGGCGATCTGGCCAGGGTCGATTACATCCAGGACCGGCGAACCATCGCTATGCCCATGGATAAGGAATGTCGCATGACGGGTATTGCTGGACTCGGCAAACAGATGGATCACCAGCTTTTGAGGCGAATCCAGGATTTGGTGCAATTCATGCCGGCCGGACCCGTGAAAAGAAAGCAAACTGGCTCCGTGAGGCCTTAATCCGGTGACAGTGTCGCGATAGGTGTAGGTGTTTTCAACCACGCTCCAGGTCGATTCGACCTGTTTGGCCAAATTCTGGGCGCGTTGCTGCAATTTTCCAATGCTATCCTCACGGCCTATCATGGCGGCAATGGTGATGAGGCTTTGAGCCTCCCGGAATAACATGGCTGCCAGCACAGGAGTCTCGACGTCCGCTGGATCCATGCCCTGATTGGCAGGTTGCCAGCGGTCAAATAAGGGATGGTCATCCAGCCCGATCTGTTCAGAATGTTCCCATTCAGGATAACCGTCTCCATCCTGATCATGCGGAGACGTGAACCAGGCCTCAAAAAAACGGTGCAATGAAGGGTAGATGCTTTTTAATCGCTCCAAATCAGGTTGGCAGGCGTGGATCTGAAGCGCAATGGTTGCCAGGAGAGGCTGTGCCATCATATGGACGCGCTTTCCGCCCAAACCAGGTTTCCAATCGATTTCGCCATTTTCTTCCTGTACGGCAAGAAAGTTATCGATCACACCGGCGGCCAGGTCAGGCGCTGCAGGCAGGATCAGGTTATTAAGATACCAGGCATCCAACGCAGTCTGCCCGCTCCAGCGCGAATTGTAGTCGCTACCGTCGCCACGCAAGGAATGACCCTGATCGGGGTTGCGGACTTGAACAAAGGTCTCCGATGGCAAATCGCCGCCTGCAGGAAAGAATAATTGAAAAGCAGTACGTTGTGCAGTTTCAAAGGCACTGTTCCAGATTGGATTCCCGGTGATGACCTTAATCCCCTGGCTGGCATTGACCATTTCAATTCGGGCTACTTCCGAATCCCAATCCCGGTTGGCGGTGGTTTGGGCCAATTCTAATGATGCTTCAGCTGTTGCCAAGGCTGCCAATGCCCAACTGAGATGCACTTCATTGCCCGGAAAAAGATCAAAATCGTATCCCAGGGTCGGAAACGAACTGGATCCGGGATTGGGTCCGTTGGTCAGAAAACACACCGGGCAGAGGTCGGCTGTTTTGCCTTCCAGAACGTAGGTTTTTGCCATTGGCATGGCCGCCATGCCATGACCCTGATCCATCGGAGTTAAAAGAGTGGTCCAATCGAAACGGAATTTCTGATTTAGAATACTGCGGTTGTTGATATGGATTTGACCGGTGATTACGTGCGATGAGGGAATCCAAATGTCCGCTTTCATTTCCAGTCCGGAAAGCGGCTGGCAGTTCAACTGTAGATAATTCGAATAATTGCGCAAAATGCGCAGGTTAAGGCCTGGCTGCGAGGCATGAGGTGGTCCGATTTCTGCACGGACCATCCGCGGAAACATGCGCATTGAACGTGCCCGCAAGCCGAAGGATGTGTTCAAAGAAAAGGGAGCGGTGTCTGTTTTGCGGCAGGTCAGCTCCCAGCAAATATCATTGGCATAATCCGGCTGTGAAAACCGGGCATCCGCCGCTAGCGTGAACCGGTCAGGAACAAGTGTGGAACCATTTTCCACAGGCATGCGTCCATTGTACGGTGAGATGTGTTTATGGTCAATTCAAAAAAGCTGTGCTAGAATTTTCGCCGCTCCTTTCTGGTACAATGGTTTCTATATATGACAGATAACGAACCAAATCCAAACGAACAACCTCAAGAGCCGGAAGAACAAATAACGCCGGCTGAAACCGAAGATACGCAACCGGTTAACACAAACGAACCGGCAACAGCGGAGCTGGCCGATCAGACACAACCGGTTAATCCGGTGCCGAATCAGGAACCTCGATCTGACGAATCCGGCATCACCCAAACGATTGCCACACCAGATGCTGCCGATAGGCATCCTACAGGCGAGCCGGATTCAACTGGCGGCTGGTATTCTGAAATGGAAACCCCTTCGCCCAACTCGGCGGAAACCCAGGCCGTTCTACCGTCTGTTCAAGGGTCGGCTCCGGACAATGTATCTCCGGACCTGCAGGTGACCCAGGCCAGTCTGCCGTCCGACCAGCAGGTGACCCAGGTCAACCTGCCTGCCGATCAACAACCCACACAGACCACCATTCCACCAAACCAGCAGGTAACTCGTGCAGCTCCCTCGCAAGTTTCTGCCACGAAAGTACCGCCCGCACCATCATCCAATCCACCCCGCGGTTCGGCTGATTTGCCACGCCACGTTGAGGAAGTGGATCTGGATGCGACCCGCGTCTCACAGACCGCCTACGCCAACCGCAGAACCCCGCCTAGTGCGCCGCCTCCCTTGTATCCTGGCCAACAAATCACCGGTCCAAACCGGGTTGCTCAAAGGCCTGCCCAACAACCTCCAGCGCCACCGCCGATTACGCCGGCAAATAAACCCTCCCGAAAACCGGCACCCAAAGGCCGCCCGCTGGGTTGTTTCCTGCGCGGGGTGATTGCCTTGTTGTTTGTTGGAATTATTTTAATGGTCATCGCGGGATCATTCCTGGTTTACCAGTATTTTTCAATTGCCGCCTCTTTACCCAGCGTAAAAGACTTGCAATTGCGCGCTTCTCAATTCGAAACGACGCGCATTCTGGACCGCAATGGCAATTCAATTTATGAAATACTGGATCCGAATGCCGGCCGCCGGACATACATCTCTCTGGAGAAGATGTCGCCGTACATCATCGCTGCAACGTTGGCAACAGAGGACAAGGAGTATTACAATCATCCTGGTTTCGATCTGGTCGCCATCATCCGCGCCATGGTGCTGAACTACACCACCGGTGAAAATGCTGGCGGCGCTTCAACCATCACCCAACAGTTGGCTCGTACGTTGCTTCTACCTGATGAAAAATACGAACGGACCGTTCAGCGGAAAACGCGCGAGATCGTTCTGGCAGCGGAAATTACCCGTCAATACAGCAAAGAGCAAATTCTGGAGCTATATTTGAACGAGAATTTTTACGGAAACCGGGCTTACGGCATCGAAGCGGCGGCAGAAACATATTTTAATACCTCAGCCGACAAACTTTCACCCGGCCAGGCAGCTTTTCTGGCTGGCCTGCCGCAGGCTCCGTCAGTCTATGACATTTTCACCAACCGCGACCAGACTTTGAACCGCTTCAAGACGGTTCTGGTGTTGATGTACCAGGCCAGCCAGGAAAAAGATTGCATCTTTGTCAGCACCAATGTGCAAAAAGTGTGCGTCGATGCCAATATGCTTTCCAACGCCGTTGGCGAAATTGAAGGCTTTTCCTTCCGCCAGACCACTGGATCCATCCGGTTCCCGCACTGGGTTTTCTACGTCACCGATATTCTGGAACGAATGTTTGATGCCCAGCAAATCTACCGCTCCGGGTTCACCGTCTATACCACCATCGATCCAGCTCTACAAGAACAGGCTGAGCAGATTGTCAAGCAGCAGGTTTCGACGCTGGCCGACCGCAATGTGAGCGATGGGGCGTTGATTGCCATCAAGCCCAACACAGGCGAAATTCTGGCGATGGTCGGTTCGGCGGATTTCAATAATGAAGCCATTTCCGGGCAGGTTAACATGGCAATCAGCCCGCGGCAGCCTGGCTCTTCCATTAAACCCCTGACATATGCAGCTGCTTTTGAAAAAGGGTGGAATCCTGCCACGCTGATATGGGATGTGCCGAGCGAATTCTCGCCGTCAGGCATTGAATCCGACCCCAGTCCTAAATATGTTCCCGTAAATTATGATGGGCGCTTTCACGGGCCTGTTTCCGTGAGGACAGCGCTGGCTAATTCCTACAACATACCAGCCGTCAAAGCACTTCAATACGTTGGCATTTACGACGATCCGGCTACTTCCCAAAAAGAAGGCTTGATCAGTTTTGCAGAGCGCCTGGGAATCACCACCCTTACCCGCAGCGATTACGGCATGGCATTGACTCTGGGCGGGGGTGACGTATCCTTGCTTGAAATGACCGGCGCATTTGCCGTGTTTGCGAACAACGGCCAAAAAGTTCCGCCGGTGGCCATCACAAAGATTGTCGACTACCAGGGAAAAATAGTCTACGAATATAAGCCGCCCGTTGGCGACCAGGTGATTCGACCGGAGCACGCCTACCTGATATCGTCCATCCTATCGGATAACGAGGCCCGTGCGCCGATGTTCGGAACGAACTCGGTGCTGGCGCTGCCCTTTGTGGCGGCTGCCAAAACCGGCACCACCAACGACTTCCGTGATAACTGGACAATCGGTTACACGCCCGACTTGGCCGTTGGCGTGTGGGTGGGAAATGCCGATTACACCCCCATGCAGAATACCACCGGGTTAACTGGCGCTGCCCCAATCTGGGCGCAATTTATGCAATATGCGGTTCCCCAATTGACCGGCAATACCGCCACACCCTTTCAACGGCCGGCGGGCATTGTCGAGCGGGTGGTGTGCGCCATCTCCGGAGCTGAACCTTCGGATTCATGTCCGGAACAGCGCACCGAATTATTCGCCTACGATCAGCTCCCGCCTGGCAAAGAGGACGATCTTTGGAAACGGGTCACTGTCGATACCTGGACCGGTTTGCGAGCCTCAGCAGCCTGTTCGGATTACGTTGATGAAAAAATTGCCATGAATGTCACCGATCCATTCGCGCGAAAATGGCTGCGCGAAACCGATGAAGGCCGCACCTGGGCCAGCGACCATGGTTTTGATGATCCAATCTTTTTTGTGCCGGAGCGTGATTGCCAGTTGAGCGACCCGCGCCCGACCATGCTGTTTGCAGCCATGAAGGACGGCGATACGCTGACAGTCAATCCCATCGATATTTATGCCGTGATCCATACGCCGGATGATCTGCGCCGTTGGCGGCTGGAATATGGCATTGGCGAAGAACCCGCCGAGTGGAAGACCTTGCTGGACAATCAGACTGCCCAATATGAGAACCCCGAGAAGATTTATAGCTGGGACGTCACTGATATTTCGGCAGGAATGGTCACATTGCGGATTTATATGGATAGTACCGAGGATACATATGCTGAAAGGCTGATCCATATCAACCTGCAGGTGCCCACGCCTACCGCAACCCTGACGCCCACCGCCACGGTAACGCCAACTGCAACCGCCACGCTGCAGCCATCCCTCACGCCGACGCCTACCGAAACACCCACGCCAACGTTAGGTTTCCCGCCTGCCGGCACGCCTTAATCATAGGTACAAATTGCCGTAAAGCAGCGGATGAATCCTTCCGCTGCTATTTATTCCAATTCTCTATTTCACAATATGGATAATTGGGTGGCTTCATCCCAGCCAATCGGGTCGGCATCCAGCAAATCGTTCCAAGAGTTGAGGTTGAGATCTGCCCATTCCGAGAGACGCCGCAGGTGCCGGAATTTAAGCACGCGCCAGCCCTGGAAAGCCTGTGCAAGGCGCGGGTCGCGTTTGAGTTTGTAGCCCAACAATCCTGCCCGCCCGCCTGGCAACACCACCACGCAGCGCTCTGCTGGAATGGCCTGGTCTGGATTTAGGACGTAGCGGCTGATCAGGCTGGACGCCATCGGGAAGAATGCATAGATTACCGCTCCCTTTTTGTCCTTCCATAGAATTGGCAAATCGCCCTCTGCCGTCAAATGCAACAAGTTTGCGACTTTGAACAACAATTCACGCGTTGCGTCCAGGTCGGCGCGGCGGGCGGTTGGCGTTTCCTGATCCCGCAAATTCCAGCAATCAGGGCGGTCAGGATCCATTTCAGCATAGGAAACCAACACGGTAAGCACCAATTCTTCAGACGGCGTTAGCAAGCCCTGGAATTGCGCACAAAGCGCAGCATAAACATCGGTGAACATGCTGCCAGGATTTTTTTGCAGGATGCGGACGGTTTCCATTTCAATTCGGTCGGCGAGAGGGATCTCGGTTTCCGGCTTACCGGTTAACCACCATTGTCCGCTTTCCCCGCCGTGCGAGGCACCTGCATAATGAACCAGAGTGTTCCGGTCACCAAATACGGTTGAGAGTTGCGCTTGTACCCGGCTGAACAGATCGACCTGAACGGCATCGATTTCTCCAGGCAGACTGTTTTGCTGCACCTGCGCCGTCAAACAGGCGGTATAAAGCGGCATATATGGGGCAGGTTCGCCGCTTTGTACCAGGGCATCCCTCACGGCCTGGCGGTAGATAACATCCGGTTTACGGTTGGCGGGCTGTATCGAACTGGCTGCCTTCCAACTTAATTGGATGAGGGTTTCCTCATTGTTTAACGCTGATCCTGCCAGTTCCAACCCGGAACAATGGGCCGCGGTTAGCGAAGAAAGCAGCAGACCGGTGGTGACCTCCGGAATCACGCCAAACCAGGATACATCCGGGTCGAGATGGCGGGCCAAGGCGTTAAGGGCGCCATGGAAAGCGCCTGTTTGCCAGTACCAGTCAAAATGCTTGCGCTCCAGAACGCTGCGCATAGGTTGGACGGCTTCGCGGCCCCAGATCCAACCCGCCCAAAGCGCTGAGAGCATCCAAAATGCCTGGTTGGGCCGGGGAAAAATCAATAGAACTGCCCGCGGATGCACTTCCGGCGGTAACGGAAGCAAGCTCCGCGCGCGTCCGGGAAAAAGACAGATGCCGCCGCCAGTGGCGGGCAAATTTGGCCAGCGGGTGATCGACAGGTTTTCCGCCGCATTGCTCCATTCCTGCACGGCGCCTTCTAATGCCAGCCATAGGTTATTCTCACGGAATTGGGGCGGTACGCCAAGTTGGCGGGGGCGGCCGCGTCCGCCTGAGGCTGGCCAAAGCGTATTGGCTGAATCGCACACCGAAAGAAGCAGTGCCTGGGCTAGCTGGCGTTTTTCGGCTGGCATGGCCAAAGCATCCACTTTATTGATCAGTGTGGTCAGCGCAAAGAGGGGGCGGGGCAGGTAAGTTTGTAAAGCATCGCTGACCGCTTCGCGTTGGGATTCATCGACAGGGCCGATTCGTTCGATGGCGCGGGCGCGATGCATCGCATCGCGGCTGGAGAGCGCCAGTTGTTGTAAATCCGTTTCTCCCAGTTCTGCTTCGCCTTCAAAATTGCATTGGGGGCAATGTATTAGGCGCGCGTAGGGTATTTCAGCGTCGCGCGCCCAAAGGTAGGCTTGCGCATGGATTGCGGCATTGCAGTTTGGGCAAGAGGTGGCATAGAGTGATTGGATGTGCGTTTCAAGACGCTCATCCCCGCGGCGGGAATCAGCCAACTCGACCAGAGCCGATTGGAAATCATCCCGGCTGGGATTACGGGCTAATACTTCCATCATGAAGCTGATGATTGGGTTATTGACAGTGGCCAACACGCGGTAGCCTGCCCGGGCGGCCTCAAAGGCTAGCATGGGGTGCGATCCGAGCGGATCCAATACCCAGCTGCCAGCCGGAATGTGATCCTTTAGCCAGGCAGACCAGATACCCGAACGAACTGGCGGCAGGTATTTTTCAAGGGGCCAGTTTATTTCTTGTGATTGTCCCGGATAATAACGGGCAGACAGATCCGTTGGAGTCATGAGGCAGTCCAGTTTAATAAAAATGATGACCGGATAGATTAATAATGAGTATATAAGAAAATAATGAAAATGGATGGAGAAAAGCGCCTTTTGGTTTAGGCAGGAGGATTACGAAACGCTTGCTATTCAAATGTTTTTTGGGATTTGTCCATGCACCGAGTTATTCGAGAGGACATGGTTTCGGTTCTTGCTACCAGGGTTGTTGTCTGGGTTTCAAACTTTGCTCAAAACATTTGCTATTCTTCTGGATTTGAATACAATAAAATTAGTAAGCGGTTACGGTGAGAATTTTTGCACATATCTTTTCAACGCAAAAAAGATTTGTGATCGAGTGTGGAAATGCGGAAACTTAGAATTGCCATTTCAATTGCTTTGATTTTTGCCTTCTCGAACATTCAAAGATCCTCTGCAAGTTGGTATTCAGGCTCGAATCTTTCAAACGTTTATGGGGCATGGGCATATATCTCAACGCCCGCTAATCCAATTCACGTTGTTCAAGCAGATTATAGTGAAGTTGATAATTGGGTTTCTACATCCGGTCCAAATTGGATTCAGGCCGGTTGGGATTTTCGATCTGAAATGTCGATACCCAAACAATATGTCGAATACTGCTTAAATATTGCTTATTTCAATCAGATTATGTACTTAATGACACTTTCGCAACCCAAAGCTGGGGAACAACCGTTGATTACCTGATTGAATGGATTCCAGGAACTATTACTCAATGGTGTGCTTATACTAATGGTATACAACGTAACTGCGTCGAAGTCCGAAATGCTCCCTCGGATGTTCAAGTTAAATCAGAAGTGCATGTTAGCCCATTTAACCAGCTTGACACCACCTTTAATCCGGTCAGGTATAAAGGAAGTGATATGGTCTGGAGAGAATTTAACCAAAATTCATTTAGTTGGAATTTTCCATATCAAACTCAGGTTTTTAGTAATTCAAATTTCCGGAATTATCGGGTTGACACTTACGAAATTTACCTTCCTCATGTTGTAAACGAATAGTTGTATTGCACATACTTAAAGAAGGTAGTCATGAAACACACACAAACAATAAAATTCAAATTACTTCTCTCTATAGCCATTATTGTCATCGGTTTTCTAGGATTTTTGACAATAAATGTCAAAGGACAAGATCAGTCCGCTACGGATTTATCTGAAAGATTGAAACTAAAAGGCGTTCCAATCAAGGACATAATCGTTACAAATCGTCTGCCCTATCAAGTAGAGATTGTTATCCAAAGCACAAGCGAAAATAGTGCATTATCAATGGATGATGTGTGGTATATGCAATTAACACGGCGAGAAGCGACTTTAGCTTATCGCATTGGAATGAAGCTAAATAATTACACTTTAATTGTTATAAATCAAAAAGGCGAAAAAATATCATGGGAACAAAACTTCTTATATCCAGGTGATTCGTCTCAAAACTTACCATCAGTTGGTCAGTCGATGTTGGATAACACAGCGACACGAGAAGTATTCATGAGCAAATTAAACTTTTCTGGTATGAATCTAGATATTTTGAGTGTCGATACTGAAATAACACCAGGTGATTATGGACAAATCGTGAATATTCAACTCTCTACTCCTAGCTTAGCTACTGCAAATCAACACTTACTCCCCTTTCTAGGCTCTCTTTCCAAGGTCTTGGATACAATCAATGCTGATTATGGTACTCGAGTTGTGCTATGTCATTTTCGCTTATTGGATGACAAAGGTAATATTTTGTTAGATTTTGTTCAAGATGTGGAAACTCATATGAAACAATGGTCAGCAATTAAAGGTTTGACCCAGGAATGGTATCCACATCCTCAGGATACCGCTGCTCCCATAATTGAGACCTCCACACCTATTGCTTATCCGCCACAAGAAAATTCGACTAATAATTTAATGCCTTATCCATCCCCCGATTCAGAAAATAATATCCCGGCTTATCCAGGACCATAAGAATAATTTTATTCATAAGCATTCGTGATGAAGAGAATGCCTGTAATAATGAATTTGAAATTGTAAATTGAGATATCCATAATTTTTTCCCATTTAATAATCGGGTTAACACATCCTATTGCTGGAACTTAGTTTCATTACCCAAAATTGAGCCACTTGACTATTGAATCACCTGTGAGCTAATTTCCTACGTTGCCTGTTCGTTAGAATAGGTAGTTACTATTTTTCCAGAGTATAACGAACTCCCGTTCTGTCAAAATTGGCGACCGAATCTAAGAACTGACCCAAAAAGGCAATTTGAACCGCATCCGTGTCAGCCGGCAGGGATCGTAAAATTGGGGTGGTTGACTTTCTTATTCATAACCTTAGATTTCTGATTTTGATGAAACTAAAGTAAAATCTCAACGGAGGATGGCCTTATCATGTTAAGCGGAAACGAATACCTCGACAGCGTTCGCAATGGGCGCAATGAGTTTTGGCGGTATTTATTGGTGAACCTGGCAATGATATTTACCAGCCTGGTTCTGACCGTTGTCCTTCTGGTTGGAGTGTTTATTTTGGAAGGCGGCGTAACTTTTGACCTAAGCCAACTTTCACCGATCTCTGTTTTCCTGGTTACCATGCTGCCCTTTCCGGCCGCTTTGTGCATTTTATGGATGGGTCAAAGATGGATTCACCGCCGGCCGATCCTTCAGTTGGTCAACCCATTCGGCAGGGTGCGCTGGCGTTTGCTGCTGGTTTCAGGCGCTGTATGGTTTGGTTTGGCCCTTGTGTCGGATCTGGTCTTGAGCCGGCTCCAACCCGGAAATTACGTCTGGACTTTTGAATTCAAAAAATTCCTGCCTTTCCTGCTGCTCAGCCTGATCCTGGTGCCGCTGCAAACGTCCACGGAGGAATTCATCTTTCGCGGATATCTTGCCCAGGGACTCAGCCTGCTAAATGCCGGCATCTGGCCGTCATTGATCATCCCCGCACTGGTATTCGGTCTGCTGCACGGTTTTAACCCGGAGGTCGGTACTTACGGCATGCTGCTGACACTGCCGTTTTACATCGCCTTCGGTTTCATGGCGGGATGGTTGACCCTTCGCAGCCGCGGCCTGGAGCTTTCTCTTGGTTTGCACATGGCCAATAACCTGTATGCATCCTTAATTGTGACCTTCCCGTCATCGGCTGTTGCGTCCCCGGCTCTGTTCAGCATTCAACAATATAATGCAAACTTGAGCCTGATCGTTTTTGGCGTGAGTGCACTGGTTTATCTGATTATTCTGTCGCCTATTTTGAAGCGCATGCCACCTCTGGTGGTAAAGGCCCCTCCACCAGATCCTTTGGAGCAAGATCCAAACAACGAAATGTAAAGTTTGGAAGGTGTGGCTGTCAGTGGTCAATGCTCAAAAGAGGCCGAACCCGTTTTTCAAATCGATAACAGCCTGCGGCTGGTATAATTTGACTGAATAAATCTGCCGACTGAGGATTCCATGGCGTCGTTCTGGTATGCCATTCAAAGCCATCCAAATAAGGAAGATTTCCTCTGGAATCAACTCCGATTGCGGGATATCGAGGTCTTCTATCCGCGCGTGCGGGTGCATACGGTCAACCCAAGGGCGCGCAAGATCAAGGCTTACTTCACGGGTTATTTATTCGTGCGTGTTGATTTGGATGAGATGGGTGTTTCAACATTGCAATGGATGCCGCATGCCCGCGGGTTAATTTCTTTTGGCGGCGAGCCGGCGGTGGTGCCGGAGGGTTTGATCAGCGCCATCCGCCAGCGCGTTGGCGAGATTTCAAAAGCAGGCGGTGAGTTGTTTGACGGACTGCAGGCGGGCGATGAAGTCATCATCCACGATGGACCCTTCGCCGGATATGAAGGCATATTTGACCTGCGCCTGACCGGCAGCGAGCGGGTGCGAGTGCTTTTGCAGCTCCTCAACCATACCCAGATACCGGTGGAATTGGACGCCGGCACAATTCGCAAAAAGAAAACGGCAGGTCCAAATAACCTTCCTGAGCGTCCCAAAGTTATTAAAGGTAATAAGAATTAGCGCTCCCCAGTCCGGGGAGCGCTAGTGATGAATGGCGTGGGAGCAGTAATTCGCTTCAGGCCGGGATATTGACCCGGGGCAGCCTTGCCTGGATGTTCGAAAGCTGTTCCTCGGCCAGGGCATCATCTTCCAGGTTGCCGGAGAGATAGCTGTTGTAGGCAGCCAGGTCAAAGTGGCCGTGGCCAGATAGGTTGAAGAGAATGACCTTCTTTTCACCAGTTTTTTTGGCTTCCAGGGCTTCATCGATGGCTGCGCGGATGGCATGCGACGATTCGGGCGCTGGCAAAATGCCTTCTGTGCGGGTGAACTGCACTGCCGCTTCAAACACATCCAGTTGCCGGACGGCAGCAGCATCAATCAGGCCGGCGTCGTACAGCGCGCTAAGCGTTGGCGACATGCCGTGATAACGCAATCCGCCAGCGTGGATGGATGGCGGCAGAAAATCGTGCCCAAGAGTGTACATTTTTACGATGGGTGCCATTTTGGCGGTATCGCCAAAATCGAAAGCGTAAATGCCGCGCGTCAATGAAGGCGTGGCAGCCGGTTCGACGGCCAGCAGGCGCGTTCGCTGCCCGTTGCGCAGGTTTTCCCGCAGGAAGGGGAAGGCAATGCCGGAGAAATTGGATCCGCCGCCCACGCATCCAATGACCACGTCCGGATATTCGCCGGCCATGTCCATTTGTTTCAGCGCTTCTTCGCCGATGACGGTCTGGTGCAGCAGCACATGGTTGAGCACCGAACCAAGCCCGTACTTCTTCCGGCCTTCAGAAACGGCTGCCGCTTCTGCCGCTTCGGAGATGGCGATGCCCAACGAGCCTGGATTGTCGGGGTCTTGAGCCAGAATTGCCCGGCCGGTGTTGGTGCGGTCAGTAGGGCTGGCAAAAATCTGCGCGCCGTAGGTTTCAATCAGGTTGCGGCGGTAGGGTTTCTGATTATAAGAAACCTTGACCATGTACACTTCGAGATCCATATCGAAGAACTGACAGGCCATGGCAAGCGCAGTGCCCCACTGGCCGGCGCCTGTTTCAGTGGTCATGGCATGCGTGCCGGCGATTTTATTATAAAAAGCCTGCGGGACGGCTGAATTGGATTTGTGGCTGCCGGAGGGTGAAACGCCTTCATATTTGTAGTAAATATGAGCGGGCGTGCCCAATGCCTTCTCCAGCCGGCGTGCCCGTATCAGGGGTGTCGGCCGCCAGAGTTTATATATCTCGCGCACCTCTTCGGGGATGTCAATATAACGCTCCGTGCTGATCTCCTGTTCAATAATATTCATTGGAAATAACACGGATAGGAAATCCGGCGTCACAGGTTCCAGCGTAACCGGGTGCAGGACCGGCGCTGGCGCAACCGGGCTGTCGGCGTTGATGTTATACCAGGTACGCGGAAGGTCGGTCTCATTCAATAAAAAGCGGATCTGTTCAGACATGGTTTCCTCCTAAAAATGAGTCAATGGGTTGAGGCGATCATCGATTTTGGCCTCTGGCTTGCCCTTGTTGCGGGGCATGTTCGTCCTGCAATGCCCGGCGGAACCTCGACGTTTGGCCACTTGCAAGGTTTGCCTCCAGAAAACAAAAAACCAGCGTCGATCCCATGCGGGATCTTCTCCCGATGGGGACGAACGCTGGTCCGTGGTGCCACCCCGGTTAGGCTGACTTGCTTTCTTTACAAAAATTCCCCTGGTGTAGGCACCAGGGGAATAATAGCCAGCCTCACTCTTTCGGGTACAGCGATTGGTTCGCGATACCCTTTGCCTAGATAACGGTGGCAGCTCCGGCACGGGTTACTGGGCCGCTAGGCCGTTCTCCCTGCAACTCCAAGGTCCATTCCGCTTCGCTGTCCGGGCAGGTTCTCACCTTCTCCTGCTCTCTGTGCCGTCCGGGCGAAACATACTCGTCCTCTTCAACGTCTTTGATTGTTGATTTCTAGAAATTATAAACGCCGAAAAACTTTTGTCAATAGGGAGTTTTTTACTCTTATTTACGGAGGAATTCAGCAATTTACTGCTTTGCCAGGGCTGCATGCCAGGTCTTCAATCCTTCCAGATGTTCCTCTTCATGATCCAGCACAATATCCTTGACCAACCCTATCAATGGATGGTTCTTCATCCAGGGATATCTGGCCGGATCCGTCAAGGATTGCTCGGGAATCTCCTCAATCCGGCGCACCAGCTGTTTGCGGACCGAAACAAAATCATCCTGAACGCGTCCCAACTCGCGATCTTTACTTTCCTGGTACCAGATCTCATTGACCTTCAGGAATTCAGGATTAAAAATATCGCTCTGCGGTTTCCCTTCCTGGCCGGACTGGAAAAGCACCTTGATCATCTCCGACTCCCAGCGGCTGATGTGCACCAGCACGTCCTTGACCGACCAGATACCATATGCTCCAGGCTTGACCAGATCTTCCGGCTGGACGTCATCCAACAGGGCATTGATTTGGTCCCGGTTATCGGCCATCAGCCGCAGCAGCTCATCCTTTGTCATAATCCCTCCCGGATTTTAGCGCCTGAAAATGAATAATAAAATTACTGGTGGTTAGCGGACAGTGGTGAAGTAGTCTGTTTCAATTCCCTGCCAGGTTTCACCCGGATTGGGACGCAGGTAGCTGCCCAGCAGCGGGGTGGCAGACCGGGTTTCAGCGGCCATGCGTTGGGCGACCCGGCGCAGAGAGAAGTGGGCATTGGGCGCCGAGCGCAGAGAGATGAAATGGTCCAGGCTGCGCCAGTTGCAGCCTAGCAGCACGCGCCGGTTGAAGGCATTGGGGACGATATAGGCGGCAACCTGCGGGTTGAAGGCTGCAATTTCCTCATAACAATTTTGAGCGGCCTGCATGGCTTTCCGATAGGGTTCTTCGAACCCGGCAGCCGCCATCTGGCGCGGCAAGGCGTAACCCAGGCGGGCAGTGAGGGGCTGGGGCGTTTGGGTCATCATGCGGTGGCGTTTCAGCTCAAAGTAGCCGCCCTGGTCGAGAATCAAGTCAAAGGTGTAGGATGCGAATTCGAGTTCGCGCAAGGGCATGTCGTGCTGAGTACGGTCGGCGAACAGCAGACTGACGAGCTTTTCGCGTTCGAGCCGGGAAGAGTTCTGAACATATTGATAACATTGCGCATAGCTATAACAACTGAATCGGTATAAAGCGGCTGCCAGGGCACGGTTTTCAACGGCGGTTTCGCAGGAAACGAGCTGGCACCAATCCTCGACCTGAGCGGGCAACTTGATTTCACCAGCTGCCTGGGTCAGGCTGGCAGCGGTAGATTGCCAATAGGGTACTGCCTCGGCATATTTGAGAAGTGTGGGGACGCTTTCAAGCGCAGCCTGTTTGATTTCAGCGCCGGTTTGCTGAACTTCAGCGAGGGGATGGGAGAGCATTTTACTCACCGCGTGTTCCAACGCGCGCGCATTGATGGTCATTCCAACATTGGCCAGAGATGCCGCCGGTAAAAGAAAGCGGCAAACATCCACATATTTCGACCGCAGTCTGCGTTCCCAGGCAGCATCGCTTTCTTCTGCCTTACGCGGGTTATCCGCGGCAATCACCGCCTGAACGGCTGGAAGAGATTCCTGATATGTATCGAATAATAACTGGCACGTCTGGATAAATTTCTCCCGCAAAGGATGGCCTTCAAGTTCAGCCGGGATATGGAAAGCGTCGCGGTTCCACTTTTGATAGCGGGTGGATTTTTCAGTGTATGATGCCAGCCGGTTTGACTCCAGCACCTCGACGGCCAGCCGCGAGATATTTTCAACCGCGATATGCAGCACGGCATGTTCGGCCACCGAGGCATGTCCATAACCAACAACCCATTTTTCATGAAATTCGGCCGATTTCTCCTCGGAAAGTTCAGCCGCGATCTCTCGAAAGCTTTGCGGTGCGCGTGAAGTTTTGGCAAATGTTACCGCGATGGTTTCGGGCGGGATTTTTTGGGGATCGAGCAGGTAAACCTGGCGTTTAGCGGTCATGGTTAAGAACCTCGCGGGAGCGCTGGATATCCAAATGGATTTGGTCGATCAAAGTTTGGATGCTCGGAAAACGCAATTCCGGCCGCTGATATTCGACGAATTCAAGGCGGGCCAGTTGACCGTAAAGGTCGGGATCGCCGGGCAGATCCATAATATAGGCTTCAATGCGGGCTGGGACGGGTTGATCTTCAAAGGTCGGACGCAAACCGATATTTGTGACTGAAGGCCAGCGTCGGCCTTGCACGGTAACCCAGGTGGCGTAAACGCCGTGTCCGGGGGCAATGCATTGTTCCGGGATCGTGATATTGGCGGTCGGGAAACCAAGGCCGTGGCCGCGTCCGTCGCCGTGCGTGATGATGCCATCGACAGAGTAATTCCGCCCCAACAATTCCGCGGCAGCGCTGACATTGCCCTGAGTCAGCAGTTCGCGGATGCGACTGGACGATATGGCTTCATTTTGCGAGTCGGGTACCTGCTCAACCACGCTGACATGGAAACCCAGTTGGTCGCCAATTTGTTTCAAAACCAGCAAGGTGCCTTCGCGGCCGCGGCCTAGTGCGAAATTGAAGCCCGCGAAAAGGCGAACAAGGCCAAGGCGTTCTTTCATCCAGACCATAAAATCGGCTGCGGTCAGCGAAGCCAATTGCCGATTGAATTCCAGCGTAATGACTTCATCCACCCCGAGGTTTGCCAACAATTCGGCGCGTTCATCCGGCATACTGAGATAAACTGGGTTCTTGATTTGACGCAGGACGACCACCGGGTGGGGAAAAAAGGTGACAACAACCGCTGGCAGACCTTCGGCATGGGCGCCGGCTACCATTTGTTTAATAATCGTCTGATGCCCGCGGTGCACGCCGTCGAAAACGCCAATGGCCAGCCAGGAACGATCCAATTTCATGTCTTCCAGAGATCGGTGATGCGGCATTGATTCTCCAGAAAGGACTTTTTTACGAGAAAAAGACCTTCTTAGGCTGCCATTCGTTGGTTTCAGCAACGTATTCGAGCAGCGCAACCAGCTCGCCCTGTTCATTGATACCGCGCGCCATGGGTCCTTCATTGGTTGCGGCTGGAATTCGATGGCCGTGGCGAATCAGATCCATATGCTCGAGGGTCAGTTCGATGGCCGGCCAGTCGGAAAGGGCTTCTGCCGCCGGGATCAGGTATTGATACCAGTTGCCGTCCTCAAAGGCCTCCCGCAATTTTCGCAGTGGAACGGCATCGCGCAAGGTGAAGCGGCCCGATTTTGTGCGGCGCAACCCCACCAGGTGCGCACCCACGCCCATTTTTTCACCCAGGTCATGAGCCAGCGAGCGGACGTAGGTACCCGAGGAACAATATACATCAATCACTGCTTCTGGCGGCGCCCATTCGAGGAGTTCGAGGTGGTATACCGTAATCCGGCGCGGGGCCAGTTCCACTTCCTCGCCGTCGCGTGCCATTTCGTAGGCTTTGCGGCCTTTGACTTTGACGGCTGAATAGGGAGGCGGTATCTGTTCGATTTCGCCGACGAAACCTTGCAGGGCTTCCTCGAACTGTTCTTCGGTGATGTGGTCGACCGGTGCAGAGCGCGTGATGCGTCCCTCGGAGTCATAGGTGTCTGTGGAGGTTCCCAACCTCACGACCGCCTGGTAGCGTTTATCGGAGGCGGAAACATACTCGCTCAGGCGTACCGCCGGTCCCAGAAGGATGACCAATACGCCGGAGGCACGCGGGTCCAGGGTGCCGGTATGACCGGCACGTTTGATGTTGGTCCCTTTGCGGACTACTTGAACGACGTCATGGGAGGTGAGTCCGACCGGTTTGTCAACAACCAGGACACCAGATATGGCATTCTTGAGATCAAATTCGCCGTTTCCCATTGATTTACCCCACGGGTGATGGAATCTTCTCCAGGCAGCTCAGCTCAGGAGGACTATTCCTCTTCGTCTTTTTGAGCCGGTTTTTCTTCCACGGCAGGTTTTTCCTGCCGCAGTTCATGAAGCAACTGCTCGATGCGATCCGCGCGTTCGGGAGTCGGGTCCCAGTGGAAACGCAGGCGCGGAAAGGACCGCAAATCGATGCGCTCAGCCAGTTTGCTGCGAATAAACCCGCTCGCGCTTTCCATGCCGGCCAGGATTTCCTTTGATCTGGAACTGCCTTCCACCGCGGAAATGTAGATCTCTGCATAAGCAAGTTCCCGGTCTACGCTGACGTCGGTGATGCTGATTCCAACCAGGCGCGGATCGTGAACCTCTCCCTTGAAAATCATTTCGGAGAGCTCCTGGCGGATGCGGTCGTTAATCCGTTGGAGACGAAGTTTTGATGGCATGCAGCTTACTCCATATTGCGCAAAAGATGTTATCCGTTACGCTCAAGGATGTAACATTCCAGGATATCGCCCTGGATGAAATCGTTGAAATTCTTAAGGGCTATGCCGCAGTCAAAACCCTGGCGCACTTCCCGGACATCGTCTTTTTCATGCTTCAGCGAGGCAATTTCGCCTTCAGCGATTTGCTGTCCGGCACGCAGCACGCGGATCTTGCCGTTCCGGCGAATCTCGCCATCGCGGACGCGGCAGCCAGCGATATTGCCAACTTTGGTGATCTTGAAAACTGCCATCACCTCGGCATGACCAAACTTGACCTCGCGGAACTCAGGTTCGAGCATGCCCTTGAGCGCCTTCTCGATGTCTTCTGTCATCCGGTAAATAATATCATACAGGCGGATTGAGACGCCTTCCGAATCAGCCAGCCGGCGGGCTGAACCATCCGGTTGAACATTGAAGCCGATGACAATCGCTTTGGAGGCAGCCGCCAGCAGAACGTCGTTGTCGGTGATATTGCCGGTTTCTGAATGTAGAATGGTGATCTTGATTTGATCGCCCTTCAAGTCATTAAGCGAGTTGATAATGGGTTCCAGGGAGCCCTGCACATCCACTTTGATAATCAGGCGCAGTTCGTGCTCTTCGCCGGATTGAACGCGGCTAAATAATTCTTCCAGGGTGGCCTTTGGACCTGAAATCTGGGTCTGGTGCGCCGCCGATTTGCGTTCTTCAGCAACCTGGCGGGCTTCTTTTTCAGAAGGCAGCACCTGGAAGAGGTCGCCCGCCGCGGGGACGTCGTTAAGCCCCATCACCTGAACCGGGGTCGAGGGGCCAGCTTTGTGCAGTTTGCGGCCACGGAAGTCGAACATGGCCCGGATACGGCCGTAGGTACTGCCTGCCAGGACTGCATCGCCGAGCTCGAGCGTGCCATTTTGTACCAGCAGGGTGGCAATGACGCCTTTGGCGCGTTCCACCTGGGCTTCCACCACGGTACCAATGGTGCGGCCTTTGGGGTTGGCCTTGATTTCCATGCTGTCGTTTACCAACAGAATGGCCTCAAGCAAATCGTCGATGCCTTTTTTCAGTTTTGCTGAAACTGGCACGACCATGGTGTTGCCCTCCCATTCATCCGGAACCAACCCCATTTCGGCGAGTTGATTCTTGACGAAATCCGGGTTGGCATCCGGCCGGTCGATTTTATTGAGCGCAACAATAATCGGTACGCGGGCAGCGCGGGCATGGGCAATGGCTTCACGGGTCTGCGGCATGACGCCGTCATCCGCTGCCACCACCAACACCACAATATCGGCACCCTGGGCTCCGCGGGCGCGCATGGCCGTGAAGGCTGCGTGACCGGGCGTATCGAGGAAGGTGATCGGATGGCCCTTATGGTCCACCTGGTATGCGCCAATATGTTGGGTGATGCCGCCAGCTTCGCCGCCTGCCACGTTAGCATGCCGAATGGCATCCAGCAGGGTGGTTTTTCCATGATCAACGTGACCCAAAATGGTCACGACTGGTGCACGGCTGAATAATTGTTCGGCATCTTCACTGGCAATCAACTGTCGCCAGAGGGGAATTTCACCGGTTTCTTTTTCTTCCACCACATCGGGCTGTTCCATGCGGGCTTCAAAGCCCAGTTCTGATGAAACAACCGCGGCGGTATCAAAATCAATCGTCTGATTGATGCTGGCCATGACACCGTTGGACATCAATATTTTGATGACCTGTATCGGACTGGCTTGAATCAATGCAGCCAGATCACGGACGGTGATGCTGGCAGGTAATTCTATCGTTTTATGCCCTATCTCACTCAAAATGCACCTCCGGGTTGCGTTGCACCCAACCCATATTTCTCAAAAAACTACCAAAATCCAATAATCTCAACTCCAAACTGGCTGGGTGCGCTTTTGGCGCAGCGAAGAGCATGTGAGATGGGTATGGATCAGTCGAGCATACTGTTACCCTCAAATGCAAGCCTGGCGATGGGGATCATGCCTCGTCCTTGGCTCCCTGAGAAGGAGCGGGTTCCAAAGCGGGCGGCTGCCCCACCGTGGGTTCGTCCGCGGGCAGGGAAACCATTATCTCTTGCAGGTAGGAATGATCCTGCTCAGTCAGTTCCACTTTCAGTGCATTGGCCAGTGCGCCTTTCAGAGCGCGTTCCCAACAGGAGCGTTGGTTGTGCAGGTAGGCTCCCCGTCCGGCGGCTTTCCCGCTTGGATCGAGCTTGACGTTGCCCTGGGGGTCGCGTACCAGACGCATCAGGGTACGCTTGGGAAGTACCAGGCGGCAACCAACACAGGTGCGTTGTGGAATATGCTTGACTCGTTTCGTAGGTCGCTTAACCACCTTCCACTCTCAAATACCGCTTTCTATTCCCAGTCCCAGCCTTCGCCGCCGCGCTTATGTTTCTTGCGGGCGAGCGTGACATCGCGGTCGGGGTCATAAACCACTTCGACGCTCTTGCGTTTCTTCTTGGCTTTCTTCTTGCCGGTCTTATTGCCGGCGCTGTCCACTTCATCCTCTTCCTCGTCCGTTGTATCCGGCTGGGCTAGGATTTCTGGCCGTAGGGTGAAGAGATCCTCCAGGGAGGGCTCTTCCTCCAGCACAGGGGTGGCCAGTTCGGATTCGGGAAGGGCGCGGATGGGCAGTTCTTCGAGCACTGGTTCTTCATCCGCCAATGCGGGTACTTCGGCTGCTGGTTTACCTTCGGCAGCCTCAAGCACCTCGGCGGCGGGCGTTTCCAATTCCTCCACTGGCTGGGCAGGGGCATTGGCAGCCGTGACCTGCGCATCCAGCTCGGCCATCAGGCGGTTGATCTCGGTCATGGCTTTGGGACCGATGCCGTTGATGCGCAGAATTTCATCAGGCGCCAGTTTCATTTGACGGGCAACTTCGCCGACAGTACTGTAACCGGCTTCCTGCAGCAGATTGGCTACATGTTCGGGCAGCGAACCATCCAGAATGGGTGTCTCAAAGGCACCAGCCGGGATGAGTTCATCCACTTCAGGCGTTGCGACTTCGACTTTCTTTTCCGGCTTGCGGGCGGTGCGTTTTTCAACCCGGTCGACAAAGCGCGCCATAAAGTCGTATTCTTCCGGCGTTAAAGGGCGGCCGTCGGCTTTGCGGGCGAGGCTTTCCTCAATTTTGGTGATGGCATCCGTTTCGCTTTCGGCGACGGGAAGCAATGCAGGTTCGTTTTGCAACCGGTAAAGCGTATCGGCAACAGCCTCGGGTACGCTCTTGATGTCAATGCGCCAGCCAGTCAATTTGGCAGCCAGACGGGCGTTTTGTCCATCGCGGCCAATGGCCAGGCTGAGCTGGTCTTCCGGTACCACCACGGTGGCAGTCTTGCCGCCGG
>CAZHYQ010000006.1:0-171102 GCA_964536805.1 uncultured Longilinea sp.
CTTAAGGTTTGTGCTGAGTTTACGAGGTCGGCACCTCTCGGCTCGCAATCCGGGATCAGCCTCCTCCGTCGAAGCCTGTCATCCCCGGTAGTCTGATTATAACCCGAACACCGCGAACTTGAAAGAATCGTAAATGAGGAATTATTTAGAAGAAAGTAGTAAATATTACGGTATAATCGCTCCATGCAATCGCGTTCTCTGAACCGTCGGATTTTTCTGCAATTAGCCGGCCTATCCCTCGCCAGTCTGGCATTCCGCCCATTTCAGGGCAGCGGGGATGATCTGGACCCCAACCGTTTGATTCGCATCACGGCTGGGACAGTTAGCGTTTATTCGCGCCCCGACGATAAAAGCAAAATACTTTACCAACGTACACGTGACGAGCTGGTCAATGTTTATGATGAAGTGATATCCGAATTTGGGCCCGGATACAATCCATTGTGGTACCGCGTCTGGGGCGGCTACATCCATTCTGCCTATACGCAACCAGTCAAAATCCGCCTTAATTCCGTGCTTTCCAATCCCGATCCGAAAGGCGTCCTGGCGGAAGTAAGCGTGCCTTTGACTCAGGCGTTGCTACCCCGGCAGAACCGCGCCTGGGAGCCGGTTTACCGTTTGTATTACGATTCCACCCATTGGATCACAGGCGTTCTGGAGGGTCCAGACGGTACGCCGTGGTACAAGCTCAAGGATGAATTGTTGGAAATCGAATATGCGGTACCGGCCGAGCATATGCGCGTGATTCAACCGGATGAGTTAACCCCGTTGTCGCCGGATGTTCCCTCTGAAAAAAAGCGCATCGAAGTCTCGTTGGCACGCCAGGAGGTGACCGCGTATGAAAATGACAAAGTGGTATTGCATACCAAAATTGCCTCCGGTCTGCCGGATAAACGCAAACCTGAACCCGGTTTGATTCTCACACAAACACCAGTAGGCGAATACCGCGTCCAATCGAAGATGCCCTCCAAACATATGGGCGACGGCCGGGTCACTTCCGATATTTATGCCTATGAGCTGCCAGGCGTACCCTGGACATCATTCTTTGTCCCTGAAACCGGGGTTGCATTTCACGGCACCTACTGGCATACCAATTACGGCATCACCATGAGCCACGGCTGCATCAATATGAAGCCGGAGGAAGCCAAATGGATCTTCCGTTGGTGTACGCCGATTACGGATGATAAAACTATCGAAAAAACGGGCTACGGTACCCGGGTTATTGTTTCCTGAAGATCAGGATTTCCCCTACTCGTTCCAACCGGCTGGTTTTTCACGGCCAACAAACTGGCGGAAAACCGCATTCCCCAGTAACCGCCCCCGCGGAGACAACCGCAGTATTTTTCCGCTAGCAGCCCACTCCAATAGCCCTTTTTGCGCCAATTGATCGATATCCGATCCAAAGAGGTTGGTCAGGCTCCTGCCGAACCGCTGCTGAAAGGCGTCTGCGGATATACCTTCATCCGTCAATCTCAGTCCGACCATCATGGTTTCCTGAATTTCAGTCCAACGGTCTATCGAAGTAGCCTGGATAGTAGCCGGACCCATCGGAAAAGGTTCAACTGGCGCAGTCTGGCAGCGCTCAATGTAGGCAGGAATTGCCGCCACATTGATCAGTCGGTTGCCGGAGTGATAACCATGTGCCCCGGCACCGAATCCCAGGTAGGGCTGGTTGTGCCAGTATTGCAGGTTATGTCTGCAGGCTGCCAGTGCACCATTCCTAACCATGGCCCAATTAGAAATCTCATACTGTCGGAAACCAGCCGCAGCCAGCCGTTCTGTTGCGTAATCATACATATCTGCGGTCAGATCGTCATCCGGCAGCGGGACCAAACCATGCCGCAGCCACCCCTGAAAAGGCGTACCGTGTTCAATGGTTAATGCATAGAGCGACAGGTGGTCCGGCTGCAATCCAACTGTTGTTTCCAGAGTCTCCCGCCAGCGATCCAGGGTCTGGAAAGGCAAACCGAAGATCAAATCGAGGCTTAGCGCATCAAAACCGGCCTGGCGCGCCCATTTGACCGCATGAATTACATCGAAGGTATCATGCTGCCTTTCCAGCAGGCGCAGATCATCCGGATGGGCTGATTGCATGCCAAAACTAATCCGGTTTACGCCAATTGCCCGCATCGCAGCCAGCGATTCCAGGGAAACCGTCCCAGGATTGGCCTCCATGCTGATTTCTGCTCCAGCCTCAATGCAAAAACCCTCGTGGCAGGCAGCAAGAATGGATTCCAGTTGAAGGGGTTCCAAAAGCGAGGGGGTGCCGCCGCCAAGAAAAATGGTATGAACAGGTAATTTTCCACCGCTGGAAGATCCCGACCAGCGAATCTCCCTGCACAGTGCATCGACATATGCCGGAATCCTGCTTTCCTGTCCGGCATACGTGTTAAAATCACAATAGGCGCAGCGGTGAGCGCAAAAAGGGAAATGGATATAAAGACTGGTCGGTTGCATACCCATCGAGCATATCATGCATTCGCCCACAATTCCAGTCTGACGGTTTGCAGCACACCCTGCTTGCAGAGTTCGCCAGCGGCTTGACGCTGAAACGGTTATGGTATAATCCCAACTTACCGGGGATTTCCCCGGTTGTTTCTTTGAAAATAAAAACTATGAGCCCAGAAAATACACCTCCTAAAACCAAAGTATGCCCAACCTGCGGTACGCGTTTAAATGAAAACGCCACCCGCTGCCTGGTTTGCGGCCGCACGTTTCAAGAAACCGCAACGCCTGCGGCAAAGGGTGCAAACCCATCTGTAAAAAGTCCGCGATTGCCGGAATTGACCATTACCTTGCCCATCGCCCTGGTGTTGATTTTACTTTTCATCGCCATTGGTGCTGGCGCAGTATACGGCATTCTTCAAGGCACCGGTAAGGTCGTGGAGCCTACCGTCACCCCGACTGCCAGCCTGACCCCCACCGTGACTCAGACTGCCACCATAACGCCCACCAACACGTTGATGCCATCCGCCACCCCTTTGCCCGATATTGAATACATTGTTAAAGATCGGGATACCTGTTTATCCATTGCTTATGCTTTCAACGTGTCCACCAACAGTATTATCCTGAAGAATAATCTGTCGGTGGAGTGTGTTCTCAGTGTCGGGGCTAAATTGCTAATTCCGCAGCCAACCCCCACGGCTGCCCCGCTGCCAACCGAGACATTGCAGCCTGACCGGGCCACTGAAACAGCCTGCCAGACCGTCGATTATAAGGTCACAGCCTCGGATACGCTGGGGTCGATTGCAGCAAATTACAACGTTTCAGCCCAATCGATCCGGGAATTTAATGGCATGACATCGGACGTTGTTTTTGAAGGATACACACTAAAAATACCGTTGTGCGAACGCCTTCCAACCGCCGGGCCGACGCCCACCGCCACGAATCCGCCGCCATACGCAGCCCCTAATCTGTTGCTGCCTGCGGATGGCGCCGTTTTTATGACGGCCAGCGATGTGATCACATTGCAGTGGGCTGCCGTGGGTACCATGCTTGCCAATGAAGGTTATGCCGTAACCATCGAGGATATCACCGAAGGAACTGGCCGCAAGCTGGTTGATTACGTGACCGATACCAAGTTCATCGTGCCAGCCAACTTCCGGCCGACAGACAACCGGCCGCATGCGCTGCGCTGGTCGATCGTTCCGGTGCGGCCGAATGGGCAAACGCGCGAAGGCCAACCGGTTTGGGAACCAGCCGGTTCTGTCAGCGTCAGCCGGGTATTCATCTGGATGGGCTCTGGCGGCAGTACCACCCCGTAAATGCTCACTGGTCTATGCAGAAAACAACCCGGGTATTGATACCCGGGCTGTTTTAGTTCTGGTTGACTCAGATTAATGAACTTCTTCGCGCTCAAGGAAACGGGTCGCTTCGATGGCTGCAGCAGCGCCCATACCGGCGGAAGTTACCACCTGGCGGTAGGTGCGGTCCATTACCTCGCCCGCGGCAAAAACACCTGGGACGCTGGTGTGCATCGTGGCATCGGTGGCGATAATGCCGGCCTCATCCATCTCAAGCTGGCCTTTGAACATCTCGGTATTGGGGGTGTGGCCAATGAATATAAACACGCCATCGGTTTCCAGGGTGGTGATGTCGCCGGATTTCACGTTCTTAATTTTTACAGCCTGAACTTTCTCTTCTCCCAACACCTCTGTGACCACCGAATCAAGGATGAAATTAATTTTCGGATTATCCTTCGCCCGCCGCTGCAAAATCGCACCGGCCCTGAAAGTATCCCGCCGGTGAATTAAGGTCACGGATTTGGCGTAGCGCGTCAGGAAGATTGCTTCCTCAATTGCGCTGTCGCCGCCGCCCACCACCACCACCTTCTTCTCTTTAAAGAACCATCCATCGCACGTGGCACAATAAGAGATGCCCCGCCCGGTTAATTCTCCCTCGCGCGGGATGCCCAGGTGATTTGGGCTGGCACCGGTGGCAATAATGATTGAATCCGCCAGGTATTCCTGGCTGTAAGTCTTAACCTTGAAAGGCCGGCTGGAAAGATCTACCTCGGAGGCAAGATCGAACTCGAAACGCGCGCCGAACCGTTCAGCCTGTTTTTTGAACAGGTCGCCCAATTCGCCGCCGCCTACTCCATCCGGAAATCCCGGGTAGTTCTCAATAGCAAAGGTCAGCGAAGCCTGGCCGCCGATTTCATTGCCAGTTAATACCAATGGATTCAATTCTGCGCGGGCTGCATATAAAGCCGCAGCCATGCCGGCAGGGCCAGCGCCAAGCACCAGAACTTTGACATGCTCCATAGTATCGCTTTTCTCAGCAACCGTGGCCAGATTGGTAAGGTTAAAATCCATTTTCTTCACCTCGATGTATATCTTTAGTCTACATTTAGATGGCAGGCGTGTTTGAAAAGTTACATTATTTCACAGCCTGATCCGTAATTTCCAACGCGCGGTCAATCACCGCAAAACCTTCGGCCAATTGCTCCGGAGTGATAATGAGCGGCGGCAGCAACAGCGCGTTATTCCAATGGATCGATTGAAAGACGCCGTGATCCAACAGATACTTTTTATAGGCTGCCATCTCAGGGCTTGAGCCATTAAAGGGCGCCATTGGTTCCTTTGTCTGCCGGTTTCGAACTAGTTCAATAATGCCAAACAGGCCGATCGAACGCACTTCGCCAACCGAAGGATGCCGTTCAACCAGTTCAGCCAGCATATCGGCCATCACGAGCCCGGTGGCTTTAGCCTTTTCAACCAGGTGGTCTGTCTGCATCACTTCGATTGTGGCAATGGCGGCCGCCAATGAAATGGGATGGCCGTTGTAAGTCAGCCCGCCCTCAAAAACCCTGTCCTGAAAAGTAGCCGCAATTTCAGGCTTCATTGCAACCGCGCCTAGCGGCGCATAACCCGAGGTTAAACCCTTGGCCATGGTGAGAATATCCGGAATCACCTTCCAGTGATTGACGGCAAACCATTCGCCTGTCCGCCCAAAACCGCTCATCACTTCGTCGCAAATCATGACGATACCGTAGCGGTCGCACAGGGACCTTATGCCTGGCAAATATCCGGTTGGCGGGATGATGACGCCGTTGGTTCCCGTCACCGATTCGACCATGATGGCAGCAATTGTTTCCGGCCGTTCGTACTGGATAATTTCCTCAAGGTGGTTGAGATAATCCTGGCAGAATTCCTGTTCCGACAGCTCCGGATTGGTGCGGTGAAAGGTCGAACGGTAGCGGTAAGGATCCAGAAAGTGAACCACTCCCGGCATCACGGTCGGCTCCCAGGCAACCCGGCGCGGATCGCCGGTTGCAGATACCGCGCCGTAACTGGCGCCGTGGTAGGAACGGTAGCGGGACAAAATCTTGTAGCGGCCTGTAAACGCCCGCGCAAACTTGATGGCGTTTTCATTGGCATCCGCCCCGCCCAAGGTATACAGGTAGCGCGTCAGGCCGGCAGGGAGAATCTCGGCCAGTTTCTTGCCCATCATCGCCCGCGGTTTTGTAGCCATGCCCGGCGCAGCATAGGGAAGTTCACGGGCTTGATCGACAATTGCCTGGATCACCCGTTCATCGCCATGACCGATATTGACGCACATGGTCATCGAGTTCAAATCCAGGTAGCGTTTATCGTTGACATCCCAAAAATAGACGCCTCGGGCGGTCTTAACCGGGATCGGGTTGACCTTGCCCTGGGCAGACCAGGTCCAAAAATTGTGCTCCATGGACAGGGGTAATATTTCGTCATCAGCGAGATGGATCATTACATTCCTCATCGATTGAAGGCAGTTTCAATTGCCAGACTGGCAGGTCTATCCTATCATATTTTTTGTTGAGAAGGTATTTCCGCTGGCTGAACAATACCGCCGCTATGCTATAATTTTCTGCGTCATGAATACAGGTTACCTCAAACCATGAATGCGCCCAGATCCAATAATCATTGCCCAACACCGTTGCCGGATACTGTTTTGCGCGGCTTGGAGTATTTCAATGCCGGCGAATATTTTGAGGCGCATGAATTCCTGGAGACAGCCTGGCGCGCCGAAAAGGGACCCATTCGCGACCTTTACCGCGGTATTTTGCAGGTCGGGGTGGGCTATTACCATTTGACGCGCGGTAATTTGACCGGTGCGCAAAAAATGTTTGGCCGGGCACGTACCACCCTGGCTGGTTTTTCAGCCGACCAATGCGGCGTCGACCTGGCTAGTTTATTGGCGGATGTCGACCGGGTGGAGGCAGCTTTGAACCATCCAGAAAACCTGCGGCAAAAAATAGAGGCCGGCCTGCTCAAGCCCATCCACTACACCCGTGCCCCCGCGGAGGATCAATGACTGAACTGCGTTTCGCCGGGCAAACAGCCCTGGTTACCGGATCGGGCCGCGGCATTGGAAGAGCCATCGCCCTGCGTTTCGCGCGGGAGGGTGCTGATGTTGTCGTCAACTTTGCGCGCAACCAAAAACCCGCCGAGGAAACCGCCGCGCAAATCGATTCAATGGGCAGGAAAGCCATCATTGTCCAGGCAGACGTTTCCAAACCTGACGGTGTCGAACGCCTGTTTGCCGCCATTGATGAGGCTTTTAATGGGCTGGATATCCTGGTCAGCAACGCTGCCAGCGGATTTAACCGCCCTGCACTGCAACAAAAAACCAGCGGGTGGGACTATACCTTCAATGTAAACACGCGCGCGCTGCTTCTGCTGGCTCAAAAAGCCGCGCCGCTAATGGAAAAACGCGGCGGCGGCGCGATTGTGAGCATCTCAAGTCCCGGCGCGCAGCGCGTCATGCCCGATTATGTTGCTGTTGGCGCCAGCAAAGCCGCACTGGAGGCATTGACTCGCTACCTGGCAGTCGAGCTGGCCCCCATGAATATCCGCGCCAACGCCGTTTCACCCGGACTGGTGGAAACAGACGCACTGAAGCACTTCGCGGTCTTGAGCGATCCGACCGTCATCCCGCAGGCTGTCGCCAACACGCCTGCAGGCCGGCTGGTTACTCCCGAAGATGTGGCCGGCGTGGTGGCATTTCTTTGTTCAGAGGATGCGGCCATGATCCGCGGCCAGGTGATTGTGATTGATGGCGGTTATACCCTGACGGTTCCACGTTAGGTCAACAGAATCAAATATGAGTGGAACATTGCGCCTGGTTCGGCCAATTACCAACCGCTGGCGGTGAAGATCACATCCAGCATTTCCTTCCGTTCATCGCCGGTCATGGGGCGCGGGCGGGTATATTCCTCCAGGCGCGCGGTCAATAGCTGCGTGCCGATGTAACGGCCATTGTAGAAAATGTGGCGGTCGATGAATTCCCGGGCTGTCCAGTCGGTAATGGCGCCATTTGGCAGCGTATAACGCATCTGATCAAAGAACAAATTGCCCAGGCCATAATGGATAAAGGCATCATCAAAGAATTCCATTCCCATCGGGTAGTGGGCCTGGCTCCCGCTGACGATGATGGCACCGCTGTCAGCCAATGCGCGAAAATCTCGTTGCTCCCAATCGAGTGCTTCCGGCCGGTAAGCCTCGTAGTATTGCAGGGTAACAATGGGCAAATAACCTTCGGCGCGCAATCGGCTAATTTGATCCTTGATCCATTCGTAATCATCGCAAGGCGCAGCCCCTGCCTTGCTGTCGGTTGCCCAGACGTTGGGGGGACCAGCCGGATTGCAGCCGATGAAAGCCAGCTGGTTGCCGTGATCTTCCACCAACAGCGGCTGCCTGGCTTCCACCAGATTATATCCCCCGGCAAAATAACGGAATCCCAATTGATTGTAGAGATCCAAGGTGTATACCAGCGGCCCGCGCCCGTAGTCATTCAGATGGTTGCCGCTCAGTTCGACAATATCCACCCCGGCGGCGGTCAACAACTGAACGTAATCAGGCTGCGAACACATCTGCAGGCTGGTATCGCTATAATGCGCCTGCGGACAGGATTCGGAAAAGGAAACCTCATTGCTGACATGGGTCAGGTCTGCCGTCGTCAACCAGTCCAAAATGCTGCTGGCCGGATACTCAATCCCTTTGATATTCATGGTGGCGGCGGTGGCGCGGACCAGGGCAGTCACGCCGGTCATCACCAGCACCGTCAATTGGTTCTCGTCGCGGTTGCTAATTGGATGTTGCAAGGCTGATTCCGCGTAGGAACCGAAAAGCGAGAAGTAAACTGCCAGAGGATAGGCAGCCGCATCCAACCCCCGCAGCAACGGATTTTGCCCATCGATGCTGATCACTTTCCATAGAGGCCCAAGCTGCTCGAATGGCAATATCGCCCAGGCGCTTTCTCCGTCGCGTAATTGCTCCAATTCATTGATATCATTGGCTATACGCAATTGGTTGATGTCTGGAGGACCCCACAAGAACTTAAAAGCGTGCAAGGTGGAATTCGTTAGCGCCAGAGGCACATCTCCAAAGGGTTGAGCTGCCTCGCCGCGCCAAAAGGATTGCAAGTCCGATAATGAGACATCGTCCTGCAGAGTTGCGAAAGGCGCGGCCAGCACATAAATCCAGCGGATAGGCGCGTTGGTTTCACTGGAGGGTTCCAGCCGCGACTTGGCCTGGTCAGGCGAACCGACCACGGTCAGATCTGCCGGTAAGGCCAGGCCCGCAACCAACGCTTCTGGAACCGCCGGGTCAATCCACAATCCCTGTTCTTCCACAGTTGGCGTCATTGTGACGGTCGGGAGGGGTTGAAACGGCGTGACACTGGCTTCATGACTCTCGGGTGTTGGCGTGAATCCGATCGCGGCAGTTGAAAGGCCCCGGCTGGTAGGCAGGTTGCAGCAGGTCAGAAGCATGACCAGGATTAAGCCAATGAAATTTGCGCGCTTATTTTTCACTCAACCAGCCGCTTTCTACAAACACTTTTTCAAGCATGGCCTGTCGTTCTTCAGTTGTCATCAGGCGCGGTTGGGCGTAATCTTCCAATTTTATCGTAAACAACTCGGTACTGATCAGTTTGCCTTCGTAAAAAACGCTTCGGTCCAAAAAACCTCGGCTCGAGCCAAAATCCATCTGGTCAAAAAAGGTGTTGCCAAGCCCGTAATGGACCAGGGTATCGCCTTCAAAGGCAAATCCCTGGGGAAAATGAGATTGGCTTCCGCTGATCAAGACCGCACCGGCTTTGGCCATCCGTTCGGAAATGACGCGCTGGGCGGAGGTGGGTTTATAGTCATAAACCTCGATGTGTTGGATGGTGACAACCGGCAAGTAACCGTCTGCTCTCAGTGACTTTATCTGCGTTTCCATCCAGTCATAATCGCACTGCGCCGAGCCGGGAGTCGCCGCGGTGGCCCAATCCGCTTCAGGTCCGGCTGGATTGCAGCCGATGAAGGCCAATTTATTTCCCTTTATTTCCACTTTATAGGGTTGCCTGGCCTGTTCCTGCGTCCAACCGCCTCCGTAGGTCGCATACCCGTGCGTTTTATACAGGTTGAGCGTTTCCGAAAATGCATCCGTTCCCCAATCCAGCAGGTGGTTGCCGGTCAGTTCGATGACATCCGCCCCGACCGCTTCCAACACCTGAATGTAGGCTGGGCTGGTGCAAAACCGCAGGCTGCCGCGCAGCGGTTTGGCAGGCGGGCATAGCGAATAGAAAGACACCTCGTTGCTGATGTGGGTCAAATCCGCCGACTTCAACAAATCGCCGATCTTTCCCGCCGGATAAAGGACGCCTTTTTCCTCCATCCGCAGCGCCATTTGGCGGACCATGGCCGTTGTTCCGGTCATGAACACCCGCGCCAGGTGGTCTGGATTGCGATTGCCGGCGAAGTGAATTGATGCAGCGGCTTCCGGCAAGGCGGCGTCAGCCTTTGTTTCCCATCCAATCGTGGCTCTGAGCGGATATTGGTTCACATCCAGCGCCGGGTCCAACGGCGTCAGTCCGTCCACTGCGATAACCTTCCAGCGCGGCACCAGATCTTCAAACGGAACAATGGCCCAGCCGGGGCGTTCCGCCCAGGCGGTATCCGCCAATTTTTCTGACGAGACGATATTGATCGCAGTCTTTCCTGGTTGTCCCCACAGCGCTTTCAAAGCAGCGGCCGTTTCTGCAGACATCAATAAGGGTGCCTGGTCGAAAGGTTCAGCGGATTCCCCATTCCAGGTAGCCCTTAGGGTGGCCGAACTGACCTCATCGGTTATGGTCGGAAATGGCGCAACCAGGACGAAAATCCATTGTGCCGAATTCTCTTTTACGTCCTGCTTGGAACTCCAGCCAAGCCGCAGATCAGCCTGGTCAGCCTTTGAACTCTGGAAACCGGCGGGGAACTGTAATGAATTGCGAAACGATGCCGGTAAATCCGGATCCACCCAGACCCGAAGCGGCGCCGGCGTCGGCGTTGCCGTAGCTGTGTTGGTAGGAGAAATGGTACTGCTTGGAATTGGAGACAGGGTTTTCTGGACAAGCAAGGTCGGTTGAACAACCGGCGCGCAACCGGAAACAATCAAAATCAATACCAAAACCGGAACCCATTTCAAGTGGAGCGATTCAGGCAAGATTTTCTCCCACGAAGAAATCAGCATTAATCATTCAGCATTCAGCCCTGAATTATACATTACTCCTCCCGGCAGGCTGATCCGCCAGCCTGATAGCTCCTGACAGTTTTTTCTACTATAATTTTGAAAGAAGTACCTGAAAAAGGATAACAACCATGCGCGAAGTCGCGGTTTTGGGTATTGGTCAAACGAAAGTGGAAGAGCAATGGGATAAATCGCTGCGCGAGCTAGCCGGCGAAGCCGTCCTGGCGGCGATGGATGACGCCCATCTCTCGGCGGTTGACTCCATTTTTGTTGGCAACATGATGTCCGGCTCAGCCAACCGGCAACAACACCTGGGTGCCTACATCGCGGATTGGGTGGGCATGCGCTATGCCGAAGCGTTGCGCATCGAGGCAGCCTGCGGTTCAGGCGCGGCGGCCTTTCGCAGTGCAGTCATGGCGGTTGCCTCCGGCGCGGTGGAAACTGCGATTGCGGTGGGCGTCGAGAAAATGACAGACTCGCCCGGTGCGGAGATTACGGCGGAACTGGCCACGGCAGCAGACGCGGACTATGAAGCCGGACAGGGACTTTCGTTTGTTGCCATCAATGCACTGATCATGCGCCGCTACATGTTTGAATACGGCTGGAAGAAAGATGACTTTGCACCTTTTTCGATCAACGCGCATGCCAACGGCGTCCACAATCCATTTGCCCGCTTTCATGAGCCGCTGGACGAGAAGGGTTACCAGCGCGCGCCGATGGTCGCCGACCCGATCAATTTGATGGATGCATCACCGATGGGCGACGGCGCAGCCGCGGCCCTAATCGTCCCGGTGGAACGGATTTACCGCCAGCCTGGCGTTCCGCTCATCAAAGTCGCCGGTTCCGCGGCTTCTACCGACACCATCGCCGTGCATGACCGCCGCGATCCGCTCTGGCTGGCGGCCGCCGAGCGTTCCGCCCGCCAGGCTTATGCCCAGGCCGGTATCGAACCTGGAGATATCGATGTGTTTGAATTGCACGATGCTTTCAGCATTATGGCGGCCCTTTCCCTGGAGGCAGCGGGGTTCGCCGAACGCGGCCAGGGACCCCGCCTTGCGCTAAATGGCGAAATCCGGCCCAACGGACGCATTCCCATTGCCACCCGCGGCGGGTTAAAGGCCCGCGGACATCCGGTCGGCGCCACGGGCATGTACCAGATCGTTGAGGTGGTTCAACAACTGCGCGGGGTTTGCGGTGAAACCCAGGTTCCCGGCGCGAAAATTGGCATGGCGCAAAACATCGGCGGCAGCGGATCGAATATTTTGGCCCATATTTTCAAAGTTGAATAATCTTTTGCGGTGAATTATCCTTTACAAGCCATCACGACTGGCGAAAACAGCCGGTTGCGTGTAAGATTGCGGGCATGATTTCCACCTCCGCGCTCAGCCAATACCGTTCACTAACCTACAACACCGCCTCCGGCATGCGGCTTAAGTCAGCCGATGACGCGGTAGCGTTTATCAACCAACGCGGGTTCGCCTATTTCTGGCCGATCAAGGGCGTCACCCTGCCCAGCCTGTGGGCCGCGGCGGCAGGCGACCGGCCGGTGGCCGATGAACATGACGATCCGGGCCATGTGACCTGGGGTTGGAAGGACGAACTTCTGCCGATGAAGGTGTGGTATTACGCCCGCGTATTGCGCCGGAAAAATACCCTGCTTTCCCTTGAAGCGCTGCCTTATTTCTATGCCCTTTCGCCGAATTACGGCGACCCTGAAAAGGATTACCTTGACCAGTATGAGCAGGGCCAATTAACCAATGAAGCCCGCCAGATCTACGAAGCACTCCTGCGAAAAGGTCCGCTGGATACGATCTCGCTGCGTAAAGAAGCGCGCCTGACCGGCAGCGATTCCCGCTTCAACCGCGGTTTGGAGGACCTCCAGATCGAATTGAAAGTGCTGCCAATGGCGGTAACCGAAGCTGGCGCCTGGAATTATGCCTTCCAGTACGATATTGTCCCGCACCATTTTCCGAAATTGATCGAACAGGCCGGCGCCATCAGCGAACCGCAAGCCCGCCGCTGGATCCTGGAACGCTACTTTACATCGGTCGGCGCAATTGAAAAGCGCGAGGTCGTCCGCCTTTTCGCCTGGCGGCCGGAAGCGCTCGAGCGCACATTGAATGCCATGGTCTCGGACGGCTTCCTGACAGCCGATGTCGAGGTGGAAGACAGCCCGCATAAGCACCTCGCCCTTACGTCCCTGGCAAAAGCCATATAATTCAATCTACCAAGTTTATCCCCGGTCATAAAAACCCTCCTACTGTTTGGTCATAAAGGGATGCGATCTGCGCGACCCCGGTGCGCATGCGTCGCCTGCTCGTCCAGATAACCGCCGTGTCGAAGGCTTGATGTTCGGATAAAAGCTGCTGTTGATTAATGGGGCGGATGAGCGCGGCATTGGTATAATGACATAGGTGGTTATCTTTCCGGCTAGACGGAGGGGTTATGTTGGAATTTCATATCTCACGGCTCGCGCGCGATCGTTATCAATTCGACCAGGGTTTATTCTCTTTCAACGGCAATGTCATCCTGGCCAATTTTCACGCCGCCCGGATCTTTGCCCAGAAAATCAATCAAAAACGGGATTTGATGCAATTTCCCGAGAAGGCTGTTAAAGCCGGCCAGATCAATGCCATGGGCCTGATCGACGAGATCCTGCACCTGGTTATGTTCCTATACCGCCAGCAGAAATCTCCCCAGGTGATGGAACAGGCATTGTCCTACCTGGATGCTCAATTCACCCAAGCAGAAGTTGACCGCGCGCTGCTGCGCTTCACCACCGATTTTCCGCCGGTGGCAGTCTACCAGGGGCAGCTCAGCGTGGCGGAATACTTGAGCGGTGCCACGGATGGCGCTTCAAACCGTGCCATCGCGCTGGAAGAAATGCTCATGCTCTGGGTGGCCAATCGCAATCCGGCGGTCGAGCCCTTCACTGAGCTGTTCGACGATGAAAATTTGGCTGCCGAGACCGGCTACAAGAAAATTCAAAGTGCGCTCTACAAATTCTTTGAGGAACAGCCGCCTTTTGGGCCTGATCAACAGAATCTCATCGACATGCTGCGCAGCCCGGCCGTGGCGGTGCCCTATTCGCTTTCCGGACAGTTGGAATACATCCGCGAACGCTGGTCGGAATTGCTGGGAAAATACCTCTACCGCCTGCTCAGCAGCCTGGATCTGATCAAAGAAGAGAGCCGCATGGTGTTCGCGGGCGGCGGGCCTGGCCCGACCCAGATCCCGGTCTACGACCGGGCAGCCTATGGCGGCGAAGTGGAAGCCTTCAGCCCTGACCGCGAGTGGATGCCGCGGCTGGTTTTGATGGCCAAGAACTCATTCGTCTGGCTCGATCAACTTACCAAAAAATACCAGCGCTCCATCCAACACCTTGACCAGATTCCCGATGAAGAACTGGAAACGCTGGCACGGGAAGGATTTACCGGCTTGTGGCTGATTGGCCTGTGGGAACGCAGCAAGGCCTCAGCCACCATCAAGCAGTTGTGCGGCAATCCGGATGCAATCGCGTCGGCTTACTCCCTGGCGGATTACCGCATTGCCGATGAACTGGGCGGCGAAGGGGCCTATCAGAACCTGCGCGAACGGGCCTGGCGCTTTGGCATCCGCCTTGCCAGCGATATGGTCCCCAACCATATGGCCATCGATTCCACCTGGGTGATCAATCATCCCGACTGGTTCGTCCAGCTTGATTACTGCCCTTACCCTTCTTACTCCTTCAACAGCCAGGACCTGTCGCCTGACAGCCGCGTCAGCGTAATGGTGGAAGACCATTATTACGACCGCACCGATGCCGCCGTGGTCTTCAAGTATTATGACCACCGCGACGGAAAGACGCGCTATATCTACCATGGTAACGACGGCACCAGTATGCCATGGAACGATACCGCTCAACTCAATTACCTCAACGCGGCCGTCCGCGAAGCTGTCATCCAGACCATTCTGGATGTGGCGCGGCGCTTTCCCATCATCCGTTTCGACGCGGCCATGACCCTGGCCAAAAAGCACTACGAGCGCCTGTGGTACCCGGAACCGGGCAGCGGCGGCGCCATCCCCAG
Source organism: uncultured Longilinea sp. (assembly GCA_964536805.1). Lineage (GTDB taxonomy): Bacteria > Chloroflexota > Anaerolineae > Anaerolineales > Anaerolineaceae > Longilinea. The sequence goes on from CAZHYQ010000006.1 coordinate 15,038, forward strand.
CCGGTCGGATCATGCACTGACCAAGGAACAATTTGAAGCAGCTTTCCCGGTGGAATTCTGGCGCGAGGTGGTCGATCGCGTTGCCAGGGAAGTGCCTGATACATTGCTGCTGGCCGAGGCATTCTGGTTGATGGAAGGTTACTTTGTGCGGACGCTCGGTATGCACCGGGTCTACAATTCGGCATTTATGAACATGCTGCGCAACGAGGATAACGCCGGTTACCGCACATTGATGAAAAACACGCTGGAATTCGATCCGGAAATCCTTAAGCGCTATGTCAATTTCATGAACAACCCGGACGAGAAGACCGCCATTGAGCAGTTTGGCAAGGGCGACAAATACTTCGGAATTTGCACCATCATGTCCACGCTGCCAGGGCTCCCCATGTACGGTCACGGCCAGATCGAAGGCTTTTCCGAGAAATACGGCATGGAATTCAAACGCGCCTATTGGGAAGAAACGCCTGATCCCTACTTGCTGGAACGGCACCAACGGGAAATTTTCCCGCTATTGCACCGCCGGGCAATCTTTGCCGGGGTGGAAAATTTCAGACTGTATGATTTCTTCACGCCGGATGGCGGCGTTGACGAAAATGTCTACGCGTATTCCAACGGTTTGGGTCAGGAGCGCGCCCTGGTTGTTTACAACAACCGTTTTGACTCCACCCGCGGGTGGATCAAATCCTCGACGAATGTCGCGGTAAAGGGTGCGGACGGAGAGCGGCGAATGCTGCAAAGCACGTTGGCACAAGGCCTTAGCCTGCACCCTGGCGAAAACAAGTATGTCATTTTCCAGGATCAGGTCTCCCATTTGGAATATATCCACCCAAGCCTCGATCTGCGTGATAAAGGTCTCTTCCTGCAACTGAACGGTTATAAAGTGCATGTCTTTATGAATATCCGCGAAGTCGAGGACAATGAATGGCATACCTACCAGCAGGTTTGCGCCTATTTGAACGGCCGCGGCGTACCGGCTGTCGAGGAAGCTATGCAGGAATTGGCTTTACAGCCCGTTCAAACTCCTTTCCAACAAATTGCCAATCCGGGTTATTTCGGATATTTGATGGAAAACCGCGTTTCAGAGAAAAACCTGACTGTTTCTGCAAATGTGTTGGATGAAGCCGAAAGGAAACTTGCCAATCTGCTCGATGGAATTGGCTACCTGCAACACGCCGGCGCAAACCGGGAGGAAATCCTGGCAGAAGCCCGCAAGGGATTGGAATTCATCCTGGTCTTGCCGCAGTTGGACAAGAAGCAGCCTTTGAAGGGGAAAGCTCTGCAAAAGGCCTTTGAGGCGCTGCGTCAGGATATCGACGGACAACCGTTGGAATCCTGGTTTGTGATGGTGGGCTGGGTTTTCACCCATGCCCTGGGCAAACTCGTCACTCAAGAAGGATATGCCGAACAAAGCCAGAGCTGGTTTGACGAATGGAAGTTTGGTAAAAACCTGGCGGATTGCGCGGTTCAAATGGGGCTCGAGGAAGAAGCCGCCTGGCGCTTAACTGCCACCATCCGCCTGATGATCGGCCAACAGGGCTGGTACAGCCGCCTGGGAAGCCTTTCTACCCGTCAAATCCTGGAAGATTGGTTGAACAATACCGAAATCCAGCAATTCCTGGGAATCAACCGCTTCAAGGATGTGCTGTGGTTTAATCAGGAAGCCTTCAACCATTTGGCAAACCGGATGAACCTGCTGGCACTGCTCGATGCAGCCTCCAATCCGAAAGCCAGTGCGGCAGAATGGATCGAGACGCTGGTTGGCAGTGCCGAAATTGCCCGCAATTTGCGGGCAGCTGCAGAAGTATCGGAATACCGGGTGGCAAAATTGCTGGAAGCTGCCTGAGCACTAACGCCAATCAATAAATCCCAGGCCTGGTTATTTTTGAATCAGGCCTGGTTTTATTTCCGCTTGTTATCGTTTTGCCAGGCGTGAAACAATCACCAAAACCGCCCCCAACAGGATAGCCGCGCAGCCCCAGGCCATCAACGAGAGACAGAACCTGGAAAAAACGTGCACCATTGCCGGCGTGAGGATGGTTGCCAGGCCATTTGGCAGCTGCGTGGAGAAAAGGTGGTCAAGCCAGGGCGTCAACGTACCATCGCGCACCGCTGCCAGAACAAACCCGATTCCAGCAGCAATCACGCCAGCCAGGCTCGCGGGCAGACCGATGATGAGAAACCCCTTTCGCATCGATCCTCCCAGTATTAGCATGATTAATATCGCCGAGGTGGCTGCCAACCAGGGTGTCGAGGGCAATAAACCCACCGCGAATCGAATAAACAGTACGGTCGGTGTATTGTTTGCCGGAGGTTCAACCTGAAAGGCATAACTGGCCGGCAGTTGGGCACTGAATTGCTGCAGCTGGCTTTCCACCGCCTGCAGCACCAGCGGCCGGAAAGTGTCTGGCGGTTGGCAAAAAGGGATGGCGGCAGACGAACTGCCTGAAACCGCCAGGGCCAGTTCAGCCAGGTCGAGGGCGCTGCATTCATTCCAAGACCCGACAATTTGCTGTGCCACCGCGGTTAATGGATCACCCGTCAGGCGGGCTTTCACTTCGCTCAGATCCAGGGAAACAACCAGGGTATCGGTTTTGCCTAATAGATAATCCTGAGCCTGGCGTGCGATCACAGCCGATTGAATGGCAGTCCAATCGGCCGGAATTAACATTTTTATTACGCCAGCCAATTCCTCGCGGTTCATAACAGACAGGGAATTTAAACTGCCGTCAGGGAGTTGAATAATTCCATCGATGATCCAACCCGCCATCAGGTCGGGCATTTTTTCGGGAAGATTTGAGGCTAATATCTCTGCGGAAACCGCATCCGGTTTAAGTAGAAATCGTTGCGCTGGAAAATATATTAATGCCGGGATCAACGTTGCCAGGAACACTACCCCAAAGCAAATTGCTAAAACAGTTGCGGTCGTACTGGGTTTCTTTTGTAAATTCATTCCCTTGCCTTCGCGTCCATTTGGTTTCCAGGTGCCGCTGCATTATAATGGTTTTTTGTTTCATCCAATATTTGGAGAGTCCGCTATGAGCGATCTTAAGAACGAGAATTGCATCCCATGTATGGGAGGCATCCCGCCCCTCAGTATGGCGGCAATTCAAACTTATCTACCTGAAGTGCCAGAATGGCAATTATTGAAAGAAGATGCGGTCTAGAAAATTCGCCGGGTGTTTGCTTTTTCAGCATATGCCCGGGGGATTTCCTTCGCGCAACAGGTTGGGATGCTGGCCGAAGAAGAAGGCCATCACCCGATCATATTGATCGAATGGGGCCAGGTAACCGTCACCTGGTGGACCCACAAGATCAAAGGTCTGCACCGTAATGATTTCATCATGGCAGCTAAGACGGATGAACTTTATCGCCTTGCCAATGCTGCCTAAGCCATTGTAAGCCAGGTGCCGCTCCACGGCTGCAAGGTCAACGTCATCTCGTCGCCCGAAACAAAGTATTGCTGCGATGTAAGCAGGTCTGTAATAATCTGCCCGTCGCGCCAGCCAATTTTTCCGGCATCCAATCGCACCGACCTGCGGGTGGCGCTGGCATTGAATGCCACCGCCAGGCGCGATTCACCCAGTGTGCGGGTAAATGCCATGCAACCTCGTCCGTCCTGGGCCAACAGGTTTTGAAAACTGCCGCGGCGAAGCACCGGCAGCCTTTTGCGCCAGTGAATCAGGCTTCGCAGAAATTCGCGCAACTCGGTCTTTTGCTCCACGGATTCCCATGGAAAAGCCTGCCGGCATTCGGGATCTTTGCCGCCTTCCAGGCCGAGTTCATCGCCGTAATAGACTGCGGGAGCACCCGGCAAAGCCATTTGAATCAGCCAGGCCAACTTCAGTTTTGCCTTGTCGCCATTTACCATGGTCAATGCCCGCTCGGTATCATGCGACCCGAGTAAATTGTACATGGCATAGGCATTTTCCTTTGGAAATTGCTTGTGGACGAGCGATTCAAGCTTATCGCTAAAAGTGCTTACGGTTACTTTCCCTGTCAGCATCCCCAGCAACGATTCACGCAACGGGTAATTCATCAGGCCATCAAAATGGGTATCACCCACCCAGCGTGGATCCCCATTCCAAATTTCGCCGACCAGATAAGCATCCGGGTTGGCGGATTTTACGACCCGGCGAAATTCAGCCCAGAATTGATCATCATCGATCTCATTCGGCACGTCCAAGCGCCATCCTTCAGCACCTTGCTCGATCCAGTAGCGTGCCACCTGGAGCAGGTAGGCTCTGACCTGTGGATTGGCTGTGTTCAATTTTGGCAGGCTTTTGTACTTCCACCAGCCCAGGTATGTTGAGGCGTCTCCCGGGCCGTATGCATCGACTGGATACTTCTGAACATGAAACCAATCCCGGTAAGCTGAGTGTTCCTGATTTTCCAGTAAATCGGCAAATGCAAAGAAGCCGCGGCCAACGTGATTGAACACGCCGTCCAGCACGATGCGGATATCATTCTGGTGCGCTGTTTTAATCAACGCTTGAAAATCGCGCAGATCGCCTAATTTTGGATCGATTTTCAAATAATCGAAGGTGTTGTAGCGGTGGTTCGAACCCGCCTGGAAAATGGGATTGAGATAAATGGCATTGATTCCGAGATCCAGCAGGTAATCGATCTTTTGGATAATCCCGCGCAAATCGCCGCCTTGAAACCCGTAGCCATTCGGTGCAGAGCCCCAGGGTTGTTTATCCGGCGGATCGTTGGATTCATCCCCGTTTGCAAACCGGTCCGGGAATATTTGATAAAAAATCGCATCTTCGATCCAATAAGGAACAGCCATGATTTAATCTCCAATGATTAATGTTCAAACAGCAGGCGCGTCTTTCAAAAATGCCTCCGGCCGGTGTGCGTAGGTCTCGAACGGTAGACGGCCCTCGGAAAGTGCGATGAGCGTGTCATTATAGAACTGGTTGACCGGCGTTGGAATCCCATATTTCTTGCCAAACCGAACAACCGCACCGTTGAGATAATCCACCTCGCTAGGCCCGCGGCCCTGATGCAAATCGATATGGAAGGATGGCATTTTTCCGCCCCTGCCGGACCCCAACGCCCTTTGCAGCAGCACCTGGCTGATAAAGGGAGGCATGTTGACGATTGCCGCCAGTGCCCGGACGGGCGTCCGCGGTAGGTCAACAACCGCAATGTGCTGTGCATTCATGACCCGCAATGCCTCACGCAACATGCGCATTTCCAATTGAAACAATTTCCGGTCAGCAAATATTTCACCCGGCGTCATATCGAGTATGGCCGAGGATGCATTGGCCTGTAAATTCGTCAGCATTTTTGACCATTTCATCGCAGGTCCGTCCATGTAAGCATGGGCGTGTAATCCCGCCTGGTTTAACGCGTCCAATAATCCTGGTACAGGTCTATCAGGATCCGCAATGCCTACCCCGCGCAATTTTTCAACCGCCACATCGCCCAGACCGCGGCGGCCGATGGCGGTGGTCACTGTACCGGGAATGACGCGGTCCTTTCCAAGAAAGCCGGCGATTAACGCTTCATTTTCGACACCGTTTTGAAAACAAATCACCGGCGGCAGATGATCTGCGAATGGTTGCAGGCTTTCCATCAAATTACGCGTGTCAAACGACTTTACTGCCAGGATTGCCGCATCGAAAGGACCCTCTTTCAGGGCATGCTCGATATTGGTGACCATGACTGGATTGGCTACACGCAAATCCACATCGTTTATTTGCACATGAAGTCCGCGGCTGCGAAGCGTGTCGGCCACTTCGGCTCGATCCAGAAAAACAACCTTCTGTCCGTTTACGGCCAGGCTTGCGCCGATGTATGTTCCGATGGCGCCGCAACCGAAGACCAGGAACCGTAAAGGCTCCGTCATATGCTGCTCACCCATTGCCGCGCACCGCGCAGAAAAATATCGCCTGCCATCGGACGTTTTCCTGCTGGTTGGACTTCATCCAATACGAGCCAACCGTCCGCAGTTCCCACGGCAGGAAATTGAGCTACCACGCCGCGCTGGCCAGGATTGGCCGGCTTTTGTTCGACATGTGAACGCAGCACTTTGAGCATCTCGCCCTGAAAAAAAGTATACGCACCCGGCCAGGGCAGGAATGCGCGTACTTGACGCTCCAAATGGTCCGCGGGTAATGAATAATCCAACACGCCCTGTTCCTTGGTGAGCAGCGACGCATAGGTGGCTTGAGTTTCATCCTGCGGTCGGGGTACGATTTTACCGGAAAAATAATCCGGCAAAATCTCGACCAGCAATTTTGCTCCGTCCTGCGCCAATCGTTCGCTCAAACTGCCTGCCGTGTCATTGGGTAAAACTGCCATGGCCCGTTGGGCAAGGATGGCGCCGGTGTCGATGCCGGCGTCCATGCGCATAATGGTTACGCCAGTCTCTTTATCACCGTGTAAAATCGCCGCCTGGATGGGGGCAGCGCCCCGCCAACGCGGCAGAAAGGATGCATGAACATTGATGCAGCCATACCGCGGCAGGTCCAGCACGGTCTGCCGCAGAATTTGCCCAAAAGCTGCCACCACAATAACATCCGGTGACCATTGCGCGAGCTTTTCCATCGCTGCCGGTTCGCGCAGTTTCTGCGGTTGAATGACCTCGATGCCCAACTGCGTCGCCATTTGCTTTACCGGCGGCGGCGTCAACATCCGTCCCCGTCCGGCAGGCCGGTCTGGTTGGGTGACAACCCCGACCAATGAATAATTTTTTTCCAAAGTCGCCAGGGTTGGCAGGGAAAATTCCGGCGACCCCATAAACACCACTCGCAAAGTCATGCATCCGATTCTAGCATAACTTTATTGCGTTGATAGCTTTTCTAGAATTCAGCGGGGAGCTATGCAGGCAACGCCCGTTGTCCTTCAGCAGTATCGACGATCTTCCACCCCATGCCGGCGGCCTGCTCCCGTAGCCGGTCCGACTCTTTCCAATCCTTTCGGCCGCGCGCCTGTTCGCGTTGGGTTAACAGGGCAGAAATTTGCTCTGGGATCTTGATATCCTCGTTCCCCTCGGTGCTGTGTGATAAATAATCACCTAATTTTCTCCAAACGGCAGGATCGATTCCATCCTCGGGGTCCTCTGGCAATCGGCATTTTCCCAAGAGGCTGATGGGAAAAACATCCCCGGAACAAAAGAGTTGCTCATCCTGGAAACCATGCAAGATATGCACGCCGTCCCTGCCCGTCACGCGGCAAGATTGCTTGATCAGGTCGATGATCAATCCCGAATGTTCATCAATTCCAATGACCACCATCCCGGCAGGTAGCTGGTGCTGAAGGTATTCGAACCGTTCCCTGCCAATGAAGCAGCGGCCTGTGTCAACATCTTGCCCGCCTTCGGTATTATTCCAATGTGGAACCACCACGCAATGCAGCCCAAAATCGCCCAGCAAATCCAGGCCGGGTTTCCAATGCGGATCTTCACCAACCTTGAATATCTCATAAACCGGTATTGCCCAGGCGCCCATCGCAACCGTTGCAGCGCTGGCCAATGCCAATGCAGCACCAAGTCGATGGCGGGCACGGATCAGGTCCCATGCCAGGCTACCTTGAAGCTGGCGAACCGTATAACTTGGACTGCCCGGCCCCATAAAAATCAGGTTGCTCTCCATCAACGGTGCCAGCGTCTCCCAGTCATCCGTTCCGCCTGCGCCGCGGCGCCTGGCTGGCACCAATTGAATGCGCGGTTTGTAATTCTGCAGGCGCTTTTGCATATATTCCGCCACCCGGCCTGCCACCTGGGTTGCGTTCAATTCAAAACCAGCCGGCGTCTCCATTACTGCAATGTTGATGGGAACCGGTAATCGCCGCGCCAGCAATTCAAAAGCCTGCCCCCCGCGGGCAGCTGTCTCTCCAGAGCCAATTAATGCAATTTTTCCGGGACCAGCCATCCAGACCTCTTTTTGGAGGAACTATCTTCCAAGGTAAAAATCTCGGACCAACAATTATTACCGGTAAAACAATAATACTTTATCCGGGCAGATTGTCAATTTTTTGTATTGGGCCGGAGATGGTTGAATCTCCTAATGATCCATGCTGGTCGCATATGGTAAATCGTCATAAAATACTTGCATGATCAGTATCGATGCTCAGAAAAAAATTGAGAGAGAACTGGCTGTGGCACGCCAAGCCCACGCGGATGGGTTGGAAGGAAAAGCCCGCGTGTGTGCCCGCCGGGCGGTCGGTGTTGCACTGCGGGATTACTTTTCACAACGCAAGCCGCAAATTGCCCATTTAGCTGTTGTCGAATTGATTCAAGCATATGGGGAACAGCCCAACATCAACCAGCATTTGCGCGAGATTTGTACGCATTTACTAACCCGGGTCGATGTCGATTACAATTTACCGGCATCCATTGATTTATTATCCGACGCAAAAGCCCTAATTGATGCTATAGTAGAAGAAGAGGACAGCCAATGACTGAACAGACAGAAATTATCATGTATGGCACAACATGGTGCGGTGAAACAAGGCGCGCGCGGGCTTTTTTTGACCGCAATAATATTGCCTATCGTTGGATTGATATTGATCAGGATATGGAAGCGCGCCATTTTGTTGAACAGGTCAACAACGGCTACCGCAGCGTACCGACTATAATTTTCCCCGACGGCAGCCGCCTGACTGAACCATCAGTGCACGAACTTGCAGAAAAATTAGGTCTGACTTCAACCACAATCATCTAAACGTACCTTTGACACAACAAACAATATTGTTATCCCCAACCTATTAGTGCTGGAACAACCAGCGGATTAATTTTCGTCCTAACGCAAATAGAATAAACCCGCCAACCAAACTGGTCGCCAGAATCAGGATACCTGTTTTCCAGGATGGCGGTTCGACGACGGTACTGGGTGGATTCTCCAGGCGGTACCGCAAATGATCCACAAATTCAGGTCGGGGTTGAATGGGTTTCAACCGCTCAAATAAATGGTTCTCAATTGCATCAATTTGAAATGGCTCTTTGATGGCCATATGGTCATGCTCCTTCGTTGACCGGATAGGCAACAATGCCTATGGTTCCTGGACCCAGATTGGCGGCAACAGGGATCGACAAATCGGTCAAGATAAAATCACGCACGTTGAACACTTTGCGCGCTTTTTCCAAAATTTCCTCAGCCATTGCTGGATCGGCAGCGTGTACCACTGCCAGATCCACCCGCTGTTTTCCGACCCGTTCGGAAACAATATCGATAATCCGCTCCAACGACCGGTGGCGCGTGCGCACTTTATCGGTCATTTCCAATAATCCGTCGCGCAGTACGATAATGGGTTTGATATTGAGCAGCGATGCCAGGGCTTTTTGCAATGTGGTGATGCGCCCGCTCATATGCGCAAATGTCAGGGAATCAACCGTAAATGTGATGGCCAACTGGTTACGCACGTTTTCCATGCGGCTGAGAATGCCTTCGATGGGTACGCCAGCCTGCCACATGCGGCGGGCTTCCCTGCACATGAATCCCAATCCGGCGGAACCGGCACCTGAATCGATCAAGTAGATTTGATATTCATTGACCAATTCGCGGGCAGCCATTTGGAAAGCATCAAACGTGCCGGATAATTTGCTAGAAAGATGGATGGAAAGAATCTTTTCGCCGCGCTTGGCGATGGAGCGGTAAAAATCTTTTACCTGGTCGGGCGAAGGCAGTGATGACTTTGGAATGACTTGCTGCTCATTTACCATTTGATAAAAAGCTTCGTTGGTCAGATCAGCTCCTTGCAGGTAGGTCTTCTCGCCAAAACGCACCATCAGCGGCATCACATGGATCTGGTATTGTTCCAACCAGGATTTAGGCATATCGGCCGAACCATCTGTCACGATTTGCAGCATCATTCACTTCCCCCTTCAAAAACCTCCCGAAGAGCGAGCAAAGTGCGGTGGTAAAGACTCTTGATAGCACCTTCACTTTTTCCCATGATTACAGCCACCTCGGCATTCGAGAGATGCTCAACAAACTTCAACACAATCAAATGTTGGCGTTCTGGCGATAATGTTCGAATTGCCTTGAGAAGCCCATCCATTTCCTGACCATCGACCAGTGCTGTTTCTGGGTGATTGCCGCCGACAAACCATTGAATGTGATCTTCGAGCGGTACTTCCTGCCGCCGGCTGTTATCGCGGTGCCAGTTGGCAACCAGGTTGTGTGCAATGCGGTACAACCAGGCTGAAAAGGGAACCCCTTGAAATTGATAGTGTTCAATATGGCGCAGTGCTCGCTGAAAAACGCGTGAGGTAATATCTTCAGCATCGCTTGGGTTTCCCGTACGGTAGAGGACGTAGTTGTAAATCCGTCCGACATACCGTTCGTAAAGCTCGCTGAAGGCTTCCTTATCTCCCTCCACTGCATGTATTAGCGCAGTGTCTTCGGTGATTTCTGCCACGGTAACCCCTTCGGGAATGGAAACCTATAAAAAAGAACCCCGTTTTCGATGAATCGTTGCAGAATGCCAGCCTCAATAGGCGGTCACGGGTTGGTGATTGCAGCTGTTGCCAATCGAACAGCTTCGAACGCATTCAGGATACCATAAGTTGAACTGCTTGCGCCAGTGCTCTCATTGACAGGGCATTCAGGTTTTGGCCCCGAATAAGGCGCAGCGGACTGCCGCAAGAGTTGCTCCGTCAAGTTAACATTGCCAATTAACTTAGGGTTGGCTGACCACATTAGGGCTACCACGCCAGCCACATGCGGACTTGCAAATGATGTCCCATTCACCGATTCAAAACTGCTGTTTGATTCCGCGGCGATAACATCCTCACCCGGAGCCAGGATATCCGGCTTTGCCCGCAGACTGCCATCCACCAGAACGGGTCCAACGCTGGAAAAAGCGGACATATTTCCGTCTGAATCAATTGATCCAACTGAAAAGACCTGGGCATAAATCGCCGGCGGGTCGTTGACGGTGCCGCAATAATCCATGCCAGTGTTACCCGCTGCGGCTGCCTGGAAAATTCCAGCCGCGCGCATTGCCGTAACTGCCGGTAAAAGGGCATCTGCATCACAGCCTTCAATATTCGGGCAACTCCAGGAATAATTCACAACCTGGGCTCCGACGGCGGGTTGACCGGCGGTAAAAGCATTGCTTCCCTGGGGATACGGTGCCAGCAGAAATTGCATGCACTCGACATAATAAGCCGGGTTGCCCAGGTTTCGCGCCAGATTGACACAACCAATCCACTGCGCCCCCGGTGCAACGCCTGTGTTTTTCCCCAGGATAATGCTGGTGACCCCTGTACCGTGTCCACTGATATCAGTGGGTACTAAAGTTTGGTTCCATAGATCAAGCCACGCCGCATCGGCATCGCTATTATTTCCTGCATAAGCCGCGCTGATGGCAGGATGGTTGCCTTGAACCCCGCTATCGGCGATTCCCACCCGGATGCCTTCCCCTGTAACCCCAAGAGAATTCCACACCTTGTCGGCTCCAACCATCTCAATGTTCCAAGTGGGAGAGGTGGGGGCAGACAATGTTCCCTGGTTGGCTGACAATGGCTGCGGCAGCGGCCGGAAAATGGGACTGTCGATAATCCGGTCAACTTCCGGTCGGGTTCGCAACCACGACCGTACCAGAGGGCCTGCCTGGACTTCCATGGCGTTGATTAGATAATAGGAGGTGTATTTGATACCGTACCGGTCCAGAACCGCACTGAGGTCTTTCTGATCGCCTTCCGCCTGGGTTACCAGAATTTGATACACTTTGGCTCGTTTTTCCTGCCAGGGCAGGCCAGGATCAACTTGCGTAAAATCGGCTTGATCTTTAAGAATGACAAACAGTCGCTCTCCATAAAAACCGGGGATGCCAAAAAGGAAATAAACGCCGACGGCCAGAAGTACAACACCGCCTGTGAGAAGTTTTCCGGTCAGCGGAAAACTGGTCCGCCTTTTTAGCCAGCGCCAGGTTGAGAACAATGCGAAAGTGGCTGTCACCCCGATCAAGAGCGTAACCATACCGGCCCGCGAAACCCACTCGATGCGTTCGCCCACACCGCTGCTGATAACTAATGATAATTCGTCGGGGTCCGTCAGCATTAATGGCCAGGCAGCAGCCAGTCCGAAAAGACATGCCAACCCAACCCAATTTAGGCTCTGGTCCTTTTCACGCCCAGCCTGAGCCAACATTGCAACTGTCCAGCCTAAAACTGGCAGGCAAAGAAGCAGCACCCATTGCATGCCTGTTTGGCCAAAACCTGTAACCATGATGACCAGTGTCACGGCAATGATCAACCCATCAATCAGGATATCAGCGGTACGGTATTCATGATCCGCCCCCTGGGTGGCAGCCAGTAACCCGCCATAAATGGTCCAACTTGCGCAAACGCCAAAAAGCACACCCACGACCAGGTTAACCAATATATCCACAGGCGAGCCGAACGTACCCCACATCAACCACGGCAGTGAAATCAGGAATCCAATCAGTATTGCAGGCTCAAAACCGCGCCAGGTAATATTCTTCCACGGCTTCCAATCCGGAGCAATCCGTTTAAGCCATTGGTTCAGAAGAAGAAGGTATAAAACCATCACCCCGGTTTGCACCACTGCCACAGTTTGGGCATCCGTAATCGCCAGTAGGCGGGAAGGCGCTTGCAGAATGGCAAATGCAGCCGCCAGACCCCAGGTGCGGTAGGCCAGGTGGCTGCGCGGAGAGGCTATCTTACGTGCCATGATTGCAAATGGAATTAATAAGGCAGCCCCATAAAGCAGTGGCAGCATCCAACGAATATCCTGGGTTGGATATCCTTCAAAAATGGTTTGTTCGAGAACCCAACCAATGGATTGAGTCAGGACTGTCATCCCTACCAACCAGAGAATTGCCACGAAAAACATCAAAAATATCGCGCAGCCCTGTCTTTTCTTCATCTGGTCCTGCTGCGGTTCGATGTCGGAGTTTACGGGGGATTCTTCTGGCTGCATTTGATTTAATTATCCTTTCGATGCAACAAATCAACCTATCGTCACCGAATGCTGAGGCCAATTATAAGGTTATAGTAATGCTGTATTGGACAATTTCATTGCAAGTCATGGGATTACCTGGTTAATGAACGAATACAGTGTGATTGTACCATCGCACTTTTATGAGTGGCTTTGCACTCCGCTTTCGTGACCTCTTCTTGCTTGCGATTTCGCCTATGGCGGTATAAACTGGGCTTATCCAGCTAAAACCGCGGAGGAAAACATGGCTCGTTTTGAATTTGAATGGCATAGCAAGGATGGATTGCAATTCTATGCCCAAGAATGGCGCCCCGATGGAGATGCCCGGGCGGTGGTTGCGCTTGTCCATGGTCTTGGCGAGCACAGCAGCCGGTATGATCATGTGGCAAATTACTTCAACGATCATGGATTGGGCGTGGTAGCGATGGATCACCGCGGGCATGGTCGAACCGGCGGCAAACGGGGTCATGGATCCTACGATGTGATCCTGGAGGATATCGACCATTTATTGCTCGAGACCGCGCAACGGTATCCGGCGAAACCGGTTTTTCTCTACGGCCACAGCCTGGGCGGCGCTCTGGTTCTTTATTATGGGCTTAAACGGCAACCAAAAATAAAAGGCGTAATCTGCACAAGCCCCGGCCTCATCCCCGCACAAGATCCTGGCGGAAAAATCCTGCTGGCTCGCGTCATGTCCGCACTGGCTCCCAGCTTTCAGATCGAGAATGGTCTGGATGTCACAGGACTTTCGCATGACACAGCCGTGGTAAAAGCCTATCAGGCCGATCCATTGGTACATGGAAAGATCTCTGCCCGGCTGGGATTGGACTTGATCGAAAACGGAAAATGGATCATCGAACACGCTGCTGAATTTCCGCTTCCCCTACTGTTGTTGCAGGGCAGCGCCGACCGGCTGGTGAACCCAATGGGCGCAAAGCAATTTGCGCCGAAAGTGAAAAATAATATCCGGTTCAAGCAGTTTGATGGATGGTATCACGAGCTGCACAACGAAGTCGAAAAGGAAATCGTCCTGCATGAGATGGTTGCATGGGTGGACGAGCAATTGGCGCGATTCTGACGCTTACGAATCGGTGAAATCCCTTCCCTGCCAACGTCCTGTTATTTGTCAGATGAGGTTCATTAGGTGTGGCACTTGACCCACTCTATTCGCAGGGCTACAATTAATTAGCCTAATCATGGCTAATTCTCAGGTTTTGGTCGTTTTCAATATGGTCCTAATAGCTCAGTGAAGATGGTGATGTCAACCAAAACCGGTTAATTAGTTTAATCAATCCTTGTTTCCCAATTCACCCTTTTTCAAGGAGAACGCCTCATGGCTGATTTTCTCTTTCGCGGCAAGCTGGCAGATATTGATCAGGATGTTGATGAACTTATTCAACACGAAGCCGAGCGCCAGGTTCGCAAATTGATCCTGATTCCAAGTGAAAGCACAGCTCCCCAGGCTGTCCGGGAAGCTTTAGGCTCTGTTTTTCAGAACCTGTATGCAGAAGGTTACCCGGATGAGGAAACCCGCTCCATGACCGAGAAGGAAATTCTCGATTACACTGCGATGCTTTCCCATTACCGCCGCTATGCCGATCCGCGCTATTACAAAGGTGTTGAATACGCCGATATCGTCGAGTCGCTTGCCCGCCGGCGCTGCGCTGAAGCCTTTGCCACCCCCACGGTTCCTGCCTCGCAACTATTTGTAAACGTGCAGCCGCTCTCCGGCGCCCCGGCTAATAATGCCGTTTACACAGCACTGATCAACCCAGGCGACACCATTTTGGGCATGAACCTGCTGCATGGCGGACATTTGACACACGGATCCAGCGTCAACCGTTCCGGCAAACTTTTCAATGTTGTCCACTACAATGTTGCCCCGGGAACTGAACAAATCGATTATGACGCCGTTGAAGCCCTGGCCAAGGAACATAAACCGAAAATCATCATTGCTGGTTATTCATCCTACCCCTGGATTCCGGATTGGGCGCGCTTCCGGGCCATCGTTGACCAATGCGGAGCCATCCTTTTGGCGGATGTTTCTCACATCGCTGGGATGATTGCTGCCGGCGTAGTCCCTTCCCCAATTGGCTATGCGCATGTTGTCACCTTCACCACCCACAAAACGCTTTGCGGCCCGCGCGGCGCCTGCATCATCACCAATGATGCCGCTCTCGGCCGTAAGATCGACAAAGGTGTTTTCCCGGGCGAACAGGGCGGCCCGCATGTGCACGTTTTTGCGGCGTTGGCCACCACCTTCAAACTCGCACGCACACCGCAATTCCACCAACTCCAACAGCAAATCGTGGATAACTGCGCCGCCCTGACCAAACACTTGCAGGAACGCGGGCTGCGCATCCCATACGGCGGGACGAATTCACACCTCGGTAATATCGACTGCAAAACCATCGTCGGTGAGGACGGCACGCCCCTCTCCGGCGATATGGCCGCCCGCATTCTGGATGTGGCCGGCATCGTGTTGAATCGCAATACCATTCCAGGCGATAAAACAGCTCTGTTTGCCAGTGGCGTGCGTTACGGAACCCCGTGGATGACACAGCGCGGCCTGGACGAAAAAGACATGGTCACGGTTGCCGATATCATTGCTGACGTATTGCTGGCCTGCAAGCCCTACAGCGTAGAGACCCGCCAGGGGCCAGCCGCCCGCGCGAAGATCGATTTTGCCGTCCTGGAAGATGCCAAGCGGCGCGTCCGCGCGCTGGTCGAAAAGGCCGGCACGGATCTAACCATCGAAAAACACGGTTATCCGCACTTCTTTTCATTGGATGACCAACCGGATGGCAAGGCTGAATGGGTGGCTTTCGATCTGGCTGGCGGACAGGTTCGCCCGTTTGTTAATTACGTCTTCACCAGTGACGTCGAATCTCTTAAACCAGGCAAATCGCAAAATACCCGTCTTGTTACTCCAATGGGAGCCATCGACGGCGTGTTGACTTGCGTTGCAGTAAACGAATACCGCCTGAGCGTATCGGCAAAATCCGCCAGCCTGGCTGCAACCTGGCTGCGCGACTTATCGGACGGTTATACGTCATTCGATGCCGACCCTGTGCGGCGCCTGCCCGGACCGATCTACGTGACTGCTTCAAAGGCTGAACCTGTAACAAAAGCAGCGGGTGATGCAGTTTACGACCACAAACCGTATTTCATCGGCATGCTTAATCACGAAGACAAGCCGTTGCCGCGTTTTGAATGGACAGAACCAGAAACCGACGAAATAAAAAAGACTCCCCTCAACGAAACGCACCGCAGCATGGGCGCCAAAATGGTGCCCTTTGCCGGTTGGGATATGCCAGTCTGGTACACGTCAGTGGTTGAAGAACATCTCGCCTGCCGCCAGGCCGCTGGATTATTCGATGTCTCGCACATGGGTGTTTACCAGGCTGAAGGTCCGGATGCGCCGACCTTCCTGGACAGCGTGTGCAGCAACGATATCGCTGCCCTGGATGTGGGCGAATCATGCTACACCCACTTCCTGGATCCCGATGCCAATGTCATCGATGACACATTGGTATACCGCCGCAGCGCGGATAAATACCTGGTGGTGGTCAATGCATCCAACGATGATAAAGACCGCACATGGTTGAACGCGGTTCGCGATGGCAAGGTCATGGTGGATGCGAAGCATCCCTGCAAAAAAGCCTTTGGCAGGCAGGTGGTCTTCCGTAACTTGCGCGACCCCAAGGCAGGCGAGGAGATGTTGGTGGATCTGGCATTGCAAGGTCCCAAAAGCCGGGAAATTTTGCTTTCTTTGGGCGTTGATGCAAAGACGCGCAAACGCATTATGGCGCTAAAACGCACCCAATTGTGCGAGGCCACCGTCGGCGGGTTTGAGTTGGTCGTATCCCGTACGGGATACACTGGCGAGAAAATGGCCTTTGAATTGTTCGTGCATCCTCAAAAGCTGACCGATCTTTGGAACGCCCTGCTAAAAGCAGGCGAACCGTTGGGGCTCAAAGCTTGCGGGCTGGGCGCGCGCGATTCACTGCGGACCGAAGCCGGCCTGCCGCTTTACGGACACGAAATGGGCGGTGACCTCGGTCTGGGTGTGGCGGAAGCTGGATTTGGCTCCTATGTCAAAACCTACAAACCCTGGTTTATTGGCCGTGATTCATTTGTTGCCCGCGAGAAGGAACGCCAGGGTGTGGTTGTGCGCTTCCGCTTTACTGAAAAAGGCATCCGCATGGCACACAATGCCGATCCCGTATTGGATCACAAGGGCCGGGTTATCGGCGTTGTCACCAGCTGCGCAGTGGATTCCGAGGGCTATTTGACCGGACAGGCTTTCATCGAACTAAAGTCAGCGGTGGAAGGTACGCCGATTGCGATTTATCAGGGCGCGCCGAAAACGGCTGGAAAGGCCCCCGCGGAAATGAAGACAGGCGATCGGGTAACTTTGCCAACCTCCGCGGTCGTCATCACGCGTTTCCCAAAATAACATCGTCCCAAGCCTGGCTGGTTTACAAGGTAATCTTGTTAACCAGCCAGGAGGCAAATTACCGGGTATGCGGGTGAAGCAGAAGTAATTATTGGCTATTTGTGAGAGGCGTCGGTACGTCTGGAAATGAAATCGGTCTATAAAACCTGATAAGGCCATCTTATATAAGGAGAAAAGAATGCAAACACCCTGGGATCATCGTTACGCCCAGCGCACTCAGCGGATGAAAGGTTCAGCCATCCGGGAATTGCTGAAGTTTACAGAAATGCCCGATGTGATCTCCTTCGGCGGCGGCATGCCCGCCCCCGACATTTTTCCAATTGAGGAATTCCGCGTAGCCTGTGATAAAGTTCTCCGCGATCACGGGGAACAGGCGCTTCAATATGGCCCGACGGAAGGCTATTTGCCGCTGCGTGAGATGATCGCCCGTTTTACATCCCGTTTTAACATCCAGGTAACACCTGATAACATCCTCATCACAGCTGGTTCGCAGCAAGCACTGGATCTGATTGGGAAGATCTTCATTAATCGCGGCGACAACCTCCTGGTGGAAACCCCCACATACCTCGGAGCCTTACAGGCATGGAATGCGTATGGGGCCGAGTATATTCCTGCCAAATCCGATTCCGACGGAATGATCATCAGTGAACTTGAGGCAGCCTTGCGCTACGGTCCCAAGTTCATTTATGCTTTACCGAATTTCCAGAATCCATCGGGCGTCACCTATTCTTTGGAACGCCGCATGAAGCTGGTCGAATTGGCAGATCATTTCGGCGTGCCCATCATTGAAGATGATCCGTACGGTCAATTACGTTTTGAGGGCGAGTCGCTGCCCTCGATTGTCGATTTGGACAACCGTATCCATTCGCAGGATTGTTACTGCGGCAATGTCATTTATCTCAGCACGTTTTCGAAAACCCTGGCTCCTGGCATCCGCCTGGCCTGGGTGATTGCACCGACGGAAGTCATTCGCAAAATGGTAATGGCAAAGCAGGGTACCGATTTGCAATCTTCCACCTTCGCCCAAATCGTTGCGTATGAAGTAGCCAGGAACGGCTTTATCGATAAGCATGTGTTGACGATTCGCCAGGTCTACCAGGAACGCCGGGATATCATGCTGGAAGAGCTGGCCAAGAACATGCCGGAAGGCGTCACTTGGACCCATCCATTGGGCGGTTTGTTCCTGTGGGTCACTTTGCCGGAATACATGGACACGAACATCATTTTAAAAGATGCCGTAGCCGAAAAGGTCGCTTTCGTACCAGGCGATTCGTTCTACCCGTACGGCGGCGGTTCAAACTCCATGCGCCTGAATTTTTCCAACGCCAAACCCGAAAAGATCTGCGAAGGCATTCAACGCCTCAGCCGTGTCGTCAAGAAATACTTGAAATAACCCCGTCGCCCGCTGAAATCAACGCCGCCGCATATTCCGGCGGCGTTGCGTAATTAACCGCCGTTGCCGTTGTGGTGTATGCCGAAATAATCGGCCGGATTTTCCCAGAGTTTAAATTGCTGTAAAATCGATCCGCCAATAAATTCGCGCAGGATCGAATTATCTGGAATCAGGTCCTCGGGAATGGGTTGAAACCATTCCAGGAAAGCCAGCAGACGCTTGGCTTCGATGTGTTCCATCGTTCCATGCGGCACCTGGCGCAGCAGCGGTTCAGCCATTGATTTGAGCGCGGAAAGCTCATAAACCAGGGCTGAGTTAAACATGGCATCTGCATGTTCCTGGTAAGGAAATATGTGGGTTTTCTCGCCGCGCCGCACCGATTCCCAGCGCGAAATGGTTTGCAAGGCCGAATAGCCGCGTTCGCGCGCATCCCGAACGATGCGCCGCAACAGACGCGAGTCCGTAGTGGATATACGGTTGTGGCGGTCCAGGTTTAACTGGGTCAGGCAGGAAATGTAAATGCGAAAGGTCTCCTGCAAGGGAATGCTCGGCAGTAAATCCGGATTCAAACCGTGAATGCCTTCCAGGATAATCAATTGATCCTTGCGCAAGCGAACCACGTCGCCGGGTTCTGACTTGCCTTTTTTGAAGTCATAACGCGGCAACTGGACTTCTTCACCAGCCACCAGATGGCGCAGATGGTCGGTCAACAATCCAGTATTTAACGCGCCAAGGGCTTCGAAATCAAAATGACCCGTTTCATCGCGTGGCGTCTCATCCCGGTCGACGAAATAGTTATCCAACTCAATCGGGTATGGCGAGAGCCCCTGGGCCAGCAATTGCACTGTCAAGCGCTTGGAAAAAGTCGTTTTCCCCGAAGAGGAAGGTCCTGCAATCAACACAATTCTGGCATTTTTTGAACGCTCGACCACTTGTTGGGCAATCTCAGCGATCTGCTGTTCCTGCAATGCCTCACTTACCAGGATGATCTCACGAGCTCTGCCGGCAGCAATGGCATCATCCAGAGCGCCTACACTTTCGATCCCCAGGCGTGAAAGCCAGGCGCCATATTGCCGGAAGGTTTCCAACAATTTTGGATAGGCAGGCATGGGCAGGAGTTCGGTGGGTGAATGGCGGCGGGTGTAACGCAATACAAAACCTTCACCCATGGGCGCCAGGCCAAAATACTTTAGAAAACCAGTGGAAGGCACCATGTAGCCATGGTGATAATCCTTGTGATCCTCAAGCTGATAAAGCACCAGGTGGGGTTTTTGACGATAACGCAATAACCGGACTTTATCCTGCATGCCCTTCTTTTCAAAATATGCGATCGCGTCTGCGATGGGTACCTGGGTTTTTTCAAAGGGAATGTCCGCTGCCACCAATTCATGCATATGAGTTTCTAGGGCACGAATATCTTCAGTTGTAAATGGCGAACGGCCGCTTACCTGGCAATAGAAACCGCCTGACGCCACCGAATGATCAACGGTAAGCCTCGCATCAGGGAAAAGATCCTCAAAGGCTACTTCCAGTAAGAAAGTAAGGGAACGCCGGTACAACCGCGCGCCGTCCGTATCCGCCATGTTCACCGGTTGGACCCAGGCATCCATTTCAATGGGCAGCGTCAACTCGCGTAAATCGCCGTTAACAATGGCGGCCACAATCGGCGGATGATTCCATTCGGGCAATTTACGCAAAAAGAATCCGACGGCGGTTCCGCGCGGACCCGAAATTACCCGCCCATCGGGCAGGTGAATTTCAACGGTGTTTCTGGGTGAAACCAGTTGATACTGGTCAGTTTTCTCAAACATTGTTTCACGCTCATTCTGCCATTTTATTTCGCGTGGCAAGTATACCCCATTCACGGAATCTTAATGCACGCCCTTCCATTCACAGCTTAAGGTGCAATTTTTACACCAGGGAACAATGCAACCAGATTGGCGATTTGATTCCTAAATTGATTATTATTATGGTTGTCACGACACCAGGTTTGAAACACCGGAGGACTTATTGTGCCAAATCCGGAATTTGATAGACCTCCACTCCGCCCGCCGAAGTGGCGATCCAGATCCGGCCAAACAGATCCTTCGTAAAGGCCTGCGGTTCAAAACCCGCATAACCGGAATTATAGGGACCAAAATCCGTCCAGGTTTCGCCATCGTAGGTCGCGACAATCCCGCCGGGTTCGGTTTGATAGCCGAAACCCACCCACAAGACTCCTGGCTGGATTTGGTAAAGCCGGGTAAGCGTGTTGAAGAAAATGGCCGAGTTGCTTTTGCGCTGAAACGTCCATTGCTGGCCGTCGAACTCACCCAATCCGCCGCCCATGGTTGCCGCCCACAGTTTGCCATTGCTGTCCATCAGCAGGTCGCTTACGCCGCGCCATCCCAGCATTTCAACGCTCAGGTCAAAACTAAGCCATTCACCGCTAGCCTGGTCAAAACGGCTGATGCCTTTGTAGGTTCCAAACCAGATTGCATCGCCGTTGATATCCGGCTGGATTTCAACACAAAAAACCTGGTTATCAATCAGACCCGAGTTTTCGGAAGTGAAGGTTGTCCACTTATTGCCATCCCAAACCGCCGCGCCGTTCAATGAGGCGACCCACAAGCGGTTTCGGCTATCCTGCGCCAAATCCTGCACGCCGCCCTCTCCCAACCCTATTTGCGCGAGTGAATAATCCTGCCAGTTGGATCCTTCCAGGTGATCCACCCCCTGTCCCGTTCCAAACCACCAGCCACCATTTTTATCTGCTAAAATTGCCAGCACCCGGTCGTTGCTCAAGCTGGAATTCCGCTGAGTGTACGTGATGGCAGTGTTGGTTTCACCCCAAGGAATTTTACTTTCAGGTGTCCAAATCGTCACGCCGTTATTGGTGGCAATGCCAACCCTGCCTCCGGTATCCGTATACAAATCATTTACCAGGTCGGAAGGTAAGGGAGCATTATTGGTGGTTACCTGCATCCAACCGTGCCGGGCAATGGCCATATGGATTTCGTAAGCAACATTGGCAATGGTTAACCCCGAAACTAAAATAATTACCAAGGCCCACAATTTCTTAGGGACGTGTGGCAGCATCTCTTCGAATATTCCCCAGTAATTGTAGCGGTCAACCGCCCAGTCAACGATGTGGTGGATCAAGGTGGCGGAAGCCAGGGTTAAAGGAATAATCACAATCAAGGTATATTGCGGCCATTTGGTACTCCAGACCAACAGCGCTAGAAACCCGGATATGAACCAGATGGTCGACCACGCCCGGCGTTTGAATTCCCAGTACAGTCCAATCATTCCCAGGAAAAAAACGATTTCATCTGATGTGAAGAAAAAGAACACCTTCGCGTGCCATGGAACCGTTTGCATCATCCATATAAAGGGCTGATACCAGGGGTAGGCTGCACGGAGGACATCAAAACTCCGGGTATAGCCAAAATGGAACGAAAGGCTTTCCGCCAGCCTGGCAATTGGATTGGACCACAACGTTGGATCAAAAATTACAAAAACTGTCACTGCAACCAGGCCATATCCAATCAGAGATTTCCAATCCACCTTTCGATGCTGTATGAAGATAACCGCCAATGGGATCAAAATGATTAAATAGGTGTACTTGCTCGCGGCAGTCAGCCCCAAAGCAATTGCCGAGAGCCAGAAAAGCTTCCTTTTCCCCTTTCGCAGCGCTTGATCGAATCCAAGAATGGCAGCAATCGATGTGAACAACGGTATGGCTTCCAGGTAAGCCTGGCTGGTATATTTGATGGTCATCGAGTGCATGGCCAGCAGCAAACCGGCCAAAGGATCAACCAACGCCACCAACCACACCGCCACAGTCCCAAACAACGCCGATACCATGCGGTTGAACGTCAATTCTGGGTAGCTGTTGATCTGTGGTTCGATGAAATAGAAAGGAATGCTGTAGACCAGCTTGACAAAGGCTGGATGTTCCCGATTCTCCGCGTAATTAATCACACCCCGGATATCGCCGTTTTGAATCAGGCGCGCATAATCGCTGCCGGCTTTCATATACACCGGCTCGTCGGCATCTATGGGCAGTTGCCAGGCAGCCCAAACGCGCACCAGTGCTGCCAGCAGGACGATCAGGGCGATGGTGTAGGACCGCCGCCACCAGGAAAAGCGTTTTCGCATACTATTGTGCCGGCCGCAATTGGATGATCAGGTGGGCGTAAGCGGGTAATTCCGCCACAGGTTGGTAGGCTTTTACCGCGCCGTTACCATCCAGCGTCACCTCTGCCAGGCTGGTGCCGTCAAGGAGGGATTCCGTGGTATATTTTCCGGCCGGTTGATTCGAATCGAAATCGACGGCATAATCGCTGACCGCTGCATCCGTCAGATTGATCAGGATGAGGATCACCTGGCCTTCGTATTCGCGCATGGCGGCATAGACATTCTTTGAGCCAGTATCAATCCAGCGGTAGCTGCCGGTGAGCAGCGCTGGCGTTTTCTGGCGCAACTGGATCAACGATCGATAGAGGTTAAGCAGCGATCCCGCATCGGAATTTTGCAGTTCGACGTTGATTTTCTTATAATCCGAATTGACGCCCATCCAGGCTTTTCCGCCCGTACTGAAACCTGCGCGGTCCGCGGTTGACCATTGCATGGGGGTGCGGATCTGCTCATCTGGTTTGGCGCCAAACATGCCGATTTCTTCACCGTAGTAAACAAAGGGCACACCCTTCGACGTCAATAAAAGAACGGCGGCGTTCTTCATGGTGCCGTCTTTGCCCAAAAGCTGGTTACTCACCCGGTTCATGTCATGGTTGGTGAGGAAGGTCGCCATGGAATTGTCTGGATACAGATTCGTTTCAAAGGAGACAGAATTTCCCAATCGTTTTGCATCTGCCTGATTCAATCCTTTGATCATGCCAGTCGAAAGGTCAAATCCGAACGCCAGATCCATATTCTGATCTTTGATGTATTGGACCACCGAGAAGGAACTTTCCCAAACCTCGCCAACCACCAGGGCTTGCGGGTTGATTGATTTGACCAGGGCGTTGAACTCTTTCAGGTAGGCATGCGTCTCAGGTGTGTTGACCTGGTCTTTTCCATCTTCGATCAAGTGACGGGCTCCATCCAGGCGGAAACCATCCACGCCCACGTCTTTCAGCCAAAAGGTCGTGATCTTCTTAATCTCATCGCGAACAGCCGGCGTGCGGTAATTCAAATCGGGCATGCCGGACCAGAACACGGCGTAATAATAATCATCGCGGGCGGTTTTATACCAGACCTGCTCATTCCATGGCCCAACATAGCCCGGATCCGTTTGAGACCAGATGTAGTAATCGCGGTAAGGAGAGTTTGGATCTTTGACCGCCGATTCAAACCAGGGATGGTGGATGGAGGTGTGGTTAATGACAAAATCAATGATGACGCGGATGCCACGCTGGTGGGCAGCAGCCAGGAAAGCTTTAAAATCTTCCATCGTGCCGTAATCCGGATTTACGGTCATGTAATCGGTCACATCGTAGCCGTGGTAGGAGGTGGCCGGGAAGATCGGCATCAACCACAAACCCGTAACGCCGAGGTCGGTGGTCGTGTCAGGATTGCCGTCATTGAGGTAATCGAGTTTTTCCGTCAGGCCCTTAAAATCGCCAATCCCGTCGCCATTGCTATCGTAGTAACTTCGCACAAAGAGCTCATAGAGCGTCCCCTGGTGCCACCAGGGAAGATCCGGTATTTTGGCCAATTGTTGGGTTGGAGCTGGTGCTGGAGTTTCAGTAGCAGGTTGTGGAGTCTCCTGGCGGGTTGGCAAACAGGCCGTCAGAATGGCAATCAAAAGGAAAAGAG
The DNA here is from genome assembly GCA_964536805.1 of uncultured Longilinea sp. GTDB lineage: Bacteria > Chloroflexota > Anaerolineae > Anaerolineales > Anaerolineaceae > Longilinea. The sequence goes on from CAZHYQ010000006.1 coordinate 39,603, forward strand.
AAATAAGAATGCGGAACCAGTAAATGCTTTTCCTGCTGTGGTTCATAGGACGCTCCACTCTCCAGTTTTTTTAATTTGGAATAACCGCCGATAGAATGATACAGGCCCGACCCATTATTCAGGATCGGGCCTTAGTTTACATCAAGCTTTCGTACACATCAATGCGATTGCATTCCAAAGACCGCCAACACAAACCCTGTGCTGTTTTCCCAACAACCGCCAGCCGTGCGCAAGCTGCCAGGTCAGTCCTTCGAGTGCCGTCATTATCCCTTGACACCTCCGAGTGTCAGGCCGCCTTCGAAATATCGCTGCATGAACAGGAACATAATGACCGTCGGAACAATCACGATCATTGCGCCAGCGGCAAAGTACCCCCACGGCACGCTCATGCTGTTCGAAAGCGAATACAGGGCTGGAACTGCCAGTTTGACCGTATCCGGCGCGGGCACAAGCACCGAGGCGAAAACGAAATCGCCCCAACCGCTCATGAATGCCAGGATTGCCGTGGTCGCGAGCGCAGGCCGTGCCAGGGGCAAAGCGATCAGCAGGAAGGCCTGTACCGGGCCACAGCCGTCCAACATGGCCGATTCTTCCAAGTCAATTGGAATGGTATCAAAATACCCTTTCAGGTTCCAGGTACAAAACACGATTGTGCCAGCAGCATAGGCCAGGATGAGGCCCAGGTGTTTTCCATACAGGCCTAATGCAGTCAGAAGCTGGGCAATGGCCACCAGTGAAAGGATGCCCGGGAAGGTCGAAAGCGCCAGCAACAGGATGAGAAAGCCTTCACGGCCGCGAAAGCGGAAACGGGAAAGGGCAAAGGCTGCCGAGGTGCAGATGAGCAGAGATACGATTGTGGTAATCGAGGCCACTTTAATGCTGTTTGTCAGCCAGGTCAGGAAAGGTTTTTCAAACAACATGACCTGGTAATTGCGCCACGACCATTCGGTCGGCAGGAACATACCCAGCAGATCGAAGGAATACAGACGTTCGCTCGGCCGTCCCGATGCCAACAAGGCAAACCACACCGGGTAGAACGCGAAAATCGCCATCAAGATCAGAACGCCGTATTGAAAAATGCGGACTGGAACGGAAGTTTTGCGTTTCATTCGTACGCTCCTTTCGTGATCCGTGTAATCCGCAAGCTGTAAAGCGTAGCGGCAAACAGCATGATGAAGATCATCACTGCGAAGGCAGTGGCCAGGCCGTAGTTTTGTGACTGGAAAATCTGGCGGTAAGCGTACACCATGACGAATTCGGTGGAACCTGGCGTATTCGCGCCTGTTTGCGGACCTCCAGCGGTGATGGCAAACGCCGTGCCAAACATTTGAAAGGCGGTGATGGATGTCAACACCATGGCAGGCAAAACGGCCGGCCGGATGAGCGGCAGCGTGATTGAGCGAATTTTGTGCCACCAGGTCGCGCCGTCCACCTCAGCCGCTTCGTACAATTCCGCTGGGATGGATTGCAGGGCGCCCAGGATGACCACCATGACGAATGGGTAGGAGAACCAGGTATCTGCCAGAACAATCACGCCAAAGGCGGAAGTTGGATCATTCAGCCAGACCTTAGGGGCGATGTTGAATAATACGCCCAACACCTGGTTGATCGTCCCCTGTTCGCGGAAAAGGAACTGCCAGATCAATGCCACCAGGATGGCGACCGAACTGGCTCCCCAGGGTAAGAAGAGCAGGACACGGAAGAATGTTTTCCCGGGCAAATTGTTGTTGTTGAGAATCATCGCCAGGACAAAACCGATCAGGAAGGTCAGGGGAACCCGGATTAAAACGAACAACAGGGTCCTGAAGACAACCACGATAAAATCGCCGGTGGTCATCAAGGTGTTAAATGCACTCGAGAAACCCACCAGCAATGCAACCAGAACACCTGCGATCAGCCCGATCAGCCAGATCAATCCCGAGCCGACATCACGGGTTACCTTCTTTCCTTGTCTTTTATCCACCTGCCAAGCAATGATGAGCGGGACAAAGACGGCAAAAATCTTCAATAATGCCATCAATGCCTCTCCGGTAAACAAGGTTCCGAGCAAATCCTTGTAGTTCTTGTATACCGGATCAGTAATCTTATAGGGACTGCCTAAACCAGTGGGAGCATTCTCTCGAAAAGAAGGCCAGCACAGTGGGTCCAGAATGCCGGTCAGTGCAACCGAACAATCCGGGTTGGGCCGGAATTTGTTGCGGTTGGTGAAAGAAATATAGGTATTTAACAGAATCGGGTAGATGTTAAAAATAAGGATTGCAATGATGGTGGGCAGCAGAAAGAGAAAAACCGTCAGGGTCTTTTTTCTTCCAGACCAGACATTCATTTCGCCCTCCTTTTTCGAGATGATGGGGAAAAATTGGGAGGACTGCTTTGGACAGTCCTCCCATTTCGATCAACAGATTTACTTCATTGCAGCGACGGCAGTTTCGGCAGCCGTCTGCGCATCCTTCATGGCAGCTTCAGGAGTCTGAGCGCCAGTCCAGATGGCTGCGGAGGCCTTACCTACCGGATCCCACTGCGCGGAAGAGAAGGGCGACGGGGACATCGGGATGCCCAGGTTCAGAGCTGCACCAAAACCAACCACAGCGGCCAGGGATGCAACTTCGGGGTCCTTCAATGCAGCGGTTACCGCCGGGATGGTCTTGTTGACCAGGGCGATTTTCTTCTGCACTTCAGCGGAGGTGAAGTACTTCATGATGTCCAGAGCAACCTCGGCATTGCCGCGGTCAACAGCGTTCTTGGTCATCAACAAAGCCTTGATGCCGACGAAGGGGCGGCCGAAGGGGAGAATGCCGTAATCGACTTTGTCTTCTTCAATACCGGCAATCGCCCAGGGGCCAGTCCACCACATGCCAACCTTGCCGGAGGCGAGGGCAGCCTTGCAGATGTCATAGCTGTTTTCCTTCAGCGAAACCTTGGACAAAGCCAGCAGGAAGTTGGCAGCCTTGAGCGCTTCGGGGGTGTTCAGGTTGACGGTGCCGTCTTCGCTGATGTAGGAAGGAACGCCTTCACCAAAGAAGATAGGGGCCATGTGATATGCATCGCTGCCGCCAAATCCCTGGTTGCAGATCAATACATTGCCGGTGTCCTTCTGGAACTTGGTGGCCTTGGCCAGCAAATCATCGAAGTTCAGCGGATCGGTGGGCAGGTAATCGGCGGTCACAATCTTTTTGTTGTAGACCAGGGCGATGCCTTCCTGTGATTCGGGCAGACCCCAGATCTTGCCGCTCCACTGCACGCCTGCAACCGCAGCCGGCTCGTAGGTGCTGGTCAGGAAATCTTTGGTCACGCCAAGATCATCCAGGGCGACAATATTGCCAACCAGCGCCTGGGCGCCAATCTGGTCATTTGCCCAGCCGATGATGTCGGGGCCTTCGCCAGCGGGGATGGCAACCTTGAGGGCGTTGGAAACGTCTTCAGGTTTCGACAGGTCGATGATGACGCCGGGGTGGGCAGTTTCATAATCTTTGAAAGCTGCTGCAATGGCATCCAAATACTTGCCATCCCACTGGTGCCAGATCTTGATGGTCACTGCTGCGGGAGCGGCAGTTGCCTCGGGAGCTTTGGTAGCTTCGGGGGCCTTGGTTGCTTCGGGAGCCTTGGTAGGCTGGACGGGGGCCGTTGTCGCAGTCGCTGCTGCAGGGGCGCAGGCGGCCAGGACGAAAACGGCGATCAGCATCATGCTGATCAGGGTTAAGAATTTTTTCGACATCTCTTTTCTCCTATCCTAATAACTTGAGCATCGACTCGTATCTGGATGGATTTTCCATCCAGTAAACGACAACAATGAAACGACTTCGGAAGGGTATGCAAACTTTATCCAGTAACAGACCACCTCCTGTAGCCATCAATCATGGTCCGCCAATTGGTGTAGAACGATCGAAAGTGCCTGAACCACGGCGCCCATGGCGGAAGAGCGCCGGCCAAGCAAGGCTGAGGTGATGCGCACGGATCGCGAAGCCGGCAAAAGGCTCCGTTGGTGCACGGTTTCACGGATCGGCTCGAGTAATAAATCGCCGATTTGTGCTACGCCGCCTCCCACCACTACCATGCTCGGATTGAAAAGGTTCACCAGGCTAGCCAGGGCCGTGCCCAGGTGTACGCCTGCTTCTGAAACGATCTGTTGTGATACCAGATCGCCGCGCCGCGCGGCAGCAATGACATCGCGCGACCGAATTTTGCTGACCGGGTTAATCTCGGAAAGGATGGTGCGGCGGCCGTTTCTTACTTCCTGGATTGCCTGGGCTGAAATGGCACGTCCGCCAGCCAATGCTTCCAGGCAGCCGCGGTTGCCGCAGGAACAAATAGGGCCATTTTCGTCAATGGTGATATGCCCAATTTCGCCAGCCGAACCGGAAGCACCGCGAAGGATTTGGCCATCCAGCAGGAGACCTGCGCCAATCCCGGTACCCACTTTGATGTAAGCCAGGTTGCGTTCGCCTCGTCCAGCCCCGTACGCCCATTCGCCAATGGCGCCCAGTTCGGCGTCATTGCTGAGCGAGACAGGCACCTCGAAGCGCGTTTCAAGTTCATTGCGAATTGGATAGCCGTCCCAGCCAGGCATAATTGGAGGACCGCTCACGCCGCCGCCGTCCACCACAGGTCCTGGCACACCCGCCCCAATGGCCGAGATGTCTTTGAGACCCAACCCGGCCTCGGACAGGATTTGCTTTACAAGCGATTCAATTCTGGGTAGGCAAACAGACGGACCATCGTTGATATCCAATGGCTCGTCCATCTCGCGCACCACTTTTGCTGAATAATCTGTCACCAGGATCGTGACATGGGTCGCGCCCATATCTATCCCAATGACATGTCCGCGGTCGGGATTTATTTCCAGGACGATCGGACGCCGTCCGCTCGGATAATGCGCTTCAATTTCACGCACCAATCCGGCCGTCTGCAAATCCGCAACAATGGTTGTGATGGCAGCCCGGGTCAAATTCATCTGGCGGGAAAGTTCAATGCGTGATATGCCGCCTGATGTAAACCGGATTAGGTCTACAACAGCGTGTTTGTTAAGGTTCTTTACATTCTGTTTTGGAAGGGTCCAAAAGAACGTGCTCAACTACCCGCCTCTGTCCAATTGATTGTAAGAATTCTAGCACAAGCCGCATATTTGTCAAGACATTTAACATAGATGGCAGACACCGATCATTTTAATTATTGGACAAGTCTCGGGATACTTCATCATACACACATTTCAGGATTAATCAAAGACTTTTTTGGAGTATTCTTATTTTCTTTATTGAATTGGTGGCAAAGGGGTTGGCGTTACGATGGAAATTGGTTGAAATATAATTTCCTGATATCCCAGGCTGCGTAAAAGGCGTTCAAGGTAATCCTGGGCATTTTCACCAGCGCGATCCAATATTCCATCTACTATTGCCGATTTAAGGATTTCAGACTCGGCAGCCTGGCGTGCCCGGGTTTCCAGGGTTGTGTCGCCATGTGTAAGCAGACCTTGCTCGCGGTCATAGACATATGATTTTTCATTATCCAGCGTGGCGACAAAGATTTCGGGTGACGGTAGCCGAACATGCAAGGCGCCATTTTGCATGTATAGATCGCTTGGCGATATTTTGGAAAGATCAACGCCGGCGATCACGCGGCCGTAGGCAATAAAAAGCAGCCGGTCGCCAAACAGAATGCCAAGTTGTTGCCCGGTTTCAGCCGTAATCACTTTTTCCACCGTATATTCGATCGTTTCCAAACGGGCCAATGATCGCACCTCATGAATAATGGTGACCGGATCAGGCAGGATGGTTGGGGTTGGATGGAGAAAAGCTGAAACCTGAGTACTTAGACGTTGATTGCTGTCTTCCAATGGGCTCAGGACTCGGTTGGCGGTTTGTTTGACGAAGAAAAGAACCAGAAACAGGTAAACGACCAGAATCAAAGCCAAGACACTAAAGAAGATGGCAAATGGGTTAATCGTGCGTTTCGGCTCTTGGTCCATCGGATCTCCTGTTTCCTGTCAAAACCGGCGAAAATTAATTGATTATAATCATTCTATCTGATTCGGTTACACCCGTCAAAATTGGAGTATATCTTTTGAATTCATCGCGAAACCGTTGGCGGTTTCTTACACCGATTGCATTATGCATGATTGTTTTGAGCCTCTTTGCCTGCCAGGCAAAACCCACGGAACAAAACCTGCCAACTGCCACCCTCGAACCTTCTTCCACCCCCACCCCTGAGCCGCTGGGCAGCAAAGGCAATCCGGTCATCCTTGGATTGGTTGCCAGCGAGAGCGCGCCTGATCAGGTTGCCCAGGCCGCTGCGCTGGCTGAACGAATCAGCACAGACGTTGGATTCGCAGTACAAGTTTTGGCTGTCGACGATTTCGACCGCCTGCTGAACGAGATGCAGGCTGGCAGAGTCCAAATGGCATTTCTACAACCCATGACCTATATTACTGCCCGCCAGAATGACCTGGCAGATGTTGCATTGCTGACCAATCACTTCGGCGTGTATTACTACGGTACGCAATTCATCGCAAATTTCGAGAGCGGATTCACATCATACTTTGACCCAAAGAATAACGTGAATACTGCCGATGCACCTACCGCGCTACCTCAGTTGACCGGGCAAAAAGCCTGTTGGGCAGAAACAAATTCGATCTCCGGTTACATCCTTCCCGCCGGTATTCTGGCAGAAAATGGGATTTCATATACCCCAGATGCAACCCTCGCTTCGCAAACGGCTATCATCCGTGCGCTGTATATCAAAGGCGTATGCGATTTCGGCGCCACATTCGCCATATCCGGCGATCCGCGTACCTCATCGGCCGTGATCAATGACCTGACGGATGTGCGCGAGCGCGTTCCGATCCTCTGGCAAAGCGATCCCGTCATTCCCAATTTGAACCTCTCCTACACACCCTCGCTGCCTGCTGAAATGCGAGCACCGTTAACCCAGGCTTTCCTCGATTTGGTCCGGACCGATGAGGGTAAGGCTTTGCTTTCTGCGGCCGCGGGCGATTACGAGATCAAGGATATGAGGGAAGTGGATGATTCAGTCTATGATCCATTGCGGGAAGCTGTGAATGCCCTCGGATTTGACACCTACACGGCGTTGGGTAAATGAAACGATACTTAAGAAATAAGCCTGGTAATAATCCTTAATGATTCGGAAATCTTTGCGAATGATTATACGCATACTTTTCCTTGTTTTGGCTGCTGGAATTATCATCATCGGTCTGCCGCGCCTGGCTTCAGAGTTATACGCCCTGAAGCGCATTGTCAATCCGGCGACCATGACCGGTCGGCCGGTTGCCATTGTATTCGGGGCGGGGTTGAAGCGCGACGGCTCGCCAACGGACGTTCTTCGCGACCGCGTCGCGGCAGCATCTGACTTGTATTTCTCCGGTAAGGTCAAAAAACTCTTAATGAGCGGCGATAACCGCTTCGAAAATTATAATGAACCAGCCGCCATGCGCGCCTATGCGCTTGAATTGGGCGTACCGGATGGGGATATCATCCTGGATTATGCCGGTCGGCGGACGTACGATACCTGCTACCGCGCCAAAGAAATTTTTGGCATCCAGCAAGCCGTGCTGGTCACACAACGGTTTCATTTACCGCGTGCACTGGTTATTTGTAACGGCTTAGGCCTGGATGGTGTCGGAGTTGCGGCTGATCGCCGGGTTTACCGCCAATATGCTCAAAACTTCTGGAATTTGCGCGAATTTCCAGCCACGCTGATGGCCTTTATCGATACCTTTGTAACCCGGCCGCTTCCGGTCCTTGGGGAAAAGGAAGCCATCTTCCCCGACCCTCCGACTAAATAACTCATACTCCTTAAAAACGGGTATGCTTTTTGCAACGAGAATCAGGATAAGACCCTTCCAATGGTGGATAAAGCCATGAATCGCGAAAACGCATTGATGATCGTTAACCAATTCATTCAGAACAACAATTTGGTCAACCATATGCTGGCTGTTGAAGCAGCCATGCGGTTTTACGCCCACCAACTTGGACAGGATCCAGAAATATGGGGCATGACGGGATTGCTGCATGATTTTGATTGGGAAATCAATCCTTCCCTTGAGAATCATGCCATAGCCGGCGCACCGATTTTGAGAAAAAATGGCGTATCCGAAGAAATCATCCAGGCGATTGTAGCCCATGCCAGCAACAGCGGCGTACCGCGCGATACATTGCTTGCCAAGGGTCTTTATGCCTGCGATGAAATAACCGGCTTGATTACCGCCGTGGCTTTGGTCCGCCCTTCCCGTTCGCTATATGATCTGAGCGCCAGTTCTGTGAAAAAGAAATGGAAAGACCGGGCATTCGCAGCAGGCGCCAACCGCGAAGAGATCCAGGCCGCTGCTGCCGATTTTGGCGTCGAATTATGGCAGCACACCGACAATGTCATCATGGCTATGCGCAGTATCGCGTCGCAACTTGGCCTGGAAGGCAATTTAGGCCCGGATGGTTTCCCCCTTACTCAGTAATTCCAACGCACTACGATAGGAGAAATTTGCATGTCTCTTCAAGGAAAAGGGTATTTTATTTGGAAATTGCCCAAGTGCGAAAATGCCAATCCAACAGCGATTGCCAAACTGGCGCGTTCCGCCAATCTTACCCATGTTCTCATCAAAATCGCTGACGGCATATTTAAGTACAATGTGGATAAAGCGACACTTTATGATTATGTTCCGCCTGTCGTTTCCGAGTTAAAACGGCACGGCATCCAGGTATGGGGCTGGCATTATATCTATGGCATGGACCCGCAAGGCGAAGCCCGCATTGCCATTCAGCGCGTCAAGGATCTCGGATTGGACGGTTATGTGATTGACGCCGAGTCCGAGTTTAAAATTGCCGGCCGGGCAACCGCAGCGCGCACATTTATGGCGAAAATCCGCTCGGAATTGTCGGCTGTGCCGATCGCCTTGAGTTCGTTCCGCTATCCTTCGTATCATCCGCAATTTCCCTGGAAGGAATTTCTCAACCAGTGCGATATCAATATGCCGCAGGTCTACTGGGAAAAAGCGCACAACCCCGCTTCCCAGTTGGAACGCGTCGTAAAAGAGTTCCAGGGCATGACCCCCTACCGGCCGTTGATTCCGACCGGGGCAGCCTACGGCGCAGGCACCTGGCATCCAACTGCCGCGGATATCGTCGAATTCCTCGACAAGGTTCAGGCACTTAAGATTCCTGCCGCCAATTTTTACAGTTGGGATGAATCGCGCGGCCGTTTTCCGGATTTATGGAAAGCTGTTTATGATTACCCCTGGGGCGTTCTTCCCCCCGAACCGGTCGCGGATATCGCGGACCGGCTGGTGGACGCATGGAACAGCCACGATATCGAGCAAATTGCCAGCCTTTATGCAGCCAATGCAGCACATATTACCAGCGCCCGCACGGTTCATGGCATACTCTCAATCCGGGCCTGGTACGGCACCTTTCTCAGAACCCTTCTACCGAATGGTAGGTTCATACGCACTGGCCTGACCGGGACAGGAAACAACCGCCATCTGAGTTGGACCGCCACCAGCGACAATGGGCGAGTCCTGGACGGTGTCGATACGCTGGGTTTGATGGATGGAAAGATTGTTTACCATTATTCCAGCTTCACACTGACAAAATAAAGCACAACCCGCAAACAAAAAGGCGTTTCGTAATGAAACGCCTTTTTGTTAATCACTCAGTTATTTCTTGGCTGGTTTCTTTATCACCGGCGGTTTTTTGGCTGTGCTGGTTTTAGTGCTTCCACTTGATCCGGCTGGTTTTTTCTTGGCAGTCGTAACAGGTTTTGGCTTGGCCGGCTTTTCCACCGCATCCTTTCCGGAAGATTTAGTTTTGGGGCTACCGGCACTCTGGCTGGTTTTCTTGCCATCCCTGACCGGTTTGTTCGTCGTTGCCTTTTTTGTCGCGGGTTTTTTGTCGTTTAGCAAGGCAGGCTGGCCGGCTGGCTTCTTCGCGGCTCGACCGGATCCTTTTACTGCGGCTGGTTTACTGGCCGGTTTTGCCTTAGTCTTGACAGGTTTCTTTTCCATGCTGGCCGGCGTCAAACTCAAAAGAGCCGGTTGCTCGATTGGCTGCGATTTTGGCTCTGCTTTCGCCTTAATCCCCGCTTGTTTTCCCTCCCAAAATTCCAGGCTGTCGAAAACCGTTGTCAGTCCAAGGGCGGCATCACCGGCTTTTACCGGAACCAATTCCCTCCCCACGCCTCCGCGTTTACCTGCACTAATTTCGTCAACCCGAACCTGTTTCGCTGCCAGCACTTGCATGTGGATCCAACCGGTGGTGTTCTTTTTGCCCGTCAATCCTCCAACGAGATCCGTGCGCGGTGGCAATTTGCAGGCAATCACGCCCTGCCCGTACCGCCCCTGGAGCGGGAAATCATCCACGGCGATGCGCCAACCCAAACCGTTCGAAGCCAGCAGCAGGATCTCGGCGCCGGGTTTGACCGGTTGCGCCGCGCAGACCACGTCATTTGGCGATAGTTTGATGCCGCTCACGCCGCCAGCCACCAGCCCCATCGGCCTGACGTCCTTTTCAGTGAAACGGATCGCCATTCCGCGGGAAGTTAAGAACAGGATATCATCGTCACCTTTGGTCAGAAAAACCCAACCGAGCAAATCTTCGCTGTCCACTTTGATGAGCGTAAATGTTTGAGAGGAAGGTCCGGGCAATTCATTGACCGATGTTTTCTTGATCATGCCGTTTTGGGTTACCGCTGCAATAAAGCGTTCACTTTCCTTGTCACGCTGCATCGGCATTGAAAAAGCCCCAACCAGCATGGCACTGTCATCCAGCGGTGCGACTTTATGGAAGGGCACGCCGTCGCTAAATTTCTCCACCTCCGGCAGTGCGTGCAGTGCAATGGCAGCTGTTTTTCCATCCTGGTCGACCAGGTAAAGCGTTTGATGCGTATCGGCCCTCAATAGGAAGCGCGGGGCTTCCCGCCCGCTCACCCGCGGCAGGTCGTCACCATTCGATCGGCCGATGAGGCCTTCGGTTGTTATGCCAACCCAAACCACCTGCGCCGGAGTGACATCGGTTGCCGTCAGGCGGTCAACGGCTGCTTCGCCTTCTTTCAAGGAAACGATCTGCGTGCGCCGGCGGTCTCCATAGGAAGTTTTCATTGCCAGCAATTCCTGCTCGATCACCAGTCGCATTTTCTTGGGAACCTTAAGCAGCGATTCTAACTCTTGAATCAGTGCCATCAGGTCTTTGTACTCATCCTCGATCTTTTTCCGTTCCAGTGCTGCCAAACGGCGCAGCGGCATTTCCAAAATCGCATGGGCTTGGATATCGCTGAGCGAAAAACGTTTCATCAACCGCGCTTGCGCGGTTTCAACATCCGGTGCGGCGCGGATGATGGCAATCACCTCATCCAGATGCTTGATGGCAATGCGCAATCCTTCCAGAATGTGCGCCCGCGCTTTGGCCCGCGCGAGGTCGAACTCGGTCCTCCGCCGAACCACTTCCAGGCGGTGCTCCAGGTAAACACGCAATGCTTGTTTCAGTGACAAGAGGTGCGGTTCATTGTCCACCAGCGCCAGCAGGTTTATGCTGATGGTGGATTGAAGCGGGGTGCGTTTGTACAACTCCCGCAGGAGGGTGTTTTCCACAGCCGCTTTGATCAACTCAATGACAATCCGCATGCCGTGGCGGTCGGATTCGTCGCGCAGGTCGCTAATGCCTTCCAGGGTACCTTCGCGCACCAATTCAGCAATGCGTTCCACCAGAGCAGACTTGTTTACCTGGTAGGGCAGCTCGTTGATAATGATGCGGCTTTTGCCGCGCCCCATATCCTCAAGATGAACACGGCCGCGCACGGTTACGCGGCCCTTGCCGGTGGCGTAGGCGCTTAGCAATTCGTTCGACTCGTGTTCCTGTAAAATAATGCCGCCGGTCGGGAAATCGGGACCTTTGACGAAATGCATCAGATCGTTGATCGAGACATCGTCCAGTTTATCCCAGCCTTGCAGCATGAAGATCAAGGCATCAACGACTTCAGAAAGGTTGTGAGGGGGTATGCTGGTGGCCATGCCGACTGCAATACCGGTTGCGCCGTTGACCAGTAAATTGGGCACTGCTGCGGGGAGTACTTCCGGTTCATCCAGCGTACCATCGAAATTGCGTCCAAAATTGACCGTGGCGCGATCGATCTGATTGAGCAATTCAATTGCAAACGGCGTCAGACGCGCTTCGGTATACCGCATGGCCGCCGGCGGGTCGCCATCAACGCTGCCAAAATTACCCTGGCCGTCGATGAGCATATTTCGCATGGAGAAATCCTGTCCAAGACGGGCCATGGACTCATACACTGCCATATCGCCATGCGGGTGGTATTTACCCAACACTTCACCGACAATTCTGGCCGACTTCTTATATGCCGAATCCGAACGTATCCCCATGTCATACATGGCATAGAGAATACGGCGCTGGACGGGTTTCAGACCGTCGCGCGCATCCGGCAGTGCCCGGGCAATAATGACACTCATGGCATAGTCGAGATAAGACTGCTGCATTTCGTGGTCGATATCTACTTTACGAATCTGGCCAATTTCCATTTACGATCTCCGATGTGAGATTCGAACGCAATACTCGCACAATTAATCATTTTACTTGAAATCAAAAGAGCCTGCGGAAAGTTATCGCAGGCTCTTATTTGGTTGACTAGAACTTACTCAACGGAACTTGGCAGGTTGGAAACAGAAACCCGCGGATCGCCTTCCTCAATCCGGTCAAAACGGCCGTGAATAAAACCCGTGCCAGCCGGAATGAGCTTGCCGATGATGACGTTTTCCTTCAAGCCAAACAATGGATCTTCAGTGCCGGCGATGGCAGCGCCTGCCAGAACCTTAATGGTGTGTTGGAAGGACGAAGCCGACAGGAAGGAATCGGTGCTAAGGGAAGCCTTGGTGACACCTAGCAGGATTTCAACAAAGCGTGCCGGTTGCTGGCCTTCGGAAACCAGTTTTTCATTGATGGCTTTAATTTCCAGTCGGTCAACAACATCCATCGGCAGGAAGGGTGAATCCCCTGGGCGGACAATTTGCACCTTGCTCAACATCTTGCGGACAATCACCTCAAAATGTTTGTCGTTGATGTTCTGGCCCTGCGCCCGGTAGACCTTTTGAATTTCCGTCAGCAGGTACATGTTGCAGGCATCGCGTCCCTTGATGCGCAACACCGTGTGCGGGTTGAGCGAGCCTTCTGTCAGCGCCTCGCCAGCCTCAACAATATCGCCGTCCTTGATCATCAGGCGGGAGGTCGATGGAATTTCATACTCTTCCGTCTCGCGATTCTCGTAGGACACAATAACCTTGCGGTCCTCGATGCGAACGCGTCCAGTATGCTGTGCTGCGATGCTGGCTTCGCCAGCGGTCGCGATAACATCGCCCAATGAGACCGAGCTTTCATCGCTAACGCTGATGACCCAGGTTTCAGGTATGTCATATTCATCGCTCACCATTTCGCTGTGATCAACCCGAACGGTGCGCTGATCGCTATAGCGGTCTGATTGGATGATGTGGGCAGTACCGGCGATGCGTGTAATGACAGCTTCGCCTTTTGGCGTCCGGCGGGCTTCGAAGAGTTCTTCAACGCGGGGCAAACCGGTTGTGATATCGCCACCAGCGGCAACGCCGCCGGTGTGGAAGGTTCGCAGCGTCAACTGAGTGCCTGGTTCACCGATGGATTGTGCTGCCACAGTACCCACTGCCGAGCCCATTTCCACCAGTTTTCCCCGGCCCAGGTCCATGCCGTAACACTTGGCGCAGATGCCATGGGTCAATTCGCATGTTAATGGACTGCGAACTTTCACGGTATCGATTCCGGCGCCGACCACCTTGCGGATGCGGGCGCGGTCGAGAATTTCATCCCGTTCAGCCAGGACTTCGCCCGTACTCGGGTCGACAATCCGCTGGGCTGTGTATCGCCCGTAAAGGCGCACGCTCATCGGTTGTCCGGCAACATCGTCGCTCTTGCGAATCCAGATGCCATCCTCGGTGCCGCAGTCAATCTCGTTGATGATGATGTCCTGGGCAATATCCACCAGGCGGCGGGTCAGGTAACCTGCATCTGCCGTGCGCAGGGCGGTATCGGCGAGGCCTTTACGAGCGCCGTGCGTGGAGATGAAGTATTCGAGGGCGGTCAAGCCTTCGCGGAAGTTCGACAAGATCGGCAGCCGGATAATGCGCCCGGCCGGGTCAGCCATCAGACCGCGCATGCCCGCCAGCTGCGAGATTGGACCAAAACCGCCTTTGGTGGCGCCGGAGTAAGCCATAACGGAAAGGTTGCCGTCTGGATCCATGTTTTTGCGGACTGCGTCAGCGACGTTCTTGGTCGTCACCTGCCAGATTTCAATCTCGCGTTCATTGCGTTCCTGTTCCGTCAGCAGACCGCGGCGGAAGTTGCGGGATACGCCTTCGATGTCTTTTTGAGCATTTTCCAGAATGGTCGCTTTGGCTGCCGGCATGGTGATGTCGGAAACTGCCAGGGTGGAGCCGGAGCGCATGGCATACTCAAATCCGATATCCTTGATGCGGTCAGCTACATCAGTAGTGACATCTTCGCCGCAGTATTCGTAAACAGCGGCAATCAGGTCTTTCACGCCGCCTTTGTCGAGAGATTCATTGACGAACTGGACTGCTTCAGGCAGGATGTTATTGAAAATCACCCGTCCAACGGTCGTGTCCAGCAGGACGCGGCGCTTTTCCAGCAGGCGGTTGCCGTCGTCATCGTAGTAGGTGTCAACGTTGATTTTGATGCTGGTATGAACATGGACCTGCCCCATTTGGTAGGCCATTTCCACTTCGTCATTATCCACAAATATGCGGCCGTCGCCATCATGCGATTTGTGGTCGGTCATAGTCAGATAATAGACGCCCAGAACCATATCCTTCGATGGGCTGATGATCGGTTCGCCGTCGGCAGGCTTAAGGAGGTTGCGCGATGAAAGCATCAGGTTGCGTGCTTCCCAAACAGCCTTTTCCGATAACGGCACATGCACAGCCATCTGGTCGCCGTCGAAGTCTGCATTGAAGGCCGTTGTGACCAATGGATGCAATTGGATGGCGCTGCCTTCGATCAACACCGGCTCGAATGCCTGTATGCCCAGGCGGTGCAGGGTCGGCGCGCGGTTCAACAACACCGGCCGTTCCTTGATCACCTCTTCGAGTACTTCCCAAACTTCCGGACGGTTGCGCTCGATAAAGCGGCGGGCGCCTTTCACGTTGGCTGCATAGTTGTGCGAGACCAAGCGGGAAATGACAAAAGGCCGGAAGAGTTCCAGCGCCATGGTCTTGGGGAGACCGCATTGATACAACTTGAGGGTCGGACCGACTACGATCACGGAGCGGCCGGAATAATCGACGCGCTTGCCCAACAGGTTGCGGCGGAAGCGGCCCTTCTTGCCCTTCAGCATATCGCTAAGCGATTTCAATTCCCGGCGGCCGCGGCGAGACAGCGCCTTGCCCCGTTGAGAATTATCCACCAGGGAGTCGACTGCTTCCTGGAGCATGCGTTTTTCATTGCGTACGATGACATCCGGTGCGCCAAGCTCCAACAGCCGTTTTAGTCGGTTGTTGCGGTTAATGACACGCCGGTACAGGTCGTTCAGGTCGGAGGTGGCAAAGCGGCCGCCATCCAACTGCACCATTGGGCGCAGGTCGGGTGGAATGACTGGCAGGACGGTCAAAATCATCCATTCAGGGCGGTTCTGGGACCGGCGGAAAGCTTCAACAACTTTCAGGCGGGTGGTGGCCTTCTTGCGTTTTTGCTTGCTTTTGGAGGTGCGGACTTCGCGCCATAAATCCTCGGAAAGCGTTTCCAAATCGAGGCGGCGCAGGATATCGTAGAATGCCTCTGCGCCCATATCGGCGCGGAATACCTGACCCCAGCGCGACTTGAGTTCGCGGTAGCGGCTCTCGCTCAGGAAGGTAAAGGCGCGCAGCTCTTGAAGTTCATCGCGCATGCGGGAATTTTGACCCTGGGATGCAGAGGATTGATCTTCCAATTCATTGCGCAGGGCTTCCATTTCCTCGTCAGCCTGGGCGCGGATTTCCTGCATCTGCATTTTGATCTGTTCCAGCTCGCGCTGAATTTCATCGCGGAATTCGCCTTCGAGTTCATCCAGGCGTTCTTTGACAGCCCGCTGAATTCGCGAAATATGTTGCGCAGTAATCGTCTCGCCCACATCGGCGATGACCGAATTGGCAGCCGTGAAAATGACCCGGGTCACCAGGGCAGTGCCAATTTTCTCCTGCAGAGTCTGTTCCAGCCGCTGGCCTTCCTGAATGACAGGTTCCAGGCGGGATGCAATTTGCTCATCGCGGCGGGATTCCATTTCGCTTTTGCGAGTTTGAAGTTCCAGAATCTTGCGATCGCGGGATTGTTTGACTTCCAGGATGCGCGTGTTGATTTGAGCCGCCTGTTCGCGTTCGGAAACGTTAATCTCATCTTCGAGACGCTTAAGGGCTTTGTTGCGGGCATCATCATCCACGTAGGTGACAATATATTGTGCAAAATATAAAACCCGGTCCAGGTTGCGCCGGGAAATATCCAAAAGCATGCCCAGGTAGGAAGGCACGCGGCGCGTATACCAAATATGCGCCACCGGGGTTGCCAGCTCGATGTGACCCATTCGTTCGCGGCGCACAGAAGACCGAGTTACTTCAACACCGCACTTATCGCAAATGATTCCCTTATAGCGCGGGTTCTTGTACTTACCACAATAGCATTGGTAATCGCGGGTGGGGCCAAAAATTGCCTCGCAAAAGAGGCCATCTTTTTCTGGGCGAAGGCGCCGATAGTTGATGGTTTCCGGTTTCAGGACCTCGCCATAAGACCAACTGCGGATTGTTTCCGGAGAGGCCAGGCTAATACGTAGTGCAACAAGGCTTTTGGTTTCCACTAAAATCGCCTCCTGAACTGACAACCGTGAAGTGATGAATTATGATTCCTTAACCAATTTCAGCGCACAGGTTTTTCTCGCTGGCGCTGGTAATCTAATCAATGGCAGATATAGCACACATGCAAACGGATATTATAACACAAATTTCAATAAGTCAACCACATATTTTTGCTTTTCAGGTAAATTGGATGAGAGATTTTTAACCGTTTAGTAGCCGCCTTGAAGCGGTTCAGCAGGGATTTCGAAATAGAAAATGCTCCCCCGGCCAAGTTGGCTTTCAACCCACACGCGCCCCTTGTGCCGTTCGGCAATCGATTTGACAATTGCCAGCCCAAGTCCTGTTCCCCGTTGTTGATAAGCTTCTCTCCGGCCGCTGCGGTAGAACTTTTCGAACAACCGCGGCAAGTCCAATGGGGCGATGCCAATGCCGTTATCCTGAACTTCGAAGACCACGCTTTGTGAATGGCGGACCAGGCGTACTTTTACCTGGCCATTGGTTTGAGTATACTTGACTGCATTGTCGACCAGGTTGTAAAAAGCCTGTTGAACCAGAGCCGGGTCAGCGTTGACAGTCAACGGACGCGTTTCCTGCGTATCCAGGACCAAAGTTATATTATTTTGTACCGCCTGAGGTTGCAACGAAGTCAACACCTGATCGACGATTTCATTCAAATTAACTTTTTCCGACCTCAAGCCGATGCCGGTCTCGATCCGGCCGAGGTCAAGCAGGTTGTTCACCAGGCGGGTCATATTTTCGACGCCCAACATAATTTTCTTGGTATAGCTTTGCTGTTGATCGTTCAGCTCGCCAACCATTTGCAGCATGGCTGAATAACCCTTCATCAATGTCAGCGGCGAGCGCAGATCGTGACTGACCGTTGAAACGAACTCCGTCTTGATTGCATCCAATTCTTTAAATTGGGTAATATCCTGGAGGATGACAATCTTTCCGACCCGCCGGGATTCGGCAGCCACTGGCGAAACGCTGGCATGGTATACCTTGTTGCCCGGAAGGGTGATCTCGCGCGACTGAATCCGTTCATTTAGAGGTACTTTTGCCAGTTTTAGCAAATCAGGCACCGCCAGGACTTCATCCATGGTCTTTCCGGAGGTTGCTGAATTGATCAAACCGGGCGTTTGCATGGCAGCCGGGTTCACCAACAGCAGCCGGCCCTGCTCGTCAAATACCAGCACCGGTTCCGGGGTGGAATAAAGCACGGCTTCCAAGCGTTGCCGGCCGATTTCAGCGGTGGCATAAAGGCTTGAGTTTGCTGCTGCCAGGGCAGATTGCGCTGTCAGGGTTGAGAGAAAGCGGATATTTTCCTCGGTAAATTGGCGCGGCGTATCATAGCCAATCCAAAGAGCGCCGAAGAATTGGGATTCATGATAAATGGGCATCCCAAGCAATGCTGCCGGAGCGCGCTGTCCTGGCTTGATATTTAGCCGGCGCATCCTTGCCATATTGGGAACAACCAACATTTCTGTGCGCTGAACCTGCTCAATGATGAGAGAATCCAACCCGGAATAGATTTCAGCCGCCGGTCCGGCGCTAAAAGCTACCGGTTGCCCGGTTTCCTGGTCAAGCGAAACGGGACGAATGAGCACCATGCGGACTGCCGATACGCCATCGCCCTGGGCAGCCTTTAGAATTGGCTGGACTGCTTTTTCAATATTCAGGTTGGCAGCAACACCCTGGCTTACTTCCAACAATCGGTTGAGTTCTTGCAGACGAGCTTTGAGGCTTAATCGCATGCGCTCAAATGCATTGCTCAATTGTCCAACTTCATCAACACCCGAAACCATTAAGGGCGAACTCAACTGGCCTTGTGAAATCAATGTTGCCTGTTGCGAAAGCGTCCGCAGTGTGGTGGTCACCCCGCGCAGGCTGAAACGCAAAAGTAGAAAGACTGCCACAGTGATACCCAGGAGAATTAGCAAGAGAGGGATGGCTAAGCTAAGCGCCAGCCGTTGGACTCGTTCGCTCGGAAGACTTACAACCACCGTCCAGGGGCGGCCGGTTACAGGCTGCGAATAAACCATACGCCGGGTTCCCAGTTGCGAGGTCTCCTCGAAGAAATCCTCAGACACAGGGACTCTTCCAAGGTAATCGCTCATCACAAGAGACGGTGTCTCCAGAGTGTAATACAGGACTTTCTTATTTTCGTCCAGAATAGTACCTTCGCCGCCCATGGTCTCGATCTTTTTTAAGGCTTGAATTGCCGGCAAGGTAAAAGGATTGGAGCGTAAATCCGTCCAACCCAGTAAAACACCCATGGTCTGGCCATTTTCTCCTTTTATGGCAGCAACGAAAACGAATTGCGCCGAGGTATCGCCTGTGACGGGTTTAAGAGTGTAGGTTTGCACCTGAACGCCCTTAAGCGCCAGCCCGGCGGCAACCACCTCCTGATCGCCTAGCGAAAAGGATTGCGCCGCGGGTGCCTGGGCAATTAATTTTCCATCCTGGCCAAGTAATCCAACCCGGGTAAAGAATGGCAACGAGCGCAATATCCGGGTCAATTCGGCGCTTTGAGCATTGGCATCCAAATTGAGCAGTTCAGGGCGAGCCTGGTTAAGCAATAAACCCTGGCCGCTCTCCAAAAAATACGGCAAACCGTCCGAAACAACCTGGGCCGTGCTCGATAGGCGCTCCCGGATCATTTCGCGAGCGGCATTGCCGGCCACGATCCAATCGCCGAACATTAAGGTTAACAACAAAACCAGAATCAGCGGAAAAGTCCAAAAGAAAAAGCGAGTTTGAAGGCTGGTCTCAGGCGGCGAAGGAACAAGCGGCCCTGATCTTCCCCATGATTTTGGCTTTAATAAATAGACAGTCTCAGCCAAAATACAGGCGACAACGAGTTCAGCCGTTCGAGCCAGCAGTAAAATCCACGAGCCGGTGAAGGCATAATCGACCCTTACTGCCGCGTCGCCGTTCGCTGAAAAGAATGCCACGATAATCGAAATCGGGATGTAAAGAATACCAACAATTGCCGCGGCCCCAAGAGGATTGCGCAGAAAATGATAAAAATTGGTCCGGTAGCGTTGACGGACAGATGCACTAAAGATCAATGCAAAAATGGCAAATTCAAGCGGCGTAAAAGCGCTGTGGGTTTCCCACAATGCAAAGAAGAGACCGCTTAAGAATCCGATTACAACGGATGGCAACGTCCCAAATAATCCAGCAGCTAAAACCCATGGAAGCGCCAGGAAAAACATCATGGCCGGGGTCGATGATTCAACTGGAACGTTGGGCAATGTCAGCGATTCATTTGCCGGCAGCCGGATACCAATAAAAAGCGCCGTGATCGGGACAGCCAAACCCAAAGCCGCCAACAACCACCAGCGCTGTTTCATAGTTCCATAACCGCGTTCCCACCAATGCCGAATCCCGGCTGCCAGAATTGCCAGCAGCATAACCCAACCTGTCCAGCCGAGTAAACCATGCGGCAGGTCGATGTAAGCGGTATCGGAAATTAGGGTGAGAATATTCTGCATTGAATAGCCAGTGTGCCCCCTTGGGATAATTATAGCATCCTAAGGGAAGGAGTGCACATAATGTGCCTTATTTGATCTGAATTTTAGCCTTTCGATTAAACGCTGCCCAGGCTAGCCGGTAAAATATTGAGCCGGCGCGGGGTTGACTGGTTTTCACTTTTCCAAGCCATTCGAATTCTTTATAGGATGCCTGCTCAAAACATTGCTCTGAAAGTACCCGCCGGTTGGTTTTCGGGTTTTTTACTGCATTTAGAAATAGACCTTCCAGGAGGTCGCGGTCCTGCCGGAAAAGTTCGATACGATGCGGATAATCTCGTAGGACGGAACGATGCAGCTTCTCATGTTGCCACCATAAGGCATCCGGATTCATTGTTGATGTAGGGTCAGCGCCAGTGGATGGCACGCCCGAGGAAATCCAAACCGGTTTAAAAACGGATGTACAGGGTGCCGCCGTCGCCGTTACCCAATAGGTCGGCTCCACACCAACCGTCAAATGAGCAACAAGCGAACCAACCGTCTGGCTGTTTCGGACCGGGCCAAATCCAGCGTGCATGCAGACCTGTTGGTCAAAAATGGATCCATCCGGCGAGTAAGCTGCCTTTGCTTTTTCATGGGTTCGAAGCGTACTCATGGCATCCTGTACGGTTACATGCGGCATTTTGGATCGTAAAGCGGTGGTGGTGCATTTTTTCCGCTCTCCAGCCCTGCCAAAGCGGGTAAAAACGGGTTCCGAATAGCACTGCGCGAAATTAAATTCTTCCCGCCGGTTACACCAACCCCGATCAACAGCGTAATTAATCAAATCCGCTGAAGCCAGATCCCAGCGGTTGCCAATGGTTATCGCGTTTGAAATCGAACGGACATCCTTCACACGTTCTGCCGCCCAATTGCGTCCGGCAGACTCCAAGACCCAGGCCTCATTTACATCCGCAATCAGAAAACTGTTCTGATAATAGAATTTATGAGTCAGGCCGCAGTTGCCGCTCTGCCCGAATTCTTCGAGCAGGGTCGTTATCACTGCAAGCGCTTCCTGTGCACTTGTGCTGCGTTCCAATCCCAGCCGAAGCAGATCCATTCCAATCAGGCCAGGTTTTTCTTCCTGACCCACTTTGGTGAATAGGGCTTCATTGCCGATGGTCACGCCATGTTCGTTGGAACCCATTTCTGCACCCCACATCCAAAACGGCTTTGAAAGTAGGACGGCGTGGGTATGCGCCACTTGCGGAATCTCGATGTAAGTACACTTCAAACGGCTTCCAGCAGGGTATTCTGCCGCCGGAGCTGTGATTACCATCTGGGCTTCATTCACTTCCCGGTCGGAATTTTTCCCGAAAATCACGCTTCCGTCAGCGGTCGAATTACCCAAAACCACGAATGTGTCGCACATCGATCATCCCTCCCCTCTGGTTTGCATAAATCACCCGCGGCCGATGCGTGCCAATTCCAAAACCTGGTTGACCACCTGTTCAGCATTGATTTCGTCGGAACAAATGCGGTATGCATCTTCAGCCGCCCGCAATGGAGCCACCGCGCGGGTCGAGTCAATTTTGTCGCGCCGTTTCATCGCCGCCAGGATCTTCATATAATCTGCCGGTTCCCCCCGCTGGCGCAATTCCTCAAAGCGGCGCTGGGCGCGCACTTCGACACAGGCATCCAGGTAAATTTTTAACTCTGCTTCCGGAAGGACAACCGTTCCGATATCGCGTCCCACCATGACAATCCGTCCGCGTTGGCCGATTCGGCGCTGTTGAGCAGTCATGGCAGTCCGTACGCCTGGATATGCCGAAACCTGCGATACCGCCGCTTCAACTTCGCGGCTTCGAATTTCCCAGGTGATATCCATCCCATCCAGCAAGACATCGGATAATCTGCCATCCGTTTTGCTGGGTGGTTGAACATCGATCTGTACTTCCTCGGCCAGTTTGGTAACCAGGGTTTCGTCGTCGACCCCCTTCAATTGCTCCAAGGCTGCCCAGGTTACCGCCCGATACATGATGCCGGTATCAAAATAAAGATAACCCAACCGTTTAGCCAGTAAGACGCCGACGGTTGATTTTCCAGAAGCAGCCGGTCCATCAATGGCGATGGTCGAAGGCATTTGCACGTTCATCAGACTCCTTGTAAGTTTTGAGTTTCCCCGGCGTAAACGCCGCGGTATTCCTCCGGTAATAATGCAGCGATATGCTTCATGACCAGATCGCCGTTGTTTTGCATAGCCTCGCGCCGGTTCGATGAAACTGAGTCCAAGGCCGGTAGCGAAAACGATTTTCCTATACGCATTATCAAGGACGGTCGTTTTAACGACAAAACCCGCTTCAAAAAGTCACCGGTGCTCCCGGTAATACCGACTGGGACAATTGGAACCCGTGCTTTCTCAGCCAGAAATGCAATCCCCCATTTTGCCCGGCGCAAACCAGGCTGCCAGGTCAGCCGTCCTTCTGGCGACATCAATAAAGGATAACCGGAGCGCAAAACCTGGACGGCTTTCATCAGCGGCTCCCGGCTGATTTGATCGCGGTCAATGGGGATGCCGCCATACATGCGTGCCAGGTACATCTTTTCAGGTTCGCGCCATACCTCCACTGCGCCTAATGCCTCGGGAGCAACCGGCCAATGTGTCATGATAAAGGGCGGTTCAAAGATCGAGATATGGTTGAAAGCGATAATATATCCGCCCTTGGTGGGCACGTTTTCAAGACCGGAAATTTTGATTTTGGCAAATGTTCGATATAGCGCGCTGCCAAAGGTTCGAATGACCCACCGGCCAACACGGTTTCCAAATGCAATGTTGTATGGAGTTGACTCATTCGGCATGATGACTTTCCCAATATTAAGGAGTGGTCTGCACTGCAGATTCGCCAGGGAAGAGATCCGTGCGTGCCCATAGGATAAATTTGGTGGTTTCTTGCGGTGCTTCGCGAAAAACAAGCCAATTAGACCAGTTCGAACCGATCATCTGGCTCCAGGCTGGTTGCACCGATAAAACAAAATCCTGCCCGCGGTAGGTCGAGATTTGCCCGGGTTGAGTCTGGTCGTTGGTCAGGATGACGTCTGGTGTCTCTTGCATCGAGATGCGGTCTGTATATTGAACATTGGAAAAATACCGCAGAGTCCATTTTACAATTGGCGATTGAATGCCCACCACTGATACTTGCAAGCTATTCACCTGGCCCGATTTATTAATGGATAAATCATGCAGAGTCTTATCCAACAGGTCCGCATCTGCAAAGTAAGCACCACTGCGCCATAATTCCGCCTGAGGTCTGACTCCCAATCCGCCCGCGCGCAGGCTCATGGAAATGAGGATCAGCAGGAGAGCAGCGCCTGAAGCCCACTGAACACCCTGCCTGGCGGCAGACCAGTTCCAACCCCAACCAACCAGTACGATTGTCAGCATGAGCAAAACAAATGCGACCACAATTTTCACAATTTGCAGGGTTGTCTCGGCTGACCAGCCAGCCGGGTGCAGGATTCCTACGGCATTGAGGATGATAAAGAAGATCAGGACGAATACGACCGTGGCCGTGGCAGCGGTAAAACGGGCATCAAAACCAGGTTTGCGCAGCCAGATTTCAATCTGGCGGGCGGACAGTGCCCACAGCGGAATCATGATCCAGCCAGCATAGCCCATCATCCGCCCGCGGCAGGCAAACCATAGCAGCAAGGCAATTAGCACCCAAATTGTTAAGAACTGATCGATTTGATCCTTATGGCGCCAACCAGAAATTGCCTGAATTGAGCCGAGTATGAAGGGTAATAGGGCGTAACTTAAAAGGGCAATGGCAGCCGTTTGAATGGTAAAGTTGCCGGTTTGAGTCCAACTGCGCAGGAATTCAGGCAAGCTGCCGGCTGCCATGCTCAATCCGAAAGGCGCAAAGAGGAAAAACGTTCCCACCGCAACCAGTGTAATCGCTGCTGCACTGGCAACCTTAGCCAGAAAAGAACGAGAAGATTGCCCTTCAAGTTGGCTTGCATCCACAGCGGCAAAATGCCTGCGACTGCTGGCGAAAATTGCCGCTCCTAATCCCAGCCAACCCATCCAAAGGTTAGGCCCGCCAAGGAGCGCCAACCCAAAACAAATGCCGGACCAGACAAATCGCCGGTTCAGTAACAATCCAAAGGCAAGGACCGTGAAAGTAATAGCCCAGATGCCGCCATCCGCCTGGCGTGAAATAGCGAGCAACACCGGATCGATTGCCAGTCCAAAAGCAGCGATCAGGGCTGGCCACCGGCCTAATTGCCCCCTAAAGAACAGAGGGGCTAACACCAAAAGACTTCCCGCAATTGCCGGGACCAAACGGGCAGCAAGATTCGTCGAGTTAAATAAGAAGAAAACAAATCCGCTGAAGAGTGTATATGCTGCCTGTGAACCGGTTGGAACCAGTCCATTTTGCAGCCAATTAAAAACAGGCAGTGCATTCGACGCTTCCAGGTCGGTGAGCGGCGCAGCGCCTAACTTGACCAATCGCAATAACAAAGCCAGGCTGATTGCCAGTAGCCACAATAATCGCTCGATTTGTTCGCTTTTCAACTTCATTGACGGTGAAACCTCATTGGTCCAGCGTTGACGCCAGTTGTGTGGGGACTTCATAAATAACCAGATCGCCGGATGAAAAAACTACCGGAAGGTTGTTGTCAAATTTCGGTTGGCTGACCGGATAGGCAGTCTTTTCCATGTTGCCAAGAATTACATAACGGACATGGTACTGTTTCAATATATTCAATGCTTCTGTCCAGTCAGTGGTTGTATACAACCGCTCCATATCAGGTTCGCGGTTGCCAATTTCCTTGGTGCTGCCGCGCCATTGATACTCATGGAACGGCCAACCCAGCACATCGGGCAAACCGCTTTGAGCCGCCATGCGTGCATAGGAACTGTAACTTCCTCCCACCGCTTCGGCAATCACACCATAAGATGCAGTTTTCAGATACTGTACAGCTGCGTAATCATCGGGAGAGTAGGTCTGAAATGCCAGCGTTCCATCCAGCGACCAATCCTGAAAGCGAAGTTGCCCGGTCGCAGCGTCCACCATGCCGGTCTTGGCCTGAAGCATGATGGCCGGGTAAATTAACCCGGCTGCAATCACCGCGAAGGATGCCGTTGCGGCAACCCACCGCCAAGCAGAGCGAATTTGAGTCAGGATGATAAACAGCCCAAATGATCCAGCGAGACCCCATAAAATCCAGGCCTGGAAATAAAACTTGAAAATTGTGTTCATGCGGTTACCGAAGGTATCGCGCAGAAAGACAAATTCAGGCGCAAGCGTTAGAATCGTTCCCAGCAAGGCCAACAACAGCACGAAGGTTAGCGGAGTGGCTTGATCAGTTAAGTCGGGTTCTGCCGGCTCGTCTGGTTTTCCTTCAGGCCTGGCGAGCAGCGACCAGATCAAGGCCAGGAGTGCAAACAGGGTTATCCAGGCCCCCGGGGATTGCATTCTGAGGCTGAGAGACATCCAAAACAGGTTGCCGGCCGTGGTTGCCCCCTGGCTATTTAGAAAAAGGTTGCCATATTCAACCAGTTTTTCTCCAACTATCACCGCTGCCCCGCCTAAGGGCATAAGGCTTTGGCCCAAACCGGCGGCATTGGCAAAGAGCAGCCCGAACAATGACGAGACCAGCCAGCCTCCGCCGACCACAATCGCTGCCAATTTGATTCCTATCCGCAGACGGCTTTTTTCCCGGTGGGTTTCAAAGATCAGCCAGAGAATCAGCGGTACCAGCAATGGCGCGAACATTACCCAAAAGTTGACACCGGGTGTAAAAAAGGCCATGCTTGGCAAGAAACCGCCCGCTTGCGAAGAAAAACCAAAATAGAACGGCAAATATAGCAGGATCCCCGCCAGACCGAGCAAAAGGCAAAATCCTATGAATTCCAGGATGCGTCCCCAGGCCAAGCGTGATTGCTTGGTGCGAACCACCGTAAATACCAGCCCGAACAGGGCGACATAAATGGGAAAATCCCAGGTATTCAGGAACGCCAATCCGCCCAGGACCAACGCCGCCAGCCAAAAATCCAAGCGGCTTATCCAATCGCGCGGGTGAATTTCAAGGAATCTCCGTTGGCCGGATGAATAAAAAAGATTTAGCGCCAATGCGATTGCCAATAAAACAAACGGCATCGCCAGCACATGCGGGTGCATATCGCCAAGTAAATAAGAAAAGAACGGGAATTCGTCAATAATTTCGACTGGGTCGCCGGACAACTTAAAATCATTCAGTACCCGCGAACTGCGCCACCACACCCAACCCCCGCGTTGGATTGACCAGGAATACGGCAGGGCTGGCGGTTGGTTCCATTCCTCTACCTTCAAGACATTCTGCCAGAAATAGGAGGTTTGTGTGCCGTCCGCCGCCGTCTGCCAGAAGACTCCACGCGCATGAAGCACTTCCATCAAACCGCCCAGATTCGATATAACCAGAATGAACAACGGCGCCAGCAATGCCAATGCCCGCAATCCCGCAGTGATTTTCCGATCCTTGCGCAAGGCCGCCAACAGGTTGAAGAGAACGCCATAAGCGCCTAAAGCGGTCAGGGCAAACCATAAGGCCTGCCCAAGGTTGAAAGCGATGTTGGCGCCGACTCCTGTGAGACGGGCCATCAACGCAATCATGACGTAGCCGAAATAGTAATAGGAAATGGCATACCCTGAAAGCCACGGATCGGCAGGGGGAAAGGTGGCTGACCGCAAAATGGAATTGATGAACGCTAATTCCATTGGTTTTTCGGTATATTCAATGGCCGGGTCAAATCCGCGTATAAAACCCCAGGCCAAGAAAGCCAATAGAAAAAGTCCTTCCATGATCAGCAGCGACTTTTTTTGGCCAACCAGCCAGGAACGGATTTCCTGCCACCCCCTGCCGGCTGCCAGCGCACCCAACGCAGCCAGGAGAAAAACTGCCAACAGCATCCCGCCCAGGGTGTTCGGCATGAGCTGAAGGGATGCCATAAGCCAGAATAAATAGCTCGAAAGGAGCAGACCCAGAGCACGCGTAAGGGAATAGCCCCGGTCTGGCAAAAATGGAAGCAACCGGTAAGCCAGTGGAAATGCCAGCCAACCGAGCAATGTGATTACGAGATACCAGAGCAACAGTGAAATCATTATGGAGGGGTACCCTTAATTCTACTCTCCAAAACCCGAAAGCGGGTCGCTTGAACCGGGCTCAATCACCATAACCTTGCTGACCGCATCCAGATTGAGTGGCCCATACAAATGCGGGAAGGCCTGGCCATCAGCCACATCGAAACGCAATTCAGGCTTCAGGCGGGCAACGTCAACGCACAGCAGCACTAATCCGGTTTTTCCGCTGAAGAACCGGGCCAGCGTGCCAGGAACTTGCTGGCGCGTTGAAAGATGGATGAAACCTTCTGCTGCCAAGGAAACCGGACGGTAATCGCCCTGTTTTTGGGCCTTCTTCCAATCCGCCCTGGGCAGGATATGGTAAATTTCTAAAACCTTCAATTGGGTCATTGAATCACCTCATAAATCACTGTTTGACCGTCGCGGTAGACTTCCTGCCACAAATCGCCGTTCCATGTCTCAAAGCGCAACAGACCGGTCCCGGCATACTTGATCCATTCCAATTGTCCGACGATGATATAGTGGACATCGTACTTCTGGATGAATGCTTCGCTCTGAATACGGTCATCCACCGTGTAGAATTTTTGAATCTCATTAACCCGGTTGGTTACCCATTCGCCCGGGAGGATGGTCCGCTGCTGTCGTTGATGCCAGTCCCAGCCGACAACGCCCGGCAGTCCTGTGTAAATCGTGAACCGGCTAAACCAGCGATATAAATCGAAACTGTTGGCTTCCACAATTACCGGCGACCCTTCAACATTGCGCTGCATCCATTGAATGGCGCGGAAATCCTCTCCCAAATTCATTGATACGCCGGATTCGCTGTAAACGGATGTCTTCATATAAGCCATTCCATCCAGCGTATGCGGTGCCGTGCCGTTCATGCGATCCTGAATTTTATCAGTGGCAGCTAAAACCGGGTAAAGGGCGGCTCCAAACACGAGCAGGATCAACCCAATTTGCCAGATTGTCCGGCGCGAAGCCGGCCATAGCCCGGCGCTGGCAACCAACCAGAGCAAGGCGGCTGCAGCGCTTACCGAAAGCATCGTCCAGGCCTGAAGATAAAACTTGAAAACTGTATTCATGCGGCCGACGTCGCCGCGCAACACGATTAACTCGACTGCCAAGGTAAGCATCAATGCGGCACAAACTAAAACCAGCACAAACCGTTTGACATCCGGCTGTTTTGGCCTGAAAACCAGTATCCCGGCCCACAACGCCAATGGCAGCGTAAACCAGGCGATGGCAACGCCCCCGATCACCAGGTAGGCGACAGCTGCCGTTGCCAGGAACAAACCCGCGTAGATCCAGCCAACGTAGGGCCGCAATTTATTTAAGGACGAAAGCGGCGTGTTGGCCAGCCATTCCCGGGTTTCCCAGCCCAACCAGCCGACAATAATGAACAGGAACAAACCCCAATGGGTCATGTAGGACCAAAAAGCCGAACGGTCGCCCTGCCATAAATCAATTGCGTTGTAGCCCTGGCCGTACCACTTTCCAAACGGTTCGTATAACAAGAAAACCAGAGCTGTCAAAACTGCGGCAGAGGCCATGGCGAGTGCTGCGCGCCGCAACCACCCCGCCATACCTGGAAGCAATAGGGCTGGTAATTTGCCGTACCGGAAAGCCGTGTAAAAAACTGCCAATAATGCCAGGCCAAGATAAGCTGGTAAATCCCAGGTATTGGTGGGCAGTAACGCGCCAATTGCCATCCCGCCCACGGTGAAACACAGGGTAAAGTTCAACCAGGCTGGAGTGCCTTCATCTCGCTGCCATTGCCAGCGGCCCATCAGGATGGATAATGCCCAGACCAGTGCCAGGAGCGTGATGGGCAAAGCCATGAGGTGGGCGTGTAAATCTGCGTAGAGGAAGGTAAAGAAAGGAAACTCAGTAATAACCCAACCCGGATATACCCGGCTGGGAATCCAATACCAATCGCCTGGGTAATACGAAAAATGGGCGCCTTGTATCATTTTTACCAGGCCCTGAGCTGCCCAGGAAATCCGTTCCAACAGGTTGGCTGTTTGATTCAGAGCAGCCGGGTTGGCAATTCTTTGCCAGCCTTGCCAGATCATTCGCACGGTTCCTAGGTTGCCCAACAGCACCATCCCTACGGATGCCGAGATGCCAGCCAGGAATGGCGCACCTGCGGTTTTTCCCGAGTTCTGCGGCTGTGGCTCCTCGCCTGTCTTGCGCAAGGAGAGCAAGTTCCAGCCCAGGCAAAAGGCTCCCAGGGCGGCAAAGCTGTAAAGGCTGGGCAGCACCAGGTTATAGGCAACCGAAGGGATGATCCCCAGCCATTTCACAAGCATGCCGACAACGACATAGCCATAATAGTAATAATTGATATAGCCGCCCGCATACCAGGGATCGTACGGCGGGAAGGTGCTGCTCTTCAATATGGCATTGAAGTAAGAGAAATCCATCGGCTTTTCCCCGCCCTTCGAAGGGTGCCATAAATCCGGATTCCCTAAACGGATGAGCAGGAAGAGGGCAAAAAATGCCAGAGCTATGAACTCAATTGCCAGGAAGTACTTTCCCCGGCTGCGGATTTCCTGCCAGAGCGATTTGCGCTGCCAGACCGCCAGAACGGCATTTATGCCCACGAGCAGCAATAAGACCTCACCCAGCAAGGATCGGGTTACCGCAATACCGGCGGATCCAGCCAGCCAGCTGAGCAGGGCGAAAAGCAGCATGCCGATCAATTTACTGACCGGGTAACCGCGGTCGGGCAATCCGCCCAGCGCCAGCCTCACTGTTGGATAAACTACCCAGCCTAACAGCAGGACGGCCAGGTACCAAAAAGCCATCGAAATATATGGCGATTTATTGACGAGCGCATCCGGATTAAACAATTCAACCCAGGTTCCGCCGCTGCGCTGCCCGGCCAACCTTGCAGTCGGCAATTCCAATAAACCAGGCGTCTTACTCGCCTGCAACGGGGTCAAATGAATCACCTTGGTCAAATCCACGCTGCCCAACAAAGCGCGCACAGAATCTGCGTTGTATTCCTGATTTTTACGGAAGATCAGCACCTTGGGATGATCGTAAACAGTAAACGCTTCTTCGGCAAATTGCGTGTTAATCTGGAGTGACCCGATATTCGGTTCGGATTGAAATACCGCGATCAAATCAAAACCCAAATCGCCTTTATACATGCCTGGTTGGGCTACGCGGTAGCAGTATAACAAGTCTTGATTTTGCGGGCAGCCAAGCAAACTGCGATAGTACTGGGTTGTCAGCGGGTACCGTTCAGGAACCCGGGTGGTGGTACCCCATTGTCGGTTGGAAGTGATATAAAGGTAATCAGCCTGATCCAGATTGTTTTCAAAACGCTCGAGTTTGTCCGGGCTGTCATCCCAATACATTTCGAAATTCAAATCGCTGCGGTAAATCCCGGTGTCCAGGCTGAACGGGTCATAGCCGTCCTTGCGCAGCGGCAAAGCATCATCCCAGGTCGATTCCAGGGCATGTTTGCTGCCGTAAACTGCAATTGATCCAATGCCGCTGACCAGAGAGAGACGCAGTGAATAGTTCGTGCCTGCGGTCAAATCAATAGGCGCGTTGAGTTGAAAGCTGAGCGGATCGCCTCTGCGGTCGCTGGTTGGCGCAAACACGCCTTGCGCATCAACGATTGCCAATGGATGGGCTTCATTCCCGGGCACGGCGATTTCAAGCCTCAGCTTTTTTGTCCCGGTTGAACCAGACCAATCCAGCACATGCGGCAGTGTCACGCGCAGTAATCTTCCGTTTTCAACCGCGGTAAATGTATTACTGAATGGGTTGTTGTTATCAATCAGATAAACGGGATCAACTAGCGGTTGGACAAGCGTGCTTTCGGCGCCCAGCATGCGGAGACCGATTTGACCATTAAGACGTATAATCTGATCCGGTTCAGGGATTGAAAACTGCAGAGTGTACGTTTGCCCAGATTCCATCAAGATGGAGTCGCTAAACTGAGCCTTGTACGCGGCTTCGCTTGAAAAATCGCCCAGGATTTGAGCCGTCGTTTGGTCAGCCGGATCCCCGGTCTTAATCATGGTTATCAACAGCGTTTTTTGATTTTCGCTGGAAGAAACTGCGGTATAACGGGGATCGCTGACCCTCTCGAGGGAAATTTCGGTTAATAAGCCGCTGTTTTCGGCCTTGAAGGTCAATGATACCGGGGTTCCGCTGGTAACGTTGATACCTGAGCGGTAGGCGACTGGCTGGTTCACACTTCCAATGGCAGTTTCCAGTCCCAAATTAATCGGTCCAGGCACATTGGCATAAATCCAATCGCTGGCCGCCACCCGCGTCACCGGGCGGGTATAAATGCGGGTGAAGGCAAAAGCCCAGGCATAGGTCGCTCCCAAAACTAGGAGCGTTAACAGGCCTGCTCCAATCTGCCGGGTTATTCCAGACTTCCGCTTGCCAGATGCAAAAAACTTTTTTCCGCTACTCCAGATACTGACCAGACCCCAGGCTGCAATCACAGCCAGCGATGGATAGATCGGCAGTTGATAACGCATGGTCGGGTTGCCCTGCAGCGACTGCCAAACAAAATAAACGCCTGTCCAACCCCACAGCAGCAGCAGGCGTTTCCAGTCGCCTTTCAGAATACGCCAACCCATGCCGAGAAATGCCGCCCAGGCGGTAATTCCCAGCGGAATGCCCAGCCCCCAGGTCACCATATTTTGCAGGGAAAAAGTCGGCGAACGGCGCGCCCATTGCAAGGCAGGCGGGAAGTCCACATCGCCGCTGGTTTGCGCCGCAAGACTTCTCAGGTTATCAATCCATTTTTGATTCGGAAGAATGCCGAAGAATCCGGGACCCTGAAAAGCGTAGGGTTGAAAAATTCGGAACGCGATGAAAGCCACCACGGCGCTAATTGCCAGATCGCGCAGCGCGATGAAATCGTATTGGCTGCGTTTTTCCCGCGAAATTCGGAAATAACGGATGATAATGGCGGCTGGCAGAAGCAAGGCCATCGGCGCTGTATTGACTTTGCAGGCCATCGCCATACCAATTGAAAAGCCGAACCAGAGGGCATAACTTAGCGTTTCGGATTGCGGAATCTTCCAGCGCGATTTTCGTTCGGGATGGTCGATAGGTTCGGTGAGCAGGCAAATGGCAAAATAGAGCGCCAGGGTTGAAAATGCCACCGCGAATGAATCGGAAGTGTAAAAATGCGCCTGCTGAATCTGCATCACTGCAGCCGATGAAAACGCCGCTCCCAGCACGCCAATTTTCTTATTGAACAGCCGCCTGCCCATCAAATAAACCAGGAATACGGTCAGGATGTCGCAGGCCGCTGAAAGCGAACGGCCGATCAGGTTAATATCGGCCCATGTGGGATTTTGGATGATTGCATCCGCCAGATAACGCGTCGCGAACACAGGCAGTGTTCCATAAACATAAAAAGCATGGCCGCGGTTATGCGGGTTTAAAGAGGAAGTGGCGGTGTTGAAGAAGTCGCTCAGTTTTGAGACCGGAGAGATATCGGCAGTCACCCAGACAAAAAAGCGCTCGTCGGGGTGCAGATACTGTTCATCTCCCCAGTTAATCCCCACAAACCGGAAATAAACGCTCACCACCAGCACAATTAAAAGCAGGATTTCCCAGCGGCGGTTTTCTTTCGGCCGTAAAGGGACATTTTGATCGGGTTGTGAGGTCAAAGCACTTTCAGACATGCAGCAGTTGCTCCAGGCCGGCGCATCAATACGCCGTCCAGTTTCATGGAATGGAATAGATTAGAAAGTCCTTACCTTCACGTCCAGCAGCAAAGAGGAATTCGCGTCCAAGCGGGTAGACCTGGCGGAGCGTTTCTTGTGTTGCCTGATCGGAAGGGTTGACGATGAAAAGCTTGGGCGCATCGATGCTAACGGTTGTACCGATCTGATCTGCCGGAAGAGCATAATCCTTCAATGGAAAACCGGCATTGATTCCCACCAGGCGCGTGTCGACCCAGTAAGGATAGGGTATCACATAAGCATGGTCAGCCTCGCCGGTGGATTCCGAAAAGCCGCGGATAACCTCGCCAATTTGCGATGTATTCCAGGCCCCGTTGAGGAACTGCTCGCTGTATTGTTTGAAAACCAGTTCATAGTTCATGCCGGCGGAAAAACCGAATAAGACCAGCGTCAATCCCGCCACCGCCAAGCGTCCGCCTTTGGATCTGGTTTGCGCCAATAAAGCCGAAATCAAACTCTCCAGTCCAATCGCCGCGATGATAAAGATTGGAATGTAAGCGCCGCCGCTGCGGTTAAGCGATGGGTTTTCCTCGGGAAATGCCAGCGACAAAATGGATGGCATCATTAATAAGGGAATGGAGACCAACAAGAAAAGATCCACCCAGTCGTGCTTGCGGAAATACCGCACTGTCACCAGCACCAGGCCTAGAAAGAATAAGGCCGCGGTAATCACGTCCAATGCCGGCCGGTTAATGACCGAATGCACCCAAATGTTATTGTCATCCCAGAAGGGCATGATGAGCGATTTTCCCAGATTCGCGAGGAAAATCAAACCGACCGGCGCAGGATAAGCACGTTCCGTCGTTGCCAGGCGGCTGAATGCCCGGAAGCCAAAGGCAGCCGGGTTTTCCGTCCAATAACGCAGCAGCGGCAAGAAAACAACCGCTGAGATTAAAATCAAAACCACCAGCGCCCACAAAGTCCCGGTGCGTTTTCCGGAGGATTGGCGGTGAAACAGGTAAATTGCCACCGCGGCCAGCACGACCACAGGCAACAGGCGGCTGGCGGAATAACCGTGCAATGCCAGCCCCAAGGCAATGCCGGCCTTGATGAAATCGTTGCGGTCAGAGCGGCGGATGCCACGGATCAAATAATACAATAAGGGCGCGGCAAACAACGGATAAAGCGGAAACCGCAGGCCGACGCGCGAAATAACATTCGGCCAGTACGCGATTCCGGCCAAAACAAAAGCGAACAGACCCACCCAGCGTGAACCGATCTCTTTTCCCAACCGGTAAATATAAGGCAGTGTGAAAAAGCCTGCCAGTGCCGTGCCCAGCTTTAAGCTCAAAAAAGATAGCCCGGTGCCAAATAAATTGGCCACCACGGCGGTCAGGTAAAACTGGAAATCTTCTCGCCCGGTGTTGCGCTCGAAAAAGATCTTGTGCTGTCCATTGATCAAATCAGCCACATCCAGCAATTTTTCGGCATGGTCGCTGAACATTTCGCCGGGAACCTGGGCAAGATGGTAAAAGCGGAAAAAAGCAGCCAGAAGGATGGCAATGACAACCAGGATGTGCCATGGCGTAATGCGCACCTGCCACTCCCGTTTTGTTATCCAGGAACGAAGCCGCTGCCAGACCGGCAACCCATTTTTTTCGGGCATCCACAATGCGGCCAGAAAGGCCAGGCTTGTTAACAGCCATGCCAGCAAATTCAAATCCGTATACCGGTTGCCGCTAAATAATAGGAAACTAAGCAGGATCAGCGGCAGGCCAAAATACAACGGCGTCCGGTGGACATCGAAAGAATACGTTTTTTCAACTGGCTGGGGAATGGTCGGCAGGCTCCATGTTCGTTTCCACAATGACCATATCAGGAATACCAATGAAACCGCATAGAATCCTAGCCCGACCGGCCAGTTTCGCCTGGGCGGTTCAAGGAAAAATTGTCCGATTAGCGCGGCAAATAATACCAATAAAGCGCCATTCCGGCTTAACCATTCAATAAACCCCGGCCCGGCCAATCTTTCACCTTCATTGACCAGATTCGGTTGTTCTTCCGACAAATCATTAACCGCGAGAGGCGGTATTTCAGGTGCGGGCCCTCTCCAGGGAGTCAGCAAGGCTTTCAGGTAATCCAGGACGCTGGGTTCCGGTTTTTCGGGAATCATTGACCACCCATTCGGCGCGTAATATAGAAAGTATACGACCCTTTAGGCTGGCTGTCGGGTTCGTCATAGGCTGGTTGGCAGATAGCTTTTGCCAGGGCGAGATTCCAGGGCTGTTGTAACAAGATCCAGCGGTGAAAGAGGAAGTGTGCGACCAACGAGGGCAAACCCAGATAATGTCCCCATTCCAGTATATGCAACGATCTTGGCGAAAAGTAGTGCCACCAGCGCTCAATACGGAAACCAGCACGGGCCAGGCGGTCCTCCCATACCTGCGGGCTGTCACAATGGTAGTGACGGCTGATGCGATTAAAAAAAGACCGGTAGGCATTTCCCAGGAAACGCAATCCGACGCGATCAAAGAACGTTGAAACTGACAAATTATCGAGAAAGTTGTGATTCGGAACGCAAAAAACGAACAACCCGCCCGGTTGGATGACACGAGCCACTTCCGCTAGAACTGGATCAAGGTCGGGGATATGTTCCAACACCGAATTACTCATCACACTGGCAAACGTTCCATCTGCCACCGGGATTTCGCCACCGGAACCCTGCACAACGAGCTGGTAGCCGCCCCTTTGGGCAGCCTGTTTTACGGGGCCGGTCCATGGATCAATGCCAAAATCAATCTTCTGATCAAAGGTGATGTTCACAAAATGGCCGTCGCCGCAGCCCAGATCAAGGACCGGCTGGGGCAATTCAATATCCTGGTAAAACCGCGATTCAACCGCACGTAAAACGCCGCGAAAATAGGGTAAATCACGTAATTGCAGCCAGAGAAAGTCTTTAGGGTGGGATGAGAATGGCAAGATTGGTCTCCAGGGCGTGGTTAACGGCTTAGCTCATGCTGCATTTCGGTAAATAGTTTTTCATATTCTGCGGCGATCGTATCTGGATCATAGCGCCGGGCAATTTCAGACTGATCGCCCTGGTATATCTCGCGGTGGTTCAACACCTCTAGCACCATTTCCGCAAGATTCGTAGAATCGCCGATTGAGGCAATTCTGCCCATGCCGTGCATTTTTACAGGTTGGCGCACGCCCGGTAAATCTGAAGCTACACACGGCACACCGTTTATCATTGCTTCAATTTGGACGAGGCCAAAGGCTTCGGTCGAATTTAAACTTGGCAGCACCAAAACATCCAGGTTGGGGTAGAAGGCGGCCATGCTTTCCGGTGCAAGCGTACCCACAAATCGCCAATTGCCAGAAGATATAAACTCTTCGATCTTTGTTGAAAGGCGCGAAAAATAATTTTCCTCGCCAATGATGTCTCCATACGGCCCGGCAAACTGGACCTGAGCCAGCGGATATTGCCTCAAAATTTCAGGCAATGCGTCAAGCAGCACTTCGACACCCTTTTCGGTGGCAAACCGCGCTGCCATGCCAATGACAGGCTTGCGGTGCTGAGGGTTGTTCTTCAAAGCAAAACCGCGCACGGCTTCAGTTGTCACTCGCGGCAGCACCACTGGCGGAGGAATCACATGAAGTTTTTGTATGTACCGGCTGAGATAATTTGAATTTTCAGCGTAATCGCGTGTGTATGTAACAATCCGGTGTGTAAAAATGCCTGCCAGGTTGTTCATCACGCGTACCGCCTGATTTGCCAGCCATGATAATACGCCAGGGGGCATGCGCAGGTCGCAGTGGTATGTGATGATGGTCGGCTTGCGCAGGATTCGGCCGCGCAGTGCCACGCCAGCCGCGTCGAATTGCGGCAGGTGCAGCTGAATAACATCGGTTTCGGAGACCAAACGGTTTGCCAGCATGCCAAATGTCGGCATGATGACGCCCTTGCTCAAGCGAAAAAGCACTGGAGCACGGACAATCCGCACACCCTCGAGGATTTCATTTTGAGGCAGAGCATGGTCATATTGCGAAGTCAGCACAGTCACCTGGTGGCCGCGTTTAGCCCATGCTTTGCATAGATGCTCAGCATAAATGGTGAGACCGCTTGTATGCGGCCTGTAATAGGTGAGGACAACCAGTATCTTCATGCTGACAGCGCCGCGTTAAAAAAGATTCCGGTTTTCCAACACCCAGCGATATAAGCGTTCAACGCCCTGTGCCACGCCAATTCTTGGCGTCCAATTCAAATCCCGGGCTGCTTTTCGAATATCCGAAACATAAATGCGTTGGTCTCCCGGACGCCAATCTCCGCTGGCGGTTGGGATCGGTCGATTCAATAACCTTTCCAGGATCGGTTTAAATTCAATCCAAATCGACATGGTATTTGCCGGGCCGCCGCCGATGTTGTAAACCTGGCCAGCCGTTACATCCAGATGATTCAAGGCTGCATCGTAGGCGTCCAGCAAATCTTCAACAAATAATACATCGCGCACTTGTTTTCCATCGCCGTAAATGGTGATCGGCCGGCCAGTCACAGCCGCGATGACAAACCATGCCACCCATCCCTGGTCTTCAACGCCAAATTGGCGCGAGCCATAAATGCAGCTCTGGCGCAGTACCACCGTCGGCAAGCCATAGATGCGGTGATAATCGCGCACATATTGATCGCCGCTGCCCTTGGAACAACCATAAGGCGAGTGAAAATCGAGCGGTTGTATTTCGGGAATGCCCATCGGAAAATCAGTGTAGCGGTAATCAGTTTCGGTTTCTTCTACCCGAACATCCTCCATACCGCCGTATACCTTATTGGTGGAAGCATATAAAACAGCCGGGTTGCGCCCGGAGGCTCGCGCGGCTTCGAGGAGGTTAAAGGTACCGCGTGCGTTAATCTCGAAATCCTCGCGCGGATTCATGACAGATGTCGTCACAGCGACCTGTCCAGCCAAATGTACGATTACCTCTGCATCAACCGCTGCCTCACGGATCGCCTTTTCGTCGCGCACGTCTCCGGTCAATAAACGGAAAGCATCAGGCCCGTAAGTGGTTTTCAACCATTCCACATTGGATGATGCGCCTGGGCGGGATAGGTTATCGAAAATAACAACTTTTTCACCGCTGGCAATACACCGGGCAGCATAATTTGAACCGATGAAACCAGCTCCGCCGGTGATTAATATATTGCGGGACATGCATGCCTCCAGGAAAAAAGTACGCTCATCAGGCTTTTTGCTGCAAACGCGTTTCGGAGATTAAAGCACCCAGTGAGCGCCTTTGAATGACTAAACCAATGAAACCGAAAATTCCAGTGATGACAAATTGCAAAAAATGTAAACTAATGCCTGTTGCCAGGGCGGTGGCATTATCAATACCAAGCAAGGCCATCGCGCCAACAATGGCGGCTTCAAAGACACCTAGGGCTGCCGGAGCAGAAGGGATCGCGACGCCCAAAGCCAGCACCGTCACCGTAAAGGCACCATACCAAAGCGGCGCATCTGGCAGGATGGGTATGAAAACTACATGGTATTGAAAAATGGCAATGATCCAGCATAAAAGGATCAATCCCAATGCCATAAGGAATTGTCTCGGATTTGCCAGGGCGCTCAAGCCGTCCAACAATTTTTCCATTTGCGGGACGATGTATTTTTCAACAAACGGCCAACGGGTGCCATATTTTGCGATCAATCGATCCACCGCGGCGCGGTTGCGTGCCATTAGAAACAGCACCAGCAAGCCGCCGCCCATCACCAACAAAGTGGCAATCCCAACCGGCTTTCCCCAGGAAACGCCTCCCAAAACGAAAGGCAGCGTTCCCAGCAGCATCCCGGCCGCGATCAACATATCAAACGCGCGCTCGATGATGATGGTGGAAAGGACATGAAAAGGCCCCCAACCAGTCATTTGCCCCATGATCACGGCGCGGCCGATTTCGCCAGCGCGAAATGGGAACAGGTTATTAAGCAGGTAGCCTTCATTAATGACGAAGAATGTTTCTTTATAACTTGGTTTGTTGTTGAGCAGCACCCGCCAGGCTGCAGTGCGCACAATTAAAAAGGCCAGTGTAAACAAACCTGAAAGACCTATATATTGCCATTTTATGGTTGAAAAAGCAGTTGAAAGGCCATCCCAGCGGGCTAGGCGGAAGACGACGAACAGGGCTACAGCGCTGATTAAAACGCCTGGCAGCCACCGCAACCACTCCCGCCGATTAATCGCTGTTCCAGTCTGGCTCACTCTTCCTCCAGCCGCAGAACAGCCATAAAGGCTTCTTGGGGAATCTCAACATTCCCCACCATCTTCATACGGCGCTTACCCTTTTTCTGTTTTTCCAACAGTTTTTTCTTTCGGGAAATATCGCCGCCGTAGCATTTTGCCAGCACATCCTTTCGCAGCGCTTTAACATTGGCGCGCGAGATAACCCGGCCATCGGCTGAAGCCTGAACGGCAACATCGAATAGTTGCCGGGGGATGATTTCTTTCAATTTGGTAACCAAACGCTGACCCTTATGATAAGCGGCTTCTTTATGAACAATGGCTGCCAAAGCATCCACCACCTCGCCCCCTACCAGCACTTCCAGTTTTACCAGATTGCCAGGGCGGTATTCGGCAAAGTGATAATCCATGGATGCATAACCGCGCGTGCGAGATTTTAAATCGTCAAAAAAATCGACGATCAATTCGGAAAGCGGAATTTCGAAGGAAAGATGAACCCGGTTGGGCGCTGGATGTTCCTGGGCTTTGAACTCGGCCCGGCGTTTGTTTGCCAGATCCATGATCGTGCCGAAAAATTCCACAGGGGAGAAGATGTCCAATCCCATCCAGGGTTCTCGAATTTCAGCGATCGTTCCTTCCTCGGGTAATTGCACGGGCGAATCTATCACCATTTCGGTGCCATCCAGCAAGAAGACCTGATATTCAACGGATGGTGCGGTCACGACAATATCGAGGTCGTATTCGCGTTCCAACCGCTCCTGGATGATCTCCATGTGGAAAAGGCCCAGGAAGCCGCAGCGGAAACCGAAATTTAGCGCCTGAGATTTCTCGGGTTGGTAAGTTAGCGAGGCATCATTCAGCTGAAGCTTCTCAAGTGCTTCTTTCAAATTGCTGTAATCCTCGCCGTCCACCGGGTAAATGCCGGCAAAAACCATCGGCTTGGGATGTCGATACCCGGGCAAAGGTTCGGCTGCCGGCCGCGAAGCAAGCGTGATAGTGTCGCCAACCCGGCATTCTGAAACGGTCTTCAATCCGGTGGCTACATAACCCACGTCGCCAGCGTTCAGCACATCAACCGGTTTCATTCCCGGGGCAAAATACCCAATTTCCACTGGACGCACATCCACAGCCGAAGCCATCAAACGCAGCATATCGGTGGTGTGCATTTGCCCTTCAACCACGCGCAGGTAAGCAACAACGCCCTTGTAGGGGTCGTAATGCGAATCAAAAATCAAGGCTCGCAAGGTAGCTTCGTCGTTGCCTTTCGGTGAAGGTACCCGTTTTACTACCGCTTCCAACACCTGGTCAATGTTAATGCCGTCCTTGGCAGAAATTCGGGGGATTTCATCCGAAAAAATGCCAAGCAGGTTTTCCAATTCTTCGGCGACTACATCCGGTTGGGCAGATGGTAAATCGATTTTATTGATGACCGGGATGATGACCAGATCACTTTCAAGCGCCAGGTAAAGGTTGGCCAAGGTCTGTGCTTCGATGCCCTGAGTCGCATCGACAACCAGAACTGCGCCTTCACACGCTTCGAGCGCCCGGCTGACTTCATAATTGAAATCCACGTGTCCGGGCGTATCGATCAGGTTAAGTTCGTAGTTTCCGCCGTCCTGGGCAGTGTAATTCATGCGCACGGCAGATGCCTTAATGGTGACGCCCTTCTCGCGTTCAAGGTCCATTGTGTCAAGCACCTGTTCGACCATATCGCGGTCGTTTATGGTGCCGGTTATCTGCAGCAGACGGTCAGCCAGCGTCGATTTTCCGTGATCGATATGAGCGATAATGCAAAAATTGCGGATATGGTCGGTGTTCATAGCCGGGGCTTAGTATACCCTACTTTCCTTCCGTCATTCCAACCCTCATACCGGCGCATCTGTCCTTTTGCCATCCGGCAGCGGCGATGCGAGCGCTGCATCAATCAAATCAGGTATTTGATCATCATCATGACCTGGATATTGCAGCAAGACCAGGAATTCCGTGTTTCCTTTTGGACCCAACAGGGACGACCGAACCAGGCCCCGAACGGCGAAACCTTGTTGTCTGGCAAAATCCAAAACCGAGGTCAAAACCTTGCGGTGCACTTCCGGGTTGCGGACAACCCCGTCACCGCGGGCGACTTCTTCTCTGCCAGCTTCAAATTGCGGCTTGATCAGTGCCACCACCTGGCCGGCCGATTGCAGCCACCACGAGACAACCACGGGGAGCAGGATCTTTAATGAAATAAAGGATGCATCAATGGTCACAAATTGGACCGATTCAGGGAAGCCCGTTAAATTCCGCGCATTGACGCGCTCCATAACCACTACCCGCGGGTCATTGCGCAACTTCCAGTGCAATACCCCATAACCCACGTCCACCGCGTAAACCCTGGCTGCTCCGTGCTGCAGCAGGCAATCGGTAAATCCGCCGGTTGAAGCACCCAGGTCGGCACAGATCCGCCCATCCAGGTTCTGGAGGTCGAAAGCCTGCAAGGCTCCTTCCAGTTTTTCCCCGCCGCGGGAAACATAACGGGGGCCATTTTCAACGGTGATCTCGGCGTCATCCAAGACCTGGTCCGAAGGTTTATCCGCCACCTGTCCGGCAACCCGCACCTGGCCTGCCATTACCAAGCGCTGCGCCTGGCTGCGGCTTTCAGCCAGTCCGCGCTCAGTCAGCAAGATATCGAGGCGAGTTTTGGTGTATTTTGGCATACCAATTCTGAAAAGGACCTAGGAAAGTGACTTCCGAACCAGTGACCGCCAGAAACCGGGCACTTTTACGAGTTGTGATATCATAAACCTTATGCTTAAGGCTATCTTAAAGACAATGCGTCCGCGGCAATGGACCAAGAATATTTTCGTTCTCGCCGCATTGGTCTTTGACCGGCAATTATTTGCTGCGGTCGACCCCGTTTTACGCTCCATTGGAGGCATGCTGCTCTTCTGCCTGCTATCCAGCAGCGTGTATATTATAAACGACATTAAAGATGTCGAAGCAGACCGCCAACATCCTACCAAGCGTGATCGGCCAATCGCTTCATGCCGGCTCCCCATTCCGGTTGCCATTGGCTGGGCTGTTTTGTTACTGGCAGTCACCTTTCCATTGTCCTATTTACTCTCGCCGGGTTTCTTTCTGATTGCAGTGATTTATTTCTTGATGAACCTGGTTTATTCGTTATTTCTTAAGAATGTCATTCTCATTGATGTGCTGCTCATAGCGGCCGGTTTTGTCTTGCGCGTGGCGGCTGGTGTTTCGCTGATCCAGGTGGAACGATTTTCACCCTGGCTTTATGTGGTGACAACGCTGGGGGCTCTGTATATTGGCTTTGGCAAACGGCGGGCTGAAATGATGCTGCTGCAGGAGGGTGCCAACAATCACCGCAAAGTGCTTGATGGCTATACCCTGCCATTTCTGGACCAGATGATCACCATTGTTTCCAGCACCACCATCATCGCCTACAGTTTGTATACTTTCTCAGCCCCCAACCTGCCCAGCGATCATGCCATGATGTTAACCATTCCTTTTGTTCTTTATGGTGTCTTCCGCTATTTGTGGCTGCTCCAGGTAAAAAAAGAGGGCGGTGCGCCGGAGGAAGTACTCCTGGCCGATCGGCCGCTGCAAATTGATATCGTGCTTTGGGGTATTGCAGTACTGATCATCTTCTATTTCATTGCCCCTTAAAATTGGCTATGACAGCCTTTTCAGCCACTGCACCGGGAAAAATAATCCTTTTTGGAGAACATGCCGTGGTTTACGGCCAGCCTGCCATCGCCGTACCGGTTAATATTGTGAAAGCGCGGGCTGTCGTCAGCGCTGCGCCTCATACCGCGATTGGACAGGTGCGCATCATTGCTCCGGATATCTCGCTTGATGCAATTTTGTCCGACCTGCCCGCTGAACACCCGCTGAAGTTGGCAATCACCCTCACTACCGCAAGAATTGGTGCGGTCCGCCTGCCGGCAATGCAAATCCGGTTGACGTCCAGCATACCAGTAGCAGCCGGGTTTGGCTCCAGTGCGGCTTCTTCGATTGCCGTAATACGAGCCGTATCATCC
Organism: uncultured Longilinea sp.; assembly: GCA_964536805.1. GTDB lineage: Bacteria > Chloroflexota > Anaerolineae > Anaerolineales > Anaerolineaceae > Longilinea. The sequence goes on from CAZHYQ010000006.1 coordinate 82,995, forward strand.
TTTTTGGGATCTGCCCTACCGGATGAAGCCGTTTCAGACCTGGCTTTCCAGGTGGAAAAACATCACCACGGCAACCCCTCCGGCATCGATAATACTGTGATCGCGTATAACTGGCCGGTGTACTTCGTGCGGGGCCAACCTTTTAAAACCCTCTCAAACAAACAACCGTTTACGCTTGTAATTGCCGATAGCGGTTTACCCAGTTCCACGGCGGCTGTGGTTTCTGATGTAAGCCGTTTGTACCAGGATCGACCGCTGGAGACAGGTCGAATTTTTGCCGCAATTGGCGAAATTTCTCGTCAGGCATGCCAATTTCTCCAGGATGGCAAAGTTGAAGAACTGGGTGCATTGATGAATCAAAACCAACACTTTCTTCAGGAGTTATCAATTTCATCGCCGGAATTGGACAGCCTGATTGAGGCCGCCCGAGCGGGCGGCGCTTTCGGAGCCAAACTGTCCGGCGGCGGTCGCGGCGGCAACATCATTGCACTGGTATCACCGGACAAAGCCGCCTTCGTCGAACGTGCTCTTAAATCGGGTGGTGCGGTCCATACCTGGATTACAACCGTACCCGGGGAAAAGGGCTAATATGGAAAACAGCCGGCTTACCTTCTTAAAATTAGGGGGCTCGCTCATCACCGATAAACACCAAGCGCGGACTGCCCGGCTGGAAACCCTGGCTCGCCTGGCTGGTGAAATCGCCGCAGCGCTTGAGATGGATCCCAATTTGCAGTTGGTATTGGGGCATGGTTCGGGTTCATTCGGTCATGTTGCGGCAAAAAAATACAAAACCTATGACGGCGTTCACACGCCTTCTGATTGGCTTGGCTTTGCTGATGTATGGAAAGATGCCCGCGAGCTTAATGAGATTGTAATCGAAGCGCTTACCCGGGCTGGTCTGCCAGTTGTGGCGTTCCCGGCCTCCGCAATGGTGACCACAGCCAGGCGGGCCGTTTTGCACTGGGAAACCGAGACAATGCAAAAGGCTTTATCACACAGCCTTATCCCGCTTGTGCAAGGCGATGTCGTTTTCGATACGCTACTTGGAGGCACAATTCTCTCAACCGAAGATCAATTTTTCCATCTTGCAACCCTGTTTGAACCGCAGCGGATATTGTTGGCGGGCATTGAACCAGGGGTTTGGGCGGATTTCCCTGCCTGTAACCAATTGTTTGAAAGAATCCGTTTTTCCGAGTATCCACAGGTTGAATCAACACTAGGTCGATCATCCGGCATCGACGTCACCGGAGGCATGCTTCAAAAAGTTGCCCGCATGTTGGATGTGGTTCATACCCATCCCGATCTTGAAATTCGCATTTTTTCAGCCGCAGAGGCTGGCACGTTGAAAGAAACTCTGCTCGGCGCTTGTTCGGGAACCCTTATTTCACTCTGATTATCAGGAGTCTTCGCCATGCAATATACTCGCGATCTGTTGGAAGCAAACGAGGAAAAGTACCTGGCTTCTTATGCCATCCACAGCAAACAGAGCAAGGGACGCCAATACCCCGATAGCGAACCGGACTACCGCACGGTTTTTCAACGCGACCGTGACCGCATTCTGCACACCACGGCTTTCCGCCGCTTGGAGTATAAGACGCAAGTCTTTATCAATTACGAAGGCGATTATTACCGTACACGCCTGACTCACACCCTGGAAGTAACCCAGATTGGCCGGACGATTGCGCGGGCATTAGGCGCTAATGAAGATCTGATTGAGACCATCTGCCTGGCGCATGATCTTGGCCATCCGCCCTTTGGGCATTCCGGCGAAATGATACTCGCGAGGCTGATGAAAGATTACGGTGGTTTTGACCACAACAAACAATCGCTTCGAATTGTCACCTTTCTGGAAAACCGTTATCCCGACTTTCCCGGCCTGAACCTCTCCTGGGAGGTACTGGAAGGCATTGTCAAACATGAAACGGAATATGATATCTCCGATGCCCGCGATTTCAACCCTGAATTGCGCGGGCATCTCGAAGCCCAGATAGCCAATGTGGCCGATGAATTGGCCTACACCGCCCACGACCTGGATGACGGATTACGCTCCGGCATGATTACCCCGGCCATGCTCAGCGGCATGGAATTATGGGAAATCGTCACCGATCTGGTTGGCTGGCGCGGCGGCAACTTTGATGAATTGACGCGCCATTGCATCATTCGGAAGTTGATTGGCGTCCAGGTAACCGATCTGGTCACCAGCACCGATAAACGGCTGCGCGCAGAAAGTGTCCGTTCAGCCGAAGACCTGCAGAGGTTGCCTTATAATATCGTCGGTTTCAGCGACGACATGCGCCAACGCAACCGCCAGTTGAAAGATTTCCTTTACGCCAAGTTGTACCGTCATTACCGGGTGGTGCGTATGGCCGTGAAAGCCGAACGCATTTTAAGCGAGATCTTTAAATCCTATCAGAGCGAACCCAACACCCTTCCGGCGCATGTCCAGGTATTGGTGGCAGAACGCGGATTGGAACGCACTATTTGCGATTACATCGCCGGGATGACGGACCGCTACGCCGTGGAGGAACATCAAAAACTACTCGATCCGCTTGTGTTGCCGTAGAGAATCGCTTTCATTAATCGGCATGTGAACTGGCAGGATCGCACCCATAGTGTTATCATCCAACTTTGAAGTTTATCAATAGATTGGTGGAAAGAATGCCGGATGTATCTTATTTAACCCAGGAAGGCCTTGAAAAAATCAAAGCCGAACTGATCGAACTAAAAGGCCCTGCCCGCGATCAATTATCTGCACGTTTGCGGTCTGCCATTCAGCAGGGCGATTTATCGGAGAACGCGGATTACATTCAAGCCAAGGAGGACCAGGGTTTCCTTGAAGGCCGCATCCTTGAATTGGAACAGATTCTCCGCACGGCTGTCGTCATTGACGAAAGCGTTCAAAACCGCGATAAAGTGGATATTGGCGCCCATGTGACTATCCGCGAGGGAAGTTTTCCGGAAGAAACCTATCATGTCGTCGGGCCAAAGGAAGCGGATCCCCACAACGGGAGAATATCGCACGAGTCTCCCATTGGAAAAGCCCTGCTGGGCCATCGGGTAGGCGATGAGGTCCAGGTGGATACCCCAGGCGGTTCCATCCGCTTGAGTATATTAAAGATCGAATAACACCTAGGAAAGATCCCGCCAGACTTGGTTGTCATTTTAATCGGCTGATCGACGAATAATAAAGACCTGCCTTTTTCAAGGCAGGTCTCCTGTTTATTTCATCTTTGAATCAAGCTTTGGCTCTCGGCCAAACAGCCAGTTCGAGCGTGAGGCGATCGAAGTGGCTATCCGTTGGCAGTCCGCCAGCACCGTAGCCCATATCCACCACGCGTGCTTCCAATTGCAACGTCGCAGTTTCCAGCAAAACTCTGGCACCCGGCTCAACCAGGACGGGTTCGCCCTTCGAGGCAAGCCTTTGGTTGATAGCCGGATCGTTATAAGCATGCGTGCTCATCAAGACTTTGGTGATGGTCTGGATATCGTTCTTGTCAAACAGCCACACTTCGAATGCGGTCACTTTCTTCGGGTCGCCAACGCCAATGGTCTCGGATATTCCCACGCCGCACTCGCCCAGGAATTCACCGCTGGGTGAATCGATGCTGAATGAGTCATCATAAAGGTCATCGCCGGCCATATAGGTGGTCATGAACTGGGCAACAGGCTGATCCTGGCTTTCGGCCTTTACTTCAGCGGGCTCCGGTGTGCGAACCATTTCCTGGGCGCGCGCAACCGGCGGTTTAAGGTCAGTACCGCGGCGGTTGCGGAAAAGCAGGATATAAGCGAGCGCACCGCCAATGAGCAGCACCAAGCCGCAGGCTACGACCAGCAGTACAGGAGATGAGGCAGGTTTTCCGGTGGTTGCGGTTTTGGTGGGTTTAATGACCCCTGCGGCGGTTGTCGGTTTGACCTCAGTTGCGGCAGCCTGGGTAGGTTGAATGACCGACACCGGCGATTTCACCACAGTCTGGAACGCCATCAAATCAGCCTGAGAAGCAGGGCAGTTTGTGGAGTTGACCTCAATCAAGGTGGCGGCAGCCTGGGCGCCCAATTCTTTCCACCGGCTTGCCGCCAAATCAGCGCGTTGGTCCTTCGCAAAAGATTGGATTGCCATGCAAAGGTAATCAACCTTGGCATCCTGGCGAAGATGCGACGGGGCAGCATCCTTCCATTGCACCGGCCACAGCCCCCAGCCCAATACAACCAGGCCAATGACCAGGCCAACCACAAAGCCAACAATGGCTGCGACTAACGGATTACGAAGTTGTTCTCGGATCTTGTCCATACCTCAGCTCCTACAGGTCTTTTTCTCCTGCCTGGCGTTCTATCTGCTACTTTGCGTTTATTTTAGAACAAATTTCGCAAGAAAGCAACAGCCACCGGGTTGCACAGGATTTCACGCTTCAATGATGCAAGGTTTATGCCGTTTCAACGGATGTTTCTCCGGTTTGTTCAACTAAAAATGTTTGTTGGCATTGCGTGCATTGAACTTCCCGTCGGTTGGATACCACCATTAATCCGCCGCAATTTGGGCAAGGTGCCGAAACCGGTTTCTTCCAGGATGTAAAATCACAGGTCGGGTAATTTGCGCAGCCATAAAAAATGCGGCCCTTGCGGGTTTTGCGCATTACCATCTCACCGCCGTCATTTGGGCATTTTACGCCGATTTTTTCAAGCCAGGGTTCGGTATGGCGGCAGGCTGGGAAATTGCTGCAACTGATAAATTTGCCAAAGCGGCCATAACGGATCACAAGCTCACTACCACAATCGGGGCAGGCGCGGCCAACTTTTTCAAGTTCGGTTTTTGTAACAGGCATTTCAGCCTGCGCTTTTTTGAGCTGAGGTTCAAAAGAACGGTAGAAGTCGCCGATTACGCCGTGCCATTCGCGATCGCCCTCCGCCACCTGGTCCAGGTAGGATTCCATGGTGGCAGTGAAACCCAAATCCACAATTCCGGGGAAATGATCCACCAGTAGGTCGTTTACCAGAGTGCCTGTCTCTGTGGGGAAGAGGCGTTTATTCTCCCGTACCACATAGCCGCGCTCCTGAATTGTTGAAAGAATAGGCGCATAAGTAGAAGGACGCCCTATCCCGCGTTCTTCCAGAGCTTGGACTAAAGAGGCTTCCGTGAATCGCGGAGGAGGTTGAGTGAAATGCTGTTCAGGGATTAACCGTACCAATTCCTGACGCTGTCCCTCTTCCAAACCAGCCGGGATGCGAACATCCTCGTCCTCTTCTGATTTCAAATCCTCGTCCTTGCTATCCACATAGACAATCAAATAGCCAGAAAAACGAAGAGTCGATCCGGTTGCCCGCCAGAGATAATTGTGTTTTTGGGTGATTGTCGAGATTTCGACCGAAATCGTATCGAAAACCGCTGCTTCCATTTGCGAGGCAACAAAGCGTTGCCAGATGAGCTGGTAGAGTTTGAATTGTTCCGAAGTCAGGAAGGATTTTACTTTTTCCGGCGCACGCATGACAGCCGTCGGTCGAATAGCCTCATGGGCTTCCTGTGCCCCGACTGCGCGGGTTTTGTAAAAAGGCGGGGTGGAAGGCAGGTAATCCTTCCCGTATTGGTGCAGGATGAAATCCCGCGCTTCCCGCTGTGCCAATTCGGAAACATTAGTCGAATCGGTGCGCATGTACGTGATCAGACCGGTCGCGCCGCCTTCACCCACATCGAGTCCTTCATACAATTGCTGAGCCAGGGCCATGGTGCGTCTGGCAGTATAGCCCAAACGCCGCGAAGATTCCTGTTGCAGCGAGGAGGTAATGAAGGGCGCCTGGGGTTTACGCTTGCGCTCGTTGCGTTTGATCTTGCTGATCTCATAACTGGCATTATCCAAATCAAGAACAAGCTCGTCCACTGTTTTCTGATCGGATAAACTAGGATCTGCATCATCCAGACGGACCAGGCGGGCCTGGTAGTTGCTTTTCTTGCTGCCTTTCGGTTTCAACTCGGCGCAAAGCGTCCAATACTCCATCGGGTTGAAAAGCTCAATTTCGCGTTCCCGTTCCACAATCAGTCGCAACGCAACCGATTGAACGCGCCCGGCTGAGAGCCGGCTGCGTACTTTTTCCCATAACAATGGACTCAAACTATAGCCCACCAACCGGTCCAGTACGCGGCGGGCTTGCTGCGCATCCACCAGCGACATATCAATCTGCCGGGGATTTGAAAAGGCTTCTTTGATGGCCGGCTGGGTTATTTCATGAAAAACGACCCTCTTGGATATGTTAGGATCGATTTCAGCCGCTTCCATCAAGTGCCAGGCAATGGCCTCGCCTTCCCGGTCAGGGTCGGTCGCAAGGTAAATTTCTTCGGCGGTCTTTGCCAGCGTTTTGAGTTCCTTGACAACCTGCCGTTTTTCATTGGGAACCCTGTATTTGGGTTGAAAGTTATTGTCGACATCCACCGATAATTCCGAGCGCAGCAGATCACGAACATGCCCCACTGAAGCCCTAACTGTGTAGCCCTTGCCCAAGAACCTTCCGACGGTTCGGGCTTTGGCTGGCGATTCAACAATTACCAATTTCCCTTTGCGTTTTGGCTCCCGGCTGACCTTCTCAGGCGGGATTAAGCCTGCATGCGCTTCAGTTCGCCCCATGCGAAAAATGTGCGTTCCGCACACCGGGCAAATTCCCCGCGTAATGGGCGCTCCCACCTTATTAAAATCTGCTTTTGGCTCGAGAATTTCTCTTTTGGCTTTACATTTGACACAATAAGCTTCCAAAATTTCGCTCCTACAGGTAAAGCTGGTACCCGTTCTGGTCGAGCAATTTCACCAGTTCGCGGACCTTTTGTGCATCATCCCGCGGGCATACCAGCAAGGCATCCACTGCATCGATAATGATCAGGTTTTTTACACCAATGGTTACAACCATTCTGTTCGGATCCTCAGAGCATACTAGCGTACCATATGTGTCAATACCCAGGTGCATGGATGAAATATGGATATTGCCATTTTCATCGCCGGGAAGCACATCGAAAAGCGAATCCCAACTGCCCACATCGCTCCACCCCAGATCAGCGGCAGGAATGACTGCCACCTGGTCGGCGTGTTCCATGATGCCGTAGTCAATTGTTTGCGGCTTAATCTTGGGCCACAATTTCTTCAAGGTTTCGGTCTGCCAGGCAGTGCCCCAACTGGCTGCGATCTGTTCGAGCGTCTGGCATAAATCGCCCATTTGACGGCAGAATTCCTGCTGTATGCGGTCAACCCGCCAGATAAACATGCCGGAATTCCAGAAATGATCGCCCCGTTGAAGCAAATCGCGGGCTAATTCCTCATTTGGTTTTTCTTTAAATTGTTGAACCTGATAGGCATCATGCAGGTGAAAATGCCCCAGCAAATCACCCCGTTGAACGTAACCATAACCGGTGGCCGGAAAGGTTGGCTGAATTCCCAGGGTAACAAGGAAATTTTGTTGGGCCAGCTCCTGCGCTGACACCAGGATCTGCTTAAACCCGGCGACATTTTCGATGTAGTGATCCGCAGTCAGCACTGCCATGACTGCATCCGGATCGCGTTGCTGCAGCACAACTGCCGCCAACCCGACCACTGAGGCAGTACCGCGTGGAAGCGGCTCAAGAATATAGTTCTCGGCAGGGATATGGGGACTTTGCTTTTGTAATTCGGTAGCCTGGCTGGCCACCGTCACGACAAAAATATGATCTGGCGGAAAAAGATCCTGCAGCCGGTCGGTGGCCATTTGAAACAGGCTGCGATCGCCAACCAGGCGAAGCATTTGTTTTGGTCTGCTTTGGCGTGAAAGCGGCCAAAGGCGCGTTCCCCCGCCGCCGGCCATGATGACAGCATAGAAATGTTCGTTCATTTTTTATCAGTTGTATACAGAGAATAGTCTTCCCGCACTGAAACGTAATTCATCCCGCCCAATTGGCGGACTAAACCTTTTAATTCCATGATTGCGAGTGTAGCCGAAACCTGTTCGATTGGCAAGCCGGACTTTATGGATAATTCATCAATGTGCTGCGCTTCGCCGCCCAATGAACTCAACAAGCGCGCTTCGATCCCGTCAACGGGCAGATTGCGGCGTGCATTGACCTGTTGTTGCACCTGTTGTAGATTCAACGTTTCCAGCACATCGCGCATTTCAAGCAGCGGATGCGCACCCAGTTGAATCAGGCGGTTGGTGCCTTTGCTCTGCGGCGCTAATATGCTGCCAGGCACGGCAAAAACCTCGCGGCCCTGGTTGACGGCAAAAGTGGCAGTGATCAGAGCTCCGCTGGTCTCGCCAGCTTCGATGACCACTGTGGCCATGGAAAGCCCAGAAATGATGCGGTTACGCGGCGGAAAATTGGTGCTGTCCGGCGGCGTTCCTGGCGCATAATCACTCACCAAGGCACCACGGGTTATAATCTGCCCTGCCAGCCGCTCATGTTCGGGCGGGTAAATGCGATCGACGCCGCTGCCGAGGACGGCAATGGTCCGTCCGCCGGCCTTCATCACGGCATCGTGGGCAATCGCATCAACGCCGCGCGCCAGCCCGCTGACCACCGTGATGCCGTTAGCCCCAAGATAGTAAGCCAGTTCGGATGCAATCTGGCGGCCGTAAGGCGTCACCCGGCGCGTACCCACCACCGCCACGGAGAAATCATCCTCCGGCAGCAATTCGCCGCGAACATACAAAACCGGCGGAGGTTGATCAATCTCGCGCAATCGGCGCGGATAGGAATCATCTTCCCGGATGAGAACCTGAATGCCTTGTTCATCATACCGGGCATAAATGCGTTCCAAATCAACGCTATTTCGCATTTTCAGAAAAAATTCTACGATTTTTTGAGGCAGACCCGCCGCAAGCAGCCCATCCGCAGGCGCATTCCAGGCAATTTCAAGACTGCCGAAATAATCAAGCAGCGCTTGCTGCCGTACAGCGCCAATCCCTTTTACGAGATTAAACCCCACCCAATAAACGCGGGGATCCACGTCAATCCTGCCAGGTTTGAGGCCGAACCATCATCGTATTTTCAGCCAGGTTGACACTTTGGATGACTTCACGGATAGCCGGTAACAAAACTTCTTTTCCATCCGCCGCTTTAACGATATAGACATCGTTCGCGCCGGTTTCGAGGACTTCTGTCAATATGCCCAATGATTGACCGTCTTCGGTAACAACCTGCAGACCGACCAATTGGTGTTGGTAGTATTCCCCTTCCGGGAGCGGGGGCAGACTGTCTGCCCGGACGTAAACCATGCAATTGCGAAATTTGCCAACCTCATCCGGGGTATCAAATTCTCGAAATTTCAAAAGCAGAAACGGCGGGTGAACATGGCTTTTTTGAAGATGAACAGGCGTGTGCTCTTCGCCGAGAAAAAGTTCACGGCCGCTGCGCATTCGTTCGGGGAAATCCGTGATCACTTCCATCAGAATATCGCCTGTCAAACCATGCGCACGCCGCAATTTGCCAACCACAAGAAAGACAGGCTCGCCTTTCAGGGGCGAGCCTGCATCATTCAAGGGCGTCTCGGGCGGGACAATCCGGCGCGGTTTCATCGGGGTTCGACGACATCCAGGCTGGCTTGTTTGCCTTCCCGTGCGGCTGCCACACGCAGCAACACGCGCATTGCATTCGCCACCCGGCCGGCTTTGCCAATCACGCGTCCCATGTCTTCTTTTGCAACGCGCAGTTCGAAGTGAACCTTGGTAGTGCCGACCCGTTCCTGTTTGATTTCTACTTGCGTGGGATCATCAACCAACGATCGCGCAATGAAATCGATCAAATCCTTCACGGCTTCTCCCTTTCCAGATCATCGGATCGAAACCCGGTGCTCCAGTAATTTTTCCTGTCGTAATTATTTCGACTTGGAGGGGGAGGTCATCTGGCTTTTTTTGCGGTTCTCATACACTGCCTTGGCTTCTTCCAGCAGCTTTTCGACTGGTTCGCCGGCCTTCAGACGGGCAAAGCGGTCCGTCAGACCAACGCTCTTAAAGAGCACGAGCACAGAATCGCTCGGTTGCGCTCCCTTGCTCAACCAATCATAGATACGGTCTTCCTTTACATCAAACGTGAAGGGTTCAGTACGGGGATTGTAAGAACCCAAGATTTCAAGGAAACGGCCATCGCGCGGGCTTTCTTTATCCGCAGCGATGATGCGGTATGAAGCCTGACCTTTTAAACCAGTGCGGCGTAAACGAATACGAACCATCGAGTCGATCTCCCTTTTACTTTCTAGTGTTTCTCAAATCAAGTATATCGCGAAATTAGATTCCGTCCAGCCAGGAGAATGGAAGGCCTGGGGGGCGCTGAAGGAAGCGCGAAAACCCTCCTGCCAGGCTGGCGCGTTATTACCCAAACAGGCGGGGCATTCCGCGCCCTCCCGTTTTTTGCAAAGTTTTCATCATACGCTGGGCCTCGCGGAATTGCTTCAGAATGCGGTTGACATCCTGAACCTCGGTGCCCGATCCGCGTGCAATGCGGCGCCGCCGGCTGGCGTTGAGGATATCTGGATCGCGGCGTTCAGACAGAGTCATCGAACTAAGAATTGCTTCAGTTAGCTTCAACGATTTTTCAGCTTCTTTCGGATCCAGGTTACGTGCAGCCTGGCCCATTCCGCCCGGAAGCATTTCAAGGATTTGCTGGAAGGGGCCTATCTTTCGAATCTGGCGTAATTGCTGGGCGAAATCCTCCAGCGAGAAATCGCCTTTCATCATTTTCTGGGCTTGATCGCGGGCGGTTTGCTCGTCGTAAGCGGTTTCGGCCTTTTCAATCAACCCTATGACGTCGCCCATGCCCAGAATGCGCGACGCCAGACGACGGGGATCATACCCTTCAAGGGCATCCACCCCTTCGCCAGTGCTGAGGAACTTGATGGGTACGCCAGTCACGGTGCGGATGGAAATCGCGGCACCACCGCGGCTGTCGCCGTCCATCTTGGTCAACACCAATCCAGTCAATGAAACCGTATCCCGGAAACCTTCCGCAACATGCAGCGCTTCCTGCCCGATCATCGAATCAATGACCAGCAATGTATCCGTCGGGCTTACTTTTCGACTGATTGAACGCAATTCATCCATTAATTGGTCGTCGAGCTGCGACCGGCCGGCGGTATCCAGAATGACAACCGTGTAACCACCCTTTTTGGCCATATCAAAGGCATGGGCAGCCAGTTCAGGCGGTTTGACGCCTTCTTCGGTAAAGACAGGCACGCCGACCCGTTCACCTAAAGTTTGCAACTGCTTAATGGCCGCCGGCCGGTATGGATCGGCTGCCACCAACAAGACACGCTCGCCCTGCGACCGCAGCATCCGAGCTAGTTTGGCTGCGCCAGTGGTTTTACCAGAACCTTGCAAACCAACCATCATGATCAGCCAGGGTTTCGCACCGGCCAGGTTTAGCCGCTCCGGCTCTCCGAGCGTTGCAATCAATTCCTCATGGACGATCTTGATGACCTGTTGTGCCGGGTTGAGGGCTTTGGATACTTCAGCTCCCACCGAGCGTTCACGAACGCGTGACACGAAATCTTTGACCACGCTGTAGTGCACATCCGCTTCCAGCAGTGCCAGCCGGACCTCGCGCATCACAGCATCCACATCGGCTTCGGAAAGTTTCCCGCGCCGGCGCAGATTTTCAAAAATTTTGTTCAGACGGTCGCTTAATGTCTCAAACACGGCAAATCACATCCATAGAAAATAACACCCCGCAGCCGGGGCATCTTTGTGTGTGATTTTAGCTTAGAACGCAACCCGGGTCAAGGGATGGCGGATTTTTTGGAGCAGTACGGCGTTTTGATTAATATTTTCAGCCTTGTGTATCTAATCCAGGTTTTTTGGGTTATAACCAACGATAATTGGTCTTATTTTTATATTTCCTAGGAGCATCATGTCAAAAGTTGCCATTGTAACCGACTCGACTGCCTGTTTTCCGCAAGAGGTCATCAAAGGCTATCCGATGTTTGTGGCTCCTCTCCAGGTGATCTGGAACGAAGAAACTTTCCTGGATGGGGTGGATATCCAACCTGCCGAATTCTACACCCGCCTGGCAACGGCCAAAACCATGCCGACCACTTCGCAAACAACGCCGGGATATTTTGCGCAGCTTTATTCAAAATTACTCGAACAGGGTTACGACATCCTAAGCGTTCACATCTCCTCCCGCCTTTCCGGTACGCTCGATTCCGCCATTCAAGCACGCGAAATGGTAAAGAATGGAAAAGCCCGCATATCGCTGGTCGATACCTACGGGGCGGGCATGGCAATGGGCTTTCCGGCGCTGGTGGCAGCCAGGGCAGCCATGCAAGGCGCAACCCTGGAGGAATGCCGCATTCTGGCTGAAAACGCCGTCAAGCATAGCGGCGTTTTCGTGGTGGTGCCAACGCTCGATTTTCTTCACCGCGGCGGACGAATTGGCGGTGCCGCCGCCTTTGTGGGCTCAATGTTGAATCTCAAGCCTATTATCAAGCTCATCGATGGCAAACTCGATTCTGTCGACAAGGTTCGCACATTCAGCAAAGCTGTCGAGCGGATGACCGAACTTTTCCTCAAAGATGTTGACGGCCGCCTGCCCGTTCGAATCGCCATTCATCACGCCAATTGCCCGGACGATGGACGCGCCTTGCTAGAACGGGTTCGCACACATTTTAGCGTCACCGATGTTTCCGAAGCCTTTCTGGCGGATGTCAGTCCGGTCATCGGAACCCATACCGGACCTGGTGCGCTCGGTATCGCTTACCTGGCAGGGATGTAGCCCCAGATCCATCATTTTCAGCGCCCACTCAGTTGGGCGCTTTATTTTTTTATAGACAACCCTCCTGATTAGCACTGACAGACATCACGAACCTGCCCCAAATTGTTTATTCCCGCACCTGCTTTCGTTACAATCAGCATGAATCAATCTTTTTCGTAAAGAGGCATTTCCATGAGACTTTATCCAGGTATTGGCGTTCAGGTCGCCGATATTTTGCTTCCAAAAGCTGGCATAAATTTGACCCGGTGGGCAGCCATTGCCTGCGATCAATTTACTTCCCAGCCGGAATACTGGCAGAAGGTTGCCGAGACCGTGGGCGATGCGCCGTCTACCTTCAAATTGACATTGCCGGAAGTCTATTTGGGAACGGCGGAAGAAGCTGCACGTATTCAAAGCACTCAGCAAGCCATGCGGCAGTATCTTGCAGAAGGACTCCTGGTCAATCATGAGGGCTTGATTCTGGTCGAACGCACCGTGGATGGAAGAACCCGCCGTGGATTGATGCTGGCTTTGGATCTGGAACAGTATGATTACAACAAGGGTTCTCAAACCCTGATACGGGCAACGGAGGGCACCATCATCGACCGTTTGCCACCCCGTATGAAAATTCGCGAAGGCGCCAGCCTGGAATTGCCGCATATCCTGGTGCTGATCGATGATCCTGAATGCACGGTCATTGATCCCATCCTGGAGCAAAAAGATCGCCTGTCAAAACTATATGACTTTGAATTAATGCTGGGGAGCGGACATTTACGCGGATACGGCGTCAATGACCTCACGCTCGAGCAGCAAGCCATGTACGCTCTGGCAAAATTGGCCGATCCAGACACATTCTCTGCCAAATACAACGTGCCTCCCGAGAAAGGCGTGCTGCTCTTTGCCATGGGCGATGGCAACCACTCGTTGGCCACAGCTAAGGCTATCTGGGAAAAAATCAAACCGCAGGTGGGCATGAATCACCCGGCCCGCTATGCACTGGTGGAAATTGAAAATGTTCACGATAGCGGCCTCGAATTTGAGCCCATTCACCGCGTGTTGTTCAAGGTGAAGCAGAACCTGGCGGAGAGCCTGAGCAATCATTATGGCGGGAAAGCCAACTTATTGGCGTGCCATTCCGAAGAAGAAATGGTTGCCATGGTTGAAGGGCAAACCGGCCCGGAACAATTGATCGGTGTCGTTACTCCCGGCGGTTACCAGGTTCTGTCTGTCAAGGATCCGACCTCCAATTTGCCGGTTGGCACTATTCAGGCTTATATCGACGAGGTTTGTAAAAAGGACGGCGCTGAAAAGATAGATTACGTTCATGGCCGCCAGGTGGTTTGCCAGTTAGGTTCGCAACCGGGCAATCTGGGCTTTTATCTGCCAGGCATGTCAAAGAGCGATTTGTTCAAGACTGTCATCCTGGATGGCGCGCTGCCGCGCAAGACCTTCTCGATGGGAGAAGCCAAGGAAAAGCGCTTCTATATGGAAGCGCGCAAGATCGTGTAACAAACTTCTTGCATTGGAACGCCAGCCAGTGCCATCAGGCAAATTTCTGCACGGCACTTGTTGTTTTTGTTTGTCCGTCATTTCCGGCCTGGGTATAATGGATCAACGAGGAACCCGATATGGCCCGCTTTAATCCCTTCCAACAAGACGAAAATGCGCTCTCCCCTGAAAATGTCCGGATTCTAGATCTGCACGTCGAACCCTGGCTGGATGGTAAACGGGTGCGCGTGCATATAACGCTTACGCCGTTTCAGCAGCCGCCTGACCTGGAATTATCGATCCTCAATGATCAAGAACAGGAAGTCAGCCATGTCACGGTGGTTGAGAATATCGACGATAAATTGGTCCTGACCATGCACCTGCGGGTTCCCGAACCGCAAGGTGATTATGTTCTCAAGGCAATCGTCAGCTATAAAGAAATTGGAACTGTCACACAGGGCAATTGCGTTTTTGTTACCCCTGGTAAAACGGAACCGGAAATATAAAACACCAGCCCGGGTTTCCCGGGCTGGTGAGGTATTCAATCAGCAACGAGTTGCTGATGGTGAAATTTACTTGAACAACGAGGGCAGGAAGCTGTAGTTATTCATCAGCAGGAATACCAGGCGCCCTTCAACCTGAGGATTGATCGGGTCGGGCGTATCCGAGCTCTGAATGTATTCAGCCACCGCATCGCGGACATAGTACTGGGTGTCGGCGATGATCTGATTCAACGGCCACAAGGTCACTCCGCCGTCGTTATTGTTGCAGGAACCAGCGGCGAGGTAGTTGACCGTGGATACATTGTAGAATTTGGCCGCATCGGTGAAGTCGATGGCATCCCCATTGACGACCAGACTCTTGACATTGTTGCCGTTTGGCAGCTTCGGATAAGTATCCTTGTAAGTGATCACGCCCGCCGAATCGGTATCGATCATGCAGGTGGTGTAATGCGAGTAACCGCCGTAGGAAGGAACATACTTGTAGTAGTAGTAGTTCCGGTAGGCGCGTTCAAGCAGCGTCTTGATTTGCGGCCCATTCAGGCTGAAGACTACCAGCGAGTTCTCGTAAGGCATGGCTGAGAACATATCCGAAATCTTCAGTTGGTACGGAGTGGAAGGCGTCGCAGTACCGGCAATGTTCTTATTGGTCATCGCGCCGGACAGGTGGAAGTCCACGGTAATGTTCTGTGGTGCCAAAGCTTTGTTCAGTTTCCAGACCGCGGCATCCGCCTGCAAGTTGGCGCCGTTCGTTTCTGCGATGAAAGCATCCGGATCGGTAACGATCGGGGCAATCGTGTTGCCAATCACCGTGTTGTTGTAAGCAGCCAGTAAATCCACATAGGGCTGCAGCAGCGTCTTGGTGGCGGCATCTTCTGGATAACCTGTGGTCGTGATGGCGATGGAGCGGCCGGTTGAAGAGACGACGTCATAGGCATTGACGCTGTCGGTTGCTTTCAAGCGTAAACCAAGGATCACCTCACCCAGGTAGGTGTTGTAGCGGTTTGCCTGGGTGACCATTACGGCATCGCCATCCGGCGCGACCAGGGTGGTCGGCAGGAATACGTACGGTTTATCCAGGAAGGATCCCTCTGGGGCTGTGTGGCTGTGCCCGCCAACGATGACATCGATATCGTTAACCGTATTCGCCAGCACCGTATCGACGTTATTATCCACTTCGATATTGGCAGGGTTCGAGGTGAAACCGATGTGAGTCAGCGCGATCAATACTTCGCTGGTGCTGGCCAGTCCAGGCGCCAGTTCGGCCGCCTTTTCGATGGGGTTGGAGAAAGTCAATCCAGGGATATTGCTGGGCAGCTCATAATTGGGGATGCGGTGGTTGCCTATACCCAAAATGGCGACCTGGATGGCTTTGGGACCCAATGCGACGCGCGTAAACGGGCGAATCGGGACAAGGTCGAGGCCATAAGCACCCGTATCGCTGACATTGGCTTGCAGCAGCGGGAAGTTGGCCTGGCTCAATGTGCTGAAGATTTGGGTGCCAAAATTGAACTCATGGTTGCCCAAAGTAAACGCATCATAGCCCATCGTATTAAAGGCTTTGATGAGCGGGTTGATTTGCAGTTCAGGCGCAAGCGGTGTCCCGTCAGCTGAGTATCCAAGCCCGGCGCTCTTGAAGAAGTACATCATCGAGTCGCCTTGAATGGCATCGCCAGCGTTCAGCAGCAGGGTGTAGTCGGGGTTATGCGCGCGTTCCTGCTTGATGGCCGTCACCAGGTTGGTGTAACCGACGGTCGAGCCTGCTTGCAGCAAGCGGCCGTGCGAGTCATTATGGTGCAGGATGCTGATCGGTACGATCGGTCCGCCTGCATCATTTCCATCCCGGATTAAGCGGTCGTCCAGGGTGCCGTCACCATTTGGACCCATGTAGGGTGCTGTTACGGGATAATGAGCTGACACGAAACGATTAACGTTATCCAGCATATCTCCCCAGTACGTGATGTTCTTCATGTACTTGAAGGGGAGGTAGCCGTCCTGCCCGGCTGGCGCCAGGAACTCATTGGTCGCTACCTTGTAGGTCTTGTTGAGGTCCAAAGGCAACCAGGTATCCGTTGCCTTGTCAAGCACCTCAATATCGTAAGCGCCCCAGGCCCAGGGCTGCGGGCCGGGGAGGGCATCCGAATAGCGGTAGAATTTGAACTTTATGCCTGAAGCCGAGAGCGCGCCTTTGAACAAGGTGGCACTCTGGTTGAGGAGTTCGCGGATATAGGCGCCCTTCATTTCACCGACCGCAGTGGCGTTGCCAAAGGGCAGGATGTTGAACATGGCGCCATAGGTCAACTTGAAGGGGGCGGCCAACAATCCGCTCACGCAAGGCGAAGCCGCGCAGATATCGGTACGAATACCGCCGGCGTTGTTGAAGACCATATCCACGTCATTTGCAGTTTCGGTATCGCCATTCAGGTCGCCATAGACAGCATCCTGTATAAAGGCATCCATCATATCGTTGCCGTTATAATCGCGCAGTAAATCCACCTGGGTCCAACCGATTTCCTGGCTGATCAACGCAACATAATCTGGATCAGTCGCATAGCTGGCGACCAAAGCGGCAACAGGCGCATATTCCGGCTGCGCATTTGTAACCGAATTCTTAATCCAGGAAATTGTTGATACATGGGAGGTTGGATTATAAATAACATCAAATTGCCCAACCTGGCGCCCATTATAGTAGGCTTGCGCAATATAGGTGGAACCCACCACTGCAACAGCAGGAATGTTCGTATGGGAATGTCCGCCGATGATGATATTAACCGGAGTGCCTGCGGTATTCAATCTCGCAGCCAGGGTTTGATCACCATAGACAGGGAACCCATAGCCATAACCGCCGTCTGTCCATCCGTTGTGGCTCAACACAACGATGAAATCTGCCCCGTCCGCGATCATGGCGGGATAGTAATGGCTGATCGATTCGGCTGGATCCTTGAAGCACAGTCCTTCCGTGGCAGAGGCAATAGTGATGTACGGAGTCTCAACCGAACTGACGCCAATCACGCCGACCTGGATCTGGTTATCGACCGGACCGACATTAAAGATGGTGTAGGGTTGGACGTCATAATTATCAGTGCCATTAGTTAATGTGGCCGGAGTCCATCCATCGCAAGAACCGGCGACTTTCTGGGTTAGGTTGGCGGCTACATAGGGATAGTCCGCCTGAACAACGCGGTCAGTCAGGGTAGCTTGTCCCCAATCGAACTCATGGTTTCCAAAGGTAGCCGCGTCGTAACCGATCAGGTTGTAATAGTCGATGACCGGCGTACCATGGTTGATGTTGGAAAGCAGGCTGCCTTGCATTTCATCGCCGGCATCAAAAAGCAGTACATCCTGACCCAGTCCTTCTTTTGCAGTGCGGATGTTGTTGATTACATTCGCGACGCGGGCGGCATCCGGATTGGAGGTGGAAATGGCCGGGTTGTACTCCAACTGCCCGTGAAAGTCGTTGGTATGCAGGATTGTGAAGGATACAGGATCGCCTGGCGCCAGTTGAGCGGCTGCCTGAACGGAGACGCCCAGTGGAAGCGCTAATGCAAGTACCATCACAATTGCGATCGTTTTATACAAATTGCGTTTCATTCTTAATCCTCCGATTATTGATCAAGTGGGTTTCAAAACGGTCCAACTTGGTTCGGGAGCAAATGGGTGTATGCACCTCCTTTGAATACAGCCATGGGATAGAATAATTCATGCCAGGGTCACCGAAAAAGACACTTGGCGGCAAGGACATCAAACTCGACAGTAACGGATTGAAGGTACATGTCGGAATGTCAACAATAGAAACAAACAAACCTCGGCCAAGCAGTGAATGGACGGTATTGGCAAAACTATGGATATGGCACACTTCGTGAAACAATAAAACTACCAATAAAGTCCCGGCGGTGGCTGTGGGATTTCCCCCTGTGAAGAACCGGTATCTTAATTATATGGAGGTTTTTGAAAAAAGCACCTTAGATTCATCATTATTTTTTATTAATATATTCGCCCAAAATGGAATTCGGAAACATCCGCCTGCAAATGAAGCCAAACAAAACTGTAAAGCAAGAGAAAGCTGGCCGCATGGCCGATCCAGATTCAAGGATGCTACAATCATCCTGTGAAAATCTTGCTATTCCGTTTTCATATCTCACAAATAGCGCCCGGGGAGCATAAAGGATGAATCAACGCGCCCCGGCAACCTCGCGCATTTTGCTTCTATTATTGACCGCCTTAATCATGGCAAACGTGGTCTATTTATTGTTCGTGGGGTGGCCGCAGATGCGGGCGGAAGGCCCTAAAGCCGAAGCTCAGGCAGCCACCGGACAACCCCTGCCGTTGGCAACAATTTCTCCCACACAATCGCCAACGTCAATTGATAAGCCGGCAAAAAGTAATCAAACATCAACAGGCGGCGCTTTTTTCCTCTCGCTGAGCGACGGCCTGAACGAGCATTTTTTTGTCTTTCATCCGGCAACCCAAACCCTGCAACGCATTTCTTCGCAACCCGGCGAAGATCGCGATCCTGCGCTTAGCCCGGACGGCAAACAAATCGCATTTTCCTCCCGCCGCAATGGCTATTGGGATCTCTACATTCTTGACCTGACCAACGGTAAAACCCGCCGAATTACTGATACGCCGGAATTTGATGGTTCGCCTGCCTGGTCGCCAGACGGCCAATGGCTGGCCTATGAAGTTTATAACGGCCACAATCTCGATATTTTCCTGCGGTCGCTTGCCAATCCAGCGGATGCTCCGGTACAACTCACCGAGGATCCCGCCCCGGATTTCGCCCCCAGCTGGTCGCCTGAAGGGCGCACCATCGCTTTTGTCTCAGCCCGTTCCGGCGAAGACGAGATCTGGCTGGCAGCCCTGGACCGGATTGAAGACCGGTTTCAGAATATCAGTCTTTCGGCCGATACTGCCGAAAGTCAGCCGGCCTGGTCGCCAGACGGCCGCTACCTCGCCTGGGCAGTCGAGGCATCCGGCAGCCGTTCCATTGCCATTTGGGATAGCCGCGACACAAAGGGCTCGGTCACGCCATTAGGTGTGGGCGATCATCCCGCCTGGAAGCCGGATGGCAGTGCCATTCTGGCACGCATATCTGGACCAAACCAGGAAGCCATTACCACTTATCAATTCCCCGGCGGCGCACAGGAACTGTCCTTTACCCCTTTGCCGGGAAGTTTGCACGGTTTCCTCTGGCTGCCAGACTCGACAACGGAATTATTTGAAACATCCGCTGTGCCAGGCCAATTCACCATTGCTTTGCCCACGCTTTGGTCGCCGGTCCTTACCATTTCACCGGTGGTCCCCGCTGGAAGAGTGGCGCTGGCTCCATTACCGGATGTTATTGCACCGTATTCTTTTTTGCTTGATTCTTTGGATGAATCCTTTAATGCCCTGCGCAGCGATCTTTCCAATCAGGCCGGTTGGGATGTTCTTCTGAACCTGGAAAACGCTTATTATCCATTAACCGAACCCGCGTCGCCCGGAGTGATTGAGGATTGGTTGTATACTGGGCGAGCATTCGCTCTTAACCCGTTGCCATTTTCCGCCGGGTGGCTGCTGTCGGTCCGCGAGGATTACAATGGCCAAACCTATTGGCGTCTCTACGCCCGCACGCGCTATCAGGATGGTTCGCAGGGCAGCCCGTTGACGGTGCATCCCTGGAATCTGGATGCCCGCCACAGCGGCGATACCCAGGCCTACGAGCATGGCGGCGCACTGGCACCCATTCCAGCAGGCTATTGGCTGGATTTGACCGATCTGGCCGCACGGTATGGCTGGCAGCGTCTGCCGGCTCTGACAAATTGGCGTTCCTATTATGCTGCTTCCCGCTTCAATCAGTTCGTGATGCGGGATGGCCTGAGCTGGAAAGAAGCCATGGCGCAGTTGTATCCCGAGGAAGCCATCGTCACGCCCACTTTTGTCCCGACGCCTACCATCACAATGACGCCCACCCGCACGCTAAATCCCGCCCGGCGCTATTATCAAACCAATACTCCAACCATTACGCCGGTGACGCCGACTGCGACTAATCGGCCCACCTGGACTCCTGCAGCCACCACGCCAACGCCATGAATCTCCGCGTGGGGTTTTTCATTTGGACAGCCGCAGTACTGATGATTAGTGGCTGCAGCCCAGCGGCCGTATCCGTAGAATCGACATCCACCCCTGAGGCCACCCTTACGCCTACCCCTGCGATTCTGGATTTGATTGCACCCACCGAAACGCCCGGACCACGCCTCCAGGAAACGCCGCTGCGGTTTACATTTCCCACTCCAGGCAACCAGCCGGTATCGCTTTGGCGGCCGCCTTTATACGAGGTCCCCTGGGCAGTTGATCCACACGATCATTTCTTCTTCAGCCGCCCCATCGCAGCGGATGAGGTAAACTGGCCGCTGGCTGATTACCGCTACGGCGGTATTTTTCCAGATTCCACCATTGTGCATACCGGGATCGATATCGATGCGCCTACGGGCACCCGCATTCTGGCCGCCGCGCCAGGAAAGGTGGTGTGGACTGGCTATGGCCTTTACAGCGGCGCGGGCAATGAAGGGGATCCATATGGACAGGCGGTGGTAATTCATCACAATTTTGGCTTTCAGGGCCGTCAGCTATATACTGTCTATGCGCATATGTCTGAGGTCAAAGCGTTTCTTGGCCAGGCAGTTGAAACAGGAACGGTGATTGGCCTGGTCGGAGATACCGGCTTTACAACCGGTCCGCATTTGCACTTCGAAGTACGCATTGAAACGAATTCCTTTTATGGATCCCGTAATCCGGAATTGTGGTTGGCTCCGCCGCAAGGCTGGGGCGTGCTGACAGGGCGGGTAATGGACGCCAAGGGCACGCTGATTACAAAACAAGAAGTGGCTGTTTATTCGGTCAAAACAGGGCAAAGCTGGTCAGTATTTACCTACGGTCCGACATCGGTGAACCAGGATGATTATTACCGCGAAAACATGGTGCTCAGCGATTTGCCGGCTGGCGATTACAACGTTTATGTTCTGCTTGATGGGAATCGCTACCGTACCCGCTTGACCATCCAGCCAGGTGCCGTCACCTATTTCACATTCCACACCAAAGCCGGTTTCGACCTGGATTTGCCACCAACCCCCTCGCCTGAGGAGTGGCTGATCACCCCGACGCCTGATTCAGGCAAAAACCCTTGACAATTCATCCAAAAAAATAGAAAATAACCATTCGGCCAAATTTGGCCGAATGTATTTTTGTTATGCAATTGGAGGATTCTAGCATGTTTGGAATGAAGAAATACGCCGGTTTTATCATCTTGGTTGCCGCAACATTGGTTTTGGCAGCCTGTGGACCGGCCGCAACACCCACCGTCGATCCCGCCGAAATCCGCACCCAGGTAGCCAATACCGTCCAGGCGGGTCTCACGCAGACCGCGGCGGCAAAACCCACCAGCACCCCGACCAAGACGCCTGAACCTACCTTCACGCCTACCAAGGTAACTCCTACAACGGGAGTGACCGTCACACCTGCTGCCTCAGCCACCCCCACGCGCGTAGCCGCGCCTGATCTGGTTGAAGTCATCGGCACAACCGCGCCAGCAACCTACACCCCTGGACAATCCTTTTCGGTAACGTGGACCGTCAAAAACACCGGCAACAACACCTGGTCAACGGCTTACCAGGTACGCTGCTTCACCACAGCCTATTGTTTCAACGGGGTAACCACCAATTTCAGCAAGGATGTCAAACCTGGCGAGACGATCGATCTCACCATCAACCTGAAAGCGCCCAGCACGGCCGGCGACCTCTCGACCTTGTGGGTACTGACCAATGCCAACGGTGTCAATTTTGGCCGCGGTCTGACCTACAACTTCAAGGTTGCTGGTGCCACGGCTCCAACAGCCACCACCGAACCTACTGCTGAGCCTACGGTTACGCCCACGCCGTAATCTACTCCTTTAATAGGCAAGGTCATGCAATCGATTAACTGGATAAAAGCCGAGGCAGCCCGCCTCGGCTTTCCATTCGCCGGAATTACCTCGCTGGCACCGCCGCCTCATCTTGAAACTTTTATGAACTGGGTAGATGCTGGGAGACATGCTGGCATGGGCTATTTGTCTTCCGCGCCCAACATTGAGAAACGCTCCTCGCCTTCCCTGAATCTGCCGGAAGCAAAATCGATCCTATTTTTCAGCATACCCTATATGCCATCTCAGCCTGGCGTCCTTCAGCCGGGTTCTTTGGCAGGCAAGGTAGCTTCCTATGCCTGGGGAATGGATTATCACGATATCATTCCGCCGCGGTTGCGCGAGCTGGCACAACGCATTGACAACCATCTGGGCTGCCAGGTTGCTTATCGTGCCTATGCCGATACCGGTCCAGTTCTCGAACGCGACCTGGCGCAGCGGGCCGGCTTGGGTTGGGCCGGGAAAAATACCTGCCTCATCCATCCCAAGCGGGGATCTTTCTTCTTCCTTGCAGAGCTCTTTGTCGATATCGAGCTTGAACGGGACTTGCCATTCCTGGCGGATCAATGCGGGAATTGCCGGCGCTGCATCGATGCCTGCCCGACGGGTTGCATCCGCGAAGATCGTACGCTGGAGGCTGGCCGCTGCATCTCCTATCAGACGATTGAGAATAAGGGCTCCATTCCCCTCAATTTACGGCCAAATATTGGAAACTGGGTATTCGGCTGTGACGCATGCCAGCAGGTCTGTCCATGGAATCGTTTTGCCCATGCAGATGAAGTTGACCCAGCATTTCAGGCGCGCGCTGGAGTTTCTGCACCGGATTTGTTGGCGGAAATTCAAATGGATGCCCAAGCTTTTAATCGGAAATTCCGTTTCAGCCCGGTAAGACGCGCCAAGCGGCGCGGCTATTTACGAAATGTGTGCATTGCGTTGGGAAATTCGCGGGATGTTGCGGCAATTCCTGGGTTAATCACGGTCCTGCGGAACGAACCGGAAGCGCTGATCCGTGGGGCAGCAGCCTGGGCGCTCGGACAAATCGGTACGGTGAAAGCCCATGCTGCACTGGATGAAGCTTACATCGCTGAACCTGAAGAACGGGTTAGAGATGAAATTGTATTGGCTTTACAGGCAGGTTGATTACGGCAGCCATTGCGGCCGGGCAGCATCCTCCGCAATGGTCTTGAGTACTCCACTTTCCGGCAGCCATATCATGACCTGCGGCCTGGATTGGGAAGTCTGCAGCTGCAGGCGTTGAAATGCCAGGCGATTTCCATTTGGATCCCATTGGTAAGCTGCGAAGGAAGCGCCTGGATCGTTTGTGATGGCTTGGTTAGGCTTGCCATCCAATGGAATCAGCCAGAGTTCTTTGTTGGCTGAACCTGCCAATCCGCGAACTGCCATGATTAAGGACTGACCGTCCGGAGAATAGATCGGCAGACTGGCATCGACCTGTCCGAGGTCCGCCTCCTGCATTGGCTGAATGTCGCCCGTCCCCAGGTTTGCTTCATATATTCTCACATAAGGCAGCCCAATTTCGCTGCTTTCGGCCCGGGTAAACAATAGATATCGACCATCCGGCGACCACGAACCAATGCCTTGCTGATCAGTTGGAATCAAGATCACCCGGTTTGTGGTCAGGTCCAGGAGGCGGATTTGCGCATAATCGGGATCATAGAACTGCAGGTAACGGCTTTTCGGCGACCAATTCGGATCGATGCCGCTGATCCGTTGGTCCTTATATAATGCTTCAGCTTTTCCGGTTTCCAAATCGAGCAACCAGATCTCGCCTTGCGGGAATGTTTGGCTTTGACGCGAAAAAACGACGGCCGTTTCATCGGGTGCCACTGAAGGCTGTAAACAGGCATCTAGGCCGCAATCCAACAACTTAGTGTGGGTTTTGCCGCTGCGGTCCACAACCCACAAATCAGCGCCGCCCTGGGTATTCGTCACACTGTACACAACCTGGTCACCGGATGGAAACACTGCAAAATCCTGCACATTTCCACCAGTATCTGTCAACGAATGCTGGTCATAGGTGCTGCCATCTGCCAGCCACAATTCCGGTGAACTGGCAGTTTGCCCCAAATAAACAACGTCCGCTGCGCGGATCGAAACTGACCAGCTCGCATCAGCCTTCAGTAAATGTCCTGCCTCATCACTGGCGCCTTTTAATAACCGGATCGTATAGGTCACTCCGCTCTGGAAAGCAGTTTCAGGGCGGAAGATGGCCTGGTTCCCATCCCAGGTCCAGGTACCTTGCACGGCAGGTTCAAGGCTCAGATAATTCTCTATCGTGGTTGGCACAACCAGCGTTCGGAACTGTAAAACAATCGGACCATATGCACCCATTTGCCCGTTATCATTCGTTTTCAATCTAGGTTTAGGCATGCCTACGGTCTGGTAAAGGAATATTCCAATGCCGGTGGATACCAACACGATCAGAATTAAGATATACCGTTGGCGGAAAATTAGGGTTATGGTTTTCTTAAGCATTGCTATGGCAATGCTATCGCAATCGCCAGCCATTGTCAAAAAAAGCCCCGTTTCCAGGTTGGAAACGGGGAGTGAGGCGTTTGGTTAGTGCGATCTTACTGTTTGGGCAAGGTAGCTGTGAAAACGGGTACAGTGGGCGCCAGCGTTGCCGTGGATTGAGTACCGCGAACTGCAGGCGTGGAGGTTGGCGCACGGGTGGAAGTCGGTGTGACAATATTGACACGGATTTTCAACACCGCGCCAGCATAAATTGTCACTCCGTCTGTAATCTTGTCCTTGTTATCGGCGACAATCGTAGCCACGGTTGAATTGAAATAGGAGGCAATGCTTGCCAGCGTGTCGCCTGTTACAACCGTGTAGTTGATCGTTCCGCGGAACCCTGCCGGGAGCGGAGTTGCCGTGGGCAATTTGGTATCCGGTGCCGGGATGAGCAGGACTGTCTCATTCGGCTTGATCAAATTGCAATCAACCGTTGGGTTCAATACAAGCAGCACATCCACAAGGACATTGAACTTTTGCGAAATACTCCAGCAGGTGTCGCCATCCTGTACAGTGTATTCAAACGGGCCGGTGGCGGTAGGGGTCAGGGTGACTGTCGGAGTTTCGGTAATTGTCGGGGTGATTGTGAAGGTTGCGGTTGGCGTAACAGGGGTGACGGTTGCCGTCAGGGTTGCGGTCGGTGTGGCCGAAGCGAACATGCTGATTCCCGGTTTATTCGGCCCGGTCAGCCAGGCAATTACCAGGATGGCACCGACCGCGACCAGTACGATTGCCAGGCCACCAAAGAGGAAGGGCATCATCTGTTGCCTTTTTCGGTAGGTTTCAAAAACGCTTTGAGGTGTATTTTTTCTATTCATGGTTTGTGTTTCCTGTGTTGTTTAGGTTTCGATTTTGAGGAGGTTGACGCAGGCCAGCCATTAAGACGATTCCTGATCGAAAATTGTCAAAATTTGATCCTGACTTTGAGTTTACCATGATTCAGGCATGATATAATCACCCTATCATTTGAACCATTCTATGGCATCCTTCTTCGGAGGAATTCGATGGAAATCACCCACACACAGTTTAAGCACTGCGATGTTGTCAAAGTATCCGGACGCGTTGATAGCTCCACAGCGCCATTATTGTCGGAAGCATTAACCAAAATCACGGAATCGGGCCGCTACCGGATTGTTGTTGATATGAGCGGGTTGGATTTTATTTCAAGCGCAGGCTTGCGCGCGTTAATCAGCACCCAAAAATCCTGCAGACGCTATAACCGCGGTGAAATTGTCCTGGCGAGCGTACCCAGTAATGTCGCCGCCACGCTTGATCTGGCAGGTTTCACCCCCCTATTTAAGATTTTTGCGGATGCAACCGCGGCAGTTGGAAGTTTTTAACGGCAGCGGGTTGAATTGAATGGCTACGCTCACCTTTCCTGGGCGATTCGAAAGTTTACCGGCAATCGCTGATTTTGTCCGTAAGGCTGCTCACGATGCCGGGTTAAGCTCTTTTCAGGTGTATGCGGTGGAAACCGCCTTGGATGAGGCCTGCGCCAATATCATCGAGCATGCCTACGGCGGCGAAAATAAGGGTGATATCGAGTGCAGTTGCCTCATCGATGACATCGGGCTGACGGTCATCCTTCGGGATCAAGGACGCCCCTTTAATCCGAAGAAAATAAAGAACCCCGATGTGAAGGCTCCCCTGCAAGACCGTTCCGATCATGGTCTGGGACTCTACTTTATCCGTCAATGGATGGACGAAGTCGATTTTGAATTTAAACCTGGTCACAATACGCTGACTATGTCGAAACGCAAGGAAAAGGAACGTTAATGACGGCTCCCGGGTTGGCTGCCGTCCCAGAGTGGAAGCAGTACCTTCACCTGGGCGAAGAACTGTTGAAACAACCCAACGCGGCAGCCCAATGTACACTGATCAGCGAGTTAATTGAGCGCCAGTTGGGTGCAAAAGCTGTCATCTGGCTGGCCGAACCAAATTATCCTTTGCCAAATGAGCCGGAAGTTCTTCTGCTTCCGTCGAAAGCTGCGCCAAAGGTGGTTCAACAAGTTTTTAAAAAGCACAAACCAATCTGCCAGGCAGAAGACGGCAAGACATGTTCACCCAACCGATTACCCCGCCTATTGGCCCTGCCAATTATTACCCAGGAGAATCTCCTGGGCGTGCTCGAAGTCCAACGTGATCCCGACAGGCCTTTCCAGGAAGAAGAGATCATTTTTTTGGAGGGTGTAACAGCTCAAACCGCCAGTTATTTCCAAATATTTCGCCAGGTATCGCTAAAGAATTGGCGTTCAGAACAGCTTACCCTTGTCCGCAGTGTCACCTCGCAAATTGCGAATGTTACTGATCTCAACGAGCTTTGTTTGCGGGTAACAAAGTTAATTCAACAGACATTTAATTACTATTATGTTGCCATCTTCACCCTGGACCCGAGCGGCCAAATTCTTCAATTTCGGGCCAGCGCCAGCCAGAATCAAGAAGACCGCCAGACCGTCTTGACTGCCCGCCTTGGAGAAGGCGTAATTGGCCACACCGTGTTAATAGCGGATGAGTATTGGGTCCCCGATGTTCACAAGGATGAACATTATCGTTTTATCGACTCCCTGCCTGAAACAAATTCAGAGGTCGCTTTTCCGTTAAAAATAGAGCAGCGTATTCTGGGCGTCCTGGATGTGCAGAGCGATCAGTTGGATGCATTTCACGAAGTCGACCGGCTTGTGCTTCGCGCCCTGGCGGATAGCATTGCCGTTGCCGTGGAAGGAGCTCGACTGTATTCGGATGTTCAACGCCGTGCCGAACAAATTTCTGCGGTATTCGATATCACCCACGCACTCACGTCAATCCTCGATCTGGATACCTTGCTCGACACGGTTGTGGATACCATTCAGAAACGTTTCGGATTTCCATTTGTTCACCTTTATTCCGTACACCCGGGCAGGCGGCTGATCGTGTATTGGGCTGGCAGCGGAGCCCGCAGCAGCACCCTGCGCGATCAGCAAATCCAAATCTCGCTTGATGATCCCAAGGGAATCATTCCATGGGTGGCCCGGACTGGAAAACCACTGCTGGCCAATGACGTCCGCAAAGAACCGCTCTACCGGCCTTCCGACCTGCCGCCTTATGAAACCTGCTCAGAGGTTGCTTTGCCCCTCACCTATGGCGGCGAAACCCAAGCCATCCTCGACATCCAAAGCACTGAATACAATGCCTTCGATGAGAAGGACCTATCCATTCTCGAAGCGTTAAGCGCATCCATCGCCATATCGCTCCGCAACGCCTCGCTCTACCGATCGGAACAATGGCGCCGCCAGGTAGCCGATAGTTTCCGCGACGTCGCCAACCTGTTAAGTGCGAATGTATCTCTGGACGAATTATTTAACAGTATCCTGTCGGAATTGGAAAAAAACCTTCCTTGCGAAGCATCTGCAATCTGGCTATACGAAGAGGATCCACAGCATCCCAATAATAGCGACCGCTTGAGATTGGCTTATGCCCATGGTTTTACCCTTGAACATATGAATCAGGTTCTGGAAGAGAACCCCACTACCCGCCAGACCCTTGAAGCCACCCTCACCAGTTCTGAACCAACCATCCGCAGGGCAACAGATCCTCTCGGCCCAATGGGTGCAGCGTTAAATTTCAAACAAGATTATTCCTCGATTGCCGCACCATTAATGAACGGGCAACAACCGC
The DNA here is from genome assembly GCA_964536805.1 of uncultured Longilinea sp. Lineage (GTDB taxonomy): Bacteria > Chloroflexota > Anaerolineae > Anaerolineales > Anaerolineaceae > Longilinea. The sequence goes on from CAZHYQ010000006.1 coordinate 111,796, forward strand.
TCGGCGTCATGACCCTCTCGCATTCGACTTACGGACGGTACGGGTCTGAAGCGCGCGCCATGACGGCAACCTTCGCAAGTTATGCTTCTGCGGCCATTCAAAACGCCCGCTTATTTGCAGCCGCGCAGGAGCAGGCCTGGGTTTCAACCGTTCTCCTTCAAGTGGCTGAAGCCTGTCAGGCACTCAATACGGTCGAAGATTTATTGGAGACCATGACCCGGCTGACACCGTTATTGGTGGGCATCAAAAATTGCGCAATTTTCCTATTCGACTCCTCCCGCCAGGCATTCGAACTCAAGAATTCCTATGGCATCGATGGTCTGGCAAAAGACAGTTTGCTATTCCTTGAGTCTGAAACCTCGGGTTTTCAGAAATTGCGCATGACTCAGTCGCCAGTTTTTATCAACAATGCAAAAGAAGAATTACAACTGCCTGAAGCAGCCCTTTCCAGCAATAATGGCACTTTGGTGCTGGTTCCATTATTGACCCACCAGGATATTATGGGTGCAATGTTGGTTGGACACCAAAATGACAATCTGCCCGGTTTCCGCCAATTCTTTGACCAGCAAACATTAGCCATAATTCAAGGCATTGCCCACCAGACGGCTGTTGCCATCGAGAATATTCAATTGCTTGAGGTCCGCCAGGAAGAAGCTTACGTAACCGCAGTTCTTTTGCAGGTGGCGCAGGCGGTTGTCAGTCAGAACAACCTTACCGACATCCTTGATACGATCGGCCACCTGATGCCGATCCTCATCGGTATTGATGCCTGCATTACTTATCTGTGGGATCGCGACCACAACTTGCACGAACCCGCCCAGGCCTTTACCGGCCACCGCCAACAAGAACAACAGATTCTGGAAAGAGTTTATTCTCCTGGCGAATTTCCGTTGCTGGACCAAATTATTCAGTCCGATTCGCCCTCTTCATGCCGGCTGCCGGATCCGCTTTTATCCGCAATGGAATGGGCCGACTTGCCTTGCCTCTCACCGGGTGAAATGCCCTCTCCTGCCCAATCTGCTAAAAGCGCGTGGGTGCTGGGTTTTCCGCTTTCAGTCAAAGGTGAGGTTTTCGGCGCGATGTTGATGAAGGAATCGCATGTCGCGCCTACATTCCAGGAAAAAAGGTTGGAAATCCTCTCGGGGGTTGCACAACAAGTGTCCTTGGCTATCCAAAACGAGCGGCTCAACCAGGAAATGGTTGAACGCGAACGCCTGGAAAAGGAAATCCAACTTGCCCGTCAGATCCAGCAAACGTTTCTTCCCAGCCGCCTGCCGACCTTACCCGGATGGGAAATGGACATCCGCTGGCAAACCGCCCGCCAGGTGGGCGGCGATTTTTACGATGTTTTTCATTCGCGCCAGGGAAAGCTGGGGCTGGTTATCGCCGATGTATCCGATAAAGGCCTGCCGGCAGCCTTGTATATGACCGTTACCCGTACATTAATCCGTGCGTTTATGCAAAATACAGTCTCGCCGGGGCGGGTGCTCGATCGGGTCAATAACCTGCTATTGATGGATTCGCAAAGCGGGATGTTTGTTACCGCGGTTTATGCTTCACTTGATCCTGTTCGCGGCGTCCTGACCTGTGCGAATGCGGGTCACAACCGGGCGCTCTTATGGCGATCCATTGACGGCAAACTTGAACAACTTCCCAAGGGGGAAATTGCACTTGGCGTCTTGGAAAACGTCCATTACTCCGACCAGATTTTGGAAATAATGCCGGGCGATTGCCTGCTATTTTATACGGATGGACTGACGGAATGTTTTTCTCCCCAGGGGGAAACCTTTGGGGAAGAACGGCTGCAAAAAATTATTCAATCCACGGCCAGCCTGGGCGTCCACCAATTGCTCCATGCCATTGAACAAGCCATCATCGAATTCCGAGCTGCTGAAACCGTTTCGGATGATGTTACCTTGCTGGCCATCCAACGCCAGCCTGGATCATTTGTTAATTAAAGGATTCAATTAATAATGGTTATTCGCGGAGTTCTTTGGGACATGGATGGCGTATTAATTGATACGACAGATGCCCATTTTGAATCCTGGCGGCAAATCATGGCTGAACAAAATATGGAATTGGATCGCCGGCATTTTTTGGGTGCCTTGGGGATGAATAACGTTGGTGCAATTGAATATCTGTTTCGCAGGCCGACCCATCCATTGGAAGTTGTTGCAATTGGAAAAAAGAAAGAGGAATTGTTTCGCCAAATCTTGAGTGGCAGGGTCGAGTTGTTGCCCGGTGTCCAGGATTGGCTCGATTTCTTTAGCGCCAATGGCTTCCTTCAAGCCGTTGCGACCTCGGCACCCTGGGAGAATATCGATACCCTGTTCAATGAAACGGGCATCCGGCATTATTTCCAAGCCATTGTATCAGCGTATGAGATGCCCGGAAAACCGGATCCGTATGTCTTTCTGGAGGCTGCAAACAGGTTAGGCCTTACCGCCGCTGAATGTCTGGTCATTGAGGATTCGGTCGCAGGGGTTGAAGCAGCCAGACGGGGCGGCATGAAGTGCCTGGCCGTGGAAACTTCCAATCCTGGCGAGAGACTCACCGGGGCAGACTGGGTGCTCAATCGTTTGTCTGATGAGGATCCGCGCCTGGTCCTTGCACAGGTCGAAAAACAATAAACCGGCTGCATGGCAGCCGGTTTGATTATCCACAAGTATGGAATTATTCGCCAAAGAATAGCGCCCACCAGACCTGCCAGTTCTTCATGGCTGGTTGGGTGGCTTGCGGCGCAACAACTGGCACGGGTGTTGCATCTGCAGGTGCAATGGGAACAATCAATTGATCACCCGGCCTGACCAGCATGCCCTCTTCGCGAGCCCATTGTTCTACCGCACCATCCGAGGTGGCAAAAGCAATCTGCGTTTCAAGGCCAACCGCAGTGGCTGTGAGATTGGCAATTTCAGTACGCATGGAATCCCGCTCACGGGTTAATCGGTAAAGATCATTCAAACGCGTATTCAAATCCACCATGAGAAAAAACAGAAGGACCAGGCCGGCTACAACGATAATGCGTTTCTTGTCAAACTGGATGCTCTTCATAGGCGTATGTTACTCCAATTGACCACCCGTTGCAAGTTGATGACCAGTACCAAGAAAAAGACCCCGTATAGTACGGGGTCCAGGTGCCGGAGGAGGGATTTGAACCCTCACGGGTGTAATACCCACTACGCCCTGAACGTAGCGCGTCTGCCAGTTCCGCCACTTCGGCAATCCTCAATCGACGGGCAGAATTTTATCGCAAATCCATGATTTGTCAACCTTTACAAAATGATCATGGTTCAATAGACCTGGCTGGAAGAACCTCCGTGCTATAATCCCCAAGGATTTACAGGGAATGGAAACCTCACTAAACCAAATCATCAATCTATTGATCGAACCGCAAGGGAACCTGATCTACCATACCGTATTGATGTTTTCGGTTGTGATGGCATTACAGGCTGCATTGTTCAATAGAGCCCGCATGCCAAAACCGGTAATGAGTCGAACGGTTCTCGGGCTGGCTGTGGTTCTTCTATTCCAATTGGCCATGTTTATTACCAGTGGATTGGCCTGGCAGGGATTGATCAATGCGCGTTTGATCATCCCACCGCTCGATCGAGCGGTTTTCTTTATATCGTTGGCGTGGATTATCTGGATGTGGGCGACTCCCGATCGCAACCGCTTAGCCGATGTAAGCGTCGCCATGCTTACGCTGCTTGGACTCGTCCTATTCATCTTCACCGTAGTATATTGGGATACAAACGGCGCCTCGAAACCCTTCAATGGAACGTACCTGGATTGGGGTTGGCAGATTGCCACACTGACAGCCTGCATCATCGGCCTGATCGGAATTTCATTACGCCAACCAGCGGGCCGGGGTGCCGGAATTGGCTTTCTTTTGATCATCATTGCAGGCATTGGTTTGCACCTGATTTTTTTGCAAACAACTGCCTACCTTTCGGGAATTATTCGGCTTTTTTCATTATGTGCCTTCCCCTTATTGCCTGTCCTGGCACAGCGTTTTCCGGTGGAAACCAGTATTCAAGCTGTTCCAGCAGCCGTTACTAAAAAGGGAATAGAAGTTGACCCAAGAAAACGCCTGACCAGCGAACCCAGAACAGTTTCCGCCTGGTTGAAGCTTGCCAATCAAACCGATCCCGACCAGATTCATATTTCGCTTACCCGGGCTGTTTCCCGGACGCTGCTTGCGGATTTCACCTTTCTGGTATTTGTCGACCCGGAAATGGGATCGTTGGAAATTAAATGCGGCTATGACCTGATCCGCGAAGAACCCATTGCAGGAACCCGATTGAGCGTTGGCAGTGTTCCAGCCTTGGTCAGTTCAATACAACGCGGCAAACCGCTGCGCCTTTCAACCAACGGTACACCGCCCCAGGATCTGATTTCCTTGACGCATATTTTTGGATTGAATGAATCTGGCCACTTATTGTCCATACCCTTGATGGTCAACCCTGGAGTCTGGAGTGCCGGGCTGGTTTTGCTGACGCCATATTCCAACCGGTTATGGAATGTCGAGGACCAAAACTTCCTGAATGGGATGGGTGACGCAATCAGCCAGGTTTTACAACGCGCTTCTGCGATCAACGCCGCCCGGGTTAAAGCCGAACAAAGCCAATACGAGATAGAAGATTTACGCCGTCAGGTGGAAAACCTGCAGGTCGAAGCCGAGAATTTGCGACTGGCTGCTGAAAACCAGTCAAATCAAATGTTGCCTGCCTACACAGCGGAAAAGATGCCGGAAACCTCGACCTTGATGGAACTTCAGCAAGAGGCACAGGATACCATCCAAAGGCTGCAAAACGAAAATGATGAATTGCACCGTCTCCTCGTTCGCAATGGACCTTTCGCAGATATTCCGGAAGCTCCAGAGTCGACCGGGTTACGTCAGGCAGAAAACCGCAACCTCGAGCTCGACAGCCCAATCCCCGTAGGCATAAACAACAACCATGAAGAATCGAGTGTCGGGCTGACCGATCAGAAACCAGCCCTGTCAACAATCGATCTGACCCCTTCTCAGGGTGGGCAGGAATCCGGCGTCGATGCGCTTGCTGGAATAATCGACTTTGAAGCAATCATCGATCAGGCAATCAAAGCATCCAGCGGTTTGTTTCGCGATAAATCCATCACAGTACAAATCGATTTTCCCGAGTCATTAGGTGCGGTTCGGGTTGACAATGGTGTCTGGAGGCAAGTTCTGGTTGAATTGCTCCAAAACGCAGCTGCCAGCACGCCAGCGGATGGCACTATCCGGTTAAAAATTGAATTCCCCCAAACCGGTCAACCCCTGCCCCTTCTTTCTTTTCAAATGATCGATGGCTGCGGTATTGATGATGACAATGGCCTGAACGCATCTGGCAAGAATTCTGATTCAAACCAACCTGCCTTTCCAAACACCGGAGTATCTGATTTGGCATTATTGAATGTGAAAACGGAGGTTGAAGCTCATCACGGCAGCATCCAATGGCATGCCACGGGCAATGGGGGGAGACAAATAAATTTGCTCCTTCCAGTGCAGATCGGTCGTGATCAATAGCGGTTTTCTTTACCGATGGTTTCTCGGGATACCTTTGGAGGGTTCTTGTCAATTCTTCGCCAGATCTGGTTCTTGATGAATGCTCGCCACATCTGCACGGATAGGACTGGTACTCAATCGGCTCATGGCGGAACTCAAACCCCATCGGCGACGTCTATATGGGAGACCCATTTGACCTGCTGGTCCCTTTAAAGCCGCCCAAACCTGGTAAAACCAGCGAAACGCCTGGCTTGGCAGTAACAATGATTTTCGATGAATGAAACGAGTATGCGATGCGTAGATTAATCCTGGTATTTTCTCTTCTGGTTTTGTTATCCCTGGCGTGCAATCTTCCAGGTCTGGCCAGCGCCACCCAGGTGCAGGTGGTCGACCCCGCGCAAATTGTGACCCCCGACCCGAATGCGACTGTTACGCCAACGCCGTTTCAACCGCTGGCACTCACTCCAACCTTGGCTGAAATCGTTGTTCAATCAACTGCAACTGAAGCAGCCACCCCTACTCCAGGGGGATCGGTTGCCGATTCTGGCGAAATTATTCATAACTTGAAAATGCCAGACGGGCAAATGAATATCATGGTATTGGGATCTGACTACCGCCCAGGCGGCGGGTCGCGCACCGACGTCATTATGCTGGTATCCCTCAACACCAACAGCGGTGTAGTGAGTATCATTTCCTTCCCGCGCGACACTTATGTGTATCTTCCCGGCCGGGGTATGGATCGCATCAACACCGCCTATGCCTATGAAGGTTTTCCGCTATTGGCAGATACCATGGAGTACAACTTCGGCGTGCGGCCCGACCATTACATGATCACCAACTTTTATGGCTTCAAAGCCATCATCAACACGCTGGGCGGTTTGAATGTTTATGTTGGTGCCTACTTGCGCGATAAATGCGACCTGCCAGCGCGCGATTGGGAAGGCTATTGCAGCGTTGCCCCTGGATCGATGCTGATGGACGGCGATACAGCCCTATGGTATGTCCGTTCGCGCTATTCCACCTCTGACCTGGACCGTACCCGCCGTGAACAGGAAGTGCTGGAAGCCTTCTTCAGGCGGTTGATGAGCCTGAATGCCGTCTCCCGGGCGCCGGAACTCTTCAACCTGTTTATCAGCTCGGTTGAAACGGATCTGAAGTTGGATGACCTGCTGCCGATCGTGACCATGGCGCCTAAACTGCTTTCGGACGATAGCTTGATCCACCGCCATCTCATCGGCATCAATATGCTCACTCCTTACGTGACGGATGCCGGCGCACAGGTGCTGGTCCCGGACAAACAGGCCATTTGGGAATTGATCAAGAAAGAAGTTTACGGTCAATAATTGCCTGGAAACTGAATTATCATTTTCAATTACCGGTGGCGATGATATCGCCGCCGGTAATGCATTTTTATTCGCATTTGTTAGGTAAATGGGCAGCAGAAATCCAGGTAAATATACCCATTTCCAGTAATAGAATAACGATTCTGCCATTTGACAATGCGTAATAAATCATGTACACTGTAACCGATAAGCTATACGCAAAATCAGCAAGGACACGGTAATGCCTGACATCTCACCTGCTGCACACATTTCCTCCAACACTGCGCTCCTCCCTGCCGTTCGTGCCTGGGAACTCTATCTCAACGATCAGAGCCGTTCTCCCTACACAGTGAAGGCTTTCGTTGGCGACCTGCAACTCCTGGCATCCCATTTGCCTCCCGATCGAACGGTTGGCTCAATTACTACCAAGGACCTGAATCAGTTCCTGCAGTGGATGCAAAATGGCCGGGGGATTCCATGCAGCCCCAAGAGTCTGGCGCGCCGCATCACGTCCATCAAGGCTTTTTTCCGTTGGCTGGTGCAAAGCGGGCGCATTGTGTCCGATCCTGCCGAAAAAGTGCTGCAGCAATCTGTGATGAGCCCCTTACCAATCATCCTGACTCCCGATGAAGAGCAGCGGGTTTTGGAAGTGGCGATGAAATACCGCACAGCTCAAAAACCCGATGCACGGCCTTACACGTTATTATTATTATTGCTCACCACCGGTATAAAAAAAGGTGAATGCCTGACCCTCAACTTAAACCATATTGACCTGGAAAGTCCAAGCGGACCCATTCTATTCATCCGCTACGCAACCCCGCGGTCGCGTTATAAGGAACGCAAGATTGACCTAATCAGCGAGTGGGTGGAAAGTTACCGCGAGTACCTGAACCAATACAATCCGCGCGACACCATCTTCCCCTGGTCACCCCGCCGTTTGGAATACCTGCTGGAGGACCTGGGCGAAGAAGCCGGCCTTGAGAAACACCTCTCTTTTGATATGTGCCGCTGGACCAGCGTTCTGGATGACTGGCGGTCGGGGATCGAACATGACCAGATCCGCCAGAAAATGGGCATATCCAAAATTCAGTGGCGCGAGATTAACTTCAAACTCCGGCGTCTTTCCGGAGAAGTGACAGCCTGAAATTCAACGGCGTCCAATCGGACGCCGTTATTATTCCCGGTAGATTTTCATGCAGACACAAGCTTCCGTTTCGGGGCGGATTCTGAAAGGTTGCGCCGGGGCGAACCCGGGCACCCAGGCAATTTCGCCATCACAGAAAACCAACGGCCAGGTCTGCCGTGCACCAACAGGAATGTGGCGGTTAATCAAAAAATCGGATAATTTTTGGCTGCCTTCAGCCATTCCAAACGGCCTGAGGCGGTCGCCTGGTTGAGGTGTGCGCACGCAAACCTGACCGGACAATGAACCAGAATCAAACCAGGCTTCGAATTGCAATTGTCCGCGTTTTGTTTTCAACTGATCTTGGGATGGACGGCTGACAGGCTCGAAGGAGATAATCCAACCACTTCCCAGCCGCTTACGAAAAGGCAGGCCTGGCACAATCAATTCAGAGTTGCCCATGCATGGAAATTGGTCATAAATGGGCTGATAATCGCGTTTGGCGAGTTGAAGTACATTTTCGTCCGCGGTCAGAAGCAAATTTTGCGCCAGTTCAATCGTCCGTTTCAATTTTGGCTTTCGAATAGATTGGACAGCCCGGTAAGTGTTTTCCAGATCGAGCACTTCTCCTGAAGGCCGCAAGTGGGCCGCTGCGCGCCGTAATAGACGGGCCAGCAATGCATCCGACAGATCATTTAACTTCATTAAATCCATCAGAACGCGGCCATCCCCCGCCTCCAAGAGGCACGCCTGCCAGGCTTGCTCCTCAAGATCCTTCATAATATGCAGATCGGCGGCAGCCAACCGTGAGAAATTCCAGATGCGTTGAGTCGCGCCAGGAGCCAATTTATCCAATTCAGGCATTAATTCCAGGCGGATGCGGTTTCGGAGAAAAACCGGTTCAAGGTTGCTGCCATCCACCACTGGTATCAATCCAACTTTGTCACAATACTCGAGGATTTCAGCCCGCGAGGTCCTCAAAAGCGGCCTGACCAGGGGAATCGTTCCATCCCAGGCAGTCATGGCACGAAAAGCCATTCCACTCAAGCCGTCCAATCCGCTTCCGCGCAGGAGGTGCATTAAAACTGTTTCAACCTGGTCGTTGGCATTATGCCCCACCGCCACTGCATCGGCTTTTAGGTTGCGTGCGCTCGAAAAGAGAAAACGGTAGCGCAATTCCCTGGCGGCTGCTTCAATCGAAAGACCATGACTTTGAGCAAACCCGGTCACATCTCCTGACCCGGAAATGAAATCGACACCCATTTTTCCAGCCACGGTTTGAACATAGTCACGCTCGTTTTTAGCCTCAGATCGTAACTGGTGGTTAAAATACGCAGCGATCAGGTGGAAACCCAATCGGTTCAAACCATCCAACAAACAAAGGCTGTCCGGCCCGCCGGATACGCCAACCAACAAGGTCTGTCCGCGCCGGAGGCCGCATTCTGTGAAGGCTGTTTCCTCTATTTGCAATAACATAGGCTGATTATAGTGTATGTTTTTTTTCGTTTTGATTTAGAATAGTATACAGACCTGTTTATCTGTTCCTTTCGCCTTTGGTAAAGGGCGTTGGCACTTGACTTGGAGGGAAGCGATGCCAGAAAAAATACTCATTGTTGATGACGACCTTGAAACGTTACGATTGGTGGGCTTGATGCTTCAACGCCAGGGCTATCAAGTCGCGTCTGCCCACAACGGCATCGAAGCATTGACGATGGCCCGCAATGAGCAGCCGGATCTGATCGTTCTGGATATTATGATGCCGGATATCGATGGGTATGAAGTGACGCGCCGCCTGCGGTTGGAAACTGCCACCACCGTTACGCCGATCCTGATGTTCACCGCTAAAAGCCAGGTGGATGACAAGGTCAAAGGGTACGAATCCGGCGTAGATGATTATTTAACCAAGCCCGTCCATCCGGCTGAATTGGTTGCCCACATCAAAGCGCTGCTGACCCGGGTAAAAGCGCGCACCGGTCCAACGCCATCTCTCGACCGCGGTTATACCCTGGGCGTCATCGGAGCCAAAGGCGGTTTAGGCGTTTCGACCTTGGCCTTGAACCTGGCTTTGGCATTTCACGAACGCACGAAAACCGGAACCATCGCAGCCGAATTGCGCCCAAGCCAGGGCACCTGGGCCATTGATCTGAAGCTTTCCAATCCGGAAGGCTTAAACAACCTGCTGCGCTGCCGGCCAAGCGATATTACCAGCAATGTGGTTGAAAAGGAATTAATCCGGACAACGTTTGGTGTCCGCTTGTTATTGGCATCCTCCCGCACGCGCGATACCGATCAACTCAATTATGGCCCCCAGATCGAAGCGATCATTCAACAGTTATCACTGATGGCACCGTTTGTGATTTTGGATATCGGTACCAGCTTTAACCCCATGCTCGACCGCATTCTGCCGCAATTAAATGAGCTCATTGTGATTACAGAACCCCAGCCATCCTCTGTCGAACGCACCCGCTTCTTGATTGACGATTTAACGGCGCGCGGTTTCGGGAAATCAAAGCTGCTGACCGTCATGGCCATCAACCGGGTTCGGGCTGATATCGTCCTCTCTGCCTCGCAGATCCAGGAAAAACTTGGGCAGCCAATCGCCATGATGATTCCTCCCGCCCCAGAGCAGGCCTTCCACGCAGCCACGCGTTCGATACCATTGATCGAGATCCAAAAAGAGGGGCTTGTCAGCCAGCAGTTCTTCCGGATCGCTGATCTGTTGGCTCAAAGGGTAACAACTCAGTCGGAATGACAAACAGTTTTAAAGAGTCCATCCAACGGGCAGCGAAATTGCTGAAGTCAGCCCGTCATGTTGTGGTCTTAACTGGCGCAGGAATATCGACGCCATCAGGCCTCCCCGATTTCCAATCCCCTGGTATAGGGGAATGGGCGAATATTGACCCGCTGGACGTGGTTTCATTATCGGCTTTCCACCGCGACCCGACCAGGTTTTATGCCTGGCTAAAGCCGTTGATTGGAAAAATAGCAGCCGCCAAACCTAACCCGGCTCATGATGCCCTGGCGGAACTGGAAAGAATGGGGATTCTGCAAGCGGTTCTAACCCAAAACATCGATGGGCTGCACCAGGAAGCGGGTTCCAAAAATGTGATCGAATTACACGGCTCGCTGGAAACCCTCACCTGTCCAAACTGCTGGCAGACGGTTTCAGGCGATTCTTGCTACCAGGATTTTATTGTGGATAATGTAATGCCGCATTGCACAGAATGCGGTGGAATTCTCAAACCGGATATCGTTTTCTACCAGGAGAACTTGCCCGAGAAAGCCTGGAGGTCAGCGGTATATTTTGCTGAACAGGCAGATGTGTTCCTGGTGGCAGGCACCTCATTGGAGGTCAGTCCGGTCAGCGGGTTGCCTTTGTATGCTCTTGAAAATGGGGCTGACCTGGTGATTCTGAACTATTCCGCCACTTATTTGGACAAACAGGCTACAATTGCGATTAATGATAATATTGCAGTTGTATTGCCGGAAATTGTTCACGCTATACTGAAAGAGGGCTAAACGTGCTTCCCAACATCCAACAATTCAACCAGCTGCTCGATATCTCTCGCGATCTCGCATCCACGCGGGATTTGGAAGTATTGCTGCGAAAAATACTGCGGGTGGCGGTTGATCTGAGTGATGCCGAGACTGCACATGTTTTTTTGCATGATGAAACCAGAGGGGGGTTAGTCCTACAGTCTTCCACCGATTCTCAACTTGATCAAATTCCACAAGGTACGAACATACCCACCGCCAGCATTGCTGGCTGGGTAAGCGAGCACCGCACGCCGGTGATCGTGGCGGATGTTAAAACAGATTTGCGACCCTTTGTTCAAACAGATACCCTGCTAAGAGCAGGTACAAAATCGCTGATCGCCGTGCCATTGACCGCCAAGGAAAAAATTCAGGGGGTTTTGGAAGTGGTCAACAAGAAGCGGGATAGTTTTTCTCAGGAAGATGCCGATGTTCTCTCAGTACTAGCAGCTCAAGCCGCTATTGCAGTCGAGAATTCGCGCCTTTACCAGCAGGCCGACCTTCTGAATGAACTGGTGCATGAATTACGCACGCCGCTTGCATCGGTTCTCACCATTGCATACCTGCTAAAGCGCAACGACCTTACTGACGAGCAACGCCAGCAATTTGCTGATTCGATCGCAATCGAGATCACCAGGATGAACGATATGGCCAGTTCCTACCTGGAGTATTCCCGGCTCGAAGCCGGCCGGTTATCTTTTTCCACTTCCAACTTTGATATAAAAACGCTCATTACGGATTGTTGCCGGACATTCAAACCCAAAGCTGATGAAGCCGGAATTACATTTCAGATTTATCAACCCGATTCCCCTGTATTAATTAAAGCGGATGAAAACAAGATCAAGCAAGTGGTCATCAACCTGCTAAATAATGCCATCAAGTACAACAAGGCTGGTGGTAAAGTGATTGTTCGTCTGTGGGAAAACAGCCAGACAGTGGGTTTTTCCATACAGGACAATGGGGTGGGCATCCCAGAAACGGATCTTCCCCATGTTTTTGAAAAATTCTTCAGAGCCCACAACATTCAAGAGGGCTATCCGGGTACTGGGCTTGGCCTTTCGATCTGTAAGCGAATTGTCGAAATCCATGGGGGCACCATCGGCATAAAAAGCCAGTTGAACACGGGTTCAACCTTCACCGTGGAACTTCCGGTTTGCGCCAGGGAATGTGATTAGACAGGTAACTGGCTAAAAAATGCAGCCGGCCCGACCGCCATGCCAACCAGGCCGGTACCTACATGTGCGCCAAGCGCCGGCGTAATCGAGACTGTTGGAATCCATTCAATTTCAAACAATTGCAAAAGCTTCTCACGCAGCCACTCGGTACCAGGCAAATTATTTGCGTGCAGTAATTGCACGCGCAATTTTGTACCAGCGCCAAACCGTTTGATCAGCAAATCAGCCTCGTGAAAAATTGCGCGTTTTAAAGTAATTTCCTGCCCAAGCTGAACGTAGGTTCCGTTTTCTTTTTCAACGCCGATAATCGGCTTGATATTTAACAACGAAGCGACCAAACCTTTGATGTGGCTGATTCGTCCGCCGTGGATCAGGTACTTCATCGTAGCTACGGTGAATATGCCGTCTGTTTGCAGACGCATCTCGGATAAAAATGCCAGAACCCGCTCCAGACTCCATCCCGCCCGCAGTGCGCGGGCGGCTGCCTCCACCTGCCAACCTTGAGGGCAGGAAAGGGTACGCGTATCGAAAAAAGTTACGTGGGCTTGCGGTACCATGGCCGCGGCTGCCCGGGCTGAATTCATGGTTCCACTCAACCCGGAGGAAATATGGATGGAAAGAATCTCCGGGTCAGTTTGAGCCAGGTTTTGATAAAGTTCAACGAATTCCCCGACCGACGGTTGCGAAGTGATTGGCATATCCTCGGTGTTGGCCAACAATTTATAAAACTCATCCGGCATGATATCCACACCGCTTGCATAGGTACGGTTATCCAAAGTAACTTTTAACGGTGTGAAATGGATGCCAAATTCCTCAGCCACTTCGGGTAAAAGATCAGCACCACGGTCGGTTACAATTTGCATGGAATCTCCAATTTCCTCAGGGTTACCGGCTGCCCCGCCGGCCAAATTGACGTTCAAGCAAGTCCACTGAAAGATGGATCATCGTCGGGCGTCCATGTGGACAGGTCCGCGGCGATCGACAGGACTCAAGGTCCGCCAGTAATTGTTTCTGCTCATCGGCGGCCATAGCCTGGCCCGCTTTGACGGCAGCCCGTTTACACACCCGCGCGGCGATGCGGCTTTCAATCTCGCTCTGAAGCGGGCTTTCATCTTCCTCAAAGTCTTCCACCAGCACCCGCAGAGCGGCCGCAGGTTCAACCCCGGTCAGCAATACCGGAACAGCCCTCACCCGGAATGACCCAGGGCCAAAGGGCTCAATTTGAAAGCCGAGATGTTCCAAAACTTCCAGCTGATTGGTAAACAAACTGGCTTGCTGGGGTGGTAGAGTGACAAGGGCGGGTTCCAGCAATGTCTGTGCAGCGATCCGTTTTCCATCCACCTGTTTCATCAACCGCTCAAAGAGTACCCGTTCGTGCGCAGCGTGCTGATCGATTAAATACAAGCCGTCCGGACCTTCGGCAACCAGGTAAGAAAGGCCTACCTGTCCGATCAAACGCAACAGAGGCAATTGCCCGGAAGGCAAAGCATTGGTTTCAACGATTCGATTTGTTTCCGTATCCGGGAGGTCCTGCGGAATTTCTGCCGGGCGGACGCCTTGCTGCAAGTCGGCAGCCATATTCCAGGCTGGATCGATGATGTGCGGCTGGTTTCCACCTGTTTGCCATTGCGGCATGCCGATGGATGGCACAGGCGAGTAAGCCAGGAGTGCCCGGCGCGTACCGCGTTGGACCAGGCTGAAAATGCGGTCAGCATCCCGAAAGCGAACTTCCGCTTTGGCCGGATGCACATTAACATCCACATCCTCCGGCGGTAAATGAACAAATACCACCGCCAACGGGAAACGGCCAACCATCAACAGGGTGTGATAGGCCTGCACCAGTGCGGTGGCCAATGGAGCCGATTGGACCCAGCGGCCGTTGATAAAGAAAGTGATATCCCGCCGGTTTGAACGCGTCAGGGCAACCGGGCTGATGAATCCATCCAATTGTCTTTGATCTTCTTCCGAGGACAATTCCAGCAGTTGCCTGGCAATATCCACGCCGTACAACTGCGCCAGAATTTCCCGCCGGTCGCCATTGCCGCTGGTTTTCAATGCTGGCCGGTTATCCTGCCAGAGTTGAAAGCGTACCTGTGGATAGGCCAATGCATAGCGCGTCACCAGGCCATCGATCTGACTGCGCTCGGTCATATCCTTTTTGAGAAATTTTAAGCGCGCAGGAACATTGAAAAACAAATCCTCAACCCGCACAACGGTGCCATCCGGCACGCCCGCGCCTTCCATTGGGCCGTTCAAACCGCCCTCCACCTGTATTCGCGCCCCTACCTGGGCGCCAACGCGGCGCGTGGTAATAGAAAAGCGCGAAACGGAGGCAATCGATGCCAACGCTTCGCCGCGAAAACCCAAGGTAGTAATATGGAATAAATCTTCGGCAGTACGCAGCTTGCTGGTGGCATGACGGGCAATGGCCAGGGGCAGTTCGTCCTGTGAAATGCCGTCGCCGTCATCGGATACTTCGATCAAACGCCGTCCAGCTTCTTCAATCCGGATACTGATATTGTGAGCGCCTGCATCCAGCGAATTTTCCAGAAGTTCCTTCACCACAGATGCAGGCCGTTCAACTACCTCTCCGGCGGCAATTTGTGATGCGACATCTTCCGATAGCAAATGGATCGGCATTAAAGCTCCTGAACAAATCGATTATAAAATGTCCAAATTAATATATGAATAGGAGCGAAGTCCTATTTCCGGTCACGATTTCCGCACTTACCTGTAAAACGATGCAAACTTGGTAAATCACCCTGCATTCGATTATACTGGCGATATGGCTGAAACGACGCTATTTATCGACCTGGACGATACCTTGTATCCGGCTGACAGCGGTGTCTGGCAGGATATTCGTGATCGAATCGATTTGTACATGCACTCCGTGTTAGGCATTCCCGTGGAGGAGGTGCCGGCTCTCCGCCATCATCTTTTCAATACCTACGGAACCACCTTGCGCGGCCTGGAAGCGACCCGCTCCATTGATCCCAACGAATATTTGCGTTTTGTTCATGATGTGCCGCTCGAACGATACCTTAAACCAAACCCTGAATTGCGCCAGGTCCTGCTGAATTATTCCTATCCAAAATTCATATTTACCAACGGAGACCGGCCGCATGCCTTGCGTGTATTGAAGATTCTGGGATTGGAAAACCTGTTTGATGACATCATCGATATCGTGGCATTATCACCATATTGCAAACCCATGCCTGAGACTTTTGATATCGCTCTGGATTACACCCGTCATTCTTCGCCATCTGACTGCATTTTGGTGGATGACGCTCCCCGCAACCTGGCCGCTGCCCACGCATATGGTTTCCAAACCGTTCTGGTCGGTCCGCCAAATCCAGGCATTCTATACGCGAAGGTAATTTCACGAATAGCGGATTTACCCCTGGTGATTCCTGTGAATGGAAATTTAAATTTTCAGATCAAAGCGGGAAAAACAGATGAGTGATATTCCCTGGTTGGGTTGGGTATTGCTGGGTTTCTTCTTATTGTTTTTCCTGGCAATTAATTGGTCACTGATTGCAGCGCTGCGCAAGAAAAATGGTAAAAAAGAAAATGTATCCATCCGGGCAATTCAAAGCATGTCCCAATCCGTCAAACAACCCTGGAAAAAAGAAGATGAAATGCTTGCTGAGCTTTCCCGCCGCGCCAATGATTTGCGCAAGCCAGCAGAATCCGGTGACGAACCGCCAGATCCATCTGAATAAACAAAATTGAATATTTATTTAAGATTAATACTTCGGTGTTACATTCAACCATAGAACCATATTTTTCGAGGAGTCGATCATGTCGTCTCGTTTCGTACGCAATTTCGTAATCGCAATTATCGCTGTCCTGCTGCTCTTGGGTAGTTTTTCCGGCGGAATTCTCGTTGGGTGGGTACTGCCAAAATCATCAATCAGCGCAGTCGTTCCGGAAGTTACACTCAGCCCGACCAGCCCTTCAAATACCGGTACACCTGAAGACCTTTCCCAAACCTTTAAACCTTTCTGGGAAACCTGGGATCTGGTTCACAAACTATATGTGGATCAACCCGTCGATAACACCACGCTCATGCGCGGTGCTATCAGCGGCATGCTGCAATCGCTCGGCGATGCCCATACTGCTTATATGACTCCGGACGAATATACCCAGGCAAATACGGCCCTGGGCGGCGAATATGAAGGCATCGGGGCTATTGTCGATATTACCGGCGACTATTTAAAGATTGTCAGTCCCATGCCCAATTCACCAGCCGAGAAGGCCGGTATAAAAGTGGGGGATTTGATCATTGCGGTGGACGGTCAGGATATGACCGGCATCGACGGCCAGTTGGTGTTAAAGAAAGTGAAAGGTCCCGCTGGAACGCAGGTGACTCTCACGATCCAGCGCGCAGGCACCGATCAACCTATTGACATTACCGTCACCCGCGCAAAGATCACACAATCTTCCGTAAGCTACAAAATGCTGGATTCCGGCATTGCCTACGTAGCCTTAAGCACTTTCGGCGATAACTCGACCAAGGACTTGAAGGCAGCCTTAAAGGATTTGATGGCACAGAATCCCAAAGGTCTCGTTTTTGATTTACGCTATAACGGCGGTGGTTATTTAAACACAGCTGTGGAAGTCACGTCACAGTTCATCGACTCGGGCTACGTGCTGTTTGAACAATACGGCGATGGCACCCGCACTGAATTCAAAGCGCTAAAAGGCGGGCTGGCGTTGGATATTCCGATGGTGGTTCTGGTGAACGAAGGATCCGCCTCGGCGTCCGAGATTACTGCCGGTGCGTTACAGGATGCCGGCCGCGCCAAACTGGTTGGCGTGACGACCTACGGCAAGGGCACGGTACAGGATTGGCGGGCTCTTCAGGACAACCAGGGTGCGGTCCGAATTACGATTGCACGCTGGCTGACACCCAAGGAACGCCAAATTAACGGCACCGGGCTTACCCCCGATGTGGAAGTAAAGATGACAGATGAGGATATCGCTGCCGGCCGCGATCCGCAATTGGATAAGGCAGTAGAACTACTGCTGCAGGGAAATTAAGTCAATTTGCAAGGATAATAAATTTATGAAAAAGGGTTTGATTGCCCTCCTAATCTTGATTATGGTCTTCGGGGCTGGTTTGGCAGGATCAATCATCGGCGGTTTGGTCGTATACCGGGGCATGGCTGGCAAGTCGGGGGCTGCCGCAATACCGGTGACAGCATCAGCCACAAGCGTTGCGAACCCTACTGCAGAATCGATGACCATCCAAACGGTCAATATCAATACTGCCATCACGCAAGCCGTAGAGCAAGTTGGTCCGGCAGTGGTGACGGTTGTGGGTCAATTACCCGATCAGATGTCGTTTTTCGGGGTGATTTCCGGCGGAACCGCATCGGGCAGCGGAGTGATTTTTTCGGATAAGGGCTACATCATTACCAACAATCATGTTATCGACGGCGTTCAATCGCTCAAGGTGATTCTAGCCAACGGCGACGAACGCCCAGCCCAGGTGGTTGGCAGCGATCAATTTTCTGATCTGGCGGTGCTCAAGGTGGATGGCAACCTGCCAGCGGTGGCAAAATTTGGCAATTCGGATGTCCTGAAACCCGGCGAATCGGTGATTGCCATTGGGTCGCCGCTGGGGAATTTTAAGAACACCGTCACCACGGGTGTCATCAGCGCCACTGGCCGCAGCCTTGACAGCGGAAACGGCTACCTTTTGGAAAACCTTTTGCAAACCGACGCGGCCATCAACCAGGGCAACTCTGGCGGACCGCTGGTCAACCTGGCTGGTCAGGTAGTGGGCATCAATACGCTAATCGTCCGTGACAGCCAGAATTCGACAACAGTGGTGGAAGGGTTGGGGTTTTCAGTACCTTCGAGTACGGTGCAAATCGTGGCGGAACAAATCATAGCAAATGGCTCGGTCGCCCGGCCTTACATTGGCATCCGTTACCAGTCGATCGATCCTGCCACCGCTCAGCGCTACAATCTTCCTGCGCAATGGGGCGTATATGTGGTGGCAATCGATTCGAACAGCCCGGCGGCCAAAGCCGGTTTACAGGTCGGCGATATCATCACCCAGATTGGCGATTACGCCTTAAGCGACACCCAGCCTTATTTGAATGCGCTCTTTCATTATGCTCCTGGCGACACCGTCACAATAAAAGTCGCCCGTGGATCAAAAACGCTGGATCTTACGCTGACATTTAGTTCTTGAGGCCAAGTGCATTCAGTTTCAGCCTGTCCGTCAATAAAAAACGTGATTTTAGGAAACCGAGCCACCAAAAAAGCGCCGCCTGGACTGGATATTGAACTTACTGGTTTAATTGACAGTTTGATAGGCGGGGAGTATAATTGGCGTTCGCTGATAACTGATAATGGGAGAATGAAGAATGGATAATATCGTAGTGGCGGAGATCGATAACACCGCCGAAATAAAGCCAAAGACCCACTTTACTGGCAAGGTGTTTAGAACTGCCTTAGCCGGCGCTGTGGTTGATCTTGGAGAAGGCAAGCTGGGGGTGCTGCACATATCGCAGATCCAGACTGCCGAACCAGGTCAACAAATCATCAGCGTCGAGACTGAGTTGAAAGTCGGACAGGAAATCGACGTTTGGGTTCGCCGCATCAAAGAAAACCGCATTGAATTGACCATGTTCCGGCCGCTTGACCTGGACTGGAAAGATATCAAGAAAGACATGGTTGTCAAAGGCAAAGTGGTCCGCCTTGAAAAATTTGGCGCTTTTGTTGACATCGGCGCTGAACGTCCCGGTTTGATTCACATCAGTGAAATGGCACACGGTTATGTTCGCCAACCATCGGATGTCGTCAAAGAGGATGATGAAATCGAAGCCATGGTGCTTGACGTCAATAAGAAGAAAAAACAAATCAAGCTGAGTCTCAAAGCCATGCAACCCGAGCCGGTAAAGGAAGAAGAGCCAGTCCGCCTCTCCGACCTGACGCCCAAACGCGAAAAACCACAACGGAAAAAGAAAGCGGCTCCGCGTTCCCGCTCTCACGAAGGCGGCGAGGACTTCTCCCATCTGATGGATACCATTAACGAGCCCAAGGACGAAAATGAGCCAACCGCCATGGAAATCGCCATCCGCGAAGCCATGGAAAAGGCCAAGTCCCGCAAAAAGGAAGCGGACGACAAAAAGAAGACCAAAACTTCCAATGTCGAGCAGGAAGACGCCTTCTCCCGCACCCTTGAACAAAAAGCCCGTACGGCCTGAAATTACAACGCTCCCTCAGGTTTCAGCGGAAAACAGAATACAGAATAGCCGCCCAAAATTGGGCGGCTTTTTTTACAACCGCATCAGGGAAAACACGAGACGACGGTTGACAACAGAGGATGCCTGTTTACCCTGTTTTCAACACTCCCAAATACCCAGGCCGGATTCGGACCTGACAAACCAATTCACTCATAAATTGGTTGGATGGCGTAATCAATGGTATTTACTTTTTTATGGTAAACTTTCGGAGTTCATACTAAGAAAAAATGGAGGCCAGTCAGGCGGCAAGAACAGGTGTTTGCATTTGCTGCCAGGCAATTTTCCTGATTGAACATGCGAATTCCATTGGTTCAACCATTTTCTCAATTTAATTCAGCGGCCTGCACGTGGGGAGGCGCCGATCAACGGCCCTCCCCACTTCTTTGTTATTAACCCGATTGGATCCAATTCTTCATTAAGGAGTGTGTATGCCCACAAAGTATATTTTCTTCACTGGTGGCGTAGTCAGTTCCGTGGGAAAAGGCGTTACAGCCGCCGCAATGGGACGGCTGCTCAAGGAGCGCGGTTTTTCAGTGGCGGTACAGAAATTGGATCCATATATCAATGTCGATCCGGGTACCATGAGTCCCTACCAGCACGGCGAAGTTTTCGTATTGGATGATGGTGCAGAAACAGACCTCGATCTTGGTCATTATGAACGATTTATCGATATCCGCCTAAACCGGGTCTGCAACATTACCACCGGACAGGTTTATGCCGAGGTGATCTCGAAGGAGCGGCGCGGCGATTTTTTGGGCGGCACCATCCAGGTCATTCCCCATATCACCAATGAAATCAAACGCCGAATCGGCCTGGTGGCCAAGACCACCGGAGCTGAAATCGTCCTGGTAGAGGTTGGCGGGACTGTTGGCGATATTGAGAGCCTGCCCTTCCTGGAGGCGCTGCGCCAGTTGCGCAGCGATTTGGGACGCGAAAACACTTTTTATGTACATGTCACCTGGCTGCCCTACATTGGGGCGACGGAGGAATTAAAGACCAAACCAACCCAGCACTCGGTGCACGAATTGCGCTCGATTGGCATCTCGCCCGATATGATCGTGGCGCGCTCCGATTACCCGGTTGAACCCTCTTTGTGCGAGAAAATTGCACAATTTTGCGATGTGGATAAACGCGCCGTGGTGCCCATGGTAACGGCCAAGGTACTATATGAGGTACCTTTGATGCTGGAAGGCGCATCCGTGGCCGATTACGTGCTTGAGAAATTCGGCCTGCAAGCCCGCGTCAAACCGGACTGGTCGGAATGGACTGGATTGGTTGAAAGAATCCACAAAACCAAACCGAAGATCAAAGTTGCCCTGGTTGGCAAATATGTCGAATTGCACGATGCTTACATCAGCGTGCGTGAAGCCATCGATCACGCCGCGTTGAAGTTGGGCGTCGAAGTGGACCTGAAATGGGTGCACAGCGCCGAATTGGAGCGCGGCAAAGGCTGGGACATCATCGAAGATGTGGACGGCATCATCGTCCCTGGCGGCTTTGGCAGCCGTGGCATCGAGGGCAAGATTCACGCAGCAAAATATGCCCGTACCCATCAGATTCCTTACCTGGGGCTTTGCCTGGGCATGCAATTGATGGTGGTTGATTTTGGACGATTTATTTTCCAAAACGAAGAAGCCAATTCAACCGAATTTGACCGGACTACTGCCTATCCGGTCATAGACCTGATGCCCGATCAGCAGCAGATCACCGACATGGGCGGCACAATGCGCCTGGGTCTGTATCCATGCCAATTGCAACCAGGAACAAAAGCCGCAAAAGCGTACGGCGTGGATCTGGTGCAGGAACGCCACCGCCACCGTTTCGAGTTCAATAATGCTTACCGCAGCGCCATGGAGGCCAGGGGCATGCGGTTTTCGGGGCTTTCACCGGATGGTCGGTTGGTTGAAATTGCGGAATATATTGACCATCCTTTTATGGTCGGTACGCAATTTCACCCTGAATTTCTTTCGCGCTTCAACCGCCCGCATCCGCTATTTCTGGCCTTTGCCCAGGCAGTGTGCGATCGCGCCGGCGTGTTGGAGAAGAGAATTGAAGCCAGCAACGATTAGGACCAGCCCCAGTCCAAGCGCAGAAAGGCAAAACCGGGGTATCCTGAGTTATACTTGGACAATTCCATTATTATTACCTAGGCGCTCCAGCGCCTCATATCACAACTAACAAAAAGAGGTTTACTATGGATACAACAATTGAATCAATCATGGGCCAGGAAATCCTGGATTCCCGCGGCAACCCGACAGTCGAGGTGGAAGTCATCCTGGCCGATGGCAACTGGGGCCGGGCGGCCGTTCCCTCAGGCGCGTCCACCGGCATTCATGAAGCCTTGGAAATGCGCGATGGCGACAAATCGCGTTATGGCGGCAAAGGCGTGCTTAAAGCCGTCGAGAACGTCAACAGTGATATCGCCGAAGCTCTGATTGGTTTCGATGCCATTGAGCAAAAAGCGATCGATATGACCATGCTTGAACTGGATGGCACCCCCAACAAATCCAGACTCGGCGCGAACGCGATTCTTGGTACTTCACTCGCCGTTGCCAAAGCCGCAGCAGCCAGCCTGGGTTTGCCGCTTTACCGTTATATCGGCGGCGTCTATGCCCACGTCCTGCCTGTGCCAATGTTGAATATCCTGAACGGCGGTGCGCATACAGCCTGGCAGTCGACGGATGCGCAGGAATTCATGGTGATGCCCCTGGGCGCGCCCAGCTTTACAGAAGGATTGCGTTGGGGCGCCGAGATCTACCACGCACTGAAAACGGTCCTCAAAGACCGCGGATACACCACCCTGGTCGGCGATGAAGGCGGGTACGCGCCGGCGCTCAAAGCGAACGTCGAAGCCGTCGAAGTCATCCTGGAAGCTATAACAAAGGCCGGCTACAAACCTGGCGAACAGGTTTCGATTGCCCTCGATCCGGCTGCTTCCGAACTCTATGACGAAGAGACCAAGAAGTACAACTTGCGCAAAGAAGGCAAAATGCTCACCGGCGAGGAAATGGTTGCCTTCTGGAAAAATTGGGTCGATCAATACCCGATCGTTTCCATCGAAGACGGCCTGGCGCAGGATGACTGGGCTTCATGGGAATTGATGGTCAAGGAAATGGGCAAGCGCATCCAGATTGTCGGCGACGACTTGCTGGTAACCAACCCGGAACGGGTTCGGCGTGCCATCCGCGAAAACGCTGCCAATGCATTGCTGGTCAAATTGAATCAAATTGGCACGCTCACTGAAACCATCGAAGCTGTAGAAACCTGTCACCGTGCCGGCTGGCGCGCGGTTACATCGCACCGATCCGGTGAAACGGAAGACTCCACCATCGCTGATCTGGCTGTTGCATTAAATATGGGTCAGATCAAGACCGGCGCCCCTGCCCGCTCCGACCGCGTGGCCAAGTACAATCAATTGATGCGCATTGAAGCGGAATTGGGCGATACGGCCAAATATGCCGGTTGGGATGCCCTGCGCCAGCATAAGTAAACCACTCATTTAGTAAACAGAAGATGGCGTGCAAACGATTGTCTGCACGCCATCTCTTATTTATACTACAAATGGCTATGCGAATATGAAACCGGTCTGCAATTTGCTTCCCCAAGGAAATTACCACCGAATAGTTCTCTTTTCCAGACTGACCTATGTGGAACAGGAATGCCTTTACATTCAATTTCTGGTTCAGAACTGAAAATGTAGAACCAAATTTACCAATTACTCCAACTCTTTTCAGAAACTACTGAATAGTAACTTAGTGTGGTTTAGTTATTGACAAACAATAAGAAATTATTAATATTGATATTAATTATCAGAATTACAATGCCGATAATAACGGAGGTTAAAAATGAGACGCGGTTTTCTTTTAACAATCGTTCTTAGCACGGTGTTTATTCTGGCGGCCTGCAGTGCAAATTCCGGCTACTCCACTCAGCCAACAGCAGTTCCAACAAAAGCCGTTGCGAGTGGCGGCGGCCTGGATGTAATCACAGTAAATACAGTCGATAATCCTACCCTGGGAAAAATACTGGTGAACAGCCAGGGCATGACCCTCTACCTTTACACCAAGGATACGCCCAACACCAGCAGCTGTTACGATAAATGCGCCGCCAACTGGCCGCCCTTGCTGGTTACCGGCACGCCAACCGGCGGGGTTGATATTGATACTGCCAAGTTGGGGACTACGAAACGGACTGATGGTTCAACGCAGGTCACTTATAATGGCTGGCCGCTGTATACCTATATTGGCGATAAAAGCGCCGGGGATACCACCGGGCAGAACGTTGGTTCCGTCTGGTTTGTCGTTTCACCTGCCGGCGACCAGGTTTCCGCGGTAAGCAACGACATATCAGGAGCGGCAAATGCTGTCGATGATTATGGCAAGGGCGCTGTCGACACACCACCTGCTGCCAGCGGTAAGACCGTTACAGAAGGCAGCAAGATTGACATTGCCATCGCAAATTTCCAATTCTCGCCGTCCGACATCACCGTGCATGTCGGCACAACCATCACCTGGACCAACAACGACAGTGCCACCCATACCGTTACAGCCAATGATGGATCGTTTTCAAGCGGGGCTTTAGGTAAAGGTGGAACTTTTTCCTATACCTTCACGAAAGAAGGAACATTCGCCTATATCTGTGAAAACCACACCAGTATGAAAGCATCCGTCACTGTCGTCCCATAAATCGACATCTGCCTAACATCAATAGCCGGCCGCCTTGCTCAATTGAAGGTTGCCGGCTATTTTTATTTCAAATTTTCCCGTGCCGTCTGCCAGATTGCGTCGAACATGTCAACAGTTAGCCGGCCAGTTTGCGTGTTTTGCTGGCTGGGGTGATAAGACCCCATCAGCCAGGGAAACCCCTCGCCCAATGAATACCTAACGCCGTGTCCGAATTTTAGGGCTGGTACGTTGGCACCGCGCTGCCTGTAGATGGCCAAGGCAGTCTGAAAGCCGATACTCCCCAACGCGATAATGCCATGAACATTCGGCATTAAATCCAATTCCGCCTGGATGTAAGGCCGGCAGGTATCCATTTCCTGCAGAGTGGGCTTGTTATCCGGCGGCACGCAGCGGCAAGCTGCCGTGATCATTACATCTGTGAGGGTCAAACCATCTTCTCGGCTGATAGCCTTTGGCATCGAAGCGAACCCGGCCCGGTGCAATGCGCCAAACAGGAAGTCGCCAGATGCATCTCCGGTGAACATGCGGCCGGTGCGGTTTGATCCGTGTGCCCCGGGTGCCAATCCAATTATCAGCAGCCGGGCATTCGGGTCGCCAAAAGCAGGAACGGGTTTGCCCCAATACTCAACCTCCCGATAGGCGCGCCGTTTAACCCGCGCAACTTCCTCCCGCCAGGCTACCAGACGGGGACATTTCCGGCAAGCGATAATTTGACTGTTCAAGTTTTTCCAGGCCTGGTTCTCTGAAGTCACGCTGGCTCCTTAAAGGATCATCATCGCATCGCCGAAGGAAAAGAAACGGTATTCCTTCTGGATAGCTTCCTGATAGGCATCAAGGATACGCTGCCGTCCGGCAAAAGCACTCACCAGCATGATCAGGGTTGATTTGGGCAGGTGAAAATTGGTGATCATGGCGTCCACCGCGCGATAAGTATATCCAGGCAGGATAAAGATGCTGGTCGGGCCGCTGAAAGGCGCGACCGCATCGCCAGGGGCGGCATTTTGCGCTGCCGACTCCAAAGTACGTACGCTGGTCGTTCCGACTGCTATGATGCGGCCGCCTGCCTTGCGTGTTGCATTGATCTGACGGGCAGTCTCCTCATCCAATTCGCACCATTCGGTATGGATTTTGTGCTCGCCAGGGTCGTCTTCGGTCACCGGCGCAAAGGTATCCAATCCAACGTGCAGCGTCACCTCGGCAAAACGAATTCCTTGTTCGCGCAATTTTTCCATTAATTGAGGGGTGAAATGCAAACCGGCCGTCGGGGCAGCCGCAGAGCCAGGCCGGTCTGCATAAACGGTCTGGTAGCGCTCCTGGTTCTCCAGGTGGGTGTGAATATAGGGCGGCAGCGGCATTTGCCCAATCACGGGTAGATAGCCCTCCACCGGTTGCGAGAATCGTACCCGCCGCCGCGATCCATCCAGCACTTCGACCACCTCTACCTGCGGTCCATCTGGAATAGCGACGGACTTGCCGGCCACCATGCCCTTGCCGCCCACCAAGGCTTCCCATGTGGTTTCATCCTCTCGCCGCACCAACAGCAGTTCCACTTTTCCACCGGTGGGTTTGATGGCAAAAATGCGCGCCGGAATGACACGCGTGCGGTTGATCACCAAAAGGTCGCCCGGTTGAAGATATTCGCCAATCCGGTAAAAAACGCTGTGTTCCAGCTCAGGCCGGTCACGGCGCAGCACCAGCAGACGGGAATTGTGACGCGGTTCCACCGGCGTCTGCGCAATACGTTCAAGCGGCAGCGGGTAATTGAAATCGTTCGTTTTCATTGAAATGAAATTATTCTCTCGTTATTCAAATATCGTTACGATTACCTTTGGCACAGGATAATTCAATCGATAAAATAATACCGGCTCGCGTTTTAAATTAACCGCGGCTGTTGCGTTTCTTCAGGGAACTCGAGGCCTAGGTGCTCATAAGCTGCTCTCGTAGCCACGCGTCCTTGCGGCGTGCGGTCGATATACCCGAGTTGCAGTAGGTACGGTTCAACGACGTCCATGATCGTATCGGATTCTTCGCTGATGGAAGCAGCAATGGTGTTCAGGCCGACCGGTCCGCCGTTATATTTTTGGATGATCGTCAGCAAAACACGGCGGTCAACCTCATCCAGCCCCATGGTGTCGACATTTAACAGATCCAATGCCAGGTCGGCAATATCGCGGTTAATCACACCATCCGCCCGCACCTGGGCATAGTCGCGTACCCGGCGCAGCAGGCGCAGGGCGATGCGCGGCGTTCCACGCGCACGGCGGGCCACTTCTTCGATGCCGCCATCCTCACAGGGTACCTTGAGCATTTTGGCTGCCCGGCTGACAATTTTTTCCATCGCCGGCAAGCCGTAATAATCCAACCGGTAGACCGCGCCAAAACGGGCGCGCAGCGGTGCGCTGATTAAAGCCAGACGTGTAGTGGCCCCAATCACGGTAAAGCGCGGCAATTTCAGGCGGATCGAACGGGCCGAAGGACCTTTGCCGATGACAATATCCAGCGCATAATCCTCCATGGCCGGATATAGAACTTCTTCGACCGCCTTGCCAAGCCGGTGGATTTCATCGATGAATAAAATATCGCCGGCATGTAAATTGGTCAGAATAGCCGCCAGGTCACCGGCCCGTTCAACCGCCGGTCCGGCGGTTATTTTTATGTTGACGCTCATTTCATTCGAGAGGACGTGCGCCAGGGTTGTTTTCCCCAATCCTGGCGGACCATAAAACAGCACGTGGTCCAAAGGTTCATTACGCTGGCGTGCAGCCGTTATAAGGATGCTGAGGTTCTCGCAAATTTGGTCCTGGCCAATAATTTCCTTCAGATTTCGCGGCCGCAGCGCCTGGTCGATGCGGTCATCCGGCCGCGGTTCCGGGGAAATGACACGATTTGGGGGTTCGCTCATGGCCTGAATTATACCTTATCTGTTCAAAGCGGCTATAATGGGGCCAGCACTCATTCCATTTGGAGACAGCCATGTCCAATGTTCATGTTTCATCACACCCGTTGATTGCCCACAAACTCAGCAAAATGCGCGATATTGCCACGGAACCCAAGAAATTCCGCGAATTGGTGCGCGAGATCGCAGGGTTGCTCGCCTATGAAGCCACTGCCGATCTGGTCACCTCGCCCGTCGATGTGCAAACTCCGCTCGCCCTCATGAGGGCTGCCCATTTGAAGGAAAAAATTGGTTTGGTACCCATTTTGCGCGCCGGCCTGGGGATGGTCGAGGGGTTCTGGGAATTGATGCCCACTGCTGAAGTCTGGCATATCGGGATCTACCGTGATGAGAAAACGCTCAAGCCGGTGGAATACTACAATAAATTGCCCATCGAACCCACTGTTTCGGTCTGCCTGATACTGGATCCGATGCTGGCAACTGGCGGTTCAGCCACTGCGACAGTGGATGTATTGAAACGGTGGGGCGTTACCAAGATTAAATTCGTCGGCCTGATCGGCGCACCTGAGGGCATCGCCAACATGCAAAGCCATCACCCGGACGTGCCCATTTATCTGGCTGCCATTGATGACCATTTGAACGAGAAGGGTTATATCGTTCCCGGACTGGGAGATGCCGGCGACCGCCAGTTCGGCACAGCCTAAATACAAAGACAAAAAATCAACCTCACCGTCAAATAAGCGGTGAGGTTGTTCTTGTTACAAAGCAATTCCGAGTTTACCGCGATTATCCGCCAATTTGCATCATGCAGCGGCCTTCGGGGGCGGGATGATTAGCCAGTTCATGCCCGAGCGGTTTGGCTTGCACAGCTTGCTGGATCAGGGGGAGGATGGGTTGTCCCGACCGAATGGCTTCTTTGATATTGATTTCGGAATTGCTCATCAGGCACGGCCGCAAGTAGCCGTCTGCTGTTAAGCGCAGCCGGTTGCAGGTACCGCAGAAAGCCTCGCCGATGGCCGCAATCATACCGATCCGCCCCATGCCTCCGCTCAAACGGTATTCCTGGGCCGGGCCGTTTCCGCTTTTTCCCTGCACGGTCTCAAGGCCGAGCGGTTCAAGCTGATTCCTGATTTCTCGAATTGGATAATACATGCTTTCAGGGGCTGGAAAATCATCGCCCCAGGGGGTCTGGTTGCCAATGGGCATCAATTCGATGAAGCGTACATCCCATGGGTGTGTCAGGCTCAAACGCGCCATGGCGACGATTTCGTCATCGTTGATCCCGCGCATGACGACCATGTTAATTTTGATCGGCGCCAGCCCGCATTTTTCGGCCGTTTCCAGACCGCTCATCACCCTTGCGATATCGCCCACGCGCGTGATGCGGTGGAACAATTCGGGTTTCATGGTATCCAGGCTGACATTGATCCGTTTCAGGCCAGCCTGTGACAGTGCAGGCGCCTGCTGCTCCAACAAAAGCCCGTTGGTCGTCAGACTGATATCGTCGATTCCCGGAATTGCTGCCAGCATTTCAATCAATAAAGGTAAGTTCGGACGCACCAGGGGCTCGCCGCCGGTCAAGCGGACGGCATGCACCCCTTCGCCTGCCATGATCCGGACGATTTCAGCAATTTCCTCATAACGCAGTATTTCGTCATGCGTTTTCCATTGCACCCCATCGGGGGGCAAACAATAAACGCAACGCAAATTGCAGCGGTCGGTCACTGAAACCCGCAGGTAAGTTATTTGGCGTCCCAAAGAATCAATGAGCATCGTTTTCCAGCCAATAATTCAAGAATTCCTGAACTGCTAAGGAATTGTATCATCCAACCTGCTGCGGAGGCGAGTTAATAACCCTCCCAATTTGGTGGCAATTACCTAAATTACATTTCCAGGGAAAAACTCATCACTCCACCCGCAAACCGGTGATGCGGCTGAGGAATACCCTAGACAGCCAGATGGGAATTCCAAGTATCAGGTGCACCGCCAGGCTGATGGCAAAAACTGCCGATAACCCGAGCAGGATCCTGTTGATGGCAGGTGCCAGGTTCTGCAGCATCCACTCACCCGCACCGGCTGCCACACCTGTTGCCAGCAACACCGCCAACACCAGACCCAGCGGCAGCCAGGCCTGACGGTCGGAAGCTGAAGGCAGCATGGTGCTGCTGACTGCAAAGGCCAGGTATAACCACAACCAAAAATCAGGGACAGAAGCCACTTTGCCCAATAAGGCTGGCAAGGCAGGCCATTGCGTGGCCAGCAAAGCGCTCCCGACTGGCAGCAATTGTAGCCGGTCCAAGCCCAACCAGGCAGTCACAACCACGCCGCTCAACAAGGGCGCCAGGCCGATCAGGGTATCGCGTACCCAATCGGCGCGGGCTGTCTCCACGTATCCCAGGCGCAGCGTGCCTTGCGAAGTAGTTTGCGGAATCAGCGAGAATTTTCCCGTACGCACGCCCAGCAGCCGTGCCATCAGGAAATGGCTGGTTTCATGCAGCAGCACGCCTGGAAAGAACAAAAGTGAAAAGATTCCGATCGTCACGGAATGATTGCGCGTGAGCAGCAAAATCAAGGCCTGCAGCTCGCGGTGCAGCCAACGCTGCGCCACCCAGAACAAGCCCAGGCCAATGGCGAAGAAAATCAGCCCGTTGACAGGCGCCGGCATGCGCAGATCTACTTCGCGGCCGCTTCAACGATTTTTTGAAAATCTACCGGCTTCAGGCTTGCGCCGCCAACCAACGCGCCATCGATCTCCGGCATGCCGAAGAACTCAGCCGCGTTTGCGCCGGTCACCGATCCGCCGTATAACACTCGCACGGCTTCAGCAGTATCTTTGCCGAACATTTCAGCCAACGGCCTGCGGATGGTTTCGGCAATGACCTGGTCGGCGGCAGCCGCGGTGGAGGCGCGGCCAGTGCCAATCGCCCACACCGGTTCGTAGGCAATAACCAGGGCTGGCGCCAATTCGGGATTCAAGTCTTTCAATCCCTGCAGCACCTGGCGGGTGACCACTTCGGTGGTGCGGCCGGATTCATTTTCTTCCAGGGTTTCCCCAACACATACAATCGGCAGCAGGCCAACCCCGAAAGCAGCCTTCACCTTGGCGTTGACGATCTCATCCGTTTCGAAGAAATCGCGCCGGCGCTCGGAATGTCCAATAATGACATAATTGCAAAATTCTTTCACCATGGCGGGTGAAACCTCGCCGGTGTAGGCGCCGGAAGCCTTGGCATGCAAATTCTGTGCGCCCAAACCGATTTTCGTGCCGGCCAGCATCGCCGAAACTGCCATCAGCGCAGTGAACGGCGGACAAAGCACGCGCTCGACCGACGAAACTGCCTGCAGCCCGGGCAGCAGCTCGGCTACCAGGCCGCGCGCCTGTTCGACGGTCATATTCATTTTCCAGTTGCCAGCAACAAATGGTTTTCGCATAAATACCTCGTGAGGATGATTTTTGGGATAATTGACCGCTGATTCAACCGCGGAACCGTTTCTGTAATCGGGTGATTACCTGCGACGACCAACTGCCAATCAATGAATTTTACTCCAATCGCTCAATCCTGTACCAAATCAGCGTTGATTGACGCCAGGCTGGAATGCAGGTATGATCGAAATGCCTCAGGCCGGTCGGGCAGCCGCGGCATCGGGAAATCCGGTGTCGAGGAAAGTCCGCACTCCGCAGAGCACGGCGTCGGGTAATACCCGGGGCGGGGTAACCTGCCAGATCGGGCCACAGAAACATACCGCCCCGCAAGGGGTAAGGGCGAAATGGCGGTGTAAGAGACCACCGGCGCTGCAGTAATGCAGCGGCCAGGCAACCCTCGCCGGGAGCAAGGCCAAGCAGGAACGGGAGACGGCTCGTCTCAACACCCTGGGGGTGAAACATCCCCTGGGATGGAAGTTCCGGGTAGGCTGCATGAGCGGGCTGGCAACAGTCCGCCTAGAGAGATGGCTGCCCAAACGGGTGTGCGGTCTCCTTCGGGAGAGACCCATCAGTGGGACAGAAAGCGGCTTATAGACCGACCTGAGGCACTCATTTTTTAACAAGTTGGACAGAACACCATTGAGGTGCAGGGCGTGGTAGACCGACCTAAGACAATATTCTATCGATCGGGCAGTAAAGACTTACCTGAGGCGACAATTTATTAACACTTGGGCCAGAACACCATCGAGGTGCAGGGCTTCTCACCCGGTGAAAGCCATTTGCGCGGGTGTGTTCACCGGAAATGCACGCTGCACAGGTTGAGGGCGTAAAAGCTCTGGAGCATTCCAGGGTTTTTTGAATCCCCACTGCGGAGATAACGGCGCCTGGATGACGTGATCGTCCACCATCAGTGTCAATTCCTGCAGACTGATGCCGAACGGTTGAAATATATCCGCGGCTGCGCGCAGCATTAACTTGCGGTACATGCCCAGGTCAATTCGCTTTGCGTCAACCGGCTCGGGGCGGTCCCAGGCCCATACGCCGGGTTTTCCATGCACATACAGCAGGCGCACGCGCTGTCCTGGCGACGGTTCCTTGCCAGCCGCGCGCAATTGCAACGCGGCCCGCGCCGAAGGCGAGAGACTGGCGTATTTCTCCGGCACGCGGCTCAGGCGCTGCGCGGTCAGCAGGTCTTCGAGCGGCACCCGTCCGGCGTTTAGCCGGTGCAGCGCCTGGCGCAACAGAGCCACAGCACCGGGAACGTACTCCGGCAGATGGTCAGCGTCCGGCGCGCCGGCCAGGTATTCGATCAGTGCTGTTTGCGTTTCGGCCACCCAGGGCGCGGTATCGTGCCGGCGCGCGTCCAGGCCGCGCACTTTTATCGAGCCGTCCTGAAACACGCCAAAATAGCGGTTGCCCACCGGCACGCGGCCGTCGACCCGCGACGGCAGAAAAACCACCCAGCGGTACAGTCCGTCCAACGCGATCGGCAAGCCGGTCCGGCGGGTGATTTCATCCTGTACCGCCTGAAAATCTTGCGGCTGCGTACAGTCTTTGCGTTGGATCCACAAGGCATCCACGAACATGTGCAGCACGTCAAAGCCGGCATCTTCAGCGGTTTCCTTGGCGCGCAGCAGCGCCTCGCGTCCTCCAGCCGTGACCGCTTCATGCGATCCAATCAGCCCAAAACGCGCGTTCTTGTAACCCAGGTAGCCAAAACACACCACCAGCAGCCATTTGTGCGCCGCGGCGCGCGCCTTGTACCACTTGCGGCGCGGATCCCAGGCGGGCAGATCCGGAATGCGCTGTTTGAGCAGCACGCGCTTGCGCAGCAGCGGAGCCAGCGTGCGCGGCACCAGCCCCGGATCCTCCGGAAGCGGATCGGAGAGCGACAATGCGGTCTTCTCCGGCGAGATGTTGCAGCGTACCATCACCGCCGGGTAGAGCGAGACGAAGTCGATCGCGGCCACATCGCGGTGCAGGCCGACGGTGGGCTGGTAGACCAGACCGCCGAAATCGGCATGGATCATATCGATCAGCGGGCGCGGCTGTTCGACCTGCTGTTTGTGCCAGGGCACCAGGATGCCGCCGCGCAACGCGGTGATCATCTGCATGCACGAGATGCCCGAGCCGGGCGATACGCGCGCCGCGGTTTGAATCGGCAGCGCCGTTACGCGCGCATTCTCCAGGATGCCTTCCAATTCATAATCGCCCCACATCATGGCATTCTTACGGTCAATGTGAACGCGGCCGAATAAATGCACCTGCTGTCCACGGTAGACCACCTGCCCGTAGGAGAAGTAGGTTTTCTCGCGAATGGTGTGGATCGTGCGCGCCGGGTCGCGGCTGAGCGGCAGTTCAACGGCCGGGTCTTTGACGCGCGCCAGCAGGTTTTCAAGCAGCCAGGTGTCGCCGAAATCGGTGACCACGATGTCGGGATCGAACTTGCATAATGCCGCTTTAAGCCAGTAAGCCGGTGCGCTGCCCGCCACCAGATCGTAAACCTTTTCCCACGAGCAGCAGCGCAGTTCGAAGTGCGCCGGCTGCCCGTGCTGCGGAGAGTCGCCCATCAGGTTGATCTCCAGCACGTTCAACGATGGCTGTTCCGGATCGATATCCCAGGGCGAATCCAGCGTCTGGAAAGCCTGTATGTTCAACTGGTCGTCGATGCCAACCCGGCAGTGCGCCAATGAAAACGAACCGTAAAGAGCAGCGTGCCGGATTTGCACCTGCACGTCGGCATCATAATAGATCAGGTCGGGGAAGGCACGCTCCATTTTGAAAAACAGGGCGCGCTGTTCCGCCGGGTGGCGCGCTTCGATGGACAAAACGGGCAGCGGCTGCGGTTGAAACAGGTCCTGGCGGCTTTCGCGCGCCAGCGCAGGCGGATTGGAAAGCGCGCTCAACCACTGCCAGGCTTCGCGCAGCCGCGGCGCAGGTCCGGCAGCATAAAAGCGCAGCGGAAAGGCCTGGTGCAGGCACAGACGGCGGCCGTCTTCGGCGATGAGCCACAGCGCCAGCCCGCGCTCGCCGTCCTCATACATGTCCAGCAGCCAGCCGGTGATCTCATCCATCCCCGTCAACCCGGCTTTGCAAGTTTTCCACCTGCGCGCGCAGGCGCATGGTTTCTTTGTGCTCTTCCAGCAGCATGGCCAGTAAAAACGTCTCCATGGGCAGCAGGTTGGCGGAATAGGCAGCGGCTGCCAGATGCTGGCGCGCGGCGACGAACAGCTCGTCGAGCGCCAGCTGGTCGGAACGCCGCAGCGCGCGCCGGAAGCGGTTGAAGGAGGCCTGCTCTTCGCTTAAGCTTTGTGTGATGGACGGCAGTGTGCGACCCATGCATTCTCCTTCGAAAAAGATCAGCCACAGAGATCACAGAGAGTACGTAGAAACCGATGGGAGCAGCAGGATTGGTGGTTAGCCTTCTTCCCTTTACTTGCATCTTCTTTTCCATGTCCTCCGTGTCTCCGTGGTTATGCCTCCTTATTCCCACAGCGCTGGCTGCGCGGGTGGCTGCGGCGCGGCATTCTCCTCCATCCAGTACTGGTCGGAAATACCGCATAGCATTTCGACGAATGCCCGGCGCTCCGGAAAATCGGCTGGCGGCAGGCGTGCGCTGATCAGCACCGGCGCCGCGCGGCGCACGTAGCTGATGCAATGCAAACTCTTTTCGAGCACGCGGCGGCCTTCATCATACGGAACGCTTTCATCGTAAAAGGTCGCCAGCAGGTCAAAAATCAGCAGGGGCTGCTGGGTGGGGAAAAAGGCCACCTGCTCCAGCAAAGCGGTCACCTGGAAACAGGTGAAAGCGCGCGCTGCCCGGATATTATCCAGCGCCAGCAGCGGATCGGAGGTCAGGCGGCGCAATTCGCGTACCAGCGGCAGCGGGTTGGCGCGGTTGCCGCAATCCAGCAGCAGCAGCGGACCGCGCAGCGCCAGGCGCGCCGCCAGGTCCAGCAGACGGTCTGCAGCGGCATGCCCGCCGATGACCACGTACAATTGGTTGGTTTCTGGAATAATGATGGCGTCCATGCGTTCATCATGTCATAGAACGCATGTTCTGCATACCCTCTATTGGGAGGATTAAGGGAGGAATTTACGGTCCCCTCCGTTGGAGGAGCCAGATATCCGGGAGGATGTGAAAGAAGAAGCCAGATCTACAGGTAAGCGTTCAGGTCCCAGGGCGAAAGCAGCACGCGCAGTGCCACGCGGCTGTTAACCCCGAATTTGCGCAAAATAACCTCAACATGCGATTTGACTGTGGTTTGGGCGATATTCAACTGCACAGCCACCTCGCGGGTCGAGTCGCCGCGGCAGATGTGGGCGGCCACTTGTTTTTGACGCGGAGAAAGACCTTCCCAACAGCTCAGCGCCCAGGATTGTGCGTCCTGCTCCTGCGCGGCCTGCTCAAAAAGCCGTGAGGCCACTTCTCCCGGCGAGCGCCGTTGTCGCTCGGCCACCAGATGCAGCGTTTGATAGTCTTCCACATCCATGGCAAAGAGCCGTTTGCGGTGGAGCCAGTTTCTCAAATCCTGTAAAATCATCTGCCAGGCGTTCACATTTTTATTTTATAGAACATATGATCGAATGTCAATAGATGTCTTAAGAAAAATGACACTTTCCCCGGATCATTGGGATGCCTGGCACTCCCTGGCCTTGCAGGCAAAAGTCCGCCTTCGTTCCGGCACACTCTAGATAAAAAAAGAATATCTTTTGGATTTCTGTTGAATTTGGTATAATTAATATTCACGATCAGGCGCCTTTTACAAAGACACCTCGATGAGCAGGCAGGCCAACCTTGTTCCTAAGATCGGCGTGTTACAAATAGCTTTGGCTGTTTGATTGGCCCCTTAACACTGCCCTGGCATGATAAGGGCTCCTGAATCTGGAGCCGAAAAGTTGGTGTTCCCGGCGGCATTGCCCGGAGCACCTTTTTTTGCCCGATACAAATACGATACGGCAGTCTTTTCCGGCCATCTGGACGGCCTGACTGTAAAGTGAAAACCTGATACTTGTTTCAAGGAGAGGAATGGACACTCAACGCTTTTCTTACACCTCGCCCAAGCTCGAATTACGCTCTTGCCCTGAAAAAGGCGGCTTTGGTTTGTTTGCCTGCCAGCCCATCGCTTCGGGCGAGCTGTTGGCTTTTTGGGGCGGCCAGGTGGTAACCACTGAACAACTCGATGACCTTCCGATCGAACGCCAAACCCATGGCATTCAGGTCGATGAAGAACTTTATTTGGTACCGGTAGTGCACGGTGATCCTTCGGATTATTTCAATCACTCCTGCGACCCGAATTGCGGCTTGAATTCGCCCATTTCGTTGGTGGCCATCCGTGATCTCGCCGTGGGCGAGGAAGCCTGTTTTGATTACGCGATGAGCGATTCGAGTGATTACGACGAATTTGAATGCCATTGCGGTTCCCCCGCCTGCCGGAAACGTATTACCGGGCGCGACTGGATGAAGCCCGAATTGCAGCAGCGCTATTTCGGCTACTTCTCGCCTTACCTGCAGCGCCGCATCGAAGCCCGGCTGCACAAATCCGGAAATGGTTCCAAACCGCCTGTGAAAGTGGAAGAAAAGATCAAAACCTCATTCTAGACTTTCCATCCTGCAACTGTCTCCCGCCCGGCCCAGCCGGGCGGTTTGATTTATGGGTGCTGCCAACGGTAGACAACAAAGGTTAGGTAAAACGGAGCAACCCGATTGTCTTATAATGATGGAGTCATTTTCGTCCGGTTTTCCAAAAACACTTCTTAATCAAGAGGCTCAATTTGATTCAGGATGTCGCTCAACGTTTGGTAACGAATATTCAGAAAGTCATCGTTGGTAAGTCCGAGCCAATCGAGCTGCTTTTGGTGGCGGTCTTATGCGAAGGACATGTCCTGTTGGAGGATGTACCCGGCACTGGAAAAACCACCCTGGCGCGCGCATTGGCTGCGTCTCTTGGTTGCAGCTTCCGCCGCATCCAATTTACACCCGATTTGCTCCCTTCCGATGTCACGGGGCTTTCCTGGTTCAATCAAAAAACCCAGGAATTCGAATATCGCCCCGGCCCAATTATGACCCAAATCGTGCTGGCCGACGAGATTAACCGGGCCACCCCGCGCACACAATCGGCTCTGCTGGAGGCGATGCAGGAACGCCAGGTCACCGGCGATGGCGTCACCCGCCAGCTGCCCAGGCCATTTCTGGTGTTGGCGACCCAAAACCCGGTCGAATTGGAAGGCACTTTCCCGCTGCCGGAGGCGCAAATCGATCGGTTTCTACTGCGGGTTGCCATCGGATATCCCTCCCAAAAGGAAGAAAACGAAATTCTCGAACGCTTTCGGGCATCCGATCCGCTGCCCGATCTGACTGCGGTCGTTGGTTCCGATGAGCTCCTCCAATTGCAACAGGAACGGCGTTTGATCCGCATCGAGGAATCCTTGCGCGATTACATTGTGCGGATTGCGCGCGCCACGCGCGAGAATTCGGATGTGCAACTTGGCGCCAGTCCGCGCGCCACGTTGAGCCTCTATCACGCCGCCCAGGCCTGGGCAGCCATTCGCGGGCGCGATTTTGTCCTGCCGGATGACATCAAACAGATGGCGCCGCACGTTTTTTGCCACCGCTTGATGATTTCGCCGCAGGCGCAATTGCGCGGCCGGACCACTGAAGAGCTGGTCGCAGATATTGTTGCAACTGTCCCGGTTCCTGTAGAATCCTAAAAAACGCATGATTCTGTCCAATCGGTGCTGCCTTGCTGATTGAAAACTGGCTGCCGATCCTCTTTGTAATTTTCCTCCTGGGTGCGCTTTTTCAGCTGCCCTGGCTGGTCTACTTTTCGGCCGCCATCAGCGCCTTGCTTTCATTGACCTGGTTTTGGCGCAGCCATGCGCTCGACCATCTCCATTATTCCCGCCGCTGGCGGTTCCGTAGGGGGTTCCCCGGAGAAAAAATCATTCTGCGCGTGGAGGTGGAAAACCGCAAATACCTGCCGGTTTCCTGGCTGCGCGCCACTGATCCGATTCCGCTGGAGGTTGGAACCACTAATCTCAACCTTCTGTCGCCATCCCATATGGAGGAAATTGGCTATTTAATCAACCTGTATGGATTGCGATGGCATCAAAAAGTCACTCGTTCTTACGAACTTCTTTTACGGCAGCGCGGGGTTTATCCAATCGGACCGGTGCAGTTGGAATCGGGCGACCTGTTTGGCATGTACGAGCAGCGCAAAGAAACAACCCAACAAGACCTGGTCGTGGTCTATCCAGAATTGATTCCTTTTGAAAAACTTCATCTGAGCACCGACGATCCCTTTGGCGACCGGCGCACCCGACGGCAACTTTTTGAAGATCCTAATTTGACCATCGGCGTACGTCCCTACCAGCCGGAAGATGACCTGCGCCGCATTCATTGGCCGGCAACTGCCCGTTCAGGCAGCCTGCAG
Organism: uncultured Longilinea sp.; assembly: GCA_964536805.1. Taxonomy (GTDB): domain Bacteria; phylum Chloroflexota; class Anaerolineae; order Anaerolineales; family Anaerolineaceae; genus Longilinea. The sequence goes on from CAZHYQ010000006.1 coordinate 150,174, forward strand.
GTGCGCCAGTTCCAGCCCATTTCAGCCCGGGTGCTCATGCTTGGTTTGAACATTCCAGGGCAGGGTTCCTATTGGATTGATAATTTCAGCGATTTATTGGAACGGCTTGCCAGCCTGAGCGCCACGCTGGCTTATCACGCAGTCGAAGATGGCTATTCCGTTGGCTTGCTCTCCAACGGCTGCCTGGCGCATGCCGACCAACCGTTTCACATTCCACCGGGGCGTTCTCCCAACCAGCTTACCATGCTCCTTTCCGCGCTGGCAGGCATCACGCCTTTTACCGTCGCGCCGTTCGAGTTTTTCCTTCAACAGCATCTCAACCAGATTCCGATGGGCGCGACCTTGATCATCATCACGCCGCAAATCACTCCATCCTTCGGTGCCACATTGTTGAGCCTGCGGCGCTACCGTTGGAACACGACCCTGATATCGCTTGCACCCGAACCTCCGCCAGAAATTCCAGGCATCCATGGATTGCATTTACCTTTTGCCATGATGGAAAGGGCTGATCGGTGAACGCTACCAGGCCTTTTTCCACTCCCAGGGGCATAACCTTGCAGCTCTGGTCTGAGTTGTCCATCCATTGTTTGCTCATCATGGAAGCCATTTGGGCAGCCACCTGGTATCAGGCACTGCAAGGGTTCCATCACGCCTGGATTTCGGTTTTTGTGGCCATCGCTGCTTATTTCATCACAGGCTACTGGGCTAGTCGATTATTAAGCGAGTTACGGTTCAAACGGCGCTGGCAGCGGATCTTTTTTGCAGTTTGGTTGGTCATTGCCCTGGCTGTTTCGATAGAAGCCTTGCTTTATCCTGATGCAAGTCTGCCCTTCCTGCAACTTTTCGGGAAACCCATTCAAGCGATCTTCAGCGGCATGCCCGAACGGGGCGAGTTCTGGCATCTTTTGATTTTTTCCCTGCTGGCTCTGCGGGCCATCGATATTGCGCGCGCGCCTATCGATCAACGCAGACTCTTGTTGAGTTTTCAGATTGGCATTTTTGCCTTTATGATTTACGGCGTGGTTTTTTCCCTCGCCATTCAAACCATCTCTCTGATTCCGCTATTCCTTTTCCTCTTCTTTGCGCTGATCATGCTGGCTTGCGGCCGCATTAGCCAGATTTCAGAATTGCGCGGGGGCCGTCTGCCAGGGATTCAGACCATATGGGCGGCCGGCATCGCACTGGCTGCTTTTGTTCTCATCCTTGTTTCTCTGCTGGCTGGTTGGATCTTCGATATTGCTCTGGCGCGGGCAGTAGCGAGTTTGATTTTTCTGGTGATGGGCCTTTTGATGGCCGTTTTTCTGCTCCTGTTATCGCCATTTTTGTTGGCAATCGATTCTTTCATCCGCTGGCTGCAGGCACGCTTTACTTCGCCGGAAGCTCAGGAAACCTTCAAAAACATCAACCAACTCCTGGACAAGGTCGGGAATGCTGACCAAAGCCTGAAGAATATCGCCAATGTTTTGGAAAAAATTGAGCCATACATGCTGATTGCCATTCTTGCGCTCGTTTTGGTGACTGGCATTCTATGGGCGGGCTGGCGGCCGGTGAAACGCGTATTGCTTGGAGAGCAGGACACGCAAAACCTGCCAGTGCCGCCTCTCAAAGTGACACTCCCCCGTCTGTCAAAAATTACTTTGCCTGGCTTGCGGCGGGCTAACCAATTGTTAGGCGCCGCACGCATCCGCCAGATCTATGCCCGGTTGCTGGGGTTGAGTGCCCGCCTGGGTATTTTGCGCCCGCCGGCAAGCACGCCGGTTGAATTCCTGCCCGCACTCGTGAAGCTCTTTCCCGATCACCCTGGCGATTTGGAACTGATTACCCGCTCCTATCTGCGCGTGCGTTATGGAATGCTGCCCGAGACAGAAGCGGAGGTGAACCAGGTGGTGAAAGCGTGGCAAAACATTGAGCGGAGTGGCCGAAATCTGGCTGCCATGATGAAAAAACAGGCTGCAGGTAACAAAGGGTAACAACAACAAAATCACGACTCAAATTATTGGGTCGTGATTTTCAGAATCTTTATAAATGAATGGCTATGCGAATGCTTTTAATATCCGCGCAATGTGCCGGGCATCTTTCAGATAAAGGTCCAAACGCACATTTTCGTTAGGCGCATGTGCCAGCGTCCCGGGATAGCCCATGCCAGCGGTGACCACTGGCAAGTGCAGCGTTTCAATGAACAGATGGTTTGGTCCCGAACCGCCTGTCATGGGCACAACCTGCATGGGTACGCCATAAACATCCGCGGCCTGGTCGACCACCAGCTGGACGAAGGGATCATCGGGATCCGTCCGCGCTGGAGATTCCCCGCCCAGCAGCTTTACTGCCACATCGGCAAATCCCTGTTGATCGAGGTGTTTTCGAAGCAGGCGCAGAACTTCCTCCGGTGTCTGATCGGGCACCAGGCGGAAATCCACTTTTGCACTGGCTTTGGCTGGTTGTACAGTTTTGGAGCCAGGTCCCTGGTATCCGGCGGTTAATCCGCAAATGGTGCAGGTTGGTTCAAAAACTTCTGCAATTCTCAATTCAACGCCGCCGGTCAATCCCTTCAAGAATCCTTTGAGTCCATAACGTTCACGGTATTCCAGAGATGTTTCGGGTAAGGCTTCCATTAATTCACGGTCGCGTTTACTGGGAGGTTGGACGGCATCGTAGAATCCCGGGATGAGAATATGGTCGTTTGCGTCTTTTAATGAGTTCAACGCCCACACCAAACGCCAGGCAGCGTTGGGGAAGATGGACCCGCCGGTTCCGGAATGCACATCCTGATTGGCGGTTTCCACGCTTAATTCGACATAACAAATGCCGCGCAGACCCAGATACTGCATCGGCACGTCGCGATGGTCGACTCCCCCGAATTCCCATACGCAGGCATCCGCCGCCAGCTTTTCTTTGTTTGCAACCAAAAATTCCTTAAGATGGACGCTGCTGGTTTCTTCTTCGCCTTCGATCACGAACTTGATGTTGCAGGGGAGCTCATTTTCTTCCGATAACAACGCATCAATGGCGAACAAGCGGCTGGCAATGTGACCCTTATCATCGCTCACCCCGCGTCCAAACAATTTTCCATCCCGCAACGTGGGCACAAAGGGCGGGTTATCCCACAATTCCAACGGCTCAGCCGGCTGGACATCATAATGGTTGTAAAACAGCAGCGTTTTTGCACTGCGCCCCTTACGCTCAGCAACGACCACCGGTGCACCGCCCGTCGGTACGATTTCGGTGGTGAAACCGCGCTTTTGCAGCATATCAGCCACCAGGCTAGCACATTCCTTCAGTCCCCAATTTTGCGCCGAGACACTCGGTTGTGAAACCAGGTGAGAAAGCTCGCCAATGCTGTCGTCGAGGTGTTTTTCAAGGTAAGCATCGATTGCAGTAAGGTCAGCCATCAGATCCTCCGGTTGAATAGTCGGTGATTTATTTGGGTATGATATTAAAAATTGCATCTCCGCCATAAGCAAAGATCAACATTTTGATGGTTTTTCCCAGCCAGCACCACAGCAAAAACCGCCATAAGGGCATCTTCATGGCGCCTGCCAGGATGCCAGCCACGTCAAAAGCTGGATTTGGGATAATCGCCAGCACAAACACAGTCAACTCACCGTAGCGGCGCATCCAGCCTTGCAACCGGTCGTTCCATTTCGTGCGTGCCACCACGGTGCGCCCGCTGAAACCAGCCAGGTAACCTGACAACTCGCCCAGTGCTGATCCGCTTCCGGCAGCCACGGCAACCCAGAATGGGTTAAGGATCGCCCCCATCGCTGAGGTGAATAACACGCCCGGCACCGGCAAAATCAGGGAGGCATTTGAAAGCAGCGAGACCAGAAAAACGCCAGGGTATCCCAGCGCTTCCAAATCCTTGATCCGCGAACGGTTGATAAAAAGAAAAACGGTCAGGGCAATGACAAACAACAGCGCCAAAATGCTGATAATGCGCTGGCGGACAGCCGGCTTCATCGTTCCCCGTCCCGGTCCTCACTCTTCAGCAGAACTTCGATGCGGGCAATCACCATTTCGAGGGCGACTTTGTTCATGCCGCCTTCCGGAATGATTACATCTGCATACCGTTTGGACGGTTCGACAAATTCCAGGTGCGAAGGGCGCACCGTTTTAAGATATTGGCGAATGACGTTTTCAGTCGTCCGGCCGCGTTCGTTGATATCGCGCTGCAGGCGGCGGATGAAGCGTAAATCGGCATCGGTATCGACATAAATCTTCACATCAAACAGGCTGCGCAATTCAGCATCGGCAAAAATTAGAATGCCTTCAACCAGAATTACGCCGCGCGGTTCGACGTGAATGGTTTCGGCTGTGCGCGTGTCGGTGGTAAAGTCATACACCGGCAATTCAATGGATTTCCAGTCGCGCAGTGTGCGTACATGCTGGATTAATAACTCGTTTTCGAACGAATCAGGATGATCGAAATTAATTTGATCGTGCTGTTTTCCATCCATGTCGCGGACATCGCGGTAATAAGCGTCATGCGGGAGGTAGGCAATGCGTTTACGGCCAACCCTTTGCAATATTGCGTTTGCAACCGTCGTCTTGCCAGAACCGGATCCGCCAGCAATACCGATCACAAGGGGAGGTTTTTGCATGGTCATAGCAGGATTATACCTGAGATTAATTACGAAAAATAAAAAGATAGCTGAGTAAGGCGATTGGAAATTCGATCGTCGCTGACCATGCTCAAGCCCGGCATGGATTGGTTGTTATGGTTGGTTTGGCGCAGACTGGAATTTCCGGCGATGAAACCTTTTACCCGTTTACATCATTTCGGGCAGGAACAAATTAAGATGGCTTATTGTCCGCCCTGGACCGGCTAAACCAAAACCCTAGGATCGCCGCCAACAAACCCACAACCGCGCCGGCGATTTGAGCGCCATGTATGCCGGGGTATGAACCAATCCCCAAAACATCCGCCGCCAATGAAAGAACGACAAGAACCAAGCCAGCAACCATCACGACCTGACTGATCATTTTTCTTGACATGACAACCTCCATGATCGATGTTCCAATAATAGCATACTGGACAATAGGTTCAATATCCAAAAAACACAAACCGTTGTCTGGCTTACCTGTGACAAAAGGCTTATACAAAAAACGTACATGGTATCAAGAAGCCATTTATAATTACGTTCACAGGTCTACAGTGTACATTTTGCCAGGCTACTATTTATGAAAATATAAAGCATCAGGCCGGTGATGATCCGGCTTAAATAAATAGAGCCACCGAAGGGATTTGAACCCATGACCTGGCGTTTACGAAACGTCTGCTCTACCAGCTGAGCTACGGTGGCGCGGCAAAAATTATACCAGCACCCCTGCGGATTGTGCAAGGTTATCCTATATGATCAACGTAGCCATGCTTTCATACCACACCTGCCCGCTCGCCACCCTGGGCGGCAAAGATACCGGCGGCATGAACGTTTATGTACGCGAATTAACCCGCCACCTGGGCCGTCTGGGTATTCATGTGGATGTTTTCACCCGTTCGCAGGACGAACACGTCCCGCATGTTTTACACGACCTGGGTTATGGAAACCGGGTCGTCCACGTCCCCGCCGGGCCGGAAATCCCACTGCCCAAACAGGAACTGGTGAATTACCTGCCGCAATTTGCCGATGGGATTCGTCTTTTTGCAGCCGAAAAAGGCATTCATTACGACCTTCTTCACAGCCATTACTGGCTGTCGGGCATTGCCGCCTTGCAATTGAAAGCTGATTGGAATGTTCCCATTCTGCATATGTTTCACACGCTGGTGCTGATGAAGAACCGGGTTGCGCGCTCGCAGCAGGAAATGGAAGGCGGATACCGCATTGACGGCGAACAACAAATCCTGCGTGCAGCTGATCACATTATCGCGGCAACACCTGCCGAACTGGCGCAACTGCAGTTCCTTTACCATGCCGACAAATCACGGATTACTGTAATCCCGCCTGGCGTTGATACCAGCCATTTCTACCCAATCCCGCCGGATGAAGCGCGAGCTGCCATCGGAATTCAGCCGGCTGACCGCATGATCCTTTTCGTGGGCCGAATCGAGCCGCTTAAAGGCATTGAAACCCTGATCCGGTCGATTGCGCTTCTTTTAAAAGAACGCATCATCTCAGGCTGCCCGCATTACCTGGCCATCGTCGGCGGCGATCCCAACCTGACGCCGGAAATGGAAGACAGCGAAATGGCGCGCCTTCAGTCTCTCTGTCACGATTTGGGCGTAAATGATTTGGTTCTATTTCTGGGAAAGCGCGCGCAGGATACCCTGCCCTATTATTACAGTGCAGCGGAAGTGGTGGTGATGCCGTCCCATTATGAATCCTTCGGCATGGTAGCACTCGAAGCTATGGCATGCGGCACCCCCGTTATTGCTTCACAGGTGGGCGGGCTGGCTTTCCTGGTCCAGGACGGCGTTACCGGTTTTTCCATTCCGGATGACGATCCATCGGCTCTGGCAGAAAAACTCTCACAATTGGTTTGCAACCCGGATTTGCGTGAAAAACTCGGAATGCAGGCGGCAAAATATGCCCGGGAATACGATTGGGAAATCATCGCAAAACGCATTTCAAATGTGTACCAGGAACTGGTGGCAGTACGCGCCTAGAAGTACAAAACAACCAGGACTTCCAAAACCAGCAGGGTTGAAACCCAAAGCCAGACAGCCACGCGCATGCGTTGCAGCCGTTCCTTGCTGCGCCAAATGATGAACACCAACGAGGTTAACACGCCCGCCAGGCCAATGCCAGCAGTAATCAAATATGCCAACCTTGCCAGATGAAAATATCCTGCCAAAAACGCTTCGCCAGATACCACAAACCGGGTAACCCAATTTAAGAAAAACACCAGTGCAAACCAGCGGACGGGGAGCGGTAGGACCTTCCGCCATAAAATGGCAATGATTAATCCAATAATCAAGAAATAAGGCACAGCATTTAATGAGGTCAAACCCGCGCCGTTCAACCGGCCGGTAACTTCCGCCGCCATCCAGGTAACCACTCCGCCTGCCAAACCGTACCAGGCGCGCCGAACCATGGGCTTGTCTTCATGCAAAGCAGCCGCCAGCAACAGAACACTAAAAGCCGTCAGGAGGAGCATGTACACCAGCAGCCCTGGACGGTCAAACTGGTTTTGGATCAGAGGAATTAACACGCTGGGAACCGCCACCAACAATACCAGCACAAAAGCTGGCAGCAACCCGTCGCGCAGTTTGCTCACCCAGTCCCATTTCCATAACGGCCCATGGACGGAAATGATTTCCTCTTCCGGTTTAACGGGCGGTGGCGGAGCAGGTCTTTTGCGCTGAGTCTGCTTAATGCTCTTGTTCATTGGTCTTCCGGTCATTTCTTTGACGGTTTGTTTAACCCGCGGTGCAAGGCTTTTTTACCAAAACGCGCCTGCAAATGGTCCACTGCATCCAAAAGGCGGCGTTCCTTTTCCGTGGGAGTGTCCCACAGGCTTAACTGGTGAACATGGGCAGTTAAGCCACTTACCCCCACGCCCATCAACCTGACCAATTTTTGTTCCGGTAGCCACAGATGGTCAAAAAGAGAAGTCGCCGTCGAACAAATGTCGCCATCCAGATCGGTCGGTTGCGCCAGAGTGGCCTGTCTGGTTAAAGTCGTGAAATCACTCCAACGGATCTTTATTCGAACCGTGGCGGCAGTCAGGTTGTCCTGGCGCAGCCGGCGAGCTACCTGTTCAGATAGGTCACGCAAGGTCTCGTGGAGTTTTTGTGCATCCCGTACGTCCCGGTTGAAGGTGGTCTCCTGGCTGATGGATTTAACATCATGCTCGCTGGTAACCGGACTTTCATCAATTCCGCGTGCACGCTGCGCCAAATCATGACCATACTTGCCAAATTCTCTTTCCAGTAGATCGATTGGCGCTTGCGCCAATTGGCCGATGGTCAAGATGCCAAATTCCGCCAGGCGGCTACCAGTCTTTGGGCCAATCCCCCATAATGCCTGCGCAGGCAACTTTGCCAGAAAGGCTGCCTCCTGGCCGGGTTGAACGACTGTAATCGCATTCGGGTAAGTGCCGCTGCCGCGGTGGGAGCTTTTGCCGAAATCGTTTGCGATTTTTGCCACCAGTTTATTGCTCGCCACGCCAAGCGAACAGGGCAGATTGCACTCCCGCAGGATGGCAGCCTGCATTTCTTCCGCCAACGCCCTTCCTTCCTGCGGGAGATCTGTGAGATCCATAAACGCTTCATCAATGGAAATTTGTTCGAGCAGGGCAGTATAGCGCCCTAGAATATCCATAACCTGTTTGGAAGCGCGCGAATAATCCTGATAATGACCCGATACAACGATCAGTTCTGGAAGCAGGCGTAGGGCCCGCACCATTGGCATGGCCGAACGGATGCCAAATGCCCGGGCAGCATAGGAACAGGATGAGACAACCCCGCGCGAATCCGCCCGCCCGCCCACGGCGAAGGGCTTTCCGCGCAAATCCGGCTGGCGCAGTTCCTCCACGGCACAGAAAAATGCATCCAGATCAAGATGGATGATCTTGCGAATTCTCATTACCATTAGTTTATTCAACCCGGCGTTTCAGGTCAATCATTCAGGCCTGAGCAGCTTAACCAGTTTGCATCCTGCAGGAAAACCGTCAGTTCGCGGCCATTTCCTCCTGGATGGCGCGGATTCGATCTATTGGATTCGGATCGGCGCCGTAAATTATCGCTAAGTAATATGCAAAGTAATCGCCGTAATGCAGAGCAGTCCAGATTTGCTCCAAGTTTCCTGTTCCCCTGGCACTGATGATGTCAGTGGGAATGCCTTCCAACATCATGGTCTGCTGGGTAAGTTTCGTTCGCAGCTGGTTGCGTGGGTGATCGCTCGAACCGTGCAGGAAAATGGCGTATGCCTTAGGGATCAGATCCGGCGGATTCAGGATGCCTTCCACGGTTGTGTAGTCGGCTTCGGGCAAGGCATCAAATTGCGCCCAGGCTTTTGCCAGTTCGGCGATCTGGCCTTTCCACCTTCGAGCAACCGGGGCAAGCAATCCTGAGCCAAAAACGTCGACCCAACGATTGACAACCTGCCCGGCCAAGCGTTTGGCAGGGTTCTGCCGGATGGGAACCTGAACGCTGATTTGCACCTGTTGTGCTTGCATGCTTTCGATGGCGGCCATTAATTCGCTGGCCGGGTCTGGAATTAGGCCTAAACGGAAGAACAAAGCCAGCAGGAGACCAAAGAACCAGCCGACAGCGGTGCGCGGCGGTCCGGCAAAATCCACTCTCCAGACAATATCCTTGTTTGCTTCGGCCAGAGTGACCAGACCGCCGCCGCGTGAAAAGACAATCACCTGGCAGCCATTCCGATGGGCGGCTTCAACGGAGGACAACGTCTCCTCGGCATTTCCGGTCAGCGACATGGCCACCACCAGCACCTGGTCGCCCTTCGCCCAGGCAGGCAAGCCGTAATCACGGTGAATGAAAATGGGCAGCGGGCAGGATGAGGCCGCATAGGCTGCAAACAGGTCAGCCGCGATGATGGATCCGCCAATCCCGGTCAGAACAACTGCACGGATTGGTGTTTGTGCAGGTAACGGCAGAACCAGACCGGTACGGTAAGCGGTTTCGAGCTGGCCAGGCAAGCCATCAATCCAGGCTAGCATATCGCCGCTATCAATTTCGCGAAAATGATCCGGATGATCCAGATCCGGTTGCATGCTCATAATCTCTCCCTTTTTACGAAAAAGAAATAATTAAGGAATAGCCCAGGTAATGAAATCCAGCCGGATGCCGGCCGAATTCAGGTCGGCCAGCCGGGCTACGCCAGGCAGGCCGTGTTTGGTGTGATAACAAAAATAGGTTCCCAGGGGTAAATTGGCAATTTCTACCGCATCAACTGCCTGGTTGACAAACTGGCAATCAGCCTGGCTGGCCACCGAACCGCTGGCAATTCCAAGAATCGCGTTCAGGGCAGGTTGCAAGGCAAACCGGTTGCTGACAAGTTCAAGGCGAAGGTCGCCCTCGCCAGCCGGCACCTTTTCACCCGTATCGAGGTCGATGCTTTCACCGGGAAGCAGGTCCACTGCGCCTTGAACCAACAAAATGGGAGTTGGCGTCGGTTCGGGCAATGCCGTCGGAATTGCTGTGGATGTTTCTTCAACAATAATTTTCACCCAGAAAGGGGCGTTACTGGCAGGACCAATCCCGAATAATTTGCCATCGGCATTGCGCAATTTCCAATAACTTTGTTTCAAACCCGTATCTTCCGGGGCTGTCAAATCCACCGCAATATCAATGCTCTGTCCGGATTCAACCCGGCGTGTAAGACTTTGGGCCACTACCGTGCCCATTTTATCGCCGGAAAACCACACCACCGAATAATCTGTAGTCCAAGGGCAAATACCGGTATTGATCAGCCGCCAAACTTTGGTAAAGGAAGACCCAGCTGGAATGATCGTATCATCTGGAATGGTGACATCGATCGGACGGCCAGCCATGGCTGAATTGCAAGGACCCTTTGGCGTTGGTGTTGCCAGGGAGGGAGATATTGTTTGCACAATCGGTGTGACTGTACTGACAGCCGCGGAATCCAAGGAAGGTTCATAAGTGGAATTGGGTGAAACCCCAGTTGTTTCGGAGATCTGTGTAAAGGATAAGGCAGTCGCAACAATTGCAGCGGGTGTCAGCGAGCCTCTGGGCACAAGGGAGGATGGCATCCATGAACAAGATACCAATGCAAAAGAAATCAGGCTTAAAATTATCCACACCGAATATTTTTTCATCTACAACAAATTGCCACTCCAATTCTTGATTCTACCCCAATTTCACCGCCTGATTTTTGCGGAAAGAAGTATAAAAACAGTAGTTTGACTAATGAGGTAAAATATGTACATTACAACCGATAGATGTTGGTTTGAAGGAGTCAAATGGTGCCGCCCGTTGTAGAGCCGCTGAAATACCTTCAATACTCCACCGCAGGGTTTGAACTGATTGAAACCCGCGTCATCGCCGAGAGGCCGGTTGCCTTGTTTGTCAACGGCGAACCCTGGTTGACCTTCATGTGCACGCCCACTCACCTGGAAGCCCTGGGAATTGGTTTTCTTTTCAACGAAGGCATCATTAATGGCGCGGATGAAGTCTCCATCGCCCGCATCTGCGAAGAAGGCTGTCAGTTGGATGTATGGCTCACCCGGATTGTCGCAAGACCGGAACAATGGCGGCGGACATCGGGTTGTACTGGTGGCGCTACCGCGATTGAAACAATAGCTCCCTTAGATGCCGTGTTCAAAGAAGATAACATTACCGCCGAAATGATTCTGTCCGGTATGGAGGGCCTGCTGCGTTCGCAGGAGCTTTACCGGTCAACCCGCGGCGTACACTGCTCGATGATGACTGATTGCGAGGGTACTGCCATTCTCGCTGAGGATATTGGACGGCATAATACGCTGGATAAATTGGCAGGCCGGTTATTAATTGAAAAACCGCCCCTCGTTCGCCGACTGGTTTTTACCACAGGCCGTGTTAGTTCCGAGATGCTGCAAAAAACCGCAAGGCTATCCGCCCCTTTGATCGTATCCCGCACATCCCCCACTGCCCTGTCAATCCACCTGGCTGAAGAGTTGGGCATCACTCTAATCGGTTATGCTCGCCGAAACCAGTTCAATGTATACACCCATCCCGAACGATTGAGCCAACCATCGCCAACCGCTGCAGTACAACCCTTCTCTGGTTTGGCAACAGGCTAGTCCAACTGCCGGGCCAGAGCCTCCGCCTGGTTCAACTCTTCCTGAGTATTCACGTTTTGAAACGCAATGCCCAGCGAATCATATTTCTCGATCTCGTCTGCTCCCAGATACCTCACTCTTACCCCTGGCAGCCAGGATATCAGACGTTTTTGTCCCTGTTCCAAAGCTTTCTTGATTTCCGGCAGGCAAGTCTCGCGCCGGTAAACGCTGTGAAACGGTTCCCAGCCTTCGGCGAACCCTGGGATCACCACATCCACATCTTCTTTGACTAACAAATCCGCCTGGTACTGCAGAAGCTGGCGGTTGGCAAATGGCATATCGCACGCCACCACCATGACCAATGGATTCTGAGCAGCCCAGAGAGCTGTGTATAAACCGCCCAGAGCACCCATGCCAGGCATAACATCCGCCACTAATGGAAATTGGAATTGTTCAAACCCATCTGGCTGGTTTGATGTAATTATTACTTCATCAGCCAAAGGTTGCAACCGTTCAATGACGCGTTGTATTAACGGCCGGCCCAAAAAGGGAATCAACGCCTTGTTTCGCCCCATTCGGCGGGATTCTCCGCCAGCCTGAACAACTAAACTCACCATATTTGTATATAATTATAATGCGATTTGTGCGAATATCCGGTGACCCCCTCACCATAAAGCCTTCAAAGCTAAGGAGCAAGCATGGCTGAAATCGATTTATCCACCCTCCAACCAATGCTCACGGAGTTTGAATCTCAAGGCCGCACAGCATTGCTGCCAGCCTTGCACGCTGCCCAGGAAACATATGGCTATATTCCCGAAGAAGCCGCGGCAGCCATTGGCAGAACGTTGAACGTCCCGCTGGCGGATGTTTTCGGAGTCATAGATTTTTATGCCATGTTCAACCGCAAACCGGTAGGAAAAACAGTCATTCATGTATGCGGCGACCCGGCCTGTGCCATGGCAGGTTCGGATGGCGTTATGAAAATGCTGTTTCAAAACACCGAACACCGCCGCGCAGCGATAACGGCTGACGATACCATCACGGTGGACCGGGCAGCTTGCCTGGGTTTGTGCGAACATGCCCCTGCATTGTTGATCCAGGGTGAGGCTGTGCCTAACGCGGATAAACAATCCTGGGAGGATCTGGTAAGCGGCAAAGCCGGTCGGCCATTTTCCATTGTCGGCGGCGACTTAAGATCACTCACGGCCAACTGCGGCAAGGGTCATGTTACCAACCTACACCGCTACATGGAGGGCGGCGGATACTCGGTGCTGCGCAAAGCCCTGTCAAGACCGCCGCAAGATCTGGTGACGGAAATAAAAGCAGCCGGACTGGTTGGGCGCGGAGGCGCCGCGTTTCCCACTGGAGTGAAATGGGAGGCAGTCGCCGCCTCCGATGCGCCAGAAAAATACGTCGTCTGCAACGCCGATGAAGCAGAACCCGGCACCTTTAAAGACCGCGTCATGATCGAAGACGACCCTCACCGCGTCCTGGAAGGACTCATTTTGTGTGCATTTGCTGTTGGTGCCCATAAGGGATATATCTACATCCGCGGCGAATACACCATGCAGCATTTAATTTTACGGGCAGCCATCAGCGAGGCCAGGCAGGCAGGCATCCTCGGCAAGAACATCTTGTGGAGCGGTTTTGATTTTGATATTGAAGTGCGCCGCGGCGCCGGGGCTTACATTTGCGGCGAGGAGACCGCTTTGTTCGAATCAATCGAAGGGAAACGTGGTTTTCCAAGAATAAAGCCGCCGTTTCCGACTACATTCGGCCTTTTCGGTAAACCGACGGTGATCAATAATGTAGAAACCCTGGTTAATATCCCCCTGATCCTGGAAATGGGCGCAACAGCCTATCGCCAGATCGGAACCGAAAAGTCACCCGGCCCCAAACTGTTCTGTCTTTCCGGCGATATCGTCCGACCCGGCTTGTACGAAGTGCCGTTTGGCGTCACATTCCGCCATCTGTTGGATGACCTGGCTGGCGGGATACGCCCGGGCCGGAAATTCCAGGCGGCGCTCTTTGGAGGGGCTGCCGGAGCCTTTGCCGTGGCAAAGGATTTGGATGTGCGTTTGACTTTCGAAGACCTGCGGGCTGCCGGTTTACCACTTGGTTCGGGGGTAATCACGGTTTTCGATGAGACTCGCAACATGATGGATATTCTCCTTCGCCTGGGACATTTTTTTGCGGATGAATCCTGCGGCAAGTGCTACCCCTGCCAATTGGGCACCCAAAGGCAGTACGAAATCTTGCAGCGTCTGGCCGAGGGTGAGGCACTCACTGGCGATAAGGAGCGCCTTCTGGATGTGGGTTGGACCATGACAGACGCATCCTTGTGCGGGTTGGGTCAAACAGCCGCATCCGCTGTTTTGAGCGCGATACGCTTGTGGCCTGAATTATTCGAATTCTCTGAAAACGCGATATCCACTGCAGGAGGGCAAGCATGACCGAAACGGTTTCCCTCACCATCGATGGACAGGTTATCAACGCTGCTGGCGGCACAACAATACTCAAAGCTGCGGCTGGCATTGGGGTGGCCATCCCAACCATTTGTTATCACGATTATTGTTCTTCCAACGCCCTTTGCCGCATTTGCGTGGTCGAGGTGGAAGGTTCGCGTACATTGGTGCCAGCCTGCGTAGCGAAAGTCAGCGAAGGCATGAAGGTTAACACACATACGGAACGGGTAATTCGAGCCCGCCGGACAATCCTTGAAATGCTAGCCTCCACAGTGGATTTGAGCGAAGCTCCGGATATCCAGGCTTACATGACTGAATATTCTGCCCAGGGCAGCCGCTTTCCGGATGCTGAGCAGCGGGTAGCGCCGGTTTTGGACGATAACCCCATGTACATCCGGGATTATTCCAAATGCATTTTGTGCTGGCGGTGCGTTCAGGTTTGCGCGGAAGATGCGCAATATACTTATGCCATCAACTTTACCAGGCGTGGATTTGAAACTCAAATCGGAACATTCTTCGACAAACCGATGCCGGAAACATCTTGCGTGTTTTGCGGTCAATGCGTGGCGGTTTGCCCAACCGGCGCGTTAAAACCCAAACGCCAATGGCTGTTGGAACAGGGCAGCACCCCCGACGAAATCATGTCGCTCACCCGGACCGAACGCCGGCGCCGGATGCGCCGTGAAACCGCAGATGATTCGCAGTCAGCCACAGGAGGCCGATCATGACACTCGAAGACCGGGTCGTCTCCACCACCTGTCCATTTTGCGGCGTCGGCTGCACGCTGCAATTGCACATCCAGGATGACTTCATTTACGAGGTAACCTCGCCTTTTGATTCAGTGGTCAATCATGGCAATTTATGCGTCAAAGGCCGTTTTGGTTACGATTTTATCTACAACCAGAAACGCATCACCACGCCGCTCATTCGCCGCAAGCCGCAGACGCCTGGCGCCCGTACCCAGGCTTTTGACCTCTCAGAGTGGCGTGAGGCCAGCTGGGACGAAGTCTTGGAATTAATCGCCGACCGCATGGTCGAAATCTACCAACGCGATGGTTCAAATGCCCTGGCAGCCTATTGCTGCGCAAAAGCCACCAACGAAGATAATTACCTGTTGGAGAAACTCTTCCGCGCCTTGTTCAGGACCAATCACATCGATCATTGCACGCGTTTATGCCATGCTGCATCGGTTGTGGCGCTTCAAATGGCGGTCGGTTCATCCGCCATGAGCAACACCGCCGCCGAAGTTGCCCAGAATGATGTCTTTATCGTGACCGGCTCAAATACCACCGAAAACCACCCGATCATTGCACTTCAGATGAAGGCGGCTGTGCAAAAGAACGGCGCGAAACTGATCGTAGTCGATCCGCGTCGGGTTGAGATGGTCAATTACGCTGCCCTCTGGCTGCCGGAAAAACCTGGCAGCGACATTTCCATATTCTCCGCGATGGCACACGTCATCCTCAAAGAAAAGCTCTTCAACCAGGCATTTATCGATCAACGCACCGAAAACTTCGAAGCCTTTGCCGCCTCGATGGAGAAATTTACCCCCGAATATGCCGAAGGCGTTTCAGGGGTTGACCGCAATTTGATTATCGAAGCCGCCAGAATGTATGGCAATGCCAAAAACGCGGCCATTTACTGGTCGCTCGGCATTCCTGAACATTCGCACGGCACTGCAAACGCCCTGGCTCTCATCAACCTGGCATTGCTTACCGGCAATATCGGCCGTCCTGGCACAGGTCTCAACCCGTTGCGCGGGCAAAACAACGTTCAAGGCGCTTCGGATATGGGCGCCATGCCGTGGCATTATCCCGGCTATCAACGCGTCGATGACGAACAAAACGCGCAAAAATTTGAACAGGCCTGGCACATTGAACCCGGCGGTTTAAACCGCAAGTTGGGCCTGACCACGACGGAAATTGTCAGCGCAATCGGACCCAACGGCGTCCGCTCGCTCTACATCATGGGCGAAAACCCGATGATGTCAGAGCCGAACCTCAACCATACCCGCCATAAGCTCGAACAGTTGGAATTCATCGTTGCTCAGGACATATTTATCAACGAATCTGGCGCTTATGCGGATATTTTTCTGCCGGCCACCCCTTGGGCTGAAAAAGATGGGACGTTTACCAATACAGACCGCCGTGTCCAGCGCGTCCGCCAGGCCATTCAACCGCGCGGTCAATCGCGAGCCGATTGGCAAATCATATGCGATCTGGCAAAAAGACTGGAAACCCGGTTAAACCATCCCAATTCTGCCGGATGGGATTATCAAAACCCTGCTGAAGTCATGCAGGAAATCGGCAGCGTGATTCCAGATTACCGCGGCATCTCTTATGCGCGCATTGAAAAGACCGGCATCCAGGTACCCGCCTGGGATGAAACCCATCCCGGCACGCCCTATCTCTTTGCCGAACGCTTTCCGCGCGGCCGTGGGAAATTTCACCCCTTGGAAGATGCCGGAATGGCTGAAATGCCCGACGAAGAATATCCGCTCATCCTCACTACCGGCCGCGTGTTGGAACACTGGCATGGCGGTACCCTCACGCGCCATTCCTGGCTGGATGACCTGTTCCCCGAAGCCTTGATGGAAATCAACCCGGCAGATGCAGCCCGCCTGGAAATTGTGGATGGCAGCGCGGTACGGGTGACCTCCCGCCGCGGATCAATCGCCCTGCATGCCCGGGTAACCCAAAAGACCACCCCGGGCGTGGTATTCATTCCATTCCACTTTGCAGAAGCCGCGGCAAATCTGCTGACGCAGGATGTGATCGATCCACAGGCAAAAATTCCTGAATACAAAGCTTGCGCAGTGCGGGTTGTTCCTGCCAGCGAAGCGGAATTGGTCAATCCGGAATCACGCCAGGTCCGCGGCCGATATTAAGCGGACAAATCACAAATCAAGTTGCCTTTATTGCTGCATTATTTCCAATAATGTAGTATTCTATATTTGACCGCAACGAAACTACAACCATGTCCAGTTCAGCGATCGAATCCCTTCTGAACCAAAGCCAGATAAAAGAATCGACCGGCGATTTGAAAGGTGCTGCCGAGTCCGCCCGAGAAGCACTCCGGCTGGCGCGCAGCGAACCAGACAAACCGGTCAATTCACGGGTTCTTTTGCGTTCCACAATCCTGGCGTACCGCCTGGGTGAATATGTGGAAGGCCGACAGCTGGCGGAAGAAGTTCTGGCACAATCGCCAAACGCTCAAGATCAGGTCGACGCGCTGATTTCTCTGGGCATCATCGAAGCCGAAACAAACGATCTGCAAACTGCCGAAACCCACTTTTACCAGGCGGCTGAGATCAGCCGGACCATTCAATATTCCGCCGGGCTGGCGCGGGCACTGCACAACCAGGCTGCGTCAATCTTCTTTATTGAGGGCAAGTTCACCCTGGCGCTGGCTGCCATGGAAGAAGCCAACCAGCTAAAAATGGAAAACGGCGACGAGACTTGGGGGCTGCCCTATCTGCAAACGATCACCTACCAAACCACCGGCGATCGTAAACGCGCCCGCGAAGCACTGGACGCCTATTTGCCGATCGTCCGGCCAGGAACGCGCATTGCCGGCGGTTATTACTATCTTTGGTCGCGCATATCGCTGGATGAAGAGGAAATCGAAAAAGCCGAAGAATATCTTTACCTGGCGTTGCGTATCGCCAATCAGAGCGGCTCGCCGGATTTGAATGTATCGGTTCGGTTGGAATACAGCCGGCTATTCCGCATGCGCGGGGAACCAGCCACCGCCCGTACCTGGGCTGAGGATGCCTATCGCCATGCGCAGCGCATTCAATCGGTTTATTTTTGTGGCCAGGCTTTGGTGGAACGCGCGCGCACCGCCTGGGAGACAGATGACCACCGCCAGGCTTTCCTTTTTATCGATGAAGCTATCCAACAATTTACCCTAATCACCGCCGCCTATGAACTGGCTTATGCCCGTTTGCTTAAAGCAGCCTGGCTATCGTTGGAGGATCAACCCACTGCCATTCAAACCTGGGTCGAAGCCGTTAAATCGATCCTTCAGGGCGGATACACCTTCATCCTGGAACGGGAACGCAAACTAGCCTTCCCATTGATGGCCCGTTACATTCGCAGCCGTGATGCGGACGCCCGCCAACCGGCGGAAGCTTTGATGCAACATATCGATAAGATCACGCCGCCAGCATTGCGCATTTACGGTCTTGGCCAGTTTCGCGTCCTGCAGGGGCGCCGCCCGGTTGCCGATGCACTCTGGCAGCGCCGCAAGGCCGGCGAAATGTTTCGCTACCTGCTACTTCAGCCCGGTCATTCAGCCAGCCGTGAAGTCATACTCGAAGAGTTATGGCCTGACCACCCACTTTCCACCAGCCAGGACCTTTTCCATCAGGCCACTTCCACCCTGCGGCACATTCTTGAACCCGACCTGCCGGAGAAATTCCCGTCACGGTATCTCTCTGTGGAAGGCGAGCGCGTCTTCATCAACCTGCCGCATGGTTCGATGATCGATTTCGAGCACTTTGAACAGGAGCTCCCTATCGCGCTTCAATCCCGCCAGGTTGGACGCATGCAGGAAGCGTTAGCGCTGTATACGGATGATCTGTTCCCTATGGATCTCTACCTGGATTGGTCCGCCACGCGCCGGCAGGAACTGGTTGATTTATACCTGCGCGGTTTGCTGGTGCTTGGCCAGGCCTACCTTGAGCAACAGCGTTACGACCTGGCCGCAAATTGCGCATTAAAAATCTTACAGCGCGATATCTGGAATGAAGATGCCACCCTGCTGGGTATGCAGGGTTACCTTGGTTTGAACAGCGCCCCGCGTGCGATTAGTCTTTATCAAAAGCTGGAAAAAACCCTCAAAGAAGATCTCGACCTGCTGCCGCGCTCGGATATTCGCTTACTCGCCGAAACCATAAAAAGCTCGCGGTTAAACGCAACTAACTGATTTGTATAGACAGTCCGCTTTTTGCCAATAATTTTGTCAGTCCGCTGTCAGTATGCCCTGCTATCCTAATCATAGAGGTTCATGGATGCGCAGGAAATCGACATTTCTACTCACAATCCTACCTGCAGAAACATCAGAACAGGAACTTCACGGCAGCCTTAAAGCTGTCGCTGATGGAAGTTTGGCTACCTTTTCCAACCTGGATGAACTCTACCAGATCATTCATAGGGCAATCACCGATCAGGATAAGGAAACGCCCAAGAAGCACGCTGCATTGCAGTCCAACCCATCACATAGTTCCTGACCTCGTTTTCGACAAAATTTCGTTTTCGGTGCGCTTTACAGGGGAACGTACCGAAAACAAAACCCCCTGGCCGGTCTGGCCAGGGGGTTTTGAATTTCATATATACTTATCCTGACCCATTTCCAAGCACAGGTGGGAGATTGAGCATGAGAAAGCCTTTCAATCGCTGGCTTCGGTTCGGTTTATTGGCAGCCTTCCTATCCACGCTGCTTGGTACGCTTATTTTTCCAGTCTATTCGGACACACCGGTAAAAGTCTTCCTTCCCGTTGTCCTCACGCCGGATATCCCCCTAGTCAATGGAGATTTCGAATCAGGGCTGGCAAATTGGATCATCTCACCAGCCTCGGCAACTCTCCTTTTCAACGAAGCGGATTTACCGGAGGGAATCATCCCGCATTCCGGCAGCCATGTAGCCTGGCTGGGTGATCACCAGATTCCGAATCAGGCAACGACTTTTTCGATCACACAGAATTTAATTATTCCTGAAAACGCTCCAATCCTGCATTTTTGGCTGATGAGTTATTCAGCGGAATATTGTCCAAGTGATAGCGATGTTTTGCAGATTTTTGTCAACGATATTTTGATCGATTGGTGGCCAATCTGCAAAGACCAGAATACATTTACCTGGCGGCATCTGATTTCGAATTTAAAGGTCTTTTCCGGGTACATCGTGGATCTGACCATTCGCGTGGTGACAAACAACGCCTTTCCCAGTGAGGTTTACGTGGATGATTTTAGTTTTTCATCCCGCTAATTGAAATTTCGATCGTTTTTTCGGCAACAAGACAGAATACACCTAACCAGAAAGACGAGTTCATCAAACCCAATCAATTCCGTTTGTCTTCACTTTTCCAATAGACATGCTGTTTGACAATTCGTGGAACCCCCTCTAAACTAAACCCATGCTTGCCCGTATTTTTTCCTGCGCTGTTGTCGGCCTCGAAGGAGTTATCGTCGAGGTTGAAGTTGATTTTGGCCAGGGGCTGCCGAAGATGACGATCGTCGGGCTGCCGGACGCGGCTGTCCAGGAAAGCCGCGAACGCGTTTATTCCGCCATCAAGAACGCCAACCTTTCCTATCCGCGCAAGCCGTTGACGGTTAACCTGGCTCCGGCAACCGTCCGAAAAGAAGGCCCGGCTTATGACCTGCCAATCGCGCTGGGCGTACTGGTGGTTACGGAACAGATATCGCCCGAGAGCCTGGCTGAAACGCTGGTGATTGGCGAGCTATCCCTGGACGGCACGGTGCGCCATGTGCGCGGCGTGCTTCCCATGGCAGCCGTGGCGCGCCGGGAAGGCTTCAAGCACGTATTTGTTCCGTCCTGCGATGCCGCTGAGGCTTCCTTGATCCCCGAACTGGATGTCATCCCGGTGGCCAACCTGACCGAACTGGCCAACCACCTGCTTGGGAACGTGATCATCCCCTCCCATCCGCCGGTTAATGTCGAGCAGGTTGAGCCAGCGGTGCAGGTCGATTTTCGTGAAATCAAGGGTCAGGAACACGTCAAACGCGCGCTAGAGATCGCGGCTGCCGGCGGCCATAATGTGCTCA
>CAZHYQ010000007.1:0-143194 GCA_964536805.1 uncultured Longilinea sp.
TGGGGGTGTAGCGCATTTCGGGATCGCGTCCCAGCCGGCCTACGATGGTGATATGTTGATACATGGTACGGGTTCCTTTCTGAAAAGAAGGATGAAGGATATGGGTTCAGGAAATGCTTAAAGTTCAAGGGCATTTCATCCTGACAAGATAATTGTAGAGGAAATTCATCCCCGTGGCAATCCGTTTTGAGGATGAATTTTGCGCAAGTGGACCAGTGCCACTTACCGAATTAGTCCGGCAGAATCGGGTAGGTCATGCCGCCGTGCGGTGCAAACAGCACGCGCGCCTTGCCCGGGAAGCGCTGCCTGGCGCGTTCGATAGCCGCCTGCGGGCTGGCCATGAAAGTGACAAAAGGCAGATTTGGGTGGATTTTTTCGGGGATGGTCGGCGCGAAGAGCATTAAATCGGCGCGGCGCATGCCCTGCAGCGCAAAGTACAGGAAGAATTTCTCCTCTTCGCTGACGCCTTTGAGCTTCAGTTTGGCCACCAGCGGCAGCAGCAGCGGAGTCAACACCTTAAGCGCGTTGCGTTTCAGCGGCAGCCCCTTCTCGGCCAGTCCAAACACGCCCACGCCTTCCTCCGCACGGACCAGGGTCAGCATGCTGCCGCCCTGGCGGACGGCACGCACCATGTTGGCCAGGGCTTTCACGCCCTGCCGCAGGTCCTGGTCCATAGGGTGCGATCCGGAAATGAGCACATCCGCCATGCCGGTTACGGGAACGCCGTAAATGCTGGCGCTGATCCGGGCTCCCGCGCGGTGGGCGGCAATCGGGTCGCCAGCCACCACTGCCACCGGCTGCAGGTTGCTGTTGAGGACGGCGTTGATGATGAACACCGGCGCCTTGAGTTTTCGCGCGCCTTCTTCCAGGTCCAGACGCATCGGGTTTTTTTCAATGGGCTGCCCGACCATGTTGAAGGTATTGGGGGTGCAGTTCAGCCCGTGGTTGTGCGCAATCGTGGCCCGCCCAGCCACGCCCGGGATCAGGTTTTTATAACCGCCGCCAAAGGAGGCGATGATATGCGGTTCGATGCAACCGATGGAAACGATCAGGTCCGCCTCGACCACGCTGCGGTTGATCAACACCGGCGTGCCGCGGCTGGTGGTGCCCAGGTCAGTCAAACGGGCCGGGTCGTCACAATCGTGGTGTTCCCACTTCAACCGGCTTGCCCACTCGCCGCCCACCCGCTGAATCACTTCATCGTCCGTCATCATGCGGTGTACGCCCAGGGCTGGCACAACCAGGATTTGCTCCAGGTCTGCACCCCCGCGCTGCAGTTCAGCCAGCACGGCCGGCAGCAACCTGGCTACCGGCGTCGGCCGGCTGCCGTCGTCAATCACCAACGCGATTCGGGCGCCGGGCTTCACCATGGCGCTTAAACGCATCGAACCAACCGGGTCTGCCAGCGCGCGTTCCGTCTCGACGGCGGCATCCTGAACCGCTGCCCGCATGGAAGGTTGGAGAACGCCGCCAAGTTGCCAGCCCTCCGGCAATTGAACAGACAGCTTATCAGGTCCCCAGGGAATCTCCACGGATTGAGCAGGCATGCGGCATCTCCTAAAAACGATTCATTTGGTTGGTTTGGGAAAAGGAAATTTCAGGCTGGCGCCTGGCCCACCAGTGTCACGTCGTGGATCCAGCGCTTCGAGAAGAAGCGGATCAGCAGGAAGATGTACTTGACCACTTCTTCGGTCATAACCATCAAGTATACCCAGTAGACCGGAAGGTGCAACACAAAAGCGCCCAACAAAGCCAGCGGCACACCGACGCCCCAAACCGAACCGGTATCGATGATCAATCCAAAGCGGGTATCGCCGCCGCTGCGCAGCACACCAACCACCAGGATCATGTTGGAAATGCGCACCCACAGCGCCAGCCCCATCACCAGCAGGATCCGGCTGGCATCCTCCAGCGCCTGCGGCGAGACCGCGTACAACGACAATACCGGTCCGCGCAGCGCCAGAATCAAACCGCCCACGCCCAGCGCCGCCAGCGTAGCCAGGGTCAGGGAGCGCTGGCCGTAACTGTAGGCAGCCTCGTCCTGACCCGCGCCGATCTTGTTGCCGATCAGAATGCTGGTGGCATCCGAAATGCCGATGAAAAGGACAAAGGCCAGGTTCTCGATGGTGCCGGCAATGTTGACCGCCGCGATCGATTCCGTTCCGATGCGGGCGTAGGCCAGATTGTAGACCGATATGCCCAGTGACCACAAAGTTTCGTTGACCGCCACCGGCAGCGCCAGCTTGAGAAAACCGGTCAGAAATTCCTTCCGGATGTCCAGCATTTCAGCCAGGCGGGCTGCGGCCGGCGTCTTCAGCCGGTAGGTGAGCGCCAGCAGCAGGACGCATTCCACCGCGCGCGCCAGCAGCGTCGCCAGCGCCGCACCTTGAACGCCCATGGCCGGCAGACCGAATTTGCCAAAGATGAGCACGTAGCTCAAACCCGTTTTCAGCAGGATGGCCGTCACGCTGGCCACCATCGGCAGGCGAACGTTGCCCGTGGCGCGCAAGGTGGCCGAGAAGCTGAAGGAAATGGCTGTGAGCAGGTAACTCCACCCGATGATGCGCAAATATTCCGTGCCGGTGGCGATGACTGCCGCGTCGGCGGTGTAAATCGACAGCACCGTGCGTGGAATGACCAGCGCCGCCACCATGAAAAATAGGGCAGCCGCGCAGGTCATCATCAAGGCCATGCCCAGCACCCGCCGGATGCCCGGCAGGTCGTTTTTGCCCCAGTATTGCGCCGAGAAGATGCCTGCTCCGCTGCTGATGCCAAACAACATGAAGGAAAGCAGGAAAAACACCTGGTTGGCCAGGCCAACCGCCGCCACCGGAACCTCGCCCATCTGTCCAAGCATCATCACATCGATGGCGTTGAGCGACGATGAGATGCCGTTTTGGATGATGATTGGCAGCGCCAGGGTGAACAGGGCGCTTAGATACAGGCGGTCGAATTTGATGGGAGCGATGCGGCGCATGAGCAAGGATTATACCTTGCTCAGCCGCAAGTAAACACTTTTTTTTAGTTTTTCAGAGTCTGATGGGCAAAAATTTACTTTAATGAAAGCGCTTCTGCCAGCGGTTTGCCGTTGATGGTAATCTCCACCGCCGTTACGCCGGGAAACTGACCGGGAATCATCTCGAGCTGCGCCAGGACGCGCGGATTATCGCATTCGCCGCTCAGCGTCAGGGTGCCTTCCAGCGCCACGATGGCTTTCCCGTCTTTGATCTCGGCGCTTTTCACTGTCAGGTCGGTCTGGTAGAGCGCGTTATACAGGCCTGAGTCGCCAACGGTGCGCTCGTGCGGGTATAGGACTTTTTCAAAAGCAAAAGTCATCGGGTCTTCGCCGAAACGGATCGGATATTCCACCGCCACGGCGCTGTCGCCGCAACCCACCGGCGCGCCGCTCACGCCGTTATCTGCCAGAGCAATAAAGTAGACTTTCACATAAGCAAACGGCAAATCCGTTGCGGTGCCGGTCGGTGAAGGCGGGGGTTGGGTGGGCGGCAAGGGCGTGGGCGTCACGGTGGGCAGCCCCAGCAGACCGGTGCAGCCAGCCAGCAGCAGGCCCAACAGCAGGACCGGCAGCAGGAGACGATGTTTCAAGAGGCGGCCCCGCTGTCAGGTGGAAGGGGAATGGAACCGCTTTCCGCCGCTGGTTTATTCTGCTGCCGGCGCAGCAGCAGCATGGAAGCGCGCGTGTTCTCTTCCACCGCGATCAACAGGTGAATGACCTCGCCGGCGCCGTAAAGAAACAGCCCGCCAATGCCGCCCCACAGCAGCGCCACCAGGCCGCTCAAGATCCCGCCGCCTGTCATCACCTGCAGGCCGTATGTGGAGCTGGTCAATCCGCCGCCAAAGCGGTGCATCGCCAGAATCACGACCGATAGAACCGCCACCACTACACCGGCGACGACGGTTACAATGCCCAGTACCTTGAAAATGTTTCCGATCATGCGCAACGCGCCAAACCGCTTTTCAACCATGGTGTCTCCTTTTGTCTGTCAATTAATTGTATCACCTGTGCCAACCGGCTCGGGCCGGTAGGTTTTCAAAGCCAGTGGGATGTATAACACGCGCTGGAGAAGAGTTAATTCTCCAGCGCGCATATTTGATCGATTATTCACATTATGAAAGCACTTTCAGAAATTTTGCCGGTTAAAGCGTCAAACGGCGGGGTGAGGGGGGCACCCAGCCGTTTGACATTGATATAATAACCCAAAATAAAAATTAATGCATTAAAAAACGTTAATAATTTTGTTGCAATACCGTTGCATTATTGCAATTTTCAAGCGGTTGCACTGCATATCTTGATTTTAAGCCAAGAATATCGAAATACAAGCGCTTTTCCATCCTACATTCGCAGGACGCAGCTAGACTTGCGTCCTGCGAATGTATGAGCTGATTCCAGCTTCACGCAGCAGTCGGCACGCTCACCAATTGGCGTGAAAAGGCGTCCAGCTCGGGGATGCTGACTGCCTCCACCTGGCCGGCATCGCATTGTTCGGCGATCTCCGGGCGGATGGGCAGCCGGGCAGCGATTTCCGTGCCCGCCAGGTTCGCGACCTCGGCTGCGTGGCTGGGGCCGAAGATCTCATGCGGTTTACCCGTATCCGGGCAGGTGTAATAGCTCATGTTCTCGACGATGCCCAGGATGGGTACCTTGAGTTCCTGCAGCATGCGCACGCCTTTGCGCACCACCAGCCCGGCCAGCGCCTGCGGCGTGGTTACCAGCACCGCCCCGTTCAGTGGCAGGTTCTGGATGACGGTCAAATTGGCATCCGAGGTGCCCGGCGGCAGGTCGATTAACAAAACATCCAGCCGTCCCCATAACACCTGCTCGTAGAACTGCCGGATGGTACCCGTGACAACCGGACCGCGCCACACAATGGCGGTATCTTCTTCCGGCACCAACAGGTTGGTCGACATGACGCGGATGCCCGTGCGGGTGTTGGCCGGCAGAATGCCCATCTCCGAGCCGCGCACCCCGCCCGGCGGCAAACCGAACAATTTAGGGATGCTCGGGCCGGTCAGGTCCGCATCCAGGATGCCCACTTTTTTGCCCTGGCGTGTCAGGTGGACGGCCAGCGCAGCCGTCACCAACGATTTCCCCACCCCGCCCTTGCCGCTCATCACGGCAATGGTCTGTCCAATGCGGGATAAATCGTTAAGTTTCGGCAGGCTGTTGCTGGAATGGCCGAATACTTCCTTGCGTTCCTCTTCCGTCATCGCCCCGAAGGTAACTTTCACATCGCGGATGCCAGGCAGCGCGGTTAACATGGCGTGCGCGTCGCGCTGCATGCGGTCCTTCATCGGGCAGCCCGGCACGGTCAACGCCAGCGTGAACGAAACCACCCCGTCCGCATCGAGCTGCAGGTCGCGCACCATTTTCAAGTCCACGATGCTGCGTCCCAATTCCGGATCGATGACTTTTTTCAAAGCCTCCATCATCTCAACTTCTGTCGGCATGCAAAATCCTTATCGAAAAAATAGTTTTAGGTATCGCTGCGCGGCCGTTGGGCTAAACGCGCGAATAATACGCTGATGAAATAAAGAATGATCAACGGTGCCATCATCAGCGACATGTTGACCGGGTCAACCGTCGGCGTGATCATGGCGGCGGCGATGGCGATGACCACCACGGCGATGCGCCACTGCTTGAGCAGTGCGCTGGCGGAAACAATGTTCAGGCGCGCCAGAAAATAAACCAGGATGGGCGTTTCAAAGCCCACCCCCAGCCAGAACATCATGCCGGTGACAAAATTCAGGTAGCTGCCCAGGCGCAGCGTGGTGGTGATGCCCAGGAAGGTCGTCAAAAACGGAATGGAAACCGGCAGCATGACAAAATAGGCAAATGCCGCCCCGCCCAGGAACAGCAGCGACGCAATCACCGTGACCAGCGGGGCAGTGCGGTTGAAGATCTGGCGTTCGTTTTCATTGAGCGCCGGCAGGATGAATGCTAATATCTGGTAAACCACCACCGGCAGCGCCAGGATCAGGCCGCTTAACAACGAGACGCGCATGAACACGCCCACGTTCTCGGTCACTTCCAGCGCCACCAGCTTGCCGGTGCCGCCAGCCGGCCTAGCCAGCCATTCGATCAGGATAGCCGTAAAGTAAAAGCTGCCAAAGGTGGTGACGAACAGAGCCGCCACGATGATGATCAGGCGTTTCCGCAGCTCATTGAAGTGCTCTTGCAGCCCGTCCCACACCTCGCGCAGCGTCATGCCGCCCAGCCCATCGGTTGAAGCGGGCGGGTTCACAGTTGGACGCGGCGCACTGCTGCCGGAAGGCACCGGCTGGCGGATGGGGTTATTCATTGGCGCGGATGAATTCTGCTGGGTCGTCGCCACTGAGATCCGTTTCATTTATTATGGCATCGGAAGACTCCGGCTCGACAGCCGGTTCATCCGCCGGGTCTGGTTGTTCACGTGTATCGTCAGCCGGCTGCGCTTCAGGCTGAAGGGCTGGCGGCAAAATGCGGTTGTTGCCGGGCTGCGCGGTTAAATCCACTTCGCGTTTCCATTGATTCAGGTCGCTGCCGAGTTTATTCAGCTCGGAACGGGCTTCATCCAGGCCGCTTTCGCGCAGCAGCTCGGTGGGAATGTCCTTGGCCATTTTCCAAGCCTCGCGCGTCGTCCGCCAGAATTCCGACTGGGTTAAAGCGCGAATCGTCCTGGCAATCCGCCTGGCCGTGCTGACCATATCCTTTGGTCCCAGCACGAGCAAGGCCACCACCAGGATCAGACCAAGCTCAGGCAGTCCAATCCCAAGGAAATCCATCGCGGTTCAACCTGCTGCGCTTGAAAATCTACTGTTTGCTGTCGTCCTTTGATTCTTCTTTGCCAGCGTCGTCATTTTTTTGCAGCCCATCGCGGAAAGCCTTGATGCTGCTGCCCAACTCGTTCGCAATTTTGACGATGCGTCCCGGCCCGAACAGCAGCAGGACAATCACCAATATAAGCAGGATTTCAGGTAAACCCGGTCGCCAACCCATGATAGCAGCTCCTTGTTGTTCCAGTCTCTAATGGAGACGGTTCACAGTTCTTAGCCTTTCCCATTATATCATCGCGGTTCTTGCTGCGAACAGCGCCAGCGTTAGAGGTTTTTAATGATCCATTTACTCAAGGATGTTCGCCTGCCAGCCTGGTTTCAATTGCATTGCAAAGGCGCCCAAACGAACCGGATACGCGCCGGAATGGGGTATATTCATCTTGTGAAAAGCTTCCAGTAAATATCTGAATGGCCTGTCACGATCGGCCACCGGAAACCCTGGCGGACGTACACATTCCATCAAACTCGCACCAATCCACACCCGCAACCCATCATGCCCATTGCAGCCGGAATCTATTATGCCTACAGCCAGGGGGGAAACCAGCGGGCGGCCAGCAGCCTGCAGCCGCCGGTCATTTTGATTCACGGGGCTGGCAGCAGCCATGTATGCTGGCCGGCCGCGCTGCGCCGCCTGCCGGGCTGCCGGGTTTTGGCGCTGGACCTGCCTGGTCACGGCCGCTCCGCCGGGGTGGGATTGCAAGATCTGGATGAAATAGCAGACCGTTTGGTGGATTTTCTGGAGGCGCTCGGGCTTTACCAGGCCGTCTTTGTCGGGCATTCGATGGGCGGCGGGGTTGCCCTCACCATGGCAGTCCGGCACCCGAGGCACGTCGCCGGGCTGGGCCTGATTGCCTCCGGCGCCTACCTCGATATCCCGTCCGACCTGGTGCAAAAGCTGGCCTCGCCGGCCACCTTTGAATTGGGTCTCAAGCAAATCGAATCGCGCCTGGGCGGCCCAAAAACGCAGCCGGCCACGTTGGAACAGGCCCTAAACCTTCTCCGGGAAACCCGTTCCAGCGTGTTGGCAGCCGATTGGCTGGCCTGCTCGCGCTACGACCTTCGTGAACAGATCGGCGAAATTCGCGCCCCGGCCTGGCTGGCATGCGGTACCGTCGACCGCGCCACCCCGCTGGCTTTCTCGCATTTCCTGGCATCGCGTCTATCGGACGCTGAATTGCAGATCCTTTCCGGTGCGGGCCACCTGGTTTTCCTGGAGGAAAGCGATGCGCTGGCTGCCGGTCTGCTGGCCTTCCTGCGCCGCAAGGGGCTGGCCGCCCCGCCCGACTGAACGGTCAAACCTTGACGATTCCCGGCGGTTGTTGTATGATTTAAGACGCTTAAACGCCCTCGTAGCTCAATTGGATAGAGCGTCTGCTTGCGGAGCAAAAGGTTGCAGATTCGAGTTCTGCCGGGGGCACAAGAAGAATTTTAGATTTGACCTGCGGAAGCAGGTCTTTTTGTTCGAGTTCTGTCCCCACAAGGGGATCGACGACCGGGGGCACCAAGAATTGACGATTTTCGATTGCTGATTTTGATTTAAGACCCGCTGGCGCGGGTCGATTGTTTTATCGGGTAGGGTGCCGTTCGAGACCTCGCAGAGGGCGAGAACGCACCGAGCAGCGGTCATGGGTGAAAATTGTAGTCTGCTGATTTCTGATTGAGACCCGCTGGCGCGGGTCGTTTGCTTTACACGTGTTCTCCTTCTGTCCCCGCAGGGGGATGGGAATCAAAAATTTTCAGGTAGGGGCGCGGCGCGCCGCGCCCCATGGCGTTGTCTTGAAAATAATTGAATTTCATTGACTGGACGAAAGTTTGGTAGCCGTTATCGCATCCTTAAAATAGAACTTCATCGGGTTGCCATGAACAACATTTGCAAAATTCCTAGTATGATTAATCCATCCCCAAACGGCTATAACCGAATAATCAAGAGGCGCCAGGATGAATAAGCTTCTTTTATTGCTTTCCCTCGGTCTGCTTTTACTTCTATCCGCCTGTGCTGCACCGACGGTTCTTCCCACGATTATCCCCACCAGCACCCCCACGGCCACCCTCACGCCCACCACACCGCCCACCGCTACGCCGGCGCCCACCTTCACACCCACGCAAACACCGCTGCCCAGCGCCACGCCCACCATCACCCCCACCCCGCTGCCCTTCGCTGAAACCGTGATTACCGGCGAGAACGCTGCCCGCGTCAGTCTGCTCGAAACGTGGGGGCGCGGCGCAGTCGAGGATGTGCAGCACGCCAACCCCGACCGCCTCCTGGTGAAATCCACCCTTGGCATCTATCTTTATCTTGGCGACGGATCGCAATTGATCGCCGCTTTTCCTGGCGCGCTGCGGGCGGATGTGTCACCCGATCAGGCCAGCGCCGCGCTGTTCTTTGCCGACAGTACGCTCCGGCTGATCAACCTGGGAGATGGCAGCATTTTACAGGAATGGCCAGGCCCGGTCGAAATCGCGGCCAATTTCTGCGAGTGGTGCGGTAGCGAGGCTCAACGCCAGAGCTACCTGCAGTATCTCATCGGCAGCCTTCCGCTTGCTTTTTCAGCCAACGGTAGTCTTTTGGCCTGCGCATATGTCGATGGAACAATCATGGTCTGGAACGCAACCGACGGTCAGCAGGTCGCCAGGCTCGACAATGACGTCGCCGGGCAACCCTATCATATGGTCTTTATGCCTGACAACCAGAATCTGCTTGTCAATGCCTCCCGCGGTCCGAACGTCTATATCAATTCCTGGTCATTGGAAACCGGGGAATTGCTATGGAACCAACGCGCAGAGGATTTCCTTTCGGCCAACCTGTTCTCGCCGGATGGAAATCTTTTCGGAGGAAGCGGTAAAAACGGGATTGTTTTGCACAATAAACGAGACGGCAGCCAGTACGGTAAGGTGGGCGGTTCTGCGGTCGGCTACCCGTTTTCTCCGGATTCGAAGAAAATGGTGACCGTCAGCCGGGGAAAAGTTGAGGTCTGGTTCGTTCAACCGCCGGTGCGGCTGTTAAAAACGTATTACACCGATTACACCGTGTACACCGCCGAATTCTCAGCTGACGGGCAGCAAATCATCCTCAACGGCGGCCGGAAGGTCTATAACGCCGAGGATTATTCGCTTGTTTCGGAAGGCGAAGGCGCGCCGGCGCCCACTCAGCCGCCTGAGATCAGCCCGGATGTCTGGCTGGCAGGCGGGCATGTGCAAAACCCCGGCGAGATCATCCTGCTGCCGGGCCGCAATTTCTACGTATTCGGCGGGTCGCAGCAGGCCTGGCGCTGGGCGCCGCTGACCGGCGGGATGGTCTGGAGATCCTATCCCAAAGGCTCTGGCAGCGACCGCGCCATTTCCGCCGACGGCAGCCGCATTGCCGCCTGCCTGGAAGAGGGATTGGAAATCTACACCTTTGCCGATCAAAATTCGCAGCTCCTGCCGCGCTGCCGTTCGCGCAGCGTGTTGGCCTTCTCGCCCACCGGTGATTTAATGGCGCAGTCGCAAAACACGCAAATCAACACCATCAGCCTCACCGATGGAGCACTGCTGCACAATTACCTGTTCCAGATGAAACCGGTCGGCTGGTTCCGTTTCTCCGCGGATGGCAGCTACCTGGCTTCGGGCGGGTACGGCCAGCGCGGGGCGGGCGATTTTCACCTGTGGAAGATGACCGAGCCGGCCGGAAAAGTGAAACTGGAACCGGACGGCAGCCAATGGCTGGTCAGCGACGTGGCTTTCAGTTCGGATAATGCCTTCATGCTAGCCGCCCGGCAAAAGATCTGGTTATGGGATTTAACCACCGGTCTGTGCAAAGGCAGCCTGCCGGGCACAGGTTCGGTGCTGGCCATCTCGCCGGATGACCAGTTGGTGGCCGTCGGCAATTACAGTGGCGAAATCCGGTTCATCTCGCTGGCGGGCCGCAAAGAGATTTTTACATTCCAGGCGCACCAAAGCAGCATTTTTGACCTGGCCTTCACGCCGGACGGCGCCAACCTCATTTCACTCGGCAGCAATGGCGATGTACGGTTGTGGGGTTTACCCAGGTGAGGGCCTGCCCTGACCGCCTGATTGATCCTAGCGGACCATGAGGCCAATTTCCACTCGCGCGGTCTGCTCGCTGTTGACCAGCACATCCGCCTGCAACTTGGTGGTTGTGGTCTCTCCGCCATAATAGAACACGCAGTACTGGCCGGCCTTCAAATCTGAAAATACCGCCACCCCTTTTTCATCTGTCTGGACGCGTTCAGGTTTCTGATCTCCGAGCTTGGAACATGGATGCATTTCCGGTCTGGCCACGTAATCCATTTTTCCTGCTTCGCCCGCGTCAAAAACGCCGTTCGCGTTGCTGTCCAGATAAATGAAGACTTCGATTTTTCCCGGCTTGCCGTTGTCAACCGCCTGCGGCGTCTGTCCGCTGCATCCCGCCAGCAAAAACACTGCCAAAAATACCGCTAAAATGGTTTTCATGTGATTCTTTCTGTTTTCAGATCCAAAACCGGCTCAATTACGCTTCCATGAGTATAGATGGATTAATTCAGACAATCAATATCCTAATTTATTAAGAAAATCAGTTCCACCTGTGGGAAATTCCCTTGCACCTTCCCGCCTGCATCGATTATCATCACCCCATGAGCAAAATCCGCAAGCAAATTCTCCTGACCAATGACGACGGCATCCGGTCGCCCGGGCTGTGGGCCGCGGCGCAGGCACTGGCCCCGCTCGGCTTTGTCACCATCGCCGCCCCGCGCGACCAGTATTCCGGCGCCGGCCGCAGCCTGCCGGTGACCAGCGATGGCCGCATCACGCGCCAGACGCTGCAAATCGGTTCGCAGCAGTGGACCGCCTACGCCATCGGCGGCACGCCAGCCCAGAGCGTGCTGCACGCCTGCCTCGAGATTCTGCCGCAGCCGCCCGACCTGGTGGTTTCAGGCATCAATTACGGCGAGAACGTCGGCTCAGGCGTGACCGTTTCAGGTACTGTGGGCGCCGCCCTGGAGGGTGCCGCCTTCGGCATCCCAGCCATCGCGGTATCGCTCGAACTGCCCAGCATGGATTTTATGAGCTATTCCGAGGAGATCGATTTCTCGGTGGCAGGATTCTTCACCCATTACTTTGCCCAGCGCCTGCTGGAAGAACGCCTGCCGGAGGACGTGGATGTGCTCAAGGTGGAAGTGCCAGCCAATGCAACACCGCAAACCCCCTGGGAACTGACGCGCATGGCGCATCACAACCGCTATTTTCTGCCCTTCCCCAACCGCAAGGGCGCCATGGATGAACCCGGCGTCATCGACGTGCGCATCCAGGTCGAGCCGGATGAAATCCCGGTCGATTCGGACATCTACATGCTGCGCATTGAGAAGAAGGTGGCCGTCACCCCGCTCAGTCTGGATATGACCTCGCGCGTCGATTTCAATGACCTGCGAAACCTATTAAAGGCATAAGGATTCACCACGGAGACGCGGAGTTCACGGAGAAGAATCAA
The DNA here is from genome assembly GCA_964536805.1 of uncultured Longilinea sp. GTDB lineage: Bacteria > Chloroflexota > Anaerolineae > Anaerolineales > Anaerolineaceae > Longilinea. The sequence continues at coordinate 12,302 of CAZHYQ010000007.1, forward strand.
TCTGGGAGGAGTGGTCCGTGGGTGATATTTTCTCTTTTCCCTGATTTTTACCCGGGGTGCTGGAAAGAATTCAAGGTTCTGTAGAAAAAAGGAAAATTATATTGGTGAGGAACAGATTGATTAGCGGTGATAACCATTGGAGGAAATGAGAGGAGTCGTGAATATTCACGGCTCCTCTTTATTTCCGCTCTACATTCTCTTCTCCGTGTCCTCCGTGCCTCCGTGGTTAATCTTCTGTGGATATTACATCGTCCTCCCAGCCATCCGGCGCGGAAGGAACCAGCAATTTGCTGCCCTCCCACAGATCCGCCGCCAGCTGCTGCGGGTCGCTGCGGATGCCGTAGCGGGTGAAATACTGGCACAGGCGCCGCACGTCGCGCCGGAAGATGTCATAGCCGTCGCGGTTGGTGACGGGATCGATGGCCTGCGGAAAGTCGATGATGCGGAATTCGCCCTCCCAATAGAGCACATTGTAGGCGGAAAGGTCGCCGTGCACGCGGCGCAGTGCCAGCATGCGCGCCACGTTATCCATCAGGCGGTCAAAAACGCGCTGCGCTTCACGCCGCTCGAGCGTGACCTCGTTGAGCGTCGGCGCCGGAGCGCTGGCCTCGCCCAGGTATTCCATCAGGATGGTGTTGTCGCCGCAGGCCAGCGGGCGCGGCACGTCCAGGCCGGCCTGAAAAAGGATTTCCAGCGTGCGGTATTCGTGCATCAACCAGGAGAAGTGCGCCAGCCCCTTGCCGTACTTGGTGCCGTTCTTGACGGCAATGAGTTCCTTGGGGTCGTGCACTTCCTTGCCGTATTCATCCAGCACCGCGCGTCCGGCGCGATAGCGTGAATCATTGCGCAGGTTGCGGAACATGCGCGGGCGGTACAGTTTGGCGGCCAGCAGTTCTTCTCCGTGAGCGCTGCGCGAGGTGCAGCAGTAGACGTTGGCTTCCTTGCCGCCTTTGACCCTGGCGATCACGTCGCTGATCAACCCGACGTCGTAGAAAGCGCCCAGGTAGTTCAGGATCCATTCACGCTCATGGAAGGAAGATTGAAAAGTGGGGTGAAAGATCTCCTCCGATGCCAGCAGCGCGGCGCCGCCGCGGTCAATCAGTTCATTGACCGCCACCTGCTGCTGTTTCTTTTGCGGTAAAGCCGTTCCCTGAACATGGCGGCCGTGCTTTTTGAGCCGCGGAGCCGGGCTTGCGCGCCGGTCGCGCGGGTCTTGATAAACTTCCAATTCTTCATCCGCGAAGAATTTGGGATTCATTTTGGTCATAGTCTGGTTTCACTCCAATAGTTGATCGGTGAAAGTGGCGATTGCGATAAACCATGCCGGTTGAAAACCAGCCGCTAAGTCATTCTTGAGATGGATGTTCCTGTTTCGATTGCTCATTTACTCCTCCAAGCTCAGAACTCGTTTAATCAATAAAAGCCCCGGCAAGCCGTGGGTATCAGTCTGCTGCCGGGGCCGTTGCACCTCAAAAAGAGGTCGCGGGACAAAAAACCGCAGGGCGCGGGCGCTCTGCGGTGAAATTAGCTAAACGGAAAAGCTTAGCCTACTAAGCAGGCGCACTCATGCGGGGCAGCACTGTGCCTGAAAAATGAACTCTTCTGTTGTCCTGTTGCATGAGCACACCTCCTTCCTGTAATGTAGATGAGAAAAGTCTAGCATATCCCTTTACGCGAGTCAAGTGATCCTGTCCGCCTGGCCCGGAAGGCTTTCCCAGATGAAAAATATTCCTTGACAAGAAACCTGGCATGAATTATGCAATATTGGATAAAAGTGCATATAATTAGTTATGCACGCCCATCTTTACAAAGCAGGCATATTATGATCGATCGCACAGCTCTTGGTTTCGTAAACACCCGGCGGGCAAACCGTGTTGAATGGGAAAGGCCGGTAAGCATTGTTTCACCGGTTTTGGTTTCCGGAAGCTCCGTTAATGTCAGCGCAACGGGCATTTTACTCAGCTTGCCGCACGATCCATTCCTGCAGGTCGGCACGCGGGTCGCATTGGCGATTCCGCATATGGATGGTCACGCGACATTGACGGTACGCGGGAACGTGGTGCGGGTGGAACAAAACGCCGAAGAAGTTCGGGTGGCAATCAACCTGGACTGATTCGCCCGGCGACCGCCTGGCTCAAATCGCCATCGCTTTAAATTTAATCAAAAAATATGAACCTCAACGGCAGGGATCTCCTGCCGTTTTTCGTATTCAATCGGGCCGGTACAATCCCAGCAATTTCCCGCCCCACTGAGCGGATTCCAGCAGATCGGTGTTGTCGCTGAAAAGGTCGATGCTGCCGATGGGCGGACGGGTCGCGATCTGCTGCACCTCAGGGTCGCGGATTTGCGCCAGCAGCGCCGTGCTGAAACGCTCTGCGCCCAGGACGCGGAAAGGACGGCCAAAAAAGGGGTGCACCTGTTCATCCAGCGGCTCGGTCAAGCGAAGGCGGTTGTGCTGCCCGGCTAAAAATTCATAGGCGGCACACAGATGCGGCTCACGTTCCTGCCAGGTCGGCGCGCGCAGGACGCCCTGCAAATGCGGCGCCAATTCGGCGGCGCAGGCCAGGCGGGCAAACGCGCTGCCCAACCACTTTGGATAGGGCATATAAGCGCGCTCCATCAGGAATACCAGCCGCATGCAATCCCGCACCAGCCGCGCGGCGATCAGCTGCGAACCCAGCTCGTCGCCGGCATATCCCGCGCGCCCGGTCAGGTGTTCTTCCTGCCCGATCCGCGCCCAGCCAGCCGCCAGCAGGTAGAGCCACACATCCTGCGGATAATACGCCAGTCGCCCGCGCAAGTTTTCCAGGCCGATCTCGTCCCAATACACCGCCCCGGCCGTAATTGAAAGCAGCTTCTGTTGCGGAAAGGTCAGCCAGGCCGCGACTGTCGGGGGCAATTCCATGTCCCAACCGAGCAGATCCAGGCAAAAGCCGCGCAGCGTGTGGATTTCCACGCGGTGATTGATCAGCCCGCCGGGCTGCGGCATCTGCGGAAGCTGCGTGCCGTGATCTTGCGGGTCGGGTTCGCTAAAATGGGTGGAATACCCCAGAAATTGCGGCGGCAGATGGCGTGCCAGAGAGTCATGCAGGGCATCGTGTTCAATCGCCCAGTCCCGCTCGCCGAGAAAAAGCAGCAGTCTAGGTCCCCAGCAGTGGTCGGCAGACATGGGCGTGTCGAAGCCCAGAACTTCCGAACCCGGGCCGATCAGGGCGGCCGCGTGGCGCAAATTGGGATAGTAAGCCTGCAAAAGCGGCCTGACAGCTTCCTGATAAAACCACCGGCTGAGTTCCAACCCGGGGATGAAGGCAGCCTGCCCGCTCAAGGAATCAGACCTTCAGGCAGCCAATCGCGGCAGGCAGGCACATCCTGCTGGTTTTCGTACAGGCAAGCCAGCCAGTAGCCGTTTTGGAAATGCGCCATCACCACGGCGTGTTGTGTTTCATTTTCCAAGGAACCGCGCGGAATGGCGAAGCGGTTGAGATCGCGGTCAATCCACTCCAGTTCGTAAGGACCCTGAGCACGGGTGGCGAAGTTGGTCACCAGCGGCGGATGAAGCGAAACCGGCAGCGCCGCGGACCCGATATTTTCGTCGATCAATTGTTTGGTCGCCACAAGTTCCACCCGTCCGGCAGCCGGAACTGTCTTCATCAGGCCGATCAATGCCGCGGTCAATAACAACAGCGCTGGCAACCCGACGGTTTGCCAGGCATGCGGCGGATCCCGCCGGGCTTCTTCAGCGCGGTTGACTACCAGGCGGAAAATCAAAGTCACCGGCACAGCCAGGCCAAACAACGGCAGTAGTAGAATGCTCATCGATGCCTGACCGCCCAGGCTGAGCCCGGACTCGTCTTTTGTGGCAATAAAAAGGATCACTCCAAGCAGCAGGCCTGCAGTAGCCCCGCCCAACAAAACGCCGTTGACCGAACCGGTCGGCCAGGCGGTGATCAAACCCAGCAGGCCGCCAATCAGCGTTGCCAAAAGGATGTTGATCACAACTCCGAAGGGCGGTTGGTAAAAAGCCACGGACGGCACCAGGATGGGATTGATGCACTGTGAAAACAAGGCGATGAACAGTCCCAGGCCCGATCCCAACAGGCCGCCCATAACACGCCTGAAGCGGCGCCGCGCAAACATGCGCGTTTCGTCGAGCGGGGTGAGTAACAATGGGGTTTGGGAGGAGACGGTTTGCATGGGGAAGTGTGAGAACTCGATTTGGGCTGAGTAAATCAGTTATATCACGCCCGCGGATGATCGGGATCAGCCATCCGGCCAGATGGGTAGCGTCAACCCGGGTTTTTCAGCATGCCGACCACCTGCAGGAAGGGCGGCTCGGCGAAAGGGTTGCGTTCAACGCGCATGCCCAGGCGGCGCATGACTGCCTGCGAGGCCAGGTTGTCGTACGAGGTGGTTGCAACAATGCGCATCAACGATAGTTCTGTAAAGGCAAAATCGATCAGTGCGCGGGCAGCCTCGCTGGCATAGCCCTGGTTGCGGTGTGCCCGCGCGATCGTCCAATACAATCCGACCTCGGGTTGGGAAAAGCGCGCCAGCGTTTGGGGCAGCGGGTCGGGGCCAAGCCCGGGGATCTGGGCAAAGAAGTTGTAGCTGGGCACCAGGCCGACCGCGCCGATCAGCTCGCCGCTGGCGCGCAGCACCACCGCCCGATCGCCGTAGGGCGGCTGGTAGAGGCGCTCCAGCGCATCATAATTGCGCACGCTCCATTCCAGCCAGGCGCCCCGTTCCTCCAGGGTAAGTCCTTCGTCCGCTTCCAGGTCGAGAATGCGGTGAACGGCCTCCAGGTCGCTGCGTTCAAAGCGCCGGATGAGCAGGCGCGGCGTGGTAAGTAGCGGCATTTGCATTTGCATCTTATTCTCCGCGGGATTGCAGGAACAAACGGTGGTACAGGAGGATGCTGCCGGAGACAGCCACATTGTAGGAAGCGCGGTTGACCGCCTCGATGGCGACCACGGCATTGCACTGCGCCAGCACCTTTTCGGGCAGCCCCATATCCTCCGAACCGAGCAGGTAAATGGCCTGCTCAGGGTGGCGGAAGGTCGCCAGCGGCTGGCCGCCAATTTCAATGCCCACCAACTTAGCTCCCACCGGGCGCGCCAGTAAAAAATCCTCAAAAGTAGGGTAATGCCGCAGCGGTATCAAACGGTGGGCTGCGGAAGTATCGCTGGTTTGCGGTTTATAAGGCCGCCCGATGGTGAAAATGCCGGCCGCGCCCAGCTGCCAGGCCGAACGCCACAGCGTGCCAATGTTTTCATTGTTGCGCGGGTGGTAGATGCCAATTTCGAAATAGGCCAAGCAGGCGCCTCCTGGTGATTACTGAGTTTATCACGGGACGTTCCAGATTCGAAATTGCCGGATCCTCATGTGTTTTTTATTTTTTCTGAACCAGTTCTGAACAACGCGTTGGCATAATACCTGTAACCTCATCATTATTGATGGAGAATAACCTTTCCCAAAGGAGGTTATATGACTGAAGCCAACCGTGGTTTAGAAAATCCAGGCCAAAGCATTACATTTCCCCTGGTCCGGCCCATGTCGGATGATCAAGACCGCTTTGTCATGGATCTCTTCAAACACTATATACCGGAAGAATTATCGGCAGAGGATGCCGCCGAAATCATCGATGCACTGGCCGGAGCCGGCATCCGCGGTCCGGCGGTGCGTTCGCTGGTGGTTACCGCCGGATTGGATCCACAGAAATTCATCCAGCTGGTCGACAGCGAGGCACTTTCCCGTTCAATATCCTGAAAGACGCTTAGCTGGATGGATCGGGGTTTAGAACAATCTGAAATAGTTGGCAATTCGAATATTTGCATTAAACTGAGCGGGTCTGGCCAATCAATTAAGGCCAGACCCGTTCAATTCCACTCTTCTACCAGTAAACAATAAACGGGGCAGTCACGTTAAGAAGGTATCTTTAGCCCACTTGGTCAAGTATATACCATATGAAGCAAATATAAGTTAAGGATTGGTTAAAGATTTTCCCCGAATAGAAATTGCAGCGGGATGTGCAAGCGGTCGCGCCAGGCCTGTTCGTTGTGGGTGGCGCGTTTAAATTGGCGGATGAGGTAGTCGCGGCCCTCCCGCCAACCGGCCGCATCGAGGAAGCCTTTAACGCGCAGATGGTGGATGCCGTAAGCGCGGTCGATGCTGCGGCCGCCAAAGTCAAAATACAGGCGGTGGCTGCCCGGCTGGGGCAAATTTTGCCTCATCCACTCTTCGATCTGGCCACCGCCAATAGGGAAGTGCGTGGAAAGGCAGCCCGCCCGCCCGAAGACCTGCGGGTAGCGGCATAGCGCGTACAACGAAATCAGTCCGCCCATGCTGGAACCCATCACGCCGGTGTGCGCGGGATCGGGCAGGGTGGACAGGTTGCGGTCCACCCAGGGCTTGAGTTCCTCCTCCAGGAAGCGCAGGTAGGCATCGGAACAGGGCAGTGCCCCGGTGTGCTTGCGAATTTCCGCGCGCAGCGGGTCGAATTGAGCGCCGGCAAACGGCGCTTCGGGCATATATTCCGGCACGCGCCGCCCGCCGTCATTCCAAATCCCCACCACAATGCAGTCAATCGCCAGCGCGGTCAGTCTTTCGGCCACGCCCCAGGTGATTTTGGTGTAGGACTCGGCCGGGATGAACAGGTTCTGGCCGTCGTGCATGTAGAGCACCGGGTAGCGTTTGCCCGGGTCATAACCGGCGGGCAGCCAGATATCAACGTTGCGCGACGGGACGTTGACGGATGGAAAATCAGCCAGCCGGAAAAGCGTGCCGGGAAAATCTGGTGCGGGAGCAGGAAGGGGTGTCCAATCGTTCATGAGATGATTATAGCGCGATCCATCTATGATCCTGAGCGAAGCGAAGGATCTTCCGGCGGGAGAAGATGCTCACGGGCACAAATCCTATATGGTTGAACCTGGGCGAAGCATCCGGGATACAGGCGAGGCCAGGCTGGCAGAATCTTCCCGGATGCTATCGCCCTTACACCGGCGGACTGATTCCCCTCATTCTGAGCGTCAACGAAGGATCTTCCTGAAATGAAAAAAAAAAAACAGGGAGCAGTGCGGCCTGCACCACTCTCCGTGATAATGCTTTTCCGGTCTACTTTAGCAATTCTTCCAGCACCTTGCGCGCAATGTTCGGGTCGGCTTTGCCGCGCATCTTGCGCATCACCTGCCCCACAAACCAGCCCATCAGGGTTTCTTTACCGCCCTTAAAGGCTTCCACTTCCTTGGGGCTTTCAGCCAGCACTTCCTGCACCGCGCCGCGGATGGCGGCGTCGTCGCTGACCTTGGCCAGGCCTTCTTTTTCCACCAGCACAGCCGGCGAAAGACCGGTTTCTTCCACCTTGAGCAGCAGCGATTTGCCGGTCGAGGCGTTGATGGTGCCGGCATCCACCAGTTTGAGCAGTTCAGCCAGCCAGGCCGGGCTGAGTTTAAGCTGGTCGGCGGTCAAATTCTTATCGTTCAGCATGCGCAGGATATCGTTCATCAGCCAGTTGGAAACGCGTTTGGCGTCCCCGCCGTAGGTTTTGACCGCGGTTTCGAAGTAATCGGACAGCCGGCGCTCGCCAGTTAGAATTTCGGCGTCGTATTCCGGCAGGCCGTATGCGCTGATGAAACGCGCGCGTCTTTCCAGCGGCAGCTCGGGGAAATCCGCCAGAATACGATCCTTCCAGGCATCATCCAGGCGGATGGGCAGCAGGTCGGGCTCGCGGAAATAGCGGTAATCGGCTTCGGTTTCCTTCGAACGCATCTTGCGCAGCACGGATGCGTCTTCATCCCATTCCAGCGTCCACGCAAAGATGCGGTTGCCGGATTCGACCTCGCGAACCTGCCGTTCGACCTCGTGCAGGATGGCTTCTCGCACGTTGTCGATGGAGTTGACGTTTTTAATTTCGGTCTTGGGATTGAGAATGGTCTCACCCTTGCGCCGGATGGAAACATTGGCGTCGCAGCGCAGGTTGCCGCGTTCCATGTCAGCTTCCGAGATCCCCAGCCAGCGCAGCAGCTGGCGCAGGCGCATCAGATACTGGGCTGCCTCGTCGGCGGTGTGCAGATCGGGCCCGGTCACCATTTCCACCAGCGGAACGCCGCAGCGGTTGAAATCGACAAAACGCTGGCCCCCCGCGTTTTTGGTTTTGCCGGCATCCTCTTCCAGGTGCAGCTTGGTGATGCTGACGCGGCGGATGTAGGCTTTTCCGTCCGGGCTGGCCGAGGCCGGCACCGGCAGGTCCAGGTAGCCGCCGCGCGACAGCGACTGGTCGAATTGCGAGATCTGGTAGCCCTTGGGCAGGTCAGGGTAAAAGTAATTCTTGCGGTCGAAGAAGGAAAGCGGGCGAATTTCGCCGTGCATGGCAGTGGCCAGCAGCACGCCTTTCTCAACGGCAGCCTGATTCAGCACCGGCAGCACGCCCGGCAGCCCGCAGCACACCGGGCAGATGTTGGTGTTGGGTTCGTCGTACCACGATTCGGCTTTGCAGGAGCAGAAAATCTTGGTCTTGGTATTGAGCTGGATGTGGGTCTCCAGTCCGATGACAGCTTCGTATTCAATCATGGTCATATTATTCGCCTCAAAATTGCGGGCTATGTACGGCCGCTGGATTTACGGTTGGCATGTGTAAAGGTCACTATCGTTGAAGGATTGGAAATGATTGAGCTTTTGGGTCAATCGAGTTTCGTCCAACCCATACAGACTGGCCGGCATCGATTTTAATATTACCAGCGTTGCCCGCTCTTCACAAACCTTATCGATCAGGTCATCCGTTCCCGAACCGTAGGAGTAGATACCTTCATAAAATATGCCCGTCCAGAAGTACATGCCTTCCGGGCCGGTAGTGATGACCTTCAGATCCGGATGATTTTTTAAATAACGCACCGTTTCGGATTCCGCCGAAAAGCGGTTTACATAACCCAATCCATTGGTGTGGAGTGCGCGCACTGTATCCTGACTGCGATAGCCATAATACAACAGAAAAAGCCCCACACCCACCAGTAGAAGAAACTTCCATGTGGGCGCCAACCCCGGAAAGGCTTTGCCCACCACTGCAGCAGTAGTCACCAGCAGCGCCAACAGCAACGGGATCAGATAACGGGCATTAAAGGCTGTTAGGTTGGAAAAACCATTTGCAATCACCAGCATCGCAACCACCAGCACGCCATTGGCCAACAGGACAAATAATGCTGGATCCAAAACAGTCGCTAAAGCGCGTTTGGCCTTCCTTATTCCGCGCAGCCAGAGGCACAATAACAAGATCAGAAGCGCCAATACGGCCAGCCCGGCGATAAATTCCCGCCCGCGAATCAGACGCCCGGGGATGAACCAACTTAAAGTACTATAAATAAACCAGCGCAAGGTATCCAGCGATGGCCACGCCCATTGAAAGCCGGAGTAATGCAGCGCCTGCCCGGTGACCAGGCGGTTGCGAAGCAGCCAGGCAGCCATGGGCAGCAAGCTGGCAGCGCCAAAAGCAGCGGCCCGCCAAAGCCGGCCGCCAATACCCCGGACAGAATTGTTGTAAACAAGCAATCCTAACGCGATGGCCGCCACGATCGAAATCCCTGCGTAACGCGTCAAGCAGGCCAGGCTGGCCGATAGCGCAGACGCCGCAAGCCAACCCCAATGACCCTTCCGGATAAATTCTTGAAAAGCCATTAAAGCCAACAGGCTGAACATCAAGTTGAGCGCCTCGCTCATCGCCCAACCATGAGCCTCCAGCAGCACATCCGAAAGCATCACCGCCAGGCCGGCCAACAACGTGCCCACCTGGCCGCCGCCGGCGCGCCAGACAATCCAACCGGATAAGAACAGGTTGAATCCAAACAAAGCCGCATTGAGCCAGCGTACCCCTTCCAACAGCTGCAAACCGAACGATCCCAGCAGGATAAGCATCAGACTGAGACCAGGCGCAAAGGAGCGCGTTGGATTGAAACCCTCCCCCCGCAGCGCTTGCTCAGCCGGATGGATGTACCAGAAGGAATCGTCACTCAAAAACGCACCCCAACGGGTGGCATAAAGCAGCAATGCAATGCCAACCGCTGCCAATCCCAGCAACCAGAGCACCGGAAATTTTTGGGGTTGTTTTTCGAATTCCTTTTTCACCTGGATCATCTTCGCAATCGGTACCATTCCCTAAAAGAGGGTAGCGAGCCGCCCTCATGTGGGAATGGCTCAGCTTTTATGTGCAGGGTCGATGGACTTTTTCATGGCAACTTGATCAGCGCCTGCGGCCGGACTTTGCGCCAGGCATCCGTCTCGGTGGCGTCTTCGTAGGCGCGCCCGATGCGCAGCAGCACATCTTCGCTGTAGTCGCGGCCGAGCAGTTGAATGCCAATCGGCAGGCCCTCGCCGTCCAGGCCGCCGGGCAGCGAAACGCCAGGCACGCCGGCATGGTTGGCAGGCACGGTCAACTGGTCGGCGTACTGCATCAGCACCGAATCGCCGTACAGTGCGCCCATTTTGAAGGCCGTGGTGGGGGTGGTAGGCGTGAGCAGCGCGTCCAGGCGGTAAGGGCCATTGGGATCAAAAACGCGGTCAAAGTCCTGCCGGATGAGGGTGCGTACTTGCAGCGCGCGGTTGTAGTATTGCTCACTGTATTGGGCCGCCGAAACATACATGCCCATCAGGATGCGCAATTTAGGCTGCGCGCCAAACCCCTGCCCGCGCGAGCGGCGGTACATTTCGCGCAGGTCGGTCATCGGCTCCGGGATGCGGTAGCCGTACTTGACGCCGTCGAAGCGGTGCAAATTCGAGGCAGCTTCGACGCGGCTGACGACAAAAAAGGCCGGGATGCCGAAACGGGTGTTGGGCATGGGAACGCCTTCAATGATTTCGGCGCCCTGTTTGGCCAGCAGGTCGGCCGCGCGGTGCACGGCGGCTTCAATCTCAGGCGGCAGCGGCTGCATGTCAAATTTGCCCGTTTGCAGGTTGGGATAGGTGATGCGGAAATAATCCGGCGAAAGGCCGATGCGCAGACCTTTGACGCCCTGTTCCAGCGCGGCAATATAATCCGGCACTGCCACGCGCGCAGCCGTGCTGTCGTGCGGGTCGGCGCCGGCGATCACATTCATCATCAAGGCAGCGTCCAGCACGTTGCGCGCCACCGGGCCGGGGCAATCCAGCGAGGAGGCAAAGGCAATCAATCCGTAGCGCGAGACGCGCCCGTAGGTGGGCTTCATGCCCACCACGCCGCAAAAAGCAGCCGGCTGGCGGATGGAACCGGCCGTGTCAGTGCCCAGGGAAAGCGGCGCTTCGCCGGCGGCCACCGAAGCGGCGCTGCCGCCGGAAGAACCGCCTGGAACACGGTCGAGCCTCCACGGGTTGCGCGGGCTGGGTTGAAATGCCGAAGACTCATTGGAAGAGCCGTAGGTGAATTCATCCAGGTTGACCTTGCCCAGCATGACCGCGCCAGCCGCTTCCATGCGCGCCACTGGCGTGGCGGTGTAGGGTGCGCGGAAGTTGGCCAGAATGCGCGAGCCGGCCGTGGATAGGGTATCTTCCACGCAAAAGATATCCTTGACCGTGAAGGGCACGCCCGCCAGCGGACCGGGGTCTTCGCCGGCAGCAAATTTGCGGTCCACGGCTTCAGCCTGGGATCGGGCGCGTTCAGCCGTCAGGGTGATAAATGAATGGACTTTCGCCTTGTCTTCGTCATCCAGCGGAGCGGAATCCAGCGTACCTGGCCGTCCATCGACGGCCGCGATGCGTTTTAGGCTGGATTCCAGCACTTCGACAGCAGAGATGCGGCGCTGGCGCAGCAATAACGCCAGCTCATGCGCGGAAAGATCGCAGAGTTCCATAAAAGTTTATTCCAATGTTGTGTGCGGGATATCGGGAACGACAATGTAGGCTTCGCTGGTTTCGGGCGCCTGCGCCAGAATGCCTTGCGTATTGGGGTATGGCCGCCACTTGTCTTCCCGCAGAGCCGGGCTGGTTTCAGCCGTATACGGCACGCCGTGCGAGGTGGCTTTCACGTCGCCGGCCAGGGGAATGGCTTCCAGCTCCTGGATGGCCTTTAATTGATTATTAAGCTGCTTGCGCACATATTCGGCTTCACCGGGTTCGAGCGCCAGGGCGGCCAACTCGACCAGGTGGTTAAAAAGTTCAAGGGTAATGGCTTCGCTCATGATCAAACGCTCAGGTTAATTTCAGGGTTTCTTCGTCGCCGTGTTGGTGAGGGATGGCACAAGGGTGTCGGTGGCGGTCGGCGGGACAGGCGTAGCCGGCAGGGGCGTCGGGCTCGGCGTGTTGGTGATTTTCGGCGTAGTGGTTGGGGTGGCCGTCCAGGTGGGCGGCAGGACGCGCGGCGTGGCTGTCACCGTGGGCAATTGAATGACTGCCGGCAGGGTGGCAGGCGGGTAGGGATTCAGCGCCGAATAGGGGTTGAGAAATATCTGCAGGAAAATGACACCGACCAGTAGTATCGCAACGGCCAGTATGATTGTCATTATGTCCCAAATGGTGATACGCATATCGCTGTTCCCTCCATCTCCCCGCCGGTTGGCCCTGATTGCTCCTGTCAGTATATCCGAGTTTCGATGCCTGTCAAGAAAAGCGCGCCTAAAACCACGCCTGTCTGCACTTGTCAGTTCCAAAAAACCTGTGATCTTTCATCAGCCCCATGCCCGCTGCCCCAGAACCTCCGCCCGCCATGCTATAATCCCATCGGACTATGAACCTACCATCGAGCCACGTTCAAATGCACACCCAGGCTTCCACAGCCGGCTTGACCGGGGATTGCAAATCATGAATTCGAAGCTGGAAGTCTTTTCCCGCCGGGTGGTGCATGGTCTGACGGTTGCGTTTTGGGCTGTCCTGGCGCTGTTGGGCGGATTGCGCATTTGGCAAAGCCTGGCGCTGAAACCCTGGCTGGTCGAGAGCGGGGTCCAGCCCTCCCCGCTCTATCTGACATGGACAGGCGCCGCTCAAGCGGCGGCGGCGCTGCTGGCGTTGGCAGCTTTTTTTTCGCATGGACGGCGGGCAGGATGGATCGTCCGGATATTAACTCTGCTGTGGATGCTGGCCTTCTGGATCGACCGGATATGGGTTGCCGTCTCGCCAGCGGCGCGGGTCAATGATGCCTTCGCGGCAGTATTCTTGGCATTCTGGCTGATCGTCATCTGGACGGCCACTTCCCAACAAAAGTGAAAATAGCGAACGCGTTTCTTTCGGGTACAATAGAAACAGGGGAGAAATGACAAACTGAATGAATCCAAAAGAGCAGGAAATCGAAGTTAAATTTTATGTCCGCGACCTGGAAAAGGTCGAGCAACATCTTCGCGAAATGAATGCCCGCTGTGCGCAGGAACGCGTTCTCGAAACCAATCTGCGCTTCGACACCGCCGATACCGCGCTGGGCCGCCAGCGCCGAGTTTTGCGGCTGCGCCGTCCCGCGCCTGGTTACAAGTCAGAAGATCCACAGGGTTTGCTGACCTATAAAGGACCCACCCATTCGGGCCAGGCCATCAGCATCCGCCAGGAAATCGAGGTGGTGGTAAGCGATTTTGACACCGCCAGCCATTTGCTGGAGGCCCTGGGCTACCAGCTGGTGACCATGTATGAGAAATGGCGTACGGTCTACCTGGTGGGTTCGGTGGATGTTGACCTCGACCAAACTCCCCTGGGTAATTTCCTCGAAATTGAAGGGCCCAATACCGGAAGCATTCAGGATGTTGCCCAAAAATTGGGCCTGGACTGGGAAGCGCGCAGCGGCGAGAGCTACATGGCGCTTTTCAACCGCGTACGCCTGGCCAAAGGGCTTTCGATGCAGAATTTGAGTTTCGCTGAATTTCAGGGCGTGGATGTCACCCCGCAGGAAATGGGACTGCGCCCGGCTGACGACCGCTATATTTAGTTGTTATCCGCAAACCATTTTTTTCTTCAGCTCAATCAGTAAAAAATTGCCGCGGGTTCGCACCCGCCTGAATTTTATTGTTGGCCAGCGGCGATCGTAAAGGAAACAAATTCTTTAAGGGGCTTTGCCTATCAACGCCACCAGCTCGTGCGCCAATCGTTCGCGCTGGTTGCGGTCGTCGACCGCTGCGGTATCGAGCAAGCAACTGGTGACGTATTGCTCCACAAAAGCGAGGCTGGCGCCCTGCACTGCCGACCGGATGGCGGCAAGCTGTTGGAGGATCTCCTGGCAATCGCGTTCCTGCTCAACCATGCTTTGCACGCCCCGCACCTGGCCTTCAATGCGGCTTAATCGGCGGATGAGCGCCTGTTTTTCATCTGGGTTTTGAAGTTTCATTTGGTTTTCCCCGGCCCGCACACGGCAGGCTGCTGTTAACCTGCTCAGGTGAAGCGTCCGCCGCCAGCGCAAGAACTGGCAGAATTATCGCTGCCATATTCACCCAGCGCAGCGGAAATGCGCGAGATTTGTTTGTGCGTTTGCTGGCTGCCGCAAACCGGGCAAAAAGGAGAGAGGTCGGCCTCGCTGAAACGCACCACCTTCTCAAATTCCTGGCTGCACTCTTCACACACATATTCGTAAATGGGCATGCTGCATCACCTATACTATACCGGAGTATTGTATTTAGTGTATCCGTACCCGGCGCGGCTGTCAATTGGATTCTGCTAAGTTAAGAAGAATGTCATGGATAATGCGCATACTGGTCTCAACCTCCGGGTCATCACATTTTCAACAACGCATCAGCTTAGCAACTTTTCCAATTTCATACCCAATCCGTGACATTCATCACTATGGCTCATTCTGAGGCGACGGTAGAATAGATTTATTCCTTATTGCAAATCATTTGCATTAATAGTTTGTTTTCTAAGTTCAAGGATTTCAATGAGCAATGATCCCTTAACCCTGCAGGTGACTGAAACAGTGCATGCCCAGGGCGGCCGCATGACCCCCCAAAGGCGCTTGATCCTTGACCTGCTCCAATCCGATCCCTCCCACCCCACGGCTGATGAGCTCTTCGCGCTGGCCAAAAGGATCGATCCCAGCCTCAACCTGTCCACCGTCTACCGCACCTTGAACTGGCTGGAGGAACGCGGCTTTGTCAACCCGCGGCGCTTTGATGACAACCACACCCACAAGCATTTCGATCCTGTGCTGCCGGAAACCAGCGAACGCCATCATTTTCACTGCCGCCGCTGCGACCGCGTGCTGGAATTCTCCGCGCCTTCGGTCGATCCGCTGATCAAGCAAATCGAAACTGAATTTTCACGCCAGTACGGCCTTCAGGTGGAGGGAGCCTCCTTGGTGCTCTACGGATTATGCCAGGCATGTGCGGCAGAAATTTGACCATCTCTCTATGTTTCAAGTTAAATGCATGGTCGCCAGGCTGTTTTTACCAGTATTTCCTTCCCAAATGGCATTGGCAATCAGGGGGGTTCGCTCATCCCGGCCCAATCGCTTCTCTTTTACCGCTCAATCGGACGGTTTACCAATAAATGGGGAATAACCATATGCCACTTGCCATCGCCAAACAATCATTGTCCAATTTGAAACCAGGCGAACATGCTGCCTTGATCGAAATCCATGCTGGAAAAGGCGCTCTGGGCCGGATGTCTTCGCTCGGTTTTACCCCGGGCGCTGTTGTGGAAATGGTTCAAAACTACGGGCATGGGCCTTTGATTGTCATGTTGCGTGGCACCAGAATCGCTTTGGGACGATACGAGGCTGAAAAATTGCTGGTTCAAAGGAACACGGAATGACCGACCATGCACCCGCCGGGCAAGCCGTCGAAGTCAGGTTGTCCGAATCTGTCACGCGCACCATCGCTCTCGCCGGACAGCCCAATATGGGCAAGTCGACACTGTTCAATTTGCTCACCGGCCTCAACCAGCATGTGGGTAACTGGCCCGGTAAGACGGTTGAACAACGCCAGGGAACCTTTCAGTTTGCGGATCATGCCTATCAACTGGTGGATTTGCCCGGCACCTACAGTCTGACCGCCAATTCACCCGAAGAGGTGATCGCCAGGGAATACATCCTTTGTGAAAAACCCGACCTGGTGGTGGCAGTGGTCAGCGCCGCCAACCTGGAACGCAGCCTTTACCTGGTTTCGGAGCTCATCTGCCTCCCGGTTCCGATGGTCGTAGCCTTGAACATGATCGATGTGGCCGAGCAGGAGGGCGTCCAGGTGGATGCCGACGTGCTGCAGGCAGCCCTGGGGGTGCCTGTGGTTCCCATGGTTGCCACCCGGGCCAGCGGGGTCAAAATTTTGTTAAACGAAGTTGAACTGGTGTTTCAGGGAATGCGGACACCCAATCCGCGATTGCCCGAAGTGCACGATGAACACCGGCTGGTCATCGATCAGGTCAGTGAATTGATCCGGCAATATGTCCCCGCCATCTACCCGGTGGATTGGGCCGCTACCAAACTGCTGGAAGGCGATGGGGATATGACGGCGAAACTGAAAACTTCGCTGCCCGCCGCCCATTGGAAAGACGTGCATGCCATCCTGATGCAGCACGAAGATGCCATGTTATCCATTGCCTCCGGTCGCTATGAATGGGTGGAGCGGGTTGTCCGCGCGGCTGTCAGACGCCCCCGCCTGGGACAGATCAGCCTCACCGACCGTCTCGACCGCTGGGCTACTCACCCCGTCATCGGGTTATTCGTCCTGGCCGGCATTCTGGGCCTGGTTTTCTGGCTGACCTTCACCCTGGGAACGCCCATCCAGGAATGGCTGGATACCGCCATGGTGTCACCGGTTGCCAATCTGGCATCGGATTGGCTGGCCGCGGCGCCTGCCTGGCTGCATGGATTGGTGGTGGATGGAATCATCGGCGGTGTGGGCTCCGTTTTGACCTTCCTGCCGATCATGGTCATCTTCTTCGCTTCCTTCGGCTTTCTGGAAGACGTAGGCTACATGGCCCGCGCGGCTTACGTGATGGATAACTTCATGCATATGATGGGTCTGCACGGCAAGAGCTTTCTGCCCCTCTTCCTGGGGTTTGGCTGCAATGTCCCGGCGATTACCGGCACACGTGTGATCGATGCGCCCGCCGCACGCCTGTTGACCATCCTAGTGGCGCCGCTGGTGCCCTGCACAGCCCGGATGGCGGTGGTTGCCTTCCTGGCGCCAGCCTTTTTTGGCCGCGGGGCTATGCTGGTCTCGTGGGGATTGATACTACTCTCCCTGACGATGCTTGTGCTGGGCGGCATCATATTAAACCGCGTGTTGTTCAAAGGAGAACGGACGGCTTTTGTAATGGAGATGCCGTTATATCACCTTCCCAACGGGCGTACCATCGGCCTGCTGGTCTGGCAGCGCGCGGTGTCGTTCTTAAAAAAAGCCGGCACGGTCATCCTGGCCATGTCGGTCGCCATCTGGGTGCTATCGGTGCTGCCCGGCGGCACCCTAGAAACCAGCTTCCTGGCCCGGCTGGGCAACCTGGTGGCTCCCCTTGGCAAGTGGATGGGCATGGACTGGCGCCTGATGGTGGCGCTTCTGACCAGCTTCCTGGCCAAGGAAAATTCGATTGCTACCCTTGGCGTGCTGTTTGGCAGCAGTGAAAATTCTGGCTTGGCCCAGACACTGGCCGCCACCTACTCGCCCGCCGCTGGGCTGGCCTTCCTGGTGGTGTCGCTGCTGTTCATCCCCTGCGCCGCCACTGTGGCAGTCATCCGCCAGGAAACCGGTTCCTGGCGGTGGACTCTTCTCAATATCGGCTTCATGCTGGTGCTTTCCTTCGGAGCTGGCATCGCCGTTTACCATCTCGCCGCTGCGCTGGGCCTGTAATATGCTATCCCGCTTGTTGACTGAAATTCGCGCTGAAGGCACGGTGAACACCGGGCAGTTGGCGCGCCGCCTGGGTATTAGCGAGGATATGGTCAAAGCGCTGATCGACGACCTCAAACGACGCCGGCTGTTGACGGAGGTCGATCTCGACTGCGGCACAACGTGCCATGGATGCCCGCTGGCTGGAGGCTGCCTGACGGAGGGCAAAAAGGGCCGCTTATGGCAGGTCAGCCGGCAATAGATTGGCAGTTAGCTGTTGGCGGTTTACGACTGTCCATCAGCTATCTTGCTATCCGCTCTTACGGAAAAATTTCTTCCTTGCGGGGTTTGCCGCGGCTTAGCAGATAAAAGGCTGGCAGGAACAGGCCCAGCGCAAAAATGATGAAATGCCCCACGGCTGGCAGCAGCACGTTCACCTGAAAACTGAAACCCAGCATCACCAGCCAGGCAACACCCAGGAAACCGAACCCGGTGGTTACCCTGCCCTCAAGCTCAGCTTTGCGCCAGCGTGGAACCGCCAGCAGTAGGATGCCGGGTGTCAGGCTGGCAATCAAGAGGATGAACCACAGACCCAACCAGCCATCCACCACCATCCGGTTATCTTGTTGCAGAATCGCGATGCGGGCCGGCAAATCGATCAAAGCTGTGATTAATAAGGCCAAGGCTGCCCCCAGATAGACCAGCAGCACCTTTTTCCATTTTTCCAGTTGTTGTTCTAGCGATTCAGTCATTCTTTCTCCTCGCGATGATGCCCGTTTTGCATTAAAACCCTGATTGCTTCGGCCACAGCTGGCGCTTGAAACACCAGCAGGTTGCGCCGTGTGAACTGGATCAGCAGTTCGCGGCCTGTACCGGTCAGCGAATATACCCGCCGGGCCGGACCGACCTCGGAAGGCTGGCGCTGGCTGGTGATCAACCCCAGTTGCTCAAAGCGGTTGAGTGCACGGTACAGGCTGTTATCATCTGCCGAAATGCTGTTTTGCGAAAGCTCGCGAATGAGCGGATTCATTTCGAAGGCGTAGGTCGGGCGCTGGTCGAGCAGCAGCAGAATCCAGAAGCTGAGCAGCCCTTTCTTGTAAGTGCCCTCCCAGGTTTCCAGCAACTCTTCCATTTCTCTCCAGGCCTTCTATCAATCTAAATGAGTAATATACTATAAGTATAGTAGCTCAAGAAATCCTTTTTGTCAAGCATGCATTTGCCAGCAATGCAATATCATGCTCTGATGGTTCTGTCCTTCCATAATGGTTCTGGTCTCCTACCAGAACCGGTTTCAATAATTTCAAAAACCCATGCGAAAAAGGTGCCGGTCAGCCCGCCGCGTGGGCAGGCGACCAGCCCCATATTGCTTGGCATATTCAACCCGCGCGGGTTAGGCTCCCGGCAGGCGGTCGCGCAGCGGTTTGAAGCTAAAGCGGTGCTGCGGACACGGCCCAAGTTCATCCAGCGCGCGTTTGTGGCGGGCGGTTCCATACCCTTTGTGCGCCGCAAAGCCGTAATCGGGATATTGCCCGTCCAACTGCACCATGACGGCATCGCGTGCGGTTTTGGCCAGCACCGAGGCAGCCGCGATGCTGAGCGAACGCTGGTCGCCGCGCACCAGCCAGGTTTGCGGCAGGTTGAGCGCCTGCAACCGCACCGCGTCGATCAATAAATGCTCGGGCGGCAGCGCCAGCTGCGCCACGGCGCGCTGCATGGCCAACCGCGTAGCCGGCAGGATGCCCTGCGCGTCGATTTCTTCATTCGTCGCCCAACCAATACCCCATTGATCGGCGATCATCCGAATTTTCTCCGCCCAGATGGCGCGCTGGCGCGCCGTCATGAGCTTGGAATCGCGCACCCCGGCCAGTTTTTCCAGCAAGCCCTTGCCGTCGGGCGGCAGCACCACCGCCGCGGCATAGACCGGTCCTGCCCATGCCCCGCGGCCGGCTTCGTCGATGCCAGCCAAACGGCACAGACCCTCCTGCCAGAACGGTGTTTCAAGGCTGAGGTTGGGGTAAATGCGCATTGCAAGCCTCCAGGCCAGGGTCAGGCGTGCCGGGCAGGACCGTATCGCCCCGCCCAGCCGTTGCGCCGGATATTCAACAGGTCAAGGAACATGCGCAGCGAATCGTGCAGCACGCGCACTTTGGTGCCGGCGTTGAAATGCCAGGGAATGCCCACTTCGGTGATATGGTAGCCGCGCCGCCGGGCAATGAACAGCACTTCAACGTCAAACGACCAGCCCGTAATGGTCTGCAGCGGAAACACTTCGTCGGCGATATCGCCACGGAAGCATTTAAACCCGCACTGCGTATCTTCCAGTCCGGGCAGCGCCAGCAGCCGGACGATGGTATTGAATACCCGGCCGGTCAGGTGGCGGTATTGCGGCTCATTGTAGCGCACGGCACCGGGCGCCTCGCGCGACCCGATCGCCACCTCCACGCCGGGCAGCGCCGGCGGAATGAAGCGGTTGACCTCTGCAATCGGCATGGAAAGGTCGGCGTCGGCAAAAAAACGGTAGGTACCGCGCGCTGCCAGCATGCCCGTCTTCACCGCCAGTCCCTTGCCGCGCTGGTCGGAATGCAGCACGCGCAGCATGGGCATATGCCGGGCATAATCCTGGGCGATATCCAAGGTGCGGTCGCTGCTGCCGTTTTCAACCACCACGATTTCGCCGGCATAAGCCTGTTGATTTAGAAAATCAGCGGTTTGCTCCAGGGTTTGGGGCAACCGCTGCTCTTCGTTATGGGCAGGGATGATGATGGAAAGATAAGGCTGGTCGGTCACAGGCTGCTCGCGCGCCTAATACTCTGGAACGCCTTCCAGATGGTCATTCCCGGCGGGCGCGTTGCCCGCTACCAGCAGTTCTTTGCCAGCCGGTCCGGTCAGACGGATTTGCGAGCCGGTTTCAAAAACTGCGCCTAAATAGGGTTTGCGCTTGCCCGTGACGAAAACCTTGCGCGTTTTGATCCTGCGCACAAAATCGTCGCGGTTGAGCAGCACGCGGTCAGAGAAGACAGCCCCGCGCCGTTCATACAGGCGCACCTGTTCAACGCGCCCATCGGCACCATAACGCACTGCTTCGATGACTCCGTCGAACTTTTTGGGTGACATGCTGCCTTGCCCTTTTTATTGTTTTGATTTTTTATAAGAGTCGGGGTGGACGGACTTGAACCGTCGACCCCCGCGTCCCAAACGCGGTGCGCTGCCAACTGCGCTACACCCCGGCGCTTCAAAGTATAATCGCTAGAGTACAGAAACGTCAAGTTGACAGAATCGCCATGCGACTCGCCCAAACGCTCATCACTTCTCTGATTTTGCTGCTGCTAACCGGCTGCGCGGCTATCACGCCGGCCGCCGCCACCGCGCCGTTACCGCAACCCAGCCAGACGGTTCAAGCCAGCGCAACGCCGCAGCCCACCCCCACGGCCACGCTGACGCCCTTCCCGGCGCCGACGCTGACCCCCACCCCGGCCGGCTGCCAGGAGACGCGCGGCCAGGTGCAGCGCTTTGTGCTGCCCTCCGCCGAGATTGGCAAGGAACTGGGCGTGCGGATTTACACGCCGCCCTGTTATGATCCCGCCGCCCTGCCCGGCTACCCGGTGCTCTACCTGCTGCACGGCCAGTCCTTCAATGACGATCAATGGGAACGCCTGGGCGTGCCGGAAACCGCCGACCGCCTGATTGCCGCCGGCGAAGTCAAGCCCTTCCTGGTGGTGATGCCGCAGGAAGTCTATTACCTGCAGGATGTACCCAAATCGGCTTTCGGGCGCGCGCTGGTCAACGAGGTGCTGCCGTGGGTGGAGGAAAACTATGCCGCCTGCCACGCAACGGCCTGCCGCGCCATCGGCGGCCTTTCGCGCGGGGCCAGTTGGGCGGCCCGGGTGGGCTTTGAATCCTGGCCGCTGTTTGGCGCCATCGGCCTGCACAGCCTGCCCTCGGCCAGCCTCGGCAGCATCCGCTACACCTGGCTGCCAAAGATCCCCCAGGACCAGCGTCCTCGCCTCTACCTGGATATCGGCGTGAAAGATACCTACTATAAATATGCGCTGGAGTTCGAAAACTTTCTAAATGAGGTCCGCCTGCCGCACCAATGGCATCTCAACCCCGGCGGGCACGACGAAAGCTACTGGTCGGCGCACGTGGAAGAATACCTCCGCTGGTACGCGGCCGGTTGGTCTACCCCGGGTTGATGTCACGGGGTAAACCTCAGGTTGAGAACACGGGGTAATTAATCTACTGGAGCGCTCAGCCCGCCAAGGCAGCATCGATGAATGCCTGCCAGGTTTCATCCGGCTCCCATACCGCGAGCATGTCCCATTTGGCCTGCTCCGCTGCTTCGCCGCAGCGCAGCACGCGCCACAGGAAAACGAAGGCCGAAGCGCGGTAGTTCAACGCGCAATGAACCAACACCGTTTTCTGGTGGTTGGCCTCCATCGCGTCGAAAAAGCAGGCCAGGTCCGCGGCAGCCGGTGCCGTCCACACCACGGGAATGTGTATGTATTCGATTCCGCGCGCGGCGGCCAGGTCGTTTTCGTCCGGCAGGGCCGTGGGCGAACTGGACGGCAGCAGGTTGATCACGGTCTGATAACCCTGCGCGGCAATCCAATCCCATTGCTTGCGGGAGGGTTGCCCGCAGCATGCCAGCTGCGCCGAGATGCGCATGAAATTCAACGGCTCATCGGTCATACGGTCTCCGGCAGCGCACCGCCAACACCGGCGGCATTTCGCGGAAGTTCTCCCATGAAAAAGGCCGCCTTCCCTGGACATCCGGCGAGAAGCTGGGTTCTTCCAGGCCGTCCACCACCCAACCGGCCTGAAAAGCAGCCTTCAACAGCAGGCTGAGCGGGCGGTGGAAATAAACATGTGCTTCGGGCTGCCCGAGGATACCCAATCCGAACCAATGATAGGGCGTGATATATCGGTCGATTTTTAGACTGTGCGTGACCACCAGCTCGCCGTCCTGGTCGGTTTCTTCAAGTGCCTTACTTGAGCTGTTGGAGTTGAAACACGGATGCATGGTGGCGAAGACAAACCGCCCGCCCGGTTGCACCAGCTTTGCCAGCGCGCGGAACAGCGGGTCGATCTGAGCCATATCCATCAAGGCCATGGTGCAGGTGGCTGCCGCAAAACGGCCAGCCCCCAGGCCAAGCAGTTGCACTTCGTCCGTGGCATCCACCACCGCGTAGTCAATACGCCCGCCATAATCGCTTGAACGGGCGCGGGCGCGTTCGATGAACACCGGGCTGCCGTCGCAGGCAGTCACCTGTGCGCCCAGGTCAGCCAGGCGGCGGGCCAGCGCCCCGTTGCCGCAGGCTACATCCAGGATCTGCTCGCCGGGCTGCAAATCCAGCAATTTTTCCACCGTGGGCGACACCAGAAGACGGTGAAAATCATTGCCTTCCTTGAAATACTCATCCCAAAACGGGGCGTTATGATCCCAAATATCTTTGGCCTGGCGGTTAAGATCGTCTGGAAACATGGGTGCGCCTCCTAGGGATGCAATTGGTTCAGTCGGGGCAACGCCAGAAGCAGTGATGCCAGGGTTTTACTGTCGTGAATTCGGCCTTCCTGCGCCATTTTCAACACTTCGCCGGCGGGGATGGTTTCGAGTTCCAGGAATTCGTCGTCGTCCTGTTCGAGCGGGTCAGCCGTCAATTCGGTAGCCAGGTAAACGTACATATGCTCGTCGCTGTAGCCGGGCGCCAGGTAGAAATCGCCCAGTAATTCCAGCGCGCCGGCTGAAAACCCGGTCTCCTCGCGCACCTCGCGCGCGGCGCACGCCAGCGGTTCTTCGCCGGCTTCCATCACGCCGGCCGGCAATTCCAGCAATTCTGCGCCCGCTCCCAGCCGGAACTGACGCACAAACAGCAATTGTCCTTTTTCATCCAGCGGAACGACCGTAACCGAAGGCACATGCCGCACCAGGTCATAATCGCGCACGCGGCTGTCGGGCAGGCGCAAGCGCACCACCTGCACCCCGAATGCCCGCCCCTGGTAGATTGTGTCGCGTTTGAGTTCTTCAAAGATCATGATGGCTCCCTGTGAAAAGGGTCGGTCTCTAAAATGGATCTGCAAATCAACTCTTTGATTTTACCTTGCTTCTTTTGGTCTGGCGGCGCAGGCCCACGCAAAAAAAAAAGCGCGGGAGAAATAATCTCCCGCGCAAGTTTTCTCATTTTTCCCGTCAAGCTTACGGGACTTGAATTTGCGTACCGGTGTCCAGCGAATAGGGTTCCTTCAGGCCGTTGGCCAGGATGATCATATTCGGATCCACATCGCCAAAGGCACAGGCGACGGAATAGACCGTGTCGCCGGCTTTGACGGTGTACATCGCCGGGTGCGATTTCAAAGCCCGTTCGCCGAAGCTCCAGGAGCCGCTCTGCGGGATCTTTAAGCTCATGCCGGGAGAGAGCAGGGTATTGGTTGAAATTCCGTTCAGGGCAGCCAGATCGCCCGGGTTGATATCAAAGCGCCGTCCCAGGCAGAACTGCGATTCGCCCGATTGCACCACCCAGTTGGATGGACGGCCTGGCGTGGCCGTGGGCACCACCATAAAGGTAGCCGTCGGAGCAGGCGGCGGCTGGGTGGCTTCGACGGTCACCGGTTGCGTGGCTTCAGCGGCGGGTTGCGTATCCACCGCAGCGGGCTGGCCTGAACCAGCCTGCGCAGTCTGGGTGCCGCTGACAATTTCCGTCAGCATGGCGTTCGGCGAAACCACCGGGAAGGGTAACTCGCCCGTGGCGGTGACTTTGACGGAAGCCGGCGGCGTGGAAGCCGGCAAAACGCAGGCGCTCAGGGCAACGCTCATAAACACTACGACGGTAAACAAAGCGAACAATTTTTTGGGCATTGAGACGATCTCCTTCACCGGAAATTGGCGGCTGGCCGCTCAACGGCCAGGCGGATTGCGTGTATTTTAATCGTTAACATAGTAGCATAACCATTGTTACACGTCAAGCACGGCAAAACTGGTTTGAAAACCGTTAGGAACGGATGCAATTGTCATGCCAGGATCCGCTGCTAAGCCCTGAACTGCCCTGTTGTTTGACAGGCACTGCGGTGAGCAAAATCGTTCAGATTTGTGACTTTCAACAATGGAAGGGGGCGCACTGTTCCGTTATGATGATTTTGGAGACGCAAAAAAGTACACCTCCTAGATGCTCAAAGCAGTCTCCTCCTTTGGCGTAAGTCTCCGCCGGGTTTTCCCTCACCGCCCCCGGCGGAGGCTCGCGTTAAAACACAAATCCGGCGGACCGCTAACGCCCCGCCGGATTGATGATTGCTCCGCTTCTATTCTTTCACCACTGGCAGCACCACCGTGAAAACGCTGCCTTCATCTGGCGATGATTCAACCCAGATGCGCCCCTGGTGGTTTTCGACAATTGATTTCACGATGGAAAGCCCCAAACCGGTGCCGGTAACCTCGTTGTTGGCGTTGCTGGCGCGGTAAAACTTGTCAAAAATGAACGGCAAGTCCACCTGTGGAATGCCAATGCCGTTATCCTTGAACTGCAGGATGATTTGCTGGTTTTCCAACTCGCCTTTGAGCGTGATTTCTCCGCCGTGGTGGGTATATTTGCTGGCATTGTCCAGCAGATTTTGCACCATCTGGCCAATTTGAACCGCGTTGGCAAAAACCGGTGGAAAGGTTTTGGGCAATTGCAGCACCAGCTTCTGGCTCTTATCCTCTAGCTGTTTCTGGATGGATTGAGCAGCCTCTTCGATAACCGGGACTAACTGGATCATCTCCTTGCGGGTGTCAAAACCGGATTCGATACGGCCCAGGTCCATCAGATCGTCCACCAGGTGGGTAATGTTATGGACGCTGCTCTGGACCCGGTGGATGAAATCCCGCTGCAATTCGGTGACCGGGCCGGCGCGTTCAATCAATTCAACATAGCCCAGGATGGCGGTAAGCGGCGAGCGCAGATCATGCGAGACAGTGCTGACGAAATCACTCTTGATCCGGTCGATTTCTTTCAATGAAGTGATATCGTGCATCGTGATGGCAGCCCCCAGGTCGGGGATGGGCGTGATTTGGGTGCTGAAGACGCGCCCGTCACTCACTGTTATTTCAGCGCGGTTTGTCTTGCCAGTGCTGTTGCTTTCCACCAGTTCCAGCAGGTCGGGATGGCTGAACACCTCGCCCAACGGCTGGCTGAGCAGATTGGCTTCTCCCAATTTGAAGGCGCCGCTCGCCATCTGGTTTACCAATACCAGGCGGTGATCGTCGTCAAACACGATTACGCCGTCATTGATCTTGGCCAGGATCGTGCCGAGTTTGTTGCGTTCCGATTCCGTCCCCGAAAAACTGCTGGCATTGACAATGGCAATC
The DNA here is from genome assembly GCA_964536805.1 of uncultured Longilinea sp. Taxonomy (GTDB): domain Bacteria; phylum Chloroflexota; class Anaerolineae; order Anaerolineales; family Anaerolineaceae; genus Longilinea. The sequence goes on from CAZHYQ010000007.1 coordinate 38,327, forward strand.
GAGGCAAATTCAGCCAGGGCCGAAAGCAGCTTTACATCGCGGTCTTTAAAGGGGATTTTATTGGTGCGGTTGTCAATGCCCAGCACGCCGATGACATTTTCATGAATGCTCAAAGGCACGTAAACCAGGCTGTGCACCAGGTAGGAGGTCTTGATTTTTTGCGGTGTATTTTGGTCCAAGACCACCGGCTGGCCGCTTTGCACCACCCCGCCCGCCAGCGTATCCTGAATGGGCAGCCGGAAGGTTTTGGCAAACTCATCCTGAAAGTTGCGCGATGCGCGCATATACAACTCGCCGGTGGTGTCATCCACCAGCAGCAGGTTGCCTTCATCGGCGTTGGTCAGTTTGACGGCCGCGTCGACCACCGCCTGCAAGACGCTGTCCAGATCCAGCGAGCTGTTGATCGAGCGTGCCAGTTCGGCCAGCGTTTCCATCTCGCCAATCTGGCGCTGTAAACTGGCCGTGGCGCGCCGCGATTCCAACAGCACCCACTCTTTGCGCTGCTGTTGTTTATCCAGGCTGGCCTGCACCGCCTTGATGATATCGTCGCTGCGCAGCGGCAGGCAAAGCGTATCGCTGATGCCGAGTTGCAGCGCGTGTTTGAGAATTGCGGGCGTTTCCTGTGAAATAAACAACAGGATCGGAACCGCTGGATAACGGTGCAGTAAAGTGCCTGCCAGATCCAGCCCGTTGGTGTCTCCCACTTTTTCGCCAAGAATGACCAGCGAGGGCGTAGCCGTTTCAATCATGCGCTGCAGTGAGGCAGGGTTCTGCTCCAAAGCAATCGAATAGCCGGCCGATTTTAATACCCGTTCGAGTAAGAAATTGATTTGCTGATCTGAAATGGCCACGAGAATATGCGGTTGGGTCATGGCATTTACCTGTTAGCGATCAATGGGTGAGCGGGAGAAGGATATGGATAATGGCTGCCTGGTTCGGTTGACCTTCAGCCCATATCTTTCCATTAAATTTAAGCACGATTTCTTTTACCAGGGGCAGGTGGATGGCAGCGGGAAGCAGCCTCGGCGAGCGGACGGGCTTATTGGACGGGCTGCTGTCAAAAATGCGTGCCAGGGCATCCGCATCCAGATTGGGGTCGCTAAATTGAATGGCGAAATGCGCCCCTTCGGAAGTGGCAAGCAGTTTGCCAAGAATCGGCTCGGCGGAAGCCGCAACACGCAGGATATGAGTGATTAAACCATTGACCGCCTGGGCCAGAAGTGCCTGATCCGCCGTAACGTTGAGGGCTTCCGCCGGCACGTCGACCGTCAGACTCAGTTTGTTCTGAGCGGTATACGGCTTGAGCCGGGCGACACAGGCGTGCACAATCTCTGCAAAGTTGGCCGACAACCCGTGTGGTCCTTCGGACGGTTGGAGCGAATCAGCCAGGCGGTTGACATAAGCCAGCTGGTTTTGCGCGGCAGTCAGAGCCGGGTTGAGTTCAGCCGTCCCCTTGGCCGCGAGCACCTTGCCGATGGCATCCAATGCGCCCCGCGTCGTTTCCAGCGAATTGCGCAATTCCTGCCGGGTTGACTGCAGCAGGGCATGACTGACTTTTTCGCCCAGTTGAGCAACTTCGGCTGCGTTCTGTTGGGTGCGGGCGCGGTCTTCAACTGTGCGGAACAGGCGCGCATTGACCAGTGAAATGGCGGCGTAATCGGCCAGCGCTTCCAGCAAATTCCGGTCGCTGCCGGAGAAAGGCGCGACCTGTTTGCGCATCACCACCAGCAGACCAATGGCTTGCTTTTGCACTTTTACAGGTACGATCAGGGCTGCCTGGCCGAGGGTGGATATTTTGAAGCGCTTGAGCGGCTCGCCATCAATGGTGAGTGCTTCGCCGGAGAGCGCCACCAACGAGCTGATGCCGTCATCCCAGGGGTGGCCCATCTGCACCATCACGGAAGCCGGCAGGTTGCGTCCAGCCACCAGCATATAGTTCTTCGACGGCTCCATGCGCAGCAAGAACCAGCCTAAATCAGCCTGGGTGACGTGCGTGGCGCCTTCCAGAATTTTGCCAAAGACCTGGGTTTGATCGGTTACCGAGGTGATGGCCTTGCCCACGGAAAAAACAGCCGTGAGTTCGCGCACGCGCTGCTGCAATTCCTGATTGGTGTTGTGCAATTGGCGCGACAGCCGTTCGCGTTCGCGCTTGTCGTGCACCTGCTTGAGCACCCGCTCAACCACGTTGATCACTTCGGCCTCGCGTGCCGGCCAGGTGATGTAATCGGCAGCGCTCAACCGGAAGGTTGGAATGATATCCACCTCCTGGCCTTTGGGCGCCATCAAAATGACCGGAATGGCAATTCCCTGCGAGGCCAGGGCCACCAGCAGGTCTTTACCGCTCAAGCCGGGCAGGTTCAGCTCGGCAATGATGGCATCCGGTGCAAATTGCAGAACACGATTGATTGCCGTGGAAGTGTCGGAAACCACCAGGTACTGGTACCCGGCAGGTTGCAGGAACTGCCGTCCAATCATATCGCTGATCACAGGATCATTTTCGACAATGAGGATGCGGTCACGAGAGACAGTCATGATTTTAATAATAGCACCAAACCGATTTAACCTGATAAATGTAAGGCAGGTGTAAATTCCAGCGGAAAACTGATTTCGTTAGAATTGCATAAGAGCTTAACCCTCACACTTGACTCTGCCCCATCCCTAAGCATACAATCAATTTATGGAGTATAAGGACTATTACAAGGTATTAGGCGTTGACCGGAAGGCGAGCGAGGATCAGATCAAGCGCGCCTACCGCGACCTGGCAAAAAAATATCACCCCGACCGCAACCCCGGAGATAAAAGCTCCGAGGAGAAGTTTAAGTCTATTAATGAAGCTTACGAGGTGCTGAAGGACCCAAAAAAGCGGCAACGCTACGATCAACTGGGCGATTCTTATTCAAACTGGCAGCAAGGGGGGCGCCAGGGCAATTTCAATTGGGAAGATTGGGTCAACCAAACCTCCGGCGGCGGTGGAACGCGCGTGGACATGGATGACCTGTTTGGCGGCGTTGGAGGGTTTTCGGACTTCTTCAGCGCTATTTTTGGCGGCATGGGCGGCGCGGGTACGCGCACCCAGGCTCGCCGTACTGCCTCTCCCGCGCGCGCGGCCCCGCTGGAAGTTCCCGTCAGCATCAGCCTGGCTGAGGCTTATCACGGCGCAACGCGCACGGTCCAGGTCGGCGACCGCCGCCTGGAAGTGAAGATTCCTGCCGGAGCGCTCAGCGGCACCAAGGTTCGCATGAAGGATGCCGCGGTTTCACCGCAAAGCGGACGCGCACAGGATTTACATCTGGTGGTGGAGGTGCTTCCCGATCCGCGCTTTGAGATCAAGAAGAATGATCTCGCCACCGAGGTTTCCATCGATCTCTACACGGCTGTTTTAGGCGGTGAAGTCAAAGTGCCTACCCTGACCGGCGAAGTGCTGCTCACCATACCGGCGGGCACCCAGCCGGGACAGGCTTTTCGCCTGGCCGGACGCGGCCTGCCGCGCCTCTCGGCCCCCACTACCTTTGGAGATTTAATTGCGCGCATCAAGGTGACGCTGCCGCGAAACCTGAGCCCGCAACAGAAAAAACTATTCGAACAACTCCGTCAGAGTTGAGCGCCAGGCTCAAACGATGGATTTGCCAACCAAGGATGCGAGATGAAAAAGAATACTCCCTGGATCTTGATGGCTATACTGGTAATTGTATTAACAACATTGGCCTGCAGCTTGAGCCCGTTTGCCGCCTCATCGTCCCAGTCGGTCCAACCGACTCCCTACGGGCAGAATTTTACCCAGGTTGCCACGCCGGCGCCGTCCACCTCTGGCAGCGGCGCGGTCAGCCTGCCCGAACGCGATCAGTTATTGGCCGATTTGTATGCCAGGGTTAGCCCGGGCGTCGTTTCCATCCAGGTCGTCACCGATGCAGGCAGCGGGCAAGGCTCCGGTTTTGTCTATGACACCGAAGGCCACATCGTCACCAATTATCACGTGGTGGAAGGCGCGCAGGAATTGGAAGTTGACTTTCCCTCCGGCCTGAAGGTGCGCGGCAATGTGCTGGCAACCGATCTCGATTCCGACCTGGCGGTCATCAGCGTGGATGTGCCGGCCGTGAACCTGAATCCAGTTGTGCTGGGCGATTCCGACCTGTTGAACGTGGGGCAAACCGTGGTGGCCATCGGCAATCCGTTTGGGCTGAGCGGCACCATGACCATCGGCATCGTATCGGCCAAGGGACGCACGCTCGATTCCATGCGCGCGGCTTCCAATAACAACTTCTTTTCGGCTGGCGATATCATCCAGACCGATGCGGCCATCAACCCGGGAAATTCTGGCGGGCCGCTGCTCAATCTCAATGGCGAAGTGATCGGTATTAACCGCGCCATCCGCACCGAGAGTTCCACCAGCACCGGCGAGCCGGTCAACACCGGCATCGGCTTTGCCATTTCCTCCAAGATCGTGTCGCGCGTGGTTCCGGTGCTCATCCGCGATGGAAAGTACGAATATCCCTACCTGGGCGTGACCAGCCAGGAGGACCTCTCGCTGTTTTTGATTGAAGAATTAAAGCTGCCGCAGACATCGGGCGCTTATGTCACCTCGGTGACCCCCGGCAGCCCGGCCGATAAAGCCGGCCTGCGCGGCGGCAGCGTTGAAACATCCATCCCCGACTTGCGAGCCGGCGGAGATCTGATCATCGCCGTGGATGGCAAGCCGGTCCAGGTGTTTGGCGACATGCTGAGCTACCTGATGACCAGCAAAAGCCCTGGCGATACAATTGTGATAACCATTTTGCGTGACGGAGAACAAAAGGAGGTAACTGTTACTCTCGGAAAGCGCCCCTAACCGGGCGAGGTGGCAATTTGATCCTTCATCACCTATAAAGGAGGGTGCCATGTTGTCGGAAACGAACCTGCGGGAATTGTTGGATTTTTCAGCTACCGTCCCCGTACTCAGCGTGTACCTGAATACCGAGCCCAGCGAAGGCAACGCCGATGCTTACCGGCTGCGCCTGCGAAGCATGCTCAAGGATGTCAACCTTCCGCAGGATGTGGAAGCCATCGATAAATATTTCCAGCATGAATACAATTGGGCAGGGAAGGGCGTGGCTGTTTTTTCGTGCGCTCCGCAGGGTTTCTTTCGTGCGTACTCCCTGGCTTTACCGGTGCAAAACCTGGTGCACGTCGGAACCCGTCCGAGCGTGCGCCCGCTCGCCGATCTTTTTGACAATTACGGAGGATACGGCGTTGCGTTGATCGACAAGCAGGGGGCGCGCCTGTTCTTTTTCCACCTTGGCGAATTGCGCGAGCAGAATGGCGTGTTGGGCGAGGAAGTCCGCAAAGTCAAACACGGCAGTGCGTCCAGCATTACCGGACAGCGCGGAGGCATGGCTGGAAAGACCGGGCACGAGGATGAACTGGTCGACCGCAACCTCAAAGAGACGGTCGATTTCGCCGTGCGGTTCTTTGAAGAAAATCGCGTGCGCCGCATTTTAATCGGCGGCACAGATGAAAACGCGGCTTTGCTGCGGACCCATTTACCCAAAGCCTGGCAGAGCCTGGTGGTTGGCACATTTGCCATGCCCATGACGGCCACCCACACCGAAGTACTGGCCAAAACGCTGCAAATCGGGCGGGATGCCGAGGTCCAGCGCGAAGCTCAAATGGTGAGCGACATGCTCGCGTCGGCGGCCAAACAGGCAGGCGCGGTGGTGGGTTTGAATGCCACCCTGGATGCGGTCAATACCAACCGCGTGCAGCGCCTGGTGCTGTCGGAGGGTTACACGCATTCCGGCTATCACTGCCGGGCCTGCGGCGCATTGGTCACCAAGGCCGCCCCGGCGTGCCCGCAATGCGGCGCTGCCCTGGCGCCCGCCCTGGATGTGGTCGACATGGCGGTGAGTGCCGTACTTCGCTCCGGCGGCGATGTGGAAGTGGTGCGTAAAAACGCAGAGCTGGATCAGGGCGGTAAAATTGGCGCCTTTTTGCGCTATTAGTTGGACGGTTTCACAAAGGCCTGGCAACGCCCAGGCCTTTTTTATTTCTTTATGTATAATAAGAAAGAATAAGAAACGGTTTCCGGCTGGCCCGACCCATGAATGGGATTGCCTGACATTTCTGCAAGGTCGGATATTCAACGGAAATCAATCTTCCCTTCACCAAATCACTCGTGTAGACTGATAGCGACCCGATTAAACTCAATCATTATGCATTTCCAACTCCTTTTCCCTTTTTCACCCTGTAAAGGAAAATCCCATGGATATCAATGCCACCTTTAGCCAGGCCAGAGAGCTTGCCCGCCAGGGCAACCGTCCGGCTGCCCGCCAGTTGCTGGAGGAAATCCTCCAGGAGGATCCAAACAACGAGGATGTTCTGCTTTGGCATGCGCTGGTAGCACCGGATAAAGCGGAAGTCATCGAAGGGCTCAAGAAAGTTCTGGAAATCAACCCCTACAACGTCCAGGCTCAGCAGCGTCTGGCCAAGCTGGAAGGCCCCAGCGTCATCCAGGCTCCAGCCCCAGCCGTCAGCCAGCCCTTCTCGTACGAGGAACCCAGGAAGGACGAGAGCTTCACCGAAGCGCCGGCTGCGTTCACAACGCCCGAGTCAGCCGTTCAAAGCGAAACCCCGCTTTACACGCCACCAGCCGCCGCAGCCCCTGCCGCATCCGTTGAGACAGCCCAACCTTCCGCAGGCACCCGCGAAGGCGCGCTGGTCAAACGCCTCGACCACCTCATCGCAGTGCAGGAACAGATGGACCAGAAGCTCAAGAAGATCAACCGCGTGGCGCAGTTCTTCTTCTGGCTGGCAATTATCAGCCTGGTATTAACCGCGATTTCCATCTGCCTGGCGCTGGCTGGCATAATCCCGCTGTTGAATACTGGCAGTTCGTTGATCCGGTAGCGGTTAGCTGTTAGCTGTTAGCAGTTAGCTGTTAGCAGTTAGCTATTAGCGGTTAGCCATTAGCCGGTAGAGATTAGCGTTTGGCTTTCGATTTGCGGCCAAATGCCGGCTGGGTTAAACAACCTGTTTGATTTATCGCTTTGAAGACCGTGAACCGGTGGAAATAATCCCGGTTCACGTTTTTATTACCTATCCTTCTCTTTTTTTCAATCAACCATCAGAAATCAGCAATCAGCGATTCTCTCATTCCTCATTCAGCATTCAACATTCAGCATTCCGCCTTTTCTTCTCCTCCCCGTTAATTTCTGTATAATCTAACCATGCCTCTTCCTTCCCCCTACCCCCAAACCTACTGGGTGCAGCCTGGCCGCCTGCTGGCGGGTCCCTGCCCCGGCACGGACGAACACCTCGACGCGCTGGCAGCCGCCGGCGTCACCTGCCTGCTCAACCTGCAATATCCCGACGAGGTCAACCACGCCGGCGAACCCTTCCGCGATTACACCGTTCCTTATGCCAAACGGATGGAGGACCGCAAGCCGCTTTTCCTGCGTTTTCCGGTACCGGATTATTCTGTCCCCACCCGGGCGGGCATGGCCGCCATCCTTGACGCGCTGGATGCCGCACTGGGCGATGGGCACACCGTCTATTTGCATTGCTGGGGCGGCAAGGGCCGCACCGGAACGGTGGTGGGCTGCTGGCTGGCGCGGCACGGGTTGGCACACGGCCAGGCCGCCGTGCAAGCCGTTTGGGCGCTTCGCCAGGGGCTGCAGGGCGAGTCGCCCGAGACCGAAGAACAACGCGACTTTGTCCGTTCCTGGCAGGCGGGGGCATGACCGCAGTCACCGGCCTGCTCGGCATCCTGAGCGACACCCACAACAACATTGCCAACCTGCGCGCGGCACTGGAGATCTTTCAGCAGCGCGGCGTGGGCTGCCTGATTCACTGCGGCGATGTGACCACCCCATCCACGCTGGAGTGGCTGGCAGAGTTCCGCGTCATTTACGTCTTTGGCAACGGCGACGATTCGTCCGGCGAGATGCGCGAGATGCTGCTGCGCTACGATCTGCTCAATTACGCCGGGTTGAGCTACAGCGGCCAGATCGACGGCGTCAAAATCGCCGCGGCGCACGGACACCTGCCCGCCAGCCTGGATACGATGATCCATTCAGGCGAATACGACTTTGTTTTTCACGGCCATTCGCACCGCCGTCGTGACGAGCGCATTGGCCGCACGCGCGTGATCAACCCCGGCGCATTGGGCGGCCAGCACCGCGAGGCGCGCTCGGTGTGCATCGTCGACCTGGCAGCCAGCCGGGCTGAGTTCATGCTGCTGCCGGAATAGGGAGGACCCATGACCCTAAACGATTATCTCATCCAACCGCTAACCCCGGACCGATGGGACGATTTCGTCACCCTCTTTGGACCGCACGGCGCGATGGGCGGCTGCTGGTGCATGTACTGGCGGCGCGAAGGCGCCTGGCAATCGGGCGCCGGCGACGAGAACCGCGAAAAGATGCACGCCCTGGTCGGCGGTGGCAGTATCACCGGGCTGCTGGCCTACTCTGGCGACCAGGCAGTCGGCTGGGTGTCGGTTGCGCCGCGCACGGATTATGCAGCGCTGGCGCGCTCGCGCGTGCTGGCGCCGGTCGACGAACATCCGGTCTGGTCGATTGTATGCTTCTACATCCACCGCCGCTGGCGCAGGAAGGGCGTCATGCGCGCACTGCTGCGCGGCGCGGTCGACTATGCCGCCGCCCACGGCGCTCAGGTGGTCGAAGCCTACCCGATGGATAAAGAGGAAGTCCTGGCCGACGTAAGCAGCTACATGGGCGTGATGAAGCCGTTCCTGGATGAGGGCTTTGTGGAGGTGGCACGGCGGTCAGAACATCACGCGGTGGTGAGGAAAATTATTGGAAAGTAGGAAACACTGATGATTAGCAGCGAAACAAGATAATAATACTACTGAGGTTTATAATCCATCCGATAACATAGAGTCCTTAGGTGAAAATAAAGAATAATGAAAAAGAATATTCTCACAATTCTGCTTTCACTGTGCCTAATTTCTTCTGTATATGGCTGTATCCAAAAACCACAGGATACTGCTAAATCATCTGTGGCAGAAACGAGACCACCCATTAAAGTGAGTCCACAACCTACAGTTACGCCGCAAAGTATGGTTTTATCACCCTCAAACGCCAGTCAAATTGTGGAACTCAAACGTTTTGGTAAAGGGATCATTAAACAATTACTTTTATCTCCTGATGGGAAAACCATCGCGATGGCAACTTCAATTGGAATTTATTTTTACGATGCGGTTACACTTTCAGAGATCTCGTATATCGATACCCAGTCTCAGGTTACTAGCATTGCTTTCACGCCTGATAGTCAAAGCATCGCTGCCAGTGGCGGTTACTCTGTTAGCACCATTCGCTTATGGGATATAAAATCTACCAATCTTATTCGGTCTTATACTGGGTTTGCATCTCCAGTAAATTGCATATCAATTACACCCAAGAACTCGATTCTTGCTACAGGTGGTGATGATGGAAGTATTCGTTTATTGAATCTACTGACCGGCGAAATAATTCTGGAATTCAAAGACATTGGATCGAGAGTCGAGAGTGTTGCCTTCGATTCGAAAGGGAAATTGCTCGCCACTGGAACTCATAATGGAATTATTCAAATTTGGGATCCATCGACCGGTAGTTTATTGAACACCTATAATTTGCCACATGGCGAATATAGTGTAATGGTAATTGCATTAAGTCCTGATAGTCGTTATTTGGCTTCGGGCGGTAATGATGGACAGGTAAACGTGTGGGATCTTCAGAAAGGAAAAGTAGTTCTTACAGGTGATGTCAGCCGAACTACCGGACTTGAATTCGATCCAACTGGGAGTCTGCTCGCTTCGGCAAGCGATAATGGGATCGTAAGTGTATGGGAAACCAAAACATGGAATCTCGTCCTTACAATAAAAGGGCATACGAACTCAGCAAATGCTGTCGCATTTTCACAGAATGGGAAAAATCTAATTACTGGAAGCATCGATGGCACGATTAAGATCTGGAACAGTGAAACAGGAGCCGTAATTGATGTAATTGAAGGTTTTTCCAATTTCATTTTAGATATAGCTTTGAGCCCAGATGAAAAAATTATTCTCTCCGCCGGATGGAAAGGAATCGATGTATGGAATGTGGATACGCAACAACGCATCGACCACCTTGAAATTGGGGAACTCTGGCTAACAAGTGTTGCTTTTAGCCCGGATGGACGTTTATTTGCCTCTCTCGCCTGTGCTGAAGTGGATGCCGGGCAGTATTGCCAACGAAGTATTGCGACTCTATGGAATGCCCGTTCAAGAACGGTGGTGAAAACCATCTATATCAATGAAAATGCGAAAGACCCTGTCGATATTGTTTTTAGTTCGGATAGTAAATTGCTCATTACCGCTGATGGGTATGAGGACAATAAGAATATAAAAATTTGGGATGTCGAATCTGGTGATTTACTCCACGTCTTAGATGGGGGATTTGTCAATGACATGATCCTATATGGAAATGAAATTATTGCAGCTAGTTGGAATGAGATTCAAGCATTCGACATTTATACATACGAACGAATATTCGCGCATAGCTATTGGTCTGGTACGATAGTAACCATATCTCCAGATGGTAAATTGTTAGCAGGTGCTAATGATAATTTAGTTAGCGTTTGGGATTTGAAAGCCGTTCACCTAATTCATGAGTTTACGCATCTGAATGTGGGTAATTCATTACTCCAAATCGATGCGCTCGCCTTTAATCCAACTGGTTCATTATTGATATCAGGTGACACGAATGGGTTGATTAAATTCAGGGATACGAGCAATTGGGCGAAAGTTGGCGAGGTAAAGCATAGCGATATATTATCGAAACTTGTTTTTACTCGCGATGGAAAAAACTTAATCAGCAGCAGTTTTGATGGAACGATCCGAATTTGGGGTGTCAACCCCTGAAACCAATTTACCAAGGCTTCTATAGCCTGACACTAATGTCGAAATCATCCACATCTCGAGAGACCAGACTATGACTTTCACCAAACCCATCAAAATCCTCATCGGCGTTCTCACGCTACTCATCATCCTGGTGCCTTTTTTCATCATGCCGCTGGTGTGGGGCTTCTCCATGCTTTCTGGATTGATGATGGCAGCGCAGCCGGATCAAGTGGAAGCTCCGCTGGTGTTCGCGGCAATGTTTTTCGTCCTGCCGTTGTTTATGCTTTACCCTTTCGTCCAACTGGCCTTGCAGGTGTTTTACATCATCCAGGCTGTAAAGAACAAAACCTTGACGGATACCCCGCGCATTCTATTCATCCTGGGCAGTTTTTTCATGCCTTTCGTCGCGCTGCCGCTTTATTACGGCATGTATATCTGGCGGGATGCGCCAAAGCCCGTGGTTGAATCGCCGGCGCCCTAGGTTGTGATATCCAAATCAATAGCTGGTCCCGGTTATTCTCGCCATCGGTCTGCTGCTCGCTGACTGAAACCCCGTTCTGACGGGCGTGCAGGGTAATGTCGTCAAGGTGACCGGCGACAGTATGACCAAGAATGCCGCCAACTAAGGCGCGCACGACATGCTGCCAACGTTCATTGACGCAGTGCAAAAACCAGAGTCGCCCGACCTGTACTTTACGACTAAAGTGCGGTTTCCCTACAAACGCCGGCCCAGGCTAACATTTGTGGTTTTCCAACCTTGGTTATAACGGCAGACACCGTGGTTTGATATATCGGGTGTAATCCCTCTCCAAATATCCACTAAAGGCTGGCTGCCAGCTTCTCCCCCCAGGCTGCCGCGCGTTCGATCTCGCCGGCGCGCAGCGGGCCTTCGGACTTCGTGACGATGAAACCTTCCGGCGGCAGCGCCAGCGTCGCGCCGGCTTTGGTCAATGCCTTGCCAATCCGCTCTGCGGCATAACCAAAAATGCTTTCCAGGAAGGTCAGCAACACGTTGCGGACTTCCTTCACGTCCATGCGCGTGTCGAAGGCCGCCGCTTTGACGCCCGGCAGCATGCCAGCGGACAGGCTTTTGAGCAGCGCCTGGGTGCCCTCGCTGGGACGGAACCCGCGCGTGGGCGAACCGACCGCCACCAGGTCGAAGCCTTTGAACTGCTCCGCTTTGACCTCGCTGACGCGCAGCACGGTCACTTCATAATGGGAGGCCAATCCGCCAGCGATGGCGCGGGCAATTTTTTCGGTGTTGCCGAAAAAGGACTCATAAACAACAAGTGCTTTCATGATGGTGTTTCTCGCTTTTCAAAAAAGGACGGGGATGGTTTGATCATACCCGATCTTGCAAAGCCCTTCACCGGCTATTTGGGTAGTTTTACACACGCCCCAGTAAGGGCGAAGCAAGAAGTTTCCTGTCCATCCATCACGGCGTCCAAAACCCCGTCCTGAGGCAATTTACCCAGTTAATCGGGTCGAGCTAATTGCTAACAGCCAATCGCTAGTAGCTATCCCTTTGACCAGTTTTTTACCGCAATTGCCTTGACTTGCATGCGTCCCTCATGGTATCCTAGCCTTATGAACGCATCAGCAGTCGTCTACCAATTGATCGCCAGGACGGGCGGCGAGGGCATCGCCTTCTCGGAGTGCGCCTGCTGACTGTTTAGATATACGCAATCAATCTGACCAGCCGCGGCGACCTCATCCCGCGGCCGTTTTATTTAACCCTTTTCGTCAATTTTGCCGCGGACCCTCCCGCGGCCGTTCGTTTTAAAGGATAATCAGTAAGGAGTTTCGCATCATGTCCATCCTCACCGCAGAAAACCTCAGCCTGTCATTCGGCGCTTTCGACCTGTTTGGCGGCATCTCGCTCAGCATCGCGCGCGACAGCAAAGTCGGCCTGATCGGCCCCAACGGCATTGGCAAGACCTCGCTGCTGCTGCTCCTGGCCGGCATCCACACCCCCACCACTGGGCAGGTACACATGGCGCGCGGTACGCGCCTGGGCTACCTGCGCCAAGAGGCCGTGGAAGCCTTCGCCGCGCGCGAAAACACCGTCCACGCCGAAATGCTGACCGTTTTCGGCGATCTTCTTGACCAACAGCAGCTTCTTCACGACCTCGAAGCGCAAATGGCCACCGATTTCAGCGACGAGCTGCTCGATCAGTACGGCAAATTGCAGGCTTCGTTTGAAACAGCCGGCGGTTATGAATATGAATTGAACATTCAGCAGACCCTGCAGGGTCTTGGATTGGGCAAGGAAACCTGGGATATGCCGCTTTCGCACCTCTCGGGCGGTCAAAAGACGCGCGCCCTGCTGGCCCGCCTGCTGCTGGAAAAGCCCGACCTGCTGATGCTGGATGAACCCACCAATCACCTCGACCTGGAGGCGGTGGAATGGCTGGAGCGCACCCTGCGCGAGTGGGACGGCGCGGTGCTGATCGTCAGCCACGACCGCTACTTCCTCGATAACGTGGTCAACACGCTGTGGGAAATGAACCCGGCCGGGTTGGAACTCTATCCCGGCAACTACTCCTCCTACCTGCTGCAAAGGCAGGACCGCTGGGACTACTACGAACGCGTTTACACCGAAGAAAAAGAGCGCATGCTGAACGAGGTGGATTTTATCCAGCGTAACTGGGTGCGCGCCAGCACCCACGCCCGCGCCCTGGGCCGTTTGCGCATCCTTAGCCGCGATCTGGCCGTGGTGGAGCATTTCGGTGTGCTGGCGCTGCGCAACGGCAAGCAGTGGAACGAATTCGGCCTGAGCGCCGACCGGCCGCTGGACGTGATCGAGGCAGTGCGCAAGGTGAACGCCATCACGCTGCCCAATGCCCGCCCGCCTCACATCAAACCGCGCCTGGCGGCGGCCAGCGTCACCGGCACCATTGTAATGCGCGCCAAAACGCTGACGGTCGGCTACCCATCGCGCACGCTGTTCAGCACGCGCGACCTGGAACTGCACCGCGGGGAGTGCGCAGCCTTGATCGGACCGAACGGCAGCGGCAAGACCTCTTTCATTCGAACCATGCTGGGCGAGATCGAGCCGCTGGCGGGCGAAATTGAACTGGGACCCAGCGTCAAGGTGGGCTACTTCGCCCAGGCGCACGACGGCTTGAATGCCGAACGCAGCGTGCTGGATGAACTGCAGCTGCGCAAGGAGATGGACGCTGAAGCAGCCCGCAAGCACCTGGCGGCCTACCTCTTCCGCGGCGAAGATGCTTTCAAGCTGGTCAGCACGCTTTCGGGCGGCGAGCGCGCCCGCCTGGCGCTGGCCCTGCTGGCGCTGGAAGGCGCCAACTTCTTGGTGCTGGACGAACCCACCAACCACCTCGACATTCCGGCGCGCGAAGCGCTGCAGGAAGTGCTGGAGGATTTTGGCGGCACCATCCTGCTGGTCTCGCACGACCGTTACCTGATTGAACGCCTGGCGACCCAGATCTGGGAGCTGCGCGACGACGGTTTACGGGTGTTCAAGGGCGGCTACCGCGAGTTCATCATGCGCCAGGCCGCCAGCTTGCCGGTGAACAAACAAACCATCCTGGCTGCTCGAAAACCGCTTTTCAAAGTCGACAGCCGCGAGGCGCGCAAACGCGCCGAGGCATTGGAACGGCTGGAGAGCCGCATCCACGAGCAGGAACAGGCGCTCAAGAAGCTGTACGTCGAACTGGACCGTGCCAGTCAAAAGCGCGCCTTCAACCAGGCCAGCGAACTTGGCCAGCGCACGGTTGAGGTGCAGGCCTCGCTGGACCAATTGATGGCCGAATGGGAAAAACTGGCTGCATAACGAGTTATTGATGTTTGGCATACCTGGGACGATTTCAAACTGTGTAAAAGCCCCTCTCGACCAGAATTAACCTCGATCCGTATGAACCCTCCCCATAATGGGGAGGGTGGCTGCAGGCCGGGTGGGGCTACTGATTTATTTACGCTGGCTGTGTTGGCGTTTGACAATCCTGACTGCGGATTCTCTGGCATACCTGGAGCGATTTCACCTCTTGCAAAGCCCCTCCCAGCCTAGACAAGCCTCGATCCGTACGAACCCTCCCCATTTTCTCCGAAAATGGGGAGGGTGGCTGCAGGCCGGGTGGGGTTCACCATCAAAGACCAATTCTTCCGTAATTGACTTACCAATTCCCCCCATTCGCCAACCACTTGCGAAATGGTTATAATAACCCCATGCCCTTAACCCTTGCCGAAGTCGAACATATTGCCCAACTGGCTCGTTTGGAACTGAGCGCGGAAGAGAAGGAACGCTACCGCCAACAACTCTCCGCCATCCTGGAGTATGCCCGTCGCCTGCAGGAACTGGATACCGCGGGCATCCCACCCACCGCCAGCGTACTGCCGGAGCGCAGCGTGCTGCGTCCCGACGAAATCACCCCGGGCCTGTCGCTTGCGGACCTGCTGCGCAACGCGCCCCAGGTCGAGGACGACCAGTTCCGCGTGCCGCCGGTGTTGGAGTAAGAGTGATGTGTCAATGAGTTGATGCGTAATGAGGAACACCCTCTTCGCATCCTCCTCATTACTCATTACTCAGAACCCTGAACTTTGAACTTTGAACGCATAACTCTCCTAGCCATGTCCCTTCATCACCTTTCCGTCCACGAATTACTCTCCGGCCTGCAGCGCGGAGAATTTTCCAGCCGCGAGGTCACCCAGGACTGTCTGGATCAGATCGAGCGCCTCGAACCGCAGCTGCACGCCTTTATCACCCGCACCCCGGAACTGGCGCTGCAGATGGCCGACTCAGCCGACCGCCAACGCGCCCAGGCGCGCTCTGCCGGTTCGCCCAGCCCGCCCCTGTTGGGGCTGCCGTTGGCCGTCAAGGACGTTTTGGCGCTGAAGGATGTGCGCTGCACCTGCGGCTCGAAAGTGTTGGATAACTTCATACCGCCCTATACCGCCACCGCCGTGCAGCGCCTGCTGGATGCGGGCGTGGTGGTGCTGGGCAAGACCAACAACGATGAATTCGCCATGGGGTCCTCCACCGAAAATTCAGCCTACGGTCCCACCCGCAACCCGTGGGATTTGACGCGCGTGCCGGGCGGATCGAGCGGCGGCAGCGCCGCGGCCGTGGCTGCCCGCCTGATGCCGGCCGCCTTTGGCACCGACACCGGCGGTTCAGTGCGCCAGCCGGCCTCCTACTGCGGCATCACCGGCATCAAACCCACCTACGGGCGCGTCTCGCGCTACGGCCTGGTGGCTTACGGCTCCTCGCTGGATACGGTCGGCATGTTCGCCCGCAGTGCCGAAGATGTGGCACTGATTTTTCAGCATATGGCAGGTTATGACGTGCGCGACGCCACCAGCCTGGATGCCCCCATCCCGGCCTACACCCCGCTGCCTGCCGACCCTTCGCTGAAGGGGCTGCGCATCGGTGTACCGAACGAATATTTCATTGAGGGCATGCAGCCCGAGGTTGAAGGAGCTGTAAGAACCGCCATCGCCTTGATGGAACAATTGGGCGCCAGCGTCCAACCGGTCAGCCTGCCGCACACCGGCTATGCCCTGCCGGTCTACTACCTGATTGCCCCAGCCGAAGCCTCGGCCAACCTGGCGCGTTACGACGGTGTGCGGTTTGGACCGCGCCAGCCCACCGATGAGCTGCTGCCCATGTATTTCAAAACGCGCGGCGCCGGTTTTGGCTCCGAAGTCAAGCGCCGCATCATGCTCGGCACCTACGCGCTTTCCGCCGGTTATTATGATGCCTACTACGGCCAGGCGCAGAAGGTGCGCACGCTCATCAAACGCGACTTCGAACAGGCCTTCGAACAGGTGGATGTCATCGCCGCGCCGGTCGCGCCGACAACTGCCTTCCGCCTGGGCGAACATAGCGAAGATCCGCTGGCGATGTACCTCGAAGACGTTTTTACCCTTCCCATCAACCTGGCGGGCGTGCCCGGGCTGGCCTTCCCGGTCGGATTCGACCAGGACCGCCTGCCTGTTGGCATGCAATTAATGGGACCGCATTTCCAGGAAGACCGGCTCTTCCGCGTGGCGCACGCCTACCAGCAGGTGACCGATTGGCACTTGCGCAAGCCGGCCCTGGCGATTTAGAATTTCGAAACGGAGGAGTTTATGTCCGAAGCTACAGACCTTCTGGCCCGCGAATTTGTCTGTTCGCATTGCGGCACCAAAGGCGGGCAGACCCAGGAACTGGCCATGTCCGGCACAGGTCTGACGCGGCTGCTGGAAATCCAGCCCTACCGCTACACCTTTGTTTCCTGCACCAACTGCGGCTTCACCGAGGTATTCAACCTCGATATCCTCGAAGGACGCGACGACCTGGGCACTTTTCTCGATGCGTTGTTCATGGATTAAGCCTGTTGGCATTCAATTCAACCCCTGGCCAGTTTCGCGAGCCTGCCTGGTATCATAAACCGTAAGCCCATCCGGCAACCTGGGGAGCGCTTCACTGGTTGAAAACATCCCCGCTGCCATTTTTGAGAATTTTCGCTTTCAGGAGTCTCCATGTCTACCCCTATTCCGCAATCTGCTGAAGCTCTGATCCACCTGAGCTGGACTGATATTGAGCCGCATATCGATGAACTCAAGCAAACCACCCTCAGCGCTCAAAATGTCGATGCCTGGCTGGAACACTGGTCGGATGTCACGCGCGCCGTGATGGAAACGAGCCAGCGCCTCTATGTGGCCATCACCGTCAATACCACCGACGAAGCTGCTGAAAAAGCGTACAACGCCTTTTTTGAGGGGTTGTATCCCCTTGCCATGGCGGCCGAAAATGAACTCAAACTCAAGCTGCTGCAAAGCGGTCTGAGTCCGGCCGGTTTCGAGATTCCGTTACGCAATATGCGCTCCGAAGCCGACCTGTTCCGCGAGGAAAATCTCCCGTTGGTGGCCGAGGAACAGAAACTCAACACCGAACACCAAAAGATTATCGGCGCGCAAACGGTGGAATGGGAAGGCAAGGAAGTCACCGTCCAGCAGCTCAAACCGGTCTTTCAATCTGTCGACCGCGCCCAGCGCGAGAAAGCCTGGCGGCTGGCTGCCAAACGCCAGTTGGCTGACCGCGGCGCGCTGAATGAATTGTGGCAAAAACTCCTGCCGCTGCGCCGAAAAATGGCCGAAAACGCCGACATGCCCGACTATCGCGCCTACATGTGGCAGAACCTGAAACGCTTCGACTACACCCCGGCCGACTGCCGCAAGTTCCATGATGCCATTGAACAGGTCGTCGTCCCGGCCGCCCGGCGCGTTTACGAACGCCGCCGCCAACGCCTGGGCGTGGATACGCTGCGTCCGTGGGACCTGGATGTCGACCCGTCCGGCCAGCCGCCGCTGCGCCCCTTTAAGGACGACGCTGAATTCAAAGCCGGCGTCAGTTCCATCTTCCACCAGGTCGATCCCGTCCTGGGCGGTTATTTCGACACCATGCGCAACGAAGGTCTGCTGGATCTTGAAAACCGGAAAAACAAGGCGCCCGGCGGCTATTGCACCGGTTACCCGATGGCCCGGCGGCCTTTCATTTTTATGAATGCAGTCGGCATTCATGATGACGTCCAGACCCTGTTGCACGAGGGCGGACATTCCTTTCACGTTTTCGAATCGGCGGCGCTGCGCTATGCCCAACAACTGGACGTGCCAACCGAGTTCGCCGAAGTGGCCTCGATGAGCATGGAACTGCTCGCCTCGCCCTACCTGGCCGCGGAAAAAGGCGGCTTTTACACCACAGCCGAAGCAAAACGGGCGCGCATCGAGCACCTGGAAGGCGATATCCTCTTCTGGCCTTACATGGCCGTGGTGGATGCCTTCCAGCACTGGGTCTATGAGAATCCTGACAAAGCTATGAGACCGTCCGAGTGCGATGCCGCCTGGGGACGCGAGTGGCGCCGCTTTATGACCGTGGTGGATTGGAGCGGACTGGATGCCGAGATGGTCACTGGCTGGCAGCGCAAGCTGCACATCTTCCAGATTCCGTTCTACTATGTCGAATACGGCCTGGCGCAGCTGGGCGCGGCCCAGGTGTGGCGCAACTCGCTCAAGGACCAGGCTGGCGCCGTAGCAAGTTACCGCCAGGCGCTGGCACTGGGCGGCACCGCCGCGCTGCCAAAGCTTTTCCAGGCGGCCGGAGCGCGGCTGGCTTTCGACCCCGCCACGCTGGGCGAAGCGGTTTCATTGATGGAAGCCCAGATCGCCGAGCTGGAAGCGTAAGTAAACGAAAGGCGTTCAAGCGCATAGGAAAGATTACTTGTTCTTACCTATACGCACAGTAATAAACAATCCCCCACCGTGTGGTGGGGGATTTGTCTTGCCGGTCAGGTTAATCGCTAACCGCTAATAGCCAACTGCTAACGGCTTCTGCTCACGCCTCTTCCAGCGCGCAATCCAGGTCGCGGATGATATCTTCGACGTTTTCGATGCCCACCGAAAGACGTACCAGGCCGTCGGTGATGCCTGCGCCCAGGCGTTCTTCCCGCGGCACGCCGGAATGCGTCATGCTGGCCGGGTGCTCGATCAGCGAATCGACGTTGCCCAGGCTGACCGCCAGCGTGCAGGTTTGCACGGCATTCATCAACGCTTCGCCAGCCGGCAGGCCGCCCTTCACTTCAAAGGCGATCATGCCGCCGTAGCAGTGCATCTGGCTGCGCGCCAGCGCATGGTCGGGATGGCTTTCCAGCCCGGGGTAATAAACGCGCTCAACCTTGGGGTGGTTTTCAAGGAAACGGGCCACGGCCATGGCGTTTTCGCAATGGCGCTGCATGCGCAGCTCGTATGTCTTCAGGCCGATGTTCGCCAGCCAGGCATCAAACGGACTGGCCGAGCCGCCCAGCATTTTCAGTATCGCGTACAGTTCCTTGCGCACCCAGCCGACGTGCCGGCTGACCACCGCGCCGCCAATGACCAGCCCGTGCCCGGAGAGGTATTTGGTGGTGGAGTGCAGCACCACGTCCGCGCCCAGCGTCAACGGCCGCTGACAGTAAGGCGAAGCAAAGGTGTTATCGACCAGCAGCCAGGCCTTGTGGCGGTGGGCCGCATCCGCCACGCCCGATAGATCCGTCAAGGCCATGGTGGGGTTGGCCGGCGATTCAGCATAGGCCAGCACAGCCTCGGGATGCTGCTTGAAGGCTTCCTCCCAGTTTTCAACCGACGGATCGGTCAGCCAGATGGTCTTGATGCCGTAATTGCAGGCCACGTTTTTCAAAAAGGTGTAGGTGGCGCCATAAATCGCTTCCTGCGCAATGATGGTCTGCCCGCTCTTCACGCAAGCCAGAATGGCCGCCGAGATTGCCGCCATGCCGGAGGCAAACACCAGCCCGGCAACCACCTCGCGGATCGGTTTTTCAGGGTCGGCGCGCAGCAGGTCGAGTCCTTCCAGCGCAGCGTATTTCTCAGCCAGCTGGGTCAGGTTGGGGTTGCCCATGCGCGTGTAGACGTAACCGGGATCTTCGCCTTTGAAGATCGCGGCGCCGGTCGCCACGTCCGGAAAGCTGAAGGTTGAAGTCTGGTATATGGGGGTGATATGCGCGTGCAGCGGGTTGTGCCCCTCCCCGACATGGTTCACCAGCGTGCTCATTCCTTGCTTCGGGTCAAAGTCGGCCATTCGTTTCTCCTGGGAAAAAATACGCGATTAAAATGATTATAATGACCAAAAGGGCTTACGGAGGCCGTGCTGGAAAGTTGTGACGAATGACCGGATGAAAGTCACCCTCTGCGCGCAAGAATGACAGCCTCAACCTCGCCCCGGCCAACCGTGCCTGCCCAAAACCAGCGCGATTGACGTTTACCGCATCCTCTGGTATCCTTTACCTGCGAACGGGCGGGACCGGCGCGGCGGAAACCTTCGAAACCCGACAGGTCCGAGAGGAAGCATCGGTAAGGGGGCCCTTCCGGGCGCCGCCGGGAAACCTGCCCGTTTGCACTTTAAGGCGAATTTACCACGGAGACACGGAGGACACAGAGAAGAAAAAAAGAGAAATCTGGAAAATACGAATCAAACGAAAATGATCCTGAGGTTTTTTCCTGATTTTTACTCCGTGCTCTCCGTGCCTCCGTGGTTAATTTCTCCGTCATTTAATAATCTACTAAATCTATTAGCACGAATCTTATGCAATCCACACCCCCTGTTTGCGACTATACCGGCTCCGATTATCAAACCTCGTTTTGGGACCAGGGCGGGCGCGCCTACGAAGACCGCGCCGAAGCCGTGGCCCTGCGCCGGCTGCTGCCATCCGCCGGCGGACAGCGTCTGCTGGAACTGGGCGCCGGCGCTGGGCGCAATACGCCACGCTACACCGGTTATAAACAGGTCGTCCTGCTCGATTACTCCGAAACGCAGCTGCAGCAGGCCCGCCAGCGGCTGGGCGATTCCGAACGCTACTCCTATGTGGCGGCTGATATCTACCGGTTGCCCTTCATGCCCGCCAGCTTCGACGGCGCCACCATGATCCGCACGCTGCACCACATGGCTGATGCCCGCAAGGCTCTCGACCAGGTGCGCCAGGTCCTGCAGACCAATGCGGCCTTCATTCTTGAATTTGCCAACAAACAGAATCTTAAATCCATCCTGCGCTACGCCTTCGGCCGCCAGCACTGGAGCCCTTTCTCGCCGGAGCCGGTCGAGTTTGCCCCGCTCAACTTTGATTTTCACCCCGCCACGGTGCGCACCTGGCTGCAATTGTCCGGCTTTGTGGTCGAACGCACCCTGACCGTTTCGCATTACCGCATCGGCTTGTTCAAAAAGCTGCTGCCCACCGGCATGCTGGTGGCCATGGACAGCCTGGCCCAGCTCACCGGCAACTGGTGGCAGCTCTCGCCCAGCGTATTCACGCGCTGCCGCGCCGTCGGCGGACAACCCGCCGCGCTGCCCGAAGCCATCTTCCGCTGCCCGGCCTGCGGCTTCGGCCCCCTGCCGCCCGCTCCGGTGGAGGTGGTCTGCCCCAACTGCGGCCGGCATTACCCCCTGCAGGACGGCGTCTATGATTTCCGGGTGAAAGATTGAAATACGGGCCATTTGCTGTGGGTGGCTGAGGCATGCATGCAAAATTCCCATCAAACAGCAATCCATCCCTGTTTTTAATTTATAGGCCAATTGATACATTAAATTTAGTTTTAGATTTCGTCCTAATTCGATGGCAGACAAGCGCCATCAACCTGACTTTCGGATCAAGATGAAATTACCTTGCTAATTGAGTTGAATGACTTTTTTGCATTATTAGGTGTCTTTTTTACCAAGTGAGCATAATTTGGATGTTCTGTATTTACCTTTGTACCATCCGGGTAAAATTCCAAGTCGTTTTGGTGAGCAAGTGTTGATGACCATCAGTTCAGAATTGCGCTTATGCCTTGTTGGTAAGCTGCGCGGTCAAGTGCTATTGGAGTTTTTGCCAAGGCGGCGGTGTGACCCCGCCTCTCTTACTCACCAGGAGAATCAACCTGGGCGCGAGGGCAGTGGGGCAAGCCCAGCGACCGCCCAGGCTCTATGCCTTGAAGGCGCGGCGATATCCATTTCAACATGTCTTTGTGAAAAAAACTGCCCTAGTTCGATCCTCGAGGGCGTTTCATGAATTAATAGTGGCATTCAAGCTCAGCCACATGCGCGCGAATTACAGGACTAAACTCAGCATAATTAAAGAGAACGAGTTTTGCGCCAGCAGTTTTTCCACAAGATAGATAATGGCAAACCACCGGACTGGGAACCCTATTTTGTAGGAGGACAGATGAATCTTAATTTGTAAACACTCATCTTTGCAGAATTTGTTTCTGTAACAAGTTCGAGGATACCATGATGCGGTTATTCTCAAGAAGATTACTGCACAAATTTTTCCTAAACACAAGATCAAATAGTAGCTCTCACCGTGAAGAGTCTATAGAATTCATTTAAGAAATCCGCATTAGCACCTGTTTGTGGCGGTATATAATTGTTGTATAAAGTGATTTCTTATATTGTTTGTTCGTCATTCACTGCATACCAAAAATCCAATCCAATACACTGTTGCCACAATGAAACCAAAACAAAAAACATTACTACAATTCTCTACGATACTCGTGATTGCAATTAGTATTCTATTATTCCCAAAGGGGAACAATAAATCTGTAATTGGATCAAACTGGAACTCTTATCCTAGCCTAGGACAAGGGCAGATTATAAATAACACAAATTTAATCTATAATCTTCGGTTACCAATAATCATGAGCTTTCCAACACCGCCAGAATATTCGGTAAGCCGTTATATTTTTAGCAACGGCATTACCTACTTGCACGATACAGCAGGTTGTTCGGAAGGAACATCAGCTAATCCAAATGCCTTTGTTTTTCTTGATTTTGGTGACCCATTTGTTGACGCAAGCACCAACCCTATTACATATGGAGTTACGTTACCGGCCACCTCAAACAATTTATCTATTAGCGAAGTGGAAGAGGCAGTGAGACAATACATTGGGGGCTATTACTCCTGTGCGCCATCTGGAGCTTATATCCATGTTGCAGTTGGTGTCACTAATTATGGGAATAACACAACTGTCAATGGGGATCATGGAAAAAAATGGGCAGAAATGGTTTTAGGACTACAAAATTGGGTAGAGACACCTCCTAGCTATACGGACAAGGTGGAAGTTTTAGGGGCGATTGATATTGAGCCCAGTTGGGGGGTTCCCAACGATGTTATTGGTTGGGAGCAGGGGTATGACAACGTTAATGGAAGGCGTTCATTTTATAATTATGGCACTTGCGACAGTTGCCCGTATATTTATAGAAATCAAGATCATTCCGATTGGCAGCTACCAAACTCATGGGATCTTGATCAGATTTGGTACGCCTCTTATGGCCCTTGGTCAGCCAGAGTTTTCCCAGAAATATACACTAGAGAAGACGCTCCTGATATTCTAAACGTGTTTTTTCCCGCCCATGAGGCTTATCAATGGCAATATCTAAAAAATTGGGGAGCAACTTGTACCGATTGCTTACCGTCCTATGACCCTTACAATCAGTGGCGAACAATCAACTTCAGTGGGGCTCTTACACAATATGACGCATGTCACGATGCAAACAACCCTGGTGCTTCAGAGTGCCAAACAATTTATGCAGACAATACGCCCGCACAAGGGTGGCTGTCCTTTTGGAATGCCCTCGCTACTGACAGTGTAACAAAGCAAAACTTGAATTACTCTTCAGATATGACCTGGAAGCATTAATTAGGGTGATATGATGAAAAACAGATTATTTAGTTTTATGCTACTAGGATCCGGGCTTTTTATCCTTTTTTGCGCCATAATGGTCCGGGTCAGTAAGTTAACTCAAGTAACAGCCTCAAATGGTTATCCTGCGCCAGTCGATAATTCGTCAGTTGCCCTAAATCAATGCGACCAGAAGAAAGCTCGAAATGATGCCAGACCTTCTCAGAGCAAATCAGATTTGAGTGATGAAGATTACCAGCAATGTATTACTGCCCTGACACAAGCGCCGAAAACTCAAACTCTGAAGCCAGAAGTAACGAAATTGCCTACCAGGATACCCAAAGAGACACATACTCGAAGAATTGCCGGCAACGGGATTTTGATTGAAGGTCTATTGGGGATGCGAGACCCATCTGTGTTTGTGCAAACTAATACATGGTATGAAAAAATTAGTGATCGTTTTATCTATGTGTACGGCGGAATAAAAAGGGATGCCTCTCCTGATCGAACTCATAGTGCAGTGGCGGTTGTCGTTACCGACCTTGCAGGAAATAGGCTTTCTGAGGGTGGAATTTATGAGGCCCCTATAACAGAAGGAGAGCTAACAATTTTAGACGCGAAGGGCGCGCTCCTTATCATTTCTACCCCGGACGGCAACCTTCTGTTCTTTGACGTTCAATCTCGAAAATTCATTTCACCTGACGCAAACTTTCTTGCTTCTTCTCAACAGCGAGAGTCTGGCAACGGGATTCTACTTGAAATAAGAGGTTCTCCATTTGATAGTTCTTACGATGTAACAAATCAATGGTATCAGGAGGACAATGGGGAACGTATTACTGTTTTCTCTGGTCGAACAAAAGAAAAGAATGGCCAGGCTGTTGTGTTATTAACAACATCTCAGGGTGAACCAAATACTTCAAATCAGGTGGAAGTATATTCAGTTCCAGGTTATGTGGCTTCCGATTGGGAGTACTTAAGGATATTCCAAGTGAAACAAGAGAAAGTAATCTTGGTAGGTAAAAGAGGTGGTGAGTATGTATTCGATCTTTCCACAAAGAAGTTTCTAACCCAGTCTGAAGTGGCACAGTTACCCGCTGACCTAGATTTGTTGGCTCTTGAAAAATCTTATGAGCAGATACGGGTAGAAGCCTCAACAGGCTCTATTAGTACAGGAACAACCCCAACTCCAACGTTGCCACCTTATCCGTAGATGTATCTTATTTATTAATTAGTAAGATGAGCGGATCCACGCTTATGTTTATCCATCCAGCATATTCTTTTACTTTTATAAAGGATCACCATTATTTGCTGAATCTGCTGATTTATCGTGTGGACTAATCACTTTTTTGAGTTTCCCAATGTTATCAAATCTTGAATTCTTAATGGTACGGCTCACCGAACCCGCTTGCCACCACGTATCTTGAGGAGAAGAACATGCAAAGAATGCTCAAAGGTCCCGGAGCGCTGCTGGATGCACAGGGCAACCTGACCGACATTGGTTGGGCGCGCCAGCCGTTGCTGGATTGCAACCTGGATAAGGCCCATTTCTACCGGCTGCGTTTCTTGCAGTGGCTGCGCATCAAGCGCTGGGATTATTACGCGGTCACCACCCCCACCCACTTCTTCAGCTTCACCATCAGCGACGTTGGCTACCTGGGTTCGATCTTTGCCTACGTGATCGAATTTGCCAGCGGCAACTACCATGAAGAAACGCTCACCATCCCGCTGGCCCGCGGCGTCGAACTGCCGCGCAACAGCAGCAAGGGCGACAGCCTTTTTGCCAACAAAAACGCCAGCCTGAGTTTCAAGCGCGAGAACGGCAGCCACAAGCTGGCGGTCCGGTGGCCCAATTTCGGCGGCAGTGCGCTCAACGCCGACCTGCGCCTGAGTCTGCCAGCCAGCCATGAATCCATGGTCATCGTCATTCCCATCCGCGGCAAGCGCTTTTATTACAACCGCAAGATCAACTGCCTGCCGGCCTCCGGCTGGGTGGAAAACCAGGGTAAACGCCACGAAATCACGCCGGCCACCTGCCTGGGCAACCTCGATTGGGGCCGCGGGGTGTGGGAATATAAATCGTTCTGGGTGTGGGCCAGCGCCTCGGGCTTCCTGCCTGACCGCCGCACCATCGGCCTCAACCTGGGTTTTGGCTTCGGCGATACATCCGCCGCCGGCGAGAATGCCTTCATCCTAAACGGCAAGGTCAACAAACTGGAAGACGTGAAATTCGAGTATGACCCGAAGAATTTTATGAAACCCTGGCATATGACCGGATCGGACGGCCGCCTGGACCTGGAGTTCACGCCCTTTTTCGAACGCGTGGCCAAAACGGACGTCAAACTGCTGATGAGCGAAGTGCATCAAATGTTTGGTCGCTATAACGGCCGCGTGATCAGCGACAGCGGTGAAAAGATCGATATTGAGAACCTGGTAGGCTTTGCCGAAGAGCACCACGCCAAGTGGTGATTTGCCCGCGCGTTTTGGTTATGCAAGAATAAATTAGCAGCATGTAGTGGCGGGTCGCGACCCGCCACTACCAATAATTACCGGCATTGCGACCATACATAATGGGTTGGTTGATCCCAATACCTTGTTGATTTTCAGCCCATGCCCGGAATGAAAAAATCTCCTCCGGGAACTTCCCGCGGCTTGCAGCGTCAGGTATCATATACGCATCTATTCGATAAATTTTAGGTGGCTTATGAACCTGCAAAAAATCTTATCCATAACCCTGTTAATTGGTTTGCTGCTCGCCGGTTGTGCCGGCGCCATCGAGACTCCCGTCAACCATAAAACGCCGCTGGCTCGGCCGCCAGTTGCCACCCTGCCGCCGGCTGCCACCGATGACCAGCCGCCTTATCCGCCGGCAGTCACTGCCGCGCGCCAGGCGCTGTCCGATTTGCTCGCCCTGCAGCCGGATGCCGTTGGCGTAGCAGCCTATGCGCCGGCCGAATGGCCAGACTCCTGCCTCGGACTGGGCGGCGCCAGCGAATCCTGTGCCCAGGTCGTCACGCCCGGTTACCGCGTCATCCTGAAAACCGGCGAGAAATTCTACGTCTATCACGCCAACCAGGACGGCTCCGTGCTGCGGCAGGAGCTTTCGGCAGCCAATCTGCCCCAGGCAGTCATCCTGGCCCGCCAGGCGCTGGCCGCCACGCTGGGACTCCAGCATGAACTGCTGGTTTCCATTATCAAGGTTGAAGCCGTGGAGTGGCCTGACTCCTGCCTTGGCGTCAGCAGCCCCGATGCGATGTGCGCCCAGGTTATCACGCCCGGCTACCGCATCCAGCTTGAGGCCAACGGCCGGCAATATGAATACCACACCAACGAAACCGGCAGCCAGATTGTGCCGCTGCAAGCCCGGCTGCCCTCCGCGGGCAATGCCGAGACCGTTCTCACCTGGCAGAGCCTGAGCGAACCCTGCCAGAGCATCGAGATCAGCCTGCGCGGCGCTTCCTATGGCGCCTGTTCCGCCGCGAAACTTTCCGGCTTGCTGCTGGAGAACCGCCCGGCCGAACTGGCCGCCTGGGTCGCCAGCCTGGGGTCCTTCCAGGCCGATACCGCTGTTGGCAGGATTGTTTTCCAGGGGAACGGCAGCCGTCCGGCCGCGCCCTCCGAACAGCGCGCCCTGGCCGAATGGGCGCGCCTGGTGCTGCAGGAAGTGCAGAGCGGGCGTACCTCTGCTGCGCAGGGGTTGGCACTGGCCTGGCACCGCGACGGCGGCATCGCCGGCTTTTGCGACGATCTGCTGGTTTACAATTACGGTATGGTCATGGCCACCAACTGCAAGCTCAGCCCGTTGAAGGCCCATACGCTGCAACTGGACTCTTCCCAGCTTGATCAACTCTATACCTGGTTGGATACCCTTCAGCCCATCCAGGATTACCAGACCGACCCGGTCGTTGTCGATTCCATGACCGTTGAATTGCTGTTGAACGGCAATGGCAGCCAGGCAGCCGCCACCACCGACCGCCAGACTATCATCGACTTTGCCATGACGCTCTACCAGCAGGCGATTAAATAATCAAAACCCCCGGCAGGCGATAGCAGCCAACCGGGGGTCTTTTTTTATATATTTTCAAATCAGTCGGGCTTACAGGATGAACCAGTAAGGGTAAGTCCGCTCAACCCGCCTTAATCATCTGCCGGGTTGTCAACCGCTTCATTTTCAGCCGGATTGCTCTCGGCTTCCAGAATTTCACCACCGCCCAGCGAACGCATGGCCTGCGCGTAAAACTGGGCCATCTTCTCCAAATTATCGACCGAGATATGCTCATTCACGCCGTGGATGGTTTCCAAATCTTCCCGCGTGATCTGATAGGGCGAGAAGCGGAAGATCTGCTCGCAAATACCGGCGTAATGCCGGGCGTCCGTCGCGCCCTGCACCAGGTAAGGCGCCACCGCGGCCTGCGGATAGACCTGGCGCACAGCCGAGCTGAGTTGGTTGAACAGCAGCGTATCGGTCGCGGAAACGGGTGAAGCCTCCCAGCCCGCGTCCGGCAGGGCTGCGATTTGCACGCGCTCATCCGCGATGATGCGGCGCACGCGCTCGCAGACGTCAGCAATGCGGTCGCCCGGATAGAGGCGGAAGTTCACCACTGCCCGTGCCTGAGCTGGCAGCACATTGTCTTTGATGCCGCCGTCAATGCGCGTCAGGGCCGTGGTGGTACGCACCGCGGCGGCGGTCTGCGATCCCGCATCCAGTTGGCGGCGAACCAACCCGCCGAACAGCCACAGATTGGCAAAAATCATCTGCATGCCAAAGCCGGCCATGTACCCGGCCTCGCGGTAGGTGCGTTGCAGCGAATCGAGGTGTGCCGGCATCGGGTTGGCTTCCACTTTTGCCAGGGCCTGCGCCAGAATGCCAATGGCCGAGTTTCGCGGCGGCGCCGAGGAATGTCCCTGCGGACCGCTGGCCGTCAGCAACAGGCTGAGATAGCCCTTTTCGGAATTGCCAACCAGCGCCACGGGTCCCGTGAAGCCCGGCAGCACGCCTTCGATCACCGCGCCGCCTTCGTCCAACACCAGCACCGGACGCACGCCGCGCTGCTCCAACACCTCGGCGATGCGCCGCGCGCCTTTCACCCCGCCCACCTCTTCATCGTGCCCGAAGGCCAGTAAAATGGTGCGCTGCGGTTGAAAACCGGCCGCCAGCAGGCTTTCCACCGCTTCCAACAACGCGATTAAGGTCGATTTGGTATCCAGCGCGCCGCGTCCCCAGACTGCACCCTCCACCAACGCTCCGCTGAAAGGCGGCTGCGCCCAGGTGTCCAGTTGGGCCGGGTCAACCGGCACCACATCCTGGTGTGCAGTGAACAATACTGGCGCCAGTTCAGGCTGCGAACCCTGCCAGGTGTACAGCAGGTTGAGATCGTCAACCGACTCGCGCTTGAGGCGGGTGTGGGTTAACGGAAAGCGCAGTTGCAGGCGGGTGTGCAGCTTGTACAATTCGCCCATCTCGGCGGGCAATCCTTCGCCCAGCGAAATGGTTTCGCAGCGGATCGCTTCGCCCAGTCCAACCGCCAGGCGTTCCTTGTCAACGGCCAGCAAATCGGCATCTTCAGGCGGCAGCGGCGGACGGCTGAATGAAAACGCACGCAGCAGCAAAAACGCTCCCAAAAACAACAGGATTGCGGGTATCAAATAAACCATCGTGGCATTCCTTTGTTATTTATTTTTATGAATATCAGAACGGCAACAGCTTCTTATCAGGATCGCCAGGCCGCTCACCGGCGCAGCAGACGCGCCACGATCAGCCCCGCCAACACGCCCAGGACAATGCACCTGGCAATTTCGCGCCGCGGCCTGACCGGAATGAAGGCAGCGCCCTGCGGGCCGATATCGATCACGCCTACCGGTCTGGCTGATGACATGGCGCCAATGCCGTAACCGCCAAGTGGCAGGCCGTATTCGTCTACATTCTGATCCGTGGCTTCTTCACGGCCAGGACCGCCCCCCTCGCCGAAGGCGTAGCGGTAGGAAATGTGCGCCACCGGGATGATGATGCGCCCTTCGAAGGTAATGGGTTCGCCGTAGGCGCGCTGAACGCCGGCGTCGCTGTGAATTTTTTCAGCCAGTTTTTCAAAAAAGGCTTCATGTTTCAGTTTCATCATTAGCTCCTTTTGGGCTAGGCCGCCTCACGGCTGGCTTAACCCGTAAATGCGTTCGAATTCTGTTTCAAACAAACCGGCAGCCGTTGGGTCTTTAAGGATGATGAGATTCTCATCATTGTTGAAGAGACCGCTGCGGGTGAAGTTGGCCGAACCAAACACCACCGTCTTGCCGTCAATGATGATGACCTTGTGGTGCATCAATCCGTCGAACGGATCCAGGCGCACGTCCAGCCCGGCCTTGAGCAGTTTCTCGTACTCGCCGCCCTGGTTGGATGCCGCCTGATCGGCGTCCATCACGCCGCGCACGCTCACACCGTTCGTCTCAAGGTTGATCAGGGTTCTGGCCAGGTAATCCAGCGTCAGGGAATAAGCCAGAAAGTCCACCGATTCCTGCGCGCTGCCAACCAGATCCAGCAAGCGGTTTTCCACATCGTCTTCCGGCAGGAAATAGACTTCCAACGACTTGCCGTCCAACGTGATGCGCGGGTACTTTGTATTCATGGGGCTGTTGCTGCCGAATTGGCGGTCGAGGAACATCTCCTCGAATTCCGCGCTGTAATCCTGCGCCAGGCGCGTCGAGCGGATGCGTACCAGGTTATTGTAATCCGAATAGGTGCCGCCGGTGCTCAGGTTGAGCGAACCGGTCCAGACTTCCTGTCCATCGAGGATGGTGAATTTGTTATGCATCAATTCTTCGCGCTGGTCGCCAATGACTGGAATGCCGGCCTGGCGCAGGCGCGAAGCCGCGTCATCATCATAGGTTTCGCTGTCCACCACCAGGCGCACCTGCAAACCGCGCTTGTTTGCAGCCAACAGGGCATTGCGGATGGAAGGCAAGCCCAGGTTGAACATGGCCATGTCAACTGAAACCTGCGCCGCATCGATGGCCGCCGCCAAGGCCTCATCCGGTCCGCCGCGCGTCTGCCCACTGGCTGAATTGGTGAAATAAACTGAGATCGGGTCGCCGCCGGTTTCAGCTGGCGTTGCCGCCGCGCCAGGGGACGTCGGTTGGGGTGTTGGCAGCCCGGCAGCCGGGGTCGGATCGCAGCCTGAAATAATCAGTAAAAAGCAAACAACGCAAAGCCAGCGGGAAAGTTTCATTTGTCTCACAATTCAAAGGGTTGGTTCCGATTATAGCAGACGAGCGCCAGCTATTTACCCGCCAGGGTTTGTGGTAGAGTTAATCAAACTTTGACAGGATTACTGGTAATTTATGCAGAAAGGTTTCAATACGATGAACGATCCAATTATCCTCTCGGTGCAGGTGGGGCGTACGCAGCGCATGGGTATGGAAGATTCAACCGAGGTCATGCAGCGTGCCTGGAGCAGCGCCATCTTCAAATCCGCCGTCGACGGCCGGGTATGGGTCAGCACCCTGCAGGTTAGCGGCGATGAACAGGCGGATTTGCGCGTGCACGGCGGGCCGGATAAAGCAGTCTACAGCTACCCGTTCGAAAATCTGCGCGCCTGGGCGGTCGAATTGGGGCTCGGCGAAATTCCCGGCGGCGGCTTTGGCGAAAACCTGACCACCGCCAACCTGCTGGAAGACGCGGTTTGCATCGGCGACACCTTCCGGGCCGGTGAGGTCATTCTGCAAGTCAGCCAACCGCGCGGGCCGTGCTGGAAGTTGATGCGGCGCTGGAACCAACCCGATCTGGCCGTGCGCGTGGACGAGAGCGGCCGCACCGGCTGGTACCAGCGCGTGCTGCGCGAAGGCTATTTGCAGGCCGGCGATAAACTGGGATTGTTGGAGCGCCCGAACCCGGATTGGCCTGTATTGCGCGCCCACTTAATCCTTCGCGCCCCGGCGCTCAAACCCACTGAAAGCCTGGAACTCGCCGCGCTGCCGCAGCTCTCGGCTGGCAGCCGGGCCGGCCTGCTGCGCGGACTGGAGCAAAACCGACGTGCCCCGCGCCGCAGCACGCTGACCGGCGAAGGCGACGATTGAAAGAACCGCATTGGGGAAATACACCGCCTTTCAGAGCTGTCCCGCGGGGCGTCAATTGCCCATTTTCCCAGAATCGTGACGTTTTTCATCCGGCAGCTATCATTTATCAGGATGAACTCGTGCACGGAAAATGATACAATCACTTAAGCAAATTTTCTGCGCTTCTTACCATCAGGAGACCCCTGAAAATGTCTGAAACCTTAAAAATTGCAGTCCCCATGGCGGGACTGGGCACGCGCATGCGGCCACACACCTGGAGCAAACCCAAGCCGCTCATTGCGCTGGCCGGACGCACTGTGCTCGATTATGTGCTCGAGCAGTTCAACAGTCTGCCCGACCCGGAGAACGCCGAGTATGTCTTTATTGTCGGACCCAGCCAGCTCGACCAGGTACAGGCGCATATGCGCCAGCACCACCCCGAAAAGAAAGTCCATTTTGTCATTCAAGAGAAAATGCGCGGACAGTCCGACGCGCTTTACCTGGCACGCGAATATTTGACCGGTCCGGTGCTGATGGCATTTTCCGATACGCTCATCGAAACCGATCTTTCCGTCCTCAAGGATTGCCCGCTGGACGGCATAGCCTGGGTGCGTCCGGTGCCGGACCCGCGCCGTTTCGGCGTGGCGGTGGCTGACGAGCAAGGCACCATCACCCGCCTGGTGGAAAAACCCAATGAAATCACCAACAACCTGGTGGTGGTGGGGTTCTACTACTTCCGCGAAGGCCGCGAACTGATGCGCGCCATCGAGGAACAGGTGCAGCGCAACGTCACCTTGAAGGATGAATTCTTCCTGGCCGACGCGGTCAATATTCTGCTCGAATGGGGCCAGAAGTTCCGCGTCAACCCGGTGGAAGTCTGGATGGATGCCGGCATCCCCGATGCGCTGCTGGAAACCAACCGCTACCTGCTGGAGCACGGCCGCGACAACAGCGTTGAAGCCGCCAAAGCCCACCCCGGAGCAGCCATCATTCCGCCGGTCTACATCCACCCCTCAGCCACCATTGAATCCTCGGTCATCGGACCCTTCGTCTCACTGGGCGAAGATTGCAAACTGTGCCAGGTGGTGGTGCAGAACTCGATCATCGATGAAGGTGCGCACGTCTCTCAGATGGTGCTCGACCGCTCGCTGCTGGGCCGCGATGTGCAGGTTCAAGGGCAAACCGCCCGCCTTAATTTAGGTGATTCATCATGGGCGATGAGTTGAACACCCTGGTTGAGTGCCATTCCGGCTACGAATATGCCGAGCGGCCCACCGCGCTGCGCTGGCAGGGGCAGCGCCTGGAGATTGCCGAAATTGAGGCCCAGTGGCGCATCCCCGGCGGACGCCGCTTTCGCGTGCGGACGGCCGATGCGCGCCTGTTTGAACTCTTTTACGGCGAATTGTACGATGAGTGGCGCATCAATGAACTCTAAATAAACTGCAAGTCAGATCACAAGATTCTGTTTTCCAGTTCTATCCAAGGAGCCAAAATGACTGATGCATTGGTAAAGCGCGCAACATACGTTTCCAACCGGGTTGGCACGCTCAAACCTTCCGGCATTCGCAAGTTCTTTGATGTCGCCGCGACCATGAAAGACGTTCTCTCTCTGGGCATCGGCGAGCCGGACTTTGATACACCCAAACCGGTCGTCGAATCAGGCATCCGCTCGTTGGAGCGCGGCGAAACGCACTACACCTCCAACGCTGGCCTGTTTGAGTTGCGTAAAACGCTCTCAGAGCACCTTGAACGCCTGTACGGCGTCAGTTACGACCCGGCCACTGAAATTATCATCACCGTGGGTGGTTCCGAGGCGCTTTACCTTTCTGCCACCGCGCTGCTCAACCCCGGCGAGGAAATGCTCATCCCCACGCCGTGCTTTGTCTCCTACCAGGCCGAAGCCGTCCTGGCAGGCGGGGTCGCGGTTGAAATTCCCGCCACCATGGAAAATAATTTTGAACTGGATCCGCGCGCATTGGAAGCCGCCATTACCCCGCGCAGCAAAGCCATCCTGCTGGGCTTCCCCAACAATCCCACCGGCGCAGTGGCATCGCGCGAGACCCTGTTGGAAGTGGCCCGCATCGCCGAGGAACACGACCTGGTGGTGATTTCGGATGAAATCTACGACCGCCTGGTCTACGGCGGGCACCAGCATGTCTGCTTCCCCAGCCTGCCTGGAACCAAACAGCGCACTTTGCTGCTGGGCGGCTTCTCCAAGGATTATGCCATGACCGGCTGGCGCATCGGTTATGCCTGCGGTCCGGCCGATATCATCAAAGGTCTCATTCGCGTGCACCAGTACACCGTCATGTCGGCGCCATCCACCGCGCAGGCGGCAGCCATCTCGGCCCTGAAAGAAGGCGAACCCTACGTGCAACAAATGGTGGCCGAATACGACCGCCGCCGCCGCTTGATCGTTTCAGGTCTGAACGAGATCGGCCTGCCGACCTTTGAACCCAAAGGCGCATTCTATGCCTTCCCCAAGGTCAGCGTTACCGGGCTGGATGATGATACTTTTGCCACGCGCCTGTTGGACGAGGAACATGTTGCCATCGTACCGGGCAATGCCTTTGGCGCCGGCGGCGAGGGCTTCTGCCGCTGCTCTTATGCCACCTCCTATGCCAAGCTCGAAACCGCATTGGAACGCATCCGCCGCTTTACCAACCGGCTATAATTTATCCTGAAGGCACTATTCTGTTCGAAATCTCCCGGAGGTGCTTCACGCAAGCACCTCCATTCTTTGCTAGTCGATGGTTACCCTTGAACCTCCAGGCAGCTCAAGAAAGGAATAATGGTCAGCACCCCGGCCAACTTTAAATACAGCCGCCGAATTCGTATGGCGTTCCTACCCGTCCTGCTGGCCGGGAGCATCCTGTTGACCGGCGTTTTTCTGCCCGCCGAAGTGGGATTGGATTCAGACGGGCGCTGGGGACCGTATCACCTTCTACTGGCATGGATCGGGGCTATTCTGTTTTTAACAGGTCTGTTCCCCTGGTTTCACCCGGCCTGGATGCGCATTTACTACAATTTCTGGCGGCCTCGCGTTTCAATTCCTTTCGAGCAGGGCCAGTTCAACCAACGCCTGCAGATTGCCCGGCGCCATCGGGCTGTAACCTGGTGGCTCGACCATCCCGTGCGCGCCGCGCGCATCTTCGCCGTCATTCTCCTGGTTGCATGCGGCTTCATCTATTCAGCATTCGCTACCGGGGACCGTAGCGTCCCACCCACGGACCAGGCGAATTATTATTCCCTCCTGACGGACGCCTTTCGTCATGGGCAGCTTTCACTGCGCCTCGAGCCCGATCCAGCCCTGGCGCGCCTGACAAATCCATACGACCCCGCGCAGCGTGAAGGCATCCCGTACCCGTGGGATATCTCCTATTTCCAGGGGAAATACTACCTCTATTGGGGACCCACGCCGGTGTTGGGACAGATCTTCCTGGAAGCGTTCACCCCCAACCCGGTACAGGGCACCGATCTCATTGTGCTCTTCACCCTGGGAATGACCGCGATGATCTCCGGCATTTTATTGCATGTCTGGCGGCGGTTTTTTCCCAATGTTTCTCCGTTGGCGCTGGCGCTGATTCTCGTCGCCGCCGCGTTTTCCAATCCCATTCTCTGGCAGGTCAGCCTCGCGACAGTATATGAAATCGCCGTCGTCGCCGGGCAATTCTTTCTCCTCGCCGGGCTGTGGGCAGTCCTGCCGCTACTCTATGGCGAATCATTGAAAACGCCGCGCCTGATCCTGGCAGCGGTGTGCTGGGGCCTGGCTGTGGGTGCACGCACCACGCTGGCGGTTCCGGTCATCTTCCTGGCCGGCTGGTGCGCCTGGCATGTGCTTCGCAAGCGGGAAAACAGCCTCGGACGCCTGGCTGCGCTGGGAACCCCGCTGGCACTCGGTGCCGGGGGATTATTGATTTACAACTACCTGCGGTTTGGCTCGGTGCTGGATTTTGGCCAGCATTACCAATTGGGCGGCCTTGACCAGTACGCCAACCGGGATCTGCTGTTTCGATCAGTCTACATTCCAATCAATCTCTTTAACTATTTATTCAATCCGGTGGACGTACTCGCGCGCTTTCCTTTCATCGAAGCCCGAAAAACCACCCTGGTGATTCCGGGGTTTGGCTGGAGCGCGCCGAATTTTTACGGCAGCCAGCCGGTCGCCGGACTTCTGACCACCATCCCGTTTCTACTCACCCTCATTGCGTTAGCCATATTGCTGCACTTCCCGAAAACGCGCGCCGGCATTGTACCCGCAGCTCGCCGCCTGACCATCCCCTTAAGCATCACCGCACTGCTGGCGTTTGGCGTTGTGCTCTTTTTCTTTTCTTGCAGCATGCGTTACGCCATGGATAGCGCCCCGACGCTGCTGGTCATTTCCGGGATCGGAGGAATGGCAATGTTGGATTGGGGCAGGCAGGCAGGCCATCGCGGCTGGGTGGCATGGTTGATGCTGGCGCTGGCGCTGACGACCGTGGCAATCGGACTGCTGCTTGGCTTATCTGGACAAATCTAATCTGTTCGAATTGAAAAAGCGGGTCGTCCAACAATGCTTGACGGGCTGGTTTCATATAAGATTCCCGCGGTGCCTTTCACTGGAATGTAGCAATGGAACATGCTAGAATTATCAGCGAAAACCGGTTCGAAGGCGATAACAATCATTTGACAGGCCGCATCGATGGATCGAAAACAGAAGGAACAACTCGATTTCCTGCTTAAGGCGCGCAAACGCGCCGAAAAAGTGCTGGCCGAGCGGCAAGCCGTCGAACGAACCAAACTGACGCGCCAGGAGATGAAGGCTGCCAACCAGGAATCCATCCGGCAGTGGACTGCTGCCTATACCGCCAAGGCGGCACGCAGCGGCATCCTGGCGCTGGCCGAACAGGCTGCGAGGGATCGCGGCGGACACCTCTTTACCCGTATGAGCTGCTGGATCGATTACGGCATGTCCACCAGCCGCTACCGCACCGCCCTGCTGAAAACCGAGGACGGAAAACTGCGTCCCGCCCATCTGGCCATTAACATCGTCTGGGATGCCGGCGAAAATAAAAAAGAGGTTGAAATCAGGATTCACCGCTTTGGGACCGTTTCCTTTCACAACAGCATTTTGCCGGTCTATCCTTTCATTTGGAAAGCCTTCCCGGCAGCGCTTGAGAAAATGCTCGCCAGCGCGCTGGCGCATCCGCGCAAACCCGACCCCAACCTGCTGCCGCCTGAGCTGAGGGGATAGTGCCCCGGGCAAACATGATAGAATCGACGTTACTCGGGGTGGATCAGAAGGCCCTTCTCGACGAAGGGCATTTTTCTTAATCCGGTCAGCCTGCTGGAAACCAGACATCCCGGGAAGTGCTACCCCGTCAAGGTGCTGCATGAAATATGAACCCGTCATCGGCCTGGAAGTTCATGCCGAGATGCAAACCCGCTCCAAAATGTTTTGCGGCTGTCCGGTGGTCGATTCGACCCGGGTGAAACCGAATGTTGCCGTTTGCCCGGTGTGCGCCGGCATGCCCGGCGTGCTGCCCGTGGTCAACCGCCAGGCGGTCGAATTTGCCTTGCGCGTGGCTCTGGCGTTGGAGTGCAGCGTAGCCAAAACCAGCCTGTTCGAGCGGAAAAACTATTTTTACCCCGACCTGCCCAAAGGCTACCAGATTTCGCAATACCAGAGCCCGCTGGCGCAACACGGCCGCCTGGTAATCGATACCCAATCCGGCGAACGCGTCATCCGCATCAACCGCGTGCACCTGGAGGAAGATGCCGGCAAGCTGACCCACGTTGAAAAGGACGGACAGCATTGTTCGCTGGTCGACCTCAACCGCGCCGGGGTGGGCTTGTTGGAGATCGTCTCCGAGCCCGATCTGCACTCGGTAGAAGAAGCGCGTGCCTACACCGAAGGTTTGCGGGCTGTGCTGCGCGCCCTGGGTGTCAATTCCGGCGATATGGAAAAAGGCGTCATTCGTTTTGAAGCCAACATTTCCATCCGCCCAATCGGCAGTACCCTGCTCGGAACCCGCACCGAGGTCAAGAACCTCAACAGTTTTCGCGCGATGGAGCGCTCCATCGCATTCGAGATCGAGCGCCAATCGGCGCTTTTGGATGCGGGCGGCCAGGTGGAACAGGAAACGCTCGGCTGGGATGAAATTACCAACCGCACCTATCCGCAGCGCAGCAAGGAAGATGCCCACGACTACCGCTACTTTGCCGAGCCCGACCTGCCGCCGCTGGTTGTCGAGCCGGAATGGGTGGAACGGGTGCGCGCCGCGCTGCCTGAACTGCCGCGTGCCCGTGCCCAACGCTTCGCGCGCGAATACGACCTTTCGGCGGCCGAAGCGGGCCTGTTGGCAGCGGATGGGGACGTGGCGGCCTATTTTGAAGCCGTACTGCGCGAGGCAAGGAACGTCACGCCCAAAATGGCGCTCAACTGGCTGTCGGGCGAGGTGTTTGCCTGGCAAAACGCCAGCGGCCAGCGCCTGGATGAACTGAAAGTGCGCCCGGAAATGCTGGCAGACCTGTTGGAACGGACTGCCAATGGTGAAATCAACCTGCCGACCGCCAAGAAGGTGCTGCAGGATATGATTGCCAGCGGGCGCAGCGCCGCCGATGTGATCGCTGCCAACAGCCTCAATCAGATCTCGGACGGGGCCGAAATTTCCCGCCTGGTGGCCGAAGTCATCGCCGCCAACCCGGGCGAATTGGAAAAGTACCTGTCTGGTAAAGAAGGCGTGGCAAACTGGTTTTTCGGCCAGGCAATGCACCTGGCGGGCAAACGCGCCAACCCGGCCATGCTGCGCGCCGAGCTGCAGCGCCAGCTTGAGCGCAAACAACAGGGCTGATCCATCCTTCCAGGCACATTCATCACCCGGCGCTTGGAAATCCATCATACCGATCGACGATTTTCATCATCTTGACGCACCTGTTAAAAACGGTACACTAAAGAGTAGAAATCGCTGGCGGCGAATGTGAATGCAAGCGAAAGAATTTTTGTCGAAGAGTGAAAGCGGGCATAGAACCGAGCTGCCCGCTTATTTTTTCGCTTCCCACCCCCATCCGCCTTATCGGCTTTAGCCAAATCTACCTCTGATCAATAGGAGCAGAACGATGGCAGGAACGACTAATGCGTTCGAAATGGCACAACGGCAATTCGACCATGTCGCCGAGTTGCTGAAGCTTGACCCGCAGGTACGCGAAATTCTGCGCTGGCCGCTGCGTGAATTCTCATTCCGCATCCCCGTCCGCATGGACGACGGCACCCTGCGCATGTTCCAGGGTTTCCGGGTTCAGCACAACGATGCGCGCGGCCCCAACAAAGGCGGCGTGCGCTTCCATCCCGCTGAAACGATCGACACCGTGCGCGCCCTGGCCACCTGGATGACCTGGAAGTGCGCCGTTGTGGATATTCCGCTGGGCGGCGGCAAGGGCGGCGTGATTGTCGACCCGGCCACCCTCTCGGTGGGCGAGAAGGAACGCCTGGTGCGCGGTTGGGTGGATATCATGGTCAAAAACATCGGCCCGCGCCAGGATGTGCCGGCGCCCGATGTTGGCACCACCGGTCAGATGATGGGCTGGATGATGGATGAGTATTCCAAGCTGGTTGGCGAATACACCCCCGGCGTCATCACTGGCAAACCCCTCGGCGGCGGCGGCTCGGAAGGCCGCACCGAAGCCACCGGTTTCGGCGTCATCTACACCGTGCGCGAGGCCATGAAGCACCTCAAGCTCGACCCCAAAAAGTGCACGGCAGCCATCCAGGGCTTCGGCAACGTGGCCCAGTATGCCTCCATCGGCTTCATCGAAAAACTGGGCGGCAAGGTCGTTTGCGTTTCCTGCTGGGACCGCATTGACAAGACCTCCTACACCTTCTACAAGGCGGATGGCATCGACCCGCGCTACCTGATGAGCATTACCGATCAGTACGGCACCATCGACAAAGCCAAAGCCAAGGCAGCCGGCTATGCGATCGAAGGCGGCGACGAATGGATCAAGAAGGACGTGGACGTGCTCATCCCGGCAGCTCTCGAAGGCCAGGTGAATGCAGAATCTGTCCTGCTGATCCACAAGAACGTCAAATTGATTGCTGAAGGCGCCAACGGCCCCACCACTCCCGAAGCGGACGAGGTCCTGCAGAAACGCGGTATCTTCGCGGTGCCCGATTTCCTGTGCAACGCCGGCGGCGTGACCGTTTCGTACTTCGAAGCGGTGCAGAATGACATGAACTTCTATTGGACCAAGGAAGAAGTTCACGAAAAACTCGACACCAAGATGACCTCGGCATTCGCGGCCGTTTTGGACATGTCGTTGAAGGAAAAAGTCTCCATGCGCGATGCGGCCTACATGGTTTCCATCGCCCGCGTGGTCAAGGCCATGGAACTGCGCGGTTGGATCTAGATCCATTCCGTTGTTGATCCAGCTCGACCCGATGGGACGCACCTAAGTGCGTCCCATTTTTATTTCCCTGATTTCATTACTGGCGGGTCGCGACCCGCCGCGACGCAAAATTCGATCACCCAGATCCATAGGGCCCGTGAAAGCCGCCCAACTTGACGGTATTGTTCAATCCTTATCAAATATATATTGACTTAATTGATAAACTATTTAATATTAATCAAACAAATCGCAGGTCGGTTCCCAAACCAATCGATTTATACCGCTCTGGAGGATCCAATGAAAACAACCCTCGCGCGCATCCATAACGGCCTAGCCTGGCTGGCTGTTCTGGGAAGCGTTGTCCAGTTCTTTATGATTGCATTAATGGTTTTTAACGGCGTGAGCCTTGAAATGCACGCCACCACCGGCCGGGTTCTGGAAGGCGTGGCAGCGCTCATGCTGATTGTCGCCCTGGTGATCCGTACCAGCCCGCGCACTACCTGGTATTCGGTGGCGGCCTTTTTGCTCCTGGTCCCCATTCAGGGCGTCCTGGCTTATATGGATCTACCCGGTTTCCTAAAAGCGTCGCACGCCCTCACCGGAACGCTGATCTTATGGCTTTCCTATCAAATGGCAGCCGGCAACGCCAAAGCTGTGGCTGCGCCGGAAGCGCAGTTCAAGCCTGCCAGCGCCGATTAATTAAATCTAGTAGTTCATCGGCTTCCCGGCCGACCTGTTTGTACCCGCAGCTTCGCGCAAGGTAACAAAGCAAGTTGTCCACAACCTCACCATCTGGCCTGTAGATGCGAGTCGCGACCCGCATCTACCTTTTTTAAAATCAACCGAATCTCGCCCTCATCGGGGTGCTCACCCCCCTGCACCCCCTCGTCGCAATCGTCTTGCAATGTGTATAATAATATGGTATGATAGCCGCATTAATCACCTGACAAACGAACTTAAGTCGAAGTAAATCGCTCCGCAGGGAGTGGTTTTTTCTTTTGGTTTAATCGACAAATCGATCTCTCTTGCGCAGCAGAATCACCGCGCACCCAAACCGCATCTTGATCTTACCAAGGACGATAACATGCCCACATCTTTCCTGACCCGCGAAGGCTATCGCAAGCTGCTGGAAGAATTGGAATACCTCCGCACGGAGAAACGCCAGGAAATTGCCAACCGGCTGCACGAAGCCATGGAAGGCGGCGAACTGATTGAAAATGCAGAATACGAAGCCGCCAAAAACGAGCAGGCTTTTACCGAAGGGCGCATCAAGGAACTCGAAATTCTGCTGGCGACCGCGCGCGTCATTGACGAAGCCAACGGCAGCGGAGATTCGATTCAGGTTGGCAGTAAAGTGACCATTCAGGAAGACGGCGTCAAGGAGAAGGAAGTTTATACCATTGTTGGCGCCGCCGAAACCGATCCGGCTGAAGGGCTCATCTCCAATGAATCGCCGCTGGGCAAGGCGCTGCTCAACCATAAGGCGGGCGACCGCGTGCAGGTCGACGCGCCGGCGGGCGCCTTTACGATTGTCGTCGTGAAGGTGGAGTAATCAAGGGGTTAGCAATTCCAACCCCGCCTGCAGAAATGAGTGGGCGGGGTTTTTATTACGATTTTCTTCGAAGTTGACCGTTTTGAAATAGAAAGGCGCAATCATCCCATGGAAAGAACCGAACTTGAACGTATCCGTATTGAAAAAATCGAGCGCCTGCGCGCCGCCGGCATCGAGCCCTACCCCACCCGCGCCAACCCCACCCACACTGTCGCCCAGGCCGTCCTGGCTTTCGAAGCCTCTGAAGCCGCCGGCAGCACCGATCCGGTGGTGGTGACCGTGGCCGGCCGGCTGCGCTCCTCGCGCCCGATGGGCAAGGTAACCTTCGCGCACATCGAAGACGGCACCGGCCGCCTGCAACTCTTCATGCGCATCAACGAGATCGGCGAGGAAGCCCTCAAACAATTCGCCGAGTTGTTTGACCTGGGCGATTTCATCGAAGCCAGCGGCAGCATGATGCGCACCCGCACCGGCGAGATCAGCGTGCACGTCAACGCCGTTCACATGCTGGCCAAGGCCATCACGCCGCTGCCCGCCGCCAAGGATGAAGTTGTCGACGGCCAGGTGGTGCGGCATGCCCAGCTCTCCGACCCCGAAACGCGCTACCGCCAGCGTTATGCCGATCTGGCGGTCAACGCCGAGGTGCGCGAGATCTTCCGCAAACGGGCCGCCATCACGCATGCCCTGCGCGAATTTCTCGATTCGCACGGCTTTCTCGAGGTCGAGACGCCCGTGCTGCAGCCCATCTACGGTGGCGCCGCGGCCCAACCCTTTGTCACCCACCACAACCAGCTCCACCAGGACCTGTACCTGCGCATTTCCTTCGAGCTGTACCTCAAACGCCTGCTGGTGGGCATGCTCGACCGCGTCTACGAGATCGGCCGCGATTTCCGCAACGAAGGTGTTTCCTTCAAGCACAATCCTGAGTTTACCCAGCTCGAGTTCTACTGGGCCTATGCCGATTACGAGAAGGTGATGGATTTCGTCGAGGAGATGCTGGTCTATGTCTGCGATACTGTGCTGGGCACGCGCCAGGTTGAATATGACGGCAACCTCATCGATTTCAACCCGCCCTTCAAGCGCCTGCGCATGCGCGACGGCATCCTGGAAAAATCGGGCATCGACATCGCTTTGTACCCCAGCACCGAAAGCCTGGCGGCAGCCATGAGCGCCAAGAATATCGCCTTCAAACCGGGCATGCAGCGCGGCAAGCTGGTGGATGCGCTCATGAGCGAATTCCTTGAACCTGATTTGATTCAGCCCACCTTC
This sequence comes from uncultured Longilinea sp., assembly GCA_964536805.1. GTDB lineage: Bacteria > Chloroflexota > Anaerolineae > Anaerolineales > Anaerolineaceae > Longilinea. The sequence goes on from CAZHYQ010000007.1 coordinate 81,550, forward strand.
CTTTATGATTACCCGCGCGATATCTCGCCGCTGGCCAAAAACAAACCCGGCGAACCCGGCACGGTGGAACGTTTCGAGATTTACATCGGCGGCATGGAACTGGGCAACGCCTTCACCGAGTTGAACGATCCGCTCGACCAGGAGCAGCGCTTTTTGGAAATGGGCCGCACCTTTGAATCGGGCGACGAAGAACGCCACCCGCTGGACGAGGACTACCTGCAGGCCATGTCCTACGGCATGCCCCCCACCGGCGGTTTCGGCATGGGTATGGAACGCCTGACGATGGTGATGACCAACAAGCCCAACATCCGCGAGGTCATCCTCTTCCCCCATTTACGGGAAGAGAAATAATCGAATTCTGAACGAAACATCCTGGTGCGGTCGATTTGACCGCACCTTTTTCGTTAATTACCGGGTTGGCTTGCACGATGGTCTGTGTATAATCATACTGGTTACGCTGACGCGATCGTTTTCACTGCTTTGAATCTTTCCCAATTTTTCCTCCGGCCGTGAAACGCCGATAAAGGAGACCGCCATGCCGACAAAAATCCTGATGGGCTTTGCCACCCGCTACGGTTCCACCCAGGAGGTCGCCGAAACGATTGCGTCCGACCTGCGCAGCCATGGCTTTGAAGTGGACGTGATGCCGGCCAGGACCGTGCATGCGCTGGATGGCTACCAGGCGGTTGTGCTCGGCGCCCCGCTTTTTATATTTCACTGGCACAAAGATGTGCTGAGCCTGCTCAACCGCAGCCGGAAGGTCCTTGAAAAATTGCCGGTGGCCGTATTTGCGCTGGGACCCTTCCACAACAAGGAAGAGGAATTGAAAAGCGCGCGCGAGCAGTTGGACAAAGAACTGGCAAAGCTGCCCTGGCTCAGACCGCTGGCCGTGGAAACCTTCGTCGGCAAGTTTGACCCGGATAAACTTGGTTTTCCCTTCAACCTGATTGGCCCGATGAAACAAATGCCGCCCAGCGACGAGCGCGACTGGCCTGCCATCCATGCCTGGGCCAACCGACTGGCGGGGATGCTGCAGCAGTAGCATGACCCAATTCGACATCGCCGCGTTGCGGCTGCAAAACCAGTGCATCCAGGATTCCCCCTTCGCACGCCCCGAGGACGCGGTGCATTGGATGGGCGCGCTGCAGGCGCAGGACTACAGCCACGGCCTGTGGGCGGTTGGATTGCGCACCCGCGCTGCCACCCTGGCTGGCGTGGAAAGCGCCATCGCAGCCGGAAGACTGCTGCGCACCTGGCCAATGCGCGGCACGCTGCACTTCGTCGCTGCACAGGATGCCCGATGGATGCTGGGCCTCTCGGGCGCGCGCACCCTGGCCGCCGCGCGCGGGAGAAATGCGCAGCTTGGTTTGGACGAAGCGATTTTTACCCGCAGCCAACACCTGTTAAGTGCTGCGCTGCAGGGCGGCAAACGCCTGACCCGCGCGCAGATGATGCAGGTGCTGGAACAGGGCGGCGTTTCAACGGCCGGCCAGCGCGGCATTCACATCCTGGGGCAGGCCGCCTTGAGCAGCCTGATTTGCTTCGGCCCCAAGGAGGGCAAGCAGCAGACTTTCGTCCTGCTGGACGAATTTGTGCCCCACGGCCGGACTTTGCCGCGCGACGAGGCGCTGGCTGAACTGGCCGGGCGCTACTTTGCCAGCCACGGGCCGGCCACCCTGCGTGATTTTGCCTGGTGGTCTGGCCTCACCCTGACGGATGCCCGCGCCGGGCTGGCGGCCGCGGTCGGATTATCATCCGTCACAATCGATTCAAGCGAATACTGGCTTGCGGCGGATGCGCTCGACCGTGCCAGCCCCAATTACAGCGGCGTGCACTTGCTGCCCGGCTATGACGAGTATTTCATCGCTTACGCCGACCGCAGCGCGGTAATCCGTGCCGAACACATGGCCAAGGTCTCCCCGGGCGCCAACGGGCTTTTTTACCCGATGCTGGTGGTCGACGGCCAGATCAGCGGTGTGTGGCAGCGCGCCCTCAAAAAAGGCAATCTGGCTATTGAGCTGCGGCCGTTCATGCCGTTAAACGTCTCTTCAGAGCAAATTACGATCGCGGCCATGCGCTACAGCCGTTTTCTGGAACTGCCGTTGGAGGCAGTGACGATTGCGGATGGACCGACAGCTTAAAATTATTGGAAAATACTTGACAAAAAAGATAACTATTTTATACTGATAAGAACATTCGTTCGATTCTTCCACAAGGAATAAACCCATGACCACCTTGCCCATTTCCACACTGACGAAAGCACTCAGCGAGCTGCTGACCGAAGCCTATGATGGTCCGCCCGACCCGCGCAGCACCTGGTTCATCGACAATGAGCCGGACAGCGGCATTCTGGGCACGCTCAAAAATGTCAGCGCGGCGGAAGCCTCGCGTTCGGTCGACGGTAGCGGCCAACCCGGCTCCACCATCGCCGCCAACGTCGAACATCTGCGCTGGTCGCTGGCCAACGCCAACAGCGCGCTGCGCGGCCAGGATTATCAGGCCAACTGGAAGGAAAGCTGGGCGCTGCAGGGCGCCGATAAAACCCAATGGGCGGCGCTGCTGGTTGCGCTGCGCAGCGAATACGAAACCCTGCGCGATGCCGTCCAGAAACAGGATGACCTGCCGGAGGAATACCTGCTGGGCGTGATGGCGCTGGTGCCGCATGCCGCCTTCCATTTGGGCATCCTGCGCCAGATGATCGAGCGCGTCCGCCAGGGTTGAAAAGCCGGAAATGTTGGACAAACCGTCTGTTCCATATAACGCCTCCTGTCGGCGGTTTTGGAATGGGAGTGGAACGCTTGATGATGGCGCGTGCAAGCAAGCTCAATATCTGCGAAATCATCTTCTTTTTGCATTTACGCAAAGAAAAATCAGCAAATTTTGATTTTTGCAGTCAGGTAGACCCGCACCCACCAAAATCACACGCTATCGACCTAGAAACAAGCCGGAAAAGGTAATAAAATAATTTTACTATCCATCGTCGTGCCAAATTTTCAAAATTATGGAGACTCTATTTCAATGGCAGGCGAAATGAACCTACTTTTTTTAACATTTCCTTTGCTGTCGCGCCTCTCCCAATCACCAAAGTTGCTTCAATGATAATTTCTAAGCACATTAGTCATTAAGAACAATTCAATAATTTCCTCTACCTTCTTAATGATTCTTCCAAATTATGATGAAATTGGCCCTTGAAAGCTTGTCTTTTATAATTACACTATAAATAAGTTCCTTTATTCACAAAATAAATTTCTTATGGATTCAAAGGAAGCATGGTATGCGGTTTAAAGTTAAGTTAGTACTTCTTTCTTCATTCCTTTTAGTAATTTTTCTAGTGACAGACGCGTCGGCAAATTGGTATTCTGGGGTACATTACGCTAATGTTTATGGTGTCTGGGCGCATATCACAACTCCTGCAACCCCAATACCTCTCTATGACGAACCAGAAGGAGCATTTAGTGGAGAATCCAATTGGGTATCTCTAGCAGCCCCTAATTGGATTCAAACCGGTTGGGACTATCACTATGATTCTAATGGTGTCCTAAGTGGACCTTATCAATATATCGAAACATGTATTAATAATTGCTATGGTCCGCCGGCCAGGTATTATCAAGAATTCAATGTACAAAATTGGGGCACTGAAGTAAGCTATGAAATTGATTTTACTCCAGGTAGTGGCGATCTGTAGTGCGCTTATATAGATGCAGTCCAGAAAAAATGTCAGGCAATAGTCACACCACCGGCTTATGGAGAAGTCGACTCAGAAATTCAAGTTAATAGTCGGAACGAAGTAGACACATATTTCAACAACGTTTATTACAAAGGATCAGATTATGTATGGCGTGTATTTGATCAGAATGAAATTCTCCCACAACCAAATTTTCCATACGCAAGACAAATTTTTCAAACATGGAATTTTCGCACATTTCGGTTTATGACAGTATTTCTCCCAATAATTACGAGATAACAATATAAGAAAAGGGAGTGTGAAATGAAACCAAGAATCAAAAACAAGTTAGCTATGTTCATCATCATTTTATTCCTAAGTATCACAGCGTCTGCTTTTTTGGTATTGCGTGTAAATGCGCAAAACCAGACTATCGATGATCTTGGTATTCGACTTAAAGAAAAAGGAATACCAATCGATTCACTGATCGTAGCCAAACGAATCCCATTTGAAATTAAAATTTCTATCAAAAGCAAAAGCGACAACATGAATTTGCAGCCTGAAGATTTATACTATGCACAAATAGTCAGAAAAGCGGCTACGCTTTTTTTTCGACATGGACAGAAGATCAATCGATATGAACTCGCGATTGTTAATACAAACGGAGTAACTATTAGTTGGGAATCGAACAGTATCTTCCCAGATGAGCTATCACAGCAAAGTCCTTTCAATACCCCTTCAACACTGAATGATGATGAAACCACTGACCTTCTTCAAAACAAGTTAAAATTTAATGGCTTATCTCTGAACGAAATCAATGTTGCTTCAGATCAAAGTTCGGGAGATGGGGGACAGGAATTAATTCTTCGTATGACAACGCCCGATGTAAATACAGCAAATGAAGATTTGATCCCATTCTTGCGTTCATTGCATAATTTTCTCGATGAAATTAATTCGCAGTATGGAACGCGAATAAATATATGCTGGGTTATCGTTTACGATAAAGATAATAACCAAATCTTAAATTATGTGTGGGACGTCGAAACAAGGGAGGAGACATCCATCCAGGCACCAGGTTTGGATGCATGGTATCCTGTTCCCGCACCGATAACAACTGTTACACCAACCGGCACTCCGAACCCAACATCAGAACAAACCGGGTCATTCAGTAGTGGAGGACAATCCTATCCACCACCAGGCCCAACGCAGACGGTTCTACCATATCCTTAAGCATCGAACCCATGCCTTTTTCACCAAAACGACCCAGTTAATTGCCGCTCAGCACAGACTGGCGCTCGCTGACCCTTTCGAGCCAGTCCTCGTCGGTCAAATTCAATCGCAGCGGGGTCAGCGATACCAGGTCAAGGTCCGCCGCCCAGCGGTCGCTGTCAATTTCCGGCTCGGTCAGCGGCACTGCCGTCAACCAGAAATGTTTGCGTCCCATCGGGTCCTGGCCCTCCACCACCTTGCCGTTGTAAGCGCGAACCGACTGGTGCGTCCAGCGAATGCCACGCGGATCGTTGGGCAGGTTGACGTTCACCAGGTTGGGCGCATTTTCCTGCGTTAACATGCGCAGCACCTCGGTCAGGTAAGGCCTTTGCTTTTCGTAGGTGGGTTCGCCGCCGTTGAGCGCCTGGCTGAAGGCGATGGCCCGTACGCCCAGCAGCACCGCTTGTTTGGCAGCCGCCACCGTGCCCGAATGCCAGATGTCATTACCCAGGTTGAGGCCAATGTTGATGCCCGAAAGCACCAGGTCGGCGCCGCCCAGGTGGTACAGACCCATCGCCACGCAGTCAGCGGGCGTGCCGTTCACCCGGTAGGCCTCAAAGCCGGTGATCAGTTTGACCTTGTGCACCTGCAGCGGGCGCATGATGGTGATGGCATGCCCGACCGCGGATTGCTCGTAATCGGGGGCGAAGATGACTACTTCGCCAAACTGTGCGGCCGCTTCGGCCAGGGCTCGCAGCCCGGGGCTAAAGATGCCGTCATCGTTGCTTATCAAAATTCGCATTATTTTCCTCTTTTGATCGCCACCCGGTCAGTTCACCGGGTAGCCGTAATTTTGTATGAAATTCTCAACTTCCGGCGCTGCCGGAACCATGAAATGGCGAACCAGATCCGATCCGGTACGGCGCAGAACGAACAGGTAAAACCCCGCGTCGAGGCGCAGCGCTGATGTTTTTCGGGTGATGCTTTCCACCCGCCAGCCCAGGTCAACGGCCGAGAGCAGCCCGCGGTAGGCCGCGGGGATGCCCTGACCCGGGTGCGCCGGTTGTTGGAGGTCATCCCATGGAGTGTTAAATGATGTCATTTCATCAAGCATCGCTGGTCTTGCTCCTTTGATACAGCATACAACGGCCAGTTGAAGGCTTGAATAACGGCGGTTTAACATCGTGTAAAGGTTATTTCCGGCGCACCGCTCGGGGTCTTCGCCGTAAGGGTTTCCATTCCTCTCCGCTGCTGCCCGGGAGGATCATTAAGCTGATCTGATTAACGAATTGTTAAGATTGCAGTTTGTTTGTTAACCTGTTGTTAAGAGTATAATTCTCCCGCATTCCATTATTTCGATCGAATGGTCGGAGGGACCCTTGAATTTTACATTCCTTCCCGCGGAAGTTAAGTTTTACGATTATTTTGAAAAACAAAGCACCAATCTGGTAGAAGGCGCCCGCCTGCTGAAAAACCTCGTCGATGATTTTCAAAACGTTGAGGAACAGGTCGGGCAAATCAATGAAGTCGAACATAAGGGCGATTTTCTTGTCCATGAAGTAACCGAACTGCTGCCGCGCACCCTGATCACGCCCATCGATTCGGAGGATATCATGCGCCTGGTTTCGGCGCTGGATGATGCCCTGGATGCCATGCAGGCCGCTGCGCTGCGCATGTCGATCTACCAGGTCACGGACGTGAAAAAACCGGCCCGCCGCCTGGCAGCTTTGATCCTGGAAAGCGCCCAGGAATTGGATGCAGCCATCAAGGGGCTGCGCGACAAGCGCGAATATGCCCACATCCGCCAGCGCATCGTCCAGATCAACACGCTCGAAAACAACGGCGACCGCGTGTTGTTTGATGGATTGGTCAGTCTGGTGGCGCATCGCGAGGATATGTTCGATTTCATGCGTTGGAAGGAAATTTACGAACTGCTGGAAGCCACCACCGACCGCATCGAAGACGCGGGGGATATCATCCTGCGCGTGACCATCGCCAACGCCTGATAAGCTTCCATCCTTCCCATGCTTGACCCCACTCTGCTGCTCATCATTATCATCATCGGCGTCGCGCTGGCCTTTGACTTTGTCAACGGTTTTCACGACGCCGCCAATTCCATCGCCACCGTGGTTTCCACCCGCGTGCTCACTCCTTTCCAGGGCGTGTTGTGGGCGGCGTTTTTCAATTTTGTGGCTGCCTTCACCTTCGGCACGGCCGTGGCCAAGACCATGGGCGCCGGGCTGATCGATGTCACCAAGGTGGATAATTTTGTCATTCTGGCAGGATTGGCCGGCGCAGTTTCCTGGGATTTGATCACCTGGCGGTTGGGCTTGCCCACCAGTTCATCGCACGCGCTGATGGGCGGTTACGGCGGCGCGGCCATCATTAAAGCTGGCTTTAACGTGCTGGTCATCAGCGGCTGGATAAAGGCCATCGCTTTCATCGTGATTGCCCCGTTGTTGGGCTGGGTCCTTGGCACGCTCTTTATCACCATCATCTACCGGATTTTTCAGCACCAATCGCCAACGCGCGTCGATCACATCTTCCGGCGCGGCCAGCTGGTTTCCGCGGCCCTTTACAGCCTGGGACACGGCACCAACGACGCCCAAAAAACCATGGGCATCATTGCCGGCGTGCTCTTCACCGTGCCAACCTACCGCTACCTCGTCTCCGACGCGTCCGGGCACCTCACCATCCCCTTCTGGATTGTGCTGATGGCGCATGCGGCCATTGCGTTGGGCACCGTTTCAGGTGGATGGCGCATTGTGCACACCATGGGCAGCAAGATCACCAAATTGCAGCCCATCGGCGGTTTTGCCGCTGAAACAGCCGGAGCCATCACGCTGTTTACCTCATCCACCCTGGGCATTCCCGTTTCAACCACGCACGTCATCACCGGCGCCATCGTCGGCATCGGCGCCGTGCACGGCAAGCGCGCCGTCAACTGGCACCTTGCCAGCCGGATTGTGTGGGCCTGGTTGTTCACTATCCCAGCCGCAGGTTTGCTGGCGGCTGGCTTTTACGAAATCATCCGGCTGGTGCAGCGCATTTTCTAACAGCTATCACTCCGGAACACGCCGCAGGTTTCAGCTTGCTGAGGTCCACGCAGTCCCGCCCGGCGCTCGTTCCATTTCTCCTGCGGGTATAATCCAGGTATCCCCTTACGAATTTGCGGCGAAAGGCGCACAGGTGTATCCATGCTCAAAATTGGCGTTGCCCAGGCTGATTTTAAACTCGCGGACCGTTCAGCCAACCTCGCAACCATCCAAACCTTGCTCGCCGAAGCCGCGCAAAACGGCGTGGATGTGCTGGTGCTGCCCGAACTGGCCAACTCGGGCTATAACTTTGAATCCCTGGCCCAGGCCGAATCGGCGGCCGAAGTCGCGGACGAAGGCCCGGTTTGCCGGCTGCTGCGCGACTGGTCGGCGGCCGGACGGCTGGCGGTGAGCGGGTTGTGCGAGCGCGCCGGCGATGTGTTGTACAACTCGGCCGTGGTCTACGCCAATGGCGAGCTGGAAACGGTTTATCGCAAGGCGCACCTGTTTGCCAACGAAATCACTTTCTTCCGTCCCGGTAGCGGAAAACCGCCCGTGATCAGCTTCGGCGGACAGCAACTGGGGGTAATGATCTGCTTCGACTGGTTCTTCCCGGAATTTGCCCGCAGCCTGGCACTGCGCGGCGCGCAGATCATCCTGCACCCGGCCAACCTGGTGCTGCCCTACTGCCAGAAAGCCATGATCACCCGCTCCATCGAAAACCGCGTCTTCACCGCCACCGCCAACCGCACCGGCAACGACCGCGGCCTGGCGTTCTCGGGCCTGTCGCAGATCACCTCGCCAACCGGCGAACTGCTGGCGCAGGCCGGCGGCACAGGCAGCGGAGTGGTTTGGGCAGAAGTCGACCTGAACCAGGCGGACAATAAATGGGTGACAAAACAGAATCACCTCTTCAACGACCGCCGGCCTGACTTGTATGACGATCTGGTACAGGCGGATTGATAAAAGAGTTAAAATTCTACAGGCAGTGGCGGGTCGCCCATTCTGCAAGGATCTCCAAATTTGACTCCGGCTGCCCGGGATGTTACACTTTTCACAGAAACACTCAATAATTTCTCCAAAGGAGTTAAACCATGCCTGTACGTGAATCAACCGCAGTCTGGAATGGAAGCCTGACCGAAGGCAAAGGCAGCATGCGCCTGGCCTCGGGTGCCTATGAAGGCGAGTTCACCCGCGCCTCGCGTTTCGAAGAAGCCAAGGGCACCAACCCCGAAGAACTGATCGGCGCGGCGCATGCCGGCTGCTTTTCAATGTTCCTCTCAGCGCTGCTCTCCAAAGCCGAACACATCCCGGTCAGCATCGCCACCAGCGCCAAAGTCCACCTGGGTGCCGGCCCCAAGATCACCCTGATCGAGCTTTCCACCGTCGGCGATGTTCCCGGCATCGATGAGAAGACCTTTGTCGAATTCGCCGAGCAGGCCAAAAAGGGCTGCCCGGTTTCGCAGGCGCTGGCGGCCGTCGAAATCACCCTGAGCGCCAAACTGAAATAATTTCGCCCAACGCATCAGTAAAGGCGGAGCCCATGGCTCCGCCTTTTTTCATGCCAACCCGCCTGCCGCCGCGGAGATCAGGATACCTGTACTCTTCCATAACGGTAAAACAGGGTATGATTCAGAAATCCAATTTTCCGGGGGCTGCGTGACCAATCAACCTTTTCCGAACTGGCTGGAAATCGATCTTTCCGCCGTCACCCAAAACACGCGCGAGGTGCTGCGCCAGACCGGCGTACCGCTGATGGCGGTTGTCAAAGCCAACGCCTACGGCATGGGGGCCGTTCCCATCAGCCGGGCCATGCTTTCGGGCGGCGCGGAATACCTGGCGGTGGCGCGCGCTTGCGAGGCGATGGCGCTGCGCCAGGCTGGCATTGAGGCGCCGCTGCTGTTGTTCGGGCTGCCGGCGGAGGGCGAACTGGATGCACTGATCGCTGCCAACGTGACGCTGACGCTGACCGGCTTCGAGGCGGCCGAACTGTACGCCGCCCGGGCTGCCGCGCTGGATCTGCGCCCGCGGGTGCACCTGAAGGTCGATACCGGCATGGGGCGCTTTGGCGTGTTGGCCGAGGAAGTTTTGCCATTGGCGCGGCGCGCCCTGGAAAATGGGCTGGAACTGGAAGGCATCTACACCCACTTCGCCGTCATCGACATCGACCCGCACGACGCGCTCAACGCGCTGCAGCTCGAGCGTTTTCACCAGGCGCTTGCCGCGCTTGAGTCGGCCGGGCTTTTCCCGCGCTGGGTGCACGCCGCCAATTCAGCCGCCGCCCTGGGGCAACCACAGACGCGTTTCAACATGGTGCGCGCCGGTTCGGCCATGCTGGGCATCCGTCCCTATTACTACGCTCCCTTTCCCCAGTATTTGCGCCGCGTGCTCGCCTGGAAGACCCGCCTGATTTCCTGCCGCACCCTCCCGCCGGGCTGGGGCGTCAGTTACGGGCAGACCTATCACACCACCGGGGAAGAGGTGATCGGCGTGATCGCTGCCGGTTATGCCGACGGTTTTCGCCGCTCACCGGTCAATGAAGTGCTGATCGACAGCCAACGCGTGCCGGTGGTAGGCCGGGTTTGTGCCGATAATTGCATGCTGTGCCTGCCGCGGCCGTTTCCATTGGGCAGCGAAGTGGTTCTGATCGGCGGTCAGGGCAATGAAGCGATCCAAATTGAAGACCTGGCGGAACGCTGGAACACCGCCCAGGCCGACGTGGTCAGCGCCATCGCGCCGCGCGTGGAACGGGTATATGTGTAATCGGGATTGGTATTCGGTATATGGTATTGGGTATTCGGTATGCGGTATGCGGTATGCGGTATGCCTGTCTACGGCAATTTTCGATTGTTGAAACCTTCTACCGTAAACGGATGCCGCATCAACCCTGAACAAAGCTCATATACCGTTTACTCAAAAACCGTAACGGTTTGCTGCTCCAGCGGCGGGTAAATCTGCCCGGGCACTGGCGGCATGGCGTTGTAAATCCAGTCCACCTGCACGCCGGCGCGGGCTAGGCCGGCGCGCCGCCGAATACCGGTGTAGATGCCGCGCACCAGCACATCCTCCATGGTCAGCGCCATGCCCAGCATGGCCACCGGGCTGCCAGCCGGGATGGCGGCCAGTTCGGCGCCGTACACGCTGGTGGAAATCAACAGCCGTTCGTCGCCGTCAGACTGCGCCTGAATGACCGGAATGATCCACGGGTAGCCGTCGCTGTCGAGGTATGCCAGGAACTTGAGGTTATCCAGCCTGTCAAAAATGCCGCGCGTCCAGGCATTCATCACCGCTTTCGAAGGCGGCTTTGGCGAGAGCATGCGAGCCAGGATGGTTTTAATCGCCGCCAACACCACGGCGTTCATCGGCAGCGGCGCTATGCCGGTGTGCCCGATCAAGTCCATGTAATGGACGGTGTGAATGCCGAAGTAGGCGTTGTAGCGGAACATGGGCACGTTATTGAACCATTCAAAATCCGGCCCGCCGGTCTCGCTGTGCGTCCACAGCGACTTGCCGCGCCAGATGCGTTTATCCAGCGTCATGATCATGAAAGCCGTCTTGCCGTTCTCGCGTATGTATTGCTTGCTTTGACCTTCAATGAATTGCCCCCAGATCACGGTTTGCGGCGAACCGGCTTTCAGGCTGGAGATCAGAGTCAGGTGCGGCAGCCCCTGCGGGTTGACGGTAGCCAGCAGGCCGATTTTCATGGCCGGTTCGAAGGCCAGCATATCCTCGGCGGTGAATTGTGTTTGGTTGAGTTGAACGGTCATGGCTCTCTCCCTAAGTTTCGACGCGCGCGGCGCCGGTGACAAAAACGCGGTCCGGTGAAAAACCTGCCCCGCGCGCCCACTCGCCGGCCTGCGCCAGGTCCGCAGCGCTCATCAGGCTGGTTTGATTGAAATCCCACGTCATTTCCAGGCGGCGGTATTTATCGCGGCACAAATTGTTGAAGGCGCACAATTCCCAGCGCTCCACCTGATCGCCCAGGTATTGTGCCAGCCAGGCGCCGATGGCGCCAAGGTTTTCCGCCGAAGCAGTCGCGCCCGGGATGAGCGGCGTGCGCACCCAAAGCTTCTTTTCCGGGTGCTGCGCGAGAAATTCCCCCAGCCAGCGCAGGTTATCCAATATCCGCTCGTTATTGACCCCGGTGAAGCGGCGGTGCGCCTGCGAGTCGATCAATTTCACATCGTACAGGACCAAATCACTCGCCCCGGCCAGGCGCTCGAGCGTTTCGCGGCTGCACAAGCCGCAGGTATCCAGCGCAGTGGAAATGCCGTTGACGTGCAGGATTTGCAGCAGCGCCAGCGCAAAATCCGCCTGCAGCGACGGCTCGCCGCCCGAAAGCGTCACCCCGCCGCCGGATTTTTCATAATAGGCGCGGTCCTTGAGCAGTTCCTGCGCCAGTGACCCCGCGCCCACCCGACTGCCCAGCATCTCCTGGGCATTGGCCGGGCAGGTCTCGACGCATGTGCCGCACACCTGGCAGAGGGCGCGGTCGCGCACCAATCCGTCAGAATTCCTGTGCAGCGCACCCTGCGGGCAGGCTTTCAGGCAGCCCCCGCAGCCGATGCAGCGGTTTTCCAGCCACTGCACCTGCGGCTGCGGCGAAATGCTCTCGGGGTTATGGCACCAGGTGCAGTGCAGCGGGCAGCCCTTGAAGAATACTGTGGTCCGGATGCCCGGCCCGTCTTCAGTCGAGAGCCGCTGCAGGTGCAGAATGGTGCCTTCCACTTCGTTTTGCATCAATGCATCACCCCATCAGGTGGCTTTCGCGCGCGATGATCTCGTCCTGCAGTTCCTTGCCGATGCTGGTGAAGTAGGCGTTGTAGCCGGTCACCCGCACCAGCAGGTGGCGGTAATTTTCGGGGTGGCGCTGCGCGTCGCGCAGCATCTCGGCATCGATCATGTTGATCTGCAGCGCCGTGCCGCCGTTTTCCAGGTAGCCGCGCAGGAAGGCCTTGAACTTCTCCTTGTGTTCGGGGTCGCGCAGGATGGACGGGTTGAAGGTGATGGTGTGGCTACCGCCGTTTGGCAGCAGGTTGAAATAATCCTGGTACTGTCCCCGGCCGTCGGCGGCGCGCCCGCCGAGTACCTTGCCGACCGAATTGACGTTGGAGGTAGGCCCGTTGATGTCGGCGCCGTTGGAGGGGCAGATGGCGTTGGAAAGGAATTTGCCTTTGGCGCGCCCGTCCGGGCTGGCGGGCAGGATGTCGGAATAGGCGATCCAGTAGTTCCAGCTCAGCATGCCGGGCCGGAACTGCCGGCCGGTGGAGCGGGTCTTGTGCTTCCAGCTCTCCTCCGTCCATAATTCCATCACCTGGCCGGCAATGGCATCCGCGGCATCATCGTCGCGCCCGTACTTCGGTGCTTTGTTGGCGGCCACGGCCTGCAGCACCTCGTGCCCGGCCCAGTTATCGCGCAGCGCCTGCACCAGTTCGGGCAGCGTGCATACCTTTTTGTCATACACCAGGTACTTGACCGCCAGCAGCGAATCGACCGTGGTGGCGTAGGTGACCGCTTCAAGGGTCACAAAGTTCAGTTCCGCGCCGCCTTCGGTCACATCCTTGCCCTTAGCCGCGCAGCCCTTCACCAGGCAGGAGAGATACGGCGTGGGATGAAAGCGCGCACGGATTTGCTCGGAGCCTTCGTAAATTTCGGCCATCCTGGCGATGATGTAGCGCGTCTGGGCGGCATAGGCATTCCAAAACTGTTCCCAGGTAGCCAATGAGGCGGCACTGCCGGTATCCGGCCCATCCCGTTTGGCGGGTTCGGTCTTACCGGTGAGCGGATCGGTGAAGGGCAGCAGGTCGTAACCGCCGGTCAGCGCCAGTTCCACCGCCTTGAGCAGGTTGAGGTTGGCGTCCACCGTGCCGGAGCGGTCGTTGCCGACCATGGTGTTCTCCAGGCAACCCACCGGGGCGTAATCGTGGACGTTGTTTTCATTGATGTATTGCTGCACGCTGGCTTTTTCGGCCTCCAGCAGCATGCCGGCCATCGAGCGCTCGTCAAAGTTAAGCAGGAACGGCGCGCCCTGGCTGGAGGCGATCATATTGACCACCTTGTCCATCAGCGCCTCGGGGCTGTTGCGGTGCAGGCGCACATTGGGCTTTGGCTCAAGAATCGGCGACATTTCGTCGATCACTTCCAACATCGCGTAGGTCAGGTCGTTGGTCAAATCCGTCCCATTGGGCCCCATGCCGGAGAGCGTGATCAATTGCCCGTAGCCGGCCGTGATACCCTGGTTGCCGCCGGTGCGGATCATGGCGTCGTAGGCGGTGTTGCAATGGATCCAGAAGCATTTGAGAATTTCCTTGCCAAATTCGCGCGGCATACCCTGCTCGAGCGAGCGCTGCCAGAGCGGGTAGAGGTACTGGTCGATGCGCCCGAAGGAATCGCCCGGGCCGGGGTAGCCCTCGTCGCTCATCACCAGCATGTGGGTCAGCCACAAGGCTTCCACACCCTCCCAGAAGGTCTGCGGCGCTTCCCACGGCACGCGCAGCAGCATGCCGGCCAGCTCCTCCAGCTCAGCCTGACGCTGTTCGCCGGGTTCTTTCAAGGCCAGTCCGGCACACACGTGGCTGTATTCAGCCGCCAGGTCGCGCGGCAGCGTGGCCGCGATCAGCATGGCGCGCAGTTGGGCGCCTTTTTTGCCCTGCTTTTCAGTCGGAGAGAGCGCCTCATAGGATTGGGTCAATTCTGCATGGATGCCCTGCCAGCCGCGCGCGATGACCTCGCCGTAGCCCGGCACCAGGTGGCCGCTGGTGGCGCCGCTGTTGCCGTAGCCGTGATTGTGCAGCCACAGCATGGCCGCACGCGCGCCTTTGGGTCCGTACACCAGGGCATCGCGCTCTTTGGCTTCCTGTTCCTTGAAACAAGCCGAACTGAGAATGTTGAAGCGCCCCCCGGCGATCAGATCGCCCGGCAGCATCTCCTTGGGTAAATAGCGCACCATCACTTCCTTCACGAACCAGGCGCGCCTTTCCGGCAGGCTCCACGTCCAAAAGGCCTCCGGCAGCGCCACCGGCCGCGCCACCTGGCGGAAGGAAGAGCGAAAGGTTTGCAGGAAGGTATAGGTTTCCGGCACAATGTAAAACGAGATTTCATTGAACTGGAAATCCCAGGGCGTGCCGGTCGTCCAGGCGGTAAACTCGTTATTCCATTCCCGCTTCACGCCCTGAAAGTAGTAGTCCCGCAGCCATTGGATGCGGGGTGAAAGATTCTGCGGCGTCTTGATGGCATAGCGCGGTTTTTCGGTTTGGGTTGGAGTACACATCTTCCCTCCTTGCAGGGTTTTCAATTGCTTTCAGGGGATTTGTTTGAGAAAAAGCTCGCCGTGGCGCAGCATCTCAGCCATCACCGCCGCAGCCTCAGGCCCGTCGTGTGCGTCGATTGCGCTCACCAGGCGGCGGTGCAGCGTGAAAACCTCATCCACCACGGCGGACTGGCCGTAATGCTGGAAAAAGCGCCCGGTCAGGTGGGTATAAACGCTTTTGAACGAATTAAGGATTAAGGGATAGACCAGATTACCCGAGGCAATGGCCGTTAGCAGGTGGAACGAGAAATCCAGCTCGGTCAGCGCGCCATTTTCGCGCGGCACATTCGCCTCGGACTGCAGGATTTGCTCGAACCGCTCCAGGTGCGTATCATCGCGTCGCAGAGCTGCCAGGCGGGCGGTCTCGATTTCCACCAGCAGGCGCATCTCCAGCATCGACTGGGTGAAAGCAGGGTCCAGATTGCCGCCGCTGTAGGAAAGCAGCGAGGAAAGCAGCGCAAACGAGCCGCTGGTGCGATAGTCGCTGACGTAAACGCCGCGCCGCGCTTCAATGCTCACCAAGCCCTTGGCTGCCAGGTCCACTAACGCTTCGTGCAACACCGGTCGGCTGATGCTCATCTCGGCCGCCAGGTCGCGCTCCGATGGTAGGCGCATGCCCATCTGCCATGCGCCGGAAAGGATCAATTCTTCCAGGCGCTGGACGCAGGCTTCTTTCAAGCTCGTTACGCGCAAAGGTTCCATGAAATATGTGGATGTCGCTTGGATTGGGAATCTGGTAAAACCACCAGCCAGATCAGTGTAGCACGGCCCACCTTGAGAATCAACCGCCAACGTAGAGAAAAAAAAGAGCGTTCATTCGTTTCCTCATGTCAAACTTAGTCAAGCGTCGTTATATAATAAGAAAAAGCCTTTTCAAAATGGAGTCAACCATGAAATATCGTCTACTCGGCCGAACCGGCTGGTCCGTTTCGGAGGTCAGTTTTGGCTCGTGGGCCATCGGCAGCGCCTGGGGCACCGTCGACGACCGTGACTCGATGGCAGCTCTGCACCGCGCTCTCGATAACGGCGTCAACCTGTTCGACACGGCCGATGTGTACGGCAACGGCCACAGCGAACAGCTGCTGGCACGCCTGCGCAAGGAACGCTCCGAACCCTTTTATGTCTTCACCAAAGCCGGGCGGCGGCTGGACCCGCACGTCGCCTCCGGCTACAACCGCGCCAACCTGACCGCCTACGTCGACCGCTCGCTGCACTATCTGGAGACCGAAGCCATCGACCTGCTGCAGCTGCACTGCCCGCCCACCGAGGTTTACTATATGCCCGAGGTTTTCGGCATTTTGGACGACCTGGTCCAAAAGGGCAAGCTGCGCCAATACGGCGTCAGCGTGGAAAAAGTGGAAGAGGCGCTCAAGGCCATCGAATATCCGGGCGTGCAGAGCGTGCAGATCATTTTCAACATGTTCCGCCAGCGCCCGGCCGATCTGTTCTTCGAGCAGGCTCAGCGCAGGCAGGTTGGCATTCTGGCGCGCGTACCGCTGGCCTCCGGCATGCTCACCGGAAAAATGCGCCCGGAAACCGCCTTTGAAAGCAGCGACCACCGAGCTTTCAACCGCCACGGCGAAGCTTTCGATCGCGGCGAAACCTTTGCCGGGGTCGATTATCAAATTGGCCTGGACGCGGTGGAAGAGCTGCGCGCCATCCTGCCCGCCGGTATGAGCATGGCGCAGTTCGCCATGCGCTGGATCCTGATGTTCCCGGCGGTCACCTGCGTCATTCCCGGCGGCAAGACCCCCGCCCAGGTGGATGACAACACCCGCACTGCCGATCTGCCCGAGCTTTCGCAGGAAACCATGCAAAAGGTGGCGGAGATCTATTCCCGCCGCATCAAGCCGTTGGTGCACCACTACTGGTAAACCGCAGGAAAAATACCTGTCCTAAATTTCACACAATCTGCACAATTTGTTCGCAAATTCTTCACAACTGCGCGGTATCCTTTCTACAAGTTCGAAATTCGAACGCATAACACGTAAAAAGGAGACCTCTCATGAAATCCACTCGCAAGTTTCTTTCGGTAGCTTTAATCTTCGCCGTGTTGGCCGGTTTGGGCGCGGCCCTCTTCATGCCCGCTGGCACGGTTGCGGCCGCATCGGATGCGCGCCGCGGTACGCCTGGCGGTTGGGGCGGCAGCTCCTCCGCAGGCAGCGGCGCGGCCTTCGCCGGCGCGGCGCTCACCCCGCTCAGCGACGCTGAAGCCCAGGCCCTGCAGAATGCCATTCTGGAAGAGTACGGCGCCTTCAACCTCTACACCGCCGTCAACACCCAGTTCGGCAGCACCATCCCCTTCTCGTACATCGCGCGCTCCGAACAGCAGCACACCAACGCGCTGGTGCGCCAGGCGCAAAAGTACGGCATCGCCGTGCCCGAGAACCCCGGTCTGGCCAATCCGCCGGTCTTTGCCAGCCTGGCCGAAGCCTGCCAGGCCGGCGTGGACGCCGAGATTGCCGACGCAGCCCTGTACGACGCGTTGAAACTGGTCACCACGCACGCCGACCTGCTGCAGGTCTATGACCGGTTGCAGAAAGCCTCGCTCGAGAGCCACCTGCCGGCCTTCCAGATCTGCGACTGAGCCACAGTCATCCAGTAACCCACAGGCCGGGATCGTCATTCCTTGTAGAGGCGGGTCGCCTGGCCTGTAAGGGCGACCCGCCTCTACTTCTCCTGTACGGGCACGGCTGCGCGAAGGGTCATCAATGATTTACCCTCGCCTTGCCGTGCCCATGCGATTCACCCTCCGTTTTTCCCTGTTGAATCCGCTGCCTGGCGGCGGTATGATAAGGCGAACACACCGCAACTGGTACCTCGGTCAGGGAGTGGTCTATGACACAGGGTGATCTACTTACACATTACTGGAGCGCACAACCCGAAGCGATCATTTCCGGTCTGAACACCTCGCCGGAAACCGGCTTAAGCCCGGCTGAAGCGGCACGCCGCCTGGCTAGCAACGGACCCAACCTGCTCGGCAAAAAAACCAGAATCACGCCGCTGGGGCTGCTGCTCAACCAGTTCAAAAGTCCCATCGTCATCATCCTGCTGGGCGCCACGGTGGTATCTGCCTTCCTGAGCGACTGGCTGGATGCCATCATTATCTTTGCCATCGTGCTAGGCAGCGCGCTGCTCAGCTTTTTTCAGGAATACAACGCCAGCAATGCCGCCGAAAAATTGCGTTCCAAGATATCCTTGAAATCGCAGGTCGTGCGCGGCGGGCAGACCCTTTCCATTCCCAGCGAACAAATCACCCCCGGCGATGTGGTTCTGCTCAGCGCGGGCAGCCTGATTCCGGCGGACGGGCTGGTGCTGGAGGCCAAGGATTTCTTCATCAGCCAATCGGTGCTGACCGGTGAAACCTTTCCGGTGGAAAAGAAACCCGGCACAACTACCGCGGATGCGTCGCTGGCCGAGCGCACCAACGTGGTCTATATGGGCACCAGCGTGCGCAGCGGTAGCGCGCGCGTACTCATCGTTGAAACCGGCTCAGCCACCGCCTTCGGACAAATCGCCGACCACCTGGTGCTGCGCCCGCCCGAAACCGAATTCGAACGGGGCATCCGCAAGCTGGGCTACCTGCTGACCGAGGTCATGTTCGTGCTGGTGCTGGGCATCTTTGCCTTCAATGTCTTCTTCCACAAACCCATACTCGATTCGCTGCTGTTTTCCATTGCGCTGGCGGTGGGGCTGACGCCCCAGCTTCTGCCGGCCATCATCAACATCAACCTGGCACGCGGTTCGCAGGCCATGGCGCAGCGCGGCGTGATTGTGCGGCGGCTCGAATCGATCGAAAATTTCGGCAGCATGGACATCCTTTGCACCGATAAAACCGGCACGCTCACCCTGGGCGTGGTGAAGCTTGACGGCGCCATGGATGCCGCCGGGCAGCCATCCGCCGAGGTTGGACTGTATGCCTTCCTGAACGCATCCATGCAAACCGGTCTGCCCAACGCCCTCGACGAAGCCATTGTCAGCCAGGGCGCCGAGGGGGTCAAGGATTACGAAAAAATCGACGAAATACCGTACGATTTTGTGCGCAAACGCCTGAGCGTGATTGTGGAGCGCGCCGGGCAGCGCAGCGAGATCACCAAAGGTGCCCTGGAAAACGTGCTGGCAGTATGCAGCCACGTACGGCTGAACGGCCAGGATGCGCCGCTGGACGACGTTCACAAAGCTGAGCTTCATAAACGCTATGAAGACTGGAGCGGCCAGGGCTACCGCGTGCTGGGGCTGGCAACCAAGGCGGTGCCGGTCCAGCCGCATGCCTACGAACATACCGACGAGGCCAGCCTGACCTTTATGGGCTACCTGCTCTTCTTTGACCCGCCCAAACCCGGTGCCCAGGAAGCCATTGAAGGGCTGAAAAAGCTGGGCGTCGAGCTGAAGATCATCACCGGTGACAACCGCCTGGTGGCGCAGCACACCGCCGCGGCGGTCGGGCTGGGCGATGTGGTGGCGCTCACCGGCAGCGACCTGGAGAAGTTGCGCGACGAAGCGCTGTGGAACGCCGTCGAGCACACCACCATCTTTGCCGAGGTGGACCCCAACGAAAAGGAACGCATCATCCTGGCACTGAAGAAGCGCGGGCATGTGGTGGGTTACATGGGCGACGGCATCAATGATGCCCCCTCCCTGCACAGCGCCGACGTGGGCATCTCGGTCGACAACGCCGTGGACGTGGCCAAGGAAGCCGCCGACCTGGTGCTGTTGAAACAGGACCTGAATGTGCTGCGCGAGGGCATCCAGCAGGGGCGCAAGACCTTTGCCAACACCTTGAAATACGTCTTCATGGCCACCAGCGCCAATTTTGGCAACATGTTCAGCATGGCCGGCGCCTCGCTCTTTCTGCCCTTTTTACCCATGCTGCCCAAGCAGATCCTGCTGATCAACTTCCTCACCGACCTGCCGGAGATGACCATCGCCGGCGATAACGTGGATCCGGTCTACATCGAACGCCCGCACCGCTGGGATATCACCTTTATTCGCCGTTTTATGCTGGTCTTTGGGCCGCTCAGTTCGGTGTTCGATTTTGCCACCTTCGCCGTCCTCATGTGGGGACTGCACGCTTCCGAGCAGGCTTTTCATACCGGCTGGCTGATCGAATCGATTGTTTCAGCCAGCCTGGTGGTGTTTACCATGCGCACACGTCTGCCGTTGGGCCGCAGCCGTCCCAGCCGCGCCATGATGCTGGTAACCGGCCTGGTTGCGCTGTTCACCCTGCTGCTGCCCTATACCCCCCTGGCAGCGCCGTTGGGGTTAACGCCGCTGCCAATCGGCACCCTGCTCATTCTGCTGGCGATTGTGGTGCTTTATTTTGTCTGCGCCGAGCTGACCAAACGCTGGTTCTACCGCCGTTTGCAAAACCAGTAAACGCCGCCCGGGCTTAACTGCCCAGATCGCTTAATGCCACCGCCACCATTGGCAGGCTGGCCAGGTTTGGGTAGACCAGGTAACGCGGCGACCAGTCCGGCGCGAATTTCTCTTTAAAGCTGTGCAATCCGCGGAAGTTGTACGACGCGTTAACGTGCGTGTAAAAATAATGCATTGCCTGCTCAATGGCCGGGTCGCTGGAGGTTTCGCCCACGCCTGCCAGGCCGCTTAACCCAAGGTTGAAGCTCTGGTAACCCATTTGCTGTGCGGTCTGCAGCAGGCTGGCAAACAGGTAATCCATCGTCCCGCCGGGCAGCTCGCGCTGGTGGCGCATCAGGTCGACCGCCACCTCGCGCTTTTGATATTCATCCACCAGGTTCGCAAATGCCACCACCTGCCCCTGCGCATCCTGCACGGAGAGAATTGGGGTGGTGTTCAGGTACGCGCGCTCAAACCACCCCAGCGAATACTTCATCTCCTTGCGCCCTTCCAGCCATTCATCCGAAATGTGCTGCAGCCGGTCCAGCAGGGCCGCATCGTGCGGCGGATTGCTCAATTGGCAACGGTAACCCAGCCGCTCCAGTTTGCTGACCGAATTGCGAATCGGCTTCATTTCGCTGCCCTTCAGGCTGAAGGACTGCAAATTCACCAGCGCTTCCTCGCCGATCTTGAGCGCCTTCAGACCCGCCGAGCGGTAGGCTTCCAGATAATCGGGCAGGGTCTGGTAGAAAGCCGGCTGCCAGTCATTGCGGAAACAAAAATCCTGGAAAGCCTTAACAGCTGCCAGGGCATCCTCGCGCGGTCCGATCGGGTCGCCCAACACCACGGCGGTGCGGTTGCTGTAAGCATAGGCAATCACCGAGCCGCCCGGCGAGAAGAAGAAGTGTTTATCGTCAAACAGGCAAAAACGCGCCAGAACCGTCCGGCCGTGCTGCCGGATAATATCCGCTGCTTGGTCCCATTCGCTGCGTTCCGCCGGCCGGCGCAGCAGCACGGGCGCTAGCATCGCCAGCAGCGCGTATCCGCCCGTTACGGCGCCGATCAGATAGACGGAAAAAGAAAAATAGCGGCCAAAGCGGGTGGTGGCAATCAGGCCGGGGTCGGTAAACTGGGTGAACATGCGCAGCGTCTGACCAGCCGCCTGCAGCAGATTGAATTGGATGGAAAAATGCCTGTCGAGCAGGTAGAAGCCGATTGTGCCGTAGACCAGGGTGAAAGCCAGCGCCAGGCCCAGCGTGCGCAGCCCGCGTTCGATGGTTGGCGGATCCGACTGGGCCCGGAACCGACCGCGGAAGACCACCAACCCCAACAAGAGGATGGCTGACAGGCTGGCTTCTTCAAAGTCAAAGCCCTTGACAAGATGGGCAACGGAACTGACCCCCAGTACCGCCAGCGTGACCATCCAGGCGGTGCGTTTGCCGCGCCAGATGCCCGCCGCCAGCAGCATCAAGGCAAAGCCAGCCAGGGCAGTCGCCAGGCGCGTTCCGGCACGCACCTGCAGGGGAACAATCCCCTCCAGCAGCGCCAGGCGTCCTGCCATCGCCGGGGTGACCGCTGAAATCAGGTTCACCAGCGCCATGCCGCCGGTCAACAGCCCCAGAATTCGCTCAGGCCGTATTCGATCCATGCTGAATTTTTGCACGGTGCCTCCCCGCTGAAATCACAACCATGTTAAAATCATTAAATCACAAAAAGGAAACGGATGAAACCACCAAAATTGCCGCCTTTTTACCAATATGGCAATCCGCAGGGTACGCCGCTGGTGTTGATTCACGGCGGCGCTGGCGGCGCTTGGGCCTGGGATGAAACCGTCAAATTCCTCGGCGATTTCAACTGCCTGATGCCTGAATTGCCCGAACATGGCCGCAACCAATCCAACGGCCGTTTCACCGTCGAGTCGGCCGCAGAGAGCATGCTGCGGTTCATTCAGGAACAGGTTCCCGGCGGTAAAGCGCACGTCTACGGGCTTTCGGTGGGCGGGCAGGTGCTGGTGGAAATGCTGGCGCGCGCGCCCGAAACCGTGCTGAGTGCCGTGATCAGCGGCGCCCAGCTCTTGCCCGTTCCCGGTTACCGCCTGGGCATTTACTCCGAAACGGCCATGGCGCTGGTTTATTGGCTGGGTATTCGCCCCTGGAAGCACAATGACGCCTGGATCCGCTGGAACATGCGCACCTCGGCCGGCATCCCCGACCGTCATTTCGAATCGTTCAAGCGCAACTTTCAATCGCTGACCCGCGATGGCTGGTCGCACGTGATGAGCGAAAACTATATCTACCGTGCGCCGGCTGGATTGGAAAAGGTCAGTGTGCCGGTGCTGCTCATTGCCGGACCCCACGAAACAGCCGATATTCAGCCGACCAACCGGCTGCTCAAGCGCCTGTTTCCGAACAGCCGCTCGGTTCTGGTGGGGGTGGAGAGAGGCTGGTCGGCCGCGCAGGAGCATAACTGGCCGTTCACCGACCCCGAATTGTGCGCCGCAGCACTGCGCGCCTGGGCTCTGGGTCAACCCCTGCCGTCCGGGTTGATTGATTTCTCCTAGAAAAAGATTTTGCCAACGTCCGCGCGATGCCTGGCAGGCGCGGCCGCACTATTCAAACCCCTGGCTTGCCCCACTCGCCTTCAAGCACGGCATACAGGAGTTCATCGCGCCATTCGCCGCGCAGCAGGCGAGTCTGGCGCATGGTGGCTTCATGCCGCATGCCCAGCTTCTGCATCACCCGCTCCGAAGCGCGGTTCTCCACATCGCAGAAGGCAATTACGCGGTGCGCGTTAAGCTCGTTGAAGGCAAAATCAATCACGCGGCGGGCAGCCTCGCTGGCGTAACCTTTCCCCCATTCATCCGTGTGCACCATCCAGCCAATCTCCCAATCGCGGGTCATTTCGATATTCCGTGCCATGCCCACCAGTCCTTTTGCGCTGTCCTCCGGCCGGATGGTGATGGCAAAGCGGTAATGGACGCGCGGTTGGATCAGTGCCTGGAGCGCGGCTTGCTCAAGGTACTGGCGCACGTCGTCAGCGCTCCTTTCGGGTTCAAAACGCGCCGTTTCCGGGCGCGATTCCATTTCAAACAATGTCTCAAAATCATTGGCGCGGAATTCGCGCAGGATCAGGCGGGGCGTTTCAAGAAGCATTGGTTGAGGAAGTTCTGAGTGGATGCGTAATGATTTGGTGCGGGAGCGTGGTGTTATTTTACATGATTAATTGCGAGGTAAGCGCGGATCGAGTAAGGGACGAGCCAATCCTTTACGAGGCCAGGCGTTCACCGTGCGTGGCTGACTTAAGGATATTCAGGTAGTGGCGGGTCGCGACCCGCCACTTCAAATGGATTGAGATTAATCCAAACCGGAAATTCATGACCGAGGCCGATCATTCCTGATTAGGCCAATTTGGAATAGCTATTAACCATTTTCCTGTAAACATATTTCAGGACGAGAAAATATATATCAGGCGACACACAATTGGGCAACAGCTAATAGCTAAAGGCTAATTGCTAACTGCTACATTTCTACACCTGATATGGCACTTCGGTGATGACGATATTGTCGCGGTGCAGCAGTTCATTGCGCAGCGCCTCGGCCGTGCGGGTGTGCAGGAAGGAAGTCCACCAGTGCCTGGGTATGAACTGCGGCACCACAATGGTGATGATTTCACCTGGTCCGGCGGTGGCTGCCAGCCGGTCAATATATTCCAGTAGCGGCTCCAGGAACAGCCGGTACGGTGAACGCAGTACCACCAGGCGGTATTCCTCGCCCCAGGTTTCCCATTTTTCTTCAACCTTGGCGGTTTCCTTCGGATCGATGGAGATGTGCACGGCGGTCACATCCGTCGAGAGGGTGCTGGCAAAACGCAGCGCCTCCAGCGTTCCGCGGTGCACGGTGCTGACCGGCATGATCACGCGGTTGCGGCGGATGTGCGGCTTGCGCTTGTGGTTTTCCAGTGAAAGCTGGCCGGCCAGATTCTTATAATGGCGGTGGATGGTGAAAAAGAACGTCACCAACAGCGGGGTCAGTACGATCACCACCCAGGCGCCGTCGTGAAACTTGGTGGCGGCAAACACCACCATGACCACGGCTGTGCACACGGCGCCAAAGCCGTTGATGATCATCTTATGCAGCCAGCCTTTATCATTGCGGACCGTCGAACCCTGTTCAACGATCTCTTCACCTTTCTTGAGGTGTCCCGATTTCCACCAACGGCGCGCCATGCCGCCCTGCGAGAGCGTGAAGGACAGGAAAACGCCAATTGCATACAGTGGGATCAGGTTGTTTACGCTGGCCCGAAACGCAATTACCAGCAGCGAGGCAACCGCCGCCAGCAAAACGATGCCGCGCGAGAAAACCAAGCGGCTGCCGCGGCTGGAAAGCTGTCGCGGCAGAAATCCATCCGCTGCCACCAGTGCGCTCAGGCGTGGAAAATCAGCGAAGGCGGTATTGGCAGCCATCACCAGAATCACCGTGGTGGCGCTGATGGTAAGCAGGTAGAGCAGTCCGCGGTTGTCATAAACCGTGCGGGCAAGCTGCGAAACAATGGTCTCGCTCTCCACCGGCACTGCGCCGACGTGAATGCTCAGATAGGTGATGCCAATCAGCAGCGATCCAAGAATGACCGCCATCCAGATCAGCGTCATCCCGGCGTTACTGGCGCGCGGCTCTCTAAAAGCCGTCACCCCGTTGGAAATGGCTTCAACCCCCGTAACGGAGGATGTACCGTTGGCAAAGGCGCGCAGGACCAGGAAAATTGTCACCGGCTGCAAAAGGTCGTTTGTCAACGCGGGCGGATTGATCACCGTGCCCAGCGAACCGCCCAACAGGCGGACAAAGCCGATGATCACGGTCGTAAAGATCATCACCAGGAAGAAATAGGTCGGGATGGCAAAAGTAATGCCCGATTCCTTGGTGCCGCGCAGGTTGATCAACATCACCAGCAGGATCATGCCGACGGCAATTTCAACCCGGTAGGTGTGCAGCGACGGGAAGGCGGAGACGATTTGTGCCACGCCGGAGGAGATGGACACGGCCACGGTGAGGATGTAATCGGTCAGCAGCGCCGCCGCCGCGACCTGCGCGGGCAGCACGCCCAGGTTGTCGCGCGCCACAATATAGGCGCCGCCACCATCCGGGTAGGCATGGATGGTCTGCTCATACGAGAAAATCAGGATCATCAACAGGCCGACAATCCCCAGCACAATTGGAAAGGCCAGGTGCAGCGCGCCCATGCCGGCGGCCACCAGCACCATCATCAATTCCTGCGGACCGTAAGCCACTGACGACATGGCATCCGATGAGAACACCGCCAGACCCACCAGCTTGCCGATGGTCTGGTGCGGCGCATCCTCGGTGGCCAACGGCCGCCCGATCAACATGGTTTGAATGGAATTCTTGGGCGTATGCCCGGTGGTTTCTTCAAAAATATTCGAATGTGCTTCTTTGATATTCACAGATAAACGCTCCAAACGATTTTACGTACGGTGCGTTTATACGCTCTTAACCGTCAAGCCGCGGGCAAGATTTGCGCGGGAAGCGTCAAGAAAGGGTCAAGAAATGAGCTTTTAGCTATTAGCCATTAGCGATTAGCTGCTGGCTTTTAGCTTTTAGCTGTTAGCGTAAAGGGAAAGTCCAGATCGTTTCTCAAAAAGATGAAAAAATGTAGGGGCACGGCTGTGCAGGCATCGGCTTTGTTCTTACACAGCCTTGCCGTGCCCATCTTCAAGCGCAAGAGGACAGCTTGTAACTGGTAGTAGCGACGCCAGTCGCTCCTGTTGCTCAGCTATGGATGAACCAATATGTGCTTAAATTGCGATCAGCTTCTCCGGCTTCAGGCAAAGGATGGTGTTTTCGGGGTCAACCAGCCAGGACTGCGGCTCGGGGGCAGCCAACTCCTCCGGCGTCATGTAGCGTTTATAAATTACTTCCGACAGCCGTGCCACCTCACCGCGGTCTTCCGCCAAAAGCTCGGCCGCGCCCTCCAGCAGCACCCCCTGCAAGGGAGATGTGCCTGGCTGCGCCTCCACCAGGATCGCGCAGCGCCGGTTGAGCTGCAATTCCTTCACCTTGCGCGTGCTGGAAAAGGCACTGATCCATAGGCGTTCGCCGTCCCACCAGAACCACACCGGCACCACGTGCGGCTGCAACGTCTTCGGGTTGGCGGTGGCCAGCTTGGCAGTCATCGCCTGCGACAGGACGGCATCGATTTGGGCTTTGCGTTCGGGGGTCAATGGATCGGGCATGCACTGCTCCTCCTGGAGGGTTTATTGTACCTTTTCTTCACTCGCCCAGGTCGGCCGAATAGCCCGTCTGGCCGTCAAAGGTGTATAAATTCTCAGTCTTGATGATTTCCAACCCGGCGGCATTCACCCGGCCCAGCAGCGCCAACACCGCCTCGCGGCTCACGGCGCCTTCTCCGCCGAAGCGCGCGCGCCAGTGGTCGCTGAGGAAAATGCCCGGCTGCCCGTGCGGGTAGACCTTGATGCCGCGGTTCGATACCATCTTCAGCGCCAGCCCTGCCCCGTCGCACTGTTCCAGGCGCTGCCCAAGTACGTTCGTGTCGCGCCCGGCTTCGGTCCAGTCCAAAAACACGTCCACGCCCACCAGCTCCTTGCTCACCGCGGGCGGCGGGTTTAGTTTAATTTGAATGCCGCTGGCATTAAAGTGCACTGGGGTAAGCTGCTGCGGCAGCTGGCCCAGGCGCGCGATGACCGCCTCGGCAAAACCCATCGTACTGACCTGCTCGCGGCTGAGCCCCTCGCGGTAAATGTCCTTGGTGTGCATGCCGTCTTCCAGCGTACGCAGCCAGGCATTTTGAATTTGCTCGGCTTCCGGTGCCAGCCCCAGGTGCACCAGCATCATCACCGCGCCCTGCAGCAACCCGCTCGGGTTGGCGGTGCCTTTTCCAGCCATGCGCGGCGCCGACCCGTGAATGGCCTCGAACATGGCCGCTTTATGGCCGACGTTCGACGAGCCCGCCAGCCCCACCGAGCCGGCCACCTGGGCCGCCACGTCCGACAGGATGTCGCCGTACAGGTTGGCGGTCACCACCACATCCAGCGTGTCCGGACGGGCTGCCACGCGCGCCGCGCCAATGTCGACGATCATGTGTTCGGATTCAATTTCGGGATATTCGCCCCTCACCTCGTCGAAGACGGCGTGAAACAACCCGTCGGTAATCTTCATTATATTGTCTTTGGTCATGCAGGTGACTTTTTTGCGACCGTAGGCACGCGCATACTCGAAAGCGTAGCGGATGATGCTCTCGCTGCCCGGGCGGCTGATTAACTTGAGCGTTTGCGTGACCTCGCGCGTTTGTTGATGCTCGATGCCGGCGTACAGATCCTCCTCATTCTCGCGGATCATGACCATGTCAATGTTCGGGTAATGCGAGGGAACGTACGGCACATAAGCCTTGCAAGGGCGCACATTGGCAAACAACCCCAGCGCTTTGCGCAGAGTCACGTTGATGCTTTTATAACCGCCGCCTTGCGGGGTGGTGATAGGCGCCTTCAGCAGCACGGCATTGCCCTGCAGCATATTCCAGGCTTCTGCCGGGATGCCGGTCAGCACGCCGCTCTCGTAGAGCCGCTCGCCAATCTCGATCTCTTCGTACTCGAGCGGTGCGTTAGCCGCCTGAAGGATATCCAGCGTCGCCTGCATAATCTCGGGGCCAATCCCGTCGCCGCGTGCAACGATAATGCGTTGTTTTGCCATATGTCACCGCCTGATCATTGAAAGAAGATTCACCACAGAGGCACAGAGGACACGGAGAAGAATAAGAGGGAGAAGAGAAGATCGCAATAACCAACCCTCCCTTCCATTAACGGTTCCCGATGAACACAGTGGGTCTATGGATCAATGTGTAGAATTATAACATTTTCGCCCAATTTGATAAACAATAACGCAAATTTATGGAATAACAAGCATCTGCTGTCGGATGCGACTGACGTCGCCACTACAATAAAAAAACTCCCGTCCTGATTGGACGGGAGTTTCACACACGTAAAAATGAATTACTTGACCGGTTCAGCGATGTACTCAGCACCCTTGTGCAGCGCAGCGAAGTTCGCCGGCAGGAAACGATGATGGCGGGCTGGCAGATGTGCCTTGAGGCCTGCTTCAACCGCCTCGATGGGCAGTACCGGCAGGTTGGCCAGCAGCGCGCCCAGCAGCACCATATTGGTAAGGCGCTTCTCGGCAATCTGTTCGGCCAGTTCGTTGCCTGGCACCATCACCCACTTGATGTCGGTGCGGCGCGGAGAGCGGTCGACCATCGAACTGTTCACCACCAGTACGCCGCCAGGCAGGATCATCGGCTCGTACTTGTCCAGCGAGGGCAGGTTCATGGCCACCACAGCGGTGGGATTCTTCACCAGCGGCGACCCAATCTCTTCGTCTGAGATCACCACGGTGCAGTTGGCCGTACCGCCGCGCATTTCGGGGCCGTAGGACGGGATCCAGGTGACTTCCTTGCCGGCATCCATGGCCGAATAGGCCAGAATTTGACCGGCAAACAGCGCGCCCTGACCGCCAAAACCAGAGAAGATGAATTCGTATTGCATCTTAACCCTCCGCCTTGGACGCGCAGGTTTCCTTCTGCAGCGCCGGGATCACTTTGAAATCGCCGATCGGGTAGTAGGGGATCATGCGGTCCGCCAACCAGGTAATCGAGTCGGTCGGGGTCATGCCCCAGTTGGTCGGGCAGATGGAGAGCAGTTCCACCAGCGAGAAACCCAACCCCTTCAATTGCACTTCAAAAGCCGTCTGAATGGCTTTCTTGGCCATGCGGATGTTCTTCGGATCGTGCAGGCTGCGGCGGACCACATAGCTGGCGCCGTCCAGGTTGGCCAGCATTTCAGCCGCGCGGATCGGGTAGCCCTGCAGTTCAACATCGCGGCCCATCGGCGAAGAGGTGGTCTTCTGGCCGGGCAGGGTGGTGGGGGCCATCTGGCCGCCCGTCATACCGTAGTTGGCGTTATTGAGGTAAATGACGGTGATGTTCTCGCCGCGCGCGGCAGCATGGACGATTTCGGCCATGCCGATCGAGGCCAGATCGCCGTCGCCCTGGTAGGTGAAGACGAAGGCATCGTGGCCAAGCGAGCGCTTGACGCCGGTCGCGACCGCCGGGGCACGCCCGTGAGGAGCCTGCACCCAGTCGAGGTCAAAATAATTGTAGGCAAACACCGAGCAGCCCACGCAGGCTACGCCCACGGCGCGGTCCTGCAGACCCATTTCATCAATCACTTCGGCCACCAGGCGGTGCGCCACGCCGTGCGTGCAGCCCGGGCAGTAGTGCGTGTTGGCCGTCGTTAAGGCCTTTGGCCGCTGGTAAACAATCTGTTCATTAGCTTGCAAAGTTGCCATCGATCAGCCTCCTCTAGTTCCTTTTCGCCATTCGTTCCAACCAGCGGACGTGCGGATCGCCGCTCAACGGCAGATTCCCGGCGGCCATACGGTGAATTTCAGCCAGGATCTCATCCGGGAAGGGCACCACACCGCCGGTGCGGCCGTAGAATTCCACCGGCACGCGCCCGCGCACAATGCGTTCCACATCGCGCAACATCTGACCGCCGCTCATTTCGGTCACCAGTATGCTCTTGACGCGGCCAGCCAGTTGATCCAGCGCCTCTTCCGGGTACGGGTTAAGCGTGATCGGACGCAACAGGCCCACTTTGATGCCTTCGGCGCGCGCCTGGCGGATGGCCGTCAGCGCGATGCGGCCAGCGGAACCATACCCGACGATGGCGATATCGGCATCATCCAGGTAATATTCCTTGTAGCGCACTTCGGCTGCCACAACCTTCTGCCAGTTGTTCATCATGCGGAAGTTGGCTTTTTCGCCGTCGGCCACGTTGAGGTAGATCGAGGAGACAATGTTGCGGTCTTCCCGGCCTTTTTTTCCGCGCGTCGCCCACTTGGCAAATTCGCCTTCTTTGCGCAAGGGGCGCATTTCGGGCAGTTCGCAGGGTTCCATCATCTGGCCGATCGAGCCGTCCGACAGGACGCACGCGACCATGTTGTATTTTTCAGCCAGGTCGAAGGCCAGCACGATGTGATCGACCATTTCCTGCACCGAGGACGGCGCCAGGGTGATGATTTCATAATCGCCGTGCCCGCCGCCGTGGACAATCTGGTTGTAATCGGCCTGCGAGGGCGAAATGTTGCCCAGGCCAGGACCGCCGCGCATCACGTTGACGAAGACCATCGGGATTTCCGAGGCGGCGATATAGGAAACGCCTTCCATCATCAGGCTGATGCCGGGGCTTGAGGAGGAGGTCATGCAGCGCACGCCCGCAGCGGACGCGCCGTACACCATGTTAATAGAAGCGACTTCGCTTTCGGCCTGCACAAAGGCACGCCCCAGTTCCGGCAAGCGCTTCGATAAATATTCAAGCAATTCGGTCTGCGGAGTAATGGGATAGCCAAAATATGCCTGAAGTCCAACCCGCACCGCCGCTTCGGCGATGGCTTCATTGCCTTTCATTAATTCACGGGCCATGAATACCTCCTATGCTCCAGCCGCAACGCGAGCCTGTGGTGCTTCGCGGTACACGGTAATGGCCGCTTCCGGGCAGATGACAGCGCACACGGCGCAGCCGGTGCAACCATCTTTTGATAATTCAGCCGGATGATAACCCTTTGCGGTAATCCGCTCGGGGGCCATTTGGATGACCTTTTGCGGGCAAACGCTGGCACACAGCTCACAGCCCTTGCAAAACACATCATCAACGACGATTCGTCCCTTGACGGGCATGCCTGCCTCCTTAATAAATAATCTGACAAATTCGACTATTTCAGTAGTCTTATCGTTTTCATTTTCATTATCTACCTTGAAAGCGCAGAATCATAGTGTCAACCATCCTACCCATGGAAAACAAATATCCATAGATGAAGGTGATAAATCATGTCAGGGCGGATTTAAGATTGGATTCGAAGGAAAACGAAGAAAAAGGCCATTGCAACAGACGGATGAACCCACCCGGTTGTAGGGTCCGGTTTCCGGTGTACCTTATGGGATCAGGCGGGATAAAAAAGCGAACAGGAACCGAAATCGATCAATAAACCTTCGCCGCCGAACCAGGCATGCGGCTCGCCCGCCCGCCGTCCGGCGAGCACATCCTGCACGCCTGTGATCAGGTCATCAACCAATGTCGCCGGAGCGGGATCTTGCGAATGGCCCCACAGCAGCCAGTCGAAGGCCTGGCGCAGTGGCTGCAGCCCATTCAACATGGCGAGGTAATCCGCCAGCGTGCTTGATTCAGGCAGCTGCAGCCAGATTTGCCCGCTGTGCAGTGCATCGCCGCTGAAGAGCAGGCGGTTGGCGCGGTCGAGCAGGCCGATCGAGCCAGGCGTGTGCCCAGGTAAAGGCACCATCTCCAAAATACGTCCGCCCAAATCAACGGTAAATCCGGGGTCTATTGGCGTCAGGCGCGGCAGCGGCGCGGACGCCCAACGTTGGTCATCGAAGCCCAGCTCGAGCAATTGGGCGAATTGCGGATCGGTGCGGCGCAAATCAGCCGGCATGCCTTTGCGCGCCCCCGCCGAACAGTAATGCCGCGTCAAGCCAACATCCGCCCGTCCCAGCAGAGCCCCGGGAAACTGCCAGGCGCCGCTCCCGTGGTCGGGGTGGCCGTGCGTCAGCACCAGGCGCAGCGGCTTATCGTCCAGCCCGCGCGCCAGGGCAGGCAGGTCACCAAACCCAAAGCCAGTGTCGATGAACAGCCCGCTGTTCTCTCCGCTGACGTAATAAAACACATCGGCGCCGTGATCGGAAATGGCCCAGGTGCGCGGTGCCACCTCGCGGATATCGTACAAGAACTGGTTGAGGTCCATGTTTATCCTACCCGGTTTGAGTTTATATAGACTCGAGTTGATCTTTCTAATCATTATGGCATAAATCGAAAAGATGGAAATGGGTAATCGAATGGAAGCAATTCAATACTTATGTTGTAATAAATTATCATTAATGATAATATATTGCAATGGATTTTGATCAATTACTTCAAATCATTGGCGACGACCCGGTGTTTGAATCCGCTTTACTATTAGCTGGCAACGTCGACCCCCGTTATATCCGGCTTCAACTTGGCCGCTGGATAAACAGCGGCCGCATTTACCAGTTGCGGCGGGGACTCTATTCAATTGCACCGCCTTATCGAAAAGCCAAACCCCACCCTTTCCTGGTTGCCAATCGTCTGCAGCGTTCTTCCTATGTAAGTCTGCAATCTGCGCTGGCTTTTTACGGCCTGATCCCTGAAAATGTCAACAGCACGGTGAGTGTTACCACAGGCCGTCCTGAACGGTTGGAAAACCCTCTGGGTATCTATGAGTTCCGCCATATCAAAACGAATCTCCTTTTCGGTTACCAAATGACTGACCTGGGAACTCAAGCGGCGTTGGTGGCAACCCCGGAAAAAGCACTGCTGGATCTGGTTTACCTTCAGCCAGGCGGCGACACGCTCGAGTATTTGCAGAGCTTGCGTCTGCAAAACATGGATCGCATGAATCCGGATCTTTTCAAGAAACAAGCCGATACCTTTGCCTCCCCAAAAATGCGGGCAGCTGTAAAGAACATACTTCAATTAATCCAGGAAGATTCAACAAACTATGAGGATTTATGAAAGATTACCTGGCTAACCTGGTAAAGCAGACCGCTTCTCCCTTGGAAGGGCGCAACCTGGCGAGGGAATACCTTCAGGCTCGAATTTTAGCTTCGCTGCAACGCTCTGGCGCCATGATTCCCCTGGCCTTTCACGGCGGAACAGCACTGCGTTTTTTATTTTCCCACGGGCGCTTCTCAGAAGACCTCGACTTTGCCTTGGAAGGAAACCGCCAGAGCTACGATTTCCGTTCTTATCTACAGGCCATTCGTTCTGAATTAACCCCCGAAGGCTATGCGGTTGAATTGAAGGTTAATGATCAAAAAACGGTTCACAGTGCCTTCATCCGCTTTCCCGGATTATTGTTTGAACTGGGTCTTTCAGCGCAACCCAATGAAGTGCTGGCGGTTAAGATCGAAGTGGATACCAACCCGCCGCAAGGCGCAAACCTTGCCACCACGGTTGTGCGCCGCTTTGTGGTGCTTCAACTGCAACACCATGACAAAGCTTCCCTTTTATCCGGTAAACTGCACGCAGTCTTGCAGCGGCCCTTTGCCAAGGGGCGCGATATCTATGATTTACTCTGGTACCTGAGCGATCCCGCCTGGCCGCAGCCGAACCTTGTTTTGCTCAACAACGCGCTTGCCCAAACCAACTGGACGGGTGAGCAAGTGACTGCGGCAAACTGGAAGGAACAGATTTTTGTACGGTTGAAAACCCTGAATTGGGAAGGCATTGCCAACGATGTCCGGCCGTTCGTTGAACCTGGTTTTGATCTGAATTTATTGACGCTAGCCAATCTGGAGAGGGTTTTAGCCGCCTGATCCGTCTTACTTTGCCAAATGCCCTCTTCCGTCCAAGGTGGAATCCAACCGCTTGCTCCTTTATTCCATCCTGTTGATTGGCTTTTTGTAACCAGAAAACGCTTTCCCGTTATTCAGACAATTTTTGTCGCCTTTTTAAAACCCTGTTATAATCGGCGGCATGAAATACCACATCTGGACTGAAGGCTGTCAGATGAACGTGGCGGATTCGCAGCGGGTGGCCTCGGCGCTCGAGCATCTGGGCTATCACGATACCCCCCGCCCGGATGACGCCGATGTGATCGTTTTGAATACCTGCGTGGTGCGCCAGTCGGCCGAGGATAAAGCTTACGGCCGGCTCAGCTCGCTGCATCCATTAAAGATAAAGCGGCCCGATCTGGTGATCAATCTGATGGGCTGCCTGGTGGGCATCAAGGGCAGCGAACGCCTGAAGGCGCGCTTCCCCTACGTGGATGTGTTCTCGCCGCCCTCCGATCCTGGTCCGCTGGTGGCTTACCTCACCCAGGGCCAGGCGCACGACCTGGAACAAAATGAAACAGCCCAACGGCATGCCTGGATGGACGAGGACCTGATTCTGCCCGCCAGCGAGCGCGGCAGGCTGGTCAGCGCGCACGTGCCCGTCGTTTTAGGCTGCTCGCACGCCTGCACTTATTGCATCATCCCCTACCGCCGCGGCATCGAAGTCAGCCGCCCGCCCGAGGATATTCTGGCCGAGGCGCGCTCGCTGGTAGCCCAGGGCGTCAAAGAGATCACCCTGCTGGGTCAAATTGTCGACCGCTACGGCAAGGACCAAGCCGCCTACCCGACCCTGGCCGGGCTGCTGCTGCGATTGAATGCCCTGGAGGGTCTGGAGCGCATCCGCTTCCTCACCTCGCACCCCAACTGGATGAACGATGAGCTGCTGGACGCGGTGGCTACTCTGCCCAAGGTGATGCCGCACATTGAAGTGCCCATTCAGGCCGGCGACGACGCGGTGCTGGAAAACATGCGCCGCGGATACACCGTGCAGCAGTACCGCGAGCTGGTTGCCAAAATCAGGGCGCGCATTCCCAATGTCTCGATCGCCACCGACATCATCGTCGGTTTCTGCGGCGAAACGGCCGAAGCCTTTGAAGGCACCTACAACCTGCTGGCCGAGCTCAAACTGGATGTGGCTCACCTGGCGCGTTATTCCCCGCGCGAGGGCACCGTCTCGGCGCGCCGCATGCCGGACGATGTGCCCGACGAAGAGAAGTGGGAACGCTTCCGCCGGCTGGAAGAACTGCAGGAAGGCATTGCCGCCGAAATCCACGCCCGTTACCTGGGCGAGACGACCAGCGTGCTGTTCGAAGAAAAAGTGAAGGGCCGCTGGAAGGGCCGCACGCCGACCAACAAGCTGGTCTTTGCCGAATCGGAGAACGACCTGCGCGGCAAAATCCTGCCGGTACAGATCACTTGGACGGGACCCTGGTCGATGCAGGGGCGCGTGCTGGAGCCGGTACTGGTGAAATAATAATGTAAGGGCGATTCATGAATCGCCCCTGCCTATTCCGTGATAAGAAAATGCCGTTTTCACCCGCCTGCCGCGGTTTGCAGCCGGCACCAGGCATACAGCGCGTCATAGACCTCGAACTGGATCTCGAGGTTGGTTTCGTCCTCCGGGTAGCGCAGGCTGAAACCGGTCGCAATCGCCTCCAGGCCGCGCGCAATCGGATCCTGATCGATATCTGCGTCGACATCCGCGGCATGAATGATCTTCGCCAGGCGCAACAACGCGGGATCCTTCAATTCGTACTTCAACAGGATCGATTCAAACGAACAGCGGCCATCCACGTGTCCCAATTCCGCCCCGGGGATATCAAATGGAATGGCGCCTTCGATTTTTGCGACGCGCTCCACCTCGCTGCGCGCCACAAATATAAATTCAGCCTGGCTGTCGATAAAGCGTGTGATCAACCAGGGACAGGCCACCCGATCCACATGAACGTGCGCACGCGTGATCCAAATCATAAGGCGTTCTCCTTTTGCCGGTGACTGACATCCTCGCCAAAAATGGTAAAAAATAACGTGCCCAACAGGCCAAATCCAAATGCGGTGAGCATATTTGCCTGCGGAGAAATCTCCCAAAGAAAACCGGCGCTAAAGGCTGCCAGCGAGACAACCACGTCGCGCAGTAAATAGTACAGCCCAAAAAAAGCCGCCTTTTGTCCTTCGGGCGCCAGGTCCATGATGAGCGCCTTGCGGGTCGGCTCGCCGAACTCCTTCAATCCCCGGATGATGAACGCGACCACGAACATCCAGAAACTGTGTGCCAACAGAAACACCAGTGGAAACAGGGTGAAGAAACCAAAGGTGATGGCCACGAAAGGTTTCTTCGAGCCGCGGTCAGCCAGGTAAGCCACCGGGATATAAACGAGCATGGCGGTGACCATCTCGATGGTTGTCAGCAGGCCAAAGGTCACCGCGGATAGGCCGTTGTTTTTGATCACCCAGATCGCCATGAAGGCATACGGAATTTGCTCGCTGAAGCGCACCAGGATGTCCGCAACCAGCAATTTTCGAAAGGCTGGTGACATCCTGCGGAATAACCTGAGCGGGTTGGCCTCGGCTTTTGCCTCCGATTTTCGATCTTCCACCAGCACCTGTTGGACGAGCAGCGCCACAAAAGCCAGGACAAAGGCTGCCCCAAACGCCCAGCGAATTCCGAGCACTTCGCCCTTCCAGGTGATCAAAAGGCCGCCCACCACCGGCCCCAGCGCCATCGGAATGCGCCGCACCAGCGAATGCATCGAGACGCCCATGGTGCGTTTCTTGTCCGGCAGCACCGCCGCCACCAGGCTCATTGTGGCGGGCAACGAAATCGCTGTCCAGGAAAGGAAAAAGACGGCTCCCAGGATGACTGCCCACCAGGTATGGATGAAGATCACGATCAAATAACCTGCCATTGCAAACAGGTTGAAGACCAATAAAGCGCGCTTGTAACCCAGCTTGTCGCTCAAATACCCGCCCGGGAACGAGTACAAAGCGCTGAGCAGGTTATCCATGCCGTTCAGAAAACTCACCGAGAGCACCCCGCCGCCCAACGCCACCAGGTAAATCGGCAGGAAGCGTTCGGCCATGTGCTCGCCCATGCCCACCAGGATGGCCATCGAAAGCATGGCCACCATGCTGCGGCGCAGTCCCAGAAAGCCCAACATCTGGCGGGACCATTTCATTTTTTCAGGTTTCATACCCGGTTTTAACATCAACCGTCCAGTGTGCCAGGATGGATCGAGGTTTCCTCATCCATCTCGCTGATCTCGATTCCAAGCAGCGCAGCCATCTGCAGCGCCTGGGCTGGCGTGACCTTGACCCCGCGCAGGTCGGCAATGCCCACCGCCAGCCCGTCAATAATCGAGGAGCGCAAATCCGCGCCGGTCAGTCTGGCGCCAGACAGGTTGGCGCCTGTCAGATCGCATTTTTTGAACAGCACGCCGCTCAGGTCGGCCCCTTCAAAGTTGGCGCCCCGCAGGTTGCACCCGTTGAAGTGCGCCGCCTTAAACTTCGCTTTGGTGAAAAAGGCATCCTGCGCGCCGCAGTTGTCGAAGACGGCGTCATTGATTTCGCCTTCGCTGAAGTTCGTGCCGAGCATGCGGCAATCCTTGAATTCACAAGAATCCAGTTTTGCCTTCTCCAGCTGGGCTCCAGAAAGATCGCAGTGCTCCAGCCGGCAATTCGAAAGATGCAGTTGGTCAATGCGCGCATTCAGCAAAACCAGGCGTTTGAGCACACATTGCATTACCAACAGCTTCCTGACCGCCTGCCCGGAACAGTCACCGCTCAGACTTTCCATGCTAAACTCGTCGCCGTCATGCAGCGCATCCAGCTGAAGGTGCCGCTGGATCATCATGATGACCGGCGGACGGATGGAGTCGGTGACAAGTCTGATTTTCTTCATATCAGCGATTCGGTTTTCCCGGCCAGGTGGCGCAAGGTTTCAAATTGCCCGAGGTGAAAGGCTTCGTGAAAGAAGTAGAAGTGCAACCGGCGGTGCAGCGGCATCTCGCGCCGGCCGGTGTTGATGATGCCCAACATGGTTTCGTCGCTGGCTGCCTGGATAGCCTGCATGAACTCGCCGTCCACGGTTTGCCACCAGCTTTTCAATTGCTCCAACGGTACGATATCGCTCGATTCAGGACCGACTGGTTCGACGCCGTTGCCGTAGCGCTGCAGATCGGCTTCGGTCACCGAAGACTGCCCGCCCAGCAGATCGAGCATGTCTACCCGACACAGCAGCAGGTGCCCAAAGATCCAGTGGATGCAATTGCCCGTGCCACCCGGCTGGATGAGGGTGTCGGCGTGGCTCAGACCTTCCAGGTGTTGGCTCAGCAAGCGCGAATTGCGCGAATAATCTTCGACGAGATCGGATTGGATGGACATGGGGTCTCCATTGAGGCGGGATGGATGTATTGTATAACTGAATGGGCGATTGAGGGGCGCGGCAAGGCAATGTCCAAATCGAGGCAATTGTTCGCACAATGGATATTTTTGTAGGTCGGTTCGAAGGGGCAAAATAATCGGCCGTGTATTTTACAATCATTGCCCCGGAGAACCGACAAACCACAATGAGGTATTACGTCGGTTCTGCGAGGGATCAAGGGTCAATGGCGGCCTGCGTTAATCACCCCCTCCGAACCGACCTACGCGGATGACTGCACGGAGCATCGCCACATATAAAGAGCAAGAGGCGGCTACATTTCCGCCTCTTGCTGATTGTGCATTACGTTTTTACCATTCCGTTCTTACTCCAGCGGCATCTTTTCAAGCTCGTCGACCAGACTGGAAAGCACGTCAAAGCCGCCTTGCCAGAAAGCCGCCTGGTGCACGTCGATGCCGGCATCGGCCAGCAGTTTCACCGGCGCCACCGAGCCGCCTGCCGAAAGGATTTTTATGTAGCGCGGTTTGAAGGCTTCGCCCTCGGCCTTGTACTGCTGGTAAAGCGCCAGCACCAGCAGCTGCCCGAAGGTGTAGGCATACACGTAGAACGGCACTTCATAGATGTGCGGGATGGAAACCCATTCCCAGCGGAATTCATCGCTCACATCCACGGCTTCGCCAAATTGCTGGCGCAGGTTCTTCAGATATACATCCGCCAGGTCATCCGCTGAAGCGCCCTTTTGGATCAGGTCGTGCGCATCGCGCTCGAACAGCGCAAAATAGGCCTGGCGCTGGATGGTGGCGTAGGCGTCGTCCATCTGGCGGAAGAGCAAATCGCGCCGCACGGCTTCGTCGGTTTCATTTTTTAACAGCCGGTCAACCAGCACCATCTCGGCAAAGGTCGAGGCGGTTTCCGCCAGCGGCAGGCAGGCATGCGCGGTGAACAGGCTGTGCTGCGAAGCCAGCATGGAGTGAATGGCATGGCCCAGCTCGTGGGCCATGGTGGCCACGTCGTCGGCATGCCCCTGGTAGTTGAGCAGCACCCACGGCGTAAGCTGCGGGGTGGCCGTGGCGCAGAACGCGCCGCTGCGTTTGCCCTTGCGCACTTCCGCGTCCAGGTGGTCCTGCGCGAAAACGCGCTCGGCCATTTCGGCAAATTTAGGATCGAATTTCTGGAATGAATCGAGCACAATGCCCGCCGCTTTGTCGTAGGCGTATTGCTTGTCCGATTTCGCCACCGGAGCGTAGATATCATAGCGGCGCAGTTTGTCCACCTTCAACCAGCGCGCCTTGAGCCTGAAAAAACGCTGGAAAACGGCGGTATTGCGCTGGCAAACCGAGAGCAGCGTGCCCACCACTTCATCCGGCAGATCGTTGATCAGGTTGCGCACCGACATGGGCGCAGGATGTTTGCGCAGGGTCACCTGCTCGTTGCGCCAATCGCGCACCAGCGCCTGGTAGATCTGCCCCAGGATGGGACCGTCAACGCCGTAAACGCGGTAGAGTTCCTGGTAGGCTTTTGCCCGCAGCTCGCCGTCATGCTGGCGCGCGTAGACCATGATCTCCCCGCGGGTCAACTCCTTCTCCTGGCCGTCAATGGTCAATTTGAAGGTATAGCGGTTGGTCATCGAGCGGTAAAGCATTTGCAAGGCGGTGGCGCCGGTCACATTCTTGATGTTAATGATTTTCTCTTCCGGTTCACTGAGGGTATGCGGTTTGAAGTGGCGCATTTCCTCCAACCAGTAACGATAATCGCCGGAACCGGCCATCAGGCGGCCAGCCTCCTCATCCGCAAGTTCCTTCCACCACAGCGTAAAGAAAATGGTGCGGTTATCAAGCTCGGCAAAAAACTGTTCCACGCGCTGGACCAGCGATTGGGCTGCCTGCGATTGCGTATCGGCGGAAAAAGTCAGATAAGCAAAATTGCTCAACTTGTTGGCAGCCAGGTTGATCTCTTCCAGCTTGCGCACGATTCCCAGGAACTCGTCCAACGGGATGGCGGGGGCAAGTTGCGGGCGCACTGTTTCAAAAGCTGCCACCATTTTGTCTATGTTTGTAAAAGCCGATTCCAACTCCGGGCTGTCCATGCCGCCGGCGATCAAATCAGAAAGATCCCAACTCTTTTGCACATAGGAAGCAACCGTTTCAGTCATTTTTCTCCCTCATCAGTCCGTTTTATAGTTTCGCGCAGTTGCTGGCGCAGCTGGTCGATCGGCCGGCGTTCGCCGCTGGTGGGGTCATCGAAAAACCAGAGCTCCCAGCCGTTGCACGGTCCAGGCTGCAACATGCGGGCGATTTTGTGGATGGAACCGCGCGTTCCATTATACTCCAGCGAGCTGTCAGCCTGCACGCGGGCTGGAATGCTGCCGTGCCTGCCAAAATAAAGCAAATCGCCGGGTTGCAGCAGATGGTTTTCCAACAGCGCGCCGAAAGGCAGGCGCGTTTCGCGGCGCGGGTTGCGGCTGGCATAAAATTCCTCGCCGGCGGCGGCCGGCGGTAGGGCAGCGATGCGCTGGCGCGCCAGAGCAGCATACTGCGGATCGCGTTCGATGCCAATCCAGCGCCGGTTGAGGCGCTGCGCCACCGCGCCGGTGGTGCCGGTGCCGAAGAAAGGATCGAGCACCACGTCGCCCGCCTGGGAGCTGGACAGCAGCACCCGGTAAAGCAGCGCTTCGGGTTTTTGCGTGGCGTGAGCCTTGCGGCCGTCCACGCGCAGACGCTCATGGCCGGTGCACACGGGCAGCTCCCAATCGGAGCGCATTTGCAGGTCATCGTTGAGCGCGCGCATGGCATGGTGATTGAAGGTGTAGGCGGCTCCGCGTTCCTTTTGCGCCCACAGCAGTGTTTCATGCGCGTTGGTGAATCGCACCCCGCGGAAATTGGGGGTCGGGTTGGATTTGATCCACAGCACATCGTTCAGGATCCAAAAACCAAGGTCCTGCAGGCATGCGCCGACGCGGTAAATGTTGTGATAGCTTCCAATTACCCACAATGTGCCGCTGCGTTTGAGCACGCGCCGGCAGGCGCTCAGCCAGGCCGTGGTGAAGGCGTCATAATCGCCGAACGAGCCAAACTGGTCCCAGTCGTCGTCCACCCCGTCCACCAGGGTCAGGTTGGGACGCCACAGCTCCTGGTGCAGTTGCAGGTTGTAGGGTGGGTCGGCAAAGATCAGGTCGACCGACTCGGCGGGCAGGCGCTGCAGAATCTCAATGCAGTCGCCCTCCAGCACCTGGTTGACGGGCAAATCCGGCGATTCCATTGGGTAATTGTACACGGAAGAAGGAAAAAAGAGTTCTGAGTTCTGAGTTCTGGGTTCTGAGTTATGGGGTAAGAGATCCCGATTAACGATACTCCTCAGAACTCATCAACTCATTGCCTCATCCCGCGGTTTCTCCCCCCAATGAATCGCCATGGTGCCGAAGTTGAAGCGGTGGAAACCGACTTCTTCGAACCCGGCGTCGAGCAGGCGCCCGGCCAATGCCTCGGCGGAGAGGAAGTTCTCGCTGGTGTTGGGCAGGTAGGTGTAGGCATCGCGCTGGCCGGTCAGCAGCGTCCCCAACAGCGGGATGACCCAATGCATGTGGATGTAGATCAAAGGCGAGAACAGGTTGCGAACCGGTCGGGTGGTATCCAGCGTCACCATCCGGCCGCCCGGTTTTAATACGCGCAGTTGCTCCGCCAGGGCCTGGTCGAGGTCGGCCACGTTGCGCAGCAGGTAACCGGAAACCAGCGCGTCGAAGTGTTCATCGGCAAAAGGCAGGTGCAACGCATCGGCGGCAGTCCAACAGATCGCGCCAGCCTGCGGGCGTTTTTGACCCGCCTGCATCATTTCCAGCGCAAAATCGGCGGCGGTCACCCGCGCGTCCGGCGCCTGGCGCAGTGCTTCGCGCGCCAGATCGCCCGTACCGGCGCCCAGGTCCAGCAGATGGCTGCCGGCTGTCAACGCTGCGCGCCGGATCACTTCGCGCCGCCAGTGCATATCCTGCCCGAAGGTCATCAGGCGGTTCATCAGGTCATAACGCGGAGCGATGCGCCCAAAAATGCTGCGCACGGTGCGGGTATGCGAATTGATCCGCTCAACCTGCGTTGGGTTCACGGAAAGGCACCCAGGTGGTGATGGTGGTTCCCTGGCCGGGCTCGGAGAAGATTTCAACATCGCCGCCGGCATTGCGGGCGCGTAACTGCATGTTGGATACGCCGTGTCCGATGGCCACATGGACCTTGGCGGGGTCGAAACCGCGGCCGTCGTCATGGATCTCGAGCAGCACGCGCTCAGAGGTTTTCCAGATCACCACTTCAACTTTCTTGGCGCGGGCGTGTTTGGCAATATTGGCTAACGCTTCCTGGGTGATGTGGAACATGGCCAATGCTTCGCCATCGGTCATGCCGGGGAAGCCGTCCGCCGGCCCTTGCAGGCTGACCGGAATGAGCGTGTTGGCTTTGAACTCATTGACCAGGCGTTGAATGCCGCGCATCAGATCTTCATCGTGAAGCTGGCGCGGGCGCAGGTCAAGAATATAGGCGCGGATATCGCGGATGGTGCTGTTCAGGTCAGCAATGGCCTGGTCGATGCGTTGATGCGCTCCGACGACGTCTTCATTCATCAACAGCCGGGCGTGTTCCAGTGTCAGTCCGACGGCATAAATCGATTGAATGATGCCGTCGTGCAGGTCCATGCCAAAGCGCTCGCGCTCCTCGAGGATCGCAAGGCGTTTTCCCTGCACATTCAAGCGCAGGTTTTCAATGGCGGTGCCCAGCCAGGCGCTGATGGTGGCCAGGTACTGGGTTTCCAGTTCGTCCAGCGGCTGGCTGTGGCAGGTGGCTATGATCAAAACGCCCAGCGTGCCGCGCCGCCCGGTCAGCGGCATGAGCGCCATATGGCGCAGGCAGGTATCCGCCACTGCCGGATTGAGCGAAGTCAGTTTCTTGTCTGGCAGGGTGTAAAGACGAGGCCGGTCATCCCGGGCGGTGGCGCCGACAATATCCTCGCCGATCAGCACCTGGTCCTTTTTCCACAACCGGTCAATGAGCATGCCCTGGTGGTGCACCAGCTGCAGCAACTCGCTGTCTTCGCGGCGCAAAAAAACCTCGCCCACTTCCAGGCGCAGGTAACTCAGCAGTTGTCCCAGGCTCTGCCGTACGATCAGGTCGATATCGTCCGAGGTGGCCATGGTGGAGGCCATGGTGTTCAGCAGCGCCAGGTTTTCGTTGCGGCGGGTCAGTACCCGGTCGCGTTGTATCAATTCGCGGTACAGGCGGGCATTGGAAATGGCGGCGGCGGCGTAGGTCGCCAGCATTTCGATGATCTGCTGGTCGGCATCCGAGAATTCGCTGGCGTCCAGCTTGTCGGTCAGGTAAATCTGGCCAAGCGCTTCATTGCCGAGCCGGATGGGTACGCCCAGCAGCGATTTCATTTGCGGATGGTGCGGCGGGTAGCCGGCGCTGCGCGGGTCGGCGGAGATATCCGGAACGCGTATGGCGGTTTTTGAGCGCATCAACGCGCCAATCAGCCCGCGCCCGACCGGTGGGTGTGCCATGCGCGCCAGTTCCGCTTCTTTCATGCCGATGGTGATGAACTGCTCCAGCTCGCCGTTGACGCCCACCACCCCTACGGCGGCATAGCGGGCATTCACCTGTTCGCAGGCCAGCGCGGCAATGCGCTTCAACAGCGATTCCAGCGAAATATCGCGCACCAAATCCAGACTGGCGCGGTGCAGCGCCACCAGGCGGTCTTCCAATTGTTCTTTTGTCAGGGTGCTCACAGCATCCGTTGGCATGGCTATATTGTACCTGTTGTGTCCACTTTCGTCAAAAGAGGGCGGATGAGTTCTGTGTTATAAGTGATGGGTGCTGGGTTCTGAGGCCTAGAGGATGGGACGGATTTCTATTGAATGGGCCTAAATTATTCTTCGTAGTAACGACGTCAGTCGTTTGCTCCGCGCCCTACCGTTCAACCTCCCAGGATCATAGAATGGTCTGATCATCCCCTTCCTTTGCATTCTTTGCGCCTTTGCGATGAATCCCCTTTCCTTCCCCCGTGATAAAATTTCCACACGCCAACCTTCCGCAGGAGTGTTTTCTTATGAGCAAACCCATCGTGGTCGTCGGATCCCTGAACATGGACCTGGTGGTGCGCGTGGCGCGCCATCCGATCGTGGGTGAAACCCTGCTGGGCGGCGAATTTCAAACCTTCCCGGGCGGCAAAGGCGCCAACCAGGCCGCCGCGGCCGCCCGCCTGGGTGCGCCGGTGCGCATGATCGGCTGCGTGGGCAGCGATGCCTTCGGCGGCGCACTGCTGGCGGCCGTTGAAAAAGACGGCGTGGACACGGCCTTCATCCGCCAACATCCCACTGCAGCCAGCGGCGTGGCGCTCATCACCGTCAGCGCGGATGGCCAGAACACCATCGTGGTTGCCGCTGGCGCCAACGCCCAATTGAGTAAACAGGACGTGCTTTCCGCGGAGGCAGCCTTTGAAGATGCCAGC
Source organism: uncultured Longilinea sp. (assembly GCA_964536805.1). Taxonomy (GTDB): domain Bacteria; phylum Chloroflexota; class Anaerolineae; order Anaerolineales; family Anaerolineaceae; genus Longilinea. The sequence goes on from CAZHYQ010000007.1 coordinate 126,432, forward strand.
GCGGTGGTCATTCAGCTCGAAATTCCCCTGCCCGCGGTGGAAGCGGCCGCCCGCCTGGGGCGCAAGCACGGCGCCATGGTGCTGCTCAACCCGGCTCCTGCCCAGCCGCTGAGCGACGGCCTGTTGGCGCTGGTCGACTACCTGATTCCCAACCAGACCGAATTGCAGCAACTTTCAGGGCTGACAGACCTGGATCAAGCTGCCCATACGCTGCTGGGACGCGGCGTACGCAACCTGGTGGTCACGTTGGGCGAACAGGGTGCCCGTTGGGTTTCGCCAACCGGGCAGGTCGATGTGCCTGCCTTCCCCGTGCGCGCCGTGGATACGGTGGCTGCCGGCGATGCCTTTGTGAGCGCCTTCGCGTTCGCGCTGGCGGACGGCCGCCCGGTTCAGGACGCATTGCGTTACGGCAACGCCGCCGGGGCGCTCTCTGTCACCCGCGCCGGCGCACAGCCCTCGTTGCCCACCCGCGTAGAGGTGGAAAATCTGATCAATAATTGTCAAATATAGGTTAATCCGCCGCCGCCAATCGCTCAATTTTTCGCGAAGGACGGCTTCGGCCTAGGTCATAAGCAGATTGCAGGTTGATCCAAAATTCCGCGGATGTGCCAAAGGCCTGCGCAAACAACCAGGCAGTTTCGGGAGTCACTCCACGTTTTCCGCGGATGATTTCATTCACACGCTGAGTCGGCACTCCAATATGGCGGGCAAAAGCCACCTGACTGACGCCCATTGGAACCAAAAATTCTTCCAGTAAAACAATCCCTGGATGAGTAGCGATACGGTTTTCTGGGAACATCCTACCTCCCATTTACGAATGATAATCCATGATTTGCACCTGGCTGGCGTTGTGATTCTCCCAATGGAAAATGATGCGCCATTGATCGTTGATGCGAACGTTGAAATAGCCTGCCAAATTACCTTTAAGAGCTTCCAGCCGATTTCCTGGCGGGATACGTAGATCATTTAAGTGATAAGCTGCCGCGATCATATCCAGTTTTCGAAGCGCGATATTGACAATACTGGCCGGGAATCGCCGTGTTCCTTTGGTTTCTCGGCCATGGTAGAAATCTTCAGTATCTGAGTCGCCGAATGATAGGATCACGCCGTCTCCTGTAATGAAACAAAGTATATCACTTACATGCTTTCCGTGCAAGTATGTAATATATTATATCTGTCGACCAGCCGGTCCCTGCCTGAGGCGTTCAGCGGCTTCCGCGAAGGTCGCGCCCCACATGCCCTCGATCCACCAGGTGGCGCCGGCCTGCTGCCAGGCTGCCATCTGCGCCAGGCGTTCAGCCGATTCAAGCTCCAGGCTGCTGCCTTCAACGACGATATCGAAGGGCGTCTCCTGGGTACGGTTGGCGGTGATGTAGGCCTTCACCTCGGCCAATTCTGCCGGGGACAACTGCGCCACTTGCCCATCCGCAGCGAGTTTGACCGGCAGTACACCGTCGCATTTGAGCGTGCGGCGCATCGAGTTCATCCTTGGCCAGGCGCCCACCACCCACAATGGAATGCGCGGCTGCTGCACAGGCCGCGGCGGATAAAACTGCGGGTCCAGCGAGGTGAGCTTGACGCGGAAGTGGCGACCGTCATAATCGAAGGGCTGCCCGGCAAACAGCCCGGCGAGGATGTCGATGGTTTCATTGAGCATTTCCGCCCGAATTTTTATATCGGTCGCCTCGTCCGGGAAACCTTGCCAGCCCATCCATACCGCCCCGGTGGCTAGCGCAAGCGTCAGCCGGCCGCCGCTCAAATTGTCCAGCGCGGCGCTCTCCGAGGCGATCTTCCAGGGTTTTCGCAGCGGCACAGGCACCACCATCACGCCCAGCCGGATCCGCTGCGTGCGCATGGCGGCCGCGGTCAACGAGACGATCGGGTCGACCGTCCAGACGGCATCGCCGACAAAAATGCCGTCCCAACCAGCTTCTTCGGCCAGGGCGGCCAGTTCGGCGATCTCGCGCGCTGATATAAGGCAAGGCTGCTCCAATTTTCATGATTGGCTCCAACAGACAATATATGTGAATGGAAACAGAATCGCCCTTTCATTTTACTCCCCGCGCCATTCGCCGGTTCTGAAAGGAAATGAAAAGTTGTAAAATGAAGGATGTGCTGCCTGGCAAGGATCATTGCCAGGGGATTTGCGCGACCCTGTTTTCGGATTGCAAGGAGTGTCTGCCATGGAAACCATCAACCGCTTTGCCGTCGTCGTCCGCCCGCTGACACCGTTTGCCGACTGGGTCAACAGCCCGGCGGTGCGCGGTACGGATGACCTGGTTTCGCTGGAGTCCTTGCAGGAGGATGCGACCGTTGTGCTGACGCCTGAAATGGATACCAACGATCAGGCGCTGGACTGGCTGAAAACCCGCAAACCCAAATTATTTGAAATGGAACTGGAAAGCTGGTGCACTGACCGCGCCACCTGGCCGGAAAAACGCACCGCCCGGTTGTTCGATCTATGGTTCGACCTTGAAGTCCATTCCATGGTCTTCGATGCCGTCGGCGAACCCATCCTCACCACCCTGCAGGAAACCCAAATCGGCACCACCATTCAACCCGGCGACAGCGTGCGCGTGCGTGCCGGCGTCATCGATCCGGAACTGGGCACCGACCTTTCGAACTGGGAAGGCCGGGTGATGCAAATGGCTGCCGATCCCGAGAGCGGTGCACTGGTAGCCTGGGTGGAATGGGATTCGCTCACCCTGCGCCAGCTCACCCCGGCCATGATCCGCCGCTGCCTGGAAGCGGACGTGGAATGGAACGGGCAGGCCATGGAAGCGCGCGACCTGCTGCCCGCCAAACCGCGCGACAGCGCCGCCCAAACCGACCAGGCGCGCACCGAACTGCTGGCGCAGCACGTGTGGACCGATCTGGACCAGCAGGGCAAGCGCATTTACCGCATTCTGCGGGATGCCTTCAAAGCCAACCCGCAATTCACCAGCCTGGAAGCCTGGGAAGCCTACATGAACGCCCGGCTGCGCTTCCCATTTATGGCGCGCGTGGTGGTGGAACAGGATAACGGCCCATTGGGACTTGAAATGGAAGTGGAGGTGCGCGAGCTCTCCGGCATCGACCCCGAGCACGGCCTGTTCGTGCTGGTGCAGCGCGGCGGGCGCAGTTTCATCTTCCCACTGTCCGATCTGGCCGTTGACGACCCCGCCTCGCCCAACTTTCAGCCGTTGGAAGACTACGGCATGTGGTTTGAGAATAAGTAGCCGTTAGCTGTTGGCTATTGGCGGTTAGCTATTAGCTATTGGCAGTTAGCTATTAGCTGTTTGTGTCAAGTCCTGAATTATGTTTACAGGAAAATAGCTTATAGCTATCCTTTTTTTACTCTCATCAGGATTGATAAGTCTCGGTGATTGATTTTCGGTTTGGGAAAATATCCATCCATCTGTAGTGGCGGGTCGCGACCCGCTACTACCTGGACAAATATCTACGATTGCCAGGCAGGGCGGGCGCCTCCCCTCGTCTAGGATTAGCCCAGATCTCCGGACCGCTGATTGAAACCCGCTATAAGGTTTATTCCATCAAATTGGCCCTGGCGCTTAATGGCTAACAGCTAATGGCTAACCGCTAATAGCTAACAGCTAATCGCTTCCAACAATCCCCTGCATCCCGCTTGCACCAATTCATAAACATACATGAAGTTGCCGTCGTAATACGGATCCGGGATGTCAGCCGGGTAACCCTCGCCGGCGAATTCCATCAGGCGGTAAACGTGCGCCGTGCCGTTGCTCAGGCGGCGTAAATCCACCATATTTTCATAATCCATGGCCACCAGGTAATCGACCGCCGCCAGATCGGCGTGGTTCACCTGGACGGCGCGCTTGGCTGGATCGAGGGCGATTTGATGCTGGCGCAATATTTCACGCGTGCCCGGGTGGGGCGGTTTGCCCACCTCCCAACTGCTGGTGGCAGCCGAACCGATCTCAAAGCGGTCGGTCAAACCAGCCTCAACCACCATCTGTTTAAAGACAGCCTCCGCCATGGGCGAACGGCAAATGTTGCCCAGGCAGACGAATAAGACGCGAATTTTGGGTTTCTGTTCCATCATTTTCCTGCCAGTAACCGGCGCTGATTCTATCAGAAAATGCGCCGGGCAGGCGTGAAGGGCTGGCCTGGCCTCAAATCTGATATAATTTCGTCATCCATGAGACCCGCATTGCATCGATCGCGTTTCTTTCCCATCCCCGCGCTGGCGCTGCTGCTGGCGGTCTGCGGCGTGATGGGGCTGTTGACCGTCCCGGCGGCCGCCGCGCCGCAGGGGCAGATTTATTACAGCACGCCCACCCCCGACGCCAACGGGCGCATTATATACATCGTGAAACCCGGCGAGACCTGCCTGAGCATTTCGCTGCTGACCGGGATACCGCTGGAGCAAATCCGCAACCTTAATTCGCTCAACATGGACTGCCTGCTGCGCGAAAACCAGGAATTACTGCTGGCGGTGGCCACGCCCATCGCACCCACCGCCGGGCCTTCGGCCACCCCGACGGCCATCCTGCCCTCGCCCACGCCCTTCAACGGCACCGGCGAGGTGTGCGTCTACCTGTTCGAGGATGTCAACGGCAACAGCGTCCCTGACGAAGGCGAAACCGGCATCGTGGCTGGCGCCATCAGCCTGACCGACCGTATTGGCAAGATCTCGCTGACCGGAAAGACGCTGGGAACGACTGACCCGGTTTGTTTTTCAGATTTGCAGGAAGGCGAGTACAACGTGTCGGTGGGCGTGCCGGAAGGCTACAACGCCACCACCCAATTGAATTCGACCCTAAGCGTGCGGGCCGGCGAAACCAGCAACATCGATTTTGGCGCCCAGCTCAGCGCGGCTGCCCAACCGCTCTCCCCCGCTGAAGGCGGCAAGTCGCCTTTGATGGGCATCCTCGGCATCCTGGTGCTGCTGGGCGGCGCGGTGCTGGGCTTTTTTGCCCTGCGCAACCGCCGCTGGAAATAGAAAATAACGGGTCAGGATGGACCTGGTTACCCCAGTAAAAAAACGCGCCCGGCGGCGTGTTTTTTTTCATCTCCGCCAGCAACCCTAATTACCGAAAACTTCCATTTCCCTGGTTTGTCCAGACTTTGTAACGACCGTCGGAAGCGCCAGCGAAGACATCGGCCAGGCCGTCGCCGTTGAAATCCCCAACCGACAGCCCCTGACTCTCTTTATAGCGGAAGGAGAAACTGGCCCGCTGGAAGGCTGCCTGCCCGTCATTCCACCAGATATAGGCTTCTCTTTTTCCCGCCACAAGCGCGTCCAGGTTGCCATCCTGATTGAAGTCCTTCAGGAAGATCGCGTTTGTCTCTGAACCAGTCATCACCTGCCCTGCGTTATCCATCACACCGGCCTGCCCGCCTTGTTTTCCAGCCCGGTTGAGCATCAATGCCACCCCGCTGCCAGACGCCACCAACGCATCCAGGTCGTCATCGCTATCCAGGTCGCCGATTGCCACAGCCGTGCTGCTGGCCTGCCCGATGCGCTGGCCGCTGTCGCTGAAATTGCCAGCGCCGTCGTTCAACAGGATACGGTCGGCCAGCCGCGCATCATCCTTCAGTTTCGGCGATCCCACGGCTGCGTAAATATCCAGATCGCCGTCGCCGTCCAGATCGCCCAGTGCAGTGGCACGCACTGGAATCCGGTCCAACTCAGACAACAACACCGTCTGGAAAGCCAGCCGTCCCCCAGCATTCGCTTCGCCGAAAAAAGTCCAGCTCCGGACCGTGGAAGGGTCTATTTGAGCATCACTGACCGGATTGCAACAAGAGGTAACCAGTCCATCAAGTCGTCCGTCGCCGTTAAGATCGCCCAATGCCAATGATCCGTCCATTGGGAGAAAGGCTGATGGAAACCAGGATGGAATGATAGGGTTGCTGTTTGGGAAATAACCAGCCTTGCCCCCTTGAATGCCACCCTGATTGATCACCCAGGTTGCCTTGTTAACGTCATAGGTGATCAGGTCTGTATCCCCATCTTGATCGACGTCTCCACTGGTGACGGCTAGACCGCCGGGCAATTCCTGCTCGTCTATGACGAAACGGCCACCTCCCTGATTGATCCACAGGATCGGTCCTGCCCAAACTGTGAGTGCCGCCTCATATCGGGCACGTCCCATGATGATATCCAGATCCCCGTCGAGATCGAGGTCTGCCGTGGAACTGGTGAAGGTGTAGGGGCCCTTGGTTTCAGCGTAGTAAAAATTCAGGATAAAAAAGGCCATGCTGCCGAAAAAAATCACGAAAATCAGCACCACCCAGGTCAACCACGGTGACCAGGAACGCTGTTTTTTCTCGCTGCCCATTTTCTCCAGCCTTGCGGACCGGATGGATCGGTCTGCAATTTAAATTGTAACGATCCCGCCGGAAAAAACAATAGGCCGATCGGCAGGCAGCCCTGGCCGGGAAAACGGGTTTACAGTTTTAGACTTTCAGGCGTTTGGCTAATTTGCGGCTGATTTTCCCGAAGCAGCGTGGCGCGCAGCACGTAACGGTCAACCCCGCCAAAGCGGTATTTGTATTCCTCGTCGCCGCGCATAAAATCGAACTCGCGGATGCCATTTTCGTTGGCCCACTTCAGCAAATTGCCCAGCAGCACCCAGCCGGGAGAATATTCGCTGAAAGAACGGTCGATGCCGGAGTTGTAGATCCACAGCCGGTCGAGATAATGAAAGTTCAGGTAGCCGGCGGCACGCTTGCCGTCAATATTCAGAAAAGCCAATTGCAGGCAGCCCGCTTCAAAGGCGCAGCGCATGGTGGCGCGCATATGCTCGCGCATGGCCGGTGTCAGAAAAACGGCTTTTTCAGGATCCTGACTCATCAACGCCAGGAAAGTATCCATGTCGGCTTCCAACGCGGCCGGATCGCTGGTTATCGACCATTTCACCACCGTCTCGCCCTCTTCAGCGCGGCGCATCTTGCGGCGAATCTCGTGGCGCTGCTTTTTGTCAATGCCGGCCAGGTAGGTTTCCCAGTCGCCGGGCAGCGGGATGTAGGGCGAGTGCTGCAATTTTTCACCGGCGTACATCCAACCCAGTTCAGCGGCAGCCTGCGGCAGCGCAGCCAGACTGGATGAGGAATCCAGCAGGTTATACAGGTCCAGCGCTGCCCAACCTGGAACGGCCTGAGCCAGGAAAGGCAGCAAGCCGTCGAGGAAAGCCGTCAAATCGGCTGGACGGACGATGAAATCGAGATAGTCGGAGACCTCGATGCTGCCGAGCAACAGCAGAGCCGGGCGGCCGTCATGGTTTGCGCGGAAGAGCGGAGCAATGCCAACCAGGCGCCTGTCCTGGCGCGCGATGACGATGGCCAGTTCGCTCTCAGGCGGCCACTCGCCGCCGCCGCGCGTCTGCCACCAGGTGCACAAGTATTCGTAGCGGAGGAATGGTACGTGGTTAATGCTCTCATCCAGCAAATCGTTCCATTCGGTTTTAATTTCTTCGGGAAAAGTGGTGTGAAGACTGTATTGCATGGCGACATTATACTTTGTCCGCCCTCCATCCGTCAAAAAAGTGTGGAAGGTTGGGTTTTCGCGCAAGCTGGTAGGTTGGGTTGAGCCTCGTACACAAAACGCCGGATAGGATAAATATCGTGACCATCACGCCCCCGGCGAAACCCAACAAAACAAAAAAAAGCGTTGGGTTTCGGGCCAGGTAATTTTTCAGTAACGGTATTTGTAGCAGCCACCGTTTACCTGATCAAGCCCTCAACCCAACCTACGAAGACCTTGAAAGCACCTTTGTGAGCCTGTTTCGATAGTCACAACCTCCGAATCAAAAGAGGCGGCTCGCGCCGCCTCTCATGCATCTCATCAAACCTCATTACGCCTGCGGAGGAATGGCTTCCGGCGGCTGAGGCGCCTGCGGTGCCAGCGGGGCAGCCGGCACAAGCGGCGCGGCTGGCGGAACTGCCGCGGGCATGCCGGCTTTGTGTCCCGTCAGGCGGCGGAAGGTGAGCGTCATGGCGCTAAGCACATAGGCTTCCAGACCGCCGTTGGCCAGGATAGCAAAAGGCAGAAGCACCAGCCCGATCACCACCGACGCGGTAATCACCGTGGTGGTAATGCCGTTGCCTGCCAACGCTGATGCAGCGAAGGGAGCAAGCACCAGGCTGAAGGGCAGCGCCAGCAAAATGCCAGCGACAATGCGCATGACCGCCAGAATCAGACCCATCACCACGATCTCGCCCAACCGGCTGGTGACGACTTTCCAGGCGCGGGCAAACGCCTGCCACAACCCCAGGTCTTCCGACACCAGCGCCACCTGCACCTGAATCAGGTAGAGTCCCAGCACCCAGGCCACTGGCACCAGCAGACAGATCAACGGGATCAGGCAGATCAGGCCAATACCGAGGGTAAAAACCCCCAGGGTAATAATTGCCAGAACAAACGCGACCGCCAGGACCAGGCCGCCGGCGAAGAGCAGCAGGTCGAAGAGCAGCAGGCGGCTAAAGTAATGGGTGGCTTTATTGAACAGACTGCCAAAGGTAAAGTGCCCGTCTTCATCAGCTTCCGCTGCGCCGCGCACCAATCCGGCGCGCCCGTAGATGCTCAACAGCCAGAAGGCAATCGATAGAATGAACAGGCTGACGCCAAGCACGATCCAGAACCAGACCGGCACGTTGTTGAAGAACCGTTCAATGTTTTTGGCGAAATCCTGAAATACCTGCGGCACCTGGCCGTTGGCAAAATCGCCTGAATCAATTTTGAACCCGGAACCCGACCCGGCGGAACGGTCGCCCGCGCCGCTGCCAGCCTGCGAGGCCAACCCGGCAAAGATGCCGAAGATCCACAAAATTTTATGTTTCCAGATAATGCGCCAGGCGCGGGAAAGAACTTCACCGTAATCCATTGGTTTCTCCTTGAACTCGCCAGGGGGGTCATTCTCCCGGTCGAAATCCATCATTGAGTGTGAACTATTCTGTATACGTCTACTCTACACGAAAGTTGCGTTTTCGAAACTGGACTTTTGACTGGATTCTTAATACAGATTCATTGGAAAAACGACCTCCCAGAAATGACAATAAATAGACACTGGTGTCTGGTCGCGATGTGCAGAATAACTGCTACCGCGGCTCCTGAGTAGTGGCGGGTCGCGACCCGCCACTACCGGAATATGCAAGCGGTTCGCCATTTGGAGAATTCGCCACGGTCCCACCGCTATTTTAGAAATTCCTCCGGCTGTGAAAAGAGTTCCTGGATGCTCTCATAATACCGGCCAACGTGCAGGCCGTCCATCAGGGCATGGTGCGCCTGCACGGCCACCGGCATCCAGGTGCGGCCTTCGCGCACAAAGAATTTTCCCCAGGCGATGCGCGGCACCGAATCGACCGGATGCATATGTATGGGGTGCTGCATGCTGGTGAAGCTGACCCACGGCAGGCTTGTCATGAACAGCAGGTCGTCCTGGCCGGGCTCGTCCGCCAGCACGGGTTCGGCCTGCACCTGTGCCATGCGTTCCGCCGCCAGGACGCAAAACGCGCGCATGTCGGCCCGGTACGGCACGGTACAAAAACTGAAAAGTTCCTGCTCGTTAAGCACAATGAAGGAAGGATGCACCACCTCGTGCTCCACCACCTGCCCGCCGCGGATGCGCAGGCGGAACTCGGGCATCTCATTGGCTGCCCGCGCCAGCACCCATGCCGCCGCGCTGGTAAACGACAGTTTGGCGGCTTTGACGGCTGCCTGAAAGGCGCCAATTTCCACCTCGGCGCACAGGCCAAAATGGGGATAATCCAACCCGCGGTACAGTTCATAATGCCGCCGCCGCGGCCACGTATCCAGGTCGATAATACGCATGGGCTTTACTCCCAATTCTTCAACATGGCGGCCGCCGAGCGGCTCATCTCAAAGGAGAACTCGGCGATGAACTTGCGCAGGTAACCGCTCTGGCCGAAATTGTCGGCGCCTTCAAAAAACGAACCGCCCCTGGCCTGGATGCGTTCGACCCACGGACGCTCCAGCGGTTCAACATCGCTGGCCTTCAGATGTTGGTAGCGGTCGGTGTGCAGGATGTATTCGGGCGGGAAGCGCGGGGTGAGGTTGGCCGCCGGGCGGTCGCTGACCGGGTGGCCGAACCACAGCATGGCGATTGGCAGCACGTATTGCGGCAGGTCGAAAAGCTCGCGGTGGATTTCGTAATTCTCCAGGATGTCGCCGATGTAGCACGAGCCGATGCCAAGCGATTCGGCGGCCACCACCGCGGTTTGCGCGGCGATGAGTGCGTCGCAGCAGGCCAGCAGCAGGTCGCCCACCTGCGGCGGACGGGTTGGGCGGCCGAGCGCCTGCGCTTTTTCAGGCGCGCCGGAGTAATGATACAGATCCCACCAGCGCTGATAATCGGCCAGGAAAAGCAGCACCAGCGGCGCCTTGGCGATGAAGGGCTGGTGATCGCAGGTATCGACCAGCCGCTCTTTCAAAGCCTGGTCGGACACCTCGATGATGGTGTACAGCTGCATCGCGCCAGCCGTCGGCGCGCGGAAGGCTGCCTGCAGAATGGCCGCCTTCTCATCGGGGGTCACGGGCTGGTCGCTGTAAGCCCGCAGCGAGCGGCGGCGGTTGAGCATTTCAAGGGTTGGATTCATTGATACCTCGGTGAATTCGGAGTCTAAAAATAATCCACAGAGATCACAGGGGGAGATGAAGGGAGGGAGAATTGATAGGAAAGTTCATTTGATTAGGCATTAATTACCCGAAGTTAGAATCTCAGCCATTATCGACTCATCTATCTCTGTGCTCTCTGTGAACTCGGTGGCTAATCATTTGCCCAGGTTTCCAGCAGCGCACCCAGGCGTGCAGCCCGGTCGTTCAACGCATCCGGTTCCAGCGCGGGCAGCGCCAGGATGCCGGGCAAATGATCGTAGAGATCCGGCAGCCCCAGCCAGCCGGCCACCTGTTCGTGGATCCACTTATTATAGGCGATGGGGTAAACGCGGCGGGCGATGAAGAGTGCCTGCAGGAACTCCTGGTGGGCGCGGTACAGCCGGTCGAAGGCCTGAAAGACCAGCCCGCGCGCTGTGTAAAAGGGGATGAAGTCGAGGTCGTAGCGGCAGGCCGCCCGCACCATCGCCAGGCGCTGCCGGCGCAGGTCTTCCTTATAATAGGGTAGCCAACGCTGCCGCAGTTGCAGAAAATGACTGCCGGGCGTACCCAGCGGCGCGCCGCGCAGCAGGTTGCCAATGCCGATCTCGAAGAAATCCGGCCCGCCGCCATCATCCCACACCTCCGGCTCGAACCGCCCCAGCGTCACGTCCAGGTGCACATGCATGAACGGGCCGCTGGCCTCGAAGGCGCGCAGCACTGGATTGGCCGCCTTAAATGCCTCCCACTCCGCCTGCAGCGCATCAGCCTGTGATTGGACGGCCGCTTCACCCAACAGCACGTTCATGTCCAGGTCCGACCCCGGCACTGCGTTTCCGCGCGCGATGGAATTGGTCACCAGCACGCTGTCGACCTCGCTGCGCCCGGCAAAAAAGCCCGCTGCGGTTTCAGCGGTCAACTGGTGCTGGTCGGTGGGAAAAATGGGTTGGTTCATCGAATCAGATGACTGCAGGGATGACATCGCCGCAGAGTCTCCTTGAATAGCTCAGCCAGGCTGGCAGTTTTCAGCCCGCCACCACGTCCCAGCGATAGACCAATTCCTGGGAATCGGTTTTGGATTTGCCGCGGTTGATAAAACCGCATTTCTCGGCGGCGCGCCGCGCCGCGGTGTGGTTGACCTCCACCTGGAAGGACAAATGCTTCAGGCGGGTCTTCTCGGCCACATACTGCTGCAGCAGCGCCAAGGCCGCCGCACCTACGCCGCGCCCGCGCATGGCCGGGTCGAACAGGTGTAAACCAACCTGCGCCTCGCTGGAATTACTCTCCAAACCGTAAAGGAAAACCTGTCCCGCCAGCATGCCGTCCAGGCGGATGGCAAAATACAGCGTATCGTTGCCGAACATGGCTTTTTGCAGCCACTGGCTGCGGGCTTCGATGGAATCGGGCGCAATGTCGGCATTTTCAATCTCATGCGGGTCGGGCAGGCAGAGTGAAACCGGTCCAAAATTCAAGTCCAGACCGCTGTACAGGGTCATGCAAACACCTCCTGCTGGAGATGGCGGCTTTCGGCGTATCCCATTTCATTATATAGCCATTGCATCCAGCGCAATAGCGCCTGGGGAGGCAGGTTAGCGGCTTTTAGCGGGGATTAATCGACTGCTGCCACCGGGGTTGCCGCCTGCCGGCCGGCCAAAAAGCTTTCCGCCGAGAAGAAGATCAACGCCAGCCAGATGATGCCAAAGCCGATCAGGCGGCCGGTGGTAAAGGGCTCGTGATACAGAAAGACCCCGATGATGAACTGGACGGTCGGCGCGATGTATTGCAGCAGACCCAGCGTGGAAAGCGGCACCCGGCGCGCGCCGGTGGCAAACAGCAGCAGCGGAATGGCGGTGATGATGCCGGAGAGCGCAATCAACAGGCTGGTCATGGGCGCCACATGTCCAAAGCTGCCAGTGCCGCGCAGTTCGGCAGCCAGCAGGTAGCCGATGGCCACCACAAAGAGCGAACCCGTTTCCAACGTCAGACCGTGCAACGAACCCAGCGGCGCCAGTTTCTTGATCAGGCCGTAAAAACCAAAAGAGAACGCCAGACCCAGGGCAATCCAGGGTAATTTGCCTAAACTGATGGTGAGGTACAGCACGCCGGCTGCCGCCAGTGCGACCGGAACCCATTGGAGGGGACGCAAGCGTTCCCGCAGGAAAAGCACGCCCAGCACCACGCTGACCAGCGGGTTGATGAAATAGCCCAGGCTGGTTTCAACCACGTGCCCGCTGTTGACGCCCCACACATACAATCCCCAGTTGGCGGCCAGCAGCACGCCGGCGCCCAGGTAGATCAGCAGCGTGCGGCGGTTCAGGCTGGCGCGAAGGGCGGGCAATTCGCGCCGCAACGTAACAAGCATAATGAGAAACAAAAAGGACCAGGCAAAGCGGTGCGCCACAATCTGATCGGCCGGCGCCGCGTGCAGTGCTTTAAAGTAAATCGGGAAGAACCCCCACAACGCGTAAGCTCCGGCAGCCGAGGCAATACCTTTATTCATATTTCACCCGCTCACAGTCAAAATCGAATACGGGCAATCATACCAGAGTTGACAGTAATTCACCCATCGAAGGCACTCAAGCGCGCACTCAAAACACTGTTTTGCTTTTTTGGATACGTTTTTTTGGGGAAAATTGGTCGAATATAGTAAAAAGCATACCTTAATCGTCTAAAAATGTGAGGAAAATCACGATTGTAATGTGATGGCAATAACCTAAAATAAACCTAGGTAAGGCTGTCGCTTGCCGCATGTTTTTTTCTTAACGTCCCTGTTTCCATTTCCCAACTTCCCCCGCGAACAGATTAGAACCAGCAGAGCATATTGGGAGACGTCGCCTTTTTCCCCGGTACCCATCCAGGTGCCACAAACCTTTGCCATCACGCTGCCAGCCGGCGTGAATCATTTTTCTTGTTGGCGCATTTTGCGTCAGGAGGTTCTGCTCAATGAATATTATTTTCATTGTAATTGGTACAGCGGCACTGCTCTACATCGCTTACCGCACCTATGGCACGTTCCTTGCCAAAAAGATCTATGAACTCGACGACGCCCGCGTAACCCCTGCCGTCGAGGTCAATGATGGCCTGGACTATGTGCCAACCGAGCCCAAGTTCCTTTTGGGCCAGCACTTCTCAGCCATCGCGGCCGCCGGCCCCATCACCGGCCCGATCATCGCCGGCATCGCCTACGGGTGGGTCCCAGCATTGATCTGGATCGTCCTGGGCACCATTTTCATCGGCGGCGTGCAGGATATGGGCGCCTTGGTTGCTTCGATCCGCAACAAAGGCCGCTCCATCACTGAGACTGTGCGCACCAATGTATCCAAGAGCGCCTGGATCCTGTTCAACCTGTTTGTTTGGTTGACCCTGGTCATGGTCGTGGTTGCCTTCACCGACGTCACCACCTCGTCCTTCGTGAACCAGGTTGACATCGGCGGCGGCGAAATGGTTGGCGGCGGCGCAATTGCCACCTCCTCCTTGTTGTACCTGGCGCTGCCCGTCATCATGGGCTTCCTCCTGCGCTACACCAAGCTCAGCCTGCTCTGGGCGACCATCATCTTCCTGCCGTTGGTTGGCGTGGCCATCTGGGTTGGCAAGTACATCCCCCTGAATATGCCCTCCATCGCCGGTCTGGCCCCGCAAAAGGTCTGGAACATCATCATCATGATCTACTGTCTGGTGGCGGCCGTTCTGCCGGTGTGGGCGCTCCTGCAGCCCCGCGGCCATCTGGGCGGCTACTTCCTGTACGCAGCTGTCATCGTGGCAGCCATTGGCGTTCTGTTCGGCGGCTTCAAGGTCAGTTACCCGGCCTTCACCACCCCGCTGAGCGCTGGCAGCAAAGCCTGGTTCCCGCTGTTCCCAATGATGTTTATCACCATTGCCTGCGGTGCCTGCTCAGGCTTCCACTCGCTGATTAGCTCGGGCACCACCTCCAAACAGCTCAAGCGCGAATCCGATGCCAAGGTCATTGGCTACGGCGCCATGCTGATGGAATCCGTTGTGGCTGTCATCGCCCTCTCCACCGTGATGATCCTGGCCAAGGACAGCGCCCTGCTGAAAGCCTCCCCGAACTTCGTCTATGCCTCCGGCATCGGCGCCTTCATGCAGTTGATCGGCGTCAGCCCGGCCTTCGGCATCTCCTTCGGTTTGATGGCCTTCACAACCTTCGTCTATGACACCCTGGATATCTGCGTCCGCCTCGGCCGCTACATCATCCAGGAACTCACCGGCTGGAAGGGCTGGGCTGGCAGAATCATCTCCACCGTCCTGACCGGCGGCGTGCCCATGATCCTGACCGTCATCACCCTGACCGATCCCGTTTCGGGCAAGGAAGTTGCGGCATGGAGCGTCTTCTGGAAGACCTTCGGCGCCTCCAACCAGCTGCTGGCTGGCCTGGCACTGATCGGCATCACCATGTGGCTGCTCAACACCGCCAAGAACAAGAGCGCCTGGAAGTACACACTCATTCCCGGCATCATCATGTTCATCATGAGTTCCTGGGCCTTCATCCGCATGTTCATGGGCGCAACCATGAAAGACGGCGCCTGGGTAGGCTTCCCGGCTGGCCCGAATGCCATCGTCCCCATCGCCTGCATCATGTACCTGGTGCTGGCAATCTGGATGGCCATTGTGACCTTCATGGCCTTCCAACGGCGTGGCAAAGGCGTTGTGGCTGCACCCGCTGCCACCGACTGAAGTTTTTCAAAGAATTGAATACAGTGAGGCCCGCCAACCCGGCGGGCCTTCACTTTTTTACAGGCACTTCCACCCTCGCTTTTCGGCCTTTTTTGCGCTATGATTCCACAATTCCTCTACCGGCAGGTTCAACGCATGAGCGACCCGATCACCATCTACCAGGAAACGGTTCGCATCAATTCCTACGAATGCGACCTTAACCAGGCCTTCAAACCGGCGGCATTTTTCCAACGCCTAACCGAATCAGCCGGCATTCACGCCGCGCTGCTGGGGGTCGGTTTTGACGCCATGCTGGCCCGCAATCTCTTCTGGGTGCATGCCCGTATGAAAATCAAATTCTTCGCTTTCCCGCGAGCTGGAGAAACCATCACCATACGCACCTGGCCGAAAACCATTCAACAAAAGCTGTTTTACATCCGTGATTTCGAGGTGATGGATGCCAGCGGCGCGCTCCTGGCCGCGGCCACCTCGGCCTGGCTGATCATCGACGCCGAAACGCGCCGCATGGTGCCACCCCAATCGGTTAACTTGACCTTGCCCGCCCTGAGCGAGCGGGTGGGCCTGGCTGAACCGCTGGAGCGGCTGGGTCTGGCTCGTAACGGCGAGGAACGCCTGCGCGTGCGCGCCGCCTACTCAGCCGTGGACATGCTCGGCCATGTCAACAACAGCCGCTACGTAGAATGGATTTGCGATGCCTTCCCAATGGAGGCTTTCAGCCAGCACAAACTCGACTGGCTGCAGGTCAATTACGACCATGAGGTCCGCCCGGGCGAAGAGGTGGCCGTGCTGTCCAACCCCGCCGGAGAAGACACCAGCTTATGGGCCCTGGAGGGGGTAAACCGCTCCAATGACACGCGTGCCTTCGAGGCTGCGCTGCGCTGGAAATGAAGATTGTCATCCTGAGGAGCGAAGCGACGAAGGATCTGGTTTTATGCCGTGGAAGACCGCATTCGGGGGAAGATTCTTCGCCTCCGCTTCGCTTCGGCTCAGAATGACAGATTGTTTTTTCCAAAAGTTAGGGCGAGCCGGCGGCTCGCCCTAACCATAACAGGTATGCGAATCTACGCCAGCCAGGCCTTTTGGGCGGCTTCCAACCCGGCGCCGGGTGCGAAGGAATAGCCGCAGGCGGCCAGCCCGCTTTCAATGGCGCCGATGGTCGCCAGCGCGTCGCCCAGATTCACCGCGCCCATATGACCGATGCGGAAATATTCGTTCCGAATGACGGCCAGCAGCCCGCCCGCCAGCGTGACGCCCGCCTTGCCCACCTGCGGCAGCAGATCGCCGCCGCTCACGCCAGCCGGGAAGCGCGGGGCTGTCATGGTGTGCGCGGCGATGCCGTCGCTCAGAGGCACCTGCCCCAGGCCCAGGGCGGCGATGCCCGCCTTCACCGCCCGGCTGATGCGTTTATGCCGGGCAAAGCGCGCTTCCAGCCCTTCCTGCAGGATCTGACCCAGGCTGACGTTGAGCGCGAACACCAGGTTGACCGCCGGGGTGCCAA
>CAZHYQ010000008.1:0-141711 GCA_964536805.1 uncultured Longilinea sp.
CGTGCTATACTTCGGGCACACTGGAAACAGTGATGCGGGCGTGGTTCAGTTGGTAGAATGTCTCCTTGCCAAGGAGAAGGTCGTGGGTTCGAGTCCCATCGCCCGCTCAAAGCCCTCTAAGCGAGGGCTTTTTTCTTTAACAATCCAGCGGTCAAGCGCATTTCCTTGACCAATCGCCTGAACTTTGTTAAAATCCTGCTACCAATCAAACGGCGACGTGGCCAAGTGGCAAGGCAAGGGTCTGCAAAACCCTGATCATGGGTTCAAATCCCATCGTCGCCTCTTCCAGCAAAGAGCCCTGTAGCAGGGCTTTTTTCTTGGGTTTACCATCGAGGTACAGGCAGATCCCATCGTCGCCTCTTTACAACATAGAGCCCTGTAGCAGGGCTTTATTCATGGGTTTACCATCGAGGTACAGGCAGGTCCCATCGTCGCCTCAAGTAAAAAAGAAGCCCTCGTTGGGGCTTTTTTTGTTGACCATGGGTTTACCATCGAGGTACAGGCAACACCCTGCGGGTGCAGTTCTCATCGTCGCCTCTCTCAAAATCAAGAGCCCTCATTCGGTTTTTTTTCATGGGTTTGCCATCAAAGTATTAGCTGCACCCTTCGGGTGCAGCTCCATCGTCACCTCTCCAAAGATGGTAGCCCTTGGTGGGGGAAATGCCGCCTTCCCTGGTTTGAATTTCAAGGAAGGCGGGTCAACATTTAGTGAACGAGCAGTTCAATTGTCCAAAGCCTCACGGCAGCGATTGCAGGTAATTGAAGATGGCAGTCAGTTCATCATCCGTCATTTTTCCCTGGAAGACCCACGGCATCGCGGGGCTGAGGTGGCGGCCGTCAGGTGTGGTACCGGTGCGAATAACCTTGAGAAAATCGTTCGCAGTCCATTTTCCAAGATCGCCCTTCGGAGTGATATCCGGGGCCATCGTGTTTCCTGGTCCCGGAACCTTCGCCCCAGTCAAATTTTGACCGTGACAATCCCGGCAGCCAATGCTTCTCACAAGATAATCGCCGTAGGCAGCCGTTGTGTCAGCATTCACGGCCATTGCCACAGATGCCTCGTGAGGTATCACTTCCGCCGGTATGAGTTGACCGAGCACCCCCGCACCCAAAAGCGCTCGACCAATCACAGTCACCTGTGGTTTTGGCAGGGTATCCGCTACTGGCGGCAAACTGCGCACGTAGGCGATAATATCGTTCATATCCTGATCACTCAAGTATTGATACACCTGAGCCGGCATGATGAACAAAGGCTTTCCGTCAACATCCAGTCCGTGCCTGAGGGCGCGCACGAAAGCCTCATCGCTGAGCGGAAGGCCATTCTTCCCGATTCCTGAAGCGATATTGGTGGCGTTGATGGTGCCCAGCATCGGATCGGAAATCATCGTTGAACCGCCAAAATTCGGGCCGTGGCATTCAACACGCCGGTAAGCGCTCAGATGTTTCCCGCGCGCGATTGCGTCAGCATTGCTCGATAATGTCACGGGAACAGTGGGAACATCATAGACTTTGTTTAACCGCGACAAAGTGATGCCATTGAGAACTGCCACCGCTACAACCAGCAGCCCGATCACAACAGCCAGGCCAATGCCAAGGCCCTTTAACACCTTACCCATAATTCATTCTCCTTTTACCCCGAACAATATAAATTACAATATTCGCAATTATTATAATTATTTATCTATATTATCTATATTCGAATTTATAAAGACAATGGCAAAAAATCTTGGAAGATTAGAAGATTCTCATGATTTGCGAGCTGTTCAGAGGGCGAAACAGTCCCCCGCCACCGCCGGCACTTCATAAAGGGGGTTTTCAATTTATGGCAAAAGATTAGCGCTATCCCAGCAGTTTTGCCATGAAATATTGATCGATATAGCCGCCATCGACGAACAAATCGTCGCGCTTGACGCCTTCCACCTGGTAGCCCATCCGTTGGTACAGCGAGATGCCCCGCTGGTTATGCGTCATCACATTCAGTTCCAGCCGGTGGATGCCCTGGCGCACAGACCATTCTTCCAACGCCAGAAACAAGCGTTTGCCAATTCCCTGCCCGCTGTATTCTTGCAGAACGCCAATAACGATGTGTACCGTTTTCCAGTTGCGCCGGTAATCGCCACCGATACCGGCAATGTAACCCACTAGCTTGCCTTCTACCTCGGCCACGATGATGGTTTTATTGGCGCTTGCCAAAATGGTCCGGATGCGTTCGCGCTGTTCCTCAACGGTGGTGGTACGTTCGCCGGTTTCCAACAGCATGAAGTGCGTCTCCTCATCCAATTGACGGCACAAAGCAAGATATTGTTCAGCATCCTGTTCCTGGATGGTACGCAATTCAGCCATGGGAGTCCTTTCAGGAGGTTCGGTTGTCGATCAAGATAAACGGAACGGATCGCCTTTATTGTCCATTTTACAACGCTTGGCAAATTTGTTGAATTATTTTCCCGCCTTTTCGAATTGCATGCCAGCAACCCTTTAAGGTGTCATACTTATTAATGGAAACCGCCAGGATGTCCGGGTCCTGGCGGTTTCTTCTACCTATAATCCAATTCCCAACCCACTCAGAGGAGAATCATCTTTCCCAAACGGTAACAAAAGCTTCAATTTCGTTTTGACCGGTAGCCTGAGCCACCGAAACCCGATGGTGGCCATCGCGGATGTAATAGCATCCATCCAGCTCAATAAGTTCCACGGCAGGCAGATGCCGGCCCTTAAGAATAGCTACTGCGACCTGGATCCAACGATCGCGAATGCGTTCATTGAGCGGATGAAAGAAACGGTCGAAATCGCGGCCGCGCCCTTCACTGCCAATAATCCGCCGGGTCGAAAGTGTGACAAGACCGCGCGAATGTTCCCGCCGAAAACCGGCGAAACCGGGCAGACTGTTCAGGCCGGTGCGCCGGCCCAGCAAACCGTTCACCGCCATCAGCAGGTTGCCGCGCAGAAGTGCGGCATTGAATCGTATGAGGGCCTCATCGGCATAAGAATTACCAAAAGTGAACACGTGAAGCGTTTCGAGTTGAGCAACCATGACCACACCTCCTTTCCTTGCAGCATCAATCCTTTTCTAGGATAGATCATAACCAAAAACCAATTATCTTCACTGGATAAATGGCGGTTTTTCATCCCTGCCGCGAGAATGAAATTCGCCCAGGCCATCTGGCCAGGGCGAATAATGGACGCAAGGAATGAGGATGCTTAGAATTCCTGAACATCTCCATTCCAAAAAACGAATGCCACTGTCCCGCCGCCAGGCCGGCTATCCACATCCAGCGTGGCGCCGATGGAAGCCGCCCGCTCGCGAATGATGCCCAATCCCATATGCCCGCTGGGGACGGAATCCAGGTCAAATCCTTTGCCGTCATCATCCACCCGCAACAGGACCTGACCATCCAGATCGGAGAGCTTGACGCTCACCCGGCTGGCCTGTGCATGTTTGGCAATATTATTCAGCAGTTCCTGGGCGATGCGGTAAAACGCCACCTGAACGTCCGGCGGCAGCACAAACTGGCCTTCCACGCTCACATCAACATGAACCTGGGTACGGCCGGTGAACGCCAGGCAAAGCTGCTTAACCAGATCGGCCAGATTCGTCTCGATCAATGATGCCGGGCGCAATTCCAGCAGCAAAGTACGCATTTCAGCCAACGCGCCGCGGGTTAATTCGCGCACCTGGTCCAGCCGTTTACGGCCCTCCTCGGGGTTGCGTTCCCAGATGCGCGGGAGAACATCCGCGATCAGGCTGGTGGTAAAAAGAGTTTGCGTCACCGCATCATGCAAATCACGCGCCAGGCGGCTGCGTTCAGCGGCAACTGCGTTTTGTTCCGCCTGGGCCCGCAATTGCGCGTTGGCTATCGCCAGCGAAGCCTGATCAGCCAGGGTCAGCGCCAGATTGATTTCCTCATCCTTAATCTCATGGCGTTTTTCAAACAATAGCGCCAAACCGCCGTTTACCTTTCCACTCATCGGTAAAGGAACCGCCAGAACCGCGCCGTGAGATGAAGCGTAGGGAAGTTCAAGTTCGCCAGTAATCGCGTGTCTGGATTTTAAATCGGGGATCGCGACAGGTTGACCGCGTGCCAGGCTTTTCAGCACTCCATCTCCAATAAAGCCTCGCCAATTACGCAGCGCTTCCACTGAGGCGCCCTCATGCTCCAGGCAAGCCAATACAGCCTGTTCGCCGCTTTCATCGGTCTGAAAGATATAGGCGCAGCACGCCCCGGTAAGGCGCGTCGCTTGCACCAAAATAGTATCCAGACTCTCGCCCAGCGAATAATTGGAATTGAGCAGGGAGACAATCTTCCGCAGTCCTTCGCTCACGGACTGGCGGCGCTCAATTTCCATGGTGCGTTCCCGAACCTGCACTTCGAGTGAGCGGTTGCGGTCCTTGATATCCTGAACGCGCATGCGGTAAGCGCCAAAAGAGATGCCTGCCAGTACCACCACAATCGCCAGGTAAAACCACCAGGTTTGCCAGATGGGCAATGTGACGTGGATTTTGACTGAAAATCCATCCACATTCCAGATGCCGTCACTGTTGGAACCGCGGACGCGAAAGGTATAATCGCCGCCCTTGAGATTGGTGTAACTGGCATACCGGCGCGTTCCAGCCGTAATCCATTGGCGGTCGAACCCTTCCAACATGTAGGTGTATTGATTTCGCAAGGGTGCAAAATAATCCAACGCAGCGAAATCAAAGGAAATAAAATCATCGCCATAATCAAGATTGATGGTTTCACCGGGTTGTAAATCCGTCCGAACCGTCTTATTGAATTTGCGGAAAGCAGTAATCACCACTGGCGGAATGCTGGAATTATCGGTCACATCCTGCGGGAAGAAAGAATTAAACCCATTGATCCCGCCAAAAAACATTTCGCCGCTGCTGTTGAGGAAAAAAGCACCGCCGTTAAATTCATCACCCTGCAGTCCATCTTTGGAGGTGTAATTGCGGAAGGTCTCCCGCTGCGGATCAAAGCGGGTCAAACCGGAATTGGAACTGATCCACAGGTTGCTGCGTTCATCTGCCAGAATGCCGGAGAGCGAATTGCTTGGTAGCCCATTCTTGGTGGTAAAACGGGTGAATACTTGTGTATCTCGAGAAAAATAATTCAGTCCTCCGCCGTAAGTCGCAATCCACATGTTTCCAAAAGCATCTTCATGGAAGGAGCGGACAAGATTGCTCGACAGGCTTTTGGAATCATTGGGAAGGCTGTAATAATTGGTAAATTGATTGGCAACCGGATCCCAAATGCTGACGCCGCCGTATGTGCCGATCCAGATAAGCCCCTGACTGTCCTGATAAATGATCCGGACGCGGTTATCCACCAGGCTGTTTGCAGCGCCAGGGCTTTGACGGAAATGGGTAAAGGTTTTTCCATCGGCATTCAGCCGGTCCATGCCCTGGGTCGACAGACCAATCCACAAATTGCCGTTACGGTCCTCGAACAAGGCGGTCACGCGGTCTTCTGCCAGGCTGGTTTCGTCATCTGGCGAATTCTTGAAATGAATGAAATATCCGGTCCGCCGGTCAAAATAATCCAATCCGCCGCCGTTTGTACCTACCCAGAGCCGGTTCGTTCGGTCAACCACCAATGCCCGGACATCGTCATTTGCCAGAGTCGATGGACGGCGCGGATCATGGCGATAAATGGTCATTTCATTGGCGCTTTGATCCAGCCGGTTCAAGCCGCCAAAATGCGTACCTACCCACAATAAGCCGCTCTGATCCTCGGTGATTGCCAGAACATCATTATCGCTGAGGGTCTGGGATTGATTGGGGCGGTGTTGGAAAAGCTTGAATTTCTGCAGCGCTCCGGCGTACTTGTTGACGCCTCCGCCGCCGGTGCCGATCCACAAAATGCCGCCGCGGTCTTCAAACAACGACAAAATCGAATCGCTGCTGATCGAGTAGATATCACTTGAATCGGAGCGGTATTGGATAAACCGGTTTTTCGCCCGGTCCAGCAGATTCAACCCGGCGTTGGTTCCAACCCACAATTCTCCGCGATGATCCTCATAAATTGCACTGACTTCATCGCTGCTCAAGGAAAAAGAATTATCAATCTCATAGCGATAGCGGGTGAAAGTGTTGGTGGTGCGATCCAACTGGTTCAATCCCCCGTTTTCCGTTCCAATCCAAAGGGTCCTGCGGCTGTCTTCAAAAATAACGGGCACAGTATCGGCACTGAGGCTCTCAGGATCTTTTGGATCATTTCGATAGTGTTTGAATTTCCCGGTTGCCCGATCAAGTCCGTTCAAACCGCCGGAAGCCGTGCCCACCCATAGAATTCCCTGTCTGTCTTCAAAAATGGACAAAACATGGTTGTTGCTGAGACTATCCGGGTCAGCCGAAATATTCTGAAAATGCATGAATTTGTCCGCAGCGGCATCATAGCGATTCAGCCCGCCGTCTTCCGTACCCACCCACAGAATGCCTTCTTGATCCTGGTAGAGTGCCGAGATATTTTTTCCACTCAGGCTATTGGAATTGCCATCCTGTGGAAAATAATGGATGAAACTGTTGGTCTCGCGCTCTAGACGGTCGAGGCCGTTGAGCGTACCGACCCAAAGGCGGCGTTCCGAGTCCACCAGCAATGCATTGATATTGTTATCCGCCAGCGAAGTCGGGTCATCCAGATCGTGTCGAAATACCTCAAATTCATAACCGTCATAACGGTTCAGGCCATCTTCGGTACCAATCCACAGGTAGCCCTGCCCATCCTGGGTAATGGCATGCGCCCAGCTTTGTGAAAGGCCCTGGTCCACCGAAAGCCGGTCAAAACGCACCACCTCGGCTACAGCCTGCACCGGCTGAACGCTGCCCAGCAGCATGGAAATGCAGGCTGACGCAACCACGACCCACGTAGCAAGGAGCTGGATGGATTTTTTATAAAAGCAATGCATACTAGAATTTTAGCGTGCCTTTGGTTTTTTTGACCGGCAGAAAGGCCAGTATTTAATAAAACAAGCCCCGACGGCAACCGTCAGGGCTTCTTTGGACAGACTAATACTATCTCAGGTTCCCGGCCACGAAATCCCAGTTGACCAGATGATCCAGGAAAGCCTGGACGAAATCCGGCCGGCGGTTTTGGTAGTCAAGATAGTAGGCGTGCTCCCACACATCCACCGTGAGCAGCGCTTTTTGGCCTTTCGCCAGCGGCGTCTCCGCGTTTGGCGTGGAGACGATCTTCAATTCACCGCCTTCCAACACCAACCAGGCCCAGCCTGAACCAAAACGCCCGACCGCCGCAGCTTTGAATAGTTCGGCAAATTTCTCATAGCTGCCAAAGGCCGCATCGATGTCTTTCGCCAGCTTTCCAGCGGGTTTTCCGCCGCCGCCCGACTTCATGCAGTGCCAGAAGAAGGTGTGATTCCAGGTTTGCGCGGCATTGTTAAACATGCCAGCCTTGGCTGCGTCGCCCGCTGCGAGGAGGATGATATCCTCCAGCGGTTTGCTTTCCAGGTCCGTCCCGGCAATCAACTTGTTGAGGTTATCGACGTAAGCCTTGTGATGCTTGCCGTGGTGGAAACTGATCGTGCGCGCAGAATAATAGGGTTCCAGGGCATCTTCTGCGTAAGGTAAAACAGGCAGTTCAAAAGCCATTCGTCCCTCCTCTTGAATTAAATGAATTGGTTTGTACTGGCTCATCCGGCCTTTTTCCCGCCCGCCGGACCTGCCAAAACCCAGGCCTGGTCATTTGAACCAGGCCTGGAAAGGATCACATGCTTATGCGACAGTGATGTCCTTGCTGAGATAGACATCCTGGATGGCATTCAGCAGCGCCGCGCCTTCTTTCATCGGGCGCTGGAATGCCTTGCGGCCGGAGATGAGGCCTGCGCCGCCGCCGCGCTTATTAATCACAGCAGTGCGTACTGCCTGCGCCAGATCGCCGTCACCGCTGGAAGCGCCGCCAGAGTTGATCAGGCTGGCGCGGCCCATATAGCAGTTGGCCACTTGGTAGCGTACCAGGTCGATGGGATTGTCGCTGGTAAGCTGGGTGTAAATGCGCTCGTCGGTCTTGCCGTAGGGGTTTTCCTTGCTGGAAATCGCTTTATAGCCGCCGTTGTTTTCGGGCAACTTTTGCTTGATGATGTCAGCTTCAATGGTGACGCCCAGGTGGTTGGCTTGTCCGGTCAGATCGGCGGAAACGTGATAGTCCACGCTGCCAACCTTGAAGGCCGGGTTGCGAAGGTAGCACCACAGGACGGTTGCCATGCCCAGTTCGTGTGCCATGTTGAAAGCCTGCGCCACTTCGACGATCTGGCGGGTGGATTCCGCCGAGCCGAAATAAATGGTGGCGCCCACAGCCGCAGCGCCCATATCATAGGCTTCCTTCAACGTGCCAAACATGATCTGGTCGAACTTGTTCGGGTAGGAGAGAAACTCGTTGTGGTTGATCTTCACAATAAAGGGAATATGGTGGGCATACTTGCGCGCAACCGAACCCAACACGCCGAAGGTCGACGCCACAGCGTTGCAGCCACCTTCCAGGGCTAGTTTGACGATGTTCTCTGAATCGAAGTAAAGGGGGTTCTTGGCAAACGAAGCGCCGGCCGAATGTTCAATGCCCTGATCAACCGGCAGGATGGACATATAACCGGTATTGGCCAGCCGTCCAGTGCCGTAGAGGGCCTGCAAATTACGCAGGACACGCGGGGAACGGTCCGAGAGCGCCCAGATGCGGTCCACCCAGTCGGGTCCGGGGATGTGAATCAGATCTTTACTGATGGTCTTGCACTCATGCTCCAGAAGCGAAGGTGCTTCCGCGCCGAGCAGGGATAAAATCTTGTCGTCCATGTTGCCTCCAAAATTGGTAAGAAGATTAATCCAGCAGAAAACCGGTCTGTCCGGTTATTACGGGCAGCCTGACCGCTCAGCGAATATTTAGCTCAATTTGTGGTGGAAATCCGCCCAGCGGAACTACTCAGACACGCTATTCATTGTCTATTTGATAAATTATACCCCGATCTGGTCGTTTTCCTCGAGGAATTTCACGCGACCGCTCAGGTTCGAGCGGTGATGGGATATAATTTTGTTGTCCGTCCGGCAAAATTGAACAGGGTGAGGGTGCGGTAGATAACCTCGCCACCCTGTCAATAAGAAGAATTCGAAATTGAAGGAAATCGCCGCTTCACTTCATGGGTATTTATTCTAGATATAATTAACACTGATCTTATCGAAGCATTGGAGTGATTCGCCATGGAAACCTACCCCATCCCGATGACCCCGGGGCCAGTACTCGTGCCGCCGGATGTTTTGGCCGCCTACCAAAAGAATTACGGCTCTGCAGACCTCGAACCCGAATACCTTGAGCTATACAACCAGACCGGGCAGGAATTGCAACAATTATTTGGCACGCGCAATTCGGTGGTCATTCAAACCGGCGAAGGCATGCTGGCCTTATGGGCAGCCTTAAAGAACTGCCTCAAACCGGGCGACCGCGTGGTTGCCGTAGCCAGCGGCGTGTTCGGATTTGGCCTGGCGGAGATGGCGGAAGCCGTTGGCGCATCGGTTAAAGTGGTTCCCATCCCCTACAATCAAACCATTACCGATTGGCAAAGCATCGAGGTCGCCCTGGCGGATTTCCGTCCGAAGATGATCACGGTGGTGCATTGTGAAACCCCCTCCGGCACGCTTAATCCGTTGGAGGAGTTGGGCAAATTGAAACACGATTACGGCGTGCCTTTGTTGGTGGCAGATATGGTCGCCAGCCTGGGCGGAGCGCCGGTCAAGGTTGACGATTGGGGCATCGACCTGGCGTTAGGCGGGTCGCAAAAAGCGCTCTCCTGCCCGCCGGATACCTCCTTCCTGGCGGTCAGCGAAGCAGCCTGGGAGATCATCGCCCAGGTCAATTATTCCGGCTACGATGCCTTGAAACCCTTCCGGACGGTTCAACCGGCGCTGCCGGACCAGCCCGGTATTTTCCCCTACACGCCGCATTGGCACGGCCTGGCTGCCCTGCATACCGCCACCCGGCGCATCCTGGATGAAGGCCTGGAAAATTGCTTTCAGCGCCATGCCCTGGTGGCGGATTATTGCCGCCAGCGCCTGATCAAGATGGGCGTTGCACTCTATCCGGCGCGCAGCGCGATTCAATCGCCGACGGTCACCGCTGCCAACGTGCCTGAGCAGACCGGCTGGCTGGAATTTGACCGGCGGCTGCGCGCGCGCGGCCTGGCGGTTGGCGGCAGTTATGGACCGTTGGCGGGCAAAGTTTTCCGCCTGGGCCACATGGGCTCCCAGGCGGATCTTGACCTGGTCAGCCGTGCCCTGGATGTCATCGAAGAGGTTTTACAGGCAAATTAGACATTTCAAATAATTCAAACCAAAGAGTAAGGTTCACCCGGGAAAATTGGGCTGAATCTTACTTTTTTTTTCAGCGTGTGAAAGTCTTTTGTCAGTCACGGTGGATATGATAAGACCAAGATACAAAATGATGTACGTGCATCATCAGGGGGTCCGGTCATGTCGTTATCTTCTTATCCATACAAAATCGCAGCAAATACGCGCCAACAAGTTCTGCAGGATGTGCAGGTAAATTTTCCCCGCCAGGATCCATCCCAAATCATGGAACTGCTCGACCTCTACGGCATTGAAACGACCGAACAGCACCGCGAACGCGTTCAGATGGCCATCCTGCAATTAAGCAACGGCGACCTTCCGAAACTTTTCGATCTGGTTGAAATGGCCAAATACGATTACCGCGGCCTGCTCCACCAGGCCGAACACGCCTACGCCTGAATAATCACGAAATCCGTCTGAATAATCGTCCGCCGGACCGCAGCCAGAGTATCTGGCCCTCTGCACCGCGGACGATTTCGATTTCCCTGTCCTTATCCAGGCCGTCCAATCCGCGCAAACGGTCTGGCGAGAGGAAAACCAGGCGCGTCGGCGGTTGCTGGGGCGGCGGGGGGGAATCAGGTTTTGGAAAACCGCCCTTGCTGATTGTTTGGGCCATCAAACCACCTGCGCGCGCAAACAATTCAACCTGGTACATCTGGGCATCATAAGTTCCCAGGTATTCCGCCAGGCCTCCCATTGGCGGCTCGACTGGCTGCGCCGCCTCGGCGCGCAGGCTGAGGTAGTGCTCCAATGCAAATGCCAGCGTTTCGCTATTCAACTGGTCGCCGCCGTCGCTGTTGGTGAGCAGGACGATGGCAAAATCGCGCTGCGGAACCATGCGGAAGAGCGCCTCCTGGCCGTTGGTCGCGCCGCCGTGCCCGACGACGTCCACCTCACCCATCGGAGTGATGTACCAGGTCAATCCCACCCAGCGTACGCCGTCCGCCTTGACCAGGCGCGACTGCATCAGCCGCAGGGTTCCAGGACGCAGCAGCCCTGCGCCGCTGCCCATGTGAAAACGGGCATAAGCCAACAAATCGCCCACGCTCGCGATCAACCCGCCGACCGCGCTGCACGAGCGCGCCGGCGCCCAGGGGGAGGCCACCTGTGCCCGGTCGTTCTCGAGCTCGTGGCCGACGGCGAAACTGCGCGTCATAACCTCCTCCGGGATGAAGGTGCAATCTTTCATTCCGATAGGATCCAACACCAACGCGCGCACAGCCTCTTCATAGACCATTCCGGTTGCGACCTCGATCATGCGGCCTACGATGTAGAAACCGGCATTGTTATACGCCCAAACTTCGCCCACCGGTGTGAGCTGCTCGAGCCGCTTCAGGCGCGGCAGAATTTTCTGCAGGGCATCATCCCCGCGGCCGGTATCATCGAAGTAATCCCCCGCCCAGCCGCCGGTGTGGGTCAAAAGGTGGCGCAGCGTCACCCTGGCGGCCGCATCTTCATCCGCCAATTCCAACTCGGGCAGCAGGTGTCGGACAGGCGCGTCCAGATCGAGTTTGCCCTGCTCCACCAGGCGCATGGCGGCCGTGCCGGTCACGGTTTTGGAAATGGAACCGATCTGAAAGAGGGTTTCCTCGGTCACCGGCAGCGGGTGGTCCACACTGGTCACGCCCAGGCCGGCCGTCCACTGGCGGTCCTGGTGGTAAATGCCCACGGCCACGCCCGGTACGTGCCAGCGCTGCATGGCCTGCTGGATAAACACCAGCAATTGCTGAAATTTGGGTTCTTCCATCCTGCTCTGCTCCGCGATCATCAATTTTCAAGGCTTACCGTTAATTATAAGCATGCCGCGGCATGCCAGGAAAACATAATGGCGCACGAAACAATCCGTGCGCCATGGTTCCAACTCGAATGATTAGGTTGATGGACTACCGCAAATCTTGATCGCGGCGTACCCGGATCGGCTGGCGTACCGGCCGGGGGGCATTATTCCCCGCCAGGATGGCCGCCGCAACAAACATCAATCCAGCGGCACCGATAAACAGGAGAGTGATCATTTTTTTACCTCCTTGATGATTTGATCATAACAAGCTTTCATTATAAATAAATAAGAATTTTCCGCTCTCAAGAATTGTCTTTTGGTTGTTGCGCCTGACTCTTCAGATTTTGTATAATCAAACAGATTACAGTGAGCGCCATTTCCAATCAGGGTAAATCATGACCGAAATCTGGCTGGTACGGCACGGCGAAACCGATTGGAACCGTTTGCACCGTTTTATGGGGCAGCAGGACATTCCGCTCAATGCCGCAGGGCTGCGCCAGGCAGCCGACCTTGCCGATGCCCTGCGCGGGCTGCACTTCGATGCCATCTTCTCCTCCGATTTGCAGCGCGCGCGCCAGACCGCCGAAGTGCTGGCAGACGCATTGCACCTGCCGCGCTGTTTGGATGTTCGCCTGCGCGAGGTGCATCTTGGCAGCTGGCAGGGAGAGACGCATGCCGATATCCAGGCGCGCTTCCCGGCACAATGGGCAGAGCGCTATGCCGACCCGCTCAATTTTCGCCCGCCCGGCGGCGAAACGGTCGCCGAAATGGCGGCGCGTGCCTACCCGGCCGTGGATGAAATCGCCGCCGCCTGCCCGGATAGCCGCGTACTGCTGGTATCGCACGGCATCCTGCTGGCAGCGCTCCTTTGCCGCGCCAGGAACCTGCCGCTGACGGAGATTTACGCGCAAGAACTGGGCAACGCCAGGCCCGAGATCATATTCTGGCCTCCGGGTAGCCCGGATATCCCGTCCTAAATCAGCCGTGCCCAGTTGATCAATCTGGCGATCAGCCCGGGTAAATCAATCAATAAACCGCCTTTTCAGGCGGTCTATTGTGGTTCGGGCTGCGGCATCTTCTTACTTGTCAGTAAGGAGGGATGCCGCAGCCGTTTGGAAACTACTATCATTCATTTTGGGCATCACCTCCTTATCGTTAGGATAGCAAGAGGATGAATATGGATTGGTATGTTTAGTATTCCATAAGGATTGGCGAAAGTCAAGTGAAATTGCACACTCTCATGGAATGCTAAACTTGAAGCGGGCGGTGGTATCGGTCTGTTCGGCAGTGGAGGTAATGCCCATCACCTCGAACCAGGTCTTGCCGGGTTTGAAGGGGAATGGCGTACCGTCCTCGTTGGTCAGCATCAGGACTGAATCCTGGGCCGGGCGGCTCCATTTGACCTTGAAAATCTGGCCGTCGCGGGCGATGTAGGCTGCCCCGCTGCCAACCATGTTGACATCCAGCACCTCGGTATCGGCGCGTTTCACCAGGTATTCAAACGGTGCAAAGAGGATGACCACGTTTTCCGCGCCGATCTGCTCCTTGCTGGTGCGGTCCACCAGCGGGCCGTACTGTTCATTGTTGCCGTTGAAATCGTTGGCGGTATCCACGAAGCGCAGGTAGCGCCCGCTGGCCTGGTCGTAATCCCAGCGATTGTAAATGGCGGCTGAGAAACGCGCGAAGACCGAATCGGCCGTCTGGCCGCCGCCCGGCGCCTGCTTTTGGAAAAACATGCCGTTCAGGTCGGGCCGGGCATTGTCGCTCTTGATCACCTTTTCAAACTCGGGGAGGTTGGCCACCAGGAAGTTTTTGCCCTCGGAATTATCGCGGCACAGCGCCGGGCAGGTGTAGTTGCCTTCCAGCACCAATCGTGTATAGAATTCGGAGTTGAACAGGCGCGTGATCACGCCCTCGTAGGCACTGCCAAAGATGAACCAGGCCTTATAGGCGCGGATGACATTGACATCAAAATGGCGTGCCGAGCGGATGGGACCCACCCTATCGGCATTCTCGCCGTAGTAAATGGCCGCGAAACGGGTGGTGCCCTGCTCGGTGTAGTATTCGTAGATCAAATCGGCCTGCGGCAAGCCCCACTGCGGGCGGTCGTCGCGCGGCAGGTTCTCCACCTTGACGATCACCGGGCGGCGCTCCAGCAGCTGCGGATCGGCTGCTTTCAAACCGGTCAATGGATCGTATCCGTCCGGGTAATTGGACGGCCCGACGCCTTCAGCCGGGTAAGCTGGCGTGGGCGTGAGCGTGGGGGTGGCGGTGGCCTCGGGGGTGGCGGTGGCGGTGGCCGGCAGGAAGGCCGTGAGCGTGATTTGCGGCGCCTGCGTGGCCGCCGGCGTGGGCGCCAGGGATGGCGTGGCCGAGGGCGAACAGGCCGCCGCCAAACTGAGCAGCATGATGATTACCAGCGACAGTGAGACTTTCTTCGCCATAAAATGACTCCTGGAATATTGTCACGAAAAATTGACTTTTCGGGTTGATCATACACCACAACAGGGCATTTGCCAACAATGCAGAAAATGGAATCTCCTTCGCCCGGAGGTGAGGGTCCTCGGATATAATCACCCCATCATGCAAACTTCCCCTGCCCGCCGGCGCCTGAAATTCACCGCCAAACTGCTGCTGGCGGCTTTCATCGCCGTGCTGCTCATCCTATGGCTGAGCTACACACCTCCCGGGCTGCTTGGCAAGGCAGATGCCATCGGCTACGCTGTCTGCCACCGCATCGACCTGCGCTCATTTCACCTGGCCGAGCGTCCGCTGCCGCTGTGTTCGCGCTGTTCAGGCATGTACCTGGGAGCGCTGGGCGGCGCCCTGTACCTGCTGCGTAAAGGCAAACGCGGCGGGTTGCCGCCGCTCAAGTTGGCCATACCGCTTTCGATCCTGGGGTTGGCATTTGTGATCGACGGGGTGAATTCCTACCTGCACTTCTTCCCCGGTTTTACCGGCCTGTACGAACCCAACAACACCCTGCGCCTCATTACAGGTACCGGGCTGGGGCTGCTCATCCCCTCCGTACTGCTGCCAGCCTTCCACCAGACCGCCTGGGCCGAATGGGATGCCCGCCCGGCGCTGGATTCGTGGCGTTCGCTGGGCGGCCTGCTGCTGGTAGGCGTCAGCATTGTGTTACTGGTGCTCAGCGATAACGCCCTGATCCTGTATCCCCTGGCGCTGCTCAGTTCGGCGGCGGTGCTGGCCATTCTTTCCCTGTGTTATGGCCTGCTGCTGCTCATCATCACCCGGCGCGATAACCGCGCCCGATCGCTGGCCGACCTGTGGCTGCCGCTGGCCGCGGGTTTTGCCATAGCCCTGCTGCAAACCGCTTTCATCGACTGGCTGCGATTCACTTTAACCGCAACATGGAACGGATTCACGCTATAATGCGTATATAGTGGCAGGAGATATTTGATGGATGTTTTAGGTATTTTTTCCGCATTCGGGTTATCAGCCAGCGCCGGCCTGAATGCCTACATTCCCCTTTTGGTGGTTGCCTTGCTGGGCAAGTTCACCAATCTGATCCACCTGGAAGAACCCTGGAGTTTGTTGACCAGTTGGTGGATCATCGGCTTGCTGGTGATACTATCGTTGATCGAGTTTTTTGCCGATAAAGTTCCGGCGGTCAATCACATCAATGATGCCATTCAAACCTTTATCCGCCCGACGGCTGGCGCCATCGTCTTTGCCGCCAGTGCCCATGCCATCAGCGATGTGCATCCGATTTTGGCAATGGGATTGGGCTTGATGGTGGCCGGCGGCGTTCACACCGTCAAATCGTTGGCGGTACGCCCGGCGGTTTCGGTGGCCACGGCTGGCGTGGGCAACACGCCCGTCAGCATTGCAGAAGACGCCGTCTCGACGGTGATCTCGATCCTTTCGCTGGTCGTGCCAGTGTTGATGGTCTGCATCCTGATCACGTTGACCGCCTGGGTTATCTGGCTGCTCTGGCGGCGCGCCAACCGTGAAAGCCAGGCCCGTTCCTAGCAATCATCCAAGTCAAAACAAATTCACAGGGAGAAAGAATCCATGGACAGCAACTACATCCCCCCATCCGCAGAACCGCCTTTTAACCCGGACGATTACACCCCGCCCTCGGCAGAACCGCCTGTCGATGCCAACCCGGTGACGCCGCCTGCCAGCGAGCCGGAAATCATTGACGTTACCGCCAAAGAAACGCCGCCGGCCGCTGCCACCTCCGGGTTCGACGCCGTACCGGAAGGCCTCGCCAGCCAGGCCGCCAAACCGCAATATGGCGGGGCTGTGCCCCCGCCTCCCGCCGCACCCATTCCCCCGGCCAAAAGCGGCGGGTCGAACACATCCCGCACGGTCTGGATTATTTTGGCGGTGGTGCTGGTGGTTCTGTGCTGCTGCTGTCTGCTGGCGCTGGGAATTGGCACCTGGTTGTGGAATAACGGCGACAGCATCTTGAACCGCTTCAGTTCCAGCCTGCCTGGCATTGCTGCCTGGTTTGCGTAATTAATTCTTTCTAGAAATAAAACCGCCTCTCAACATGGAGAGGCGGTTTACATTATTCGGTTACCGGTTGATCCAGCCTGACCTGCACCGGCGGTGAAAACATTGCCTTCAGCTCTTCCAAGGCGGCTTGTGCCTGCCGTTCGTCTTCAGCGTTGAGCGCCAACTGGGCAAATTCGTCCTCATCCAGTACCTCCTGCCGCCCATCCGGGAAGACCAGCAAATCGAGCGCCAAATCACGGAAGGCAATGCTGCCGCCGCCAATTTCGGCCGGGTAGCTGACATTGCAGTACCAGCATTTCAGCTGCCCGTCGTCGCGGTCATAAATCTCGAGGATGTTGTACCAGCGGTCGCTGTAATAGATCTCGACAAACCGATCGTTTTTCTTGAATATCGTGCCGTGAAAGGGCATATCATCGCGCGTGAAATAAGCCTCCACCAGCACGGCATTCGGTTGGCGCTGTTTAATGATGCCGCGGTAGCGAAAAACCTCGTCCCCCTGCGGATTGCGTTTAATGATGGTGACCTTATCCATAATGTCCACCCCCTGGAGGTTACCCAAGGCAAAGTACGGCTTCCGGCGGCAAGTACAATTCCGCCTGTTCGCCTTTGGGCAGCGCCACTTCCAGATCGAAATGCAAGGTCAGCCCGCCGGCGCAGCTGAGTTCCACCCGGAAGCGTTCGCCCCGAAATACCGAATCTACCACCCGCCCCTGGATGCGGTTCCAATCCGGCCCAAGCGGTTCAAGAGTTGCCCCAGCCGGCCGCAGCAGCAGAGTCACCTTGCCCTGTGTTTTTAAGCAGGCCGGTTTCAAAGCGCCCAATGGTGTTTGCACCATGCCGGCAGAACCTGCCAGCCATTCGCCCTGGATCAGGTTATCCAACCCGAGGAAGCCTGCCACCCAGACAGAGACCGGATGCAGGTAAATTTCCGCGGGCTCGCCCTGTTGTTCGATGCGCCCCTCGTGGAGCAGAATCAGCCGGTCGGCAATGGCGAAGGCTTCTTCCTGGTCGTGCGTGACATAAATGGCCGGGATGCCGCTGGCATGCAGCACCCGCCGGATTTCATCGCCCAACTGTTCGCGCAGGGCGCGGTCCAACGCGCCCAATGGCTCGTCCAGCATCAACAGGCGCGGCTGCGGCGCCAGCGCGCGTGCCAGTGCCACCCGCTGCTGCTCGCCGCCCGAAAGATCGGTGACATGCCGTTTGGCCAGACCCGTCAGGTTGACCTTCTCCAAGGCCTCGGCTACCCGTTGATCAATTTCGACTTTTGAGAGCCCCTGCATGCGCAGTCCAAAGCCCACGTTTTCGGCCACATTGCGGTGCGGAAAGAGGGCGTAATCCTGAAACATCAGGCCAAACTGGCGCAAGTGTACCGGCACGTCCTGGATATCCTGGCCCTGCCAGAGGATCTGGCCGCGCTCGGCGCTTTCCAGCCCGGCAATGATCCGCAGCAGCGTGCTCTTGCCGCTGCCAGAACGCCCCAGCAGGCACACCGTCTCGCCCGCCTGGATGCGAAAGGAAACGCCGTTCAGCAGCGGTTTGCCTTCGTAACTTTTCCAGATATCGCGGATTTCCAGCATTGCAGCGCTCCCCAAAGCAATAAACGCCTAATCCTACCATAGAACCAAACCCACCGTCTGGAAAAAGCTTGTTTTCAATCAACCAGCTTTAATGATATTGATCTTTGATTTTATGGGTATTTATTGTTATATTTGTGTCACCGGATCTGGGTTATCTGCTGGTTTAGTGCATGGAAAGAGGACGGATGAAAGCAAAAACCTTTATTCAAAAAACCATCAGCCTAATAATGGCTTTTCTCGTTTTGGCGGTCAGCCAGGCGAATGTGATGGCGGCCGGCGGCCCCACCCTTTATATTCCCCTGATCAGCAAAGCGCCGGAGTCAAGCCTGGCTTTGCCGCCCGCCGATGCGGCTTCTGCGCGCCTGAGCGTGCCGCCCGGTTTTGCCATCCGCTACTTTGCCACCCAGGTGGGTGCAAAACCGCGCCTGATGTCCATCGGGCCGGACGGTGCACTGTATGTCGCGCTTTATAATGGGCAAGCCATCGTACGACTGCCGGATGATAACCATGACGGCCTAGCCGACAGCGTCCAACCTGTGCTCACCGGCCTCAACGGCCCGCACAACCTGGAGTGGTTCGGCGGCTGGATGTACGTGGCGGAAAACGACAAGATCAGCCGCCACAAGGATCTCAATTCCGATGGCATTTACGAGACGCACGAGACCATTGCATCCCTTCCCAGCGGCGGCGGGCACTCCACGCGCACCGTCCATTTTGGACCGGACGGTAAAATGTATGTTTCCGCGGGATCGACCTGCAACGCCTGCGATGAAACCGATCCGCGCCGCGCGGCCATTCTGCGCTTCAATCCGGATGGCAGCATTCCCGCCGACAACCCCTTCAAGGACGATGCCAATGTGCTCAAGCGCCCGCTGTGGGCCTGGGGACTGCGCAACAGCGTTGATTTCCTCTGGACGCCCACCGGTGTCCTGTGGGCTGACCACAACGGCATGGACGGTCTGGGCGACAACCTGCCGCCCGAAGAGATTGTCATCCCGGTGCAGGGCAACCACTGGCACGGTTGGCCAACCTGTTACACCGCCACCCTGGGCGTAAATACGTCGCCGGAAGTGCCAGTGAACACTGGAACGGATTGTTCAACGGCCATCCCGGCCCGTTTCACCGATCTAGCCCATTCGGCACCGCTGGGCATGCAACTGGGTGCTGCGGCACCCTTTCCGGCAGCCTATCAGGATGACCTGTTCGTGGCCTTCCACGGCTCCTGGAACACTACGCTGGCCAACGCGCGCGACTGCAAGGTGCAGCGCATTTTGGTTGAAAACGGCCAGCCAGTCGGCAGCGAGAGCTTTGTGAACGGTTTCCGCGCGGCCGGGCAGGCCTGCGGCGGCGCCAACACCTTCGGCCGTCCCGCCGATGTGGTGGTCAATGGCGCCGGGGAGATGTTCATTTCCGACGACTATTCCAACGCCATCTACCGTTTGATTTACATTGGTCCGTAAGGAAATCACCACGGAGGCACGGAGTACACGGAGAAGATAAATAAAGAGAGGTAAGGTAACCCTTATCGAGTCGCCTCTACCTCTTATTACAAAACTATGTATGAATTATTATTGGAGGGAAAACGGTCGTTCGATCTGGGTTTTATAAAAAATACTCTTCTCCGTGATCTCCGTGTCTCCGTGGTTATCCCCATTAAATCGTTTCGCCGCCCAGGCGCTCGATGGCCAGAATGCCCAATGCGCAGACGACCAGCAGCAGGGTAGCCATGGCCAGCGCCTGGCCGTAATTTAAGCCGCCCGGCTGCGAGAGAAAACGGTAAATCGCCACCGGCAGAGTGGGCGTTTCAGGCCGCGCCAGAAAGGAAGTTGCGCCAAACTCGCCCAATGAAATGGTAAAAGAGAATATTGCGCTTACCAGAGCCGCCCGCGCGATGATCGGCAAATCCACTTCCATCCAGGCGCGCAGCGGCGAGGCACCCAGCACTGCCGCGGCCTGTTTCAATGAAAGCGGGATGGATGCCATGGCAGGCTGAAGCGTGCGCACCACGAACGGCAGCGCCACCAGGCTGTGCGCAATGGGTATCAGAAGCGGGAAGGAGCGCGCATCCAACGGCGGCTTGTTGAACGCCACGATGAAACCCAGTCCAAGTGTCACGGCAGATGCACCCAGCGGCAGCAGCAGCAGCGGTTCCAGCCAGCGGTTCACTCTGGCAGGTTTTGACAGGGCTGCGGCCGCGAGCGAACCGAACGACAGCGAGATCAGTACAGTCGCGCCCGCGTAAGCCAACGAATTGCGCGCCGCCGCGATGGGCGGGACGTAGAACAACGAACCGCGTCGGTTGATGAACAACTCGCGGTAATAATCCAGCGTCAGCCCGCCCTGCACCACGGCGCGCTCGCCGCGGGCAGCCTCCAGGCGCGTCACCGACCGCAGAGTCAGCGCTGCCAACGGCAGCACCAACAGCGCGGCCAACAGGGTCAACAACACGCCCACAAGCATCCGTTCGCGCCAGCTTCGCGGCTGGCGGGTTCCTTCCCCCCGCAGACGCGGCGCAAGCGGAATGGCACGCCGTCCGCTCAAGCGGCTGTGAAGGACGGTAATGGCCAGCGTACAGGCCAACTGGAGTGCTGAAAGCAAGCCGGCCAGCGGCAAATTAAGCATCTGCAGCGCCTGGATATAAATCTCGACCTCCAGGGTGGCAAAGCGCGGACCGCCCAGCAGCAGCACCACGCCGAAGCTGGTGAAATCGAACAGAAATACCAGCAGCGTGGCGGAAAGCAGGGCTGGTTTCAAGAGCGGCAGGGTTACTTCACGCAAAGCCCGCGCCGGCGAAGCGCCCAACATGCGGGCGGCCTGTTCCAGGCGCGGATCCAACTGAACCAGCGCGCTGCCGACCACCCGGATCACCACGGTGGTATTGTAAAAAACATGCGCCAGCAGGATGGCGCCCAGCGAATTGAGGATCTGGATGGGCGGGCTTTCCAGCCCGAACCAATCCATCAACAACAGGTTCGCCCAACCCCGCGGTCCCAGCAATGCGTTGAAGCTGGCCGCCACCACCACCGTCGGCAGAATGAACGGCAGGGTGGTCAACACGCGCAGCAGCCGCTTGCCGGGAAACTCGTAGCGCGCAAAAACGTAGGCAGCCGGCAACCCGACCGCCAGCGTCAACACGGTTGAAAGAGCCGCCTGCCAAAAGGTAAAGCCCAGCGGCCGCAGCACGCGCTGCCAACCGGCCAACGCGTCGCCAATGCCGGATTGAAACGCCAGGCGAAAAACCGTGCCCAATGGCAGAAAGAAGAACACCCCCAGGAAGAGCAGCGGGATGATCCACAGCCAGACGGCACGCGGCAGGCGTCTGGACAAAGTTGTCACCGCAGGACAGTCTCCGTCCAAGCATTGATCCAGGCTTCGCGGTTTGCGCCAATTTCAGCCGGATCCAGCGTGGCCGGTTTTTCGGGCACCTGGATGTTCTTGCTGAAAACCTCAGGCAGTTTGGCCTGCGAATTGACCGGAAAAACAAACATCTGCAGCGGCATGTCCTGCTGAAACTTCACGCCCAGCATGAAATCGACGAATTTTTCGGCCAGTTGGCGCTGTTGGGTACCTTTGAGGATGCCGACGAATTCGATCTGGCGGAAGCAGGTGTTATCGCCAACGATGGATGCGGTGGGGGCATCCTCGCGCGGCGGGTCGGCAAAGACCACCTCTGCCGCCGGGCTGGAGCCGTAGGAGACCACCATCGGCTGGCTGCCCTTGCCGGAAGAGCCGCTGAAGTTGGTGTAATAAGCGGTTTCCCAGTCGTTGACCACCACCAGGCCATTGTTTTTCATGCCCTGCCAGAATTCCAAATATTTATCCGGGCCGTATTGCGCTATGCTGGCCATCACAAATGCCAGGCCGGGCGACGAGGTGGCCGGGTTTTCCGTCACCAGCAGACCTTTGTATTCCGGTTTGAGCAGATCCGCCAGGGAGGTCGGCAGCGCCAGCCCTTTCCCGGAAAAATAAGCCTTGTCATAGTTGATGCACACATCGCCAAAGTCCACCGGCAAAGCCTGATTGGACGCATCCAACTTAAACTCGGCCGGTATATCGGCCAAAAGCGGTGAAGCATAGGCTTCAAAAATGCCGGAATCCAGGGCGCGGCTGAGGAAGGTGTTGTCGACGCCGTAAAACACATCGGCGCGCGGGGCATCCTTGGAGAGGACCGCCAGGTTGAGTGCAGCTCCGGTGTCGCCGCTCTTGGCGAATACAATCTTGACATTATTTTCCTGCTCAAACTGGCGCACCAGGTCTTCCGTCACGGCAAATGAATCATGGGTCATCACGGTCAAGGTGGCTGGCCCAGCAGCGGTTGCGGCGGTTGGCGCAGCCGGTGAGGTCGCTGCCGCCGGAGTGCAGGCTGCCAGGACAACCGTTAACCCCACAAAAAGTAGAAACAAACGAGTAATCTTCACAATCTTCTCCTCATAGCGAAGCATCGCTTCAGAAACTTTTTCGGGTGTGGATGCAAAGCAGCAGCCCGCCGCTTATCGATATTACAGCTTTATGGTCTTCCATCACATTGCTGATGCCGCGGGTACTGTCGGCATACAAAGTTTCACCTATTAACGGGTACTTCAATGCGCGGGTGGTTACTCCCAGGGCAGGACCGTTCAAAGGCAGCAGCGATACGATATCGCCGGCCTGGCCGAGCAGTTCAATATGATCATGAATGAGAACCACCTCTTCAAAGCCGTCTTCGAGGCGCACGTCCAACCCGTTCAATTCAGGGCGCGCCAGCAGAAACAGGTTGCCCAAGGTCTGGTCCAGACGCCCGCCCAACGCCGCCGCCAGCAGAATCGTACGGGTTCCAGTATCCACGGCAGCTTTCAATGCCAGTTCCAGGTCAGTCTCGTCCTTCTCACGCGGGTAACGTCTGATTTCGGCGCCGTTGGCTGATGCCCATTGCACATCCGCCTCCGTGACCGAATCCAGGTCGCCGATCAAAAGATGCGGTTTCAGACCCAGCCGGCGCAGGTGTCGCAAACCGCCGTCCGCGACGATGAAACAATCATCCGCCTGCAGTTGCGCTGCCAGCCTTTTTGGGCTGCGCAATTTTCCATTGACAAAAATGACCGTACGTTTTGGTGAAATCATCAAAAAACACCCTGGCCGTTGGAGGGTGTTTAATCATCTGAACTCGCCTTCCCTCCGCCGGCATTACCCGGATCAGGTTATTAGGGTCGAGGACTTCCGTCCTCCTCTCAGCCCGGTTGCACCAGGCTCCCCGTATTCCATTGTATCTGAAGTATAGTCCCCTTCAATAAGATGTCAAGGATCGAGCCCCTTGATTGCCAGCGAATCTGGCTTTCATTTCTCCATGCTAGAATTCAAGCGGTTTCTGGTCCATTTTCAAAACGCATGCATGGGCATCCGCCATCCCGCGCACGTTATAGACGCGCCCGCCCCCCGACCAGCTCATCAATTCCTGTGCCATGCCCGCCAGGACATACGCAAAATCGCCCACGCCGTCCTTGCCCTCGATCCGCCAATAATAACATCCGTCATCGCAATCCAACTGGATTTGTGCCCCGAATTCTTCTCCAAGTTTCCGGCTCACGGTTTCCAGCCCGGTTTTCACCCGTTTTTTGCTCGGGAGCAGGCGGTAGTCCAAATCAGTGAGGTTCAATTCGCTGCCATAGGAATTTAGAAAATATTTGAAAGCCGCCTTGCCAATGCGCTGCGCCACGCCCCTGCTGCCAGTGGGTCCATAATGCCTTTTCAGCGATTCCATGAACGCATCCACCGCGATATTGCGTCCCGCGAACAGTGCCAGATTGTCAACGTCCGATTGCCCCAGCACATCCACCGCCGCCTCGGCAAGGACGCGGCTGAATGTTGCAGTACACGAAGCGCTGGAATCTGTATTCATTTTTGAGGAATCTCCGCTTTTTGGATTAAATTACTGAAAACAAAAACAAAGGGCTAGGTATTGCTGGCTTCCATTTCAGCAAGAATGCTGTAGAGCAGTTCCAATAAGACCTTCTTCACTTTTTCCTTATCGGTGGCAACAACCGGTAATAATTTTACCTTTGAATCCAAACGCAGTGCGACGCGCATGTCTTCCAGATCCCAGGCATCCTCTTTGTCCTGTTTGTTCGCGGCCACCACGTATGGCGTCGGCGCGTAGGCGCGGAATGTTTCAAGGATGGAACGGGCTTCGCGGAAGGTTTCGGGACGCGAACTATCAATGAGAACGACAAACCCCAGCATGCCCTCGGAAAGGATTTCCCACATAAAATCAAAACGCTTTTGGCCGGGCGTACCAAACAGGTATAACACCAGGTCATCATCCACCGTGATCCGCCCAAAATCCATTGCCACTGTGGTGGTTGATTTCACCTTCTCCGCTTCAGCGGAGATCTTTCTCTCCGTGGAAACGACGTCGATTTCACTGACCGAACGGATAAACTCCGTTTTACCTGCGTTGAATGGGCCAGTTACCACAATCTTGACCGTCTGCATAAGTGAGTATTCCTTCGAAGGGAAGTCTGGGGAGAAATCTTTAAATCGAGCGAATCCGGTCGATCAACCGGTTTACCAATGATTTTTGTTCTTCTTTATTGGTCGTCGGGAACATGCGCTGATTGATGAGCGGCGCGCCGCCTGGACGGACAATTTCCACCAGGCCAGCCTGCAACAGGCTGTAAACCACCCGCCGAATTTCAAGGTCATTCATCTTGGTGGCGTGGGCAATTTGCCGCATGGTGTTTTTCGGGTTGACAAACGAAACCACCCGCCATTCTTCGACGCTTAAATTGATGTTGCGGAGGTTGGTCCCAGGCCGGTCCATGAATTTGAGCGCCATATCCAGGCTGGGAATTTCCTCTTGCAGTTGTCCCCATTCGCGCAACTGGCGGGCGCCTTCGATGATCAGGTTTTCCAGTTCAATGCGCATGGGAATCCGGTCGCCAGGCGGAAGCCGGTCAATTTCAAAGCGGAAGTAGCCTTCCACCCAGGTAAACAGGCGGCGCACGACCCCATTAAAATACTGCTGAAGACTGTCGAGGATATCAGCCTGAGTCAGGTAGCCGGCGTTGATTAACAGCAGGCCTAATTCTTTATCCGACATCTGACTGGTGCGGTCTTTGATGATTTTAAATTGCGCTGCCGTTATTTTCCCGCTGCGCTGCAGAATGGCCGCCAGACCGTTATCTTCCTTGCCAATCTGGGCGTAGGCCAGCTTACCTTCGCGGAATGCAACCCACGCCACCTCTCCGGGTCCTTCGATCACCAGAGTGCCAGTTTTTTTTGCCAGATTGATTAGATTGAGCAGCTGCGTAAAGGTGAAATCGCGCAGGTTTCCCCGTAATGCCATGTAGGCCTCATCCTTGCAGTCGATGTCTGAAGGAATTATAACAGTTAAGGAAAATGACGGTCAATAAAAACAACCTCCGCGGCATTTTCAAAACTGCAAGGTTGGCAGGCAAAAACAAATGCCATTCCATGAGCTGGAATGGCATTTAGAGATTTTTCCAAATACTGTTTACATTACTCTTTCGATTTATCCTCGCCAACTGGCGGCTCGCCTGGCTTTGACTGCATGTTCTCGATCAGCCGGTCCAATTCGCGGTTCAACTGCTGCAACGCCGAAAGCAAGTGTGGGCGCATTTCATCCACC
The DNA here is from genome assembly GCA_964536805.1 of uncultured Longilinea sp. GTDB lineage: Bacteria > Chloroflexota > Anaerolineae > Anaerolineales > Anaerolineaceae > Longilinea. The sequence goes on from CAZHYQ010000008.1 coordinate 25,809, forward strand.
GTTTGTTCGCCGGCATTGATCAGGGAATCAGCCGCCTGGCGGGCCTGTTCGCTGAAATTCCGGCTTTCCAGTTCGCTCACTCCTTTTTGCACCGTTCGGTGAATGCCCTGGACGGCAGTTTCCAGGCCATCCTGTAAATCCTTCATGTTCTGACGGGTGGGCTCATCCTTGATCGAGGTCTGAAAGGCAGCCGCCAGACTCTCGCCCAGCCGCTGGAACTGTTTGCCCACCTCCTGCCAGGCATCGTTCATATTTGAATCTTTTCGCGAATCTTGATCGCTCATTGGAAACCTCCAGCAAAATCAACTGTGCGCTTGCGTGGCGCGCTTGATAACTCAGATTATAATCAAACCGGTTGCGCCTTACCAGCCGCGCGGCCATCATTTTCTCCGATCCTGCACGAGGATGCATGCCCGATCTCCAACACACGCTCCAGGGTCACGATCTCGGTTTCTTAAGAATGGTGGCCGAGGCCTGGGGCATTGAATTGAACGCCCCGGATGCCTACTCGGGACTGCCGCAATTGGTCCAGGCCCTGGTTGACCGCAGCCATATTGTCGACCTTTTGGAAACGCTGCCATCGGAAGCCCGCGCAGCTCTGGATGAGCTGTTGGAGCATGAAGGCCGGCTGAGTTGGGCAATTTTCACCCGCCGGTACGGCGAGGTGCGCGTGATGGGCAGTGCGCGGCGCGACCGCGAACGCCCCGATCTGAAACCAGTTTCGCCGGCTGAAATGCTGTGGTACCGGGCACTGATCGGCCGGGCCTTCTTCAACGACACTGCCGAAATGCAGGAATTTGCCTTTATACCGGACGACCTGCTGGACCTGGTCCAACCTTCCAATGCCCGCGGCCCCGCGCCTTTGGGGCGCAAAGCCACGGCGGCTGAACGCGCCCATCCCATAATTGTCAACGACTGCATTCTCGATGACTCCTGCACATTGCTGGCCGGGTTGCGCCTGGGCATGGATTTGGCGGTATTGCCCGCCGCCGGATGGAAAATTCCTCCGCAAACCTTGCTCAAGCTATTGCAGGCAGCGGACGTGGTGGACGATGACAGCCAACCGCGCACGGAAGCCGTCAGGAACTTCCTCGGTGCGCAGCGCGGGCAAGCGCTGGCAGCCCTCGTGTCCGCCTGGATGAACAGCGCCCATTTCAATGAATTGCATCTTCTGCCGGGCCTTACCATGGAAGGCGAATGGAGCAATAATCCGCTGCTGGCGCGCCGCTTCGTACTCGATCTGCTCAGCCATGTTCCACAGAATGAATGGTGGAGTCTGGCAGCCTTCGTCTCCGCGGTGCGCGAACGCCACCCCGATTTTCAACGCCCGGCCGGCGATTATGACTCCTGGTTCATCCGGCAGGAAAGCAGCGGGCAGTTCTTGCGCGGATTTGCCAGTTGGGATGATGTGGACGGCGCACTGTTGCGCTACCTCATCTGCGGGCCATTGCACTGGTTGGGGCTGCTGGATCTGGCAACGCCGCTCTCCGGAGGAGACCCCAGCGCCTTCCGTTTTTCCGGCTGGGCTTCAAGCTTATGGCACGGTACCGCACCCGCCAATTTGCCGGCCGAGGAAGGCGGCTTGCGCGTTATCAGCGACGGCCGGGTTAGTGTTTTGCCATTGGCACCGCGCGCGCTGCGCTACCAGATTGCCCGGTTTTGCCAGTGGGAAGATGAGCGCGATGGCGATTACCGCTATCGCATCACGCCGGCTTCGCTGGAACGCGCCCGACAGCAAAGCCTGAAACCGGCTCAATTGTTGGCGCTGTTGCGCAAATATGCACCTGCCGTTCCGCCGCCACTCTCGCTGGCGGTTGAACGGTGGGAAGAACAAGGCGTGCAGGCAGCCATCCGCCCGGCCGTGTTGCTGCGTGTCAGTTCGCCCGACATTCTCGCAGCCCTACGCCAGTCGCGCGCCAGCCGTTACCTGGCCGAGCCGATCTCGCCCACCGTGGTGCTGATCCATCCGGGCAGCGAAGAAAAGGTGTTGCTGGCCCTGGTTGAACTGGGCTACCTGGGCGAAATTATCACCGCCAAATGAAGCTACAACAGTTTTAAGCGAGCCCTGAAGAAAGTAACCGCTGGTAACCGCCCTATTTAGTAAAGACAAGACAATCGACAGACTATTCTCGAAAGCCCTTGTACTATAATTAAATCCCCAACGTGGTTTGTTGGATCAAACTTTGAAACTTGAGGTGCTTATGACTTCCCGACTGGATTGGATTCAGCAGGAAATAGACGGTCTGAAAGAGGCCGGACTGTACAACCGCATCCGCACGCTCGGTTCGCCGCAGGGCGCCTGGCTGGTGGTGGACGGCAAACGCGTACTCAACTTTTGTTCCAATAATTATCTGGGCCTGGCCAATGACCCGCGCATGGTGGATGCTGCCCGAAAAATCGTGGACAAATACGGCGTCGGTCCGGCCGCCGTGCGTTCGATTGCCGGCACCATGGACCTGCATCTCGAACTTGAACGCCGCCTGGCCAAATTCAAGGGCGTCGAAGCTGCCATCAGCTTCCAATCCGGTTTTACCGCCAACCTCGCCACCATTCCGGTCCTGGTTGGCAAAGAGGATGTAATTTTCTCGGATGAGCTCAACCATGCCAGCATCATAGACGGCTCGCGCCTTTCTGGCGCAAAGATCATCCGCTTTGCCCATGCCGATCCGGTCGATCTGGAAACGCAAATCAATGCCGCCAAGGGCAGCTACCGCCGCGCGCTAACCATCACGGACGGCGTGTTTAGCATGGACGGCGATGTAGCCCCATTGGACAAAATCTATGAGGTCACCAGCCGGCACGATGTGATGCTGATGGTCGATGACGCTCACGGTGAAGGCGTTTTGGGAACCGGCGGTCGCGGCATCGTGGATCATTTTCACCTGCACGGTAAAGTGGACGTGGAAGTGGGTACGCTTTCCAAAGCCTTTGGCGTCGTCGGCGGCGTTGTAGCCGGCGGCCAGGCCATTGTGGAATGGCTTCAACAGCGCGGCCGGCCCTTCCTCTTCTCCTCCGCGGCCACCCCGCCCGATGTGGCGGCCTGCATCGCTGCCATCGACATCCTGGAAGGTTCCACCGAATTGGTCGACCGTTTGTGGGAAAACACGCGCTACTTCAAGGCCGAGATGAAGAACCTGGGCTTCGACACCGGCCATTCCAGCACGCCCATCACCCCCATCATGCTCGGCGAAGCGCCTCTGGCCCAGCAGTTTAGCCGGGAACTATTCAATGAGGGTATTTTTGCTATGGCGCTCGGTTTTCCCACCGTTCCGCGCGGCAAAGCGCGCATCCGCGTGATGATTTCGGCGGCGCACAGCCGCGAAGATCTCGACCAGGGGCTGCAGATCTTTGCCCGCGTCGGCCGCAAGCTGGACGTCATCCGCTAAAGTATTATCACCAAACTAAAAACCGGACACCTTAATGGGTGTCCGGTTTATTCTTCCTATAATTCGGTTGAAAGTCTTGTCTACTCGTTAAAGGGATCGTATGCCGGGTTGGTGCCCGCCCACAGGCAGGTTCCCTTGCTTAAGGTGCTGCATTCATAACCGTGCGAGCAGCGGTGTGCGCCGACGCGCGGCGCCTGATCGGGCAGGATGTCTGCCGGATAGATCGTCTCAGCTTCAAGTGCAGCTTCGCAACCGGCCACATCGCAATACCGGACTTTTAATGTTTCCCAGGTCTTTTCTGCCACGACATACCTCCTAAATATTTACTAAAATTATCCTATTCGTAAATATAACGGATACCCGCCACCTATTCCAGTGACAGGCGTCACAAATCCGCCTGACGTTCGGCCTATCAGCTTCATTTTCGCACCAGCTGGTACAACCCGCCGTTATACTGGTTGAGATAATACAATTCCCCGGCACGGTCCTGGCCGAAGGAAGTCAGGTTGCCCTGGTCGGTCCACAGTTTTTGCGACGTCCAGTTTCCATCCGCGCCGCGCAGCAACCCCCAAATGGAGCCGCTGCAGAAATCGCCAACGAGGTAAATGCCCGATAATTCTTGCAGTGCCTGACCGCGGTAGACAAACCCGCCGGTAATGGAACAGCCCTCGGCGTGGCTGTATTCCCAGACAGGATCGACCAGTTTGATATCCGCGGCAGGCATGCCCTCGTAAGGATGCATGCCCTCTCGGAAGCGCCAGCCGTAATTCACGCCGGGTTTGGTACCCGCCGGTTCAAAATCCACTTCTTCATATTTATCCTGACCGACATCCGCGATATACAGGTCGCCGGTGGAGCGGTCGAACGAGAAACGCCATGGATTACGCAATCCGATGGCATATATCTCCTGCAAGCCGCCGCCGTTGGCGTAAGGATTACTGGCAGGAACGGTGTAGCCTTGCCCTTTACTGACGTCGATGCGCAGCAATTTGCCAAGCAGTGTGTTGGTAGATTGGGCATTGTTTTGCGGATCGCCGCCAGAGCCGCCGTCGCCCAGTCCCATATAAAGCATTCCATCCGGGCCAAAGACCATGCTGCCGCCGTTGTGGTTGGCATAGGGTTGTTTGACCTGAATCAGCCGTTCCTCGCTTTGCGGGTCGGCGCTGTTTAAATCAGCCGCGGCGGTAAAGCGCGCAATGACTGTATCGCCATTGGTATCGGTGTAGTTGACATAGAAAAAGCGATTTTGGTTGAAACCTGGATCCAGTGCGATGCCCAACAAGCCCTGCTCGTTGCCTTTGGAGCCCACCCGGGCAGTGATATCCATTACCTCGCTGAGGTCGGATCCTCGCGCCTGGATGATTTTTCCAGCCTGCGAGAGCACCCACAAAGCGCCATTGCCAGGGTCGGCCATATCGGTGGGGCGGTCAATACCCTCTGCCAGCAATTTCCATTCAAATTGAGCTGTATCCGGAAAGCTGGTGACAGAGGAAACCGTTTTTGTCGCTTGAGGATTTTGATTGCCTTCCCCGGTGGTGGTTGGTTCTGCTGGAGCGGGATAACCCTGATCCTGGGTTGCCGCCGGAGGCGCCGGGTAAGTCGTATTGTTTTGTGAAGCGCTGGTCGGTGTGGCCGCTGGCGTCAACGGCACGGCTGTACCGCCCGCGCCCCGCGGTCCGCACGCAGAAAGGATGAATCCGGCCACCATTGCGGCTGTCATCATCCAGCGAAAGGTTTTTCCGGTTTTAGAGGTCATTCATACTCCTTTGGCTGTCCAGCAGAAGCTAAACACGGCAACAAGTTGTTCTCCCACCGGCAATTCGCTCAATTCCAGCGTTCGTAAATTCCCGGATTATGGTCAATCGAGTAAAGCATCTTCTGACAGCAACAGCCAGCTACAAATTGCGAATTAATATTTACATTACCGGTAAATTATAACAAAAATGTCCTGGCTCACCAAAGGCCAGTGGATTTACAAACCACCTACGCGTGGGCTACGGCGTCGCCTGGAGCGAGTCGATACCGTAGTATCCGGCGGCGCACTGGTTGTACCAATGCCCGGCATCCTGGCTGATGTCACCGCCCCGCAGCAGCGGATGCGCCAGCGGAATCACCGTTAAATCGCGTATGCCACGCGCTCGCTCTTGGCGAATCAAGGCGTCGCGTTGATCCCATTGAGCTGCGTACTGGCGATACTCCGGCAGAACGCTCAACGGCCTAGCCGCCCCGCGCAGCGCATACGCAGCGCAAGCCAGCGCCACAGCCAGCACAGCGATCCGTCCCAGGCGAAGTAAACCTTCACCAGGAAGAATTTCACGAATGTACCAGCCCGTTAGTCCGCCCAGCGAGAATATCGTTAATTCAAGCGCAAAGCGCGCAACGATCAAAGCGCGCGGCTCAGGGTACCAGGTTTGAATGAAGACGCTCGGCGCCATGCTGCTCGCCAACAGCGCAAATCCCAGCACGGTGGCCAGCGCGCAACCTCCCAACCAGACCCGCCAGCGCAATTTTTTCGATCCGGATGGCACTTCTGCCAGTTCGAAACCCAGTGCCGCCGATACCGCCAGGCCTAACAAGCTGGGGACTGGCAAACCGCGCAGGCTCTCAAAGGTGAAGGCCAATGCATAGCGTATTGGCATTTCCAGGGATGCAAAAAGGCCTAACGACTCGGGGAGGGTATTCAAACGGGCTGAATTGCTGGGAGAAAGCAGCATGGCGGTCATCGCAATCCCGGTACCCGCCAAGGCAAACGCAACCGGTTTCCAGGCTCGGCTGGAGATATTCCGGTTTTTCTGTAAGAGTAACACGAAAAGTAAACCAATCGCCAATCCGGCTGCCTGCAGCGCGACGGCTGTTTCGGAAAAGCCGGCGTTTACGCCAGCCAGCATCCCCACGCCCAGCAATTCGCTCCAGCGGGACGGCTTCCTTTGCATCAAAGCCAGCAGCCAGGCTGCCAGCCACGCATCCCCCAACAAAGGCATGGTATACGGCAGCATGGCTGAGCGCCAGTAAAAGCTCTCCGCCAGGTCAGGTGCCTGATACAGCACAAAGAATACAAAAGCAGCCGCTGCCGCAAACCAGAGCCATGGTTTGGTCGACATTTTACCCAGCCGGTTGAGCTGCCGGAGGGCCATCGTCAGGCCGGCCACCCAGGCAGCCAGAACCAGGCCAGGCAGCCAGCCGCTAAACCTTGGCCCAAATAAATGAAACAGATCCGAAAAGAATGTCAGAGAAAAACGGTCGCCAGTATAAGGTGTTGGGAAAAAATAAGAAAACCACTGCGCCTGCCAGAAGCCTTTCTGGGTAAGAATCATGCCGTAACAATAATCATCGCCCATGTATCGCATGAACGAGCCGATCCAGGCGTAAAAAGCCAGCGCCAGCAAAAAGGCCGCCGCGACCAAACCCCATCCGAGACCGGCGGCTTTCCGCAGAGTCCTATCCATTAACGGCCTCAGCGTGAAAACATCCTGCGCCGCCGCAAGTTCAGCACTGGCGCGGCCAGCTTGCGGACGGCATTTTTCAGCACAATTTGCGAAAACCAGGACCCGCCGTCGCGGTAATGCACGCGCAGCATCTCTGGCCAGCAGCGGTCATCGGCATTGATCGTTTTGGCATCCGAGTGCAGGCGGAAGTTGGCCCAGGTACGCGGCAGGTAAACCAGCGGCGCGTGTTGCGCCAGCCGCACCCACAGGTCGTAATCCATGGCAAAAAAGAAGCTCGGGTCGAGCGGGCCAACCGCCCGCCACAGGTCGGCCCGGAAAAATGCGGATTGCTGGCAAACATGCACGTAACCGCGGCGCAGTTTCTGCAAATCGGTTTGCGCTGATGGGAACCGCCCGATGACCCGTCCGTTCTCGTCGATGAAATTGCCGTCGCCGTACACCATGCCCACTTCTGGATGGGATTGCAGGTATTCCACCGCCTCGCGCACCGCGCCGGGCTGGTAGGTGTCGTCCGAGTTGAGCCAGGCTAAAATGGAACCGTTGGCGCGCGCGAAACCCTTATTAATCGCGTCCGTCTGGCCCTGATCGCGCTCCGAAACCCAGTACGCCAACCGGTCGGCGTAGCGTTGAATGATCTCCGCCGAGCCGTCGGTCGATCCGCCGTCCATGATGAAGTATTCGATGCGCGGGTAATCCTGCTCCAGTACCGAGCGAATTGTTTCTTCCAAAAAAGCCGCCTGATTGAAGGACGGTGTAACGATCGTAACTAACGGGTTTTCAGTCATTGGCTCTTCACTTGCTCCCAGCCAGATCAAACAGGGAAAAACCATCTCCGACCTGCAGCGGGTAATGATCCATCAGCCAGGTTTTTAGCTCAGGCTGAGTATCCAGATCGCCTGTCAAAGTCACCAGGAAATAGCGGAAACCCGCCGTGCGCTGGTCAAATTCCATCGCAAAAGATTCAGCCCTGCCCGATCCGCGCAGCGCCTGCAATTCAAGGTCGATTTGGGCTGGCCAGGTGCTGACGCTGATGCCGCCATAATAGGCCAGGGGGAAGCCATAATCATGCACCAAGCCGATCATACTGCCGTCCCTGGGCAGTTCCTGACCCATGCGCGTCCAGCCCTCGGCTTCCGGACGGTAATCATAATACTCCATCACCCGCGCCGTCGACCATAGCGGGTAGGCAGCCGCCAACACCAGGACGCACGCCAGAGCCAGACGCGGCCAGCCTTTGAGCTGACTGGCACGCTCCACCACCAGTTCGGCGAGCGGGGCCAGCGACAATGCCGCCAGCGGGACGATTTGCAGGTGGTAATAATCGTGCGTAACGGTCTGGTAGGGGAATACCAGCGCGTGACCCAAGTAACCAATCCAAAAAGCGGTCAGGAACCGTCTAGCTGTCGGTCTGGCCAGCGCCACGCCAAGCAAGGCCAGTGCCAGCACCGCCAGGCCTAAAATGCCATCCAGCATTTGCAGCCAATCGCCATAAAACGAAGGTTTCGCGAACAACTTAAGGAAGGAAAGCGTCCAAAATGAAAAATAATTTCCGCTGCCTGCCCCGCGCCACAGGAAGTAATAGACCGCCGGGCCAAACGCTGCCAGCGTGGCCACCGTCCACACCTGCGGATGCCTCCACAGCCGTTTGATGCCCAGTTTCGACAGCGAGACTGCCAAGGCGATGCAGATTAATGCCAGCGCCGCCGGCAGTTTCACCAGCAGCGCCAGGCTGCACAATACCCCAGCCAAGATTGCGTCCCACCAGCTCAGGCTTTCGCCCCAGCGCACCAGCGCCCAGGCACCCCACAGAACCATGGCCACCATGAAGGGATCCGGTTGGAAGGAACGGCTGGCGGTGATGCCAAAGGGCTGGAACAGGTAGAATGCCACGCTAAAGAGCGCGGCTGGCGTTGAAAAGAAACGCCTTGCCAGCCAGTACAATGGCAAGGCGCCCAGCACCCATAACAGGCTGGTCCAGATGCGCGCGATCCACAGGTGTTCACTGCCAACCACGCGGTAAGTAATCGCGGTAAGAAAAGGCAATATAGGCGGCTCGAAACCACCCGCATCCTTCAGCGCCTGCACCGTTCCAAGCGAAGATCCGCCATCGCCCTGCTGAATCATCTGCTGATACAGTCCGCGCGCCAGCAGCCCGTCGTATAACTGCCGGTCCGGGTGAAAATCAAAAGGCGCGTCGGTCAGGTCGACCATGCGGATGGCGAAACCTGCCAGCATCAGGCATAGCAGGAAGATCCTTGGCGCGATTCTTGGCAACTTTTGCATGTTGAATCTACTTCCAGCGGACATCTTTTTGGGTAATGACCAGACGTTGGCCGCTGTGCTGTGCCATCCGGCGCAGGTTGCGGTAGGCCATAAAGACACCACTCAGGCCAACTGCACCGCCCAAAGCCTGAACCACCTTGTACCAGTAGCGGGTTGTAATTCCAGGTGAAAGCTTGAAGGCCTGCCAGAAATGGCTAACCGCCTGGCGCGCCTGTCCGGCATCAATCAGACGGCGACCGGCAAAAATTTGCAGACCGGCATACACGGTCTTGCGGTTGGCGCGGATGGTGGCGGCGAAGGCCGGGTCATCCTCCAGGCTTTTCACCAGGCCAAAGGCTTCATCGACAAAGGTGGCCGAAAGGGCGATAGTCTTGGCCGATTCATGCGTCCGTTCCACCGCCCAAACTTCGCTTTCGTGGACGATTGGAAAATGGGCTGCCATGCGCAGCCACAATTCATGGTCCAGAATCAGGTTCAATTCCGGCCGCAGGTAGCCGATTGCTTCCAACGCAGCCCGGCGCATAAACACTGCAGGTTGCAGCAGCACATTGAAGGCCAGTAGATCGACCAGGTCGTACTGCCGGTAGGGATGCCAGTCCAGCAGGTTCAGATCGGCGTCCACCATCACGCCGTCGCCGTAAGCCATGCCCGCCTCGGGGTGCGCCAGCAGCACCTGCACCGCCCGCCGGATCACGGTGGGACCGTAATACAGGTCATCCGAGTTGATCCAGGCGACAAATTCGCCCTGCGCCCGCGCCAGCCCCTTGTTGATGGCGTCCGCCTGGCCTTTGTCCGGCTCCGATACCCACCACGCCAACCGGTCGGCGTACCGTTGGATGATTTCCACGCTGCCGTCCGTCGACCCCCCGTCCACCACCAGCACTTCCAGATTTGTGTAATCCTGAAAGAATACCGTGCGCAGCGTTTCTTCGAGAAAACGCGCCTGATTGAAGGATGGAATTACGATGCTAACCAGGGGGCCGCTAATCATGCTTATTGATCATTTCTTAAGTAAAGCCGGCTTCCAGTATGAGATGCCGCCAGGAAATACCCGGGGATATCCTCATTGTAATCGAAGCGCGAGGAAAAAATGGCGCAGGGCGTAAAATAGCCCAAGGGATAAGCCGCTTGCCCAGCAGGAATGGTTGGATCGTAATACTCCAAGCGGCGTTCTCTGGTCGTTGGCGAAAGCAATGTCCACAAGGCATATTCCGGGTCGCCAGAGCCAATCCAGTAGCCAATATCTCTGCATTGCGGTGCTTGTTGTTTGAGCTCCACCGAGAGCGAGATCCAGGGATTATACTGCTCCGGTGAATTGACAAACTGCAAAGTGCCCCGGCTTGTATTGAAAATACTGAATGAAGTGCCTGGAGCATACTGAATGGGAATCAGCGGTCTGGCTGTATTGGTCAGGAGGGCCGGCAAAGCGCCAACCGCCAGCGATAGCACAACCAGCACCTGCCAAAACGGCCTGCGTCCTTCAAGCCAGGCGCCAATCAATCCAGCGCCAACCACATACAGCGGCAAAACCAGACGGTTTCCCCACGGCTGCCAGCGAAATAGAAAACTATAAAAGAGAAAGGCTGCCAAAAGGATGCCAGCGAAAATCCTTTGGATCGGTTTCTGCCGGCTGAAGATTACAGAACCCAGGACGATTGCTCCCAACAGAAAGTCCAGCAAATAACCAGCTAGTTCTTCATTGTTGTTGGAGAATCGAATCAAGAAACCAGTCTCATCAGCTCCGTGGGTGAAACCAACTGAATTCACATTCAAACCAACCAGGGTGTGAAGCCGGTCAACGCTATTGCCGATGGTCTGGTTAATCGCACCCAATGGTGTGGCCGCTTCTTGAGCCATATTTCGCAAAAGATTCGAATACAACCCCGCGGCGCTAAGCGGCTGGTTGGTCAAGCCGGTCTGCGCGTCCCCCGGGCCGAATGGATTGCCATAAGCCCTAAGATTGCGCGCCCATTGCGAACCATTGAGCAGAAAAATGGCTGCGGCGCCAATGAGAATCGCGCCTGCCAGTCTCGCCCAGCCAGTCCGGGCGGTAGAATTTGTCCGGTGCGCCTTGATGGAACGCAATGTCGAAATCAACAACCAGGCCAGTGCTGGCAGCACAAAGACGGCAAAGGTGCCTTTCGTGAGCAGACCCAGGCCGATAATCAGGGCCAATCCGGTCCACTCAAGCCAGGTCAGGCCAGCCAATCCCACAGCCGCAGTGTCGGCACACTGCTTGTGAGCATGTACAACAAATAGCAGCACGCCCACCAGCCATAAGGCAGCAACCAGGTCGTTTTGCGAGGCCGTAGCCTGTAGAATTCCCATGGGCAGCATCGCGACTGCCCAGGCAGCCAGTAATTGGCCTCTCCGGCCAGCACCCAATTCAGCAGACAGACCGGCAACCCCAGCCCAGGTTCCGATGAATGCTGCCCACTGCACCAGGTTGGCCCAGCGGTCGCTGCCACCCAACCTCATCAGGTTCATGATTGCCAGTTCAGCCCAGGGCGGCTGCCACAACTGGCGGTCAATGGCGGTTGGGTAAAACGCCAGACTGCCATCTTGCAGCCAGTGCATCACCCGCGCCAGGTGGTATTGCATGGCATCGTTGGTGTTGGGCGGCGCGATCCAGGCGATCACCAGCAGAAGCAGTGCTTCCAAGGCCAGCCCGCCCAGCAGCATTTTTTCCTGCCAAAACCAGCTTTTGGTCCGTTTGACAGCCGCGAAGAACTCATCTTTTCCCCGCCAAATGGCGCGGCGCAGTCCTGGCAACCCCAACAGCAGGGCAAGCGGCAGCAGCCAGAGCGCCAACAGTCCAGCAAAATCAATCCGGCGTAAGATGCTTAACAGCTCGCTGGCCAATGCCAGCCAGGTCCCCCACACAGCCAGGGCAAAAAAGGAAACGAAACGTCGGTGGATCGGAAATCCGTGCTGCCCCGACGCTCCCAGGAACGCCAGCCAGACCAAAACCAGCACGGTTGGCGGAATGACGACAAACATACTCAACCCGGTTTCCCGCTTAGAAAAGGGACAGGTAATCGACTTTAGAGAACACGGTCAACTTGCCGCCCACGGTGGCATCAATCACGCTGCGGCCGGCGGCTTCGTAAGCTGCACGCGCCAGGGTGTAAGCCCGCTCGGAGCCAGCCAGATCGGGCAATTGCCATTTGAAGCCTGCCCCAAAATAATTCGGCGCGAAGTGGTTGGGGTCTTCGCCCTGCGACACAACCGCCTGGTTGGCCGGCCCCTGGGTGACAAAATTGTGATCGACGCCAATCAGGATGGCCTGCTTGAAGCCCATGAAGAAGGCCAGTTGCAGTGCGACGTAGGTTACAGTAAAGCCTTCGAACACACGGCCAGTGGCATCGCCGTTGAAATTCTCTTCACCGGTGAAGTCGGTATCGACAAAAATAGTGTTCGGATCACCGGAAAGTACTTTGCGTTCCCGCCAGGTGATGAATTTGGGCATTTCAAGCGCGCGGAAATCGGCGTGGCACTGCTCCAGCACCAGGTCATTGACCGCCACCAGGTAAGTGGTCGAAAAGCCCAGTTCCGGGAAGGCCAGGTAAATGCGGTTGAGCCCGAAGGTGGTTTCACCGCGCAGTTTGGTCAGGTCGGTCTGGCGCAAACTGGGGCCGTTGCCGATGATAAAACAGCGCTGGCCGGTGTGCTTTTTGCGGAAACTTTCGAGGCGCCGTTGGCTCTCCTGCCAGCGCGGATCAAGCGCCCGCAAAAAAGTATGCCGTCCGCGGTTATGCCACCACCAGTAGCTGTCGGAGCCGGCCTTCCAAATGGGACGGGGAGTGATTTTCTTCAGGGTTGATTTCATCATTCTTCCAAAATCTGGATGTCAGGGTTTTTTCAAGAAAAAATAGATGCCGTTGTGTTCTCTTGCAAATGCCAGGTCAGGGAATTCGCCGCTGGGAACGCGGTCGTCCATGATCGCCGCGCAGGGAATGAAATCCGGTTTGGAGAGTGCTGCGGATGGCGTATTCGATACGCGCCATTCGATCTCCATACCCCACTTACGCCCGCCGCCCAAGGCTTTCCACCACAAGTATTCGGGGTCGTCTCCTCTTAATACCAATTGCACATCCCTGCATCCGGCTGCCCGGATTTCGGCTGCCACCTCTTGATAATAATCCTGATCCACCCCGACCGACCTGAACATGCTCGCATCGCGATTGGAGTTCAGGATGCTCCGGGAATCCGTCCACCCGGGAATGGGCAGAATTGGTCGGGTGAACAGGCTGAACGTCCATGGCAGCGCCGAAACAAATGTCAGGACTGCCAAAAGGGATATCCAGCTGCGTGGAAGGAACCGTATCATTATAACCGCGGAAAACGGCGCCGCCAGCATAAAAAAAGGCAGCTGCAGGCGTGTAGCGAATAGCTGCCAGCGGTTGGTCAGGCTGAATATCAGAAAACCCGCCCACAGGCACAGGGCAAACCAGCCCGCGTCCTCCGGGCTGTTCTTTCGCCGTACCAGCCAGCCGAGGCAGGCTGCCAAGAATAACAGCAAGGGCACCAGGTTGCCGATGATATCTTCATTGCGCGGCGCCATGACCACAAATGGCGCTGTCAGGGACGTACGCGGATCGCTGGAATCCAACCCGATCAGGCGGTGGATCCCCTCAACCCCTTGCATGACCAGCCGGTTGAGCGGACCAATGGTACCCAGATGCACCGCCAGATTGCGCACCAGGTTGGATGCCAGCACGCCTGGGCTAAATACCTGATTGGCGTGGTACTGGATGACCTCCGTTGGACCCAGCGGTTGGCCGTAGAGCGCCAGGTTGCGGCTAAAAATGCCCGCGTTCAGCGCCAACACCGAGACCCCGACGACAAGTGTCAGGCCGACTGCCCGCCGCCAGCCATCCCGGCGCAGCACTGCCCAGGCCGCCCACCCCAAGAACGGCAGGGCGAACACTGCTCCGGTTGGTTTGGTCAATACAGCCAGTCCGGCTGATAAGCCGGTGAAAACCAACCCAAACCGGTTGTCTTTCCTCTGAACCAGTGCGAGAGCTTCTGTCGCCAGGCAGGCCACCCAGAAAGCGGCCATCAGGTCAGTGGTCGTGCTGGAGGCCTGCGCGATGGCGATCGGAACAGACGCCGAGAACAGCGCCGCCAGGATCTGGCCGGTACTGTTTGCGCCGAGCTGGCAAGCCAGCCAGGAGGCGGCCACCGCCAGAGCGACGAAAACCAGCCAGTTTGGCAGATTAATCAGCCCATCCCCCTGCCCGAGCACAAAAACCTGCAGTGAAACATATTCAGCCAGCGGGCTCATGAATAACTGGCGCTCGATGCCGGTGGCAAAATGCGCCACGCTGGCGTCCTGCGCCCAGTGCGCCACCCGGCTCATGTGGTAGGAAAGCGAATCCGGCGTTTGCACCGGCGCCAGGATAGCCACCAGGCCGGTGGCTAGAATGACGACGGCCAGGCCGGCCAGCAGCCAGCGGTCCAATTTTTGCCTGGGCAGGGCGATGCGCGGCAGAAACTGCAGCCCGCCGTGGCGAAAAGTCCAGGTCCCCAGGGCTAACAATACTGTGCCCCAGGCGGCGGTCAGCCCCCAGAAGGTGAGCGCATGCAGCAGGCTCAAGCTTTCGGTAATGGCGGTCACCAAGACCCCAAACAGGATGGCTGCCCGCAGGAAGCGCTGGCGCCATGACCCGCTGCTCCATGGGAACGGCGCGATGGTCAACAAAGCCAGCGTCAGCAGCAATATTACCGGCATGCGGGCATTATTCTGTGCTCAAGCGCGCCGTCGCGCCGCCATCCACCACCAACGCCTGGCCGGTCATGAAGGACGATTGCGTATTGTCGGCCAGGAAATAAATAGCATGGGAAATTTCTGCCGGGGTGCCAATCCGCCCATTGACGGTTTTCCGCGCCAGGTTATCCAACCGCTCGGTGATATTTTCACCCCCCAAATGACCGCGCCCAAGACCATCGCGCAACATGGGAGTATCCACCGCGCCGGGCAGAATGGCGTTCGCGCGGATATTGTCGTGTGCGAACTCAATCGCCATCGCACGGGTCAGCGCCAGCAGTCCGCCTTTGCTGGCGGCGTAAGCGGTGATATTGACCGAGGTTGCCACCGCGTGCACCGAGGACATGTTGACAATCGCGCCGCCGCCGCGTGCTTTGAGCAAGGGATAAGCCAGTTTGACTCCCAGAAAGGCCGAGCGCAGGTTGGAGGCCATCACCAGGTCCCACTCCTCCACGCTGATCTCAAGCATCGGCTTGTTCACCTGGATGGACGCGTTATTAACCACCGCGTCCAGGCTGTCGGTGAAGGCGCTGGCTCGCTCATAAATCGCATTGACCTGGTCAGGAATGGAGATATCCGCCTGGATAAAGAGCCCATTGGCGGGAAAACCTTTGCCAAATTCCGCGCGGTCCACGCCGATGACATGCCAGCCATTTTCAGTAAACAGCTTCACCGTGGCTCGCCCGATGCCGCCTGCGGCGCCGGTGATCAACAAAACACGGGATCGGGAATCGCTCATGGATTGAACTCCTTGGAATGCGTCGACTTATCGATCAATTAAACATCAATGAATACAAGAGGGAATCGGGCAATTGCGGCAGAACCGGACCGGCCACTGGCTTCAATTCATAATTGGTGCCGTGGATCGGAAGCGCATCATTCCGCCGCTGCATAAACCCCGAGCGCGTATCGAGAAAAACGATGTCGCTGGATGGAAACACGCCGTAGAGCGACGGCGGCGCGGTCACCGTTTTATCGTCCAGGCGGAATTCCGTCTGCGATGCGGCCAGATTATCTTCCCAGTGCTCCCGCAGGCGGTAAACGCGCGGCGGGGCTTTCCACGCCTCCGGCATGGTAAAGAGCAGCGGAAGAACGCGCGGCACATTCCAGGTATTGGCGTCAATCTGAACCGTGTCCTGCAGCCCGGTCGGTTCCACCAGGATGACCGTGTTTTCATCTGCATCCGGCACCAGTTCGACGATCTGGCGCCAAAATTCCCGCTGCAGTTGCCAGGCTTTCTGGTAATCGCGTTGAATATCTAGCCCGTACCCCACCAGCAAGGCAAGCCAGGCAGCAACCAGGATGCAGGCCGGCAGGATGAGGCGCAGGCGTTTTGCCAGGGTAAGGAGTACATAAACCAGCACGCCCATCAGTAGCGCGTTGCCAACCACGGCCGCAAGATGGACGCGCGATTCCCGTCCGAGAACAACATTCGCCTGGGTGGTGAAGGTGAGCGGATAGGCAGCCGCCACCATCATCAGAGCGCAAACGGCCAGCTGGCCCAATTGCACAAATTCGTCCGGGATGTGGAATTTCCCAGGTTTTATCCTGAGCTGATCAAAGGCAGCCACGACTCCAACCGGTATTTCCCTGCGCACCTTGCCCCAAAACACTGTAAACAGGAAAACGAAGGCAACCAGGATGGGAGTGAACCCGCTGCCATTCTGAAGGAGAGTACGAGCCGTTTGTTCCGCCAGCCGAATGAATTTTGTCAGGCTGACCCGGATGCCCAACAGGACCTGTTGAAAGGGGATTGAGAATATTTCACTGCTGCTTAACCCCGAAACGCGTCCCTCGCCGATGGCGCTGCGCAGTACAAAGACAACAGCCAGCATGACGCCTAGAATGATGCCGTGCAGCATGAATTCCTTGAGCATCCTTCCATTCCACTTGCGCTGCAGCAGCGGCACGCCCAAAAAAACCAGGAAAGGCGTTTCATAACTGAACAAGATCAAGAACGACAGCAGGTAGGCCAGCCATTTTCGTTTGGAAAGGTAATTGTGCGACGCAGCCAGCAATAGCGTGATCGAGGGCTGCACGCCGAGTGAATGCGTCAAAAAAGCCTGGGTGGTATCCGCGGAGTACAGGCAATAAGCCATCGCGGCGGTGAGCGCCAGCGCCGGGTTGGATACGCGCCGAATCAGAAAATAAAACAGCAGGATATTGGCAAGGGTAATGAGGTAGCCAATAGCATAAATGCCCCTTAAGCCGCCCAAACGCCATCCCAGATTCGAAAAAAGGTAGATGAAACTGTCCGAAAGTGGCCGGGCATGCCCGTACAGGTGGGTGATGTAAACCCAGATAAATTGCAGCAGCTCTGGAAAACGCATGGCTGCCGCGTTGGGAATGATGGTCAGGTCGTCTTCATAAAGGCCAAATCCAGCTACAAACCAGTAGCGGGCTGTCAAAAAAAGAACCGCCAGTATAAAGCAGGCCAGCAAATCCTGATTGCGTAATGATTTTAACCAGACCGCTCCACCTTTTTTCACAATTACCGCAATCCTAATCAAGTACGCGAGGTTTCAGAAAAACTGGGGTTTTTCAGCAATCCATTTTTTACACTGGCCATTTCGGTTTATCGTACCCGCCTATGACTGAAACCGGGCCAGGTCGGCGGGATCGATGCCCAAACCAAGGAGGAGATTTCGCAGGGTATTCCAGTGCACCCGTTCCCAGGCCGAAGGGCTGGAGTTGGAATTGTGCGGCGCCAGCATGACCTGATCCATCTTCAATAGCGGCGAATCCGCTGGCAACGGCTCCACCTCGAACACATCCAATGCCGCACCGGCGATTTGCCCATTTTGCAGGGCGCTTACCAGGGCCGGTTCGTCCACCAGCGGTCCGCGCGCGGTGTTGATCAATACAGCCGTGGATTTCATGCGCTGCAAGGTTTGGGTATTGATGAGGTGCCGGCTGGTGGGGTTCAAATCGGCGTTCAGGCTGACAAAATCAGCGCGTGCCAGCAGCTCTTCCAGGGATGTTATTTCGATATTGTTTTCAACAATAAAATCCGGGGCGATCGGAATGATATCGTTGCCCAGCAGGGTCATGCCAAAGGCACTTGCCCGGCGCAAGACCGCCTTGCCGACATTGCCCACGCCGATCACGCCCAACGTGCATTCGCTCAGCGACCGTCCGGGAATCTTCTCCCAGCGTCCGCTTTTCATTTCGCGATCCATCCAGGGCAGCCGGCGGCTAAAAGCCAGAATGTAGGCTATTACGCTGTCCGAAACCGGCAGGGTAAAGGCATTCGGCGTATTGCGGACCTGAATGCCCAACCGCTCCGCGGTCTGGCGGTCGATCGAGTCGATGCCCGTACCCCATTTTGAAATCACCTTCAATCGCGGCAAGCAGTGTTGCAAAACGCGTTCGGTATAACGGTCATCGCCGCACACCGTGCCGTCAAATTGCCCGGCAAAAGCCAATAATTCCTCCTCCGACATGCGTTCATGCACGGAAGGGATGAGAATTTCAAGGCCAAAATGGGCAAAAACGGGGCGAAAACGATCCACCAATGGGATCATGTAAGGAGCTGTCAACAGAACAGTGGTCATCATGCGCTTCCCCTGCGTAAAATTGCCGCCCCGGGTACAAAGATCGCCTGCGGCGGCGCAAGGTTGATTCTAACACAACCTCTCAGCCGGCCGCGCCGCGGGCGCGCATCATCAGGTCAGCGACGGTAAAGTCAATTTCCTCGTCGATATCCTGCGCTTCTTCCCGCTCAATTTCGAAGAGATACGGTCGCTCGCCGATGCGGTTGCGGCGCAATTCAAGGGTTTGGCGCGAGAATAAATAGAGGCAGGAATTCTCTTCAAACACGGGCGGCAAATCTTGCGTGCGCAGCAGGATGGCCGGATTGTGGTTGATGGGTCTGGCCAGGCCGTCCCACAAGCGCGACTGCAGGCGCGTCACCGAAAATAGCGTGTCGTAAGCCGGATAATTGGCCTGCAATGTCTTCACCGCCCTGGAGATCGTTTCGGGGCGCAACAGGGGATTGGTGCTGTGTGTTTGCAGGTATAGGTCGGCCGGCGCCTGAGAGGTATCGTACATGAGGATCTCATTCATCGGGATGGTATCGGCGCGCAGGTTTTCAGGACGGACCAGCACACGTACCTGCGGAAAGGAATCACGGATGCCGTCGATCACCACATCGCTGTCGGTATCCACCACCACCTCGTTGATTTCCGGGCAGTCCAATAGTGCCAGCAGGATGTGGTGGTAAAGCGGTTTGCCGGCCAGCGGGCGGTAATTTTTTCCAGGCACGCGCACCGAGTGGTGCCGCATGGGGACCAGGGCTACAACCTTGTTAAAAGCCATTTACAACCTCACACACCATTTTTAGTGGTCATCGGATGATGAATGATTTTTCTCTGCAGCTTCATTGTACTGGATTGGCGAAATTGGGCGGCTGGAAAAAGCCTCCTCGTTTGCGTCCGGCGGATAATAAAAAGCTTCCCTTAACTTCCAGGTGAGCGGCCCGGTTCGGCGATAACCCTGATAGGTACCCCAGAATTGCATCCAACGAAACGCCAGGATCCCTGGACCAACCTGCCACAAAGCACCCAGGCGGGCAGCCACGCGCAAGTCAGCCCAGGCATTGCTGGTGGATAGGCGGATTAAATCAGCAAAGGTAAAGGTCTCATGGGGATAAATCTGTTTGAACGCCATGGCTTCCCGCCGGTAACGGTTGGACACGCCCCGCCAGGTTTCATGGTGCACATGCACAATCTCCGCTTCCGGCACGTACTGGATCGTGTATCCCTGCTGCTGCGCCCTGCGCGCCCAGGCCAGATCCTCGAGAGCGGGCAGGGTCTCGTCGTAGGGGTGTTGTTCCCACGCGGTTTTTCGAATGGCCGCATTGGCATTGTTGCAAAACGAGTTTTCACGCTGCAGACGCGGCGTATCCGGGAACCACTGCCGGAAAACCTGGTGCTCTGAAAATTTGCTCGTCGGCGTACCGCGCTGCTTTCCGTAGCTCAGAGCCACCTGCGAATCAGCAAACGGTTCAATCAGGCGTTCCAGCCAATCCGGGTAGACCGGGTATACATGTGCGCTGGCAATGACCACGAATTCCGCTTGAGCCTGCGCCACGCCCAGGTTGAGCGAGCGGCCGAAGGTGAATTCCTGCGGCTGAATATGCACCACTTCAGCACCATAGCGCTGAGCAATCGCGACTGTGGCATCGGTCGAACCTGAATCCACCAGGATGATCTGCACATCGCGCATGTTTTGCTGCTGGATGCCTTCCAGCAGGCGGCCGATGTGCTGCTCTTCGTTATAGGCTCGAATGACGATTGAACAATACGGCATATCCGCCCTATTTCCAGGTCCAGGCCAGCGGGTAGTCGCCCGTACGGCCCATGATAAACGGTACAGGCTGGACCAACGGCTCGCCGTCATGAGTCCAATAGTACGGCTGCCAGGTGCCATTGGCAAAGAAAGTCAACGTTTCCGTTCGCTGCCCGCTCCAGCGGCCAGACGCCGGGATGCTGTTGACCGGGCCAATGAAATCCACGCCAGCCAAGGGCCCAGTCAATTCGTTTTCAAGGTCAACTTCGCCGCTGGCCGAGCGGTAGACTCCAATGGTGTCACGGCCGTCCCCATCCCAGTCGCCCGTAACCGGGATATCGCCTGGTTGGCCGGCTTGAAGAGTCGACAAAGTGATACCGCCCTCATTAAAGAACGTCCACGTCAGTGTTTGCGGAGTGAACAGACCGGGGCTGCTGCGCCCGTCGCCATCCCAATCGCCTAGCAAGGGCACATCTCCGGGACGTGCCTCCAGCAGGGTTAAGTTGTGCTCTGCCTCGCCATCCAGGTCGGTATCAAACAACCATTGCTGGTCTGCGGGATTGTATAGACCCAGATCGCTTCCGCCATCGCCATCGATATCCGCCGCCAGGGGCTGACATCCCTCACAGCCAAATTCGACCGTCATCAGGCCGCCATTTTCATTTTTGATCTGCCAGCTTCCATTTGATGGCGAATAGATGGCCGGTCGATTAAGCAACCGGCCGCTGCTTTCAAAATGAGAAACCGTCCAGCGGTAATCGAGGATATTCGAACTGATCCATTTTTCATCTGCCGCGCACGGCCCAATTGTTGGCAGCAGCCAGCAGGCCGGCCTGAACGGTTTCACCTGCCATTGTTCATACCCGCCGGTAAATGAAGCGTCCGTTTCAGAGATAAAATCGCTCAAGAGGGCATTGGCACGCTGTTGTTGAATTTCGAGAAAGCCAAAACGGACGGAGTAGATGGGTTTGTTGGTCACCTGGGGTGCGATCAACGAGTACCTCATTTGTTCATCATTCGTTGGCAGCTGGTACTCAAACGGCTGGACGTCAATATCCGGCCTTTGATAAAAATTCTTAAAATGCAGCTTTATTTCGGCAATATATTCTGAACCAGGCACCATGTTCACCATCACCTGGCTGTTTGTTGGCGATTCTTCAGCCAGATAGGCGAGCATGTCGGCGTTAATCCGGTCGACTGTCAACAACAGCTGAGCTTTATTCACCTGCGTCGGCAAGGTTGTCAGCCAGAAATAGATCGTAGCAGCGGCCAATAAAGCCGTCACAATCTTCCAGCCCCTTCCCAACCCCCGCCATACATAAGGCAACTCTCCCAATGTCAATCCGGTCAGGGCAACCCCGCCCAGTGCAAACAGCAGAAGGTAGTACTCCTGCACGAATTCCCAGGGGAGATAGATCAAAAACCACGCCGCGCTAAAAACAAGCGCATCCAACCCGAGGCGCAGCGACGAATCTGATCGGTTCAAGGAAAAAAGCACCACCCAAAGCAGGAAAGCCGGGAGAAGGTAAAAATAATCGCGCATCAGCCAGTTGCGCCACTGCCCCAATGACTCAAGCAGACGGGGAATGGACAGCACAAATCTGGAACTGTATTTTCCTGGTACGTCTACAGTCAAGGATGAAAAAGAGGCTGCCAGGAAGATCGCCAAAGCCGCCAGCAACGCCAAAAAAATTACTTTGCGGGTGGTTGGTGCAACAGAAGGCGATTCTGCGAACCGGAAAATATATGGAATCACCAGCCAGGCTAAACCGATCAGAGGCATGATGACAAAGGTCTCCTTCGTGAGCGCGGCCGCAGTGAAAAAAGCCGCACTGCCCACAAAAGTCAATCCCTTAGTCAGCCTGGTTTTTCGCTGGGGCAGCGTCGAGGCAAGGCAAAGCCCGGCCAGAATGAATGCCGCCAGCAGCGTTTCGGATTTTGAGAGCGTATAGAAATTTTCTACCACCGCCCCGGCAGCTGTGACCAGCAGCGCCGAAAGAAAAGTCTGCAGCGAATTTCCGCCCCAGCGGTGAACAAGCAGCGCTGTCAACGCCACAATGGTCGCCAGTACTAATCCATGAAGGAAATAAATTGCGTGTGGATTATTATTTAGAAGAAGAAACAGGCCGGCCGAGTAGATCTGGTAACCCGGCTGAAATCTTCCGGATGCGGATGGCACAAAGAGAGCTGCCGTACCGTTGCTGATTCTTGCCGCGGTTTCCGCGGTTTCGCCATCATCGAACAGGCTGAACTGCGCGGAAGCCACGCGGGGAACCATGAACGCTAACGCCACGATCACCGGCAGCCACAGCCACCACTTTCTTCCCAGAGATCGCAGCGCTTTCACCAGCCCGGCAGGCATTAGGCTTCCTCCAAGAGGAAATCTCCCCCATGCAGCACGCCGTCAACCACCGCTTTCAGACCTGGCGAATTTTCCGGCAGCAACGCCTGCCAATCAAAATCCTTCAGGGTCACAAAACCTTTCCAGATACCCTCCTCGTCCAAGTATTTGCCCATCGGCAGCGAGGTGCGGTAAAGTTGGTAATACAGGAAGCGGCGCGCGTTGCGGCGAAATTCGCCGGGGACCGCGATGTGCTCGGCCTGCAGGAATTCTTCAGCGAGAGCCCGGTGCGATTCGGCGCTACCCGGCAAAAAAACGGTCGCCAATTGCGTAAAGCGCGCCTTGCCGGCGCACAATACCGGTGCGCCCATTAGCGAGGCTTCCAGGCCGATGGTTGAGTTGTAGATCATAACAAATTTCGATTTTTGAATCAGTTCATAAGAGCTGATTGTTTCATCGGCATCCACAAACAGGACATTTGGCAAGGCAGCCGCGCCGCTTTGCCGCACCCAGTCCGCCACACTTTCGCGCGAAGCCTTTCCGGGGCGGGTTTCATCCGGGTGGGCGCGGATGACAAAATAGGTCTCCGGGTGGGCACGCGCGATCTCCAGCACCTGGTCGAGCCAGGCAAACATGTGTTCAAAGAGCACATTGGCATGCCCCTGGCTGGTATCAAAGATTACATTGGTAAATACCGGCACGATTTGCTTGAACTGCCCGGCACGCTGCCAAAATTCCGCGCCAAGCGGTTTCATCTCCGGCCAAAAACGCACCCCGGCCATGCTGAAATTACCCTGAAAACGCTGTTCAAGGTAGGCATCCAGCCGGGCATTCTGCTCGTCATTCAGATTAAAAGATTCCGGTATGTCGATCGGGTAGGCAGTCGCCTCCCCGGGGGTAAAGAAAGCCGTCATGGGTTGCAGCCCGACCTCATGCGTGATCACCGGCAAACCGCGCCTTTGGGCCACGTAACGGGCGGTGGCTTCCGGGAAGAATTGACCGTTGAATACAATCACCATGCGCGGGTCAAATTCATCCAGGAGGTCACCAAAAGATTGAGCCACGCTCCATGCCGAGCGGATATAGTGCCTGAAGAGATCCCGATGAGCCTCATCATCCGGCAGGTGGTGGCGACGCAAAACCCAACGCATGGCCGGCAGCACCAACGCGCCCAAGGGCAGCCCGCCAAATTCAAAGCTGCTCAATTGCTCCAAATTCAGGTTTGTCAGCAATTTTTCCAGGCGGTCATCCGACTGCATTTCAAAACCGCGCATCGCTGCGTTGGCGGATCCAGGCTGAGGATAGGCATGGAAGGACTGCAACTGGCATTCGGCGCAAGGCGGTTTGATGTAAAAATCGTCCCGGTTGGTACCCAGCGGGCAGCGCGTCATGCCAGCCTGGCAGACGAAATGGATCACTTGAACGCCCTGCAAACGCAGCGCCCAGGATGCCAGCAGTTGGTAGGCCGCATTTTGACTGTAGCCAGTGATGCGCGTGGAGGCATTAAACAGCACCACCGGTTTGCCCTGGGTTTCCGGTACATGCGCTGCAACCTGCCGTTCCATCCTATTAAAACGGAGGTTGGTTTGCCCGCGCGATCTCATCAAGCGGACATGCTGTTTCAGCGAGTTTATTCTTTCGGGAAAGCTTTTCATGTGCGGACGAATTCGCTTTTTACTTTCATCAGGTAGAGGGTCCGTCTGGAACCTTCAATGGGCGTCTTCTCGACGATTTCGAAGGGTCCTGAAAAAGCCTCTTCGAATCCGGCAGGCGTGTAACGCGGGAAGATATCCTCGCGGGTTGCTAGCAGACGCTGTACCTGCGAGTCCTCCTTGGGCACGAATTCTATCAACAGCCAACGGCCCAGGGCGGCCAGAGATTCTGCCAGCCGGTCGAGCGGCACGTTGTTCGAAATTGCCAGATGGTGAATGAGCGCCAGGGCAAACACCATGTCGACTGGTCCCCGATTGGCGAGAGAATCGCGCTCACGGTTGTCCCAGCCAATGGCGGGGCTCGGATTGGTGAAATCCATTACCAATGGAAGCATTTTCCGTTCGCCGTTTTTCTTTACAGCTTGATAATTCTTCTCAACCGCATCAGGATCAATGTCAAAGGCAACCGTCTCAATTCCCTGATCAGCTGCCAGCCGGCTGAATTCGCCGGTATTCGCGCCCAAATCCCACACCTGGCCGGGTTGGACCCGTCGGATGGCGGCTGAAACCAGGGATTTCTTCAACTCGAAGGCCTCGCGGGTATAGTTGGTGGCGTCATAATAATCTGCCCATTCCGTTCCGGCCGGCGTCCAATGCAGACCGTTAACGGTGCCTTCCAGGTTATCCAGCAGGCCCAGCAGGGATAGTTTCGAAATCCGTTTTTCAACGGCTGCTTTGTTGACCGGTTGGTCAGCATAACGTTTTTGCGCAGCGGCATGCAGATGAATGTGAGACGCCAGGCCAAAATTCAAGCGCGTTTTTGCGGGTAAGAGCTTGCTGGCCAGATCCAAAGGGATGCCGTCGATATAAACCCGCAAGAGCTGGCTCAGGCGAACATCGCTAAAAGCCATCAGAGCCAGGGGTGCCAGAAAGTGCTGGCAGAACTGGCGGTAAGCCACCCAGGGACGGCCTTCCTGGTAGGTCTCAAAGGACAGCGTATCGATCAAAAACGGTTTACCCTGGTGAAATTGAATATTGTAAGCGCTGGCATCTTTAAGCAGCATGTCCTTCTCAATCGCCCGTCGGGCAATCGCCAGGGTGGTTAAGGCAGCATCCTTTAGTTCTCCAAAACTCCACTCGTAAGGATAAGAGATGAATGAAACAACCTTGGGGCGGAGAACTCGGTAAGCGTTATCTGGTTCTTCAGCCGGAATGGCAACTTCTTCGTGCTGGACCAGCAAACCAGCTTTCACGAATTCCTGGTACAACCCCGATTGCATCAACCGGTCGTAATCAGGTTGATACATTTGGTTAACCTGGCGGTACAGTACGCCTTCCCGCCGGAAAAGAAAGCCGCTCGGATCGCGAAATGATGCTGTTATTTTTGAGTTATTTTCCATCGTGATGAATCTCATGCAAAGACAGGGTTGTCAATTAATCCTCATCGCGCACATGCTGGTTCCGGGTCAATGGTTTGGATGAAGTGGTAAGGGGGCTCATATTCAGAGAGGTAGGTCTCATCGGGCAGCAGCGGCAGGCCAGCGCCCAGATAGGCGTTGAAAACAACGCGAAAACTGTTCACCGGCGAGATGGTCGGATACAACGCTCCTGCAGCCCCGCCCGGTAAATAATAGGCATTCAGAATGGGGGTATCGCCGGCTTCCAGGCCGGTCCGGTGCGAGCCGTGATCGCCCTGGATAATGATCACCGGTGGTGTTTCCGAATTTGCGATGATCTGTTGAACGACGGTGAGGATGCGGTTGTTCAGATAGGTGATCTGACCGGCATACCCATCGGCGTAGTCGTTGGTGGTGTACTCCATATCGCCATTTAAGGTAAAGGGTTGGTTGCGGGAGGTAAAATTCCCGTCCTTGTCAAACACGAACGGCTCGTGCGGTGCCAGAATGTGGGCAAACACGAATTTCGGTCCGGGTTGGGATGCCAGTTCGGGCAAGGTATCAAGTGTATATTGAATGCGCTCGCGGTGCGAAATGAATGCGCCGTCCAGGAGCATCTGCGGTTTCAGACCCAGCCTGGTCGAAAAGTCATAGATCAAGATTCCCATGCTGCTCTTCAATAACATGCTCTCGAAGGCGTTGGCGCCTCGATAGGTAAACATATTGAACAGGGATTGGTCTGAACCATAATACTCACCCGCCTCAATAACCGAGGTAGGCGAATATCCGCTGTCGAAGGCAACACTGGTGAATCCGGCCTTTTCGAAGGCTTTTCGAACAGCACTTTGCCGGATCCACCCCGCCAGGTTTGGATTGCTGGCCTCCCCAACGAGATTCTGGTAATAATCCATGTTCAAGGAAGAACTGATGGACAACTCAGTGGAACGGTAATTGCTGCGGCTGCAGGTGGCTACGTAGAAGCCCAACCCTTTAAGCTGGTCAATGAATTCTGAATTATCAAAATGAAAGGCATCCTTTAAAATGTCCTGCCGCGTGTACATGTCCAGGATAATGTAGTACACGTCCGGAAGCGATTCCGTCTGGGGTGCTTGCACATTCACGTGCGGCGCGTTCGCCGCCGGGCTGAGACCCGAGCCGCCGCCAGGGCGGAGGAAATAAACGCCAATTTGAAACGCCGCCATGAGCACCGCTGCCGCGCCGGCAATATTCAACGCGTAGGTCAGGTTACTGGCTTTGGCTGCGCGGCGCAGGATCAGGACCGTGAGCACGGCGCCAACGATCAGCCAGATGGGCAGCAGATAGGAATGCCGCCGGAGGATAAAATCCCCGATTTTTAAGCCGGTCAGCCCCTGGTAAACGTGACCGTAGAAACTAAACAGTACCAACCAGAGCGTAGTCACCAGGCCCGCCCGAATGCGATCGCGCAGCAGCAGACCCAGCAGGCAGAAGAAAATGGTTGTGCTGGCCAGCATTAAAATCAGCGACCGGACAGCAGTATTGATCGAAACCTGCGTAATATTGTATGCCAGCAGCGCCAGAACGGGATAGACCGCCAGAAGGAATGGATGCAATACGAGGGGGGGCTGATTCTTCATGCTGCTCTGAGAAAACCCGTTCTGCCTGGCCTGTTCCATCCTGGCCGGGTGGTCATCCGGCGCGGTGGCAGGAATTGCCTGCCTTATTCGTTTACGCGGCGCAATTTCTTCAGTGAAGACAATTCGCTTTCATAGACCTTCTTCACGCCATCCCCCAGGGCCGCCTCGGTGACGCGGATGTATTTCACCAGACGCTCAAAACCGCCGGGCTCCACCGAGGCAGCCTGATCGCTGCCCCACATGGCGCGGTCCAGAGTGATGTGGCGTTCCACCATGCAGGCGCCCAAACCAACCGCAACCACTGAGGGGATCAAGCCAACTTCGTGGCCGGAATAGCCAATTGGGCAATCGTAATCGGATTTAAGCGTTTGCACCATGCGCAGGTTCAGCTCTTCGGGGTCGCATGGATAGGCGCTGGTGGCGTGGCAGATCACCAGTTTGTCGAGTTCCAGCAACGGCACGGCCTTGCGGATCTGTTCGATGGTGGACATGCCGGTGGAAAGGATGATGGTCCGTCCGGTTTTGCGCAAATGCGCCAGTAAGCCGTGATCTGTCAGCGATGCGGAAGGCACCTTGTAGGCAACCGGATTGAACTGCTCGAGAAAATCGACGGAAGGCTCATCCCATACCGAGGCGAACCAGGTAATGCCAATCTCGCGAGCATAGCGGTCAATTTCTGCGTATTGTTCGGCGTTAAATTCGACCTTGTAGCGGTAATCCAGATAAGTAATATAGCCCCAGGGGGTTTCGCGCATCTGGCCACGTTGTTCAGGCGGCACGCACAACTCGGGCGTGCGCTTCTGAAACTTGACCGCATCCACCCCGGCGTGTTTGGCTGCTTCCATCAATCGCTTGGCAATCTCTAGGTCGCCGTTATGGTTGATGCCGACTTCTGCCACGACATAGGTCGGATGCCCCTCGCCAACCCACTGCTCGCCAATTTTTACCGCTTTCGCCATTGATTTCACTCCATTAATTTTTTGGAAGGAATTCCTGGATATTCCAGATCAATCCATCATGAAAAATATCGACTGATGCGCGAAAGATGTGCAGTCCGCGCTCGTTTGACTTGAGTCCGGATAGACTCATTCTTCCGGTTTCGTCTGTTCTGCAACCGCTTGAGTCTGATCGCCTTTATTTCTAGTAAAAAGTGCCTTAATCTTCCGCCAGTAAGTCTTAATCAAAAAAGCCGCGCCCAACCCGCCTGCCAGCAATAATTGGATCAGGAAACTGCCCGAACCAGGGTCGAGGTAAGCCAGAATTACTGTACTTGTGTTCGTCAGGATTGACATGCCGGACTCCATGATAATTTCTTCAATATTTATATGATTCTATTTTTGGCTTGCCAGGATCAACTCGCACAATTCGCGTACTGCCCCGTAGCCGCCCTTGCGTTTCAATACCAGATCTGCCTTTGGCAGCACGGCGGGTTCGGCATCAGCCACTACAACCGCGCAGGCCACGATTGGGAAACATGGCAGGTCGTTGACATCATTGCCCAAGTATACCACCTGGCTGGCGTCGATCTTTTCGGCTTGCAAATAGGCCAGCAGCGCACGGGCTTTGTCTTTTTCGCCTTGAATCACCGGTATTTCCAGCTTGCGGCAGCGTGCAGCCACCACCGGGTTGGGTTCCCTGGAGAGTACCAGGGTGCGTATTCCCAGAGCGGCCAACCCGTGTAAACCAGGGCCTTCGGCACGTGAGGCAGCGATCATCTCGCGGCCGTCCTGGTCGACCCAGACGCGGTTATCGGTCATTACGCCGTCAAAATCGAACACCACCAACGCCACCTTCTCAGGCAGCGGGCGGCGGTCGGGACCCGGCATGACCATTTCCAAACCGCTGGAGACCAGCCATTCATAACGCTGCCAGTCGGCAGGAGAATCGATATCCACGGTGTAACGCGGATCGATCATGACTGGCAGGATCACCCGGCCGCTCATCGAATTTTCTTCCAGGATGACCCGCGGGCGAATGGCGTCGATATGCCCGGTCTGCCAGTAAACCGCCGGAAGGGCCTGGCGCGGTGCGTTGTAGGGTTCAGGAATGCCAGGCACGGCTATCAAATTCTTCATCTGGCCGCTCTCGGGGTCGATGCGCCACATTTTGTGCGGGTTTTGCCCGGCTGGCACCACACCGCGCACTGAATCAGCCTCGGGGTGCTCGAGCAGGCGGTGTACAGCCTCATCCACCAACCCCACCGGACGGATGGGAGATGTGGGGCGCAGTTGAATCACCACTTCGGGCCGGTAACCTTCATGTTCTGCCAGCCACTTCAGCGCATGTTGGAACACGGGCAGATCGAGGGTATTATCCTGGGCAAATTCCGCCGGCCGCAGAAAAGGCGTCTCGGCGCCCCAATTCCGGGCCACCGCGGCAATTTCTTCATCATCGGTCGAAACGATCACGCGCGTCACCGTCTCAGCCTTCAGCCCCGCCGCAATACTATACGCAATCAAAGGATAACCGGCAAATTCGCGGATATTCTTGCGCGGAATCCCTTTCGAACCGCCGCGCGCGGGGATGATGGCCAGCACATCCGGGCGGGTTACCATGCCGTCCATCCTCCATCCACCACCAGGTTGGCGCCGGTCATGTAGGTTGAAGCATCCGAAGCCAGGAACAGGATTGCACCGCTCATTTCATCCTGGCGGGCCATGCGGCCTAACACAGTTCGGGCCGAATAAGCCTGGGTAAAGACTTCGTCATGATTATTGTAAACCCCTCCCGGTGTCAGGGCGTTGGCGCGGATGCCGGTGCCGGCGTAATAGGTCGCCAGGTAGCGCGTCAGACCCAGCACGCCGGCCTTGGTAACCGAATAAAAAACCGGTTTAAATTGTTTGGGTTGCCCGGGTCGTTCATAAAGGCGCTGGTCCGGTCCGACCAGGCCGTAGGTGGAACAAATATTGATAATCACGCCGTGGTTTTGGACGAGCATGGGTTTGACGGCGGCCTGGGCACACAAAAACAGCCCGGTCAGGTTCACATCCAGCGCCTGCCGCCAGGCATCCACCGGATAGGTTTCAAAAGCGTTGGCGCTCTGCCTGGATTGGTTGGCGTTGTCGAATTTCGGATCCATGGCCGCGCTGCAAACCAGGGCATCCACCCGGCCGAAAGCCTTCACTGCTGTTGCAATCATGGCCTCGGTCGAGCGCGGGTCGGTAACATCCACCATCGCCGGGATCACATTCAAACCCTCTCCCTGCATTTCACCGGTGACCTTTTCCAAAACAGCTCCGTTCAAATCAGCGGCCACCACCGCCGCGCCGGCCTGAGCCAGGGTACGGCAAAACTGTTTCCCCAGCAGCCCGGCGCCGCCAGTCACCACCGCCACCTGGCCGTTCATCTTGAATTTATCGAAGATATCAGTCATTTTGATCCGTCTCTCCCAATCATCGGACTTGTTTTACCACGCAGTATTGTGCTCCGCCCCGTCCCACCGTCCAGGCAACATCGCTGGGTGGAACGTCCATTTGATCGTAATTAAAACGCGTTGTCAGTAGAAAATACTCGCCGGGGGTTGATTTGTAATCGGAACGCTCAAATTGTAATACTTTTACCCCGCTACCGGCAGATTCCTGGGCCAGGCTGGCCTGAAGCGGCACGACAACCTGCTGGGGTGAAACCTGAGCCTTCTGGTTGATCGGCTGCATGGCTTCTTTGTAACAGGTCAGCCAGTAATCGGCGTCATAACGGTGATATGCGCCGGTTGGACCGCCAACGAAGCTGTTGAAATAAGCATATTCATAGGGATGCAAGCTGGCAATCCCCAAAATGCCCGGAAGTACGGCTAGCGCCAGCAGCGCCCAACGCATCCAGGGGCGTTTTGTCCATTCCCCGATCCACTGGATGGCCATCCCCGCCACGATGAAAACCGGCGGCAGGATGAACAGAAAATGCCGGAAACCGTCATACATGGCAGGCCGGGTAAGGATCACATACAGGAAGGGCAGGATGAACCATGCCAGCAAAACAGCAAAATCGCGCCAGGGCATTTTCCTTTGCAGCAAGCGCAGGCTGGCAATCACCAGGCCGGCCAGCGTAAGCGGCCAGACCGGTTCCGTCAGGGTGATGCCCAGCAGAGTCGGCAGATACGCGGCTGGCAGGGCGATTGATTTGTATTCCACGCCGCCAAACAGGACCCGCACCGTTACGGGATTGGCAGCCATGTGCCGCCACACCTGCACAAAGTTTCCCACGGGATCCGCCCACAGGTAAGGCCAGGTCAGGTAGGTGGTCAGCAACGCAATCGCGGCGTAAACCAGCAGGATGCCGATCGGGCGGCGGTGGCTGCCCAGCAGGAAATAGAACCCCACCAGCAGCGCCACCAACGGTCCCAGCACGCGCACGGAGATCACCAGGCCAAGCAAAATACCAGGAAACAATGCCTGGCGAAAAACCCGCCAGAACGATAATCCGCGTTTCCAAAAAGTAATGCCACTCAGCGACCTGCCTACCTCGCGCCAGAAACGCTGGCTGCATTCCGGCAGGCGCCACCAGGCGGCCGCTATGGCAATGAAGGGCATCAGCAGGATCAGGATTGCTGTGCGGGCGATCTTGTAGTAATGGATCAGAACGCCTGAGTAATAACTGACATCCACCTTGCCGGCATCCTCTGCCAGCGAGCGGAAAGCCCGGCCAGCCAGGCTGCCGGCATCGGCGTTGTAGACCGCCGCCATTGCGGCTCTGATCAGGGATCGCAAGAACGGATCGAGTACCAACAGGATCAAGGCAATTACAAAAAGCACGCATCCGGCGCGCAGCCAACCCCGGCGGGCAGCCTGCCATTTTGCCCGCTCGCCTGCGTTTGCGTCAGGCAGGGGCTCAACCGGGATGACAAAGCCGTCCACGAAACGCAGACCGGCATAGATGGCAGCCGTGAAGAAGACGGTGAAGGGGATGTCCTTTGGGTTGATAAAGGCATGGCCCCACAACAGAGGCTGGGTGGAAAATAAAACCACGCCGGCAAAGGCAGCCCAGCTGGAAAGCCAGCGCCGGCCGATCAGGTAAAGGAAGACGAGGCCGACCTGAAAAAAGACGAAATTGACCGCGTGCCACAAAATGCCGCTCTCAAGCCCGGTCAGGTCTTCGGCCAGGTAAACAAAGCTCCGGCCCAACAGCAAATAGGCCGGTCCATACATGGCGTGGTCGCTGCTGGGCCCGTAGGAATTGGTGATATCAAAAGTCCCATCCAGGCGCGGCTGAAGCGAGTACGCGTACCCCAGAGCATCGGCATAGCCGTAGAAGAGCGGTTCATCCCAGCTCGGGCCGAAATCCTGGAACATGAACAATCCAGCCACCAGGTTGATCACGATCAGTGCGATCAAGGCGGCATTGGGGTGTTTGAGCAGATGGAAAAGCCTCCGCACAGTCTGACTCATGCGCCGCTCCATTTACTGGTCCGCCGCAAATATGATCCCATCGCTGGTCCTCTCGATCGGAACCATCCCCTGAGTAATGTCCTCCACCCATGCCCGCCCTTCCGGACTGGCGATGAGCACGTCATATTCAAAAAGAACCACCACCGCGCCGTTGGCAACGTCCTGGTGCAATTCTTCCAGTTTGGCCTCATAATCGGCGCGTTGTTGCTCCTTGACGCCGTCATCCGGCGTGGGCAGCACGTAGGCTGTGCGGTTGGTGAGCAGATAGACCACCGGCGCGCGGTTGGAGTAAATCAAGCGCTGCGGGTCGAGCGTATCGTTAATGAAGGCCACCGTTTTCGAGATGCGCCAGTTGAGGGACAGGAATCCCTGTCCGTCATGGTGGAACACCGCCACGCGGTCGCGGGTATCCTGCGCACCGGTAAGCATGAGCCCCAAAATGCACGCAAGAACCAACCCGCGCAGCCAGACCGGCCGCTGCGCCAGTAACTGCCACAACCAGCCCAGTAGAAAAATCGTTCCCGCCAGCAGCATGGGGACGATCATGCGAAATTCGAATTTGGTGCTTGAGTCGACAAACGTCATCGAGATGAAGATGAGTGCTGCATACCCCAGCGTATATAGGCCTAACAAAAACAGCGCCGGCTGGCGCTCCAGTTCGCCCGGTTTTCGCTTCAATCTTAACAGCGACAGCATCACGCCGGCTGCCAGCAGCAGCCCCAATGCTGCCGCCGCCCAGCCCCAACCCGCGCCGGGTGCGTCGGGCGTATAGTTGGCCGGCATGAACCAGGTCCAGAAATTCTTTAATCCCAACTTGACTTCGTCAGCGGCGATCGGATGGTAGATCAGGTCGCGGTTGGTCGGGTTGCCGGTCAGGCGCAGGTTACGCAGCGACCAGGCAATCACCCCCGGCAGGCTGAAGGCCAGGAAGAGCGACGCCGAGCGGAGTTTTCGTTTCCAGCCGGGCAGCACAAATAGCAGCGCAATCAGGATGGCGGCAATCAGCGCGGCCCCAACATAGCGCGTCAGATAGGCGTAACTGGCCAGCAGCCCGGCGAATGCCAGCAGCGGCCAGCGCTGGTGATCGAAATACATGGCTGTTAGCAGCAGTGCCGACCCCGAAACAAGTAAATATAATGGCTCGGAAAGTAAATAACCGTGGACATAAAAGACAATCTCGGACGTCAGCACCAGCAGCGCACCCAGCACGCCCATCAAGCGCGAGCGGGTGACCCACCACAGTAGCAGCGCCGCCAGCAGAATGTTGGCGGCGAACAATACCAAAGCCAAAACGCGAGCAGCCCGCTGTGGTTCCAGACCAGACACCAGGCTGACGCCTGCGATGGTGGCAGCGTAGGCCGGGGGGAAGTGCGTGATGGGCTTGATTTCTCCCCGCCCGGAGGTATAGCCATAACCGTTCCCATCCAGCAGGTTGCGCGCGCCGTTCACATAGGCTTGCGAATCGTTCGTCAACCCCAGCCCAATCGGCGTGCTGTATTGCAAAATCAACGCCCCGGCCAGCGCCAGGAGAAGAATTATGGCCGCAAATGCCAGCGATTTTGGTCTCATTGAATTCCTGAAATTCCGGAGATTCATCCAGCCTTGATCCTGTAAGTCTCAGCAAGCACGTCGCGCGCCAGCTCCTGCACCCGGATGCCGTCCTGTAGACTGCAGACCGGTTCGGCTCGCCTGGATGCCACATCCATGAAGTGGCGCAATTCATCCAGGAACAGGGTGTTGCGTTCAAAACCGTCCGGCGGCGGGTAGGCTATCCACGCATTGCGGGCTGCGGTGAAGCAGCTCAAAACACCGTCGGCGTTATCCCAGCGCAGCGAGCCGGCTGTGCCGGTAATTTCCAGGCGGTGCAGCGGCGGCTGCTGCAAATAATCGAGGTGCAGGCTGCCGATGGCGCCGCTTATAAACTGTAATTGGATCTCGGCGGTATCCTCCACCGGGATGTCCAGGCTGCCAAGCGTGCCCACCTGGGCAAAAGCCACGTCGGCTTCACCGAGCAGCCAGCGTAAATAATCAAACGGGTGGCTGAGGGTACGCACAACCCCGCCGCCCAGTTCCGGCCGTGAGGTGTAGCTCTGGCGGTAATCCTCCCAGGGGTGCCAGGCGGGCAGATATTCACCCCAGTGTGCGCGCGCGAAAACGGGTTGCCCAATGGCGCCATCACGCAATAATTCCGCCGCTTTTTTCAAACCGGGGTGAAAACGGAATTGAAAACCCATCAGCAATTTACCGCCGCCCTGCTCCAGAGCGCTTTTTAGTTCATCCAAGCGATCCAGCGAATCGGAAACCGGCTTTTCCATCAGGATATGGCAGCCGGCAAGCGCAGCCGGAATGGCAACGTCCAGGTGCAAGGCGGTCGGATTGGCAATGATGGCCGCATCGGGATGATGTCCAAGCGCAGCCTGCAGGTCAGTCTCAACCGGAAAACCGGTTAGTTCATCATCCGGCAAGGTGCTCTGCCCGGTGCGATAGAGAACGATGTCGCGTTCGCCCAGGGAGAGCAGGTTGCGGAAATGCCTGCGGCCGATCGAACCAAATCCAGCGATGAGAAATTTCAAGGATTCGCCTCCTCCGAATGATTCAGCAGCGACGCCAGGTACAGGCCGGTGCGCCGACCAGCGCTACCGTCGGTGAAGGTCACCTCCTCGCGGATGAACTGCTCGCGCTCTGCGCGCTGCGCGTCGGGTGAGACCAGGTAATGGTTGACCGCTTCAAGCAATTCGGCTTCGTTTAGTGCAACCCGGCCCGATTTTGAGCGGCGGAAGCGCTGGTGCGTGGGCCATTCGCCAATTTTAGACAACGGCAACGAGAATTTGCGCGGCGTATTCCAACCGCCGGGGGTATCGAAGCACACCGCCACGATCGGCCGACCGTAAATGGAAGTCTCGACCACCATGGTTGAATAGACCGTCAAAAAGACGTCGGCATAGGCCATCATGGAGGCTTTTTCGGGCATATCTTCGCCCGAATAATGCCCCATTTCGCCGCCCAATGCCACCGGCTCGACCACGTGCACGTGCGGCATCTCGCTCGCCAACTTCCGGATGGCTTCGCGTTCCTTTTCAAACAGCGAACCCGGCATAAAGTGATTGGGATGCAGACGCACCAGGAGCTGGCTGGGCTGCGCCAACTGGTCGGAATTCACCAGGCGCGCCAAGGCTTCCACATTGCGATAGTTTGGCGAGAAGGAAACGAAACTGGCAGCATATGCCAATAGTTTTCGCTGCGGGTCCAGACCGTGCAGCTGGAAATAATCTTCGCGCGGCATGACCCATTCGCGCCGGAAATAGCCGTCATAGGAGGGGATGCCGCCAATGTTTACGCAGGCCGGATCCCAATCCGAGCCCAGCACCAGTTCCTGCTTTTGCAGCTCCGACCAGCAGGTGATCGCATCCACCGGCGCGCCTGGCAGGCTGTAGCTGCTTGGGTTATCCCAGCCGACCACCACGGCGGCTGTTTTTACTCCGCGCTGGGCGGCTTCGCGCAGCAGGTAGCGGTCCAAGCGCCAGCCCGCCGTGCTGGCAACCACCAGGCCGGGTTGATATTTTTCGAACAAATCGGCGTAGAGGTTCGGCGTAAAGCGCAGTTGGCGCTCGCGTAGAATGCGGCGCGCACCAGCTGAACGGCGCAGCGCGGCGATCGCCAGGCGTGCCAGTGGCATCCACACCCGCCGACGGTTGGGTTCTTCCACCGCCACCTGGCGCACGTAGCTGTCCATGGCTTCGGTGTTGATGCGGTTGGAACTGCCCACCCGCCGCAAAAAGTGCAGCCACCACTGTTCATCCTGTTTGTAGCTCTTCTCATAGGCGCGCGCCTGGGCAAAGCGCAGTCCTTCCACAATCAGGCCAGGCTTTTGATACCAACTGGCGACCTGCTCCTTAAGTGCATCATCCGTCAAGAGAACGACTTCAATGCCCTGATCCAGCAGCGTTGATACAACATCGCTTTGCAGAAAATAAACGATTGCCAAACCGTGATCAGCGCTGATGAAGATGCGTTTGGTAGACATAATTTATCTAACGGACTCCGGTATGAAAATATCCATCACTTGCGGTCGTAATACCAGCGGAAGATGGCATCATAGATGCCAAGAAGCGCGCGTTTGAGCGGCGGAAAGTCGAGCAGTACATTCCGCCGTTGGCCCGCCGCGGATTGCGGTTTACCGGTACCGCCTGGCGCCTTGACATTGCGCAAGGTGTTGCTCATGTTCAACGAATAGACCTCCGGCAGCATCAAACGCAGCAACCCGGCTTCGTTGAGGCGCTGGTCCAATTGTTTGACCTGTCCCATCGGACGGTCCATACTGAAAGGCAGGAACTGCTGCAGGGTAGATTTGTAAGCCACAAACTGCCAGTGCGATGCGCCGATCAAAGCGGACAGGCCGCGGTACTGCACACGGATATCTTCTGTGGCATCATAACGTTGCCGAATCTCGGTCTCATCCTGCCCCAGGCTGAGATCGAATTCAAGGAAATCCTCCCAGCGGATGAACTGGCCCCGCTCCACTTTTACCTCGGGGGTGTTTTCAGCCCAGGCCAATGTCCGGCTGCAGGTTTCCGGGTTGGTGCGAATGGGACGCGAGGTTACCATGCCGACATTCGGGTAGGTTTCCAACAACTCGACGCTCTTCTTCAACCAGCCGGGAGAAAAAAGGACGTCGCTGTCGGCGTAGGCGATAATCTCGCCGGGAGCGCCCGCCAGGATGATATTCCATGCGCCGCCCTTGCCCAGGTTCTTTTCGGAAAGCAGCAGATATTGAATGCGGCCAGCCTGGCGTTCCGCCACCAGCCAATCCTGCACTTCCGGGCAGGAGCCGTTATCGAACACCATCAGGTCCATCGGCAAGCCCGGGTCATTGCGCAGGCTTTCCAGGCAGACCTTCAACACATCCCAGGTCTCGGCATAAAAACCGCTGGTAAAGGGAATGTAGTTCAATACTGCCGCGGTAATGCGGGCGGGTTTGGCCACATCCTTGACGAATTTCGCCGGGTTCTGTCCAATGCGCATTCTTCACCTACCCCAGTTGAATCCTGCGGTGCAGCCGCTGGCTTAACCAAGCGCGCGCTTCCCCATAGGCACGCACTGGATGAAAAATGGCATGGCTCAGGCGGCCCAGGCCAACCGAACGCAGCCCCACCAACGGAAAAATCTCCG
This sequence comes from uncultured Longilinea sp., assembly GCA_964536805.1. Taxonomy (GTDB): domain Bacteria; phylum Chloroflexota; class Anaerolineae; order Anaerolineales; family Anaerolineaceae; genus Longilinea. The sequence goes on from CAZHYQ010000008.1 coordinate 63,539, forward strand.
CCTCCCGCCAAAAATGCTGCCAGGTAAATGGGACAGGCAGCAAGCGCCCGCCAACCAGACGGCGGTTGCAATCGAGCAATGTAAATCGGGTCATCATGCGCCCGCCTGCCAGCCGGATATTCTCGCCTGTTTCGGGCAACTTGTAGTGCGGTTGTCCGCCGGGCAGGTGGCTGTAATCGTGATTCTGGTGCGCGATTTGAATAGCAGACGTGGCATCCACCACCGGCCAGCCCTGGCGGCGCGCCTGGTAGATCATCCAGTTGTCCCAGCCAGCACGCCCAATGGCAAAATCAGGCATCCAGGCAAAACAGTCGCGCGGGTAGAGAAAATAATCCGATCCAGTCGGAGGGTGTAGCGACCCGCTCGTCCGTATTCTTTGCCGCAATTCCTCCGGCCAGCCCGCGCCAAAACCCAATTCGCCCTTCACCTCCAGGTCCCAGCGCTGCCCGACGGCCAGGAAGGGTTTTCCAGTTGCCTGCATCGCCTGCGCGCCCTCGATAAAATCCGGCAGCAGCAGAATATCGGCATTGACGTATGCCAGCAGCGGTGACGAGCTGTGCTGGCGCGCCAGTTCGAACAACGAAGAAACCAGCGGGGTTCCGCTGGCATTGCGCTTCACCTCTCGAATCAAGTGCACGCCCAGCTCCCCGGCTGCCTGCAGCAGGCCTTCTTCGTCACCCAGCAGCAGCACCTCCACCGCATCGCCCAATGCCAACCAGGACCGAACGGCATTGCGCTGGATGGCAGCAATATGCGGATTGGTGAAGGGCTTGGGTGCCGAGAAAATGGTGATCAGCGGTGTCATTCTGTTTCGTCAGTTGGAAGGGTCGGGAAAGGCAGCCAGGCCTGGCCTGGCATTATCCGCTCAAGCAGGCGGCGCCGAGCCATGCCCAGACGGCGTTTCAGCCACACATTACTTTCAGGACGCACGGTCTGATCCGGCGGAGCAGCTGCCGGCCGTGCCAGCAGGGTGATGTACAGCCCGAGCACGTTCGAGCGCGGCTGGCCGTGCACGCGCAGCGCTTCCACCCGGTAGCCCGCCAGGCGCAGCGTTTCCAACAGTGTATGCTGGCTGAAGGCGTGCAGGTGGGCAATCTCGTAAGAGTTGTGAATATACAGGTTAGGCACTTCCAGCAACAAAGCGCCGCCGGGAGCCAACCATTTCTCGCGCAGGTCTGCCAGCACCTGCACCGGTTCGGGCAGATGCTCGAGCACGTGGATCAGGCTGATCAGGTCAAAACGCCCGGCACCCTGGGCTTCCAGTGCTTCCAGCGAGGGCAGCATAGGCAGCCCGCGGCGTTCGGCGAAGGCGCGGTGCGAGTTGGAAAGCTCGATGCCCTGCACCTCCGCACCGAATTCGCGCTTAACCCGGTTGATCAAAGCACCGGTCGACGCGCCGATGTCCATGTGGCGCGTCACCGCGGCGATGCCCTGGGCTTTCAACCAGTTCACCAATAGGCGCGCGCGCGTTTCCTCGATGGCGCGGTTCTTATCGCTGACCAGGTCCTCGCCTTCCACCAGTTTGCGGTAGTCGTTGGCGTAAAAATCGGCCAGTTGGTCTTTTTTCCATTCCACGCCCTGATAGACCATACCGCAGCGGCTGCACAGGCGGTATTCGATGGCGCGCTCGTCGACTTTCAAGGTGTCGAAAAGTTCGCTTTGCGGGCTGTGGCATAGGGGACAGGTTTGTGTCATTGGCTTATCCATGTTTATTGTAAAACTTCTGGCCAACCCCGGCGTTCAAGCGCGCCAGTTCGGGCTCGCGCTGGAACAGTTCCAGGACATCCAGCCAGTCGAAATCATCGTGCCCGGCCAGGCGTTCAAAAATGACCCGCACCAACTCCAAATCCTGGGGAGTATCCACCGTCCAACGCAGATCGCCGTAATCGGGATCATGGTCGACGCGCAGCACCTTGAACCGTCCGGGTACTTCATAAATATACGGCATGACGTGCTCGCGTTGATACGGTTCTTTGGCTTCGCGCCAGGTGCGTTCCAGCGCGGCAAACGAGCATACTTCGGTGTCCAGGCCGATCGGGTAGGTACGACCGAATGGCGGCGGCAGGCGGTTGGCAGCGAAATCCGCCCCGTTTTGCTGAAATTCGCGCACCACATGGTCAATTTCCGCCGGATCGATCAACGGGCAATCAGCCGTGACGCGCACGACCACATCCGCCCGGTACTGCCGGGCAGCCTGGTAGTAGCGGTCCAATACATCATTCTGGCTGCCGCGCGTGCAGGCATAGCCCATCTGCCCGCAGAAGCCAACAATCGGGGCGTCCGATGGTTCGGTGGTGGTGGCCACCACCACCTCGGTGATGGTCTGCGCCTGGCGAGCCCGTTCGACAACCCAGGCCAGCATCGGCCGGCCGGCAATGTCTTTGAGTACTTTCCCTGGCAAGCGGGTGGAACCCATGCGGGCTTGAATAATGAGGATGATGCGTTGGGTTTCCATGTCAATTCTTCTTATCCAACTCACGCGCCAGATCATAGGCATGCAGCAGCTGCTGAAAATTCACCTGCCAATCAGCGCGGCGTTCGGCCAGCGCCCGGGCAGCCTGGCGTTGTACGGTCAAACCATCACCAGCGGCGGCTGCATGTAACATTCCGGCAGTCAGCGCAGCGTAATCGCCGTCTGCAAAAAGCTGACCGGCCACTTCCTGTGGTCCGATCCATTCTCGGTTGCCAGGAATATCCGAAACCAGCACGGGCAAGCCGCAAGCCAGGGCTTCCATCAAGGAAACGGATGACCCGTCGCTGTGGGAAGCGCTTACATACAAATCGGCCGAACGGTAATAATCCGGCAGTTCGTCGCCGCGCACATGTCCGCCAAAATGGACGCGCTCCAGCAAATTTTCCTGCTCCAGCATCTCCCGCAATTGGTCCGCCTGCGAGCCGCTTCCCAACAGCAGCAACCGTAGGCGCGCATCCTGTTTGGCAGCCTGACAAAAAGCCTTCACCACTCCGTCCACGCCGTAGAGCGGTTCCCAGGTGCGCAGCGAGAGAATGACAAAGGCATCCTGCCAGCCCAGCCGTTGGCGCAGGGCAGAAGGCCTGCCGGGCGAGAAGCGTTGCAAATCGACCCCCCACGGAAAAAGAACCACCCGTTCAGCCGGGAAACCAAACTTGCCGGCCTTCTTGCGGACAGCCTCGCAGTCGCCGGCCAGGACGGTGGTGCGGCGCAGCGTGTAACGCGTAGCCAGGCGCATTTTCCAGTTGCGGTCGGCGCCCAAAAGCAGGTCAGAACCCCACGACATGCTGACCAGCGGGTGAAAACCGCTCAAGGCAGCCAGTAGGGCGGCCGATTGGATCGGTCCGGCATGAATCACGTCTGGTTTCACCCGTTGAATCACCCGTTTCAGGTCAGTCAAAAGTGCCGGTGTTTCGTTCCAGCGTATCAGACCCTGTCCGCCGCGCCACTTCACCTGCTCCACCTGGGGCGGCATAGGCCGCTCTTCCAACTGCCGGTCGCTGCGTTCCAGCCGCAAGGAAAAAATGCTATGCGGCGTTCCAGCCAGCGCCGTCAGGAAGCGGTGGTCGTGCGGGGTGTAATCGCGGCTGAAGTAAAGAACGCGCACTTAATCTCCCAGATCCAGCCAGCGCAGTTCATGACCCGCCGGGATATCCGCCAGCAATTTTTTGCCGAGGGCGGCCGGAATTTCATAAGGAAGCAGAGCGCCGGGGGTGGCTGGCCGCAGCACATCGATCATTTCGCGCGTGAGCACATCGCCAGCCTTCAAATCCCGCGCAGCCCGCAGGCAGCGCCGCTGCACCACGACCGTTTCTTTTTCGTTATCTTCCACTTTTTTGTCCGGGCTGCCCAGCGCGTATTCCAGTTCGCGCGTGCGCACCACCATCTCGTTCCAGGTGTCCGGATCCATCGAAAATGGATGGTCTGGACCTTCCCTGGTGCAATCATCGGTAAAATGCTTTTCGATCACCCGTGCGCCTATCGCCACTGCACCTAGTACGGTTGTCGGCCCGCTGGTGTGGTCTGAAAGGCCCAATACAAGCTGCGGGAACATGGCAGCATACGTTTTCAACACGTTCAGGTTGATGTATTTGTAGTTTTCGCCGCTGGCGGTGTAGTTGGTATTGCACTGCATCAGCACCAGGTTTGGGTTGATCGCCAGAATGGCGTGCACTGCCCGTTGCACCTCGCCGATATCGGAAGCGCCGGTTGCCAGGAGAACCGGTTTGTTCTTGCGCGCGATATATTCAAGCGCCTCCGGCCAGGTGATGTCGCCTGAACCGATTTTATAAGCGGGAACGTACGGGTCAAGCATGTCCGATGCCTCAAAATCGTAGGGCGTGGAGAAGTAGTCAATGCCGACTTCGTCGCAGACTTCCTTTAATTCAGGCGTCCACTCGAAGGGAATTGATGCGCCCCGGTACACTTCAAAGACGGATTGCTTCCATTTCGATTGGTGCGACTGCTGCGAGCCCATCGTTTTAAAGCCGTAATCGGACACGATTTTTGCTGCCCGGAAGTTTTGAAATTTGGCCGCATCCGCGCCGGCTTGTTTGGCCAGCCGGATCAGGTACTTGGCCCGCTCCAGGCTGCCATCGTGATTGGCTGAAATATCGGCGATAAAATAGGTCGGGTGGCCGTCCCCAACAAAACGATCTCCAATTTTAATTTCCATTCTTCATCCTTCCTTGAGGCCGTTGCTCCCGATGAAAAATAAGGAGCCAGCCATTCCAGATCACACAGCCAGGCTGCGCAGCCTTTCGGGATACCCGTCGGTGAACTGCCTGTGGAAACGCGCCAAACTTTCCGCTTGCCCGGGCAAGGCATGACCCAGGTCGCGGGATAATTTCTCGGTGGAAAGGCGCAAATCCGGCGAGCGGGCTGCGCTCAAACCGCTCTCGGCTACGCGGGTGGGTTTGACCAAGGTCTCATCGAACCCAAAAGTTTGCGCCAGCCGGCAGCCAAAATCATATTTGCTCAGACATTCCGGACTGACCACATGGTAAAGCCCCTCCAGGCCACGCTGCGCCATTTCCAGCAACAGGCTGCCAAGTGTATTCACTTCCAGCGGACAAAAGAAGACGTCTGTCCATCCGTTGGCTGGTTTGCCGGTGGAAAGGGCATTGACGAAAAACTCAGCCAGGCTGCGCCGGCCGTTCAGACTCCAACCGTAGAAATTAACGCGCGCGATGATGGCCTGCGGATTGGATGCCGCGACGGATTGCTCGCCCGCCCATTTGCTGCGCGCGTAGGCGCTCATCGGGTTGGGTTGGTCTGATTCGCTGTAGGGTCCGTGCGTACCATCGAAAACCGCGTCTGTCGAAAGATGCACCATGCGCACGCCAAGGCGGCGGCTGGCCTCAGCCAGTTCGCCTGGCAACTCGGCATTGACCCGCCTGGCCAGCGCGGGGTCTTTTTCGGCTGTTTCCAGATTGGCCACCGCGGCGCAGTGCAGCAAAATCTCCGGCCGTTCAGCCTCCAACAGCGCAGTTCCGCTGCCGGGTAGGCTCAGGTCGGCGCCGAGCACCTTGAAAGGCACCTGGGGCCGGAGAGCCTGGCTGTTGACCACGCCGGTGATCTCATGCTGCGCAGCATGCTGCAGGGAAAAATTCAATCCCAGCAGTCCGCTGGCACCGGTGACCAAAATTCTTGTCATTCCAATGTGCCCTTGAGATATTGCGCTTCGATGGGTTCGGTGATCCGGGCAATTTGATCAACCGTCAGCCAATCGGAATTGGTATTGCTGAGATAACAAAAACCCGCAGGCAGTCTCTTGCCGAGCTGTTCCCATTTGTGCAGGCCGCCCTGCTGCGCCCAGAAAGCTAGCTCGGGCTGCACAACAAACATATCGTCCAGTTCAAGCGTTGTGCGGGCCTCGTCTTCTGAGATCAATACCTCGTGCAGTTTCTCGCCCGGCCGGATGCCCACGATTTCCAATTCGGCATCCGGTGCAACCGCCCGTGCCAGGTCGACGACCTTCATGCTCGGAATTTTAGGCACGAACACCTCACCGCCCTCCATCTGCTCAACACAGCGGATGACAAAGCGCACGCCCTGTTCCAGCGAGATCCAAAAGCGCGTCATGCGGTCATCGGTCACAGTCACCTTGCCGGCGGCGCGCTGCTTGAGAAAGACCGGCACCACGCTGCCGCGGCTGCCGACGACGTTGCCGTAGCGCACGCACGAAAAGCGCGTCGCGTTTCCGCCGGCATAGGCATTGGACTGGACAAACAGTTTTTCAGCGGCCAGCTTGGTGGCGCCGTACAGGTTGATCGGATTGACAGCTTTATCGGTGCTCAGAGCCAGCACTTTCTTCACGCCAGCATCCAACGCAGCGTCGATCACGTTGCTGGAACCCAGAATATTGGTCTTGATGGCTTCCATCGGGTTGTATTCGCAGGCAGGCACCTGCTTGAGCGCGGCGGCATGGATGACCACATCCACGCCGTTGAAGGCGCGCCGCATGCGCTGCTGGTCGCGTACATCGCCAATAAAATAGCGCAGGTTGGGGTGTGTGTACCCTGCCTGGCGCATTTCATGCTGTTTCAGCTCATCGCGACTGTAGACGATCACCTTGGCGGGCTGGTACTCGTCCAGCAGGATCTTGATGAATTTCTTGCCAAACGAGCCTGTGCCGCCGGTTACCAGGACAACTTTATCTTTCCAGTCCATAGAATTTTCTCCATATTTTCTTTCAATCCAGGCAGGCTCTATTTGCCTGCTTCCATCCACTGGGTAACGCAAATTGAACGCGCGCTTATTTCTTGTGGATCACCACCAGCGGATATTGGCCGTTTTCGCCGCAGTAACGCGGATTGCGCTCTTCCTGGTTGTAAACCCAACGCAGCAACGCCCGCCCGGCGAGTTTTTCATGAAATACGGCGCGCATGTAGTTGACGCTCATGCTGCGCCAGACCAAAATTTCATAATCCATTTTTCCGTCCAGAGTCTTTTTCAGCCAGGCGGGGTCATTTTTGACCGTGTAGGTTCCCACTGGTTGAATGGCAGCGCCGGCGGCCGGTTTTGGCGCTTTGGTTTGCGGCTTTTTGCCCACCAGGCGCGCCCTCAAATTACGCAGCCCAACCATGAGGCCGGCCACCCAGCCCCAACGCTGCATCAAGGGCGAATCCGACCAGCCGTTGATCACCACTGCCGAACAACCGGGCGCCAGCACGCGGTAGGCTTCTTCGTAGGCGCGCGCCTGATCTTCGAGCGACAAATGGTGAAAGGTGTGCAGCGAAACCTCGCCCTCAAAAGCGTCCGCTTTGAACGGCAGATTGGCCACGTCAGCCACCACCATCAACCCTTTCGCGCCGGTTCGCTTTCGTGCTTCCTGCAGGGCGACGATCGAAATATCGGCGCACACCCGGTATTGGTACTTTTCCGAATAGGTCAAATACTCCGGATACTGAATTGGCCCGGAGCCGGCATCCAGCAGGAACTTCCCGCCGGACTTTAAATGACGGTTGACACGCAAATGGCAGCGGTGGATATACTCCTGCGCCACCGGCCGCAGATCTTCATAATGGGCATTCTGATAATGCTCGCCATCTTCGAGCTGCCAGCCAACCTGGTCGTAAAAATGCCGGACGTCCTCTTTGGCCGAATTTTTCGGGTCAATCATTCGTTAATCTTGCTCCAATCCAGCGATTTACCAACCAGGTAATTAAAGGTGTTGGCGTACTGGTGCTTGCCTTCCTCTCCCAAAACGGTTGCCAGCGGGCGGGCATGATAATCCTCCCATACCCGCAACAGATGCCATGGGAACGGCCGCGGAAAATCAAAGAAGAAGCGGTAGGCATATTGCCAGGCTAACTGGATCTGCTCTCGCGGCAAACGGTAGGCGGCCGGGTTTTCAAGGATTTGACCAAGCAGTTTGAAGTAGGTTACCCAGGATTCGGGGTCGTGGGTAAAACCGCGTCCGCGGTAATGCGTGTGCCCGGCAACCACCACTGGCAAACCGTTCATCGCCATTTCCATGCCGACCGTGGTGGTGTACACCAGGCCCAGATCGGCTACATCGATGATATCGTAGGTGTTTACTTTTTCTTTCGGTCCGATCATACGGATATGTTCCGGCAGGCGCGGCAGCACCTGGTGGACCACTTCCACCATCGAAGGACCGTGGGTCAACACTTCGCCGGGATGAACCCGGATGACCAGTTGCACTTCTGGCCGGCCGGCAAAATACTGCACCGTCCGGCTGATCCATTCGGCCATGCTGCGGCTGAACACCTGGCGGCCAAGCGTCAGGCTGTCACCCAAAACATTGGTTGCCAGCAGCACCACCGGACGCTGGTCCAGACCCAAGGTGGCGCGTGCCTGGGCTCCGCCCTGCGCAGGCACGTCCTGCCACAGGCGGGCGAAATTCTCCCACATGGTTCCCCGCTGGCGTGCCATCACCAGCGATTTCATCCGCTCCAACTGCGCGTCATTGAGCGGCTTCTCGCGGTAGGCTTTCCACAGGCTGTCGGTTTCCTGGCGCATCACTTCGCTGTTTTGTGCCAGCCAGATGCGCTGCCGTTGATCGCCGAACTCGTAGGTAACAGTTTGGATCTTTAAGGATCGAGCCACCCGGTACACCACGCCCAACTCCTGGATGGTGCCGTTGGGTACGATGGCCACATCCGGCCGGTTGGTGCGCAAATAAGCCAGCGCAGCCTGGGCAGCCTCGCGGTTGCGTTCCAGGCGCAGCGTATAAATCTCGCTGTTGGTATCGACTTCTTCAGCCTGCAAGGTGTACTGCGTATCGTAATAGGTGACCTGGCGAACGGAATGCACAACTTCTTCCGGCAGCGGCATGTAAGGCGCGCGCGCGTTGACGAAAGAAACCACTTTGATCAATGGTTCAGCCAAAGCCAGCACTTTGCGCGCATAGGCGTTCTGGCGCCGCAGGTCGAAGCGGTTGATATCCTTTTGCCAATCAGCATAGGGCAGGAAGGCCAGGGTCACATCATGCCCCTGGGCTGCCAGCGAAACCGCCATCAGCGCCGCATGTTCAATCCAATAATGCAGCGTGGCGAAAATAAAAACCTTCTTGCCTTTTGGCGCCGTTTTTGCCAGCTCCTGTGCCTGGGCAACCATATCGGGAAGTTCAGCCTGTAGGTGTTTGAGCGAAAATCGTGATTGTATCGGGCGGCCGCGTTGGCGGACGAGCCAATATAATTCGGCGGTGAATGGGATTTCCCCCAGGAATTTCTTGATCGTCTCTTTAGCTACAGCAGTCATTCGGTTATCACCTCTATCTGCCAGTTCAGGCGAGGCCGTACCGCGCCCAGGCGTGGTTCAGGCCAAACAGTACCGGGTGCCCCTGCACCATCAACAGTAAAGGTCATGGCCTGTTCGTCCTGAAAATAACGCCTGATTCGGTACGAGCTGGCGTTGATGCCGATCACAAACCGGCCTTCGTTGAGCAAGTCGGCCGGTATGGCACAGCGGCTGACGTAGCGCCCGGCCGGCCGTGCTGAATAATGTTCAAACGCGTCCGGATCATCCGTATCGAATGACGTGAATACGTATTCCCCGCGTGTGCTCATCAAATAAATGCCCACCCGCAACCCGGTGATGCTTTCCGCCAGGCGGTATTCCAGTTCCAGCGTGGCAGGTTCGGTCGAACGGATGGTGTCGGCCACCTTGCCGCGTGCGTCGCGCACGCGCAGCGCCACCGGCCGGAACGGATACGCTTCCGGCGGCACTTCCTCCACATCCCAGGAGCGTTCGCCCTCCGTGGCGTAGCCGTGCGACAGGTAATAATCCACCGCCTGCGGCGTGGCAGCCCGCATGGTCAGCCGTCCCTTTTCGATGACCAGCGTTTCCTGCGTCAGCCGCAGGATCGCCGACATGTTGTGGCTGACAAAGAGCACCGTGCGCCCCTGCTGCGCCACATCGCCCATTTTGCCCATGCATTTGCGCTGGAATTCGGCATCGCCGACTGCCAGCACTTCATCCACCACCAGGATCTCAGGTTCGAGATGGGCAGCCACCGAAAAAGCCAGGCGCAAATACATGCCGCTGGAATAGCGTTTGACCGGCGTATCGATAAAAGGACCGACTTCGGAAAATTCTACAATTTCATCGAACTTGCGGGCGATCTCGGTGCGCTTCATGCCCAAAATGGCGCCGTTGAGGAAGATGTTTTCGCGGCCCGTCAACTCGGGATGAAACCCTGTGCCCACTTCCAATAGCGACCCAACCCGCCCGTGAATTTCGCCCAGCCCTTCGGTGGGTTCGGTCACCCGCGCCAGCACTTTGAGCAGCGTGCTTTTTCCGGCGCCGTTGCGCCCGACGATGCCCAGCACCTGGCCGCGCTTCACATCGAAGGAAACATCGCGCAGCGCCCAAATGGTATTGGCCTGATCATCCGACCGGCGGCCGGGATTCAAACGCAGCGCTGCCCGTCCGAGCGTGCCGGTCAGCAGATCGCGCAGCGTATCGTAGCGTGCAGCCTGCGCGCCGATGCGGTATTGCTTGCTGAGATGTTCAACACGGATTGCCAGGTCGCTCATCGGGTTACACCATATCGGCAAACTTGCGTTCCATGCGGCGGAAGTAGAACAGGCCTGAAACCAGCAGCACCAGCACCATCACCACCGAAATGACCATCAACTGATCGGGCGGACTGCTGCCCAGCAGCGCCCAGCGGAAGCCCTGAATCACCCCGGTCATCGGGTTCAGGCCGTAGATCAGGCGCCAGGGTCCGTTGGCGGGGATCAGATCGATCGAATATGCCACCGGCGAGGCATACATCCAGGCCTGCAGCAGGAACGGCACAATCTGTTGCACGTCGCGGTATTGAACGTTGAGCGCGCTCAACCACAAGCCCACCGCCAGGGCTGTCAGCAATGCCAGCAGCACCAACAGCGGCAGCCACAGCATGTTCCAGGTAAAGGGCACACCGTAGACGACCATCAGCACGAACAGGACTGCCAAGGAGATGAGAAAATCCACCAGCCCGGCTGCCACCGCCGCGAAAGGGATGATCAGGCGCGGGAAGTAGATTTTGGTCAGCAGGTTGGCGTTGCCCACCAGGCTGACCGATGAGCGCTGCAGCGCGGATTGAAAAAGTTGCCAGGGCAGCAACGCCGCGAAGCTGAACACCGGGTACCAGGTCGCGGGAATACCCGCATCGGGCGGCAGACCGGCCAGCTTGCCGAAGATGACGGTGAACACCACCATGATCATTACTGGCTGCAAAATTGCCCACAGCACGCCCAGTGCTGCCTGCTTATACCTCACCTTGATATCGCGCCAGGTGAGGAAGAACACCAGCTCGCGGTACGCCCATAGATCGGATAGATTCAATGGAATCCATCCCTTCGAAGGGTGCAGGTATACCGTTGGCGTGGTGGTATCAACAGACATACGTTTTAGCTCTTCCGGAACTCGCGGTACCAGTCAACTGTGCGCTTCAGGCCTTCCTCAAAATTCGTGGCGGCCCGGAAACCAAAGTATTTCTCCGCGCGGGCGGTATTCAGCGCCCGGCGGGGTTGGCCGTTCGGTTTGGTGGTGTCGAACACCATGCGGCCCTTGAATTCGGTCAAGCGCGCAATCAACAACGCCAGGTCTTTGATCGAGATTTCACGGCCCGAGCCCAGGTTGACAGGTTCGGAACCATCGTATTTTTCAGCCGCCAGTAGAATGCCCTCAGCGGCATCTTCAACATAGAGGAATTCGCGCGTCGGTGAACCGTCGCCCCACACCACAATCTCGTCCTGGCCGGCGTCCTGCGCTTCCAGACATTTGCGGATCAAGGCCGGGATGACATGCGAACTGCGCGGGTCAAAATTATCGCGCGGGCCATACAGGTTGACCGGCAGCAGGAATATGGCATTGAAGCCGTACTGCTCGCGGTAGGCCTGCGCCTGAACCAGCAGCATCTTCTTCGCCAGGCCGTAAGGCGCGTTGGTCTCTTCGGGATAGCCTTCCCAGATATCATCCTCACTGAAAGGCACCGGCGTGAACTTGGGATAGGCGCAAACCGTGCCCAGTGCCACAAATTTCTCCACGCCAAGCAACCAGGATTGGTGCATCAACTGCACGCCCATCATCAAGTTGTCATAAAAGAACTCGGCCGGGTGTTCGCGGTTGGCGCCAATGCCGCCCACGTGCGCCGCCAGGTGTAGGATCACGTCCGGCCGGCTGTCGTCGAGCATGCGCTTGATATCCTCGGGCTTGACCAGGTCGTAATCTTCAATGCGCGGGATGAAAACATCCTTTGCTCCGCGGGCGCGTAATTTCGCGGTGACATAAGAGCCCAAAAAGCCGGCCCCGCCGGTGACGCATACCCGTTTTTTACTCCAAGATTCAGTCGAAATGCTCATTGTGACGGTTCCTCCCAAAGAATCCGGATTTTTAGACCTTTGACCGCCAGAACGGGGACATTGCCATCTTCGACAATGGCAATATTCTGTTCAAGGCAGGTCAAACGGCACACATCCGCCAGGTCGCCCTCCCCTTGCAAGCGGACGCAATTCTGTCCATTTTCGCGCACCTGGTCGAGCGCACGGATCACCTGCTGGCGGACATCGCGATATAAATGAAACTGTGTTTGAACAAAATCAACCGTTAAGCGGGCACGCAGCGCAAGACCTTCAGCGGTGATGATGTAACGCAACTTGCGCCGCTCAACCCGCCGCACTTTCACGTATCCTTTTTCAACCAGGCGCTTCAGGTGCCAGTTGACTGTTCCAACCGCCACCCCCAGGCGGGATGCCAGCGTCGCCTGGGTTGCATCGGGATTATTTTCAATTTGCTCTAAAATGACGAGATCGCGATTATTTTCGGGTGGGATGCTCATAGGTGTGTGCGCCAATATTCAACGGCTGAATTATAAACTTTGGCGCCGATTCGGTCAAGGGCAGCCTGCAAAACCGTCGCAAATGTTAAGAAAAGCCCCCTCCAGCAGTTCGCGGAGAGGGCTTGAGCACTGATGCGATAAGGCTAGCGCATGATGCCCGGCAGGAAGAGCACCGGCTTCAGGTTCAGGTTGGGACTGAAATTGACCAGTGCCAGGTTCTGCTGGCAATCGGCCGAAGTGTTAAAGTGAAACGGTTCCGAAAGTGCCTTGCCGTTCAGGTCAAACAACTGGATGGTGTAGAGCGCCGCCGAAACCTGGCTGCCCAATTGGATTTCAAATCCGCCCGGGCCGTAAGCCGCGGCTGCACCGGTGTACCCCATCCACTCCTTGGGTGCGCCATTTTCCATCCCGCTGATCGAAATGACCAGGCTCTTGACGGGCTGTCCATCACTGCCGATCACCTGGCCCCCCACGCCCATCCAGGTACAACCCGCATCGGCGTGCGTGAATGCCGGCAGCAGGATGACTGCGCCAGGCTGCAGCGAGTAGGGCTTGGGCGGCAAAGTCGGGGCGGGCGTTGGGGTTGGCGGAGGCGTGGCCGTGGGCAGAACCGGCGCGGCGGTTGGAACGAGCGTGGCCGGCAGGGTTGCGCTGGGCAGCGGTGCCAGGGTAGAAGCGCGCGTTTCCGTGGGCGCAGCCAGCGTGGCAGTCGCCTGCGCCGGGATGTAATCCTGGATGTAGGTGCAGGCGGAGAGGGTGAGCAGTATAAGGGATAATAGCGTCCAAACAAGAATTCGATTGCGAATATGCATGTTCATTCCTTATCAATTTGTTCATTATTTGGTGCAATAATAATGCCAGAGACAACAAATAAAAAGGACTGGCTAACCGCCAGTCCTTTTTTCGAAATATTAGTCAGGTTATTGGATCGGAATTCCGTTATAGTCTTCAGCAGCCAGTACACCGCCGCCGTTCGTCGAAATACGGACGATCGCAGCCAGGGTACTGCCGGTAGGACCAACTACAACCGCGCTGCCACCATAGGTGCCATTGGCGTAGTAACCAAATTCGATCAGTGATGCACTCGCATCGATCGGGCGGGAATTGACTTTGCCGCCAGCGGGAATTGCGGGTAGAGAATGGGTGCCAACTAAAGCGCCATCCTTGTCATAGTATTCGACTACCGCATCGCCTGCGGCGATGGCTGAACCAAGGTTCTGGATCGCGATCACGCCACGTGACCGGGCGCCTGAATTATAGGTCGCATCGGCAGTCCAACGAACAAAGGGTAAGGCAATCTTTTCCGCACCTTCAGTGAAGCCCAGGAAGGCGGTGATCATACCCGTGTTGGTTGAAACTTTGGCCATGCCAGTGATTGGGCCAGTGCCAGTCACAACAGCAGAACCGATGAAACCAGCAGGATTCAAGGTGCCGGTCTTTCCACAACCATTGATGCTGACTTTGGCACCGCCAGCAACAGCAGCGTAAGTTTCGGTATTGCTGTTGCTATAAGTTACCGTGATATCGATGGGGGAAGTGCCGACGTTTTGAACAGCATATACGCTCAGGTAGCTGGCGCCCGTATACTTGCAGAACGCCGAGGGCATGTACAAGTTGGTGCCAAATACCGTGGCGCCTTCAAAGCCATAGGCATTGTTCAAGTTCAGACCAAGTTCAAGGGAGGTCGCAATCACGCTGCCAGGAGTGGATGTACCAGTCTTTACAGCAGTGACGCGCACAGAACCATTGAAGGATGCACCCAGGGATGCATTGGTGAAGGTGCCCATGTCGTAGTATTTTGCAGAACCCGATGGCAAGTTAGTCACAGTGACTGTGAATGGGGTGCCAGAAACAGGAATGAATTCAATACTCAGGTCAGCGCCAACAGTATCCACATTTTGAATCGAGAAAACGCTGGTGAAACCAAAGGTGCTCTTCAATACCGTCGGGATGAGTACGGAGGCGGCGCCGCTGTCAAAACCATTGGTCAGGGGTCGAACCTTGACTGCACTGCTAGTAGGCGGAACCTGCACCAAGGTCGCAACCAATGGCTGGTCCGAGCTCATGACAGCCGATCCGGAGAAACCAGCCGAAACCTGGCTGACACTTCCAACAAATAAGGAAGATCCAGCAAAGGAGTTCAGGTCAGGCAGATCAATCGAGATCGGGGTGCCATCGGCTTCCGGGTAGAAGTTCAAGACGACCGTGGCCGTGGCATTTCCGACATTTTGATAGGTGATCGAGGTGGTAAAATGGGTGCCGTACGCTGCAGCTTGCACGGGTGTGTAAATGCCAAGACCGGCAAATACCACAAGAAGCATTGTAATAATTGTTATTGCCTTTTTCATAACACGTCCCTCCAATTTATTTTGAATGGGTCAATTGCCATCTGTATAAATTGTAGTAGAATTTCAACCATAAGCAATAATCCCTTTGGGTTAATCATATCAATACCATTCGAGGTAAGATGAAACGCTTTCGATGCCAGTACTTTCTGTGGGTACTTCTGACTTTATCGCTTATCTTAAGTTCCTGCCAAACCAAGCCGACAGAAGTTTCAAATACGCCAGTTCCAACACCGAAAGCCGAGGAAGGCTTGTTGATGGGAATAGTGCAGAATCTAAAGGGAGAACCGCTGGAGGATATTCCGGTAAGGTTGGCGCGAATCTATCGGCAAGGGGAACAAGGTGCTTTCGTCCTTGATTTGTCTCATAGTCCCAGTTCAATCGCAACTACTGGGGGAAAATTTGTGGTCCTTGCCATCCCGCCCGCTGAGTATTTAGTTGTTGTTGGCAAACCTGAGGATAATAACTACATTATTTACCAGGACAAGGATGGAAAACCAATTACCTATACCATAGAAGGCGGACAAACAATCGACATCGGTACCATTCAGGTGGATTTCACGCCTTAATAAGTTTGCGATACAGTTCAATGTATTGATCGGTAACCCGCTCGATTGTAAAATTTTCAGCAATTTTCTTGCCGGCCAGCCGAAATTTATCTTGTTTCCCGGTATCCAGCATTGCGGTATGGATTGTCTCAGCCAAACCATTGACGTCGGCTGGAGGGGCCAACCATCCCGACTCGTCAGCAATGATTAATTCCTTGACCCCTGATACATTGGTCCCAATCACTGGAACTCCTGCAGCGAAACTCTCCAAAATAACCGATGGAAACCCTTCCCGCAGGGATGGAACTATCACCAGATCAATTTGGTTTAGGAGCTCGATGACATCCGCCCTCTGTCCAAGGAAACGGACCGTGTCGTTTAGACCAAGGCTCTGAGCCAAATCTTCCAATTCGCGGCGAAGGTTGCCGTCCCCGATGACCCAAAGTTGCAAACGGTCCTGCATTTCTTGAAGCTGTTTGACCGCCTGAATAAGGTAACGTTGACCTTTTTCTTCGCTTAAGCGGCCAATGACAGCAATCACTTTTTCGCCATGTTTGTGCAACGGCTTTAATTCGCTTCCATAATTTAACGGTTCACTTGCCGGAATGGCATTGTGGATACAGACCGGATTTCGGTGAAACAATCTGGCCCCATAAGTTGATGCCAGATGGGTAGTGATCTCCGTTGAAACCCCTACCTCACAATCTACCAGGATCGGAAAAAGCCATTGAGAGAATAAATCTTCTCCCAGCTTACCGTACCATCCTTGCTCCCATTCCTGAGTGACATGAGTGGTCCGGACAACCGCTTTTGTCAATCCGCATATTCGTAAATCAATCGATGAGAGAGTTCCTAATTGAAAATGGGAGTGGCTAAGATCCAGCGGATGGCCATGCACCATTTTTTCCACTGCACGAATGCCAGTAAGGTAATTTCTGATATTGCGATGTCCCATCCATTCAGTCGCCGTAAAGCAATGGATTCCTTGCTCAGATAATACTGATTTCCATTTTTGTTCTGCGGGGGTACCAGTGCCAAAAAAGGCGCAAAGCAAAACATCGATGCCCCTGCTTTTCAAAGAAATCGATAAGTCAGCGGCAAAACGCTCTGCCCCACCGTGAAGATTGCCAATATCAAGCCCTTTTACAATTTGAAGAACGCGCAAGGGTTTGTCTCCTCAGATTTTTTCACAAGCTTGTCTTATGAGGTCAGGTGTGTTTGCAATTTCTGTTTTGATTGCGGGAAGCTTCTGAGCGATCAGTAGACGGCGTTCCTCGTTTTCTTGTAAAGCAGTGTAAACATAGTCTAAAATATTGGATTGGTTTACCTGATCAAGTTCCAAAACCCAATCCTGCAACTCCAGCCATTCCATAAGCCCGCGGGTTTTTTGCAGGTAGCCGATATACAAGACCGGAACCCCCATGCCCAAGGAAAAAATGCCGGAATGCATTCGAGTCGCGATAACAAGTTTCATCCGGCCATAACAGGCTTTTAGCAAGGCTGGGGGTAAAACTTCATCGACATGGACAATTTGATCGCAAGAACCTGTGATTTTTTGCATCAACTTGGATGCAGCTACCCGATCATCATCCAGAGGGGTAGGTCCAGTGACTTGATTAAAAATGAATACCCGGCGATTTTTTTGGCTGCAAAATTCTACCAAAAAACCGCTGAGCGCCTGATAATAACGATCCATGACTTCTTGGTTTACCCAGCGTCCCTGCCAGGGGATCAGTGTCAAGCCGATTGATGTATCGCTTTCAGAGTAACCAAACCTGGAAAGAACTCCCATCGCTTCGGAGGGTAAAGCAGGTTCATACTCAAAAGTCGGATCTGGTGAAAAATGCACTTTTTCATCCGGCAAACCGATCGATTTTGCCAGTCTCAGGGATTCTGCATCCCGCAAGAGAATTAAAAATGCCTCTTTATAAGCATTTTGCAATAACATCTTTTCCCAATTCCACCTCAACGGGCCAATGGATTGAGGCATGACCATGAAGGGTTTTCCGAAGAAATGTGCCAGTCCGACCGACCAGGTCTTTACCGGAAATGGCCAGCCATACCGGCCGGTTGAATAAAAAAGTGTGCTCGAAACGGAAGCGACAACATCCGCTGTTTCATACGCAATGAATACCTCCCGCCATTCTTGAGGAATTCCACGTTTTAATCCGCGCCGATACAAACGGGCATATTGCATTCCTAACGCCGTATGGAGCAACTGCTGCCAAAAAGATCGCTCCTGGCGGATTCCGATCGCATGCCATGCAGACCGGACAACGTTAAAATCAGTTGGGTGGTGAAAATAGGTTTCCTCGGGCCAATTGACGGCAACTGAGATCTTTGGGCTATCAAACGCTTGTTTTAGGTGGCGAATATTCATTTCCAACAATGCGCGGTCGCCATTGTTTAAAGATGAATGATAGCTCGTTATCAGTGCTGAATTGACCTTCATACGTATATGACCTTTTCAAATAATAAAAGCGATGATCGCAAGGGAACGATTCGTTCTTAAAGACTTATTTTACATGTATTTTGCAGGTCACCCTTCAGGCTAATAAATGTGCTCAATTATAAGCTCAGGTTTCCAGCATCCAGTTGTAATAAATTGCACGTAAACTACCTTAACGGGTCATTTTGAAGGAATCTTCCCTTCCGAATCCATTGACTCGTTTCCCATAGATAGCCTAGAACAATAATCAATTCACTAAATACATATACCCACGCCACACCAGTCACCTGAAACAACGGGATGACATAAATATTTACAGCAATATTAAACACCGCGGCGATAATCTGATAAACCAGTCTTTTATGCTGCCAACCAACTGATACCAGCACAACCGCGCAGGCGAAACTGATTGCTTTGAGAAACATGATCGGACTTAGGATGCTAAGGATTTGACCCGAGAAATGGAAATCGTCGCCCAGTAATAATTGAAGAATCCATTTCCCTGTGAGGCCAACAACAGCCCACATTGCCATGCCAAGGACAAAAAAACCAAGGAATAACTTCCTTAAGGACAGCCGAAAGTGATTTGCAGATTCCGCGAAAAGGCGCGTCATCATCGGCACCATCACTGTGAACATGGCATTCGGAATCACAAAGAGTGCGTGGATAATACCGGAAGCAGGCGAATAGAGGCCAACCGCGGTGGTTCCCGCCATCCATGCCAGAATCGTCACGTCGATGTTGGTGTAAATTAGAGACAGAAACTCAGACAAACCAAAGGGAAGCGATTCGGTCAGGACTGTGCGAGTCGAGATCAGCTTGCCGGTTTGCCATTTTGGCCGGTGAAAATACGTGGCTGCTGCGAAACCCGCAAATGTGGCCACCGCCCGCGTCAACGCGAAAAGGACTGCCGAATTGACGCCAAAGAGATACAGCAGGAGCAAACCAAGCAGACGTCCGCCGCGCGAGAAAAGTACCAACCAGGTGATGGTTTTCATGCGGTGTTGAACGTTAAGGGCTTGAATTTCCGTTCCAAAACAAACATCGCTCCAGGTATCCAGCGAACAGATCACCATTATTGGCAGGGTATACAAATCCGGCCGGATGAGCGGCGCCAGGATGATGAGAGCCAGTGACCAGAATACACCGATCGCTGCCTTAATTCGCAGAACTTTTCCGCTCAGAATGGTGACATCCGAATACAGCCCGGCTTTCCGCAGCAGCCAGGTATCCATGCCCAAATTCAAGAAAAAAGCCGAAATCCCGACCAGAGAATAGGCGCTGGTGAAAAATCCCAACTCCTTCGGACCCAGGATCCGCGCCAGAATGAGCACGTAAACCATCATGATGAATTGAGCGATGGTCGTGCTTCCGCCAAACAGAGCCAGGTTTTGAATCAGGGAGGTTTTTTTGGCATCCATTCGAAGCATGTCGAATGTCTTTCTGCGGATCTTAGGGTTTTACAAAAGTGGGTTTGGAGAAGATCCAATGGGACTTTTCAACAATTTTAGCCCATGAATAGTTTTCAACCCGGCCAGATGCAACCCGCGTTAATTCGGCTGTGTTGGATGGGTTTTGAAGCAACCGTATCAAACCTTCTGCCAGCGCTTCTTCATTTCCGGCTGCCACCAGGCAGGCGGCTGGCGGATTTCCTGCCAATTCCTTCCGGTCCCCCACATCGGCCGTTACAAAGGGCACGCCGCACGTCCAACTCTCAAACATTTTCAAAGGACAACGCCCGCGTGCAGCCTCGTCGTCGTATACCGGATCAACGGACACGTCGCCGAGAACATAATAGAGTGATACTTGCTCCGGCAAAACTCTTCCGGTGAAAATGGTATCTCGCCCAATGCCCAATTCCCGCGCCATATCCTTGATGACATCCAAATCTTCGCCTGTACCGACCAGAAGCAAACTTGCCTCGGGGATGGCTTTTTGCACCATGGGAAATGCCCGCAACAAAAGATCCACCGGATGATTGGTCAGGCTCATGCTGCCAATAAAGGCAATTACCTTCCTGCCAGCCAGACCCAGAGTGGTACGCAATTGCTTTACCTCACCGGGGTCAGTGGTAGGGAAGCGCTGTGGATCGATGCCGTTTGGAATGTAAACCAGCTTGTCTGCGGGAATCCCCATTTTTCTCATGCGGTTTACATTGTAATGTGTGTTGCTGGTAATAAGCTGCGCCTTATGAGGTGCCAGGTTTTCAAACCAGGTGACAATTCTTTTTTGCCAATCCGCTTGAAAGCGGTTCGAACCGGTTTCAAGATCATCGCAATCCAGAATAATCCGGGTATGGGGATGGAATATTTTCGCAGCCCAGGCGGCGATGGTATTCATGGGGTGCGGTTTTCCGATCAACACGACATCGGCCTGAGTCTTCAACGCCGCCAGGGTGAGGTTGATCGTTCCCACCAGTGCAACCCAGATTAATTGCCAGGGCGAAAAATAAGTCTTCCCCGCGTTGCTTTTCCTGACGTGCATCTGGGCAACATATTCAACCTTCACACCTGAGATGACGGTTTTTCGGGCAGGTAAATTCGCAAAATCGGAGTGCAAGGCAAAAATTTGAACCTCATGGCCAAGACGCGACAGTCCTTTTGCCCATGGGAAATAACGTCCCAATCCGGACGGGGAGGATAAATCCTGAGTTAATAAGAATGTAATTTTCATAACAGGTCACTGACCAACCAGGTGTTCCAGCTTCTCGATGACCGCAACCCAGCTGGCCATTGAATTTACCGGTGAATTCTCCATCGGAGCAAGGCTCAAAGCCTGTTTCATGGCATCAACGATCGTTGCGGGATCTTCAGCTGAACACACGAATACCCGGCGGTTTATCCAGGGCTGCATCGAATCGTTGACAACTACTGGCGTGACAACAATGGGCAGGCCAAAACCAAGCGCCATTTTCACCGCTGCGCTCTGGGTGGCATCGGTATAAGGTGCCGCGAAAACATCAGCCGCTGAAAAAATGACAGGCAGTTCCTCATTCGGGATATAGCGGTTATCGATCCATACCTGTCCTGTCAGGTGCAAACGGTCGATCTGCTCACGGTATTTTTGTACATCCTCCCAAAATTCGCCGGCGATGTAAAGACCAACCTGATTTCCTGCGGTGTGTAATTGCCCCATGGCTTCCAGCAACAGCGCCAATCCCTTATAGGGTCTCACGATGCCAAAGAACAAAACCAATGGGGTATTTTCAGGCAATGCCAGTTTCCGGCGGGCAGTCCCCCGATCCATTTTTTGGACCGCGAACATATCATAAACCGGCAGCTCGATCAGATCAGGTTTGGCAGCCGGGATCAACTTTTGCAGCGCTTCCCGCTGTCCGCTGCTTTGCACCAGAAAAGCGTCCCCATGCCGCAGTGCCATCTTTGCCAGAAACCGGTCCCACGGTCTGGCTTCGTGTGGAATGACGTTATGAATCAAATATCCTGTGCGGATTTGCTTCTTGTGGAGTGCCTGGCAAATGTACCCAAATGCAAAAGCCCAAAAGGTCGTCCACCATTGAAACAGAACTAGGTCAGGAGCATCCCTTTGGATGGTTGTGACCGTCTTGAGCCACGTCCATGGGTACAACGGATCCAGCAGATAATCCGCCGGAACCGTGAGCGGTTCCTGGGAGGGATCGCGGTCGCTCTGGCCGGGATACAGCCAACCCGGGTACTGGCGTTTAAAGGATATGACCTTCACGTCATGTCCGGCTGCCAACAGACTCTTCGCCAGTTGGGTCGTATAATGCGCAATTCCGCCGCGATAAGGATAAACCGGCCCGATCAGAACAATCTTCATCCGGCCCTCTGGAATACCGCCACCTGGTTCATGCCGGCCATGAACGGCCGATACTCGATCAACTTAAACTCAACTTCCATAAACAATTGCTCGAGCGAACCCCGACCGTAAAAGCCCTTATGGTCATCCTTTGCTTCGCGGGAAAAAAACCCCATTCCCCCACCAAGGGAATGGACCTTTCCGCCCAACGGGGTGGGCGTAGTCAGAACAACCTTTCCAGCAAGTCTTAGCAGTTCCGGTAAAGAGGAAACCAACCGTTCTGGTCGGGCGAGATGCTCCAGAACGGCAATCATCAAGATCGTATCAAATTTACGCTGGGTTGGAATCGACTCGCTGTCAAGATCCAATGACAGAAAAATGTAACCCGGATATTGTTTTTTCAACCACTGCACAACCGTGGGATTGTGGTCAATTCCCATATAGTTATTAGGATTGGGCGAGAATGTCCGTACCACGCTGCCGTATCCACAACCAATGTCCAGCACGTCCCCGAGAATATAGCCCCGAACTTCGTTCATTCTGAGGCGTTCCAGATATTGTGAAACGCGCAGGCTCATCGTCTTATTCATCCAACTTCTGGGAGATGGATGAATCCTTAAGCCGGAAAAGAATCTCTTCCAACATCTTGCGATTCTTGCTGATCAAATCGGCCAGCAGCCCGATCAGCCAGGTCTGGAAGCCGCTGATCAGCAATACCGCCGAAACAATGATCGATTGGACGTGCCCGCCGCCCTGCCCCTGGAAGTAGAATACCAGGAAACGGATCAACAGCGCTGCGCCTAGCAGAAAAAGCAGCGACCCGACGTAGGTGAAAACGCGCAACGGGCGGTACATAGTGTAGGATCGTATGATGGTCACGCTGGAATTGAGCATGTAATCGCGCACACCGTGCATTAAGCGCGACGGCCGGTGCGGCGGATTGGTGGTCACAGGCACCGAAATCACCTTGGCGTGCAGGTTGCCGGCCTGGATGAGCGTCTCGAGGGTATATGAGTATTCGCTCAGTACCAGCGTACGCATGGCCATGAGGCGGGTCATGGCGCGAAACCCGCTGGTGGCGTCCGGGATATCCAACCCGGCGGCGCGTGAAACCACCCGGCTGCCCCAGGCCTGCAGGCGCTGTTTCAGCGGCGAAAACCACTCGTTGGTCAGCACGCCGCGGTCGCCGACCACCAGTTCGGCCTCGCCCTTCAGAATCGGAGCCACCAGTTTGGGGATGTCGCCCGCCTCGTATTGATTATCGGCGTCGGTGTTGACGATCAGGTCGGCGCCAAGGCGCAGGCAGGCATCCAGGCCAGCCGCGAAGGCCAACGCCAGCCCGCTGTGATGCGCCAGGGCGATAACATGATCGGCTCCAGCAGCGCGCGCAGCATCAGCGGTTCCATCCGTGCTGCCATCATCGATCACCAGCACTTCCACCTGGTCAACCCCGTCCAACTGGCGCGGCAGCAGGCCCAGCATGTGCGGCAGGGTTTCAGCTTCGTTGAAACAGGGTACCTGAATGATCAGTTTCATGAAAAAGTTGGATCAAAAAGGGATCAGGCGGCGTCTTAACAAAGTCACCGACCCGGTTAGTATACCACGTAGACCCCAATCGCTTTTCTTTCCGGATATGGGAAATCGGATTGTACTCACTGGAGGGACATCCTAAAAGGAGAAATTGAATGCAAGCCCATTCTTCAACGCAAAAGTTACTGTGTAAGAAAATCCTGTTATTGGTTGCAATCATGATGGCACTGGCAGCCTGCCAGGCTGCCCCCGGACCGAAAGCGGTTGACTTACCGACAATGAATCCAGAGGAAAGATCCACTCCAACCTCCAGCCCGACTGTGGTATCTCCCTCGTCAACCCCATCTGAAGCGCCTGCCAATCAGGCAACCGGGGCCGCGCCGCAAATGCTGCGCGAAGCCAGCGTTGTATTCCCCTACTGGGTGATCTGGTCGCAGGATGGGCAGCGCCTGATTGTCTCAAGCGAGGGCAGCGTGACCGTGTTTAATGGGGATACTTTCGAATCGATCGCCACCCGTTCGTTTCAAGCTCCGGCTCGTCTGCTCGATTTCTCGCCGGATGGGACCACTTTAACCTACACGCCGGACGGTCAGACCGTCGAGTTGGAAAATATCGACAGCGGTCAAATTTTGCAGACCCTCATCCCGGAGGATGGTTTTCAGCAAGCCTCCTTCTCGCCGGATGGAAAAACACTGGCAGTCGATTCCACCGCCCAGATGGCATTCACCCTGTGGGATGTTGCCACTGGCCAAAAAGGGCCGGTGTTGAGCGGTTTCGTTACCGCCGCCCCAATCTATTCAGGGGATTTCAGCCCTTCGGGTAAGAAGTTCATTTGGTGGGCGCGCGGCACCATCCAGGTCATGGATCTTGCCACAGGAGTGCTGGCCAAAAGCATCAATCACCAGGATTTCATCACTGGCTTTTCGCTGAACCAGGGCGACACCCTTCTGGCGACCGCCGCCGGGGGCAACATTAATGATCAATTCACGCCGTTGATTTATCTCTGGAACCCGGAAAGCGGCCAACAAATAGCGGCCTACCCGCAGGAAAAATTCGCGAGCACATTGGCCTTCTCGCCGGATGGGAGTATGCTGGCGGCGGGCATCGCTGGTGACGTGCTGTTAATAAATCCTGCCAATGGTCAGGTTTTGCAGAAAATTCACGCCTCTGAGGAAGCGGTAATTTCGCTGGCATTCTCCCCCGACGGCACACGTCTGGCGACAGCCGGGTCGGATGATTTCATCAGGCTTTGGCGGCTTAAGTAAAAAACACCGTTTTTCCATCTACCCACGCTGAGGGCAAATTGACCCTCAGCTTTTTTTACTTGACCCGTGCTTAGCCCGCCAGACCCGGCAGGAGCTTTACTAGCAGCGTGGCCAGGTAAACCAGGATGACAGCCAGGCTGTTATTGGCAGCATGAATCGCAAAGGGTACCCAGATTGATCGGGTTTTTTCAAATACGACCGCGTTGACCACGCCCATTACAAAACTGGCTGCCACCACGCCCAATGAATCGAAGTGGCCCAGGCCAAATAGTGCAGCGCTGACCAGGACCGCCGGCCACATCGGTGCGCGCTCACGCAGCCAGGTGTAAATGGCGCCGCGGAAGAATAATTCTTCCGAAAATGGCACCAGGATGCCGACAAACAACAGCGTCACCACAAACGAAAGCCATCCGGCGCCTAGCGGTTGCACGATTTGCGAACGCAGCGCCAGGCTTTCCAGGTTTCCGTTGATGAGATACTCCACCAGCAATCCCAGCGCGCCGCGGATTGGAAGCAAAAGCACCACCAACGCCAGTGCCAGAAGCAACCAGCCACGTTTCCAACGCACCGGCTTTAATCCGATTTGTTCCAGCGTAAATCGCCCGCGGCCAGCCCCCAGCACCAATGCCGTACCGCCCAGGAAGATCAGGTTGCAGAAGAAAATAATCGTATTAAAGAACAAGCCTTTGGCATTGGCGCCGTATGCCCTGGCAACAACCGCACCCGCCGCAGAGAACAAGCCAAATCCGCAGACCAAATAGATCGCAAGGTCCCAAATATTGCTTCGCCGTACGGTCGGAGTGCCTGGGTTGGTTTCAGTGGGTAGAGTTTCCATGATCTCTCCGGAGAAAGGGAATGCATTTTTGCTTATTTCGATTGTAAACCCAATAAGGATGTAGCCCGGGCTGGATATGGTAGGCCAACCGTAGGGTAATCATAGCTGCGAAGTCGAGCAAATGACAGCAGAAATGGATAAGCTATAGGTACAAATGACTTCTCTCCTCCTTCGCAATGAGCTGGACTCCGGTATCCAGCTCATTGGCAGTTAAAAAACACACGGGCTTGCCTGCAAGCCCGTGAAAACATTTATCTTACCGTTTTTACGATCGCTCACCACATCAGAATTTCTCGCGCAGTATCAATTTCCATTTACTGCTTCTTTAGTGGATTCCGGTATTCAGTTTCATTCTCAATCTGCTTCGTCGATGAAGCGCTATTCCCGGTCAGCATTTCTTACCGCCAGGTTCATTCTGGGAGGTCGTGAAAATCCAATGCCATCTGGGTAAACCTCACGCCGTCCATTTCCAACTCATCCCCGATCGGGTGAAAGCCCCATCGGGCGTATACCGGCAACCCGACTGGAGAGGCGTTCACGGTGATACGCCTCAGGGCAGAATTTTTCTCCCGGCACATCGTAATGGCCCGGTCGAGCAACTGCGAAGCCAGCCCCCGCCGTTGATGTTCATCATCCACGTAAAGCAGTGCGATATGGCTGTAGTTTCTTATTTCCGCCATGCCAACAGGAATATCGGCAGCTACCGACACCAGCACAAAACTCAAGTCTTGAGCTACTCTTTCAGCCAAACGCACCGGGTTTACGTATGACAAGAATCGGCTGATGCCTGGCTGCGAAAAATCTCCCGCCTCACTCTGCATGAAAACGCGTTCAACCAGCTTGCAAACCTGGGCTTCCTCGCCCGATTCCATGAGACGAATCTGATAATCTGGGGATTCCATTTATACTTCCAGCCTCCTCAGGTCCTTCCAGCCATAGGATGCTTCAACCATCGCATGGCCTTGAATGTCAATTTCGCGCTCACGTACAAAAACACCGCCCAAGGCTTTATAAAAACTGCAGGCGGGCAAATTGTTAGCCAATGCCCATACAATCATCGATTCTACCCGATGTGAAAGCAAAAAGCGAGCGACCACCTGAACAAGTTGTTTGCCAAGGCTTTTGCCCTGCCATTCTAGCAGCAAGTAAATGCCGTACAATTCGCCGCTGAATGCGCTATAAGTTTCCAAATCCCGGTTCGGGCCACATTGGGCAAAACCAACAATCCCACCGCTTTCTTCGACCACGTAGGTGATTGCATTTTCCGGCTGGCTGCGAATAAACCGTTCCATATTCTGGGTTCGCCGTTCAAGACTGATATTGGCCAAGATACTGTCTGGCATTAATCCAGCATAGGTTGTTCGCCAGCTATCCACATGCACGCGCGCAATTCCGGGCACATCAGTTAACGCGGCTACCCGCAGCATGGGATTCCTTTTAAGTGCGCAAAACGAATCTGATCGACCATCAGCGGCCATCCTGTATCAACCCAGCCGGGCCCGAGGCCAGCCATTAACCTGCCGTTTTTACCCAGCGCCTGCCCGCGCCAATAATGGCAGCTTTCCAGTCCAAGATTGGGGAGACTCCAGGGTCTGCGTAAAACAGATAAGGTCGGCATTATATATCGGCGGGGCCTTGATTGACCAAACGTCAGAGCAGCAGGGGTCTTTTTCCACTCTCCGGAATCATCAATCCATAGAATAACCAAAAAGGCTGCCTTGTGCAACTCCTAAAAGTTGCCTGGCAGACGAATTTCCACCAATCATTTCATTGGTTGTTGGTAATCGATAATGGCGGTGCTTTGATTATCTCTAACGTAGTCTATCCACCGGTAACAGCACGAATGGCAACCAGAATCCAGAGACCTATTACGGCAGCGATGGTTTCAGGCAATTGATCGATAATAGCCAGCAGCGCCGGGCTCCAGGAATGCAGCATCAAATATGGCGAAAGACAAGGCGCGGCCGCCATGGCCAACCGCTGATTCCGCTTCCCCAGGGCTGCTGTCAGCAAGGTCAGACCGACCGGGATTGACATTGGCCAAAGGCTGGCATTCCACCACAAGTCTATTTCTACCGTCGATTTCAACGGCCATAAGCCAAAAAATACAAAGGATAACCCCAAGATGATGACAAACGGTCCAAAAACCCTTAATACGCGCCGCCAACCACCCGCGCGCCAGGCCTCAATTAGCCAGAAGAGCCCCACCACGGCGCCGATTTGCGGTTTTATCGCCAGAAAGAACAGCCCAACCGGGTGCGGCAGCACATAGCCCGCCATTGCCAGCCAATCCAGGTTTCCGTTCAACAGGTCAGCCAACACGGTCGGTGAAAGCAGGAAGAAGAACACCGCCAGCGGTTTGCCGCCCAAACGGTAGGCGGTGAACGCATAAGTTAGAAAAGCCACTACCACCAGAACTGCCCGCCCTAATGATTCCGGCAACAATGCAATGGGCAACAGCGGTATAACTGCCCACGGGGCATTGAAAAAGCCGGCATTTTCGTAAGGCGAAATACCCTTGAAAACCCCCAGTGCGGCCGGACGAAAATAATTATGGAAATCGACCGCGGGCGGCAGAACCAGGGCCATACAGCCAACAAGCAACAAGAAAACTGCGCCGGCAACCACCCATTGCCCTGGTTTTAATCGGAAGGCAATCGGTCTGAGTTTCATCCAAGCCGTTCTTTGCTTCGTTGTGGATGTTCGACAACGGCGATACCGTGCAAACCTTTTTTCGCCTGATAGAGCGCCCGATCGGCACGCGCCAACAAATCTTCACTCTTCTTATCATCCGGGTGAAAAGCCGCCACCCCAACGCTAGCCGTCAGGTGTTCACCGACTGATAGATGGCATTGGCGGATGGCTTCCCGCAACCGGCCGGCCAACATCAACCCGCCTGCCAACTGGGTATTTGGCAGAAGCAAACCGAATTCATCTCCGCCGTACCGTACCGGTATATCCGTCTGGCGGATGGAGTTACGAATTGCATCCGCCGTCAGCTTTAAGGCTTCATCGCCCACCAGGTGTGAAAACCGGTCGTTGATGGATTTAAAATGGTCCAGGTCCAACATGATCAAACAATAATCGGTGTGATAGCGTTTGGCGCGGGCAAATTCGCTGTCCAGGGATGTAAAGAATTTTCGCCGGTTTCCCAGCTCGGTAAGCGGATCAGTGACCGAGAGACGCCGTAATTCTTCTTCCATGATTTTGCGTTCGGTGATATCGTGCAACATTAACATACGGCCCAGCGGATAGCCCTGGGTATCGCTCAATGGCGCCAGGCTGACCTGATAAGAAAACTGGGCATGGTCGCGTTTTAGCACCATTTCAACCGGTTGAGGGTTTTTCGCGCGCAAGAGCTTCACCACGGTTGGCCAATCAGTAAAAAGATCTTCTATGCTGCGGGAAATCAGCTCATGGTCCGCCGGCCAGCCAAACACTCGTCTGGCGGCCTGATTTAGATCCACCACCCTGCCCTGGATATCGGCCACGATGACCGCATCGCGCATCGCATCCATTACCACATCGCGTGCCACCGGCAATACATCAAACAGGCGTGAATACACCAGACCGATCAGAAAAATCAACCCGCTTAAGCTGTAAAGATAGGGGGTCAAATCCAACCGCCGGTATGGAACAATGCCTGTTACATAGATGACATTCCAGACCAATGGAATGAGCATGCCGGTCAGCAGCGTCAGGGGTTGCCCGATATAGCGCCGGGACGAACGCACCAGCAGGCCAACCAGGTAGGCTGCGGCAATTGCAAAGAGAACATAGGTATACACCGCATGCACCCAGAACCAGGGGCCGTAAATCATTTTCAGGATCGGGAAAACGCCGTCCATATCCAGATAAGCCACCCGGCAAAACAGGTGGTGCAGCGGATTGGTCCATAGCATAATCACCGTAATTCCCGGAATAATCCCGAGCAATGGCAGCCTGCGGGTGAACTTGACACCCTGCCCCGTAAAATTCATCACCGTAGCCAACCAGGCCAGGGGTAAAAAAGCGATAGCCATAAATGCCAGATTGGAAGCCGCTACTTTGGTGCCCAACCTGGGCACAAGCAGTTCAACCGCGTAACAAATTGACCAGACACTGGTAATTAATAAGCTCAACCTGAAGGTTCTCACCCCCGGTACGCCACGCAAGGACGCAGAATACCAAGCCAGTCCTCCCATGACGGCTGCAGAAATAAATAGCGGTATTACAAAAGCAATGATCATGATGTGAGAATTTAGATCAGCAATCCAGCCTGAAAGAATTCAACCATCAATCCCCCACTTTCTCATCAAGCTCGAACATTTGAATTATACATTAATCTTCAGCATGCAATAATCGTGCAATGGCAGTTGTCATATTTGATGGGTTGGTTATCAAATAGCAAACCGCCGGCAAAATGCAGGCGGTTTGTTATACCGGTAAAGATAACTTAATTGCCGTTACCAGCGCATGCCATAATAGCCGTTGGCATTCTCCTTGTGGCGGACAAGGTTATGCTGCAATGCCACCGAAACGGCTTCAGTGCGCGTCGAAACTGAAAGTTTTTCCAAAATGCTGCTGACATGGAATTTCACCGTCGAGCGGCTTACTACCAGCCGGTCAGCAATTTCCAAATTTGACAAACCCCTTGCCACCAGTTCCAGCACTTCAAGTTCGCGGGCAGTCAAATCATTACCGACAGGTTTTGGCGCATTAACGGCATTGATGAGAGCCTGCGCCGCCTCTGGCGCCAATGTGGCGCGCCCGGTATAAGCAGCCCGGACTGCAGCCACCAGATCCTCGGCTACGGTATTTTTCATCAGGAAACTGATTGCGCCAGCTTGCAAGGCTTTTTGCACCAGTCCCTCGTCAGGGAAGCTGGTCAGTACAATCACCGCAACCTCCGGATGGCGGGCGTGAATGAGTCTCGTCGCCTCAACGCCATCCATCTCCGGCATCATCAGGTCCATGATGATTACCTGCGGTTTAAGCTCGTCGCATAAACGAAGCGCTTCCCGGCCGTTGCTTGCCTCGCCGACCAGAGATAAATCATCAAAGGCCGTCAGGAAGGCATTTAATCCGCTGCGCACAACCGCCTGATCATCGACAACCATCACCCGGATGGGATTCGTATCCATTTTATGCTCCTCCATTGCAGAGGTGTCCACCAGTAAACATCCTCTTTCTGAAAACAGCATACCTCTATTCAAGAAATGCCGCCTCTGCAAATTGGGGGATTTCCGCACTGGACAATCGGACAGTCGCCTCTCATCCGATTCTTACAGAGGGTAATTATTTCTTCCCATTAATCCATTATCTATACGCTTGATCTTCAGATCGAAGGCGTATGCAATTTCTTGATACTACTGAAGCCAGCGGCGGCTTTTCCGAATGCCTGATTTACTCTTTTCGCCGGATGATGATCATGGCGATGTCATCCTGCCGCGGAGTGTTGCCCGTAAACTGATTGACTTCATCGAGAATTGCGATTTGCATCTCGCGCGCTGTTTTACCATACCGTTCGAGCGCAGCATCAATCAGACGGTTTTCGCCAAAAAAATCGCCAAATTCATTTTGCGCTTCGGTGATTCCGTCGGTATACAGAATCAGGTAGTCTCCCGGCATGAAACGGACAATCTTTTGTTTCCAACGGGCGGTTTCCGTGACGCCCAGTGCCATGCCGGTGTGGCTGAGCGATTCGACTGATAGTTTTCCACGCTGCTGGCTGACCAGGTAGCCAGGCGGGTGTCCGGCGTTGGCAAAGGTAAAGCGTCCGGTGTGCGGTTCTAAAATACCCAAAAAAGCCGTGACAAACATATCTCCGCGCGTATCCGAAAGAATGCGTTCAGAGACTGCGCTCAACGTCAAAGCCGGCAAGGTGGGAAAATGATTGGCATAATTGCGAATGAGCGTGCTGGTAAGCGCCATAAAAAGCGCCGCCCCCATGCCCTTATCGGTTACATCCGCCACCACCAATCCCCATTTATGGTTATTTAACGGGATAAAGTCGTAAAAATCGCCAGAGGTCTCGTGCGCCGGTTGAACCTGCGCGCACAATTCCCAACCCGAAATGGCTGGCGCTTCCTCAGGCAAAATGTCCGCCTGGATTCGAGCAGCCATGGTTAGTTCATAGGCAATGACGTCCTGCGTGCGGGGATTTTGCCGTACCACGCGCGGATTTTCCTCTTCCTCGCCGGGTTGGTGACGAAAAATCGCCTGACCTTCATTGGCCATGACCGAAGCCTTGCGAATGTGCTCAACGGCAGCCTTGAATTCCTCTTCCGAGACTTCGCGCGAAATATAGTACAACAACTCGGGGTCGCGTTCGTCTTCTGTGCCCGTTTCGGTCTGCGAATCAACCAGCAGAACAATTTTCGTTGCCGGACGGTTGGCATACAGATTGCGGGCAATCCCCCTGGCAGGTTCAAGCGTGTTCCTGGCATCCAGGAGGATCAGATCCGGCTCCAGCAGCTGGCACACTTGAAGGGCTTCGTCGCCGCTGCGTGCCTCAGCCACCAGTACCGCATCCTTAAGCGCCATCACCAGTGAAGCCAGGCCGCGCAGAAAAATGGCTTGATCCGAGGCAATTGCTACCCGCAAGGTCGTTTCGGTTTCCACACAAACACCTCAAACTGCCGAAATATTCCCCCTCTGAATTATATTATTATTTCTGGACTCGGTTTATTCAAAATATAATGGAATATGAATTCCAAATCATCACCTGAATGGTTAATCCATTAATTCGTCTTTGTCACTTTGTGCAGTCCCCGCGACCCTTCGGTATCGAAACCCTTGGCTTGTGTCAGGTGATAGGAAAACAACTGCGCCGGTACGATACTGACAATCGGACTGACCCATTCCGGCATATCTGCCGGCAATGCCAGCCTGGATTGGGCCATTTCGAGCGCTTCCGGCCGGTTGGAAAAAACCAGCAGTTCAGCGCTGCGCTCATAGCGTAAGTTGCGCAACAAGGCTAGAACATCATCCGCCACCTTTCCATCTGGAACAACCGCCATCACCGGGTAGCCCTGGCTGATTACTGCCACAGGGCCGTGAAGAAAATCGGCCGAGGAATAGGGTTCCGCCGCGACGTAGCATAATTCCTTCATCTTCAATGACCATTCAAAAGCGGTGGCATAGTTGAACCCGCGGCCCAGCACCACGCATTGATCCATAAAGCGGTAGCGTTCGGCAATCCGGTCCAGGGTGGCATCCTGTTCCAACAGGGACCGCACCCAGCCGGGCACTTTTTGCAGGATCCGGTAAGCTTCCTCATCCTGGCTTAAGGCCGCCGAGAGCATGGCAATCGCCATCAATTCGGCTGTATAGGTTTTTGTCGCAGCCACCGCGATTTCCTCTCCGGCGCTGATGTCAATAATATCACCGGCGGCCCGCCCCAATGGAGAGTCGGGGGTGTTCAGGATGGCGATGCTCGGGCAGTCCTGGCGACCGGCTTCGGTCAACACGCTGACGATGTCCGGCGACATACCGGACTGTGAAATTCCCACCACCAACGCGTTTTTCAGGCGCGGCGGCGACTGGTATAGGCTGAAAAGCGATGGCGCGGCCAGGGCAATGGGCAGGTGGTTGAAAATACCCCAAAGATACTGTGCATAACGCCCGGCGTTATCCGAGGTGCCCCGGGCAGCCAGAAAAATGTAATCGATGTCCCGCCGGCGGATGGTATCGGCAATTTTTTGCACGGCCTCCCATTGATGATTGACTAAATTCTCCAGGACGTCGGCCTGTTCCATAATTTCGCTATGAAGGCTCATTGGTCACCTGCTTTCGATTGCATTTCAGCACCCCCGCGTTCGTAAATAATTTCACCGCCTGCGAGAGTCGCCATAACTTGCCGCTTCTCGTCCAGTAGGACGAAGTCCGCCCGCATGCCGGTTTCAATCCGACCACGGTCAGCCAATCCCATCAATTCGGCCGGCGTGGAAGTGAGCGTCGGCACTGCTTCCGCCAGTGAACAGCCGGTGAATTGCATCAAATTGCGCAGCGCGGCGTCTTCTGTCAGGAGGCTGCCTGCCAGGGTCCCGTCTGCCAGGCGCGCCGAGGTGGCATCCACCATTACATCGAAACCGCCCAAACGGGCCGGTCCGGGCGGCATGCCCAGCGCAGCCATGGCATCCGTCACCAGGGTAAAACTGTGCCCGCCTTTGGCTTTCCAGGCTAGTTTGACCATCAAAGGGTCCACGTGAACGCCGTCCGCGATGATGCCGAAACCAACCCGGTCATCCGTCAGCAGTACCCCGGTCAGGTTGTGAGCGCGGTGTTCGAGTGTGGGCTGGGCATTGAATAAATGCGTTCCCCAACGAATTCCGGCCGCGATGCCGGCCTCGGCCTCGCTTTGGCTGGCCGTGGAATGCCCTGCGCTAACGACCACGCCTCGTTGTGTCAGGCTGCTGATGGTTGCCAGCGCCCCTGGCAATTCAGGCGCAAGCGTAACCAGGCGCACGCCGTTGGCAGGACTCCAATCCTGCACCAGTTCAGGGGAGGGCAAACGCAGGTAATGCGCATTGTGCGCGCCTTTTTTGGCCGGATTCAAGAAAGGACCTTCAATATGCAATCCCAACGCTTGCGCGCCGCGATAACCCTTTGGCGGTCCGGCCGTGATCACCTGCATGGCCCGCGCAATCGTCTGCAGCGGTGCCGTCACCACCGTGGGCAGGAAGGTCGTCACGCCAAAGCTTGGCAGCCGGCTGCCAAGCTGCCAGATGCTTTCCGGCAGTTCAGTGAAATCAAAGCCAAATGCGCCGTTGATTTGCAGCTCAATAAACCCGGGCGTCAGGGTCCCAAACCGGCCGTCCAAAACGGACGTGCCGGGCGGGCAGGCTAGCACTGCCGGATGATCCACGGCGATGATTTGGCCGTTTTCAATAAGGACAGCCTGATCCGCACGCCCAGGAAGGTTGACATTATGGATATACAGCCTATTCAATTTCGTCCCCGATTTCCAGAAGTTTGGCGGCCAGTTTCACTGCGCCCCGCACCGGCTCTGCCACTGTTTGCACCGGTTCCAATGCAATACCCAATGCTTTCACCTGCGCCAACAGCGCGGTCTGCAAAGACACTCCATGCACCAGAAAGCCGCCTGCCAGCACGGCGGGCAGTGTTTCCAGACGCAACTTTTGCACAGCCACGGCTTGCACGCCGGTTGCCAGTTCCCCGGCAGCCTGGTTGATGATACGATTTGCAACCGCATCGCCAGCCAGCGCCTGCTCATCCACCAGGCGTGAAATACGTGCGATCTCGGCTCGCGTCCTGCCAGGCTGGTGAACAGCCGCAATGAGATCCGGCGGGGAGTCGACCTGGAAGAAGGCTGTTACGCTCTGCGTCAATGAGGTAACCGGACCGCGGCCGTCGAAGGCTTTGGCAACGGCTTGCAGCGCTGCCAGAGCAACCAGGTACCCGCTGCCTTCATCCCCCATCAAATAACCCCAGCCACCGGCGCGCGCAGTCCGGCCATGTTCATCCTGCCCAAAAATAATTGAGCCCGTACCCGACAGCACCACTATACCCCAACCTTGGGGAGTCCCGGCGGCCAGGGCGATCTGCCCGTCGTTTACCAGCCTGACCCGCGCGGCCGGAAAGCGATCTGCGATCCAATGCTCGAACACCAGGCTGTCCTGCGGCCGGTCGACCCCGGCCATTCCCAGAACGGCCGCCGCCACAGGTTGCTCGCGCAAGCCGGCATCGAGCCAGGCCTGCGAAATCGCTGCGTCCAAAGCCTCAAAGGTACTTTCCTTGCCAACGGCATGATGGTTGGAAGGCCCGCCTTCGCCGCGTCCTAAAAGCGTACCATCGCGCCGGGCGAGCATGACAGCTGTTTTGCTGCCGCCTCCATCGATTCCAAGAAGATAATCGCTCATAATCCTTTGTTGGAAAACCTGAACTTGACGATATTGGTCCCAAATGCCGGTTGAAAGACAACCACCTTTTGAGCCGCCAAATTCCAGATTTCAGCGGTTTATGGCTGGATTTCCAGAATTCAGGCTAAATCCACCAGGGGCGCTTTTTTTCTTCCAATAATTCCTTTGGGAGTACCAGCAGCGAGGGTAAACAACGACGCCGCACGGCAGGTTAAGCTTAGCAGATTATGGTAAAAATATCCATATCCCGGCACCGGCCGGCGGAATTGCGGTTAGAATCAAGGTATTCGCATTTCCTTTTTCAAGGAGTCACGCAATGAAGGTATTGTTCATCGGCGGCACCGGCATCATCAGTTCGGCCTGTTCCCGGCTGGCGCTAGAGCGCGGCATTGACCTGTACCTGTTGAACCGCGGCCAATCTTCCCGCCCCATTCCGGACGGCGCCAGGGTGTTGCACGGTGATATCCGCAACCCGGCCTCAGCCCGCGCCGCACTCGGCGACCTGCACTTTGACGCGGTGGTCAATTGGATTGTCTTCACGCCGGAACAACTTGAGGCAGACCTCGAGCTTTTCCGGTGGCGCACCGGCCAATACGTTTTCATCAGTTCAGCCTCGGCCTACCAGACCCCGCCGGTCGAACTGCCAGTCACCGAGGCCACCCTGCTCGACAATCCCTACTGGCAGTATTCGCGCAACAAGATCGCCTGCGAAGAACGCCTGGTGCGTGCTTACCGCGAGGAAAAATTCCCAATCACCATTGTGCGGCCCTCGCACACCTACGATGAGCGCCTGCTCCCATTCCAGGGCGGCTGGACGGTGATGGAACGCATGCTTCAGGCTAAACCGGTCATTGTGCACGGCGACGGCACTTCCCTGTGGACGATGACGCATAATACCGATTTCGCGAAGGGCTTTGTGCCTTTATTGGGAAACCCGCAGGCGCTGGGCAATGTTTTTCAGATCACCTCGGATGAATCGCTCACCTGGAATCAGATATTCGAGATCCTGGGGCAGGCAGCCGGCGTGAAACCCAACCTGGTGCACGTGCCGTCCGAGTTAATTGCCGCTTACGACGCCGAGTGGGGCGCCGGTCTGCTGGGCGACAAAGCCCACAGCATGGTCTTCGACAACACGCGCATCAAGCGCCTGGTGCCCGATTTCGCCTGTACGGTGCCCTTTGCACGCGGCGCGGAACAAATCGTCGCCTGGTACATGGCCGACCCGAATCGCCGCACGGTAGATCCGGCCTTCGATGCATTGTGCGATCGCATCATCGCGGCCATACAGGGAGCCTATCCAAAATAAGGTCCTGGCAACACCCAAAACCAACAACGGGGTTTGACGTCGGTTCTACGGGGTGAGCGGTTTTACCATTACAGCCATTTACAGTCCACCCCTGCGAACCGACCTACCATGAGTAATGAAATCAGATGGAGCGATCTTTGCACCATCCGACATGAATCTACCAGATTTGATATCTTATCGTACGCCAACCAACAGAATTGACTAACCGCCAATACAATTATTTAGTATCTTGCCAACCTGGCCGTCCGGGCCGCCAACTCGCGGATCGACAGCTTCTCTTTGCCTTTCAAATACGTCTCCAGCAAATCACCCAGCGGTTTAGACCATTTCTCTGGAACACCGTTCATTACGCCCAACACCGTACCCACCAGCCCGGCGTTGCAGTCCACGTCCAGCCCGGCGTGCGCCAGCAGGCTGAAAGAACGCGTCATGTCGCCGCCGCCGTACCACAGCGCCAGGATGTCCGCAGCCATGTTCGGATAAGCGTGAATCCAGTTGTACTGCTCGAAGCGTTCATCCAGCACCCGCCAGGCTTCAACCGGATCGGCGTGAGCCTTTACCACTTCCAGGCAGCCCGCCACCACGGCGGCATACTCGCTGCGCTGTGGCAGGTAAGCAGCGGCTTCCTCAAGCAATGCGCGAGGATCGCTGCGTACGTAAGCCAGCGAACTGAGCACCGCGGCGTATATCTCGCCATATACCCCGTTGGCAGAATGCGAAACCACGCCGTCGATGTGCGCCAACCGCGCGGCTTCCATCGGCCAGCCCGGCGCCAGCATGCCGCACACCATGCCGCGCATTTGCGCCCCGATCCAATCGGAATACGGGTTGCGCCAGGTACCCGACTCGGGCGGCAGAATGCCGTCGTTGAGGTTGTGCAGCGCCACCCACTCGGCCGACCAGCCAAACGGAATCTGTCTGATCCATTCCAATCCCAGATCGCGGGAGGTGATGGCCCGTCCTGCCCGCTCGAAAACGTCCAGCAGCACCAGTTCATAGACCACGTCATCGTTGACCGTCTCGGGCGCGGTGACGTAGCCGTCAATTTTGCCGTAGACCTGCTGGATGCGCGTGGTGTGATAACCCTCGAGTGCGGTACCAAACGAGCCGCCCGCCAGCTGTCCCAGCCAGCCTGCCAGGGTTCGTTCCTCCAAATGCTCCAGCGCGCGCGGATCGCAGCCGGGGTCTGATGCAGCCATGGCAGCCTTCACATCCTCCCAGGACGCCGGGTGTTTGTAACCCCAGTAAGACGAGCTTTCATCCCGCGGCGCAGAGTGAATGGCAGCCAGCAATTCAGCGGTCAACACCCGCAGCGCGTCGCGGTCTTTGGCTTTGGCCATCCGCAAGCCTTCCGGGAGCAGCGCCTCTGCAGCCTGCATATCATAGCCGCGGTTATGCATCGACTGCACCATCTCGACGTAGGGAATCTCCGGCGCGCCGGAACCAGGCACGCGTGCATTCCAAAACAGGGCGATCAGGTCGTCGCCAGTGGGGAATACGGTGCTGCTGTCGTACCACTGGCTGGCATGCACCCGCCGGTCCAGCGGCACAGCGCCCAGGCGCAGCTCGCGGTCGATCTGCCAGGCTTTTTTCATGCCTTGCGCTTCCTTTCCTTGACTGAATAGAAGTACAGCGCGATCAATGTGGCAATGTAGGGCACCATCGAGGTGAACTGCGAAGGCACCTGGTAGTCCTGCAGCAGCAGGCCCAGGCCATCCGAAAAGCCAAACACCAGCGAGATGACGGCAATGCCGGTGGGATTGCCGCTCACCAGGATGATGGCTGCCAGCGAAATCCAACCCCGCCCAGCCGACATGTTTTCGGCAAAGAGGGTCACATACCCCAGCGAGATGAAGGCTCCAGCCAGGCCGCACAGCACCGCGCACAGCAGCAGCGACCAGGTGCGCATGCGCGCAGTGGCAACGCCGGATGAATCGAGGCAGGCAGCGTTGTAACCGGCGGCCCGCAAGCGCAAACCGAAGCGCGTTCGGAAAATCAGGAAGGCCGTGATGAATACGGCGATGACGGCCACGTAGACCATCAAATTCTGCCCTGAAAGCACTTCGCCCAGCAGCGGAATTTTCTCGATGAATGGGATGTGGATCCTCGGCATCGGGACGATGTCCGGGTTGGAAAAAACGCCTTTGACCTTGAAAGTCTGGCGCATCAGGTAGGTGGTTGCGCCGACCGCGAACAAATTGAGCGCAATGCCCGTGACAAACTCGTCGGTGTGCAGTACCACCGCGAACAGGATGAAGATGAATGCCAGCACCAGCGCAAAGACAACCGCCAGCAGGATGCCCATGGCCCACGAATGAAAGAAATAGGAGCCGACCACCGCGCCAAAAGCGCCAGCCAGCATCATTCCTTCCATGGCGATGTTGAAGATACCGGCGTAGAAGGTGAAAGCTCCGCCAAGCGCGGCCAGCAAAATGGGCGTCGCGCCGGCG
Organism: uncultured Longilinea sp.; assembly: GCA_964536805.1. Lineage (GTDB taxonomy): Bacteria > Chloroflexota > Anaerolineae > Anaerolineales > Anaerolineaceae > Longilinea. The sequence continues at coordinate 102,674 of CAZHYQ010000008.1, forward strand.
ATCATGCCGTTGATCAAACCCACCAGGATTCTCATCCTGCACGCTCCCTGGCCCGCCGTTTGGCCGCCTGCCGGTCAAGGATTACGTTCAGCGCCTCCCGGCTGGCCACGATCACCAGCACCAGCACGGCCTGCAGCACCTGGCTGATCTCGCTGGGTACGGCAGTGATCAGTTCCATGCCCAGCGCACCAGTCTGAATGGCGCTAAAGAAAAAGCCGTATAGCAGCGTGGCGATCAAACCGTTGTTGGCCACGATGGCGATCATCACGCCGTCCCAGGCATAATTGGCGCCCAGCCCTTTCAGGAAGCGGTGCGGTCCGGCCATCACCAGCAGCCCGCCAGCCAGCCCCGCCAGCGCGCCAGTGAACAGCATGACCGAGACGAAGTTGCGGTCGATGTTGCAGCCGCCCAGCCGGGCAAACAGCGAATTCTGCCCGGAGAGACGCCATTCATACCCGGCCTTCCAGCGATTGAAGATAAACCAGGAAATCCCCACTGCCGCCAGCATGAACAGAATGGTGGAATTGAAATTGCCAAATTCCGGCAGCCAGGCAGCCCGATCGATTTGCGGCGTCATGGCTGAAAAAGCGGTTTTATCCATAAAAGGCCCGGCGATAGCCCAGGCGGTGAAGAAATCGGCGATCATGTTAAGCATCAGCGTAACAATAAACTCGCTCATGTTGAAAGCGATGCGCAGCAGCGCTGCCAGCCCGGCCCACAACGCGCCGCCCAGCATGGCCAGCAGCACCAGCACGGTCACTTCCAGCACGGGCGGCAGGTGAATGTACAGGCCGCCGATGGTGGCAAACAGGGCGCCCATCAGGAACTGGCCCGGCTGCCCTAGATTGACTGGTCCGCTGGCAAAGGCGATCGAGGCCGAAAGGCCGGTCAGCACCAGCGGAACGGCGTTTTTTGCGGTCGTCGCAAGCGGGTACAGGCCGCCCAGCGAGAACTGGAACAGTGCCGCGTATACCTCGAGCGGGTTGAATCCCTGCAGCAGCATGATGAAAGCGCCGATCAACAGCGCCGCCACAACCCCCAGCAGGCCGCTTACCCATTTGTTTCTCATTGCGCCCCGCCCTTCCCTTCCAGCATCAGATAACCCACCTCCTCCAGCGTGGTCTGCTCGACGGGTTTATCCGCCACCAGTTCGCCGCGGTGCATCACCACGATGCGGTCTGCCAGCAGGAACAACTCCTCCAGATCGGCCGACACCAGCAGTACCGCGCGGTCTTCCTCCCGCATCCTGAGGACTTGCTGGTGGACGTATTCGATCGAGCCGACGTCCAGGCCGCGGGTGGGCTGGTCGAGCAGCACAAAAACGCTTTCCAGCAGCAGTTCGCGCCCTAAAATGACCTTCTGCTGGTTGCCGCCCGAAAGCGAACGGAACGGGTTGTATTTGGAAGCCATGGCCACCGAAAATTGCTCCTCCAGCGCATCGGTAAAGCGGCGGGCATGCGGATAATCCAACAGCAGCCCATTCCAGCGCGAAAAGTTTTTGTCCAGGCGGTGGTGGGTCATGATGGCGTTATCCATGATCGAAGCGTTCAGGCTGGCACCCATCTTCCCGCGGTCCTGCGGCACAAAAGAGATCAATTTCCGGCGGTCCAGAATAGGTGCATGGGTGATATCGTTCCCCTGCACCCGAATGGTACCCGCCCCGGGTTTAATCAACCCGATCACGGCATTGACCAGCTCAAATTGGCCGTTGCCTTCCACCCCGGCCACGCCGACAATTTCGCCGGCACGCACCGCCAGGTTGATTTCATTTAACTTCTGGCGGCCCTCGCCGTCTTTGTAGGAGAGATGATCGACCTCAAATACCACCCCGCCAGCCGGATGCCCGCGCCGCTGCGAGGTCAGCACCACATCGCGGCCCACCATCATGCGCGCCAATTCCTCCTTGGTGGTGGCTTTGGCCTCCACTGTATCGATCTTCTTGCCGCGCCGCATCACGGTAACGCGGTCGCTCAAGGCCAGCACTTCTTCCAGGCGGTGGGAAATGAATAAAATGGTATGGCCATTGTCGCGCAGTCGGCCCAGCTCGGCAAACAACTGCGGAATTTCCTGCGGGGTCAGCACGGCGGTCGGCTCGTCCAGGATCAGCACCGAGACGTTGCGGTAAAGCAGCTTGAGAATCTCGACCTTCTGGCGCGCAGCCACCGAAATCTCGCCAACCAGCGCGTCAGGATCCAGGTTGAACTGGAATTCGTCAATCTTTTCCTGTACCAGGCGGCGCGCTTTGGCTGTATCCACCTGTCCCAGCAGTTTGGTCGGTTCTTGCCCCAAAACGATATTCTGCCAGACGGTGTATTCCGGGATCAGCAAAATCTCCTGATGCACCATGCCAATCCCGGCAGCAATGGCTTCGCCCGCTTGGCGAAAATGAACGGGCTGATCCTGATAATAGATTTCACCGCCGTCGCGCGGTACCAGCCCGTAGAGCACCTTCATCAAGGTGCTCTTTCCGGCTCCATTCTCGCCCACCACGGCGTGAATCTCGCCTTTGCGGAAGGTCACCGAAACGTTATCCACCGCAACCACGCTGGGCGGGTAAACTTTTACAATATTCTCTAATCGGATTACATCATCCATGAGATCATTTTCTTTGGTGGTCATTTTTGAAGAAAACAGCCACAGAGATCACAGAGGCCACAGAGATCAAAGAAGGTTTTCAGGGAAGATCAGTTATCCTGATCATCCAAAAATTCATAAAATGGATCTTTCTTTCATTTATTCTCTGTGTGCTCTGGGATCTCTGTGGCTATCTTCCTTGCCATATTTAAATTAGTTCTGGCGCCGCCCCCTGGGAAGGAGACGGCGCCGGTTTGCGTGCGGTAAAGCTTATTTCCAGACGTCCTGACCGCCGTAGCGTTCGATGACCAGTTTGCCATCCACGATATCCTGGCGGATGGCTTTCACCTTATCGGTGATGGCCGCCGGCAGCACCTGGACTTTGGCATCCAGAGCGATATCCACGCCGCCTGACTTCAGCCCATCCTCAATGACCTGTCCGGCCTTGTAAGTGCCGTCCTGGATGGTTTTGAAAACGGATTCGATCGTCTTGCCGACGTTTTTCACATCGCTGGCCACCACAAAACCGGGTTCCATGTCATTCTGGTTGGTGTCCACGCCGATGGCGTACAGCGAGCGTTCCTTGGCAGCCTGCAGCACGCCAATGCCCGCCGCAGCAGCCACCTGGAAAACCACATCGGCCTTCTGATCGTATAGCTGCAGTGCGGCCTGCTTGCCCTTGGCCGAGTCATCCCAGGCGCCGCCCAGCGACTTGGTGGCTACCTGGATTTCAGGATCGACCGACTTGGCGCCGTTGGCATAAGCCCAAACGAAGGCGCTCACCACGGGATCCACGTCGCCGCCCACCACGCCGACAATCTTATCGGCGTTGATGTTGGCAATCGAGGTATCTTCCGTCAGCATGCCGGCTACTACGCCCGCCAGGTAGGCGGATTCTTCCTCGATGTAGTCGACCGAGGTGATAGTCTTGCCGGTGTTCTCAACCACGGTATCGATGTTGACGAAAATCTTGGCAGGATATTTATCTGCCATGGCCTTTAACTGGTCTTCAAAGCCGTAGGAAATGACGAAGATGACATCGGCGTAATCGACGGCAGCCTGCAGCGCCGGTTCGTACTTGCCAGCGTCAAAGTTGCATTCGATGGTGCGGGTTTCAACGCCGTACTGCTTGGCGATGGCATCGATGCCAGCCTTGCCCGAATCGTAGAAGGCGTTATCGCCCAGGGCGCCGTTGATCAGATAGACCACTTTTTGCACCTTGGGAGCGGCTGCTTTCTGGCCGCAGCCGGTCACAAGGACCATGACCATGGCAAGCAACAGAACAAGGTAAACGAATTTCTTCATTCTTTCCTCCTCAAAAGGTTTTGATATTTGGCGGAACGAGCAGGGGACTTGTCTTTATTATAATGAGAAATCCGGACTGAGGGGATTATCCCATGCCCGGATTTCTAATTCGCGCAGCGACCGCCTAGGCCGTCAGTTCCTCCGCACGCAGACGCACCGCCGGGTCGCCAATCAGCACGTAACCCTCAGCATCGTTGCGCTCGATCCAGTTGGTGGCCAGCGCATCCTGATCAATCTTATCGCCCCAGCCGGCTTTTTCAAGCGTACTCGAGATGCCGGTGGACAGGGCGGCGTAGCGCTCGTTGAAATCCTTGAGGGCATAGCCCAGCGGCTGCCCGATCAAAATGCGGCCGATGGCGTTCTGAAAGGTCTGAATTTGCGGCCCGGACATGCCGGAAATAATCGATGTACCCCAGGCGCGTTCAACATGGCCGATGCAGGCCAGCGCTCCGCCGGCAGGATGGGTCAACCATTTCTTCGGCAAGGCTGCCAGGAAGGGCGCATCCGCGATGGCAGGCGGTTTTTGACCGGGCTCATGGATAAACAGATCGCGATCGGGCGTCCCGCCGCCGTAACAGGCAAAGTGAAAAATCACCATACCGTGAACGTTGGCGTCATCCGGCACATCCGCCGCGGTGAAATACTGGCTGGCGTTTATGTTGCCAAAACCATTCCAATCCTGACACAGCAGTGCTCCCTGCGAACTATGTTGGTCAGGGTGTCCGCGCGGAAAGCCCATACCGTGGCTGGCGCTGAACAAAAAAGCCGCTGGTTTGCTGCCCTTGGCGGACCGAATGATATCCAGCAGTCCGGCCTTGGTGGCCTGCGGCCCGATCAATTTGCGCATCGGGTAGCCCCACTGCTCCGCCACGCCGGGTTGGGCAGGTTCATTGCCCGCCGCGGGGATGCCGTCCGCCAGCGGGCTCACCAGGTGGTCGGCGCTCATCTGGGTGGCCGCGTCAAAGGGATGGCGCGTGCCGAAGAAGACTGCCTCCTTGCGGTTTGGCAGCGCCGCGGAGGTTTCGTAATCGATCACGCTGGCCGCGTAGGCGGTGTATTCAGCCGCCGAATCAAAGTGCAGCCGCCCCACCCCGTATTCCACATCCAGCAGTTGGCCGAAGGCCAACGGCATGCGGGCAGGGTCGCCCACCAGCAGCAGGTAGTAGGGCACTTTGGTTGGCTGCACGCTGCCAGGGGCAACCCCGTAGCCGTCCAGCCACTCCTGCCACTCCTGGCCGGCGCGGTACTCCAGCACCTTGACCATGGTATCGTTTCCAGCCTGCTTGCGCCGGTGCTCGATCAAGGGCTGTAAGGCGGCAATGACCGCCGGATCTTCGTCCTTGAGGAAGACGATGCCCCATCCGGCTTTGGTCACGTCCGCCGGGTCGACGCCCAACGGCAGCCCCAGGTGGGGCGTGCTGATTTTATGCCACACGCCCGAAAGCCAGCTCAGCAGGTTCTTTTCAGGCTTTTCACCGCCCGCCAGCGCAGCCACCTCGGCTAATTTCATCGGCGGCAGTAAATACTGCCCGGTGACCCCATCGATACCATTCATGTAGATCAATTTATCATCTGGCATTTTCATTCCTCGCTAATTATTGGCAAAAGCATCGCCGGATGTATCCAGCAGGATGAAGGGGAAATTCGCGCCCGGATCGGAGCCCTCGCGGAAGGCTTTAAAGCTCTCGTCGCCGACAGTATAGACCTCGGTTTGAATCTTTAGATCAGACAGTGCTGACGCCAGACTGAAGGCAAACTGGTTGGCATTAAAATCCGTTTCCCGGCTGACAATATTGATGATTTGATTGTCACTCTGGTAGTAGCCAGCTTCGGTGAGCAGTTTGATGGCCTCGTCACGGTTGGTCGCAAGACCGCGGGCATCTGCTATGTCGTATTCGGAACTGAGCAGGCGCGGCGTGATGTTGAATTCAAACCAGTTGTCGCGCATCAGGCTGCCCCAGTCCACCCCGGTGATCACGGCGCGCTGGATGCGGGAATCAGTCCACAGCGGTCCGGTGAAATAGGCACTCACCTGGCCAGTCTGCGGCGCCAGGAAATCGGGAAATACAAGGTCTTCAGACCCCGCTCTTTGCCGGGCGGCTTCCATCCAGATATCCAGGTTGGGGTACTTATCAATCAACTCCGGGCGCAGCGCCTGCCAGACTTCCATGGGCTGCGCCTCGCGCCCGGTAACTCCGTTGATCACCGGCGCCTCCGCACCTGGCGCTGAGAACCACAGGTTGCCGGCTTCCAATCGGGCGCCGGGGGTCCATTGCCCCGAACTCACATTGATCGCGCCGCTGACATTGACCGCGCCTTCATAGACCTGGATAATGCTGAGATGATCATCCGGCAGGTAGATCACCGCGAACCAGGTACCGGAAGTCCTGGTGGTGGAACTGGGCGTCTGGATATCGACCTGGCTGGCGCACTGGTTGAGCACCCCGGTCATGCCGCCCGCGCTGCACACCGCCAGGCCGCTGGCGGCATCCTCGCGGCGGCAGGCCGAGCGCTGCAGGGTAACATCCTGGAAAACGAACAGCTTCAGGCAGCCCTGAATCAAGACTTCGGCTTCGCCCTGTGCGCTGGTGGTCACCATCCCACCAGGACCCAGCCCGACGGTCAGATCGTTGGTCAATTCTGGCAGCGGCTGTTTATTGCCCGCGAACACGGCCGCCGAAAGCCGCCGCACCTGCGAATCGGGTGTGACCACCGCCACCTGGGTCGGCTTGACCGGTGTATCGGTAGGCTGCGGAATTTGGGTCGGCTGGTCAGTGGCTGGAGCTCCTGTACCGGCTGGCGTTGCCGTGGCGAGCACCTGATCGGTTGGAGATTGGGTGGCGGGGGCAGTACTGCAGCCTTGCAGCACCAACAGGAACACCGCCAACAACCATAACGTTTTACCGTGTATTTTAAAATTCAATCTCATTGGATATTCCTCTTAACAATAACAATCGGTACCCATAAAATCCGGCTGGCACGGCCTGTGGTCAGTTGCCGCTAAATGCCTCGCCGCCAGTATCCACCCAGATATACGGCGTATCGGTATCTGGATTGAGGGTCAAGTAATCCGCGATCCTGCCAAACTCGCGTCCCGAGGCAATGGCAAGCTCGGTGTTGATATCGAGATCCAGCAAGGCTGTATGCAATGCCTTGGCAAACAGAACCGCATTTGAATTCTCTTCCCGCGCGGTAATGGTGATGGTCGGTGCACTCCGGTAGAATCCGGTTCCATACAATAATTTGAGCGCCGCATCGCGGTTATATTCCAGTTTGCGTGCATCCAGAATGTAGGTATCTTTCGGGAACAAAAGGCTGGGAAAGACATTGAATTGCGGCCAGTTATTCTCCACCAGACTCTTCCAATCCACGCCAATTTCAAAGGCACGTTGAACGCGCTCGTCAGCCCAAAATTTCCCGACGAAACGCGAGTTCATCTCTCCCAACTTCATCGTTATAACCGCAGGGAAGGGTAACCCCTGTTCTCCGGCTGTTTGGCGGATGGCGCCCATCCACAAATCCAGGTCAGGGTAACGCTCAATCAGTCCTGCCCGCAGTGCTGGCCAGTCATCCAGCGGCAGCACCTGGCGCCCCGCAATGCCGTTGATCACTGGCGGTTCGCTGCCGGGAGCGTTGAACCATAATCCTGGCCCGTCAAGCTGCTGCGGCTCTGGCGACCATTCCTTGCCCGCGGGGTCGGTTGCTGCACGGACATTCACCTTACCATCGTAGAGCTGCACGATGCTCAACTGCTCCTCGGGCAGGTAGATCACCGAAAACCAGGTGCCGTTGGTGGTGGCGGATGCACTGGGGGTTTGGATGTCGATCATGCTAGTACAGTTGTTGAGCACGCCGGTCATGCCGGCGCTGCTGCAGGCCGCCAGGCCGCTTATCGCGTCGCTGCGCCGGCAGGCGGATCGCTGCAAGCTTCCATTCTGAAAGACGAATAACGTCAAACAATCTTGAATTTTCACTTCGGCTTCGCCCTGGGCGTTGGTTGTCACCAGGCCACCTGCGGAAAGCGAGACCGAATTGTTATTCGTCAATTCAGGCAACGGCTGGCTATCTCCGGCAAACACCGCCACGCTCAACCGCCGTACCTGAGCATCGGGTTTGATCACGGCCACACCGGTCGACTGCGGCCCGCACCCCTGCATCAAAACCATCACCACCAGCACTGCCCCAAGGACAGCCCGGCGAAACAACGACCTGGTTTTCATCCGCTATCCATCCCGGTTAATTGCCGGCCTGGTCAAGGAATGCCTGCCAGCGCGCCTGCCAGCGCGCCGCCAGGCCGCGTCCAAGCCCACCGCCCAACGCCAGCACCAATCCAGCCAAGCCGGCTTCGATCAATGCCAGCACTCCTGACCAGTTGGCATTGGTTTGCAGCCAGTTCTGCCAGGCTGCCCAGCTGAAATATTCGAACTCCACCTTGAAATAGCCCGCCGATAGCGAAATGGAAATCCCGCTGCCCAGTGCCGGCCTGGCCACAAAAAGCCACTGCACCAATATGAAAACCAGCGCCGCCAGCAACCCGCCGGCCAACCAGCCCCACCGCTTGCGGCCGATCAGTAAATACGCCGCGCTGAGCCCCAGCCCGGCGGCAAATCCCAGCGGAATCACCAACGGGGCGCGTGCCAGCGATAGACCGTTCAACACAGCCACCAGCATGTTTGCCAGGCCAAAACCCAGCGTGCCCAGGGCCAGTTCCAGCGGCCAGTGGCGCTTTTCGGTCGCATCCAACAGTAACGGCGCTGCCAGCGCCATGCCCAGCGAGGTCATCCCCGCCAGAATCAGCCCCCAGTAGGAAAACAAGGCAAAGAAAATGGCGCCGATATGCGATTGTGCCAGCGAGCCAACCAGCAGGCGTTCCAGCCCCAGCATCAACCCTGCGCCAATCCCTCCGCCTAATGCCATCCACAGGATGCGGTTTCGGTCGCGGAAGATGCGCCGCCCGCCGCACCAGAAATAAATGCCCAGGCGTTGACCGGCCGGACGGGTTTGCGTCTCTGGCGGGTTTTGACCGGCGTCGGCCAATACGCCGAACAGTTCCGAGCGCCGCGCAAAACGCTGTGCGCCGGATTTTATATCATCCAGCGCATTTTCCAGCCGGCCGTAGACCTCCCGCAAACCAGGCGGCAACGCTGCCAAAGCCAGCACAGCCGTGCGGCGGTCGATGGCTTCGCGGGAATTGACGGCGGAATTGGTCAGGCCGCCATAACCCGGATCGTTTTGACTCACGGCAGGCAAGGCAGGGTCGGTCATGCCCAGCAGGCGCGCGGCTGTTTCGCGGGCAACGCTGCTGGCAGGTCCATCCGATCCGGCAATGTCGATGCGCTCCAGCGCACGCAGCAGCCCCGACTCCGGCTCGGCAGTGCGCAGGCGCTGCAGCCACAGGTCGGGTGGTTCGTCGCGCAATACCGCCGACCGCAGCAAAAGCAGCAGCTTGACCGGCTTGGGGTCCAGGTGTTGGCCCGATTCAGCCAGGATGCGCAGCTGCTGGCGCGTGGCCAGGGCCTCATCCGCGTGTTTGCTTCCGCCCGCCGCCGTCTGCCGTGCCAGCCACAAGCGCCAGGCACGTTCCAGTTCATCGCCAGCGTTATAAATTTGTTCGGTCTTGTCGCCGCCCATGCGCAGCGCTTCATCGGCAACCATCTGGTTGGCAAAGGCATAAACATAACCGCCCTTGGCCAGTTTGCGCGCCAGCAGTTCAGCCTTCACCATCTGGTCCAGCAGCGGCTGGATCGCCTCAACGGCGGCAGTCTGCCGGGAGGGCAACACAGCCCGTGCCACCACCTGTTCAGGCGCCACCCAGCGTTCCATATCTGGCACAGCCATCGCCATCAAAATCTGGCTGGCCAGTTCGGTTTGACCGGCAAAGCGCGTCTGCAGCTCCTCTTCCATGTAGCGCACCAGAATGCCGTCCGCGCCGCCCGCTTCCTTGACATACAATGTCTCGTCGATCAGCGGCGGACGCCGGTCGCGCGCTTTTTGGTAGAGCCACGAACAGGCTATCTGCAGTTGGCCGGGGTCCACCCAGCCTTTCTTTGCCAGGCCGTCCGGGTCAAGGTATAACTCGCTGAGGTCCGGCACGATTTGTTCGCGAGCCAGCGCCGGGTTGAGCGTCACCGGCCAACCCAGTACATCCAGCGGATCAACAATGGCTGAGACCGCATCCTCAATTTGCAGCGGCTGCAGCTCGATCCAGGGGCCGCTCCGTTTTAATAATAGCGGTTGGAAATGCGCCAGTTCGGGAAGCGCATCCTCATGGATCAGGATGACCAGTTTTAAACGCACCCCCAGAACCTGCAGGCTGTCCTCCAACACGGCCATCAGTTTCTGTTGTTCAGCGACCGCCAAAACGCAGGCCTGCTCGAATTGGTCCAGGGCCAGCACCAGGGTTGGAAAGCGGGCCGGGTTGACCGCGCGCAGTACCTCAGAAAGCGGCGCGTCGCCGGGCACGCGCAAAAACATCGGCTTTCCGTCCACCTCCAGCCCTTTGCGGAATTCGCTGGCCAGGTCCGAATAATCGGCTATGCGCACAACCAGTGAACTGTCTGCCTCGAGCGCCGGGCGAATGCCAGCCTCGAGCAGCGAGGTCAGCCCCACCCCTTCGGTGCCGTAAACCACCGTGGCAGTGGAATTGCGAATGCTTTGCAGGGTTTCGGCAATCTTGCCAGCCCGCCCTTTGAAAAGGTCGGCATCCATGCGCTGGTAGGGACTGAGAAATTTATACGGCAGGCGTTGGGCAGGCTGGAAACGCAATTGCGGGTTGAACAGAATTCCATCGGTCAGGTACATATAGAGGGCGGGCACAGCCCATTGGAGGTAGTCATGGTCCAGTAACCCGCCGCGCGCGCGGTTGACCGCCAGGTCCACGCTGCCCGTTTCAAGCAGGTTTTCGTAAAACGCGGCACCAAATTGCCGGGCGACCTCTTTTTCGACCTTTTCCTGCATGCACACCACTGCCGGGCAGCCCGCCTGCACAAATTGAGGTCCGACTCCAGTAAAGGCATCATTGCTCGATTGCTGCCCGCTCTCGCACGCGCTCAGGAAAATCAATTGCGGCAGGTGGGAACCTGCCGAAAACAGGTGAATGAGTTCCGCCGCGCTCACGCCGGCCGGGCCGAGGCTGCCGTCATCATAGGTTTTTGCCAGAATCAGGTACCCGGTCTGCTCCTGAGGCCGCCATTCGCCGTGTCCGATGTAGTGCAGCACGTCGAATCCAGCCCCCTGCGTCAGCCGGTCGGCAATTTGCTGCGCGCTGAGCGCGCCGCTGATGACATCCACCGCCACCTCGGAGGGAAAATTCGAAAAGACCTGCTGAACCGCCTGTTCTTCGACTTGCGGATTGACATACAGGTCGCTTCCCTGGGGGAATGGACTGGAAATGGCCACCAGGATTTTCAATGGCCCGGCAGGCAGCGGCAGGCCCCAGGGTTGCCCGGCTTGCAGATAACGAGAGAGGAAGATCCGCGGCGAAGCCGCCAGGGGCAGCCACTGGTTGCCATGGGGGTAATATAACCGCTCCCATGGCAGGCGGTGCAGCGCCGGCAGGGATGGATCAAAATTCAGTGTCAGGCGCAGTCCGCGTTCGCCCGATGCCTGCAGCGCAGAGATGACCTGATTGGACAGGTTGCCCGGAAACAGAGCCTGAAAAAGCGCCTGGCCGGTTGCCTGTGGAGAGGTGCTCCAACCGCTCTGCAGCGCAGCAATCTGCGCCGTCAATCCGTCCAGGTCGAGCTGGCCGCTGTCGCCGCTGCCGTCCGGCAACACTAGCCGAATCCGGCAGGGTTGGCCAGCACCCTGCGATAAGACCTCTGCCGCGACCGGATCCGGTGAAAAACCAGGCATGTTCAAGCCGCCAGTTTGCGGCTCACCGCCCGGCAATGAAGTTGATCAGGGTCGGTTTGGGCCTATCCTGCGGCGAAAAAGACACGCCGCCAGCCTTGGGCGGTTGAATGGGCACCACCGAAGCAAAGCCCTTGAGGATCAAGGGCGCGGTCACGCCAACGTTGATCGCCAGCCAGGGGTTGTCTGCCTTGACGCCTTGAATCAGCACCAGCCCGCCGCCTGCCAGGATCATCAAAACGGTCACCACCCAGTAAAACGGGCTGCGCAGGTAAGCCGGCAGGTTCGGCGATTCGCGCATGGAATACCATTTGAGTAATTCACCCAGCAAGCCGCCGATCGCGCCCAACAAAAAGCTCATGGCCATGGTTTTCCTCCTGATTGCATTTGAAATGAATGACTAGAAGGCAAAGAACATTTTTTGCAAATCCTTCTCGCCGGCGGTTCCGGCTTCAATTTTGGTGCGCAACTCGGTTGCCTGCACATCGAAGGAAACCGGAGTCTGCGCCTCAAACGGGAAGGGCCGCGGCGCAGGCAAGGTATCTGGCAAGTCGCACGTCCCGCTGCGGATCAGGTCCAGCGTGGCGCGCATGACGGCATTATTGCCGGGCAATTCGCGGTGGACGACCTGTGTGTAATAAGTCTTGGCGGCTGGCAACACAGCCGACCACAGCGGCACAGTGCCGTCGCCCGAATCTGCCCCAACCGCCTGGCGCACAGGCTGCAGGCGGGGAACGTCGCCGTCGAACAGAAGGTTGGCTTCCACCATCGTGTCGATGTTGGCGCCCGCAATCACATTAATCGGCAGCTGCGGGTCGGAGGCTGCCAGCACCTTTTGCAGCGCCCTGGCGCCGTCCAGGTACTTTTGTTGAATTTCGGGAATCCGCCATTCGGAGGCGTTGTAAATATCAAAATTAGTTGGATAGCTGCGCCCGCCGGGAAAGAATTCGGGCGGCGCGGGCAGCAACTGGTAGACGCTGGGCAGGCAAAACACCAGTTTGCGCATCTCGTTTTCGCCGTTCAAGCGGTCAACTGTCGCCATCATCGAATTGCCGTTGGCAAGGTTGTCAACAGCGTTGGCCGCCCCGAAATTGGGCGTGCCATGCATGATCAGGCGCTGAATGTGCTGTTCGGCATGCTGCGGATAACGCGCCAGGTAGGCCCGTGACACCAGCCCGCCCATGCTGTGCGCCACCAGGTTGAACTTGTGCGCAGGGTCGCCGCCCGCCCAATGATCGATGGAACGGCGCAGGATATCGGCGTTGTATTCGATCGGCCGGCGCCAGTCGTAAGGGAATTCGTGCAGGTTGGTCTGGCGGTTGAAGTTCAGACTGGTCTTGAGATAAGCCAGCTTTTCCAGCCCGATCGGCACCACCTCCACCTCGGGCGCTTCATCGTCGTCACCATCCGCGTTCAAGCGCAAAAAGCGGCCGTTGCCCTGCAGGAACAACAGCGGGTTGATCCACAACAGGCTGGTTACGCCGCGAATGCTGGTGAGATTGGAGCCCATAATGCCTGGGATCAGCACCACCTCATCCCTTGCCCCGGCGGTGGGCGGCGCGAAGGAGATGGTTTGAATCTCAGCTACCGTGTCGGCACCCAGCAGTTGCGTGACCGTTTCCTGATCCTCGCCGCGCCGGATTTCATCCTCAATTTCAGCCAGTGACAGGGTCGACCAGCGGTGTAATAGATCGTTGGTATCCAATGTTGTACTCCTTTTGCCACACTACCGGTAACGAGTGGTACTTTTCGGTTGTTTATTTATAAATTTATACTTAATTTATCAATGTATTAATATAACACTCGGCAAATCGAAATACAACCAGCATTATTTTTAAAAAATCCCTCAAAGAACGCATCCATTTGAAAATGAAGGCGTCAACGTCTGAAATTCAGCGTTGATTCGCTCTGGAATTATGGCAACGGGACTTCAAAATGCCCCGGATAGCCATCCGTGGTTCAATTAAGCGGAAATTTGGGCTGTTAAGGCTTTACTTAGGATTCCCAGGCCTGTAATCACGTGCACCTTCCAGGTTATACAACTGCATCACCCAGCCAATGAACTCCGGGAACGCGCCTTCGCCCATGAACACCCAACCTGCGCGGGTGTGGATGTAAAAGGAACCGGCAAAATAACTGGACCGCGACAGTCCTGTCGGGACACGGTCCAGTTTGACCGTAGCCGTGCCAAACCAGACATATGGCTGGCTTCCGTCGCGGCGGTTGGGGCTGGTCTTAATATTGGTAATCGAGACCACTTTGGCGTCACCCAACCCCGTGTTGTTATACCCGATCACTGCCTCTGCGACGGTCGGGTAAGCGCCGCTGCTCTTGGCCATTGCCAGCTGCGAAGCCGCGTACGCCCAGATCAGGAAGAAGAAAACCGCGGCAGCGGCAACCATCCCCAGGATCACCCGAAGAGCAAGTTGCCGTCCAGGCATCCTCACATGGGGTGCGGCAGATACGCTAGTGGTAGCATTCCTGGGGCGGGAAACCTGTAACAGCAGCCACACCCCCAGGCCGCTGATGGCTCCGGGCAGCGCCAGGGATAGGATAGCCCACACCATTTCGGCGGTATTGGTGATACTAACACGCGGAAACAGGACTAACGAAGCGAAAGCCGCCAGATCAATGAGCACCAACCAGCCAGCGCGCGCTGTATAACTCCGCAGCGCCAGCCATTGTGCCAGGCCAAGCACCAGGCCACCTGCCGCCAGGATAAGGCTGAGAATCCAGCCAGGTCCCAGGATGTCTACGCCGCCTATCAGAAAGATTCCACTGGTGGTCGCTCCACCCAGCCAGGCACCCAACGCGGTCGCCGCAAACCAGCGCCCGGGTCGGGGCAGCAACTGGCGCAGCAGTAACCACTGAACGGTCGCCAGCAGCAGCGCAAATGCAGTAAAAAAGCCTAACACCAACAGGCTAGATTGAGCCACTTCCGGCCACCAACCAGCCCGGGTTCCGAGTTGGTGCAGCCAAATGAAGGGCATGCCAAACGGCGTTGCCAGCACCATCGCCACCGGGATAGCCAGCAAACTCAAAACCACCCAACCCAACCACCACAGCAGACCGTTGCCCGGCACGCCTGTTCCTCGCAGAAGGAGGCTGCCGTTCGCATTGCTTACAATCTGACTCTCCTTTTCCAATTCGCCCTCCTTCCGGGTGCGCCATTCATACCAACGCTCCTGCAGAATTGACCAGGCGAGCGCGCTCATCTCATGCAAAGCCATGTTGGCCAGATTCGCGGTCCCTTCCGGCCTTACCTCACGCATGCGTGCGCCAAATACTTCATGCAGTTCGGCGGTGAATTGCCCGCGAAAACGCGGCGGATACCAGCGCAGCATGCGCTCGTACAGTCGCAATGTCAGGTCAACAATCCATTGATTCTGTGTTTTCATCAGCCATCCGCTGACCGTGAAAAAAAAGCGATTCGGCTCTTACTCCAAATTCCCGGCCCGGAATTGGCGTACCCCCTCCAGGTTGTACAATTGCATCACCCAACCCACAAACGGCGAGAGGCCCTCGCCCATCAGCACCCAGCCGTCCCTAGTGTGAACATATTGCGTGCAGATCGGAAAGGACGTCCACCGGTGACCGGCAGGGATCTTATCCATCGTTACAGTGGCACAGCCCCAGCGAACATGCTGCCTGACCCCTTTCACAATGGCGGGGTCGGTTTCAACATCTGAAATGCGGAGAAGGTTGGCTCCGCTATTCTCCCACCCCTGACTGGCAAGGTGGGTAATGGCTTCTTCCAATGTCAGGTAGGCGCCTTGCGCTTTCGCGTTTTCCAGCAGCACAGTCGCGTTCAACCAAAGCCCGACCAGGAAAAAGACCGCCAAACCAACGCCAATCGGAAGCCAGGCGGAGGATGTTATTCTGCGGCTCGACGCCATTTGCATGGCTTGCGGTGTTTTCGACGCGCTATATCGCAGCAGGAACCACAATCCAAACCCCGTAATAATCCCCGGAACGAAGACCAGGAGAATGGTAGAGTCGATCGGTATCCGGATGGGCAGGAGGGAGATCGCAGCGATCAAATCGATAAACAGGAACCAAAAAGCCCTTTTGATTTGCTGGCGGAGAAAGAGCCAGTGGGACAGGCCCAGGATCAAGCCTATCCCAATCAGTTCAACCGGATAATTCCAAACCGGTGTTCTGCCGGAAACAAGGAGACTCTCCAGGCCAAGCAGGACGCCGGCGATTCCGCCGAGCCAGATGCCGAGCGCCGTGGCTGCAAACCATCTGCCCGGCCTGGGCAAGATGCGACGCAACATGAACCATTGGGCTCCTGCGATGGCCAACCCCAGGCTGGTCATAACGCCCAACGTTTGCAGCGTGCCCCGTGAAACGGCCGGCCACAATCCGGCCTTCGTGCCCAAGCCGAGAATCCACCGGTAGGGAAGGGTCAACGGTATGGATAAAAATAGTGTAACGGGAAGGATCACCAGCGGGAGTAGAAAGATCCAACCCAGCATCCATGGGCTGCCGCTGGCTGGAAGGTCGGCGATCCGCAGCACAGCCGCGCCGCCGCTACCGCTCGAAAGTTTTAACTCTGGATCCATCTCATCTCCCATCCCGGTGCGCCACTCGTGCCAGCGCTCCCGCAGGATTGACCAGGTTAAACCGGCGATCTCTTGCAGAGCAATCCAGGGCCGGATGCCAGAATCGTCCATGCGGCTCAGGAATACCTCCTGAATTTCGCCGGCAAATTCGCGCTGAAAACGCGGCGGGTACAGGCGCAGCAATCTCTTGTAGAGCTGTGCCGATATGTTTTGTAATATCCCCCGCGAAGATTCCATCGTCAGTCCGTGGCGATTTGCGCTGTGGTCAGGCGAACCAGGGATTGCAGCCGTTCGGCTTCCAGCTTGAATATACGCCGCCCATCCTCCGTCAACCGGTAGAGTTTGCGCTCGCGCCCGTCACCGTCTGAAATGCCGTCATCAAACCGCTCGATCCAACCGTCCTCCAGCATGCGGCGCAGCGCGGTATAAAGCGTTCCGGTCGCCAGGATCACCCGCCCCCGGCTCATGGATTCAACTTCCTTAATGATGGCATAACCGTGGCGCGGTTCGGCGACCAGGCTGAGCAGGATGAAGAAGGACGTTTCGGTTAACGGCAGGGGCTGCATGGCATCTCCCAATCAGTAGAGTAACGATATGTAGTACAACTACATATTAGGAGAATTAACCCACCAAGTCAAGCAATCTTGAAATTTTCGAAGAAATTACGCAGCCTTTAGGAACCAGGCCGCCGCCCAGCCGCGCTCGCCTTTCGGGTTTTCGCCGTAAATCCACTGCTCCGGTTGTCCAACCTTCAAGCGTGCGGATGCCAGGTCGGGCTCCAACACGCCTAATTTCTCATTGGCAAACAATCCGCCCACGCGCGGCGAGTTGACGCTCGGCTGCGCGCGCAAGTTCAGGTCAGCGGTGGCGGTGACTTTCAAACTGGTCAGCACTGGCTGTGGGGCCGGCGGCGCCGCCTGGGTATGCACCAGCCAGGCAGCCACAAACCCGCTCAAGCCGTTCGGCGCACGCACGTTCAACCACTGGTCAGCCTGGCCCAATCTGGCCTGCGCCAGCGCCGCATCGCCCAGTACGGTCAGGGCGTCGTTGTTGGTCACCACCGCCAGCACATTTTCCTGGGTCGAGGGACGCGCGCGCAGATTGACCCACTCGATCGGATAAACCGTCAGACTGCTCGCCGGAGCATTTTGCCCCGTGACATGCGCCAGCCAGGCCGCCACAAAACCGCGCTGGCCGTTGGCGGTTTGCACCTGAATCCACTCATTCTGTTTGCCCAGTTTTCCGCGCGACAGGTCGGCATCCCCCAGAACCGTCAAGGGATCATCCATGGTCAGGGTTGCCAGCAGGTCAAAACCGGTGCCAGGGCCGGCGCGCAGGTTGAGCTGGTCAAACGGGTACAGGATCAGGTCGCTGGGCGGAAAGACCTCCTTGGTATCCTGTAAGAACCAGGCAGCCGCGAAACCCGCCTGCCCGCTGGCGGTGAGCACCTGCAGCCACTGCCCCTGCTGGCCAATCTTCGGGCGCACTTCATCCGCCACCCCCAGCACCTGCAAGCGTTCGCCCGCTGGCATTCCGGCGAGCACGCGCGATTCAGTGTTCGGCCCGCGGCGCAGGTTCACTTCGATGGCGGTAAACACTTCCACTCCGCTGGCAGGTGGCAGCGGTCCCACCGACGGTTCCGGCTGGACCGCCGGGCTGCCCTTGAGATAAGGCCACGGATCGACGATGCCGGCCGGGTAGCCTTTGGTTTGTTCGCCCTCGATTTTCACCGTCAGGTGCAGGTGCGACCCGCGCGAGTTGCCGGTGTTGTCGGCGTGCCCGATCAACGTACCGGCGGGGACGTGCTGGCCTTCACTGATGAGAATCTCGGAGAGATGCCCGTAGATGGTATGAACGGTCTTGTCGCCAATTTGGTGTTTGATGCGGATATGGCGGCCGTAGGGGTGATTTTTGGGGAAACCGGCCTGGTACACATCGCCTTCAGCGGCGGCGTAGATATTGGCGCCGTCAGGCGCGAATAGATCCAGGCCTTCATGTCCGGGCAGGCCAAACCCTTTGTAACTGTCCGGATTCTCGCCAAAAAACTGGTTCACCCGGCGGCTGTCGACCGGCCAGTTCAATTTGAAAGCCGCTGGCGCTTCAACCCCGAAAGCCTGCAGGCCTTCCGGCCAGACTGCGGCTGGCGGTCTTTTGTGAATTTTATAAGGAATGAGGAGAAAACCAGCCAAGGGCGTGCTGCCGTAAGCCAGGATGCCGCTGGATAAGGAAACCCGCAAGCGTTGGGTAGTCCCCGGCAGGTTGGGGTCGTACAGGTTGACGGTTAATTGATTATTCTGTTTATCGAGTTCGTAACCAGCGGCAACCACAAAGTGGCTGGCAGTCAGGCCGGCCTGGGCATGCGGATGGAGCAGTGCCAGCACAGTTGGCTGCCCTTTTTCCAGCCGGCGGCGCAGCTTAGGCAGCTCGCGATTTAGCAGGCGCGCTTTGCGTTCATCGACCTCAAGCAGCAGCCCTTCAATGATCTTCATGATCGTCGCCACCTGCAGGCTGTCCACCTGGCGGCCGCGCAGGTAGCCCAGCAGGCGCTCGTCCGCAACCGCCGGTGGGCGTACGCCGGCTTTGAAATAATCCAGCGCCGCGAAACACATACCGCCGCACAAGCCGTCATTGACTTCATTGATATCCACCATTCCGCTGAGCGGCAGGTCATAATGCAGCGGAAGACGCTGTTCGAAGGCATTCGTAAATGGAAAGCCGTGCGTATGCGGCAGGAACTCAGTCTGCACCTGAACCATCGGGCACCTCCAATAAATTCATTTATTACCTTCTGTTCGGGATAAGAGAAACGCTCAATCCTTTGTCATGCTGAGGGCTATCTTTTAGTCCGAAGCATCTCAAAAATTGAGTGTTGAGATCCTAACTGGCGCTTGTGCGCCAGCGCAAGTGTCACTTCGCAGAAATCGCTCGCTCAGGATGACAGAGTTGTCGGTTTTCATAATCCCGAATTCACGATTTATTTCGTAATCTAATATATTATACAGAGTTCAGCTGGATTCTTGACAATATCACTGTACTATTATTTACCCTGGATTCGCTCGGCAAGGAAATCATGCCGCGGCAAAGCACGGCTGTGTCTTAAGATTTGACCGTAGCTGATCAATTCGATGCCCAGGGCCTGGAGATGGGCCAATATTTCACGGTCTTGCAACAACGCCAGTTCACGCGCGCGGTTGTCATTGTAACTGGACGCGGCGCGCAGGTCATCATCCACAATAGCCGGGTGGCACATCAGTTCAACTGTTTTGTTGTCCCCATCTGCTGCCATTTCATCCAGGACAGAGATCAAATTTGAGCGCGAGACACCCTCGTCATAGAACCGGTCGGTGGTGCGGGGAGCGTACCGGCCGATGAGGTTCTGGATTTCATTTTTAGCCGCTGTGTTCATCTCAAAGGGCATGTATCAGCCAGGCTGGCCGAATCGGCGCCAAATGGTTTCCGGATCGGGCAATGGCATTCTTCGGCAAGCACCAGCATGCGTTCAAAAAGCCCGGGAGTGAAATAGGAAGCATGGTGGTGTGAATCCAGGTGGTCCGGCAGGCGACCCGCAACACGGATAAACAACTCCAACTGGGCGTGCCATTCCGCCCGTACCTCGTCCAGATCGATCTGTTCCAACCATTCGATCAATCCAGCCTGTGAAAAAAAGCTGCCGTCCGGCTGCACCAGGCTGGAAATTTTTTCAGGGGACAGCAAGGGCCGTCCGCTGGTTAATACCAGATGCAGGCCGATTCCAAGATTCGGGCAGGTTTGAATTGCCAGCGGCAGCGCCTGAACCGCGTTTGGACGGTTCATCATCGCCGTTGTGGAGGTGACCATGCCGTGCAGGTGCGCCGCCCGGATGCCGGCCGATACCCCGGCGGTGTGACCGTAATCATCCGCATTAACAATCAAACGTACGCTCATGGGTCTGGATCGATGCTTCTGGGCACGCGGTGAATGGATTGTTTGAGATTATCACGTACAGCCGCATCGATCGCAACGCCGCCGGCCTGCATGCCCAGCAATACCGCCCCCATCACAGGCGGTTCGTGCGCGCGGATGAACTTTGCGCCGGGAGCAAGGGCATGGACCTTCTTCTTCATTTCTTCGGTCAGCAGCGGGCTGCCGTCGAAGGTGCTGCCGATCTGAACAAGGTCAAAATCCAACTCCTCAAAGTTCAACTGCCGGATCACGGTAGTTGCCAGTTCGCCCAGCTCCCTGCCGGCCCAACGCACCAAATCCAGCGCCACGGCATCGCCTTCGGCGGCAACCTGAAAAACCAATGGCGCGTCAGCGGCTCCAATTTCGATCCGCTGGCAGATGACATCCTGCAGCAGTTCCGCCAGATCCTTCACACCGGTTTTCTTAATGAAAGCAGTTGAAATGGCCGTGGCAGGTCCGCGTCCGGTCCACTCATATGCCATGGCGCGCATGGCCATGAACATCAATTCGCTTGCCCCGGCAAATTCGCCGCAGTCCAGCCCGCCGCCGGTGATGCGCCCGAAATGCGTGCGCGTGGCATCCCAGCCGCGGCAATTGCAGCCCGTGCCGGAAACAACCGCCACGCCCCAGCCGCGCGGCGAGCCCGCCAGCAGCCCCAGTTCGGTATCATTCACCAGGTCGATGGCACCGCGCAAGTTGAGCGATCGGAGCACTTCCAGCATCGGTTCATATTCGACCGGCCAATCATATCCGGCGATGCCAAAGCCGGCGCCGCCAATCTGCGCCGGAGTAATAGCGGCAGCCGCCAGCGCCTGGTTGACCGCCTGATGCAGGTTCGATTTGAACCCGTCATAACCGACCGTCTCGTGGTTGCCCGGACCGCTCTCGCCGAAGCCGAGCGCCTGCCCCTGCCGGTCAGCGACAATCACGCGGGTCTTCGTGCCTCCAAGATCAGCACCCAGGTAATAATCAGACATTGCGCCTCATCTCAAGCATCAATCCTTCCAAAATTGGGGCAAATACGGCCGGTTTGTCATCAGCAGATCATCGATCAACTTATCAATTTGATCTGCGTCCGGACCAAGCGGGTGCGACAAAATCGCCTGATATAAAAGATCGCGATCCCCGCTGACCGCCGCCTGGGCTGTCAGGATCTCATACGATTTTACCTGCGCGATCAGGCCAAAACAGGTCTCCGGCAGTGGCTCAGCCGGGATAGGGTGGGCACCTTTGCGATCCACCCGGCAGGGCAACTCAAGCACCCAATCTTCTGGCCAACCTTTGACCGCACCGTCATGGCGCGCATTGACCACATGCGTTTCACCCAGGTCATTATAGTGGGCATTGAGCAGTTGGGTGGCCACGGTCGAGTAGTAGGCGCCGCCGCGTTTCATCAGGTCGGCCGGGGGTTCAGCCAGGGCCGGATCGGCATATTCGCGCAGCAAATCCCGCTCCACTTCCATCACCACCTCGGCGCGCGACGGCGGCCATTTCTTTTGTTCATCCAGTTTATGCCGGGTGCCGTAGAAATATTGCAGGTAATAATTGGGAATCATTCGCAGAGTTTCAATTAATTTTACAGGGTATTCCGGCTCTGGCGACTCGCGCAGTTCAGCCAGATAGGTCCGCATTACTTCATCCCACATTTCCTCGCCATCCACTTTGAATCCGCGGTGCCAGGACAAATGGTTTAATCCGAGTGTATTCAATTCGCACCGGTCAGGGTCAATTTTTATTCCCAGGCTCTTTTCCAGGCCTTCCACCAGCGACATCTTGGTGGTGATGGCCACGTTGCACACCCCCACGGCAGGCACTTCCGGCGCGTACATGCTGAGTGCCTGCGTCACCAGGCCGGAAGGGTTGGTAAAGTTCGCCAGCATCGCCCCTGGCGCCACCTCGCGCATATCCTGCGCCAGCTTGAGCATGACGGGAATCGTCCGCAGTGCTTTTGCCATCCCGCCCATACCCGTCGTTTCCTGGCCGACCAGACCGTGACGCTGGCCCAGGTATTCATCCTCTCGCCGGGCGGGCATTTGACCAACGCGCAACTGGGTGGTGACATAAGATGCCCCGGCGACCGCCTCGCGCTGGTCGGTGCTCAACACGATCCGGAATGGTGCCTGATGCGTGGCTGCGATCCGCTGCGTAAATTCGCCCACTACTTTCAGCCGGGCTGCGTCGATATCCATTAACCACAATTCGGTCAGCGGAAAGGTCTTTGCCCGCGCGAGGAATCCCATGATCAACTCTGGGGTATAGGTTGATCCGCCGCCAATGACAGTAACTTTCATTGCATCCTCCCAAAAATTACTTTTCCACACCAGTAATCACAATTCCCTGCATAAAGAAACGCTGTGCCGCCAGGAAGATATTCAACGGCACGATCAAAGCCATCAAAGCGGTTGCCAGGATGAGATGCGGGTTGGTCGCATGGATGCCGTTGAACCGCACCATGACACCTGCGATCGGTTGGAGTTCAGGTTTTGTCGATAGATTGATCAAAGAACCCTCATAATTATTCCACGAAATCACGATGTCGAACACGCTGACCGCCACCAAAACTGGAGACGATTGCGACAAAATGATTGACCAAAAATGTGGAACGAACTGGCACCATCCATCATGGCAGCTTCGTCCATCTCGCGCGGAATGGTCATAAAGAACTGGCGCAGCAGGAATACATCATAGGCATTGGCAAAAAAGGCGGGAATGATCAACGACAAATAGGTACCCACCCAGACCACTTTCAGGAAGAAGGTGTTGGGTGGAATGGTGGTGACTGCTGAGGGTAAAAATACTGCGGCAATCATCAGTGTAAAGAGCAGATTTCGATTGGGGGAACGAAAACGCGCAAAGCCGTAAGCAACGATGGTACACGATACCAACATCCAAATTTTAGTGGTAATGACCAATAAGAGCGTGTTGCCAAACAGGCGTGGGAAATCACTCGGCTTGCGGCCACTGGATCTTGAGGTATTTGGTGTAGCCGTGCTTTTCCACGCCGTAAACCCGGCCAAATGACGGCTGATCGCAGCCAGGTTCATCCACGACCGTTGTGGTGGTCTGATACACCCCGATTGGCAAAAAGGTCAGCTTGCCGCCCCGGCACACCCAGGTTTCCAGCAGATAAGGTTCCTGTTCGGAATCATCCCCGGCCCGCAGAACCAGGGCCGGCCAGGTAATGGTCACCTCGCTGCCTTTTCGTTCGGCGGTCACCCAACTAAGGCCGTCATAAAATGGCGACCAGGGCCGTTTGATGGTCAGCGGATCGATGGGTTGCACGGTATGGATATCGCCCTGGACGTCCATCCATTCCAGGTTCATCCAGCACGGATTGTTGCCGCCGATCGCCTGCACTTCGATGTAGCCCGTATCGACGATATACCCGAGAATGTCAAGCCGGTTGCCTTTCAGCAAGCCGTATTTATACAGGTAGGCCTTAGACGGCCCGTAAAAGCAGCTGACATGCTCCTGGTTGACAACGCCGCGCAGCACCACGTAGGTCGGGATGGGCGTGATGGTTGCAGTTGCGCTGGGCAAGGCGGTTGGTGTGGCGCTTGGAAGGGCTGTTTGGGTTGGCGTGGGCAACGGGGTTTCTGAAGGAGTGATTGTTGCGGTGACAGTGATTGTCTGGGTCACAGATGGCATAATGACCGTTTGGCTGGGAGCAACCTGGGAACAGGCTGCCAGCCCAAGCAGCAGCCATAACCCCGGACCCAACCAGAAACGTTTCATCATCAAATGTTGCCTCGTCTTTAGGGCCAATTGATCTGCACCGGTTCGGAAAAGCCGTGTTTTTCCACCGTGCGAATTTGCCCGCTGGAGGGTCCGCTACAGCCGGAGTCATCCTGAACAGTGTAGCTGGTTGTGTATTGGTCCGGGAAGGAAACGGTCCACCACAGGTAAGCGCCGTTCTGGCAAACCCAGGCTTCAATGAGATAACCCCGATCTTTGTCCTCGGTCATCACCATGCGCTCCCAGCTGATAGTCACCTGGTTGCCGTCCCGCGCGGCGCTGACGTTGTGCGGCGGGCCATACTGGTTGGAGCCGACCTTCATCAGGTCCGGTTCGGTGTAATAAATGCGCGAGATATCGCCGGTAATATCCAAAACCGAAGGCGCCGCCCAGCAGGCGTAGGCTAATTTGTCAAACTTGATCCACAGCCAGGCGCTGTATTTGAAGCGCCCCCAAACCACCCCTTTGTCGCCGGGGAAAAGATCGGCAGCATGCAAGTAGGCTTTAGACGGTCCATAACGGCAGTGTGCCTGCATGTTTACCACTACATCCGGCAGATCAAAGGTCGGGGATGGGGTGATGCTGGGTGTGAGGGTGATGGTCGGCGTGCTCGTAATGGTTGGGGTTGCGGTAATGGTTGCGGTAGCGGTAATTGTCGCAGTCAGGGTTGGGCTGGGCTCAGGGGTACTTGTGAATGTAGCGGTTGAGGGCGGCTGCGAGGGGGTTAAGACCGGTGCAGCTTGCGGCACCGAGCATGCACTGAGGGAAAGCAGCGGCAGGATGGACAAGCACATCCAGCGCAGGGTCATTTTTATATGCATGGCTGGATTCTAGCACGTATCACTAAGAAAATCCTTTGTCATGGGAGTGAAAACGTGGGACCGCTTTGCTTAAAAGCCAGCCTGGTCATCCAAGTAATCGTCCTCATCCTCGCGATCCTCCCAGTCATCCTGACCATCTTCATCAAATGCGTCTTGCGTCTCGCCGGGATCACCAAACAACCCTCTCGAGCCGCCTTCCAGCCAATGGTCGAGCAGGAATAGGGTGAACAACCCATTCAGGGATGACCTGGAATACTGGTCAGGCGGTCGTAAGGAGTGCGTTTCAGACCTGTTGCGCGAGGCGAAATAGATCATGATTGCAATGATGGCCAATAAGACAAAGGCAATACACTCCATACATATCACCTTTTCTTAAAAATGATCATGGATCATTGGATTAACCTGCCAAACTCCTCCACCGGCACAAAATACGGCACATCGTTCTCAATGTTCTGCTTGCGCCCACGCATAAAATCGATGCACCACGGGTCATCCAGGTTGTCCACGTCCATGCTGCGGTGGATGGCAACGTACAGGTCGATTTCGCGCAGCTTGAGGAAGTGCGGGATTTGCAGCAGCCATTCGCGCTCGATAGTGTTTTCGAGCGTATACCCTGACAGGAATTCCGCCAGGAATTTGCGGCCAAACTCGCGGTCAGCCTCGGTGCAATGCAGCGGCAGCACATAAAACAACGCCATGGCGATATCGTAGGCATACCAGCCGTACAGGCAGTCGTCGAAATCGAACAGCGTGATCCGGCCCTCCTGCACAAAGAAGTTGCCGCCGTGCGCATCCTGGTGGATCAGGCCATACACATCCGGCGCGGTTGGCAGGGTGTGCAGGTATGCCAGCAGTTCATCATACTTTTGGATGACAATTTCCTCGCCTGGCGGCAGGTAACGGGCAGCAAAACCGTCCAGGTCGTCAAAGATTTCCGGACGTTTGATGCGCGCATCCGGCACCTGGTAGGTTTTCGCCAGGGCGTTCATTTTGCCCAGCAGCCGTCCCAGCGTTTTGGGCAGACCGCTCTGCCAATCCTCGCGGCGCGGCGGATGCCCGGGCGCTTTTTCGAAGGCTGCCGCAGAAAAGACCGAACCATCCGCGGCAGGCAGCACTTCCACCAGGTTGCCAGTGGTCGAGGGCTGCGCACGTGGCACGCTCACGCCGTGATCCGCCAGATAGTTCAGCCAGTCGAGTTCCCCGGTGATCTGTTCCGGCGTGCAGTGCAAGCTGTGCGCAATGCGCAGGATGCGCGGTACTCCATCAACCTGGATTTCATAAATAAAGTTTTCGAATCCGTCCAGGGTCGCCACGTTCACCGTCTGGCCGCCAAACCGGCGCACGGCTTCATACAGGATTTCATCATTGAACAGCGCGCGGCTGTGTTTATCCATTCAGCGTCTCCACGGTCTGCGGATGCTAATCAACCATGATCAGCTTGAATCTGAAGCCACAATCATCCTCGAACCACATCGGGAAGTTGGTGCCCCACAGATTGTTATACAGGTTGAAATGCATCCCCTTGGTCAAATCGGGCTGCAGATTGTTGAAATCCAGCAGTGACGGTTCGCCCGGCGCCACCAGCGGCGCATCCAGCGAGTCAATGCGCAGGCTGTCCGCATAGGTCACACCGCGCCCGACGGCATGCAAATGGCGGTTGCCGTTCGCCACCACTTCCAGCGGTGAAATCTGCTCGCCGAGCTTGTCCATATGCCACTCGGCGTTGGCTGGTACAGGCGGGGAGAAGCCCAGCCACAGTGCTTCCGGCAGGCGGCAGGCTGGTTTGTTAAACCACTGTAGGTCGATCTCAAGCTGCGGTTTATCCTCCGCGAAGGTGTAGGTCAAATAAAAATCGCGCGGACAGCCGTAATCGCTGACGGCCTGCAGAGCGCCTTGTAAATGAACCAATATGCGGTTCTCACGCCGGAACATCCCCGCGACCTGCGGCTGCCAGGTGCGCGAGAGCGGCTGAGCGTTCTCCAAACCCGGCTTGGTGAAGTCCTCGCGGCTCCAGCCGTTGTTTTGTTCTTCCGGGCGGATATACTGCCGGAAAAAGCGCTCGTAATCCGCCGCAGAAAAAGTCTGGTAAAGCAGAAGCCCCAGCGGATGCGTCTCATCCGCCCATTGTCGGCTGCCTGGTTGGAAGCCGAGCTGACAGATTGCGCCGGTTTGCCCGTCAATGCCAACCTTAAACAACGGCAGGTCAAATGTTGTATCGTTTACCGGTTCCCATGTTGAAAGCTCCGGTTGCTGGGGTTGAAGAGCCTTCAACCTTTTGCGGGCTTCATAGCCGCGCTGCGTCCGGCCCAATTCGTCCAATGCAGCCGCGATGTATCCACGCTGCTCCGCCCAGGATGCTTCAAATGCGCGGAAATTTTCATTCCCACGCGCCGCCGTAAACTTCTCCGCAGAATAAGCTTCGTGATCGCCCAGGAATGTCTTTTCATCCATGCCCCAGGTGTGCTCTGGGATCATCAACAGTTTTCGCTGAAAAGCATCGAATCGTTGGTCCGACTTCAGTGCTGGAGAATCAATCAGCCAGGCTTTACGCATGCGCAGCAGCTCGCGGAATTGTGCCACCTTGAGCGGATCGCTGCCCACGCCGTGAATCCAGCTGTCGCCGATCTCCTGCGCCACCACGGGCAGTCCGGATCGAACCGGCTGCAGTTCCCTGGCAAAATCATTCAGGGTCGAAGCCTCCACCTGGGCGTTAGGAAATTCATTTCGCAGGTGATCAAAAATACCGTCCACTTCCTGCTCGTTTTGCGGTCCGAGGTTGTCGATGGAGTGGCCGAATGCCAGCGCGGTTTTTCCACTCGGCAAAACGAACGCGCTTCCGTAGCCGCTTTCGTACATCACCACCACTTCCGCGCCGGATGGATCCTGCCAGCGGAAGAGCGGCGGTACCTTGGGTACAGCTGAACCCGGGTTGACACCGATATGCAGGAATTGCACGCCGCCTTCAGCCAGCAGCGGCACAATGCCGCGCGTGTGACCGGGCACGTCGGTGAACTTGGCGGCAATGGTCTGTTTGCCAAAGCGCTGGTCGAGGCGCTGCGAAAGCGACAGGCCAACCCGGAAAAGGTCGGCGTCCATTAATTCGCTGTGGGTGGTGAAGGGCAGCGCGTGCCAGGCAATCTCGCCGGCAGCAATGGCATTTTCCATCGCACGCCGCCCGGCGCCGTCCGCCTTTTCAAGGTATTCATAAATCAGCCAGGAACCGGTCGTCCAGATGAAGCGTTTCGCTTTGCCCTGTTCGCGCATGCGGCGAGCCAGCGCCAGCGCAGCCGGGATGTAGCCGGAGAAGTACTGCTGCGTCACGATGGCGGCATAATTGGTGAAGCCGACGTCCAGGTGGGTTTTAAAGATAAGGTGGATTTTGAGCGGCATGCAGTCTCCTTGGGCTGAAAATTATTCTTTAGGCTGGTTCCATTCCACCTCTCTCCGCGGGATCATAAGGTTAAAATCCAGCATTCAACTTTTCGCGTTTCCGGTCTTGGGAGAAAGAGAAGATAACGGAAGAAGGTTGGCTTAAATTATAGCCCGGATGGCCTCTTGGGAAATCATTTATCCCAATCAACACTATAATCATATTGTCCCCAATGAATTGAACCTAGGATTAATCCGCTCCGAGGAGCATCCGAATGACATCAGACAAGTTGAAATCCTTCAATTACGCGGTCGGCATGTTTGGCACATCCATCCCCATCAACATGCTCAAAACCTACGCCGCCTATTACTACGTGGACAGGTTGGGCATGACCACCGTCCAATTGGCCTCCATTCTGTTTATTTACACTTTCATCGATGCGGCGGATAACCCCATCTACGGCTTTTTATCCGACCGGACTCGTTCCCGCTGGGGGCGCCGCCGCCCCTGGTTGGTCATCGGGACGCCGCTGCTGGCATTAGGCCTGATCGCCTTCTTCTCCACGCCAACCTTCCTTGCCGGTCAGAATCTGTTCGGCTATGCCATGCTGTTTTACATCCTGACCGGCACATTGGATTCAGTCATCAATGCCAACTATGGTGCGCTCTTTCCGGAGCTTTTCAGGAGCGACGCCAGCCGCGCTTCCACCAACGCGCTGCGCCAGGCTTTCCAACTGGTGGCGATGATCATCAGCATCGCGCTCACCCCGCTCATCACCAGCAAAATCGGATTCAGCCTGACAGCCATCATTTACGGCATCCTTGGCGGTTCGGTGATCCTGTACATGGCGCTCACTGCCAAAGAAGTAGTCGTGGAAGACCATGAAAAAAAGCCTGGTTTGTGGGAAAGTCTGAAGGACCTGTTCACCAATCGCAAATTCTGGCTGACCGGCTTTACAAATGCCTTCTATAGCGCTGCCATGTCATTGGTGCTGGCATCGCTGCCCTTCTTTGCCAAATACACACTGGGGATCCCCGACAGCCAAAGCACCATCCTGTTTGCATCGGTTTTGATCATCGCTATCGCCTGCGTGGCCGTGTGGGCAAAATTGGTGCGCAAATTTGGACTCATCCCGGTCTGGCGCGCAGCACTGGCGTCGCTGGCAGCCGCCTTCGCACTGCTATATTTTGCCAATTCGCTGGCCACGGCAGCCGCCGGCAGTGCGCTGGTGGGTTTTGGCTTTGCCGGCGTGATCACCACCATGGATTTGATCGCCGCCAAGGTGATGGATGAGGATACGCGCAAGCACCAGGTACGGCGCGAGGGCATCATTTCCAACGCACTTGGCTTCATGAACCGATTGAACGGGCTGTTTACCAGCGCTGCCTTTGTGCTGGTTTTCCGGCTGTTTGGGTTTGAGAGCGGCAACAATCCGGGCGCCCAACCCAACGTGGCCGCGCGCTTCCTGCTAACCGTATTCCCGATGGTGTTGACCCTGATCAGCTTTGCCTTCTCTTTCACCGTTGACTTCCCGCGCGACGAGAAACCGCCGGAAATCGGCGTCCATGCAGTCGAGGCTGCATCCGATTGAAAGGAGATTATTCATGGCTCTCATCCGATTGGATCATGTTCCGATCAATATCAAAGTCAATATTCCGTTAAACATCATCGTGCCTGACCCAGGCGGGATGCAGGGCGTGCCGGCGCGCGAGCGCAAGGTGCTCTACCTGCTGCACGGCCTGAGCGACGACGCCAGCGCCTGGTCGCGCTATTCCACCATTGAGATCGTTGCCCGCGAGTACGGACTGGTAGTGGTGATGCCTTCGGTGGGACGCAGTTTTTACATTGACCAGCCCAATGGGCAGGCTTATTTCACCTATCTGACCGAAGAACTGCCGCAATATCTGGAAGAAGTCTTCGGCATCCAGCCGCGCCGCGAGAACACCCTCATCGCCGGCATCTCGATGGGTGGTTACGGCGCGTTCAAAGCCGCACTGCTGCACCCGGAACGTTATTTTGCCGCGGCCAGCTTTTCGGGCGTGCTCTCATTGGCCATCATGACCACCCACCCCGAAGACGAGCGCCAACCCGAGTTTAAGCTCCTGTTTGGCGACCTGCACAAGCTCGATGGCAGCCAACATGATCCAGCCGTGTGGCTACAGCGCGCCGCGCAAAATAAGGCGGCGCTGCCCAAATTGTTCATTGCCTGCGGGCGGCAAGACGATTTGTATCCATTGAATGTCATGTTCAATGCCGCCTGCCAAAAGCTGGGCGTGCCGGTCGATTACCACGAAGAAGACGGCCAGCACGTCTGGCCCTTCTGGGATAAGCAAATCCAGCGCTTCCTCTCGTT
Organism: uncultured Longilinea sp.; assembly: GCA_964536805.1. Taxonomy (GTDB): domain Bacteria; phylum Chloroflexota; class Anaerolineae; order Anaerolineales; family Anaerolineaceae; genus Longilinea. The sequence continues at coordinate 133,190 of CAZHYQ010000008.1, forward strand.
GGTGCTTGAGCCGCGAGGGTAATCGATCAGAAATCTACCACGGAGACACGGAGAAGAGATTGGATGCAGGCTGGCCTTTTTTCGGCTTCAATCTATTGTGCTTGGTCGAAGACAAAGGTTAAACGGGTGTATTCACGAAAAGTAAACCTGCTGTTTTCAAATATTCAATCACCGTGTTTGTGGCCTTTATGAATCATTTCCTTTCTCCGTGCACTCCGTGTCTTCGTGGTGAAACAACTTAAACCAATCCATTTGCAGGGAAACCATGCCGGAAAAGATTTTTAAAACCATCCATATTGATCCATCTCAGCAAGGCAGCTATTATACGGTACCCTTCGATGTGCCAGAAAACATGGAACGGCTGACGCTCAACTACCGTTATGCGCGCCGTCCGGAAACGTTGCAAACGCTAGCAAACGGCCGCTTTACCGCGCGTACCGAGCAGAACATCATCGACCTGGGTCTGATCGCACCCGACGGCAAACAGGCAGGGGCATCAGGCTCGGATAAGCATGAGTTCACACTCAGCGAAACAGATGCCACTCCGGGATATACCCCTTGCCCCATCTTACCCGGCACCTGGCAAATCCTGGTGGGGGCTTACAAGGTCGCGCCGGGCGGCGTGGATGTCGCTTACGAAATCACGCTGGAGTCCAAATCGCGCCGCCTGTTCAGGGGCGACCTGCATGCCCACACGCTGGCATCCGACGGCGTGCATACATTGGAAGAACTTGCCTGGAAAGCCAGACGCAACGGGCTGGACTTTATCGCCGTGACCGACCACAACCAGTTCGTCGCTACCGAAGCGCTGCCGCATGTGGAAGGCCTGACCATGATCCCGGGCGTCGAGTGGACGCACTATCAGGGCCATGCCAATTTCCTTGGCGTCAGCCAACCCTACGACGGCAGCTTTTTTACCAACACCTTCGAAGAAGCGCAGGCGAAGTTCGCCACAGCCCGGCAGCGCGGTGCTTTGATCGTCATTAACCACCCCTTCGAGGAAATTTGCAGCTTTCTGTTCGACCTGCAACGGCTGCCGTTCGATTGCATTGAAGTGTGGAACGGCCCGATGCGCGAATCGAACCTCGAAGCGGTCGGCTTGTGGCAGCAGCTGCTCAGCACTGGACAAAAGGTTCCCATCTGCGGCGGCAGCGACTATCACCGCGACACGCCCTTCATTTTCCTGGGCGGCCCGACCATGGGACTTTGTGCCGGCTCGCGCGGCGCCAGCGACCTGCTGGCGGCCTTGCGCAAGGGCAACGGCTTCATCACCTTTGCCCCCAACGGCCCAACGGTTGAGCTGAATGCGGGGGATGCCATCATGGGCGAGAGCGTACGTTGGTCGGATGTGCACGAGTTGCGCATCCAGGCGGATGGGCTGCTGGCGGGCGACGTGCTGCGCGTGGTCACCGGGCAGCGCAGCGATGTGCTATTGCAGGCGCCATCAGATGGCAGCGCGGATCTGGTCTACCTGATGGACGCGCCTGGCTTTGCCCGCGTGGAAATTCTGCGCGCCTTCCTGCCCGGCTTGCCCATGCTGCCGGCGCTGCTTTCCAACCCGATTTATTTTGACGAAGCTTGAATCAGCTAGTTGAATAAAGACCCAGCGGCAGGCATCCTGGCTGAGGTCTTATTTGTTCTACGTTGGGCTTATGCTGCGTTTATCCCTGTGCCCACAGGATCTTGGCATCCACTGCCACTGCGCGCTCCGCCTGGAGGATCACCGGATTGAGGTCCATTTGCAGGATATCGTCCTGGTAGAACTCGCCAAATTGCGCGATTTTTACCAGCAGGTTGATAAGGCCTTCGCGATCAGTTTTTATGCCGCGGAAGCCTTCCAGCAATTTATGCCCCTTCAGCTCGCTCAGCATTTCATCGGCATCCCGGCGGGTGATGGGTACTGTGCGAAATGTTACATCCTGATAGAGTTCAGCGGTGGTTCCGCCCACACCGCACATGATCGCCAACCCAAAGGTTGAATCGCGTACCAGCCCAATGATCATCTCCACGCCGCGTTCTTCCATCTCCTCGACGAGGATTTCGCCGGTCGCGAAACGGCTGCGCATGTCGGCCACGGCCACCTCCAGTCCGGCTTGGTCGCGGATGCCAAGCAGCACGCCCTTCTGCTCAGTCTTGTGCAAAATATCCGCCGCACTGATCTTCACTACCAGCGGATAGTTGAGCGAAACGTTCGGAACAGGCTCGCCGGGTCGCAGGATGATCGATTTCGGAACGTTCACGCCAATTTCGCTTAGCGCAGCTTTGACTTCGTGCTCAGCCACCGGAACGCCGGCCTGCAAGGTGGGCAAAACTTGGCGGGCTGCCGGTGCAGCGGCATCTTCTTGTCCAGCCTGGAGGTTCCGCAGGGTATTTCCACGTCTGGCCAACGTTTCAATAGCCCGAACTCCTCGCCAGATCGAAGTAAAAGCCGGCACCCGGGCGGCATTGAATTTCTGCATCGCCTTGAGCACGATGTCCGACCCAATCGGCACCACAACCATCGGCTTGCTCCCGTGCCGGGCCCAGTGGATGATGATGTCGATTAGACCTTCATCGATAGCCGGCGGCTGAAACCCCAGCGTAAAGAGGATGATGTCCACGCCAGGATCCTCCTGCAGGGCAGAGAGGGCAGCGTCGCACATGGCATTGTTCAGGCTGCCGGTCAGGTCAATGGGATTGCGCACCGCGGCAAATGAAAGGGCAGCACTGGAAATTTTCTGTTTGGTTTCGTCGCTGAGAACAGCCAACCTGGCACCGATGCCTGGGCGGGTCGACTCGATAAAGTCGGAGGCGACAATGCCAAAACCGCCGCCATTGGTCAGCACGGCTACGCGATTGTTGTAGATGGGCGGCATGAACGACAGGATGCGGGCGGCATCCATTAATTCCTGCGTATCGTACACACGAATCACGCCCGCCTGGCGCAGGGCGCCATCGGTGACGCGGTCGGAACCAGCAAGCGAACCGGTATGGAGCTGTACAGCGCGAGCCCCGGCCTCTGAGCGGCCAGCTTTCAACAGAACTACTGGTTTTTTGGGTACAATCCGGCGGCAGCGCTCCAGGAATCCCTGTGGATCTGCAAAGCTCTCAAGGTACATCGCCAAGACGTCCGTACCCGCATCCACGGCATAATAATCCATCAACTCGTTCTCATTGATATCCAGTCGATTGCCGAAGCCCACAAAGGCCGAAATGGATACACCCGTCAGGGCATTGGAATCGATCTCGCCGATAGCAACCGATCCGCTCTGCGAGAGGAGGACAATATTGCCAGAGTCCGGGCGGCGCATACGGTCGGCCGGCAGGAAATTGGTATCCAGCCCGCTTTCAGGGACGAGCAACCCCAGCGTGTTCGGGCCCAGCAGGCGTGTCTGGCTGCCGCGCAGCATATCCGCCAACTGCTGCTCCAGCAACCTTCCAGCATTGCCAGTCTCGCCGAACCCGCTGGCGATCGCGACGATTGCCTTCACGCCGAGATCGATGCATTCCTGAGCCGCACCCATGGTTGGCGCCGCCGGCAAGGCCAGTACCGCCAGATCAGGTACTTCCGGCAGATCGCGCACTGATGCATAAAAAGGCAGCCCGCAGGCCGTGCCTCCTTTCGGGTTGACTGCGAAAACCCGGAATTTGCCGCGAGCGACCTGCGTCAGGATGACATTTCCAACTTTGCCTGGCTGCGCCGAAGCGCCGATGACTACCACCGATTGAGGTTTTAACAGTGCTTCGATGTTATTTCCCATAAGGTCTCCAGATAGAATATATCAGGCAGCAGACTCCGGCCCAACTGGCTTCTGCCAGGATCTGTTGTTTTAATTATATCGGAAAAGCGGGTATTACAAATTGCCGGCCGTTTCCTCGCAATTGATAAACCTCCCTGAACACGCAACGCTGGAATACATCTTCATCAAGGTATTTATGAATTCCGATAGTTACCTCTTCCTGCCCGGCCTGCCCATGCTGCCAGCGCTTTTCACAATTCAAACCTGCCAGACTGAAGCCAAACATCTCGTTCGAACTTCACTTTTTCCTTTTAGGTGTACGGTTGCCTGGACAGGACAGGATTCTTATGCGTTATCCAACCCAGATTCGCCTCGCCAAATCATTCGAAATTGCATATACTTAATGGGCAAAAGGAGGCTGCTATGAGCGATTTCTTTGGAAAACTGAAAAGCGGTGCGGAAAAGGTGGCTTTTGAAGCCGATAAGATGACCCGCCTGAACCGGGCCAAGAGCGAGCTGGAAAAAGTCAAAGGGCAGATCCAGGCGCAATACATGAAACTCGGCGAAATGTACTTCACCCGGCGGCTGACGACCGGCGTGACCGGGCCGGAGTTTGATGAGATCTGCCAGTCGGTCAGCGACCTGGAACAACAGGTTGCAGACAAGGACGAAGAAGTGCAGCGGATCAACGCCGAAACCTATGGACAGCCGGCATCGCAACCTGCCCCTCAGCCAACCCAGGCGCCAGCTGCGCCGCCAGTCGAACCTCCTCCGGCTCAGGCAGCAGCCGCGACAAAATTCTGCCCAAATTGCGGCAAGGAAAACCAGGCGGCGGCCAAATTCTGTACCGACTGCGGAACAAGTTTTTAGCAACCCGGCGCGTTTATCACGACCATCCAATAATCGGTACAACAGGCCTAAGGTTTCTTACACCCGCAAACTATCTCATTCCATTCGGGATTACCAACAATCCGCCCTCAAAGGACGGATTGTTTTCTGAATTGTATGGTCCGCTTGTTTTTTTCATTTTCTGAAGGCTCTCTCAAGGTCCCTGGGGGAGTAACGCCTTAATGTCGGCCAGACTTAATGGCGAAACATTCCATACGGAAAGTCCAACCAATAGACCGGCCGTGGTAGCCACGCCGGAAATATGTCCCACCTGCAAGGACGCTTTCGCCGTTTCACGAAGGCGTTCGGGCGACCCTCCCCGACCGATCGCGCCAGCCAGGTCCGCCAGACGGCTGGAGACCTGCCCGTGCGCCGCATGGAACAAATAGGTGCGGCTGATATCGTTCGTTCGCTGGGAGAGCCTTACCACTCCCCTGGCAAAACCGGCAAGAAACCCGGTATGGTCTTGATTGCGGTCTGTTGAGCTCCACAAACCCGCCAGGAAACCCACCAAAAAGTCGTCGCCAGCCGGGGTCAGTCCTGGCCCCAGGCCAACCAATTTTGCAGCAGCATTTATACTGGCAACGCGATCATTTTGCCTGGTTGCATCGGCAAGATCCATTGCATTCTTCTGGATATCAGCCACAGCGGTAGTTTGCCCGGCCAGGTTTTCGGTTTCATGGGACCAACGATCCGCCAGCATCCAGAAAACCGCCTGCCAAGCTGCCAACATTGCCGGATCCGCCAGCCTGATCCCAAGAGCCGGCAGATCGCAGGTAAACCGAGTTGCCTTCCGCATGTCCAACCTTACTTGCTTCGCCCCGTACCACAGCATGCCGTCCCGACAGAGGATAGAATCTCCCCGTTCCCAATTCTCAAATGCGAACCCGGGAGGCGTGCTCAGCCGAATGCTCTGCGGCAGATCAGCCTCTTCGGCAACGACCAGCGTAATCAGGCGCTTATTTTTTACCGAACGCAAGTTGACGGCATGATTGAATGTGCTGTGCACCTCGGCGTCAAAATGATGTCGAGGCACGGCGCTGCCCAGGCTGATGGCTTCCAACAGAAGGCAGCCGCCTGCGAATAATGGCACAGTCCGGGAATTTAACCCGGACTGTGCTTGATCTGGTTTGTAACTAGTCAATCGGCTCAAATTTCAATCCATAAACATCTTCTCCAGCCTGTACCCTGACCGGTTCCCAACTGGGACGCATCTTCATGCCCAATTTCAAGCCGTCGGCTGACTCGGCTTTGATTTGACCCATGGCTTTGACCTTGTTTTCGAACTCGGCCACGCCGACGATCAAGAAGCGCTGGTCAAAACCCCAGGGCAGGTTGTAAATCACGGTATAGGTCAGCAGGCGGGCCTTGCCGTGCGGTTTGATCTCCTCGAACTCGTGGTTCAGGCAATCCAGGCAGCGGTTATGGTATGGATAATGGATGCGCCCGCATTTCTTGCACTGGTAGGCAGTGATGGGAATCTCGTTTTTCATGGCTCTACCCTCTTCAGCACAAAGGAGACGATGTTGTTGCCGAAGCCGCCAAAATTGATTGTAAATCCGGTCTTGGCATTCTTCACCTGGCGGTTTTCAGGCAGTTCATGCCGCAGCTGCCAGACAATATCCACCACCTGCGCAACGCCTGTTGCTCCCACCGGGTGGCCGCGCGCTTTGAGACCGCCGGAAACGTTGATGGGAATCTGCCCGCCCAGTCGGGTCTTTCCTGCCACGGCGGCCTTGCCGCCCTCGCCCTTCTTGAAAAATCCGACGTGTTCGCTTTCAGCAATCTCCAGGATGGTGAAGGCGTCGTGAAGTTCGGCCACATCGATATCGGCCGGCTTAAGTTTGGCCATCTCGAAGGCTTGCTGGGCTGCCAGGGTTACCGCCTTCAGATCGGTCGGATCGTCGCGCTCCTGCAAGGTGTGCGTGTCGGTCGCCTGGCCAAATCCGGCGATCAGCACAGGCGTTTTGGATAATTTCTTCGCCATATCCAGCGGGCACAGCACCACGGCTGCGGCGCCGTCGCTTACCGGGCAAAGATCGTACAGGTGCAGCGGGTCTGCCGCGAGCGGGTTATTGACCACGGCGTGCGGGCTGTCATAGATGCCTTCGCGGTCCAGCGTCATCTCCACATGGGCATACGGGTTGAGCGCGCCCATCTCCTGGTTCTTCAAGGTGACGGCCAGCAGGTGCTCGCGGGTCACGCCGTACTTTTCCATATACAACCGGGTGAACATGCCGCCCATGCCGGGCAGGGTGATGCCGTAGGGGTACTCCACCTGCGGGTGGGTCATGGTCGCCACGAAATCAGTGGCGCGCCAGCCGGTGATCTCGCGCATCTTTTCGCCGCCCACCACCAAAACGGTATCATAATACCCGGAGGCGACTGCCAGCAGCCCGTTTTTGATGGCCGACGCGCCGGAAGCCGGGCCATTTTCAATCACATCCGCCGCGGCCGGCAGCAGGCTGAGCCGGTCGACCAGCGCACTGGCAATCGAGGTCTGGTGCTGAATGATGCCGGCCCCCATATTGCCGACATACACGGCGCTCACCTTCTTGTCGCCCAATCCGGCGTCGTCGAGCGCTTTCAAAGAGGCATAGGCCAGCATATCCATCAGGCTGTCCTCGTCACGCCGCCCGAAGGGAATCATGCCGACCCCAATGATCGCAACATCTCTCATGGTTTCACCTGCCTTTCAGACCGGAAATGCGCTCGCGGATGGTGTCGTCATCGGCGAATTTGATCTCCGCCTCGGCTTCGGCCAGCGATTCCGGCGGTACGGGACGGTCGCCGACCACCAGGCGCGGTTTAGCTTTGAAGTAGATTTCGCGCGTCAGGCGGTATGAGTCGCCCCCGCCCAGTTCGTGCGGGATGGTGGTTTTTTCTAGCGGATATTCAATCATCCAGCGCCGGAATCCGATGGGGCTTTCAGCCACGATGAGCACCTCATCCTGTTTCAGGTATTCCAGGTGGTATTCCATTTTGGCGGCAAACAGGTGCGAGCCGATGCGCAGCCCGCGGTCGATGGCCAGGGTATGGTAACTCATGCCCACCTTTTCGTTCTCCATGCGGCTGTTGACAATGCCCACCAGGTAACCGTCCACCTGCCCAATCAGGCAGAACTCGCTTTTTACCCGGTAGCGAAACCAGGCCAGCAGTTCGCCGTACAGGCGCGCGCTGACGATATCGTAATAATCGCGTTCGATGAACAGGCAGGGATGCACCGATTTCAAGATGGCCGGCACATCCTCGCGCACCGCCTGGCGAACCACCATCTTCTTGCCGTTTGCCAGGGTGATCACCTTGGGCGGGTACGGCGGCATGGGATATTGCATCGGTCGCAGGACCGCTTCCAGTTCCATATCGAGTGGCATAAGCTTACGCCTCCTTCAGGTTATCCAGGCTGATCCTGTTGATGCTTTCTACGTGGGCGTTTTCCACGGCGTCGCCGAACTTTGTTTTTTGCATGGCCGCTTTTTTCGCCATCAGGCCGGCATAATCCTGATCTTCCAAAATTGCCACGCAGCGCCCGATGCAGGATTCGCCATCCACAAAACGCCAGGGGAAGAAACCAATCGGCATACGGCGGTTGACAATCAGGTCAAGATCCCCGCCGATGCATTCGGCGTGCACAATGCCGTAGGGGAACATTTCCAGGTGCATGAGCTGGTACTTGCTGTCGTCGAAGAATTCAGCCAGCGGCATGCCGTATTTCTTTTTGAAAACGCGGTCAGCCTGCCTGGCCTGGCGGGGCATCCAATCGCGAATGATGGTGTTCATGGGATGGTCGGCGCTGCCGCAATCCACGCCAATCCAGCGCAGTTTTTTCCGCTTGGCCCACTCGGCGAACTCGCGGTCGGGGCCGGGGTGCATGACCATGTAGCGCACTTCGTTGGCGGTGGGCATATCCCAGCC
>CAZHYQ010000009.1:0-116058 GCA_964536805.1 uncultured Longilinea sp.
AGCTGCTGTGCACGCATCTGATTCCAGCATAGGATTGGAGGAACAATCTGTTGGTTATTCAATCCGTCTAGGATCTTCTTGTCAGAAAGTGAGATCCACGGGGATACCAATTCGTTATCTTACGTCTTTGCTTCATGAAGAAAACTTCTTGTCGCTCCTTGTGGAACCTTGGTTCCCTTGCGTTAAGGCTACCTGTTTCAAAAGCTAACCGTGCTGTTTACCGCTGTAAATGACACAAACAAATAACAATAAATTTATTGCGTTCACTTAAAAAGGATTTACTTGCTTTCTAAAATGACAACCTCCCTAAAGACTACTTATCTGGAGGGTAACCAAAATCATGGGATATCTGTTTGGCAACCTGAGTAATTTTTCGGCCATATTCTGATGTTTTTTCAACCGGCAAGCGCTGCAAAGGGCAAGTGACGCTTACCGCTGCAATTGGATTGCCTAAATTATTGAAGACCGGCGCACTTATGCATCGCCCGCCCACCTCATTTTCTTCGTCGTCAATCGCAAAACCATTACTTCGAACCATAGTCAATTCAGCCTCGAAAGCACCCTTATCGGTAATTGTGCGACTTGTGACTGCCCAGAAATTGTAGCCTTCAAGAAGTTGCGCAAGTACGGTAACGGGAAGGTAAGCGGCGATTGCCTTGCCTAAAGCAGTCGAGTGCACCGGCGCCCGTTTTCCCAACTCTGAACGGATGCCCAGAGCATGGTAACCAAACAACCGCTCGATGTAGACGACCTCCTGGTTATCTATAATACCCAGGTTAACACTTTCGCCGCACCAATCCCGCAATTCTTCAAGGTACGGCGCAGCGATTTTGCGTAAGTCCAATTGGTTGAGTAGGACATTAGCCCGTTCAACGATTTTTAACCCCAGGCGGTACTTATGGGTAATTAAGTTTTGATCCAGATACTTATTGACCTTAAGGGTAAATACTTGACCGGCAACGGTGCCGGGGTCCATGTTCAGCATTTTTGCGATTTCTAAATTGCCGAGTTCTGGGTGTGTTTCGTCAAACAAGTTCAAAATGTTTAGCGCATTTTGAAGAGAAGCGATTACCTTGCGGTTGTTGAGAGAATTAGTGTTCATAATTTGAATAATTTCGGAAATGAGATTTGACAAAGCCAAACTCTAATTGACATTATCAAATATTAGGCAACGACACACAAGTAACATTTGTAATTCATCTACTGTTACATATAGGTTGTGGAATCAAATGTTTATAAGAGTACTCCTCGAACCCAACATCTTTACTGTGACACACAAAGTACTTGATTATTCTGCCCTTTCGGAGACACTGAAACCAAATAAAAAAACCTCTACCGATGAACCTGCATCTTATGAAACACATGAATCTTTGCCTGCCCTACAGCTCAGACCAAGGGCCTTTGAATCCATTGACTAAGGACTACCATGGAAACCTTCAATTTGAAATATTTACAGGCAATACACCTTCCCTATTCATAAATACATTGCAACGGTCCAAACAATCCACTACTTTGCACTGCGTTTGCACCCAAATTGCGCCCGCTTGGAATGAGGATTAGGCTGCTTCCAGCGCTGATCTAGACAATAATCAAAAGGATTGAGTTTGGTAAATCAATTATATTGAGTCAATTGGGGTAACTGTGAGAGAGCAACTAAATTGAGCGCTTCAGAAATAAAGTGCGCTTTAGTCGGGTGAATGACTAATGATTCATTTCCTCATGAGGAAAAGACCATCCTTGAACCATGGTGCAAATTATCCAATTCAATCAGACAGCAAAGTAGAATCAGTTTTTAACAACCACTCCAGAAGAGATAGTAGCAGCTGTAATAGGTCCACCGCTTATCGCTACGATAAATCCAACGGACACTTTACACCTGGCTCAATTATTGGGTGTAAATCAAGCCAACCGAAGGAATCGCTATCTTCTAGCCTAACAGAAAACATTATTCACCCCGACAATCAGTCGATTCTAAAGTATGTATACATTTTTGGGTTACTGTCAGGTTACTGTCAAACGCATTTTTTGACCATCACCAGGTCCCCATTAACTCCCATATATAGCGAATGGCGGTCTATTGACCGCCATCTGTACTGTGACCGACCAGGGACTTGAACCCTGAACCCACTGATTAAGAGTCAGTTGCTCTGCCATTGAGCTAGTCGGCCGGTGTGAACAGGGGGTAATTATACTCCATCGCGTTTGGCTGTCAAGAAATCATCCCCCCGAGATCGCAGGGATCAGGTCGAGCGTGTCACCCTCAGCCAACGCCGCCTCCGGCTCCACCATGCGGCGGTCGAGCACCAGCAGCAGGGCTTCATCGTCGGCAACCAGGCTCAGTTGGGTCAAAACGTCGCGCACGCAGGCGCCGGGCGGCATGTCAAGTTTCAGCATACCGGTGCGCCCATCCGCGCTCACGCGCTGCAGCGCGGTATGCAGCCGTACATGCACAATCAATCGAACACTCCGTCCAGGTCGGCAGCCGGTACGTCGAATACGGCGCCGGTCGGGGCAAGCGCTTCTTCGGTCATCCACTCCGGCAGGCGGTCGTCCGCAGCGGTGAAGCCCGCCTGGCGGTTAAATTCGCGTTCCAGTAGGATGGTCTCGCGCCCCAGTTCCTGCAGGATGCCGTCGCCGACCTGCCAGCTGTAGCGCGCGTTCAACAAATCGCGGATCGTCTCGGGGACAACAGCGAAACCGAACCCGGCAAAAATGCACGCGCCCAGCGTGTCGTAGCCGGCCATGTTGAGCTGGGCGTTGTGCGAGAGTTTGGCCTGCCCCTCCGGGTTGAGGTGATCCACCTTGGCGCGGATGGTCAGGCCGGCGGTGTGGTCGGCGCCCTGCGGTGTGGTGGCATAGGTCACACCAGTGCCTTTAATGGCGCGTGGGTCGTAGGCCGAGATGGCCTGGTTCTTCACTACCGGAACGCGCCGTACGCCCAGCACCTTTCCGGCCAGTCCAGCGCCGCTGCCAAGCACCCGTCCCAACGGGGTGTTGCGCCGGACTTCGTCCAGCAATTCCAGCGCGCGCCCGGCGTCGCCGAACTGCATCAAGCCGGCCTGGGCAGCCACGCCCAGTGCCGCGCCAGTGTCGATCGTATCCAGTCCCAGGTCGTTGGCCTGCCAGTTCAAGCGGGCGATTTCGTCCAGATTATCCAATCCCAGGTTTGAGCCCATCAGCCCGATGGTTTCGTATTCAATCGGCGCAACCAGGGTCTTGCCGTCTGCGCCGGCATAGACGTTCGAGCAGCGGATGGTGCAGCCGGCCATGCAGGCATGCGAAGGATCCGACTCGCCGCCGCGCTGCAGCAGGGTCTGGCGCAGGTGCTCGCCCGAGATGCTTTCCACTCCTTCAAACTCGCCAGCCGAAAAGCCGCGCGTGGGCAGTGCGCCCATGGTGTTGCACATGCGTGCGATGGCCGCCGTGCCAAAGTCGCGGTAGATGCCGCTTTGCGGATGCTCGAGCACTGCTTTGGAATAGACTTTTTGGGCTGCCTTGAAAGCCGCCGGATCAGCGATGGGCGGTTTTTGTCCGCCGCTGGCATCGATCACGATCGCCTTCAAGCCTTTTGAGCCCATCAACGCGCCTAATCCGCCACGCGCATTGATGCGGGAGGGCACGCCGTCTTTATCCAGGTTGAGAATGCCGGCTGCCAGCAGTCGGTTTTCGCCAGCCGGGCCGATCAGGGCGATGGCTGCCTTCTCTCCAAAGCGTTCGCGCAGCAAGCGGGCGCTGACATACACGCCTTGCCCCGCCAGTTCGTCTGCCGGTTCAAATCGGGCACCATTTTTGCTCAAGTGCAATACCCACAAACCCGCGGTTTCAGGCTGATCATCCAGGATGAGGGCTTTGATCCCCAACGCGGTGAGGTGCAACCCGGTCGAGCCGCCTGCGTTGCTTTCTTTCACGCCGCCTGTCAGCGGGCTCTTGCCGCCGGCCGAGATGCGGTCGCAGCTTGAGAGCATATGCCCCACCAGCAATCCCGGGGCAAAAATGAGCTTGTTTTGCCGGCCAAGCGGATCGCAGGTTGCCGGAACTTCATCCAACAGGATGCGCGCCACCAGCCCGCGCCCGCCCAACCGTTCCCAGCTTTGCGGAACCGGTTCCATTTGCAGAGTTTGTTTGCGAACGTCGATTCGCCAGACTTCCATGCTTTTCTCCTGATGACTGATCTCGTTCGTTTTGCTGATTCTAACACGCCAGGCGCTGCAGGGTCTGAACCGCCCGCAGCGCCTGCTTCTTGAATTTTGAATATCCGATTATTCCCAGCCGATCAGGCCACGGCTGCGTCTTTCAATGCCGCGTCAAAGATGTTCAGTCCTTCGTCTATTTGCGCGGCGCTCACGATCAACGGCGGAATCCAGCGGATGACATTGTCCCATGGGCCGCAGGTCAGCAGCATCAAACCGCGCTCGTGGCATGCTTTCGCCACACTCTTGGCGGTTTTCTTGTCGGGCTTGCGCACCGCGTCGCGGAACTCGGTGCCGATCATCAACCCCAGCCCGCGCACATCGCCGATGACGGGATACTTTTGCTGCAACGTTTGCAAACCGGCGGTCAACTGCGCGCCGCGCCCCTGCGCGTTCTCCAGCATGTGCTCGTCGTGCATGGCCGCAATGGTTGCCACAGCGCCGGCGGCCGCCACGGCGTTGCCGCCAAAAGTACCGCCGTGCGATCCAGGAGCCCACTTCTGCATCAGCTCCAGCCGGCTGAACACGCCCGAAATCGGCAGTCCCGAGCCCAATCCCTTGGCCACGGTCATGATGTCCGGCCGCAAATCAAAATGCTCCAATGCAAACCAACGGCCGGTGCGCCCAAAGCCGGATTGGATTTCATCGGCTATCAGCAGGATGCCGTGCCGGTCGCAAAGTTGGCGCAATCCGTCCAGATAAGCCTTCGGCGGCACCACATAGCCGCCTTCACCAAGCACCGGTTCGATCAGGATGGCCGCGGTTTCCTGCGGCGCGCTTTGCGACAGCAGCAGGAACTCCAGTTCGTCCAGGCACCACTGCGTGGTTTGCTCTTCACTCCAACCATAGCGGTAAGCATAGGGGTAAGGCGCCACGAACACGCCCGAGGGCAGCGGCTGGTAACCGGCCCGGTAGATCGTTTTTGATGTGGTCAACGCCATGGTGCTGGCGGTGCGCCCATGGAAACTGCCCTGGAAAACAATCACGTTCGACCGCCCGGTGGCATGCCGCGCCAGCTTGATGGCCCCCTCCACCGCCTCGGCGCCCGAGTTGCTGAAGAAGAAACCGTCGATGCTGGGCGGTACAATCGGCATCAGCGAGCGCACCAGTTCCAGTAGGGGTTGGTGCAAAATGATGTTGGCTTGCCCATGCAGCAGCAGCCCGGCTTGTTCGCGGATGGCCGCCACAACCTTCGGGTGGCAGTGCCCCGTGTTGGTCACGCCGATCCCGCAGGTAAAATCCAAGTATGCCCGGCCGTCCAGGTCGTATACATAGGCGCCTTCAGCGCGGCTGGCAATGATATCGGTCCCGTGCGTCCACACCGGTGAAAGGTGCGGCAGAACGTCTTCGTAATCTTTTTTTGAAATCGTCATACTCCCTCGTTAAGGCTAATCATGCTCTGGTTCAAGTTTAAAAGGATCGACATCCGGAATTCCCTTCTTGACGAATTTGCGGATGGGCAAGTAAAGCAGCGCGCCGACCGCCATGGCCACCAGCGCAATCCAGATGGAGCTTAATCCTTCCTCGGAAATCTGGCTGACAATCGCCAGGACGATGATGAAAGCAGGAGCCAGGGTCATCAGCACCAGGCCAAAATAGCCGCCCGGTACACGGTTGCGCGGCAGGTCGGGTTTCTTGAAGCGCATCACCCACAATGCCAGAAATTCAGCCATCAGCACCAGCATGTTGAGGAAAACGTCCACTACCACCAGGAAGGCGAATGCCTGCAAAGAAAAGATGGAGAAGATCAGCCCACAGAACAGGATGGAAACCCACGGTGTGCCGTATTTGGGATGGACCTTCACCATGAAGCGCGGCATCATGCCGTCTTCCGCCATCGCGAAGGGAACGCGCGTACCTCCCAGACCGTTGCCGATGAACAGGCCAATCATCGATAGAATGGCAGCAAAGGAAACCGATATGCCCAGGAAACGCGCCAGCGGGCTGTCCAAACTGCCGGTCGCTTTGGCACCAATGGCATGGGCGATGTCGGGGAATTCCCAACCGACTGATGCAGCCGGATCGACACCCCACGCCCTTAATTGGGCTTCATCCACGCCGTAATCCGCCATTGCTGGACCAATCCCGGCACCTTCATCGTTTTCCTCTATGCCCCACAATAAATAACGCCCGTCCTCGCCCGCGCCGCCGTACAACCCCGCGACAGTCGGGATGGAGTAGGTGGCAATGGCGGCAAAAAGCACCAGCACCATCGCCAATGGATAGGTGCGTTTGGGGTTGACAATCTCATCCCCGGCTGCCGTGGGCAGTTCCCAACCCATAAAATTCCACATGGCGATGAACAGGCCCGTGCTGAGCGCGCCCATCAGCGTCTCTCCCTGAGGCAGGAACGGCAGGCTGATGGTCACGCCTCCCTTGATCCAGTTATAAAAGCCGACAATGGACATCAGCACCAGCGGGATGAGCATGACCACGCCGAGCCAGTTGGCCGTCATGCCAGCCAGGCGGGCGCCGCGCACATTCAAATACGAGATCGCCCAGATGAGGATGAGCGCCACCACCCACGATAGCACCCAGGCAGGTACATCCACTCCGCCAATCACCGCGCCGGTGCGCAGCGGCGGGATGAAGAAGCTCAGATAATAGGCGGCCAGCACCGGGTAGATCGATACATCCACCCACGAAACCACCCAGTTCATCCAGCCAGCCATAAACCCTGCGAAAGGCCCAAATGCCTGCTTAACCCAGTGGTAATAGCCGCCTTCCACCGGCATCATCGAAGCCATCTCGCGCACCATCAGCATGTTGGGAATGCTGAAGAGGATCGGCGTGACGACGAACAGCACCAGGGTGAACAGCGGACCCGAATAACCCACCATCGGCTCGGCGCCGAAGGAACCACCGCATACGGTGAAATAAATCAATCCGAACAATGGCAGCAGCGTCAGCTCGCGCTTTAGCTTCTTGGTTTCGGATCGAATGACCTTGCCTTGTGCAGGACTCTCAGCCATGGATACACCTCCATCTTCCACATTTGCGGGATGCGTTGTGGCATCCCATGGTCTTGCCTACGCCCCCAGCGTCAGGCGGGCAGGACGTCTGGTCAGTCAAACGCCCTGCCCCATCAGATTACATTTCTTTTATTCCGTAGGGAAAGCCGTAATCGGCCATTCTTTCCATGAAAGGTACCGGGTCAAATGCTTCCGGCCCATGCACGCCGGCTTTCCTCCAGATGCCTTTCTCAATAAGTTCAAAACCGATCACTGCATTGAATCCGGTTTGCGCCACCACCGCTTGCACGGCAAACTTATCCATGCAATCCTGGTTATCCGCCACCTGATACAGGTAAACCTGGCGCGGCTTGCCGTCTTTGTGGCCCTTCACCCATGTGCCGGCACAGGTTTTGCCGAACATGTGATCGCCCAGGTGCGCCGGGTCGGGCAGGCAGGCGGCCACCACATCGCGCGGCGCCACGCTCACACCTTTGACATTGATTGGCTCTTTGTTATCCAGCCCCAACATCTTGATAGTCTTCAACACGCCGATGAACTGGTCGCCCAGGCCGTATTTGAAGGTCACCCGCTTGGTCTTGACCCAGCGCGGCACCAAAAGCACCTCTTCGTGTTCCACATTGACACATTCCACCTTGCCAATGCCTTCGGGGAATTCAAAAATTTCCGGCTCAGAGAACGGCGGCGTGGTATACCAGCCCTTGTCGTGTTCCCAGATGATCGGCGGATTGAGGCATTCTTCAATGGTCGTCCAGATGGAAAAATTGGGCGCGAATTCATAACCGCGCACTTCCAAATTGGCACCGTCCCGCACGCCGACTTCCTCGATTTCATCGAAAAGATAATCCTGGGCGTAGCGGGCAAAAATATCGGCCATGCCCGGTTCAACACCCAAACCCACCAGTGCCATCAAGCCTTTCTTTTCCCAGGCTTCCGCCTGCTCAAACTGCAAATCGCCCAGTTTGAGGCCCGGGGTATGATACGGGTCGGTCGGGTGAGGCTCGGAAAGCGACATGGCCATATCCATGTAATGGCAGCCGGATGCGTAGGCAGCATTGAAAATCGGCATGTTGAATACCGGGTCGCAGGCGTTCATGATCAGGTCCACGCCGTGCTTGCGTGCCAGGGCCTCAATCAGATCCTGTTTGCCAGCGTCCACCCACTCCACCGGGAAGCGCTGCTTATCCTTGAGTTTGGCCTGCACTTCTTCAGCCCGCGGCTTGTTGTAATCCGCCAGGACGAGCTTTTCACACCATGGATGGCGAGCCGATATCACCGCAATGGCTTCTCCAACACCGCCCACTCCGACTAACAAGATCTTCATATCCTTCCTCCTATTGATGAATACGGTTGGTTGATGGTAGATCAAAAAAGCAAAATAATTTCTTCATTGCCTGCCTGGGCAATTCCCTTGAATACCACAGGTCGATGCCTTTCACAGCTTCCAGATTGGAAAAGCTGAACGAGGCTCATAGATGCCAGTTCCTGGCTGGCTTGGAATGAAATTGGAATCGAGGGAGTTTCTTACGCTAAAACGAAGTCTTATTTGTCACCGCTAAACAACGTATCCGGAATCCGCCAGCGCGAATCATCCTTGACCACGAACGGAACAATCGAAATGGTCGTCCGCCGGACTCCGGGTATACGGCCCAGAACATTGGAGACAAAATCATATAGCTCGCGGTTATCGCGCGCCGCCACCTGAATCGAAATATCTCTTTCCCCCGTCGAACAGGCAACATAAGTCACATATTCAAAAGATGCCAGCTTGTCGGCCACATTGTTGACGAGACCAGGCTCCACCTCGACGAACACATCGCCCACCACCGGAAAGCCGATGGCCGCCGGATCGACGATGGCGCTGACCACGATGACCTTCTCGGCAATCATGCGTTCCAGGCGGTACCGCACCGCCCGTTCGGAGATTTTACCGATGCGCCGCGCAATGACCGCGCACGACATGCGCCCGTCTTCGGTAAGCTGGTCCACAATTTGTTTGTCGATCGGATCCAGTTTTATGGTCATGGTTCACCGCCTGTGAATGATATGAGTATAGCGATATTCTTGTGACTTTTCAACATGATCTTTGCAATTTTACTTCCGAAACCGACAATTTAACCTTAATAAATCACATTTACCGCTATGATCCGGCGGAAAATCGCTATAATAATATTCGTAGACCATTTCGTTTTGTTTCCATTTCCCAACGCATTGATTTAGGCCCAATTTCCCGTATCCCTGGAAGGAGAAGCGACCGTGGCACCCTGTTATACCGGATCCATTTTGCATGTTGATTTATCCGCCGGCACGCTGTGGGTGGAGCACCCGCCCGAGGATTTCTACCGCACCTATGCGGGCGGCAGCGCCATGGGCATGGTATATGTGCTCCAAGAAACCCCGCCGCACGCCGACCCGCTTGGTCCAGACAATACCCTGACGCTGTTTTCGGGTTTGCCCACCGGGTTGGCCATCGCCGGGCAATCGCGCCTGAGCGCCAACGCGCGCTCACCCATCAGCGGCGGCATTGGCGACAGCCAGTGCGGCGGTTTTTTCCCAGCTGCCTTGAAATTTTCCGGCTTTGACGGCATTGTCATCCGCGGGCAGTCGCCCAAACCGGTTTATCTTTTTTTGCACGACGGACAGGCCGAATTGCGCGGGGCCGAACACCTGTGGGGCAAGGTGACCGGCGACGTGGAGGCGCAGCTCAAGGAAGAGCTGGGCGACCCCAAGATCGAAGTCCTGCAAATTGGCCCGGCCGGCGAAAAGCTGGTGCGTTTTGCCGCGCTCATTAATATGTGCAACCGCGCCAACGGCCGCACCGGCATGGGGGCGGTGATGGGGTCAAAACTGCTCAAGGCGGTGGTTGTTAAAAGCACGGGGAAGCTGGAAGCAGCTGACCAAAAAGCCATCACTCGTTTGCAACGCGAAGGCGCCAAAGCCCTGCCGGACGCGCCGGATATGAAAGGCCTGGCAATCAACGGCACCGCCGACGTTGTTGGTTTCCAGAACAGCATCGGCTCACTGCCCACCTTTAACTACAATATGGGCCAATTCGCTGGTGTCGACAATTTGATGGGCGATGTGATGAGCAACACCATCCTTAAAGAGCGCGACACGTGCTATTCCTGCACGGTACGCTGCAAACGCGTGGTGGAAACGGAATTTGCCGGTCAAAAAGTGCTGCCGTTGTACGGCGGGCCGGAATATGAAACCATCGGCACCCTGGGTTCGTATTGTGGCGTGGATGATTTGAACGCCGTCTCGCTGGCCAATCAGCTTTGCAACATGTATGGGCTGGACACCATTGGCTGCGGCGCCACCATTTCGTTCGCAATGGAATGCTTCGAAAACGGCCTGCTCACCCTGCAGGACACCCAGGGCATTGAATTGCGCTTTGGCAACCCGGACGCGGTAGTGGCAATGGTCGAAAAAATTGCCAACCGTGAAGGACTGGGTGATTTGCTGGCGGAAGGCTCGGCGCGCGCCGCAGAAAAGCTCGGCCCAGCCGCGGCGGAATACCTGGTGACGGTCAAGAAAACCGAACTGCCCGCCCACATCCCGCATGCCAAAAAATCGCTCGGGTTGATTTACGCCGTCAATCCGTTTGGCGCCGACCACCAATCCTCCGAACACGACCCGATGTATGAGGAAGGCGGCTCGCAGCTCTATTTTGACCGGCTGGCCCTGCTGGGACTGCAAGACGTGCAGGCGCCTGGCACAATGACGAACGAAAAAGTCCGCTTTGCCTACCTGAGCGAAGTTTTTTACTCTGCGCTGGATACCTACGGTCTGTGCCAGTTCGTCTGGGGGCCCGCCTGGCAGCTTTACGGTCCGGCCGAAATGGCCGCCATGCTCACGGCGGCCAGCGGATGGGAGGTGACCATCGCCGAGATCATGCAGGTCGGCGCTCGCCGCCTGAACATGCTGCGCGCCTTCAACGCGCGCGAGGGCTTTACCCGGGCCGAGGACCTGCTGCCGCGCAAGTTCAGCCGCGCGATGCAGGGCGAAGGCCCCACGGCCGGGCAGACTTACCTGCCAGCCGACCTGGAGCATTACAAGGACGTGTACTATCGGCTGGCTGGCTGGGATGCAGCCAGCGGCAACCCAACTCCAGCCCGGCTGGCGGAGTTGGGATTGGACTGGATCGTCTAATTAGTAGACTATGCGCATCCGGGTGATCCTGTATTCCTACCTCCGCGAGCTGCTGCCCGCCGACGCCAATGGCCGCGCTGAGCTGGAACTACCGGATGGCAGCCCGGCGGCGGCGGTCTTTGAGCGTCTCAACCTGCCCCGCCAGGTCGCCTGGGCGGTCAACGGCACGGCGCAGCGCGATTTTGACCTTGTGCTGCGCGACGGCGACGAAGTTCGCGTTTTCCGGCAAGGCGCCGGCGGATAGAACAATAGGGGCGGTTCATGAAGCGCCCCAACAATCCAGATTGCGCTGGTCGGAGACCAGCGCTTATATCCCTATAGATTTCCGGCCAATGGTGGAAGAAAACGGGGCTGGTCAGAGCCCAGCCCCATCTATGTTAGATCCATGTGATAGTAGTTCGCCTGTCGCTACTGAACTACTTAAACTAATCCACACCCACGTAACGGCCGCAGACGCGTTCGCCGCTGCCCGCCTGCACCAATAATCCGCCGTCTGCGGCCTGATGCACCGCATAATCGCTCAATTCAGGCACGGCCTGCACCAGCAGGTTGGCCGCGGTGGCGGTCGAAACGTTGTAAGCCGTCCAGCGGCCGTCACGGTGATCCTGCTGCCAGGTGGCCGAATGGCAGGCCAGTGAGCTGCCCAACGCGTCGCGTTTGGCTCCTGCCGGCGCGGCGCGGAATTGTTTAAGCAGCGCCGGTACGGCGTCATCCGAGAGGCTGTCCAGGTAAGCCATGTCCAGTTGTTTGCTGTTGGACAGTTGCTCCCCGCTGGTTGAAATTACGAAGTTATCCTCCGAACGGGTTACATTCTGATTGACAATGAAACCATCCACATTCATCACGGCCAGCGTCAGTACAAAACCGGCCGCGACGGCCAGCGCCGCCAGGCCAAAAGCCCGCGGCCGGCTGAACAATTCAAGCAGCATGGTTGCCAGCAGCAGCACCCCCAACCAGATCATGAAGACGTGCGTATATGTGCGCAGCCGGGTAAAGCCGTAGGCAGTTTCATACAACACCAGGCGTTGATAGGCCGACACAAGGATGACCGCCACCAATGCCACCAGCAGCACGCCCAGACCTGAGAAGATCCGCTTTTGCACCGCGCTGGTGCGCTTGGAGAGCGATGTCAGCCCCAAAAAGAGCAGCAGGCTGATGACGGCCACCCACACCAACTCGCCAAAACCGCGGCGCGCATATTCCGAGTAGGTGTAACCGGCCGTGTTGACATTGGTCTGCCCGCCAAAGAAATATTGGAACTGCAAAACCACGAAAAATAAAAACAGCAAATCGACCGCGCCCAGCACAATAACCGCTTCGGTCCAGCCCAGGAACGGCGGCATCCAGGGTTTGTCGACGCCCATCAGCTTCTCATTGTTGCTTTTCACCAATACATGCGCGAAAATCCCGGTCAGCACGTAACCGATCAACAGGATATAGAAAGCCCGCATCAAATATTCCACCCATTTTTCGGGCTTGAAGATCTCCAGGATTGCGCTCATGCGCTGTTCAAAGATCGGATCGGCTGAAGAGAGCAACAAGGCCAGCACGATCAATGCAGGAAGTGCCAGCAGCAGGCCGCGCAGCACCGGGAGAATGTTGCGTTTGAAACTTCCAGGAGCCTTTCCTGGCTCGCTGGCAGCCGCGTCTTCAGCATTGCCTTTCAACTGCATTTCGCCGGCCCCGATCAAACCGCTGCCGGCCAACCGGAAGGCAGCCATTACCATGTCCGTCAGGCTGTAGCGCGTCCACAGTCCGCTGCGGAAGGTGGCGGCCATCAGGCCCAGCGCAATCAATGCCAGCAGGTAGCTCAAACTGGCCGTCAGCGGTTCCTGCCGCAGGAACGAAACCGCTGCGAACCCCAAGGCCGGCAGGATCAGCAGCAGGTTGCTGCGCGCAGGCTTAATCCCCTCCATGCGTGCCAGCCACAATCCCACTGCCAAGGTCAGCGCCAGAAACACAAATAGTGTGATGCCCGGCCGCCGTCCCCAAAAGAGCAAATCAAAAGCCCAACCCAACAGCAAAGCTGCCAGCATTACTCGCCCGCGATTCTTAATTCCCATTTTCGATCTCCTGTTTTGATTCTAATCCCCTTGTGCGAGGCAGCGCCAACGAAAAGGCCGGCGCGGCCATCATTGCCAGAGCCAGTAGAAACACCGGCCAACGAAATTCGCCCGGCGCCAATACATTCCAATCCGGACGCCCGCTGGCCAGGGCCAACAGTGCATCCGCCATGAACACAAATAACGCCAATATGCCACCAAGAAACCCTACCGCCAGAGGCCAGCGTGGAAAAACCAATGTCCCGTCGTGCTGCAGGTGTTGCAACACCATCAGTGCCGTGAAGCACATCAACAGCGAGATCAGCACCGGCGCCAATACGGGACCGGTCCAGCGCACCGGGATGAGAAAGAGCACGTCCGGGCTAAAAAATGACGCTGGCCAGCCGATCATCAGCTTCAACCATAGGTAGTAGCCAATATCCCAGATTCCAAATGCGAAGGCGGCATAAGCAGCCCGCTCGCGCCAACCGCGTCCTGCCAGCCAGCCGACAGCAGCCAGCATGGCCAGGGTGGCCACCTCGCGGCCAATTTCGATGCCCGCATAACTGTCCAGTCGGGCGGTGGCGTTTGTGATATTCAGCAGTCCGCGCAGGTAAACCACAACCGCGGCTTCCACATAGGCCATCGCAACGGCATAAGCCATCACCCAGGTCACCCTTTTCCAATATTCCTGCATTTCACCTCGATTGAATTGCATAGTCTGTCGCGTTCAGCGCGATAAGTCTAGTTTACGGTGGTTCCGCATCCATTGCCACCGCTTGAGAAGCTTTTCTTATGCACTCAGGTGCTTGCCGGACGCAACCCTGAAAAATATGATAAAGTATTTAGAGGAAGCGGTTAGCGATTAGCCATTAGCCATTAGCTGTTGGCGTTTAGCAAATGGCATAACGATGGGTGCGAGTCTTCCAGTTTTAATTTCAGAGTTGCCACGCAAATTGCTAGGTCAAATTCGTTTCCAGAACTCATGACGCTGAACCCAAAACAATGCTTGCTAATCGCTAAGGGCTAAATGCTAACTGCTAAAAGCTAAGAGCTAACTGCTAAAGGCTAAGAGCTACATGCTAACAATACTCATCGTCGAAGACAACATCAACCTGCGCAGCGCGCTGCAAAGCGGGCTGCGGGCTACCGCTGAAGTGCAGGTTCTGGCCGGCTGCGAACGCGGCGAAGAGGCGCTGCCGTTGTGCCTGGAGCACCAACCTCAAGCTGTACTGATGGACGTGCACCTGGCTGGCGAACTCAACGGCATTCAAACCGCGGTTGCCCTGCGGCGCGAATTTCCACGCCTGCCGGTGGTGTTTTATTCCATTCAAGACGACGACGCCTACTTCCGCGACTTTCGCCGCTCGGGCATCCTCAGCCATTACGCCTACGTGCGCAAATCCAACCACCTGCTGCCAGCCATGATTGTGCCGCTGCTGCGCGACGCCGCCGCCGGGCGCAGCTTCATTGATCCCGAGATCGAGGCACGCGTACAGGAAGTCCGCCACAAGGATGAACAGTCGCCTCTGGCGCTGCTGGAACCCAACGAGCAGGTGGTGGCGCGCATGATTGCCCGCGGCCTGACCAACGAACAAATCGCTGTCCAGCTTGGCTTTCGCGACAAGCGCACCATCAGCCGCACCAACGGCCAAATCTATGCCGCCTGGGGGCTGGACGAGAGCAGCACGGATGAGAAAGTGGCCCGTACGCGTGCCGCCATCATCTTCAATGCCGGCAGGCTGCTAAGTTGGAACGTCGAAGGCGTGGCTTTATGCCAAAATGAGCGCGGCGAGTGGCTGCCCTGGGAGGGTGGATGAGCGGCCGTTTGCTGTTGGATTGGGTTGCTTTGACCATTTCCCTGTTCAATACGCTGGTTTTGATCTGGCTGGGATTAACCGTATTGTTGAACGCTGAAAGGCGCAACTTTGGGGTCTGGCTGGCCGCGGGCGGCTTGCTCATGGGAGGAGCGTTCTTCATCAGCCACTCCGCCATCCTGGGTCAGCGCCTCGACCCCACCAACCCCGGTCTTAATTTCTGGTGGAGCGCCGGTTGGCTGCCGGTCATCCTATCGCCTTTCGCCTGGTATATCGTCATCCTGTGGTATGCCGGATATTGGGACAGCGCCGAAACCGCTTTACACCGCCGCCAGCGGCCCTGGTATATGATCGCCATGCTCTGCACATTGGCGATGGCCGCGCTGCTGATCTTTACGCATCCCATTCCCACCTTCACACAAATATCGGTCCTTGACCTGAGCGATGTACCCTCGCTGCTGGGCATACCGGTAATTTTTCTGGCCTACCCCGTTTTTATCATCCTATGCATCCTGCTCGCGTTGGATGCGCTGCTACGGCCGGGTCCCTCCGCGCGGCCGATGGGCGATTTAGCCCGCCGGCGGGCTCGCCCATGGTTGGTAGTCTCGACCTTCGTTTTATTGGCGGTCAGCCTGCTGGTTGCAACCGCATTGATGTGGGTGGTGGCAGACGCGCGAATCGAATACGGCGCGGAAAATGTTTACGTACGTCTCAGCCAGACGCTGGCCTGGTTCGATTTGGTGATCGCAACGCTGATTGGTCTGGCAGTGCTGCTGCTCGGGCAGGCCGTGATTCTTTATGAGGTCTTCACTGGAAAATCGCTGCCCCGCCAGGAATTGCGGAGCGCCTGGCGTTCAGCCGTCCTTCTGTCAGCAGCCATCAGCCCGGTCGCCGCCGGCGGTTTCCTGCTGGGCATCAAGCCGATTTACAGCCTGCTGGCCAGCCTGCTGCTGGCAGTCACTTTCTTTGCCCTGTATACCTGGCGCTCCTTTACCGGACGCGAAGCCGCCCTGCAGCAAATGCGGCCTTTTCTTTCCAGCCAGCGCCTCTACGACGCATTATTACAGCCGGGCGAAGAGACCGCCGACCTGGAAGTACAGGCGCCGTTCGCCGCACTGGTTAACGGTTTATTGGGCGCGCAGCGCGGCGCACTGGCGCCGCTCGGTTCGCTGGCTGCCCTGGCGGGTGCGCCGTTATTTTATCCACCCGAGTCAGCCGTTCCGCTGCCGCACCTGCATGAAATGGCCGCCCAGGTTCAGGCAACCGGGCTTGCCTTGCTGCCGCTCGATGGGGCGACCTTAGCCGGACTCAAATGGGCCGTACCGCTGTGGGGCGAACGCGGACTGATTGGCATGTTGCTGCTAAGCGACAAGACCGGTGGCGGTTTTTTCACCCAGGAAGAGATCGAGCTGGCGCGCTCGAGCGGCGAGCGCCTGTTGGATTTACAAGCCAGCGCGGGATTAGCCCGCCGCCTGGTGGAATTGCAACGCGAAAGATCAAATGATTCGCAGACGCTCGAGCTGCACACCCGCCGCACGCTGCACGATGAAATTCTGCCGCAATTGCACACGGCTCTACTGCTGCTCAACGCCGAACCCGACGCGGCCCAGACTCAGTTGAGCGCCGCACACCACCGCATCTCCGATTTGCTGCGCGAATTGCCTGCGCCCAGCGCGCCGGAAGTCGCCTCCTTGGGCTTGTTGCCGGCCCTGCACCGCCTGGTTGAAAGCGAACTGCGCGGCAGTTTCGATGGGGTGGAATGGCAGGTTTCACAACAGGCTGAAAAGCAGGCTGCCTTGCTATCCCACTCCGCCGCGGAGGTGTTGTATTATGCCGCGCGGGAGACGCTGCGCAATGCCGCTGAACATGGTCGCGGATCCACACCGCAACGCAGCCTGCAAGTAAGGATCTCTGCTGAGGTTGGCTCGGAATTTACCCTGGCCATCGCGGATGACGGCGTCGGGTTGGATAATCACACGTCCACCAGCGGCAGTCGCTCTGGTCTGGCGCTGCACAGCACGCTGTTGGCCGTGGCCGGCGGCGCGTTGAGCGTGGAAAGCGAGCCCGGCCGTTTTACCAGGGTCAGCTTAAGCATGCCGTTGCCCGAAAATTAACCGAATCCCCCAAAGAATCCCACGGCCAACAGTTAATTTTGAATAACAAAATCCCGGGATTAACTGCCCGGGATTTACTATCCGATTTCACCATCAAAGTGATTCAAGGTTCAAGGACGGGGTTTTGGCCGTTCCCATCCGTCTCGTATTTCGCCAGCACCGCTTGTAGATCCGGCTGGCTGAACAGTTTTGACTTGAGCACCTTGCCATCGGCACGGAAAATGGGCTGGCCGTTTTCATCCAGCTTGCTCATATTGCTGCGCTGCACTTCGGCGAACAATTCCTCGGCGGCTTCCTGCAGCCCGTGAGCCACATAGGTGCCCAGCACAACATACATCAAGTCTGATAGCGCATCCGCGATGCCCACCAGGTTGCCAGCTTCGGCGGCTTCGCGGTATTCATCCAGTTCTTCCTGGATCAGGCTGACGCGCAGAGCGACCACCTCGGGCGGCAACAAGGCTGTCGGCTGCCGGTTGAAATAGGCGCGGTAAGTTTCGTGAAATTGCTGCACCATATCCAATTCTTTTTTCATGGCCTGCTCCTAGGCTGCGAAGATGCTCCATTTTACCCGAAACCGTTCGCGGCAGATGATTTTCATTCGCCGTGCTTTTTTAACAGCTCAACCGCCGCGTCATGACCGCCCTCCCGGGCAAAATCGGCCGCGCTTTGCCCGTTGGCACGCTTCGCATCCGGGCGGGCGTCGTGGGAAAGCAGCAGCTCGATCATCTCCATCTGCCCGTTCTGAGCTGCAGCCATCAAGGGCGTGAATTCGTCATTCTGGACGGCGTTCACGTCCGCGCCGTGGTCGATCAGTGCGCGGGCAATTTCAAGGTTGCTGGCTGCCACCGCCGAGTGCAGCGGCATGACCCGAAGGGCATTTTGCGAGGGCATATTGACCTGCGCGCCGCGCTCCAACAGCCACCTGGCTGGTTCGGCCTGGCCGAAGAATGCTGCCAACCCCAGGGCCTGAAACCCATCCGGAGAATAATCGTCGATCCGGGCTGGTTGGGCTTCAAGCAATTCTTGCAAGCGGTCGATTTGCCCGCTTGCCGCGGCTTCAAACTGATTCAAAGTGACCCCGCGTTCGATAAATAGGTCCGCTGTTTCCGGTTGCCCATAATACAACGCGGTCATCAGCCCGGAAAGCCCGCTGTCCGGGTCAGGCGTGCCCGCCAGTGATGGCGTTGCGTCCAACAATTCCCGGAGTGCTTCACGCTCGCCATTTTTGATCGCGTCATAGAATGCCTTCAATTCATTCATCGATAACCTCGCTTGAATGCATCCCGACCCACCACCGGCTTACTACTTCCAACAGCATCTGCCCCGGCGGAGTTTGGATGAAGGCCGACATCAGCTGGTTGATCCAGCCCGGCACCACTACCACGGGGCCGTTGTTGCGCAGCGCGCGCAGCGAATCGGCGACCACCCGGTCTGCCCGCGACCACATGAACCCGGGTAATTTTTCCTGGCGGAATCCCTTGAAATCATCGCCATCATGAAAGCGGGTGCGGGTGAAGCCAGGGCAGAGCGCCTGCACCTGGATGCCCGTCCCGAGCAGCTCGCTGTGCAATCCGCGCGAGAAGTTCACCAGCGCGGCTTTGCTGGCCGAGTAAACAGCCGAATGGGGTGTGGCGCCAAAGGCCGAAACCGACGCGACGTTGACGATCGCACCGCTGCCACGCGCCAGCATGCCTGGCAAGGCGGCATGGCATAGCCGCAGGGTAGCGATCACATGCACATTCACCATGGCCACCTGCCGCTCGATGTCGCTCCCGGCAAAAAAGCCAGTCGTACCAAAACCGGCATTGTTGATCAGGAAGTCCAGGCCCGGCAGCGATTGGATGAAAGCCGCCACCCTGGCGACACTGCCCGCGTCGCCCAGGTCAGCGGAGAGTGTCTCGACCGCCACCGGGTAGGCGGAGCGCAATTCAGCCTGCAACGCGTCCAACCGCTGCTGGTTGCGCGCGACCAATGCCAGGTGCACGCCCTCCGCCGCCAGTTGCCTGGCAAATTCAGCGCCAATGCCGCTTGAAGCCCCGGTGATCAATGCGTAACGGTCGGTCATCCATTCACCTCTTAAGATAACCACAGAGACTCAGAGAACACAGAGTATTATTTAAGAGAGAGAAAGAGTTCTCAGAAGCCATTTGTCTTGTTTCTATGTTCTCCTTTCTTCTCTTTTAATCTCGATCTTCTCTGTGTCCTCTGTGGTTATTATCTTGAAATTAATACCTGCCCGGCGGCGGCGGCCGCGGCCAGCACCCGCGCCAGCGAAACGTCCTGGGTCTGGGCGGCACGCAGGCAGTCTTCGTATTCCGGCGAGGCTTGCAGCACCTTTCCATCCAGCAGTTTGAGCTTTACCTGGAGAGGGCCGAATTCGGTATCCACCGTGCGCGTTTCGCGCCCGGCCTCGTAGCGCGTCACGTCATGCACGCGGACGCCCAATGTGGTGGTCTCCGTGAGCAGCAGGTTCGCTAGAGTCGCCTCATCCCGCTGGCGCGCAATCACGCCCAGCAGGGTGCCCGGGCGGTTCTTCTTCATATAAATCGGCGTCAGGTACACATCCAGCGCGCCAGCCGCGAACAGCCGCTCCATGACCGCCGCATACAACTGCGGATTCATGTCATCGATGTTGGTTTCCAGTGCCACATGCCCGCTGCCTTCAGCGGCGCTCTCGCCGATGATCAGGCGCAGGATGTTCGGCCATGGCAGCTCGCGCTGGCCGGCGCCCACCCCGCGCCCGCTGACCGTTAGAGCCGGTTGCTCGAAGGTTGCCAGCGCTGCCAGGATGGCTGCCCCGGTGGGGGTGACCAGTTCGACCTGTGCGGTGGAGGGCACGGTAGGTGCATGTGCTTCGCTGAGCAACTCCAGCGTGGCCGGGGCCGGCAGCGGCAGCAGGCCGTGCTGGCTTTGTACACTGCCCGAACCCATTGGCAGTGCCGAAGCATACAGGCGCTGTATGCCCAGCGCATGCAGCCCGACCGCTGCGCCGACGATATCGACAATTGAATCGACCGCGCCGACCTCGTGAAAATGCACCTCATCGGCGGGAACGCCGTGCACGCGCCCCTCGGCCGCGGCCAGGCGGGAAAAGATCGCCAGGCTTGTCTGCTGGACGGCTTCGGTAAGACTGCTGGATTGAATCAGCGTGCGGATTTCATTCCAACTGCGTTGGTGGGCATGGTCGTGATCGTGCTCCTGCGCATGCCCAACGGGGTGCAGGTGGGGAACATCGACGTGCAGCAGGCAGGCGCGCAGGCTGCCCTTGCGCGTCTCACTGACTTCCAGCGAAAAGGCTTCAGGCAGTCCCAATTTGTCCAATTCGGCGCGCAGCGTATCCAGCGGCAGTCCGGCATCCAGCAGCGCCGCCAGGAACATATCGCCGCTGATGCCCGAAAAGCAATCCACATAAGCAATTTTCATTTCTTTTTCAGCACCTCATTCAGGCTGCCAGAGCGGAACCCGGTCAGGTCAACGGCCACGTAGGTGAAACCAATCTCCGTAAATCGGGCTGAGACCGCGGCGTGCATTTCAGCCAGCCGGCCGATCTCCCCCGGCGCCACTTCCAGGCGGGCGGTGGCCCCTTCGTAACGCACCCGCACCGGCGAAAAGCCCAGCCCGCGCAGGTATTGCTCGCCGGCCGCCACCTTGCTGACATTTTCACGCGTCACCTGGACGCCGTATGGAATGCGCGAGGCCAGGCAGGGCGAACTGGGCCGGTCCCAGACCGGCAATCCGAGCGCTTTTGCCAGGCTGCGGATCTCGCTCTTAACCAGACCGACCTCAGCCAGGGGTTTATGCACGCCCACTTCATCGGCGGCGCGCATGCCGGGTCTGAAATCGTTCTGGTCTTCGGCGTTGGTGCCCTCGGCCAGATGGGTAAAACCCCGTTCCCTGGCCAGTTTTTCCAACCCGGTGAAGGTATCCTTTTTACAAAAATAACAACGCTGCGAAGTATTGGCGACAAAATCGGGGTTGTCGAATTCGTTGCCCTGCACGCCAAGCAGCGGGAACCCCACCGCCCGCGCCGTGGCTTGCGCCAACTGCCAGCTTTCATCCTCTTCAATTGCTGAGTTGAAGGTCACGGCCAGCATCCTGTCGCCCAGCGCCTGAAAGGCCGCCGCGGCAAGCAGCCCGCTATCCACACCGCCGGAGAAGGCCACCACCAGGTTGCCAAGCGAATGCAGATTCTCCAGCAAGGCTTTCCATTTGGCCTGCACCGCCGGATCGAGCTGTGAAATTCGCGAGTCAAGCGTCATTTCCATACCATTATTCCTCATTTCAATCAAACTGATACCAGGAAAAGATCAGCCACAGAGGTCACAGAGAATAAATCAAGATTGGAGAGGAGATTACAGAAAGACTGTCATCGTTTGCTACTATTTCTTCTCTCATTTTCTCATCAAAATTCTCTGTGATCTCTGTGGTTAGTTCTCTGTGGTTTTTTCTCTATGGTTATTTCTTCTCTTCTTCAAATCGCTGGGCATTGATCATGGCCGCCAGCGTACCGGCGCCGAAACCATTGTCGATATTCACCACTGCCACGCCTTTGGCGCACGAATTGAGCATGGCCAGCAGCGCGGCCAGCCCGTTGAAACTGGCGCCGTAACCCACGCTGGTCGGCACGGCGATCACCGGCACAGCCACCAGCCCACCCACCACGCTGGCCAGCGCGCCTTCCATGCCGGCCGCCACCACGATCACGCTGGCACGCCGCAGCACATCCATACGATCCAGAAGGCGGTGCAGTCCAGCCACGCCCACGTCAAAAACGCGTTCCACCGCCTGGCCCATGAGTTCAGCGGTCAGGGCGGCTTCCTCAGCCACCGGGATGTCGGCCGTTCCAGCCGTCACCACCAGCACGCCGGGGCGTTTGGGACGCTCCGCATCGCGGTCCAACAGCGCGATGCGCGCCAGCGGGTGATAGATCATATCCGCCGGCAATCCGGCGCGGATCTGTGCATACACTTCAGCGCTCAGGCGCGTCACCAGCACCTGTTGGCTGTTGGCAGCCAGCCGGTTGGTAATCGCCAGGATTTGTTCCGGCGTCTTGCCCTGGGCAAAAACCGTCTCCGGAAAACCGCAGCGCAGGTTGCGGTGATTATCCAGCAACGCAAAATCGCCGACCGCCTCAAAGGGAAGATTGCGCAGTTTTTCCAGCGCACCTTCCACCGGCACCTGCCCGCTTTGCACCGATTCCAGTAATAATCTTAGGGTCGTTTCATCCATCTGTAGGCCTGACCAATCCTTCCGCAGCCGTGCGCGAGAGCGCCGTCCAAACGGGCTGCACGTCATCTGTTGATACCAATTCATGCACCTGGGCGCCAGGCCAGCGTTGCGCCGCGCGTTCCAGTAAACCCGGGCGGATGGTGGCCACCGCCATGCGGTAATTGCGGCTATCCAGCGTGTCGAGCCCGTTCATCCAGCCCCGTCCTTCGTCAAATTCAAGCGGCCCCAGTTCATCCACAATCAGCACGCCGCAAGGCACGGCCACTCCCAGGATGGCATTGCCCCACGCCAACACCCCCTCATCAAAAGTCCAGTCGCGCGAAGTCCATGACACGGCCGCCTCCTTTGTATCGTCCGCAACGTCCTGTGCGCTGCGCATAATGGCCAGACGGCGGCGTTCCTGGCTGCGCAGGTCGTAGGCTTGGATGGCGGTCTTACGCCCTTCCATAAAAACGCCGGGCGAAATCAATCCGGCCAGATCCTCGCCATACAAACTCAGCAGCTGCGCCAGTGCGGCACACACCTGGGTTTTGCCGCTGCCGCGTTCGCCGCACACCAGGTGCAGGCGCACATAATCGTTTGCATTCCTGGAAGAATTAGGCATGGATTGTTCTCAAAGATAACATAGCGGTCGGGTTGTGTCAATTAACCGCGCCGGTGAACCATCTCTGAATCCGGTATAATCTTTTTGGAAAAGGGTCAAAATTGGAAATTTATACGCTCCGCCGTGTGAAATGGCTCCTGCTGCTGGCTGGCCTGTGGCTGTCGGCCTGTTCCGCTGCCATGCCGCCAACCGCCCCTGCCGCGACGGAAAGCGCTACGCCGCAACCCAGCCCCACCACCTCCCCCCTGCCCGCTGCCACCCATTCTCCCGAACCCGCCGCAACCGCCACGCTCACGCCCACGCCCGACCCGTACGCAGATGTATCCATTGCCGGGCTGTGCGGCCGTACCTATGGCGGCGGCGAAGTGGAAATCGTCCAACGCTACGGCAAAAATAACGCCTTCACCCGCTACGAAATCCGCTACCCCAGCGACGGCCTTAACATCAACGGCTTCATGGATGTACCCAACGGCAGCGGCCCTTTCCCGGTGGTCATTCTCCTGCACGGCTATATCGAACCCGCCCGTTATAACACGCTCGACTACTCCACCACCTATGCCGATTCGCTGGCACAGGCCGGTTACCTGGTGCTGCACCCCAATTTGCGCGGTTATACCCCCTCCGATGACGGTCCCAACCGCTTCCGTGTGGGTTATGCGGTCGATGTGCTCAATCTAGTGGCACTGCTCAAGGACCAGGCCGGCAAACCAGGCCCATTGGAGCTGGCGGATGCCAGCCGCCTCGGTCTATGGGGGCACAGCATGGGCGGTGGGGTCGCCATCCGCGTAATGGTGGTCAGCCCGGACGTGGATGCGGTGGTGCTGTACGGCTCGATGAGCGCTGACGACCTGCTGAATTACGAGCGCCTGAACACCTTCTTCAGCAACGGCGAATGGGGTGCTGAGGAATTGCAGGCCGGCCCGCAAGATTTCTTGCGAATCTCGCCGGTCATTTTCCTGCCAGATGTAACCGCGGCGGTCAGCATTCACCACGGCAGCGCCGACCTGGCCGTGCCGCCGGAATGGTCCGACAATTTGTGCGCCTGGCTGCAGAACCTGGGCAAGGACGTGGAATGTTTCAGTTATCCCGGCCAACCCCATACCTTTGTCGACCGCAGCGACGAACTATTCCGCCAGCGCGTGCAGGAGTTCTTTGACCGCACGCTCAAATGAGCCGGGATGGCTGAATCCGCCCGGGCTGTTGCGCTTTTTCATTTATAATCAGGACTGTAGAATTTACCGGAAGGGGACAGCCCATGAAGAGCAATCGGCGAGTGGTGTATGAATTAAAGGAAGACCTTACTGGGGCAGACCTGCTGCGGCTGCGGACGGCGCACACGCTGGCGTTGGATTGCGAGTTCACCGGGCTGAACCCCAACCGCGATTTGCTTTGCCTGGTGCAAATCAGCGACGGTGCTGACCCGACCCTGATTGTCAAAACGCAGGACTGGAGCAAAGCCGCAAACCTGCGTGCCTTGCTGATTGACCCGACCGTGACCAAAATATTCCATTTTGCCATCATGGACTGCGGCTTTTTGCTCAAGCACGTCGGCGTCATGCCGGTGAATGCGTATTGCACCAAAATCGCCAGCAAACTGGCGCGCACTTATTCGCCTGAACACGGGCTGGCGGCCTTGGCGAGCGAATTGCTCGAGATCGACATGGACAAATCGCAGCAAACCACTTTTTGGGGCAGCGACGACTTGAGCGAACGCCAGCTGCAATATGCCGGTCGGGACGTGGCTTATTTGATCGAAATCCGCGAACGGCTGGAGAAGATTCTCAAGAAAAAGGGTACCTTGCCCACCGGCATCACTTACAAAGAATTAAATTTGAAATGCCAGGCTTTCATTCCAACCCTCACCCACCTGTGGGTGAACGGCTGGGATTTCGGCCGCGAAGACCGTTCTTCCGTGTTCGGCCACTGACCGCGCCGCACTGAACAAATGCGCCCGGTTGGTTTGCGCAACAGTTGATTATTTTCTGGGGGAGGAACCCGCCAATGACAGCAATAGACCTTACGACCCGCGTGATAGAAAATGCCCACCTGCGGCTGGAATACCTGGTTGGCGCCGGTCCGCGCCTACTACGATTAACCCTGCAAGGCTCGCAGACCAACCAGTTTGCCGAAATTCCGCTGGTCACATTTGATTCTCCCCACGGTCCCTACCATCCCTACGGCGGACACCGGCTGTGGCTCTCACCGGAAAGCCCTGAAATCACTTATTTCCCCGATGACTTTCCCCAGCAGGTCGACCTGCTGCCGGACGGTGTCCGCCTGACCGGCCCGGTGGAACCACCCACGCGCATGCAAAAAACCATGGAAGTGCGCCTCGATCCGCAGCGGCCAGTGGTGACCCTCAATCACACGTTGACCAACCTGGGCAGTAGCGAGGTTGAATATGCACCCTGGGCCATTACCCAGATGGCGCCGGGCGGGTGGGCCGTCATACCCAATACCCCGCCGCAAACTGCTTCCAAATTGCTACCCGACCGCAGTCTGGCATTGTGGCCCTACACCCGCCTGGACGATCCGCGGCTGCGCTTCCTGGACGATCTAATCGTGGTGCGCTCCGATCCAACTATCCAGCCCTGCAAAATTGGCTTGCGCAGCATGGCTGCCTGGTTGGGCTATTACCGCGCCGGCGTGTTCTTTCGCAAGATTGCCCAACAACCCGATTGGAGCCATTCCTACCCGGATTTCGGCAGCAATCTGGAAGTCTACGTGGATAACCGCTTCCTGGAACTGGAAACCATCGGGCCGCTGACGCGGTTGCCCCCGGGCGCCAGCATTTCACACCGTGAAACCTGGCAGGTCTGGGCCGGGCTGGACGTTCCGGATACGGCCGAGGCCGCGGCAGCCCAGGCACGCGAATTGAAATAAGACAGGCAACCCACCTGAAAAGGAGCGTGCATGAAGGCAGACTGGCGCGACCGGTTACGCTATTGGTTTGACAACTACATGGCGCGCGGAACAGGCGCGTTGATCGGCGGGTTGGGCATTTTTTCGCTGGCGTTGATCCTCATCGCGGCCGCGGTGGTCACCCTGGTTGGCATCGCGCCCGGCGATGACGGCAAAATCAGCTTCATCGAGGCCGCCTGGTTGAGCCTGATGCGCACGCTCGACGCCGGCACCATGGGCGGCGATGTGGGCTGGCGCTTTAGGGTCGCCATGTTTTTCGTCACCCTGGGCGGCATCTTCATCATCAGCACCCTCATCGGCGTGCTGACCAGCGGCATTGAAAGCAAAATGGGCGAACTGCGCAAGGGGCGCTCGCGGGTGATCGAACGCGGCCACACCGTCATTCTGGGCTGGTCGGCGCAGATCTTCACCGTCCTGGCTGAACTGGCCGAGGCAAATGCCAACCAACCGGATGCTTGCGTGGTGGTGCTGGCGGAGCGCGACAAAGTGGAAATGGAAGATGAGATCCACTCCGCTGTACAACACAGCGGTAAAATGCGCATCGTTTGCCGCAGCGGCAGTCCCATCAATCTGAATGATCTGAAGCTGACCAGCCTGGATACCGCCCGTTCCATCATCATCCTGGCTGCCGAAAACGACCAATCGGATACCGAAACCATCAAAACGCTGCTGGCCATCACCAACAATCCCGAACGACGCACCGAACCCTATCACATTGTGGCCGAGATCCGCAATGCCCGTAATTTGGAGCCAGCCCGCATGGTCGGCCGGGATGAGGTTGAACTGGTTCTGGCCGGCGATTTAATTGCGCGCATTGTGGCGCAAACCTGCCTGCAGTCGGGCCTTTCGGTGGTCTATACCGAACTGCTCAATTTTGAACGGGATGAAATCTATATCAAGGATGAAGCGCAGCTGGCGGGCAAAACCTTTCATGATGCGTTGTTTGGTTACCTGGATTCAGCCGTGATCGGCATCGCAACCGCGGGAAACAAGGTCAAACTGAACCCACCCATGGAAACGCGTTTTGCTCCAGGCGACCAGGTGGTTGCGATTACCGCCGATGACGACACTCTGGTGGCAGGCGGGCCGGGGTTGTCAGCCGTGCAGGCCAATTTGATCGTCGAGGGAACCCGCCGGACGGCACACCCCGTGCGGACACTGATTCTGGGCTGGAATAAACGAGCAGTCCAAATTGTGCGCGAACTGGATCAATATGTGGCCTCCGGCTCGCAGGTGCTGCTGGTGGCAGACCGCACCTGGAGCGACGCGGAAAAGAACGAATTTTCCGATGCGCGGCAGCATGAGAGCATCCAATTCCAGAGCGCCGATACCACTGACCGGCGCGTGCTGGATGCTCTACACCCCGAAACATTTGATCATGTCATCGTGCTGGCTTATTCCGATTCGCTGGATGTTCAGGCTGCCGATGCGCGCACCATCCTGACGTTGCTGCACCTGCGCGATATTGCCAACCGCAGCGGCCGCCCGATGGCCATTGTCAGCGAGATGCTGGATCTGAAAAACCGTTCCCTGGCCGATGTCACCCAGGCGGACGATTTTATCGTCAGCGATCACCTGGTCAGCCTGATGCTGGCACAAATTTCGGAAAACAAGCTGCTCAACCAGGTATTTGCTGATTTGTTCGACGCGGATGGATCGGAATTCTACCTAAAACCTGCCGGCGATTATATTCAACTGGGACAGGCAGTAAATTTCTATACTGTGCTGGAAGCCGCCGCCCGCCGGGGCGAGGTAGCGCTCGGTTACCGGCTGAAACAACAAGCCCATGACTCCGCCCATGCCTACGGGGTTGCGGTCAACCCCCGCAAAACCGATCTGGTCACCTTTCACGCTGGCGACTGCATCATCGTTTTAGCTGAAAATTAAACAAGGGCGCCAAACAACCGACCAGGGAGTCATTTCTCCGCTGGCCGTGTTCTTATTTTAAGAAGTCCGCGGTTGCATCCCGCCGCGGGCGTGCCTATAATCGTACTTACGCATACGCGACGGGAGGTTTTTATGAAACGCTCAGGCTGGATCATCGGCGGCATCCTTGTATTGTTGATTCTGGCTGGCGGGGCCTATTTTTGGGCCACCGGTTTGTTTTCTTCCATCGAGGCTTACCGCTCGCCGCTGCATAACAACCCGCCTGCGCCTGGCAACCCTCTCGGTCCGCCGGCGACCCGCCGGGTGGTGTTCGTCCTAATCGATGCCTTGCGCGCCGATACCGCCCAAAACGCGGACGTCATGCCAACGCTCAACCGGCTGCGCGTGCAGGGAGCTTCAGCCACCAGCCACAGCCGGCCGCCATCCTATTCCGAACCCGGCTATTCCGTCCTGTTGACCGGCGCCTGGCCGGATCTGAGCGATGGACCAGCCGTGAATCTCGATTATGAAAGCATACCGGTTTTTACCCAGGATAATCTCTTCTCGGCCGCCGAGCGGGCCGGTTTGAAGACCGCAGTCTCAGGCTACTACTGGTTCGAAAAGCTGATCCCGCAAAATGCAGTGGATCAATCCTTCTACACCTCCGGCGAAGACCGCGCTGCCGACCGGGCCGTGGTGGACGCGGCCTTGCCCTGGCTGGCGGATGGCAGTGCCCAACTGGTGTTGATCCACATCGACCAGGTTGATTACGCCGGCCACCACGAAGGCGGTCCGCGGGCGCCAGCCTGGAATGAAGCCGCCCAACGCGCTGACGGGCTGCTGGCCGAAATCGCCGCGCAACTCGATTTTTCCAGCGATACGCTGCTGGTAACCAGCGACCACGGCCAGATCGATGCCGGCGGTCACGGCGGCGACGACCCGGTTGTGCTGGTCGAACCCTTCGTGCTGATTGGCGCGGGCGTCAAGCCGGGCAGCTATGCCGACATCCAGATGGCCGATATCGCCCCCACCCTGGCGGCGCTGCTTGGTGCCAACATTCCGGCCTCCAGCCAGGGGCGGGTGTTGCAGGAAATGTTGCAACTGCCCGCCGAAACGCTGGCAGCTTTGCCGGAAGCCGCCCAGTCGCAACAGGCTGCCCTCTTACAGGCTTACAGTACTGCCATCGGTGAAAGCGTGCCGCCGGTAGTGGGCGGAAACGTGGCTGACTACCAGTCCGCTCTCGAGAAAGTCAAAGCATTGCGGCTTGCCGGCGATCGCGCACCCCGCATGGCCCTGGCTGTGCTGCTGGCTGTGATTCCGCTGGCGGTATTATTGCTGAAACGCCGTTCTGGTTCAGCCGGGTACCTGGGCGGCGCCATTTTGTTCCAAATCCTCTTCCATTTCCGTTACGCCGTCCTGGATCGCAAAGTCTATTCGCTTAGCAGCATCACAAGCCAGAACGATTTTATCCTGTACGTCGCCGTCACTGGCGCAGCCGCGCTGGCGATTAGCTGGGCGGTGGTGATGATTCTCTCGGGTGCGCTGCGCCGCGGTGCGCACGAGGCCGCATTACGTTCCCTGGCGCTGGTGCTCGTCACCGCCTATCTGCTATGTTTGCCCATCCTCTACCATTTTGCCCTCAACGGCGCGCTGGTGAGCTGGACTCTGCCGGAAATGGCCCCGGCTTTCATGGCTCTACTCAACCTGGTGGCGTTGATCAGTGTTTCAGCCAGCGGCCTGCTGCTGATCGGGATTGCGGCCGCGTTGGCGGCAGGGTTTCGGCCAAAGAATTAATAAATTAAATGACCTCCCGATGTCCATTATCGGGGGGTCATTTTCTCTGCCAGGCAGGAAAACCTCAAACGCCCGGTTGCCCCAATGCGCTCCGTTTCCTGGAACGAATCCGTTCATATGTTTTTTGAACGAGGATCACGCCAGCCGTGACCAGGCCAATCACCCCGAGGTCCTTGAGCACTTCCATCCAGCCGAAGGCAGAACCGCCCTCGCGCTCGCCGTGGAAACCGCCGCCGGCTGGCCGGGCCAATGCACCACGGCCAAATTGTCCGCCCGTACCATTTGTTCGCGCGGCACCGCGGTCAAACCCCGCGCCAAAATCCCCATCGCCCCGTCCGCCAAACTGAGGCAGCGACATATTTCGCGAAATGGCATAAGTGGCCCCAACCACCAACCCTGCCGCCAATAAAATGATCAACACTTTGCCCAATACTTTTAACATGGGAACCTCCTTCACCGATCTTCGATTTTGACAGGCTGCACAGCCGGGTTGAGTTGCCGGTTGACCGCTGGCATGCGGCGCGGGAAGTGAAATGCTTTCAGGATCGATTTCCAAATCCAGCGCCAGTGCACGGCAATGTGCAACGCAGTGATCCAAAGGGTCAAATCGGTGGATAAGGAATGCAAGACTCTCCAAAATCCTTCATTGGATGAACTGAGGCCAAAGGTTTGCAGCACGAACCGCGATTCCATGACGCCGCTGAAGACCACCACGGTAAAAGCGATAAAAAGTAGAAAGTTGAGCAAATAGTTCAGGCGCGCGCTCCATTTGGCCTGGCGAAAGAAGCGCCGCGTGATGCCCGCCAGCCAATTCCAGTGCAGCAGCAGATGGATGATGATGGTGCCGCCAAAAGCCAGGCTGA
This sequence comes from uncultured Longilinea sp., assembly GCA_964536805.1. Lineage (GTDB taxonomy): Bacteria > Chloroflexota > Anaerolineae > Anaerolineales > Anaerolineaceae > Longilinea. Next base: position 30,566 of record CAZHYQ010000009.1, read on the forward strand.
GCCATTCATGCACCTGTAGGCCGGTCAGGTTGGGGGCAAAAGAAGCCAACAGTCCCGCCAGTACCACCCCATCCACCCACAAGTTGGTAAGATTGGGATTCGTTCTTTTTTGAACGTTCATTGTCTACTCCGTTGTTAAAACAATTAAAACAAAAATAATCTGTACTACAGGCAGAAGTGTAGGAAAAAAATGTTTAGATCCGGTTTAGCCTTTGTTTAGATTTGGATCAATTCCAGATCTCTAAACCAAAATTAAATAAGTTTCGAGTATCATGGTAGGCATGAAGACGATCCTGGTTGTGGATGACAAATCAAGCGTGCGCATGCTGTTGCAGGAATACCTGGGCGAACAGGGCTACCGGGTGGTGTCCGCGGTGAACGGGCGCGAAGCCATTTACACCGCACGCCACGAAAAGCCCGACCTGATCCTGTTGGATCTGATGATGCCCGAAATGGACGGGTTTACCTTTCTCAAACAATACCGGCTCGAAAGCCAGACCCCGGTGATCATCATCACTGCCAGGGAAGAAGAAACCGACGCCGTGCTGGGGCTGGAACTGGGGGCGGATGACTATGTGGTCAAACCCTTCCGTATGCGCGAGCTGGCTTCGCGCGTGCGGGCCGTGCTGCGGCGCTTTGAGAATTCCAATCATCCCGGGCGCGTGCTGAAGGAAGGCGAACTGGAACTGGATGAAAACCTGCACAGCGTCACTGTCCGCGGCGAGGAAGCGGCGCTTACCCCGATGGAGTTCAACCTGCTGGCTACCCTAATGGCTGAACCCGGCCACGTTTTCACCCGGGAGAAACTGGTGGACGACCTGTCCGAAAGCGGTTTTACCGGCCTGGAACGCACCCTGAACGTGCACGTCCGCAACCTGCGCACGAAAATCGAAGCTGATCCTGATCAACCGCGCTATATCGAGACCGTTTTCGGGGTCGGATATCGCTTTCGCAACCAAGCATGAAACACAGTCTGGCGCTAAAACTCATCCTGGCATTCACGCTCATTGCGGTCACCACAGCCGCCATGGTGGGCATTTCAATCTGGCTGTCCAGTCCAGCCCGCCTGGGCGACCTGGTAACCAGGCAGCAGCTGGCGACCTTCAAACAATCCCTGGTTTCCTATTATCAAACCAACGGAACATTAAATGGCATTGAGCAATCCTTTCCGCGCGTAGGCGTCAATCCATTCGGTAAACCGCCTGAAACCACCATGGCCCAGGATAACCGCTTTTCCTTCGTTGTCATCGATGCGAACCGTAAAGTTGTCATGGCGCACCGGCCTGGTTTTGTGCTGGGCATGTTGGTTGGCTCGGATACATTGGTGCAGGGCACTCCAATCGAGGTCGAAAACAAAGTCATCGGCTACATCCTGACCCCTTCTGAACGGCCGGGATTCACTGCGGAAGAACAAGCCTACTTGCAGCAATCCTACCGTGCCGTAGCCCTGGCTGCCGCCGGAGCAGTGCTGCTTTCGCTCATTGTCGGCGCACTGCTGGCATCCACGCTGACCCGCCCGCTGCGCGAATTGAAACAGGCCACCCAGCGTATGGCTGGCGGCCAACTGGAGCAGCAGGTATCCATCCATTCGGATGATGAAATCGGCGAGCTGGGGCAGACATTCAACCAGATGAGCCGCGAGTTGACGCATTCCAATCAAATGCGTCAGCAAATGACGGCCGATATCGCCCATGACCTGCGCACGCCTTTGACCGTGATCGCCGGATACATTGAATCGATGCGCGACGGCGTCCTTTCACCCACCAAGCAGCGGCTTGAGGTCATTTATGATGAAATCGAACGCCTGCAGCGCCTGGTGGAAGATCTGCGCACCCTTTCGCGCGCTGAAGCCGGCGAATTGACGCTCAACCGGCAGATGATCCCAGCGGGGCGCCTGCTGCAGCAAACCGCGGCTGCCTTTCAACACCAGGCTGAGCAGCACGGGGTACAGATCAATGTGCTGACCTCCGGCCAATCGCCTGAAATCTGGGTGGATGAAACCCGCATGATGCAAGTGCTTGGCAATTTAATGACCAACGCGCTCCGCTACACGCCGCAAGGCGGCCAGGTGACCCTCAGGGATGAACAGATCCGTGACCGGGTTGTTTTGACTGTCAGCGATACCGGAAGCGGCATCGCTCCTGCTGACCTGCCGCGCGTGTTTGACCGTTTTTACCGCGGCGACTCGTCGCGCAGCGAGCAGAACGGCGAATCGGGGCTGGGGTTGGCCATCACGCGCGCCTTTGTGCAGGCGCACGGCGGCGAGATCACCGTTTCGTCAATACCCGGCAGCGGAACCACATTCACCATCCTGCTGCCACTCTCCCATCCTGAAAGCGCCATCCATGGCGCGAACGGCATCGCCATCTAGCATCTTCCAACAACCGCCTCATATTTAAGACGAATTGCGCAGCCGGATATTACACAAATTAGGTGCTTTTAGGTGCATTGCCTGATAGTATTAAGCAATCTGTAACCGCCTACCCTCCTGGAGATTGAGCATGCGAAAACTTTTTAGATCATTTTTATTCGTCCTGGTTCTCTCGATGTTGATTGTTTCGACCGCCAGCGTCGTTATGGCACAAAGCGGTAATCCGACCTCCGAATCCTATAATGTTGAGATTCCAAAAGTTACCGGTGTGCCCTGGTTTTTCGCCATCCTGTTTTTCATTGCCGTCGCAGTCGGTATAACAATTTACAAAAACCGCCACCAGGCTTCGCGCAAAAAGGAAGTTTTAACCGCCTCCTGCTGCGCCCCGATCGTCGAAGACGGCACCGCCCCCTTCCACCCATCGGAGGACTAGGACGGAGTAAAAGCCCTAATCAGGTAATGTGGTATTCCTCACTTGACCAAGAAAAAAACCGGCTCTCTTTTATAGAACCGGTTTTTCTTATCTCAGTCAGCCGCCAGCCACCGGCGGAAAAATGTCGAGGGTATCCTCCGGGTGGAGCGGCGTTTGCCATTGCTGCGGCAGGCTGGAAACATCGTCGCCGTTGAGCAGGCAGTGCACATGGGCGTGGATCTCTCCGCGGTCGTTCAGCCAGTGCACGCGCAGCACAGGGTGTTTTTCCACGGCAGCCGCGACGGCCTGGTCGACGCTCGTTCCGGGCGGCAGATCGAGCGTGATCGTTTTCACGCCGGCAGCCAGCCTGAACGTGGCATATAACTGGATTTTCATAAGGCTAATTTAACCACACAATTCAGTTGGGCGGAAATTCTCATTGCAAAATGGCCGGCAGCACTACCGGGTAGCCGCTGGGCGTATTGCGCATCACTTCCAGGGGAACATGATAGGCCTGACTGAGCACGCCCGCGGTCAATACCGTATCCACCCCGCCGATCTGGACAATGCGCCCCTCCACCAACAAGGCCACCTGGTCGCAATAGCGCGCCACCAGGTTAAGGTCGTGCAGCACCATCACCACGGTCAGCTGGTCATGCCGCGCCAGGCTGCGCACCTGTTCGAGCAGGTTCAGCTGGTACTGCAGATCGAGGTTGGCGGTGGGTTCATCCAGCAGCAAAATGGGGGCAGCCTGCGCCAGCGCGCGCGCCAGCAGGATGCGCTGCTGCTCGCCGCCTGAAAGCTCTCCCACCCGCCGTTCCGCCAGTGTAAACGTGTCGGTGCGCCGCATGGCCTCGCGGGCAATCTCCTCATCCTGCAGCGAAACCTGCCCCAGCCAGTTCAGGTAAGGCGTGCGCCCCAGCAGGACAGTTTCCCAGGCCGTGAAAGCCGGGGGCAGGTTGCGAGCCTGCGGCACTACTGCCATGTGACGGGCCAGTTCCGCCGCGCCCATGCCGCGCACCTCGCGCCCGTCCATCAGCACGCGGCCGGCCTGTACCGGCAGCACGCCGCTCAGGGTGCGCACCAGCGTCGATTTTCCAGCGCCGTTGGGACCTATCAGGCCTAGAACTTTGCCGCGCTCGACCGAAAAACTGACCTCGTGCAGTACGGCGCGCGCGCCGTAGGAAACCGATAACGATTCAACCCTCAACATAAGCATCACCAGAAAGATTGCTGTTTAGCGCGGCGCAGCACCCACAGGAAGAATGGCGCACCCGCCAGCGATGTAATCACGCCCACCGGCAGCTCCTGTGGAGCCATCAGCGAGCGTGCCAACACGTCTGCCACCAGCAAAAATGCCGCGCCGGACAACGTGGAAAGAGGCAGCAGGCGGCGGTAATCACCGCCCCACAGCAGCCGCACAAGGTGGGGAACGATTAGCCCCACAAAACCGATCACCCCCGAAAACGCCACCGCCGCGGCCGTGGTCAGCGTGGCAGCAATGACAATGAGCCGCCTTGCGCTTTCCACCGGTAGGCCAAGCTGATGGGCCTGCTCGTCGCCAAATTGCATGACGTTGAGCGCGTGCCCGCTGGCTAATAAAATGCCGCAGCCCACCGCCAGATAGGGCAGCACGGCCAGTACCGGCTGCCAGCCGGAGAGGGTCGAACCGCCCAGCAGCCAGACCAGAGCCCGGCGCAGTTCGCCTGTGGCGTTAAGCATGAGAAACGAAGTCAGGGCGGTGCAAAAAGAGCTTACTGCCACACCTGCCAGGATCAAACTGGTGGTCGGTACGCTGCGCCCAACCCGTCCGAGCTGGTAGACCACCAGCACGGTCAACAGCGCGCCAGCGAAGGCCGCCAGCGGAACGGCAACCAGACTGCCCATTTTCTGCGGCCATTGGGCTGTCATCGCCAGCACCGCACCCAACCCCGCCCCCGATGCCACCCCGATCAGATAGGGATCAGCCAGCGGGTTGCGAAACAGCCCCTGGTAAGCCCCGCCGCTGGTAGCCAGCGCAGCACCGGTGAAGGCAATTAAAAGCGTGCGCGGCAGGCGCAGCGACAGGAGAATGGCGGCATAGGTATCCGCCTGCGGCAGGCTGGGTTGCCCTCCGGTCGACGCCGCCTTGATCAAATCCCATAACGCAGCCGGCGGTATGAACACGCTGCCGACCGCCACGCTGAGCAGCAACGCGGCTGCCAGCGTGAGGGCACTGATGAGGTAAGGGCGGGTGGAATTTCTCATGGAGGGGAACCAGCCACAGAGCTCACAGAGAAAGGACAGAGAGAAGGGAAGGAAAAAGTAAAAGAGCGATCAACGGCAATGAGCCGGAAACGAATCCCCTCATTTATCGATCCCTCCTTCGTTCTCATATCTTCTCTTTGCTCTCTTTCTTTCTCTGCGTTCTCTGTGGATATCCTAACTTCACTTGAACAACGCAGGCCGTAGCAATTTTGCTAGCGCTTCCAACCCATCCACCAGGCGCGGGCCGGGGCGGCTGACCAGGTTATCGTCAAAGGCGTAAACGCGGTTATCCTTTACGGCTTGCAGCGCGCTCCAACCGGGGCGGGCGGCCACCTGTTCGGCTGTGACGCCGTAAGCAGCATCGCCCAGTAGGATGATCGATGGGTTTTGTACCAGAAGGGCTTCCTGGCTCATCTGGACGTAATCGCCCTTGATGCTGTCGCCCACATTGCTGCCCAAGGCCATATTGACCAGTTGCGATAAATAGGAACCCTGCCCGGCTGTCCATGGTTTGGCCGGGTCGCTGCCGTCCATTTCATAGAAGACAGTAATAATGCTGGAAATCGGCGCCAGTTTATCTTCCACCGCCTGAACGCGCTTTTGCAGCGACTGGACCAGGGCGTCCGCTTCGCTTTCCCGTCCAGCAAGCTGCCCCACCGTTTGTAAATTGGCATACAGGCCGCCCAGATCTTTGGGATTGGACAGGTAATAGACTTTCAAACCGACGTCTTCCAGCGCTTTGACCTGTTCGGGCGTGTTGATTTCAGCCGCCAGCACCAGGTCCGGCTTCAGGCTGGCAATGGTTTCGATGCTGTAGGTGCCCATCGAACCGCCCACCGAAGGCAGGGATGCCGCTTCAGCCGGATAGTCGGAAAATTCATCCCGGCCGATCACCTGCGCGCCTGCGCCGATGGCATACAGAATCTCGGTATTGGATGGCGCCATCGAGACGATCTTCTGCGCCGGGGCGGCCAGGCTGACCGAACGCCCCAGACCATCCGTGAGCGCTATCGGGTTGGCGCCGGTGTTTGCGACCGGGCTGCAAGCCCCGATTGTCAGGACAATAGAAATTATGGAACAGAACAGAATAATGGTTCGCTTCATTTCATTTCCATGGATGAGTGGAGTTTTTAATTTGGAACACGAAATCGCTCCTGTCTGTGAAATAAAAAATCCTGTCCGCGGGGACAGGAAGGTTTATGGATTGGCTAAATGCGTTTCCACCTCCTTTCCGCGAGGTCGTGGATCATACCTGCCTGGGCGGGCGACCTGGCTTGCTGGCGGTGATGCAGTTCCACGGCCAACTCACAGTTGCGCGACAGCGCCGGACTTGCACCGGCTTCGCCTTTGAGCATTCCCATCCGGGGGATGATGCACCCGGCAGGTCTTATGTAGTTGTCATGGTCATTGTATGCGCGGAGCGGTGGAATGTCAAGTCAGGAACAATCCACGGCCGCAATGATGATAAAAACCCCCCGCACCAGGCGGGGGGTTTTCCGGGGGAACCAGGAATTAGTAATTGATAACGCGCGGCAGTTTCTTGGCCTGATCGATCCAATCCGCGACCATCTTCTCGGTCGGCAGTTTCCGGACCAGTTTCTTGGCTTCGTTGACTTCCACGATCTTCTGGAAAAGATTCTTGGCAACGCGCTGGGCCAGTTCCGGCACAGTATCCACGCCGGCTTCTTCCAGCAGGTCAGAATACTCTTCCGCGACGCCCTTGATGCGGAATAAATCCACGTGATTGACCCATTCGAGGATCAACGCATCGCTGATGCCAGACTTTTCAGCCATTTCCTTGCGGCCCTTGGGAGTGGAGCCAATCTTGAGCAGGGCTTCGGTATTGGCGACACCGGCTGCCTTGAGTTTTTCGGCATACTTGGGGCCAATTCCTTCAACATCGAGTAAATTTGCCATCGTTTTATTCTCCTTGATTTGTCTGAGCAGTTTGAGAAACAAGCAGGATTATGAGTTCATTTTTAGCCAAAATTGCAGTTTACCTAATACAAATATAGGACACTTGCGCAGGTTCGTCAAGTGATATTTCAGACGAGTGTTTTCGATTATCGAAATACTGTTGATCCACTCATGCCGCTGGAACTGGCGGTAACCACCTGCCCGCCGCGAAGCAACCGGCCCAGGTAGGGTTTTTCGCCTGCCTCGACCTGCCAGCCGGAAAGTACGTATGGAATGATATCCAGGCCGAGCCACTCGCCGTTATATTTACGCGCCAGGTGCACGTGCGCACCGGTTGCCACACCACCCTCGCAGGAAGGGTTGCCGAGCGGCTCGTCCGCTTCCACCCGCGTTCCAACAGGCACCCGGTTGGCCAGATGCATGTAAACCAGGACCCAACCCGTCTGTTCATTGCCGTCACCATCCAGGTCCAGTGCCAGGGCGCCGCGCGCCGATCGCACCACCACCCCCGCCGCCGCAGCCACAGCCTGCTGAGGCGCCGGTTTGCAGCCTGTGCCGGAAATTGGCGCCAGGTCAATGGCGCCCAAGGGGCTGCCAACGCCCCAATCGATGTGCGGCCCGCCGGTGAGCGACCATTTTTCACCGGCCGGAACCGGCAATTCGAGCTGCGGCTGGGCAAGGTTGGCCGGCAGCAGCGGTTCGACCGCGCGCTGCCAGGGGTCGCCAAATTGCGCTGAATAAGTGGCGATGAAACCGTCCGGACCAAGAATGGCGGCCTGCCAGTCTACAAAAGGCAGCAGGCGCGCAAAAAGGGAGTAGAGCGCTGCCATGGCGGGGTTGGCGTCCGCTGGCAGGCTGATGCTGACGCCGTCCGGGAAAACGATCTGCCCCAGTTGCCCGGCGCGCGCGGCGTAATAGCCCTGCGACAGGTAGCGCACCGCCAGGCGCAGTTCGCGGTTGAGACCCTGAAAAGTGGGATTTTCGAATCCAAGCGGATAAACAAGGTCGCTGCCCGGTTTGGGCTGCCCAAAAACCCAGCCGGAACGGTATTCCAGCAGGCCCAGCAGCAGGCGCGGGTTGGTGGAAGTCTCCTCGGCGATGCGTTTGACGATCTGCGCGCCTGAGAGCGTTTCGGAGTCGACTGCTTCGCTGTAGCTGGCCAGGTAGCCGCCGGCTGAGGAAATAAATTCCGCCACATCAAAACCCGCAGCAGCCGGCGAGTTGACGATTTCACTATCGGGGAAAAGCGCATGTGCCTGCACCAGCGCCGTTGCCAGCGGCGCCTGCAGTTGAATGTTGGGGGTTGCCGTGGCCGCGGCGGGCTCGGTGGCCAGCGTGAGGCTGCCAGGGGTATTCGTAATGGGTATTGCCATGCGGGCGCGCGAGGGCAGATTGCAGGCCAGCACCGGCAGCAGCCAGGCCAGAAGCAACGCAAGAAAGAGACGACGGCGATAGCGCATGAGCAGATTGTACCAGAGAGGCGGCCGGGCAGAGGAATTATTCGCAGGGCCATCCGTCTGGCGCGCGCCAAAAATTGTGCTAAAGTCATCCATGAGGTATTTGCATGAACACATCCATCCCCAAAGAGATTGAATCCTTCTGGCTTACCGTCAACGGGCTGCAAATTCGCGCCTACGCACTCGGCAGCGGCAATCCGCTGTTGCTGCTGCACGGCGGCGGCGTGGACGGTGCGCTGCTCTCCTGGCGGCTGGCCATGCCCGCGCTGGCCGCCTCCGGCCGCCGGGTGGTCGCCTTTGATTGGCCGGGCTATGGCGAAAGCCAGCCCAACCTGCAACCCAACACGATGGATTTCTACATCGAATTCACCGGCGCAGTGCTGGACGCGCTCGGCCTGCAACGCAGCGCCTTGATGGGGCTTTCGTTGGGCGGCGGGGCGGCGCTCGGTTTCGCGCTGGCGCACCCCGAACGGGTGGAGCGCCTGGCATTGGTGGATGCCTATGGTCTGGCGGACAAGGTCGCTTTTCAACGTCTTTCGCATTGGATGGTGCAGACTGATTGGATGATGCGCGGCAGTTATGCGCTGCTGCGCAAGAGCCGCGCACTGACGCGCTGGACGCTGAGTTACATCCTGGCGCGCAAGGAGTCGATCACCGATGAACTGGTGGAGGAAGTCTACCAGGTCATCCGCGACCCGAACGCCGGCAAGGCCTTCCTGGATATTCAACGCAGCGATGTGCTGCCTGACCGCGTGCGCACCTGCTACATCGACCGCGTCAACGAACTGAGCATGCCAGCACTGATCATCCACGGCGAGAAGGACACACTGGTGCCGCTTTCAGCCGCGCGTGAAGCGGTGAGGCGTAACCCTGCCATTCAGCTCATTGTGCTGCCGCGCTGCGGTCACTGGCCGCAACGTGACGCGCCGCAGGAATTTAACCGCGCCGCCGCGGCGTTTTTTGAAGAATAACCCAGGAAAAAACCACAGAGACTCAGAGATCACAGAGAAGAGTGGAATAAAAATGAGAGAAGAGAGTGTGAGGATATAATATTTCTTCACTCTCTTTCAGTTTTTCTTCATGGTGTCCTCTATGCTTTTCTTCGCTCCGTAAATATCTACTCTGTGCACTCTGTGACTCAGTGTTTAGTTCCTCTTCAGGTCTTAAACCAGCGGATGGCATAGGGTTCGAGTTCCGCGTTCTTGCGGCTACCCAGCAAGTCAACGCCGCGCCGCAAGCCTTGCGGAAATTCCTGCGCCCGGGCAGTCACATTGACCAGGCAGATCACATCGCCGCGCCGCAGTGCGAAGATGCCCGCGCCGGCATCCAGCACCTCCTGGCCCACGGACGGCGCGAAGGAGGGCTCGGCGGCGCGCACGCGCAGCATGGCCGACAGCCAGTCGAACACCATCCTGCGCCGCCCGCTGGGGTCGTCCAATCCAGCGGTCAATTCATCCAGCGTCAGCTTCTGGCGGTTGATGGCGCGGTTGTGCCCGTGAATCTCCACCCCTTTCGCCCAGCCGCGTGAGCCAAAAAGCGAGTGAAAGTAGATGCCCGGTTTACCCTGCAGCGAAAGAAGAATGGCGTGTGCTGCCAGAAAACGCCTTACTTGCAGCCCTTCGTCCTCGCCCCCGGCCGGATCGGAAAGTGCGTCGAAATAGTTGATATTGAGTTCATAGGGACTCTGCGAACCATCCGGGTTGTGCTTGTAGGAAACGCGTCCGCCGTGCGCCAGCGTTCCCGCCACCAATCGTTCGATTTGCGCGTCGGAAAGAATGCCGCGGGCCGGGTTCAACCCGATGCCGTCGTGCGAGGCCAGAAAGTTGAAAAAGGTGACACTCGGGGAAGGTAAGCGCAATTCTGCCGCCCAGGCGCTCAGCACGCTGCAATCGCCGGTGCGCAGGGTATGCAGAACCAATGGCGGCAGTGCAAAGTTATACACCATCTGCGCCTCGTTCGCCCCGTCGCCGAAATAGGAGATGTTGTCGCCGTGCGGCACATTGGTCTCGGTGACCAGCAGCACCTGCGGCGCGACCAAGTCCAACACCGCCCTCATCAATCGGATGACCGCGTGTGTTTGCGGCAGGTGGATGCAGGCCGTACCGATTTGTTTCCACAAGTAGGCGATCGCGTCCAATCGGACTAAGGTTGCGCCATGTTCGACATAAAACAGCAGCACGTCCAGCATTTGCAGCAGCACGCGCGGGTTGGCGAAATTCAGGTCCACCTGGTCGGCCGAGAAGGTCGTCCAGATTTTTCGATCGCCGTCCGCCGCGTTGAAGGTCGTCAGCAGTGGCAGCGCGCGCGGGCGCACCACTTGCGAGAGATCTGGATCATCCTCAACGCTGACAAAGAAATCGCGGTAGCGCGGGTCATCTGCCAGGTACCCCCTGAACCACTCACCCTGCACCGAGGCATGGTTGAAAACCGCATCGTACATCAGGCTGAAACTGCCGCGCAGCCGCTCGATCTGCTCCCACCCGCCCAATGCCGGGTCGACGCGGTAGTAATCGCTGACTGAAAAACCGTCATCCGAGCTGGACGGGAAGAACGGCAGAATGTGCAACCCGCTGACCACGCCGCTCAGCCAGGTTTCGGCGAAATCGGCCAGCGTCGCCAGCGGCAGCTGCCCTGCTTGCTGCACCTGGTCGCCGTAGGTGATGAGAATGGCATTACACTGGCTTAGGCCAGTGCCATGCTGGCTAAGACCCTGCTGAGGCAGGCCAGGCAAACGCCTTTGGTAGCGCTCGATCAACTCGCCCAGTTCCGGCTGCAACCCGACTGCTCTTTCCGCGCCATACAGTTCCACCAACAGCAGCCGGTCGATGCGTTCCTGCGGTTTTTCGCTTTGTTCCGTCATGCCAGCCTCCTTCAGCCCGCGTTCACGGTAGCCCGATTGTAGCAAAGTCCAGCCGCCTTGCCAAATAGGAAAGCCTAGACCCGTGCCTGCATCATCAACTAACAGATATGCTATAATCCGATGAAACCCTGAAACTGGAAACATCGCTTATGCGTTATTTGATTACCGGAGCCGCAGGCTTTCTCGGCGCGGCGCTCTCAAATCGTCTGGCCAAGCAAGGACATACCGTGCGCGGGGTGGATGATCTTTCCACCGGCGACCCGGCCGCCCTTTCGGAGGACGTGCATTTCACCCGCGGCGACGTCAACGACCGCCCCAAACTGTGGACGCTGCTTCAGGACGTGGACTGCGTCTACCACCTGGCAGCGCGCGTGCTGGTGCCCGAGTCGGTGCTCTACCCGCGCGAATACAACCAGGTCAACGTTTCCGGCACGGTCAGCCTGATGGAAGCCATGCGCGACGTGGGCGTGCGCCGGGTGGTATTCATCTCCTCCGGCGCGGTCTACGGCAACCAGGAAACCCAGCCGGTGCGCGAGGACGCCCGCCCCGATCCGCGTTCGCCCTATGCCGTCTCCAAGCTGGCCGCTGAATTCTATGTGAATACCATTGGGCGGCTGTGGGGCATCGAAACGGTCTGCCTGCGCGTGTTCAACGCCTACGGCCCCGGCCAGCACTTCCCGCCCGTGCACGCCCCGGTGATTCCCAATTTCCTGCGCCAATCGCTGCAGAATGGCACCATCGTGCTGCACGGCGACGGCAGCCAATCGCGCGATTATATCTACGTCGAAGATGCCGTTTCCGCCATGGTCGCAGCCTCCACCGCCCCGGCCGTCAACCGCCTGACCATCAACGTCGGCAGCGGCAGCGATACCACCGTGCGCAACCTGGCGCAGCTGGTCAACGGCATCACCGGCGGCAAACCTGAAATGGTCTATAACGCCCGCAACGACGGCGGCCCATCGCGGCTGTGCGCCGACATCCGCCTGGCGCGTGAAAAACTGGGCTATAAGCCTGAAATTAACCTGGAAGACGGTCTGCGTCTGACCCTGGAAAACGATCCGCGCATCCGGCAAAAATAAATGCATGGCCGAAGCGCTGTCCGGTGACTTTTTTGCCCGCGATGTCCTTGAGGTAGCCCCCGCCCTGTTGGGCGCGCGGCTGTTTCGGCGTTTTAACGGCGCCATCGTATCTGGCATCATCAGCGAAGTCGAGGCATACCGCGGAGAAGAAGACCTGGCCTGCCACGCCCGTGCCGGGCGCACCCCTCGCACCGCGGTGATGTACGGTCCGCCCGGGCATGCCTATGTCTATTTCACCTATGGCATGCACTGGATGCTGAATGTGGTTTGCATGCCGGCCGGCTCGCCGGCTGCCGTCTTGCTGCGCGCCATCCGGCCCGAAAGCGGCCTGGAGCTGATCGCAACCCACCGGGCTGGGGTTGCCCCGGCGCACTGGTGTGACGGGCCGGCCAAACTTTGCCGCGCGTTGGCCATCGACGGCGCATTCAACGGTTGCGACCTGACCGATGAGCGCGGCGGATTGTGGATCGAAGCTGGCACAAACCCGCCTGCCGAATCAATCCATACCAACGCTCGCATTGGCATCGACAACGTTCCGGAACCCTGGAAGAGCAAACCCTGGCGGTTCACATTCTAATAAAATCGGCCGCGATTTTGCCATCAAAATTGCGTACAATTAGGCATACGTTTAGCCTCCAGAAATTTGATCCTTTCGTCATGATGAAGCAGGTCCGCCATGGATGAAACCTTTCCTGATCTACCCAATTACAGCTACGATCCCACCGCCATCCTGGTTTTCGGCGGCGGCGGCCACGGCAAAACGCTGGTGGAATTGGTGCAATCGCTCGGTTCCTACCGGGTCATCGGCGTGATCGACGACGTCCTGGCCGCCGGGGAAAGCGTGGTTGGCGTTCCGGTGCTGGGTGGGCCAGATATGCTGCCCGACCTGTATAAGCGCGGCGTACGCATGGCCATCAACGGCGTGGGCGGCATCGGCAACCCGGCAGTGCGCATTAAGATTTTTGAGCAGTTGGCCGCGGCTGGCTTCGTCTGCCCGGCCGTCGTCCATCCCAGCGCCTATGTGGAACCCAGCGCCGTGCTGGAACCGGGCGTACAGGTGCTGGCGCAGGCTTACATCGGCAGTGATGTAAAAGTCGGATTCGGCACGGTCATCAACGCCGGCGTTGTCATCTCCCACGACTGCCGGCTCGGCAAGGTGGTCAACCTTTCACCGGGCGCCATGCTGGCCGGCAACGTTATGGTAGAAGATTATGTGCAAATCGGCATGGCGGCCACGGTCAATTTACATGTCACCGTCGGGCGGCAGGCGCGCATTGGCAACGGCGCCACGGTCAAGGCGGATGTGCCCGCTGAGAGCCGCGTGTACGCCGGCACAATCTGGCCGACGAGGATTTAGCTGGTTAGCTGTTAGCCATTAGCGGTTAGCAATTAGCTGAAAAAACTCAATCCTCCATTTTCGTAGAATTCGGGGTTTACCTTTTTCATAAAAGCTCAAAGTGGTTGGAACAATGAACCCTTCCGCTGATATCTTCAGCACGCCGCGGCTGGCCATCCGTCACGCGCGCCATGAGGATGCCGAATTTCTCTACGGTCTGTGGAAAAACACGCGCGTGATGAGCAACGTTGGCTTTCCCCAGGGCCTGCCCATCACGCTCGAGAGGATTCAAAACCAGATTGCCTGGCACGGTACATCGGTCTATGATAAATACCTGCTGGTCACGCTGCGGGAAACCGGTCAGGCGATCGGCGAGTGCAAGCTGGGTTCGCCCGACCTGCAGGGCATTTCCACCACCGATGTAAAACTATCGCCCGAGTTCTGGGGCCAGCGCTACGGCGTGGAGGTCAAGCAGGGGCTGCTGGACTACCTATTCACGCACGCGCCTGTCCTGGCGGTGGAAGCCGACCCGGCTTTTGACAATTTGCCGTCCATCCGCATGCAGGAACGGGTCGGCGGGCTGCGCGTGCGTGAATACCAATCCGATTTTGCCCGTCACCTGGTTTACCGCGTACACCGTTTCGATTGGAAACGGCTGCAGAACGGGTTGCCCGTCGCGCCTGAACCGCTGCGCAGCCTGCTGGCTGAGCTTCTGCCCGATTTGGTGCCCGGCTGCCAGGCGCTGGCGCTGGCCGGCAGTTTCGCGCGCGGCACGGCTGATGAAACCAGCGATCTTGACCTGTACCGCTTCGTCGACGGCCCCGTCAACGAACCGCACCGCTACAGCCTGCACGCCTCGCGCCGCCTGGTCAGCCTGACCACGACCACTTTCAGCGCTAAGGCCGCCGAGCTGGAAAAACCCCAAGCTGCCTTGTGGGCTGCGCCTGGCCTGAGCCAGATGTGGCTGCTATTTGACCGCACCGGCGGGCTGGCACAGCTAAAGGCGCAAGCCGCTGCCTATGATCCAGCCGCCCACAGCGAACAAGCCGCGGACTGGATCAGCGAAACGCTGAAGGGAAACAGCGAAGAGGTGGCCAAAATAATCAGTGCACTCCAGCGGAATGACGATGGTGCGGCCCTGCACGGCCTGATCGGTATTGACTACAACCTCGGCTTGATCGCAGCCGTCCGCCTGGGCTTGTTGATTGAAACCGAGAACTGCTTCTTTGAGCAGCTCTTGCAAGCCGTCCCAACCGGGTGGTCGCGCCTTTACCGCATTGTCTTGGGCTTTGAAGCCGCCAGCATCCCGCAGCGCGCCCGCGCCGGTCTGGGTCTTTACCGCTACACCTGCCGCTGGCTCGACGCGCTGATCCTGCCGCAACACCGCGCCATTATTGAATACGCTGCCGACCTGATCCCCCCGGAATGGGAGGAAATCTAGGCTTTACTGGCGCGCAATTTCCCGTTAGGGCTGGTCGGAGACCAGCCCTAACGATTCTGTTATAAATTATTTCATTCTCTGTGATCTCTGTGGCTCAGTGTTTTTCTTTTTCCTCTCTCCATCTATGCCTTGGAGGCATAATGCAGCGAACTGGTCATCTGATCAAACATTTCCTTCGAGCGCCGCAGACTCGGGCTGATTTGAGCCTCAAAAACCAGTTTGGCCTGCACCGCCTCGCTGATGCGGCCCTGTTGAATCAAATCCCATATGATTTCGATGACACCATCCATCTGATCCAGGAACCCGCGGAAAAACGTCAGCAGGTCATCATCGGCGTTGCCCAGTAAAGAGATCTCTTTCTGCAATTCCGCGCGCAGATCCAGCTTCAGGTACGGACCAACCGCTTGCAGGACGGTCTGACCGAGTCCCTGAATTTTTCCGCACGAACTTTTTTCCGCAGTCCAGGTATGACCGTCATACATATCTTTAAACTGGTAATAATATGGCTCGAAGTTCTGCGCAAATACCGCCGGATCGCGTCCGGTGCGGCGAAAGGCAGTCGTCAAATCCGCCAGCAGGCGGTGGCTTTTACTTAATTCTTCAATCAGAGCATTGATCTGGCCAAGGATGTTAACCCCCTGTTCCTGGGCCACCTGCTGGGCTGAACGCAAAGCTGTAAATGCGTTGTCATTGTGCGACAACGCGTTTTCGTATATCATCCCCACCGGGAAGTCAATCAACTGGTTGTCTTCCAGCCGGCTGAAAAGCACCGGCGCGCCCCAATCCCAGCGGCCTTCAATCAGCTGGCGCGCTTCATTGACGGCCACATCCACCATGCCGTGCAGGAAGAGGCGCGTGTAGAACTGAGCCGCAAAAGCGTAAGCGGTTTCCTTGGTCACTTTGTCGAACATGGCCAGCGCGGCGGCCACGCCGCCCTTCGAAACCAACGTCAACCCCGTAGGCTGGAAAGGCGCGCCAGCGTCAAAACGCGCGCTTTCGCAGGCCGCCAGGAAAACGAACAACGGCGGGTCGCTGACAGCCGAGAAGACCTCCACCAATTTTTCAGCGGTCACCGGATCAGCGGTGCGGTCGTCCTTCTCCAAAAAGAGCACGCTGCCGGCCGGCACCAGTGCGCCGTGACACAGGAAATGCACCAGGTGCACGCCTTGCTGCAGCGCGGCGCGCAGTGCATTCAATGTGGGCGGGTTGGGCGTACCGCTCTCCAGGTAGGTGATCGCGAGGTCCGCCCGGCCTTCCAGTTTTTGCCGCAGCAGGCTGCGCTCGGCCGGCGAGATGGGAGAAAGGCCGAAGTCCTGCTGGATCTGTTCAGGCGAAGAAATCACCACCAACATGCGCAGCGGGCGGGTGTGCACCGCTGCGGGGCGCGTCCATTCACCGGAAGCTGCCCAGCGGCACAGGGGCGTGTCGGCGGTGGCAGCCAGCGGTAGCCATTTTGCATTGAAGGGTTGGTAGATGCGCTCCCAGCGCAGTTGCAGCAGTTCCTGCGGCTCAATTGCTAGGCGCAGGTGCAGATCTTCATCGCGCGCTTGCATCACTGCCAGCGTTTCACGGTAATCGGCGCCCAGACCTCCGGTTGTGAATAATTTCCTGCCCAGCAGTTTACCGTAAGCTTGCGGATCCTCATCCAGTGTTGCCAGGCGGGGCAGGTCAAGGCGCAGGTTGCGCGGTGGAAACTCGCGCCAGCCCTCAACTTTTAGTGCCGCGCGGTAGGATTTTCCCGGGGTCGCTGGCGGCAAAATGCGGATCTCGGCATTGCTGAAAGTGGGTTTGGCGGTCATGCCGGTGATGATCATGCCAACTCCTTTACCAGGGTTATCACCTTACCCGCCTAACAGGCGGCGCAGCCAATCGGCGAACTTTTGCCAGGCGCTTTTAGCCGGTTCGGGCATGGGTCCCGCAGACGCTTCCGCCGTGAAAGCAGAATTTGCGTACTGGTGGATATACTCGAAGGGAATGCGGGCATAACCGGGTGCAACCGCGCTGTGGTTGGCCCAGCTTTCACCCCAGCTATTGCGCACCATAAAGTAACCGCCGCCGGGGGTGGTTTCATCCCGCTGGTAGCCGACCATGCACATGGCGTGTCCGCCAGCCAGCGGCTCGCCGGGCAGCGGCAGGCGGATATCGCCGCTGGAACGAACCGGCTCAGCAAACCAGTAGTTGTACACGGGCACGGCGAAGGAAATCGGTTTCTTTTGCGCGAGCGTCTGGCACAACCCGTCGATGTCGGTGGGCACCAGGCGGGTGGAGGAAGTGATGCGGTACTGGCCTGCGCCAGCCACGGCTGCCTGCGGCGCCGGACCCTGACCCTCATTGCCGGAAATGGGATTGGGATTGTACGGCCAGGCGGATTCCAGGGCGATGCCGCTTTCCTGCAGGCGCGCCATGGAGACGCGGATGTAGGTTCCGCCCAGGTTCGGAATCATGTCGTGCTGTTTGCAGTCCCAGTAGTGAAACTGTTCGGAGAACTCCAGCGCCGGCGGCTGCTGCCCCAACAGGTATTCGCGTACCGCCGTGCCGGCATGCGCCACGCAGGTGCCGCGCTGGCCCTGGTTGCGCACCGGACCGAAACCGCTGCGCAGGTCAACGCTTGGGGGTAAAGGGGTGAAAGAAGGCGGAAGCTCCTTTTCCTCGCCGGGTTCGCGTTCGTCCAGCGCGCCCAGACCGTGCGGCTGAATGTCGCCGGGCGCGAAGGATA
Source organism: uncultured Longilinea sp. (assembly GCA_964536805.1). Taxonomy (GTDB): domain Bacteria; phylum Chloroflexota; class Anaerolineae; order Anaerolineales; family Anaerolineaceae; genus Longilinea. The sequence continues at coordinate 48,402 of CAZHYQ010000009.1, forward strand.
CGGTGGGCGGCAGCGCAGCCTGCGCGCGTTCCGTCAGGTTCACCACCTGCTCTTCGGTCAGCCCGGTCACATTCTCCAGGCCAGCCAAACCGCCCTCGCCAACGGCCGTGCTAACCAGGTCTTCACAGGTGACAATCCAATAAGCAGCCAGCTTGGCTAAAATCTCGTCCGTAAAACCGGGCAGGCCAGCCAGCGGGGTACCTTTTTTATCAGCCATCATCACACCTCCTAGATGCGAAAAAAGAAAGGAAGATCAACCACAGAGACATTATGCCCGTAAGGGTACAGAGAACACTGAGAAGAAATGTAGTAAATGAGGGAACAAGTAATCACGTTCTATTCATTCCTCTCTTCTTAAAAAAATCTTTCTCTGTGCACTCTGTGTCTCTGTGGTTATCCTAAACCAATTCTGCTGCGCGTAACCGCACAGCCGGGTCGCCAAGGACCACATACCCCTCGGCATCATTGCGTTGAACCCAGGCGACCGCAATCTTGTCGTCGGGCACGTTCTTGCGGTAATACAGCTTCTCCTCGATAAAACTGCTGACCTGGATGGACAGGTCGGCATAGCGGAAATTGAAATCCTGGATGGCGTGCCCAACCGGATTTCCGTTGAGAATGCGTTGCACCGTGTTGCGGAAGGCATCAATCTGAGGCAGCGCGCCGGGATTCTGGATCGAAAAGCCCCAGGCGCGGTCAACGTGACCAATGACCGCCAGCGCCCCGCCGTTGGGATGCGAAAGCATGGCTTTGGGCAGCCCGGCAAAAAATGGACGCGGCGCCAGTTGAGCCGGTTTGCCGTGCTCAAGCGCGGTGAAACGGTCATAGGTTGGCGTACCGCCGCCAAAACAGGCAAACAGAAAAGCCACCAGTCCGTGCAGGTGGGCTGCCGCCGGCAGATCGGCGGCGGCAAAATAATGCTGCGGCGCCACGCTGTAACGCAATTGCCAATCCTGGCACAACAGTGCCCCCTGGACAGCCGCCTGGTTCGGATCGCCGTTGTTGAAACCCAGCCCGTGGCTGGCGGTGAGCAGAAAAGCTGGCGGTTTTTGCCCCGCGGGCGGCGCGAAGATGCCGGTTAATTCGGCCTTGGTGGCGGTGGCGCCAATCCAACTGCGCAGGCGGAAGCCTGAATCCGCGGTGACGGGCGGGTAAGCCGGCAGCGGCCCGTTGGCCGGAGCGCCTTCAACCAGCGGGCGCACCAATGCATCGGCGCTGAGCTGGGTGGCCCGGTCCAGCAGGTGGCGCGTGCCAAAAAAAGCGGCTTCCCGTCCGTGCGGCAGCGCCGCGGGCACAGCCGTTTCATAGGCTACCACCGAACGGACGTAGGCGGCATATTGCTCGGGCTGGTCGAAATGCAGCCGTCCGACCGCGTATTCAAAATCCAAACTGTGCCCGAAGAAGAGCGGGATGCGCTCCGGGCTGCCCACCAGCAGCAGGTAATAGGGCACGCGCAGCGGATCGCGCGAACCGGCCGAGATGCCAAACCGCGTCAGCCAGTCCTGTTTGCTCTCGCCGTCATGATAGTCCATTACCTTGACGCGCGCCTTGTCGATCTTCGTGAGGCGGTGATCGATCAGCGGCTGCAGAGCCTGCCGAACGCGGGGATCTTCATCCTGGTGAAAAACCACGGCCCAGCCTGCTTCAGCCGGGTTGGACCAGTCCGGTTCCGGGCCAAGGTGGTCGGCGCCCCAGGCCGCGCGCAGGAAAATGGGAATGCGCCGGTCGCGTTCGCGCAGCGCCTGGCGCACCACCTGCTTGACGGTCATCGGTTTGGTGAAATAGTCACCCGTGCTGGCATTGATCCCGTTGATGTAGATCTTTTCAGCCTTGGCCATGAAGGGCTCCGCGTTTTTTCTTCCTGTTATTCGTCCGACGATCCGACCGCGTGCTTCAACCCACGTGCCTACAGGGTGAGCGAATGCTGCCCGACCGGCAGCAGGATCAGGTCGCAGGGCAGTTTCTCTTTCTTGATCCGGCTCTTGATGGTCTTCAGCGTCGGCGTCAGATTGGTGGCCACCAGCTGAATGCGGCCGTTCGAGCGCGGCGCGTCGAGGATCCAGTTAAGCGTGTCAAGGTCAGGGTTGCCGTCGTTGACATGCTTGTTGGCCGAGATCACATAGGTGTCGGCGGTAATTTTTTGAAAAAATTCGGGCGAGGCATTGCGCAGGCTGCCGTGGTGCTGCACTTTGAATACATCCAGGTGCAGGCGTCCGTTGTCATCCGTCAACCCGGCTTGCTTGAGCGCAAAAAGGATATCGTCGCCGTGGGCATCGCCGGTGAGCAGGATGCGCCGCCCGCCGCTTTCCGCCAGCAGGATGATGGAACTGCGGTTAGCCACCGCCCGGTCGATGGCATTGGCTGAACGCTGCGCTCCGCTGCCAAAACTGGGTTTCTTTTTCCGCTGCTCATACCACTTGAGCCAGTCCTTCTTTAATTTTTCAAGGTTTTGCGGCCGCGGGCCCAACACCCACAAATTAACCCCATCCACCTGCTGCGGGCGGGGCGTCTTGGCAAGCTGGACCAGCCCCTGGTCGAAGCCCGGGTTGACCGGCACTTCCAGGTCGCGCGCAGCCGCCAGCAGCAGTTCGCCCTGTGTGATGCTGAACGCCACCGGGTTGATGCTGCCGTCCGGCGCAGGCGTGGCAAGGAAATCCTGAAATTGACTGTAGGCGAAATCCGGCAGCCCGAGCGCCTGACGAAAAGTGTTGTACCACAGCGCGCCAGCCGGGATGAAGGGTTTGACCTTCTTGTCCTTGGCATCCACCAGATCGTACGCCAGATCCACCAATCCTGCCACGTGATCTTCATCGACGTGGGTCAGCATAATGGCGTCCAGCGCCGCGCCCTGCCCGGCCAATGCCAGCAGCGCGGGTTTGAGGTGCGCCGTATAGACACCAGGCGGACCGCCGTCAATCAGCATAAAATGCGGTGCGGCGGGTTTTCCGTACTCGAGAATCAAGCTGTCGCCGTAATCGGCCTGCACCACGTGCAAGCGCAAGACCGTTTTTTGTCCGACCGGTGTATCGCCCATGTGAATCCTTTCAATCGGCGCACGGTTTTTGTATTGAAATCATCAGGGCGATGCCATGCACCGCCCCCCTATCATTGTAAAGAGGCGGAGCGTGCTTTGCAAGCCCTAAATAGGACTAATTTTGTCAATAGTATAGAAAAAGCCGCCCAAACAAGGCGGCTGAGAAAATTCTTAACTTATAACGGCGCAATTATTTGCGCTGGCGGTATTTTTCGAGGTCAACCGAGCAAATATATGGCAGGTTGCGGCCGTTTTCATCGATATCCAGCCCGTAGCCCATCACAAAATAATCCGGGATTTTAAAACCGCAGTATTCGATCGGCACATCCACCTTGCGGCGTTCGACTTTATCCAGCAACGCGCAAATTTTCAAGCTGCGCGGGTTACGGTCGAGCAGTAGTTTGCGGACGAAGTTGAGGGTGAAGCCCGTATCGACGATGTCATCCACCAGGATGACATCCCAACCCTGAATGCTGGTCTTGTGATCGGCATCGATGCGCACGAAACCGCTGCTATCGGTACCGGAATAGGAAGACACGGACATGAAATCCATGGTCATTGGCCGGGAAACATGCCGCATCAGGTCGGTCATAAACATGACGCTGCCACGCAGCAGCCCGAGCAGCAGCAGGCGGTCTGAATCGCGATACTCGCGCGTGATCTGCTGGCCAAGCTCCTGGACGCGGGCTTCAATCTGCTGGGGGGTAATGAGTACATCGCCAATAAAATCGTACGGCACTGGAGTGATAGGCATTCCCATGGTGAAATCTCCTCAATTTCGTGATCTACTGCTGCCGAAACCAATAGATTCTACTGCATTCGATCCATTTGTGCGGTTGAACTTGTCTGGATAACTCAACTGTAATGAATACCAATGGTTTATTAGTCTGCCAGAGATCAGGGTTCTACAGAATCCAGCAGTTCAATCACCCCGTTGGAACCATTCAAGCGGATGCTCTGGCCAGTGCGCAGCCGTTCGGTGGCGCGGTCGACCCCCACTACCGCCGGGATGCCATACTCACGTGCCACCACCGCGCCGTGGGTCATCATGCCGCCCACTTCCATGATCAAACCGCCCGCGGTGAGAAAGAGCGGCGTCCAGGATGGGTCGGTGCCCGGACAGACCAGGATCTCTCCTGGCAGCAGCCCGGCCACGCGGGGATCGAACACCACGCGCACAATGCCCTCCACCACGCCCGGCGAAACCGGGCTGCCGCTTAACTGCCCGCCCTGCCCGTTATGTGCCATGCCTTCATAGAAAGCGCGCCCATCCGAGAGCAGCAGGCGCGGCACCTGGCGGCGCAGTCCTTCGCGCCGGACGGCTTCACGCCGTTCGGCAATTAATTCTTTCCAATTCTTGCTGGCCTGTCCCTGGGTTTCGCAACCAAAGGCTTGCAGCTCGGATAATTTCAGGTACACCAGGTCATCCGCCCTGTCCAGGTCGCCAGATTGCACCAGGTCATCGCCGATTTCCAGCAGGGATGAACGAATCAGAGCAAACAAGCGGACAACAAAGAATTTTGGCGCTTCGCGCGTGCCCATCAAGGCCCTGACCCGGCGCCCCAGGAAACCCACAAGCCTGGCTTTGAACCAGCCGCCGCGCGTTTTCCGCACCCCAGCCACCAGCTGCGCCAGTGCCGCTTCTCCGTTGGCAGTGCCGCGCGCGAACACGGCATCCGGCGATTTTTCCCCGGGTTCTATCTGCAGGTAGCCGCCCAGCACTTCAAAGACGTGGGTGGCATCCTCCGACCAGCGCGGCCGGCCGAGGTCGATCTCGCCCAGCCCGCGCCCGCCGTAACGCTGCATAAATTCCACCAGCGGCTGCTGGAGATCCGGGGTCAGGGTACAGGACCGATAACCTTCCGCCAGGTCAGCCGGAGAATGTGCCTGAAATTCTGCCAGCGCGGCCGGGCTTTGCCGGATGGCTTGCGCTGTTTCCCACAAGGCCAGGTCCATTTCGGTGGTCGGGTTGTGGGGCAATCCCCGCGTCACCTCCAACAAGGTGTCATTCCAATCGTTGCCTTGCTGCAATGCAAGATCTTTCGTGCGGATGCGCAGCAAATTCAATGCTGCCATAGCAGAAGCAACCGCGGAAACAAACAGCAGGAAGGTATGCGGCAGGTAGGTTCCCATGATATCGGGAAGGATTTGCGACAGCTGGCTCAAACGTTCCCGCGGCGTTCCGTGCAGCCCGGCACAGCGCTTGGCCGTGACCAAAAGCACGGTTTCCCCTTGCCCAACGATCAGTTCGCGCCGGGCGTCCGGCGAAATCCAGTTCAGGAGGACATTGCCAGCCAGCGGGACAAAGAAGCGCGCTAATTGCCGCCTGGCATGCCATGAAATCCCCTCCCGCGCAGGTTTCAAGGCTGGTTCTTCCAACACCTTCAGGATGGCTTCGCGCATCCCCGGCTCGACCATGCTCAACACCACGGGCACGGCTTTCCGGCCGACAGAATTGCGCATCAGCGTGGTGATACGCGCCCACAGCCGCTCGCCGGCTTCATACAGCGCGGTTTGCGTATCGGCGCTCGCCTGGATGCCGAACAAACCCGAGCCCATCGCAAAGACGTGGCGAATGACGTCGCGGCCCAAGGGCGTCATCGGGTCGAGCATGCCCTGTACCGCCCCAAAGGAGGAAAAAACCTCCAGCGGTTCAGCACTGACCCCGGCCGGCGTGGGGAAAAGCGAGGTCACCGCGCGCGATTGCAGAATTGAAAAGCTGCCGTCCGCCCAGGCCCATTCGATATCCTGCGGCTGCCTGTACAAAGCTTCTACTTTTTGGCCTAATTCCGCCAACGCCAGGATTTGCCCATCCGGCAGTGCCTGCTGATTACCACCCTGCAACGTTTCGTGCTGCATGCCGCCGCCAGCGCGTGGTTGGATGGCCAGCACTTTTGCACCCAGCACACGACAGGTGATCTCGCCACACCGCCGATCCACCTCGTAATGGTCGGGCTCGACCTGCCCTGAAACCAGCGCTTCGCCCAACCCAAAGGTCGCATCGATGACCGTCTCGCTGCGCAGCCCAGTGAGCGGGTTGGCAGTGAACAACACGCCCGAAACCTCCGCGGGTACCATGCGTTGCACCACCACCGCCAGCGCCGCGCCGCGGTGCGCCACCTGGTTGCGCATGCGGTAGCCGATGGCGCGCGCCGTCCACAGGCTGGCCCAGCAATTCACCACCGCCTTCAGCAGCGCTTCCTCGCCAACCATGTTCAGGTAGGTATCCTGCTGGCCGGCAAAGGACATCTCCGGCAAGTCTTCGGCAGTGGCGGAGGAGCGCACCGCCACCGGCGGACTGCCCAACGACCGGTAAGCCTGCCGGGCAGCTTCCGCAAGATCCGGCGGAATTTTCCCTTTTTCGAACAAATCACGGATTGCCGCCGAGGCTGCTTCCAGCTCCGCCGGATCCTGACTTGCGGCGGGCAGCGCCGCCCAGATGCGCGCATCCAGATCGTTGGCAGACGTGAATTCGCGGTAAGCGCGCGTGGTCAGGATGTAGCCATCCGGCACGGGTAAACCCGCCCGGGCCAATTTCACCAGGTTACAGCCCTTTCCACCAAGCGCCGCCAGGTCAACTTCTGGCTGAGACAATGAGGCTGAACCGCGGGTATCATGCAAGGCAAGGATGAACGGCAGCGTATCACTCATCACGCATCACTCATCAACATTTCTGACAAAATGGGGATGGAACTATTGTACCAGAACGAGACCGCTGCGACCGTCTATGATATCCTTAAGCACATGGGCGCGACCTACATCCCTCTCAACCTGCACTCGCACTACTCGCTGCTCGAGGCGCTGCCTTCGCCTTCTGATTGGGTGCAGGCCGCTGCGGCGCGCGGCCTGCCGGCGCTGGCGCTCACCGATCACCGCCTGCTGACCGGGGCGGTGGAATTCTATACCAGCTGCCGCAAAGCCGGGTTGCAGCCACTGCTGGGGTTGGACCTCGAGCTGGACTATCCGGATGGTCCGCAGCGGGCGACTTTGCTGGCGGCGGGCGACCAGGGCTGGCCCAATCTATGCCGCCTGAGCAGCGCCCTGATGCTGCCAGGGGAGGACGAGCCTGGCCTGCCTCTGGCCACGCTGGATGCGCACTGTGCCGATTTGCTGATGCTGGCCGGCGACCTGGGCGACCCGGGCGGACGCAGGCTGGCAGCCCTGGCCGAACTGTTCCCCGGGCGGCTGTACCGTGCGCTGGCCGCGCCGCCCGGCGGCGGAAGCGGCGAACTCCTGCGCCAGGCCGAACAGGCGCGCTTTCTACATCTGCCCATTGTGGCTGCCCCGCCGGCCTATTATTTGCTGCCTGAGCAGGCGGCCCTGCAGCGCACGCTGGCTGCCATCCGGCGCTCGCAGCCGGTGGGAAAACTGGCGCCGCAGGACGTGGCCCCGCCTGGCGCATGGTTCCTGAGCGTAGAGGAGATGCGCCGGCAGTACGCTGCCCTCCCCGCTGCGCTGGATGCCACCTTTGATATCGCCGCCCGCTGCCAGGTCGAATTGCCGTTGGGCCAACCCTTTTACCCCCGCATCCCGCTCCCGCCGGGCGTTACCCCGCAGCAGGCGCTGCGCCAGAAGGCTGAAGAAGGGGCGCGCCGTTTTTACGGCAGCATTACGCCGGCCATCCAGCAGCGGCTCGACCACGAACTGGAAGTTATCGCCGGGCGCGGCTTCGAACCGGTATTTCTAATCGTCGAGGAAGTGCTCAATTTCGCCCGCCGCACTGGCACGCCGTTCTCCTCGCGCGGTTCAGCCGCCTCCTCGCTGGTGGCGCACTGCATCGGCATCACCGGGCCTGACCCGCTGGCGCTGGACCTCTACTTTGAAAGGTTTCTCAATCCGGCCCGCAGCACCCCGCCCGACATCGACACCGACCTCTGTTCGCGCCGCCGCGACGCGGTCATTGAGCACGTATTCGAGGTTTTCGGCGCCGAGCATACCGCCATGGTCGGCATCATCAACCGCTTTCGCCCGCGTTCTGCCATCGCGGACGCCGCCAAAGCCAACGGGCTGGCGCCTGCCGAGGTGCGCGCGCTGGCTGAGGCCTTGCCCCATGCTTTCTGGTCGCGCCGCGAGGAGGATGAAGAAGAACACGGCAAGCCGTCTTCGGCCTTCGCGGAGCTCTCCGCCGCCCACCCCGATCCGCTCCATCAGCGCATCATTCAACAAGCCCAGGCGCTGCTCAAACTGCCGCGCCACCTATCGGTCCACGCCGGCGGATTGGTAGTCGGCCCGGCGCCGCTCACCGACCGCATCCCGCTGATGCGCTCCGGCAGCAAGGGCATCACCATCACGCAACTCGATCTGGATACGGTCGAGGCGTTGGGATTGGTCAAAATCGATCTGCTGGGCATCCGTGGCTTGACCGTGCTGGGCGATGTGGCCGAGGCGCTGCATTCCTGGCAGCGTACTCGTTACAAAGGCCCTCTGGAGGTGCTCGAAGATATTCCCGGCGAGGATGCCGAAACCTCTGCGCGCATCGAACGCGGCGAGACGATCGGTTGCTTTCAGATCGAGAGTCCCGGCATGCGCGCCACGCTGCGCGAAATTCACGCCCGCACCCCGGCCGACCTGATGGTTGCGCTGGCACTTTACCGACCAGGCCCGTTGCAGGGCGGACTGAAGGATGCCTTTGTGCGCCGCTTCAAAGGCGAAGAAGCCGTCGAGCAGCTTCACCCGGCCCTGGCGCCGCTGCTGGTGGATACCTACGGCGTCATTCTTTACCAGGAGCAGGTGCTGCGCATTGCCCACCAACTGGCCGGGCTCTCGCTGGCCGAGGCCGACCTGCTGCGGCGCGCCATGTCGCACTTCGACCCGGGCAAACAGATGGTCACGCTGCGCGAAAAGTTCATCGCCGGTGCGCAAGCCAACAGCGGCGTGCCGCCCGAGACAGCGGCGCGCGTGTGGGAACTCATGTCTGCCTTCGCCGGGTACGGCTTTCCCAAGGCGCATGCCGCCTCCTACGCGCAAGTGGGCTGGCGCGGCGCCTGGTGCAAAACGCACTTCCCGGCTGAATTCATGGCTGCCGTACTGGCCAATTGGGGCGGCTATTACTCGCAGCGCGTCTACCTGAGCGAAGCACGCCGCATGGGTCTGGCGGTGCGCCCGCCGCACATCAATCACGCCGCCGGCCAGTTCAGCGTCTGTTACCCGGCCGGCGAAGCGGTGCTTTACATGGGACTCGACCAGGTGCACGGCCTCACCCAACGCACCCAGCAAAACATCCAGCGTTTGCGCCCATTCAGTTCATTGGAAGATTTCCTGGCACGCGTCGATCCGCGCCGCCAGGAGGCCGAGGCACTGGCACGCTGCGGCGCCATGGAAGGGCTGGGCAGCATCCCTGCCCTGTTGGAACGCATCACGCCGGGCGGGTGGCGCGCCGGGCAGCCAACCTTGTTTGACCTGCAGGCCAGGGACGCCAGCGACTGGAGCCTCGAGCAAAAGGTGGCTGCCCAACAGGAAATTCTGGGTGTCAGCTTGGCAGCGCACCCATTGGAACTGCTGGCAGACCGCATCCGCGCTGCGCATGCCGTTTCCACCCTGGACGCCATCGCCCGCCCAGGCCAGCGCCTGACGGTAGCCGGCCTGCGCCAGGTCAGCCGCCGCAGCCGCACCGCCAAAGGGGAATGGATGATGTTTCTGACCCTGGAAGACCTGGACGGCACGCTGGACGTGGTTTTCTTCCCGGATGCCTACCGCCGCAACCGCGCCGCGCTTCAAACCGGCGGCCCGTGGCTCATCTCCGGCACAGTCGAAATCGACGCAGAACGCGGAGAAGCGCTGCTGCGTGCTGAACGGGCCGCACCGCTCTAGGTGCCGCCCGCCAGGATCACCCCATTTTTACTGGTTGTAATCTCTTCCCAGAATGTAGTTTTCCAGCCCGTTAATCGTTGATTCCTGCTCGCCAAGCAGCGCGCGCACCACGTCACCGATCGAAATCATGCCAACCAGCTTGCCGTTCTCCACCACCGGCAAATGGCGGAAATGCTCGCGGGTCATCAATTGCATGCAATCCTGCGTCGATTGATCCGGGCGTACGACGATCACGTCTTCCGTCATGAAGCCGGAAACGGGCTCGTCCAGCAGGCATTTCCCTTTTTCAACAATGCGGCGCGCGATGTCGCGTTCCGAGATGATGCCGGCAATGCGGTCGCCTTCCATCACCAATAATGCGCCGATGTCTTTCTCAGCCATCAGCTTGAGTGCATCCATCAGCGAGGCGTGCGGGCTGCAGGTCCACACATTACGCCCTTTGATCTTGAGAAGATCTGTGACGATGTACATGTCCCATCCTTTCCAGGTTGTCAAAAACGGAACTGGACGATCTTTCTTCCCCCACAAGATGATTATAGAGTAATTTGACCTGAAATAAAAGAGATGAAATAATAATAACTGATCAACTTGAATATTTGAGTTGTTTGGTATACGATTGATCCAGTCCAAACCGTCGATTGGAGGCTCCATGCTTGACACAATGCCCCAACGCCTGGCCCGTCGCGCCACCCTGCCGATCTTGCTTGTGTTGGCAGTGCTGGCAGCACTATTCTATTTTGTCTTCTTTCCAGCCCTGCTTGCCCGGCAGCCAACCCTCCAGCAGACCGGTGCGCTGGATGCGCACCTGAGTTACACCCCGCAGCAAGCCTATCAGGCGCTGGAAGCCTACGGCCCATCCGGCCGCGCGCAATATTCCCGCGCCATCCTGCTGCTGGATATTATTTTCCCTGTCATCTACACCCTTCTGCTCAGTTTGCTCATTGCCCGCGGCCTGGTTCATGCCTTTCCTGCATCGCCGCGGATTCAATTGCTGGCGCTGCTGCCCTTTGCGGCCGTGCTTTTCGACTGGCTGGAGAACGCTTCCATCCTCGTGCTGCTGGCGAGCTTCCCCCGGCGGCTGGACGGGCTGGCGGCGGCTGCGGGGGTTTTCACGTCGCTCAAGTGGATTATTCTGGCGCTGTCGGTACTGTTGGCAGCGGGCAGCCTGATCGCGGCACGCCTGCGCAAGTCATAGGTCGCTCGATACTCCAAAAAAACTGCCCCGGAGAAAGTTCTCCGGGGCAGAATTTTGCCGTTTCAGCGCTCACGCGCCGGAATCAGCCTTTAGGATATGGAAGGCTTATTTGGCAAGGAACGGCAGGAACAGGTATCCCTTGACGTCCAACGGGACAATGTAGGATTGTCCAGATCCAGGTTTACCGTTGTAATCAAACAGCATGATCCCTTCCGGTTTCACTTTGAAGTAAGTGGGCAGGTCGTTGAGCAATGCCATCAGGGAGACCGTGTCGCCGCCGACCGGGGCGTCATCCGAGGTACCGCTCATGAAGGGCGACGTCAGGGTGTCGAAGGTTCCAAGCGGGCCGTCATCCACACCGCCTGCCTGATCATAGGTGACGACGGAGTAGTCGAAGTAGGGGTTGGAATCATTGAAGCCGTCGTATGCATCCGGCAGGTACCATTCCATGTAGCCTGAATTGTAATCAGCATAGATGGTATAGGGACTGCCAAGGTAGGCAATGCCGGAGGCAATATCGACCTGGATGACTACCCAGGTGTTGTTGGTGGTCGCTCCGGTGAGCCAGCCGTAGTTGAAGTTGAAGAAGGTGTAATCTTCGGTGCCGTCCTGATCCACGTCCATGTACATGTCGGCTTCGCTGTAGTACGGCTGCGGGGTATGCACGCCGCCCCAGAAGCTGAAGGCAACTCCTAGCAAATTGCCATTCGCATCCGGGCCGAGAGAGTCCATGCCAACCGCGCGCAAGTCTCCGCGATCCAGTACCGTGCTGTCATTCGGGTCGGAGCCAACCATGGTCCAGGGGTACAGGCTGGAGGTCGTCGGGCCGGCAACATTAAAGTCAACCATGGCCATATTCGAGCCGTCCATGTTGAGCGTGGTCTGGCCGCCTGCCACTTCGCTCAGCACGTTGTAGGGACGCGGGACAAAGTAGAACGGCACGCGCAAGACCTTACCGCCGCCGCGCGGGGTAAAGAACACGAAACCGTAATACTCTTCCTGCAGGTTGTAATTCAGCACAACCGCAGCCGGGTGGAGGATCAAAATGGCGGGTACGGCCACCGATCCGCCGGCCGCTACGGTGACCGAGGGCGGCAGCGCCAGGCTGGCAGCGAAATCGGGCTTCGTGTCGGTAAACGCCACGCTGATGTCATAGGTCTTGGAGGCGGTATCCAGGTTCTGCACGGTGATGTGTTTGGTCTCTGGAACCACATAATCGTCGACCTGATTGGCAAACTCAACCACGCCCCAGCTCAGGCTGACAAGCTTGGGGTCGCCAATGGCGAGGGACTTGGTAAAGACCGCGTCATAAGCGTTCACCCGGCCAGCGCCGGTGCGCGGCACAACCCGGTAGGCGGCAGCGTCGGCCGTATTCAGATCATCGGCGGTATCCATCATGGCTGCCTTGATCTGCTCGGAGGTCCAGGTGGGGTGCGCCTGTTTCATCAGCGCAGCCACGCCGGCCACATGCGGAGCAGCCATCGAGGTGCCATTCAAGCTCAAGCCTTCATTGCCTGTGCCCATGCCAGCCGCAAAGATGGCCACGCCAGGAGCCGTGATTTCGGGTTTGAGTTTGGCGTCAAAGCCGCGCGGTCCGCGGCTGGAGAAGGAAGCCACCGTGTCCGGCAGACCGTAAGCAAATGTCGTTGTCGCTGAATCCGGTCCAACCGTCACTGTGGTGTTATGGGCAGCCTTTAGCAAGAGGCCGTAGCTGCGCAGGGTATGTCCGGAGGGCAGTGTCGCGTTCCCGCCAGGCGGATCCGGCAGCGCCATGGCCATGCTGACAAATTCGTTCGCGCTGGAGGCGGCATTGTAGATGATGACGCCCACCGCGCCGAGGTCATCAGCGTTCTGAACTTTCACGGAGAAGTTACAGGTACCGCGTTGAATTAATGCGATGGCTCCGGTTAGCGAGCCAGCCGGAACATCCGTGGTATTGCACAACAAGCCGGTAAATGAACCGTCAATCGCATCCACATCCACCAGGGTACCAGTGACGGCAGGCGCGAAGGGATTGGCAGGCAAGTAGGGAACCTGCGCCGAAGCGCCGTACTTGACCGTCGGCAGGGTGATGAAACCAGTGGTGCTGGCGGCTACTGAAATGGCAGCGTCCGAAACGGCTGGCTGGCCGGTGACATAGGTGCTGTTGCCCTCGTTGCCAGCCGAGACCACCACCACGGTGCCCAGGGCTGAAATCTGATCAACAGCCACCTGTTCGGGATCCGCCGGATCAGCCACGCCCCACGGGGAACCGAGCGACATGTTGATGACATCCACGCGGTCCGTAAGGTCGCCGTCGCCGTTCGGGTCCATCGCCATTTCCAGCGCATTCACCACCAGGTTGGTGCTGCCTTCCGCGCCGAAGACTTTGAAGGCATACAGGTTGGCCGCAGGCGCCACGCCCTTGCCAATCACACCTGGCACGCCAATGCCGGCCGCGGTTGAGGCCACGTGCGTACCATGGCTGTTCTCATCCAACGGGTCCGGATCCGGTACCGGAATTAGCGCAGGACCGGTGCCGTTGGCATCATAATTGGTGCCGGCAAAATCCCAGCCGCCGACCACCTTGGTCGTCGGGAAGGATCCGGGTTCGATGATGTCCGGATTATTATCGGCATAAGCTTGCGCGGTGCCAATGCCGCCAAGGGCAGCATGGGTATAGTCGATGCCGGTGTCGATGATGGCCACATCCACGCCCGCGCCTTCATACGCTTCTGGAGAATTCCAGACTTCAGGCGCGTGAATCAGCGGAACGCTCGCGCTTAGTGTCGGTTCATACTTCGGGGCCTGGTGGATCGCCTTCACGCCTGGCAGGCTGCGAAGGCCGTTGAGTTGCCTGCCGGGTACCAGCGCCAGAACGCCATTGTAGACTTTGGTATATTGCCCGAGCACATCACCGCCCACCGCAGCGATCTGCGCGGTCAGTGGTTCCTGGGCTTTCAGCAATTCTGCAACATAATTTTGTTGGGGGGCTGCTGTCGCCGATTCTGGAGTTTTGCCGTCAGCAAGTAATTTCGAGATCAGCGCAGGGGCTGCCATCTCGATGATGACGGCAATCTTCTGATCGGTAAGGTCCCACAATGCCATCGGGACAGGGCCCTTGTTTTGGGCCAAAAATTCATCCACCGTCATGCCGCCTTTAAAAGCGTCGATGACTTCCTGTGGAAGTGCTTCATATTGACGTCCAGTTTGCGGAGGAATGGTTGTTTGCGCCTTGGCGGCGGTCTGCATGGGGGCCAGAAGCATCGCCATCACAACCAATAGTCCAACAACAGTTACGAGGGTCTTGCGCATATCATTCTCCTTTGGGATAAGTTTGAATTCAGCCAGTTTGGGCAAGAGTTGTGGCACAGATCCGGACGGCCTTCAACTGAGAGCCTTCAGGCTGGATTTACCGATGAAACTTCACCAACTACAAGTTTGTCGCGGACAAAAATCCATGGACTCCTTTTGTCGCAATTTAGCTTGTGGCAACACCCCCTTTCGGTGCGGTGCACAAAAGTATTGATTTGATATGAGCTTAAGGGCATAACCCAGGCAAGCTCAACCGTAAATAGTGGAATGTATTACAGTGTAAACGAATTGATCCGAAATGGTAGATCAATTCATTATACACGCACATAATCGACAATAGATCATTTTTCAAGCGGCAAAAAGCTTCAAAATTCTTAATATTTTCAGAGAATTTAAGTCTGATTATTAAGAAAACATTGGGAGTATTCTGGGATGTCTTGACCCAACATGACAACCTGGCGTGACACCCTTCGCCATGACTGCGCACGACGATCCTATTTAAGATACTTCAGGTGGCAGAAAAATTGCAACAGGAATAGTCAGCTTAATCAACCTTATAACGGAACGAAACAATAATTTGCCATTTTCGCAGGGGGAAATCGGTCATGAGCATCAAATACAGCGGTTTAGAAGATCTAAAGGATCATATTTATGAGAATCTCAATTTCATCTGTGATTATCTTGATTTTGAGGAAGTGATTGGCCGGTGTACGATTAAAGATCTGCATTACGAGGTGGATTGGATTGAAAATACGCTGGATTATGGCGCCTTGCTGGAATTTGACAATATGCTGAATGAGTACCGCGAAGTGAAACAGGCGCAAATATTTTCAAAGAGTCCCAGGGCGTGTATGGTTCAATAATTTTCGCACGATCAACACACAACGACCTCTTGCCTGGATCGGCGGGAGGTTTTTTGTTGCCCGCCTCGCGTTTTTTTACTTCTCCCTTTTTTTGCACCTGTAACGTGATTGCAATTGACCTCCCTTGCTGCAAAACAAGAAAATCAGGAAACAGATATTTCGGCTATAATCGGGTTTGCTTTGCTAAATCAAACAAGGATCGTAAAATCTCGGAGAATCGGCGAGCGATCTCAGTTTTTTTCTTCACTCCCATTTCCCATGAATAAGGATTTTTGAGAGGAACTTTATATGTGCGGTATTTTTGGAATCGTGACCAAAGAAGAACAAACCCTCGGCCCAATTCTGGTGGATGCTGCCCGGCGGCTCACCTATCGCGGTTACGACTCGGTCGGGGCAGCCACCATCAGCGGCAACCGGATCGATCTTCGCAAGGATGCCGGGCGCGTGGACGACGTTGCCAGCAAATACAATTTCGCCGAAATGACCGGACAGCGCGGCATCACGCAATTGCGCTGGGCTACCTTTGGCGAACCTTCCCAGGTCAACTCCCAACCGCATCTTGATTCGGATGGCGATATCGTCGGGGCGCACAACGGTAACGTGGTCAACAATGTCGAACTGCGCCAGCAGTTCATGGCCGAAGGCATGACGGTCCGCTCGCAAAATGACGGCGAATCGTGCGTACATGCCGTGGAACGATATATCAATCAGGGAAAAGACTTCATCGAAGCCATCCGGCTGGCCTACGGCGACCTGCAAGGCGATTATGCCTTCGTGATTGGCCGCATCAATGATGACAAGCTCTACGCCATCAAGAAAGGTTCCGGCCTGGTGGTCGGGCTGGGCGACGGCTTCACCTGTGTGTCATCCGACTTGCCCTCCATCCTGCCGCTCACTAGAGAAGTGATTCGCCTGAACGACGGCGAGATCATCACGCTCTGGCCGGATAAGGTGGAGCTGCATGCGGTCAAAGACGGCAGTCTGATCGAGCGCGAACCGGAAACCGTCACCGAGGAAATGAGCGCCGTTCAAAAAGGCGGCTTTGCGCATTTTATGCTGAAGGAAATCCACGAGCAGCCCGATGTGGCCCGCGAGGTCCTGCATCTGCTGAATAACAACGCGGATATCCAATCCATTCTCGCAAAAATCGAATCTGCCCGGCATGTTTACCTGGTCGGCTGCGGGACAAGCTACCACGCCTGCCTGGCTGGAGCCGTGTATTTTGCACAATTGGCCAAAAAAGCCGTCATTCCCGTGCTGGCCACCCAGTTCATCCCGCAATATCTGCCAACCATTGGTCCCGAAGATGTCGGCATTTTTGTCAGCCAGTCGGGCGAAACCAAGGACGTCCTCACCGCGCTGGAAGGAGCGCAGGCTGCCGGCATGACCTGTTTTGGCCTGGCGAATGTCATCGGCTCCACCCTTTCGCGGGCCACTGCTGCCTGGCTGCCGTTGGGCTGCGGCTACGAAATCAGCGTGCCGGCCACCAAGACCTTTACCAACCAGGTCATCACCTTTCTCTACCTGGCCACCCGCCTCGGCGGCGGCGACTTCGCACAACTCGACCGGCTGCCTGAATTGATGGCCGAGACGATCGTCCTAACCGACCCGCAGGTGAAGGCACTCGTTCCTTCCGTTAATGACTGGAATGACTTTTACTGCCTGGGGTACGGCGCGACCTACGCCATGGCGCTGGAAGGCGCGCTTAAACTCAAAGAGATCACCTACGCCCACTGTGAAGGCATGTTATCGACCGAATTCAAACATGGGCCGCTCTCGGCGGTCACCAGGGATTTCCCCATTCTCTTCGTGGCCGGGCCGGAGGATGTGCCGCTGATCGTGAGCGGCATCAATGAAGTCACCTGCCGCGGCGGGCGGGCGATTGCCATTGGCGAGTCGGACAGGCGGCTGGACGCAAATGCCAGTACGGTCATTACCATCCCGCGCTCCAACCCGGCCTTCGCCTCGCTGCTGTCCGTCATCCCGCTGCAACTGCTGTCGTACTACATGGCCGTCGCAAGGGGATACGATCCGGATTTCCCGCGTAATTTGAGCAAAACCCTGACCGTGGATTAGGGTTTCATTACCGGGGTCTCCGAAGAGATTTACCTGTCCTCGCATAAGGCTAGGAAACGATCAACCTCAGGATTCGAAGTCCATCCCTTGGTCCAATAGAGCTACGAGGGCGAAACATCTCATTTTTACAAAACCCATAATAAACGTGTAGCGGCGGGTCGCGACCCGCCGCTACATAAATTAACCCAAGTAGCTACCTTAGAGAAGCAGTAGGAGTCATAGGTTCGGGAGGTTGATGGCCCATCAGAGATGCAGGAGGAAAAGAGGAGTAGATAATATCTCCATAAGAGAGCGGTATGGCGGTTGGAAAAACTGCCGGATCAAGTAAGTATTCGTCCCAAGTGCCATTGCATCGGTATACACGAGCAACCATCTTATCTTCGTATGGTAACTCAGGACTTAGGTCAATGTAGTCAGGTGTTGGGTAAGGGGTGAGGGTAATCGGAACTGATGAAGGAAAGGTATGCTGTGTCGTCGGATTTGGGGTTGCTGTGGGGGGACGAGGATCAAGGGTAGGGGTTGGCGGCAGCGGCATACAATCCGCTGGACGGGTCCTGTCAAAAGGATCCCTTTGAACAGAAGGAGGGGTTGCGATACAGCCTACAAGAACGAGGAGG
Source organism: uncultured Longilinea sp. (assembly GCA_964536805.1). Taxonomy (GTDB): domain Bacteria; phylum Chloroflexota; class Anaerolineae; order Anaerolineales; family Anaerolineaceae; genus Longilinea. The sequence continues at coordinate 66,291 of CAZHYQ010000009.1, forward strand.
CAAAGGATGGGGAAAACCTGGATTACGCGCATCGTACCCTCGGCAATTACTTTGACGCCCCGGAGAGATTTGCCTGTCCTGGCTTTTGCCAGGAAACGCTCAACCTCTGGGCAGTAACTTTGGCGCCCCCGGAGAGATTTGCCTGTCCTGGCTTTTGCCAGGAAACGCTCAACCTCTGGGCAGTTACTTTGGCGCCCCCGGAGAGATTTGAACTCTCAACCTCTGGATTCGAAGTCCATCACTCTGTCCAATTGAGCTACGAGGGCGGAACAGGGCTATTTTACCACACCCCCAATAAACCTGTAGTGGCGGGTCGCGACCCGCCACTACAAAAAATATCCCAAAACACTACATTCCTGGAATAATTAGATTACAGAATCCGCATCAAAGCCTGCCTGGCCAGTTCGAGCAGCGAATTGGGCACGCAGGCCAGTCCCACCACAGCCACCGCCGAAACCACCGTCACCAGCGAAAGGGCTGCGTCGCGCCGCACGGTCGGTTCGCCCGGCCGCATGAACATGATCACCACCACGCGCAGGTAGTAATAAGCCGAGAGCAGCGACGTCAACAAACCGATCAAAGCCAGGCTGATGTAGCCGGCCTGCACCGCGGTGGTGAACAGGTAGAATTTTCCCCAGAAGCCCAGCGTCAGCGGAACGCCGGCAAATGAAAGCATAAATACCAGCATACACACCGCCAGCCAGGGATATTTCTTCCCCACGCCCGCGTAATCCTTCAATTCCAGGCCGCCGCCCTCCGCCTGTTCCAACGCCGAAACCACCGCCCAGGCGCCAAAGCTGGTCAAGCCGTAAGCCACCAGGTAGAACAGCATGGACGCCAGCGAGTTGCCGGCCATCTCGCCCTGTCCGTAGGGCACAAAAGCCATCAGCAGGTAGCCGGCGTTGGCGATGCTGGAATAAGCCAGCAGCCGTTTGACGTTGGTCTGCACGATCGCCAGCAGGTTGCCCACCAGCATGGTCAGCGCCGATAATCCCCACAAAATGGGCGTAATCTGGGCTGAAAGGCTGGGGAAGATGGTGAGGAAGACGCGCATCAACGCGGCAAAACCGGCCGCCTTGACCGCCACCGCCATGAACCCGGTCACCGGGGTCGGCGCGCCCTGGTAGACATCCGGCGTCCACATATGGAATGGCGCGGCCGCCACCTTGAAGCCAAAACCAACCAGCGACATGCCCGCGCCCATGAAGAACAGCGGCATATTGACTGCCGTACCATCCGTCAGGGCGGCCCGGATGCCGATCAGGTCGGTGTGGGCCGTGGCGGCGAAGATCAAAGCCACCCCGTAGAGGACGAAGCCGGAGGCAAAAGAACCCAGCAGAAAGTATTTGAGCGCCGACTCTTCCGATTCGGCGCGCGGGCGGGCAAACCCGGCCAACACGTACAGCGGAATCGAGAGCAATTCCAGCGCCAGAAAGACAATGATCAAATCATAGGCCTGCGCCATCAGCAGCATGCCGCTGATCGAGAAGAGCAGCAGCACGTAATACTCGCCGTGTTCGATTTTCATGCGTTTGAGGTAATCATAAGCCAGGGCGATGCCGGCCATGCCCGCTGCAAGGATGATCACATCCAGGAACACCGCGAAGCCATCCAGCACGGCCATGCCGTGGAAGGCCAACTCGCTGCGTCCGTTCATTGCCAGGGTCAATCCCAGCGCAGCCCCCAAACCCAGAACAGCCAGCAACGCCGTCCAACCTTTGCGCGTATCTGGAATAAAAATATCTGCCAGCAGCAGCAGCACGGCCCAACCTGCCACGAACAGCACCGGGAGAATTGTGTAAAGATCATTCAAGCTCAGATTCATTCATTTCCTCCCTTAAGGCAGCGCCACCAGGGTTACCAGCTTTTCCACCGCCGGGTTGATCAGGTTGAAGAACGGCTGCGGGTACAGGCCGATCCAGACGATCAACACCAACAAGGGCAACAAAGTCATGATCTCGCGCAGGTTGAGGTCTTTCAATGCCAGGTTTTCGGCGTGTTTGACCGGACCCAGGAAGACTTTTTCGAACATGTGCAGCAGGTAAACCGCCGCCAGGATGACGCCGACCGTCGCCGCCCCGGCGAACCAGGGACTGCCCAGTGCCTTGGAACCAAACGCGCCAACCAGGATGGTAAATTCGCCCACAAAACCGTTCAGGCCGGGCAAACCCATCGACGAGAGCGTAATGATGAGCGCCAGCGCACCCAACACCGGCATTACCTTCCAAATGCCGCCAAAGGCTTCCATCTCGCGCGTGTGGCGGCGTTCGTACAGCATGCCCACAAAGAGGAACAGCGCCCCCGTGCTAAGGCCGTGGTTGACCATTTGCAAAATGGCGCCGCTCAGGCCCTGCGCGTTAAGCGCAGCGATGCCCAGCATGACAAATCCCAGGTGGCTGACGGACGAATAAGCCACCAGTTTTTTGACGTCCTTCTGCATGTACGATACTGCAGCGCCGTAGAGAATGCCCGCCACCGCCAGTCCGGCGATCCACGGGGCAAGCTGGCGGGTGGCATCGGGGAAGAGCGGCAGATTGAAACGCAGGAAACCGTAAGTGCCCATTTTCAGCAGCACACCTGCCAGGATGACCGAGCCGGCCGTCGGCGCTTCGACGTGTGCGTCCGGCAGCCAGGTGTGCAGCGGGAACATGGGCACTTTGATGGCAAAGGCCAGGCCGAATGCCAGGAAGAGCAGGATTTGCGCGCCAGCAAACAGCTCGCGGCTGTTGATGAGTTCATCCATGGCAAAGGTATGCGCCTGCCCCGCCAGGAAGATGATTCCCAGCAGCATCAGCACCGAACCGGCCATGGTGAAGAGGAAGAACTTGACCGCCGCGTAAATGCGCCGCTCGCCGCCCCACACACCGATCAGGAAGTACATCGGCACCAGGGTGAATTCCCAGAAAATGTAGAACAAAACCAGGTCCTGCGCCAAAAAGACGCCCATCATGCCCACTTCCAACAGCAGGAAGAAGAGCATGAAGCCCTTCACCCGGTCCTGCACCGCCGACCAGGTGGACAGAATGGCAATCGGGGTCAGCAGGCCGGTCAGCAGCACCATCAGGATGCTGATGCCGTCCACGCCCATGAAGAAATTCACGGTCGAACCGCCCACGGCCAGCCAGGGCTGCTTGATGACCAGTTGCAAAGCACCATTCTGCGGTTGGAACTGCGCCAAAATCCACAACGCCGCGCCGAAGACCGCCAGGGCAGTCACCAGCGCCACCGTCCGGATGGCGTTTTTCTGTTCCGGTTTCAGCAAGAGAATGATGAAGAACCCGACCAGCGGGAGAAATGTCACCAGGATGAGGGGATTGCCTAAGTTCATAACCTGTCCTTGACGAATAGATCGTTCTCAGTCGGGCTCAACGGGCTGTCACTGTGGCCAGATAAGCCAGCACGGCCACCACGCCAACCAGAACGGCCAGCGCGTAGGTGCGCACGTAACCGGTTTGCAGTTTTCGCACAAGCTGCGACATCGAAGCCAGCAGGCCGGCCACGCCGTTCACCAATCCATCGATCACGCCCTGATCGACCGTGCCTGCCAGAAAATCCGCCAGGCCCTGAAAAGGCTGCACGATCATCAGGTGGTAAAGCTCGTCCACTTTCCACTTGCTCTCCATGCCGCGGTAAACCGCTCCCAGCGGGCGGGCCAACGGATCAGGCGTTTTGGCATCGCTTTGCGGCTTGCGTCCGTAAATCAACCAGGCGATCAAAAGACCTGTCAGTGCCACGGCCAGCGATCCGGCGGCCACCGGCAGCAGAAACTCGCCGGCGTGCACCCCCGCCAGGCTGTGCTCCAGCCAGGTTTCCAATTTGTAGCTGCCGGGCAGGTTAAGCGCGCCGCCTGCCACTGAGAGCAGCGCCAGCACCATCAGGGGTACAGTCACCAGTGCGGGACTTTCACTGGCATGCCCGGCGGCATTGCTGCGCGGGCTGCCAAAGAAGACCATCAAAACCTGCCGCCCCATGTAGAATGCCGTGAAGAAAGCTGAAATCAATAGAACGGCGAAGACTGCCGGGGATTGCTGGCTGGTGGCTGCCAGAATTTCATCCTTCGAGAAGAAACCTGCCAGCGGAGCTATGCCAGCCAATGCCAACGCGCCAATCAGGTAAACCCAGAAAGTGACCGGCATGCGCTTGCGCAGCCCGCCCATGTTGCGCATATCCTGCGGATCCAGATTGCTGGCGCCGTGACCGCCGGCGTGTTCATCGCCGTGCTCCATGCCCAGGATGACCGATCCGGCTGAGAGAAAGAGCAACGCCTTGAAGAAGGCATGCGTCACCAGGTGGAACATGCCGGCCACGGTGGCACCCATGCCGACTGCTGCTACCATGAAGCCCAGTTGGCTGATGGTCGAATAGGCCAGTACCTTCTTGATGTCGTACTGCCCCAATGCGATCGTCGCGGCAAAGAGCGCCGTGGCCGTGCCCACCCAGGTGACGGCCGTTTGAGCCGCAGGCACCAATGTGAACAAAGCCTGCGATCGCGCCACCAGGTAGACGCCCGCCGTCACCATGGTCGCGGCATGGATCAGCGCCGAAACCGGCGTCGGGCCGGCCATGGCATCCGGTAGCCACACATACAGCGGGATCTGCGCCGACTTGCCGGTCACGCCTACCAGCATGAATAGCGTGATGGCCATCACCACCCACGGGGCAGCCGCGGCTACCTGCGGCGCCTGGGCAAAAATGACGGCAAAATCAAAACTGTGGAAGTTCCAAAACAGGAAGAAAAGCGCCAGCAGCAGGCCGAAATCGCCGATGCGGTTGACCACGAAAGCCTTCTTGGCAGCCTGCGCGTTGCCAATGCCGTCCTTGCCCTTTTCAAACCAGAAGCCGATCAATAAATAAGAGCACAACCCCACGCCTTCCCACCCCACAAAGAGCATCAGGTAGTTATCGGCGCTCACCAGAATCATCATCATGGCGATGAACAGGTTGAGGTAAACAAAGAAGCGGCGGAAGCGCTGCGGGTCACCATTGTGGCGCACATCGCTGTGCATGTAGCCGATCGAATAGATGTGGATGAGCGTACCCACGCCGGAAACGACCAGCATCATCGTCACCGCCAGCGTATCGACCCGGAAGGCCCACTTCACGCTCAAATCGCCGACCGTGAACCAGTTCAACAACGGCACGGTTGCACCTTCGGGCTGGCGGCCAAGCGCCAGCGCCAGGGCCACCGCCACGGCAAATGCCCCGCCGGATGCCAGGCTGGCAATCGCGCCGATGCCTTTTTCTCCCAGCCGCTTCCCTACCAACAGATTCAACAAAATGCCAATCACCGGCAGGAAAACCACCCAGGGTGCCAGGGCAAAAATCGGGTCCATCACTGCTGTTTCCAGTTGCATGCCACTCTCCTTGAGGGACCGCTGATCAGCCCTTCAGGCTGCTTAGTTCGTCCACGTTGATACTGTTGCGGCTGCGGAAAATGGTCACGATCAACGCCAGCCCCACGGCCACCTCGGCGGCCGCCACCACCATGACGAAGAACACAAACATCTGCCCGCTGAGGGCCTGATAGTAGGCAGCGTAAGCCACAAAAAGAATATTGGCGGCGTTAAACATCAATTCCAGCGACATGAACACAATAATGGCATTGCGCCGCAGGATGACCCCCATGATGCCCAGGGTAAACAGGATGCCGGAAAGGATCAAGTAATACGTCATTGGCATGTCAAACCTCCACCTTGCCGGAGTTTTTCATCATTCTTTCCCCGCCAGCCGGCGCGCCTGACGCGCCTGGCGTTCCTTCAAATCGCCGCGGGTCAGCACGATGGCGCCGACCATGGCGGCCAGTAATAGCGTGGACGTGACCTCGAACGGCAGGGCATATTGGTTGAAGAGCATGAGACCCACTGCCCTGGGGTCGCCAAAAGTGAGGGTTGGCTCCGGCGGAATGGCTGCCGTGCCGCCGCGCACCACCAAAAACAGCCCAACCTCAACCGCGAACACCAACCCCAGCACCACCGCGAGCCCGCGCAGGCTGCGGATGCGCAGCGAGGAGGGTCCGAGCTTTTCGGCACCCAGCATCATGATGACAAACAGGAACAGCACCATGATGGCGCCGGCATAGACCGTAATCTGTGCCAGGGCAATGAACGGCGCACCCAGCAGCAGGTAAAGCAGCGCCACGGTCAGGAAGTTCAACACCAGGAACAGGGCTGAATAGATCGCGCTGCGGCTTGCCAGCAACCCCACCGCCGAGCCGACCGACACCAGCCCCAGAATTCCGTACAAAATCATCACACCCACAGGTGGCATGTGTTTCCCTCCCTAATCCGTTGGATCTTTCATCTCAGGCACCGAGCGTGTAAACATGCCAGCCGGGGTAACTTGCGGGGTCGGTTTGACCCCTTCATTGACCGGCTCCAGCAGCATTTCCTTGGTATATATCGAACCGGTGCGTTCGGTAAAGGTCAATTCGTAGCTGTCGCCCAGGATGATCGCCTCGGTCGGGCAGGCATCCTCGCAGAAACCGCAGAAAATGCAGCGCAGCATGTTGATCTCATAGGTGCTGGCATAGCGTTCACCTGGCGAAAAGCGTTTTTCATCTGTGTTTTCAGCCGCCTCGACAAAGATTGCATCCGCCGGACAGGCCGCGGCACATAGGGCGCAGCCAATGCATTTCTCCAGCCCGTTATCGTAGCGTTTCAACACATGCCGCCCGCGAAAACGGGTCCGCACCGGCCGTTTCTCCTCCGGATACTGGATGGTGACCGGTTTTTCTAACATCGATTTGAGTGTTGTGATTAATCCCCGGAACATGGCTTACTCCTTTACTGCACCGCTAATCAGCGCTTGCCCGTCAACACCACCATCACGCCGGTGACGACCACGTTGAGCAGCGCAACCGGGTACATGACTTTCCAGCCCAACGCCATCAGTTTATCGTAGCGAATGCGCGGAAGCGTCGCCCGGATCCAGATGACGATAAACATCCAGATGAAGACCTTGCCGAACAGGTAGACCGGACCCAGCCAGGGCAGCTGGTCGACGAAGGGACCCTGAAAACCGCCCAGGAAGAGAGTCGAGCCGATCATCCCCACCGCGATCATCTTGATGTATTCCGCCATGAAAAACAGCGCGAATTTCATGCTTGAGTATTCGGTATGGTAGCCGGCGGTCAATTCCTGCTCGGCTTCGGGCATGTCGAAAGGCGCGCGGTTGATTTCCGCCAGCGACGCCAGGAAATAAACGATGAAACCGGCCGGTTGCAGCGCGATGAAGGGCAGGGTTTTCTGCGCTGCGACGATATCCAGCACATTCATCGATCCCGCCAGCAGGATTGGACCCACCAGCGAGAGGCCCAGCGCCAGCTCGTAGCTGATCATCTGCGCGGTCGAGCGCAGGCTGCCAAACATGGCGTATTTATTGTTGGAGGACCAGCCTGCCAGCGTAATGCCGTAAACCGAGATCGATGTGACCGCCATGATGTAAATGACGCCGATGTTGACGTTGGCAATCCAAAGCGAGATCTCCCGCCCGAACAGTCTGATCGAGGTGCCCCACGGGATCACGGCGGTGATGATCAGCGCCGGGATCACCGTGATGACCGGAGCCAGGATGAACATCAGTTTGTCGGCGCCGGCCGGAATTAATTCTTCTTTGAAGATCAACTTGACCGCGTCCGCGATCGGTTGCAGCAGGCCGAACTTACCCGTCCGGTTAGGCCCAATGCGCACCTGCATGCGCGCCAGCAGGCGCCGTTCCAGCAGGGTCACGTAGGCGAACCCGCCCGTCATAAACAAAATGAGGAACAGCGACTTTAAGATCCATTCCCAAATCATGCCAGCATCCATGCGCATCCCTCGTTTCAGGCCTTCAGTTCGACTTGCACGGGTACAACTTTGACGGCGGTCGGGCCGGAGACCGGCACGCCGGTACTGCGCGGCACGAGTCCGAAGCCAACCGGCAGGCGCGGATTAACTGCCACCAGCACCCTGGCATCCCAGCCATCGCCTTGCAGCGCGGCTTCGTCGCCGTTCTGCAAACCGAATTGCGCCGCGGTCTCGGGGTTCAAACCCAGTTCAGCCCGGGCTGCGCGGCCGTCCAGCAGCGCGGTGGGCCGCAGCGTTGCCCCCAGGTCGTACAGGCGCGCCGCCGGGATCACCAACAGCGATCCGGCAGCCACCGCCGGCAGGACCGGGTTGGCCGCATCGGGCAGCACCACGGCTTCACCGCGTTCGGCTGCGCTGGGCAATTGCACGCCAAGCCCCTGCTTGTTTTCGTAGCCCGTACCGCCGTAATAGACATCCTTGCGCCCAATGATGGGCCACTGCTCCTGCACTTCAGCCAGTTTTTGATAGGTCAGGCCGGCAAATGCGGGCACTTCCCTGGCGATCTGGTCCAATACCAGCGCCGCGGCCGTATCGGGCAATTCAACGCCCAAACGCCTGGCCAGCTGTGCCGCGATGGCAAAATCGGGGCGCACGCTGCCGCGCGGGTTGGCGGCCGGGTAGTAACGCTGCACCCGCCGCTCGCCGCTGGTGAAGGTACCCTCGCGTTCGGTGTAGGCCGCGGCCGGGAAAACCACATCCGCACGCATGGCCGTCTCGCTCAAGAATAATTCCTGAACGATGATGAATCCGGCCTCGTCCAAAGCAGCCGCCAGCGCAGGGTCGTCGCCAGCCGGGTCAGATGCCGCGATGCAGGCAACTTTGGCCTGGCGCAGTTTCGCCGCCAGATCCAACGCCGGGCGAAAACCCAACTCCCAGGCACCCTGGCTGTTGGCCTTCGGCCAGACCGGCACCAACCCGTTGTTGGGTTTGCCAAAATGGCCGGTCTTCACCAGCAAATCAGCCGCCGCCCTGGCCAGGTAGGTCGACTGCTGCAAACCCAGCCCATGGCTGCCGTAGAACACCAGCGCATTTTCGGCTTCGGCGAAAGCTTTGCCGGCCTCGCTGGCCAGGAAACCGCCAAAACTCAGCAGCAGTTCGCCGGGGTTGTAGCGAATTTTAAAGGCAGCATACTCATCCAGGCGGGTCTCATTCGGGTTCATCACAATCAGGGTCGCGCCGCGTTGGGCTGCCTGTTTGATGCGCAGCCACCACACCGGCGCTTCCTGGTGCAAATCGCTGGCCGCCACCAGGATGGCGCTGCCCTTGCCCAGGTCGCTGAAATTGGTGCCGATGCCAGCGCCAACCAGGGCAGCCACGTCGCCGCCGCCCATGTAGCTGTCCAACAGCGCCTCGCCGTCGGCAGCTTCCGCCAGCTTGCGCAGGTTGAACAGATCTTCATTGGAAAGGCGTCCGCCAGCCAGCACGGCCACCTGGCCGCCAGCCTCGCGCAGTTTCTGCCCGGCCAGGTCCAGCGCCTCATCCCAGCTTGCCGGGACCAACTCGCCGTTCCTGCGAACCAGCGGCTCGCTCAGGCGTTCCTTGCTTTCAGTGAAGTGATAGCCCAGGCGGCCCTTATCGCACATCCATATTTCGTTGACCGCTTCGTTTTGCCGCGGCATTACGCGCTTGATCACCATATTGCCGCCGGTTTTGGCTTCGCGGCGCACATTAAAGGTGATGTTGCAGCCCACCGGGCAGTGCGAGCACAGCGACGCCGAGGTGACCATTTCCCACGGACGCGCCCCAAAACGGAAATCGGAGGTGGTCAGCGCGCCAACCGGGCAGATATCGGTGGTATTGCCGGAGAAAATCGAGTCAAAGCCCGGTTCCGACTGGGTAATAATTTCGAGGCTGCGCCCGCGGTGAAAGAAATCAATCACCGGGTCATCCACCACTTCGTGCTGGAAGCGCACGCAGCGTCCGCATTGGATGCAGCGTTCACGGTCCAACCAGATCAATTCACCCAGCGGAACATGCTTGGCCAGATGTTTCTTTTCGTCAAAGATAAAGCGGCTGGTGCCGGGCCCGTGTTTCATGGTCAGGTTTTGCAGCGGGCATTCGCCGCCCTTGTCGCAAATCGGGCAGTCCAACGGGTGCGAGGTCAGGATGAATTCAATCGTGTCCTTGCGCGCATCCAAGACCTTCTGGCTGTTGGTGCGAATCACCATGCCCTCCGAGGCCGGCGTGGTGCAGGCGGTATCCAGCTTGGGTGCAAAAGCAATCTTTGGCGACCCGTCGGCTTCTTTCACCACCTCGCCCGTGGCGCGGTCAACCACCGGCCGGCCCACTTCCACCAGACACATGCGGCACATGCCAACGGGGTCCATCTTGGGATGGTAACAAAACACGGGGATGTCGACGTCGACCTTCTTGGCCGCGTCCACTACCAGCATGCCCTCGGGGACCTGCAGGGTGTGTTCATCAATTCGCAGAGTGACCAGCTTCTTTGCCATACCGTTAACTCCTCTGCAGCTTTTCGAAGTCAGCGCGGAATTGCTCGATGCCGGTGACTACCGCCATGGTCGAAAATTCTCCCAGAGCGCACAGGCATTTGCCCTGCATCTGGCGGGCCACGGTGTTCAACAGATCAATGTCATCCTTGCTGCCCTGGCCTTTTACAATGCGCTCAGTAATATGGCTCATCCAGTAGGTGCCTTCACGGCAGGGCGTGCACTTGCCGCACGATTCGTGCTTGAAGAAATTCACCGTTTTGTTGACCATCCAAGCCATGTTCACGCTGTCATCCAGCACGATCACCGAGGCCGATCCGAGCGTCGAGCCCAAGGCTGCCACCGATTCGTAATCCATCGGGGTGTCCAGGGCTTTATCATCCGCGGTAATCAGGCTGGAGGATGCGCCGGCCGGCATGATGGCCTTGATGGTGCGCCCTTCCGGCAGTCCGCCGCCCTGGGTGAATATCAGCTCGCGGAAGGTGGTGCCAAGCGGCAGTTCGTAGTTGCCGGGTTTATTGATGCAGCCGGAGAGCGAGAAGACTTTGACGCCCGGACTTTTTTCGGTGCCCTGCTCGCGGAACCAGGCGGCTCCCTGGGAAAGGATTCCGGGTACGTTGGTCAATGTTTCCACATTGTTGATCACGGTAGGTTTGCCAAACAGCCCATAGGTGGCCGGGAAGGGCGGTCGCAGGCGCGGTTGGCCACGAAAACCCTCCACCGATTCCAGCAAGGCTGTTTCCTCGCCGCAGATGTATGCGCCCGCGCCTAAATGGGTGTGCAGGTGCAGCGCATATTCCGACCCGAACAGCTTGTCGCCCAGCAGGCCGGCCTGTTCCAGTTCGGCAATCTTCTCATCGAGGAATTTGGCGATCTGCCAGAACTCGCCGCGCAGGTAGACGTAAGAATCGTGCGCCTGCACCGCGTAGGAAGCAATCATCAGCCCCTCCAGGAACTGGAAGGGATTGCTCTCCAGGATCTCGCGGTCTTTAAAGGTGCCCGGTTCCGATTCATCCGCGTTGGCAACCACGTAATGCGGCCACAGGGTGTTGGGTAAAAAACTCCATTTGACGCCGGCCGGGAAACCCGCGCCACCGCGCCCGCGCAAGCCGCTGGTCTTGATCTCATTGATCACGTCAACCGGCTGCATGCCGGTCACGGCTTTGCGGAAACCGTCGAAGCCGCCGTTGGCGCGGTATACATCCAGGCTGGCGAGGTTGGGAATATCGCGGTGGCGCAGAATGAGGTGTGTACTCATGCAGCCTCCTGGCGGTTGCGCAGCTCTTCGATCAATGCCGCCGCCGACTCAACCGTTTGGTTCTCGTGGTAGCTGATATCATCGCCGCCCTGCACCTGGAACAGGGGTGCGCGGTGGCAGCCAGCCAGGCACTTGACTTCTTCGATGGTCACCTTGCCGTCCGGCGTGGTCTCGCCAACCTTGATGCCGATATTCTCGCACAATTGCCGCAGGAACTCATCCGCGCCGCGCAGCGCGCAGGGCAGATCGGTGCAGACCTGGACGTGATAACGGCCTGCCGGGGCTTCATGGTACAGCGTGTAAAAACCGACAATCGAGTCAATATCGGTGACCGGCATCTCCAGGATCTCGCCGATTTCCTGCATGGCCTGTTTGGTGATGTAGCCCGGTTCCTGCTGCGCCAGATAAAGCAGCGGCATGACCGCTGAACGCTTGCGGTCAGCTGGATATTTGGCCAGGATGGCTTGAATTTCGAGCGGATATTTGCTTTGTAATTGGTTCACCGGTCTGCATCTCCCAGAACGATGTCAATGCTGCCGATGATGCCCACCACATCGGCGACGAAGTGTCCCTTGGTCAGCACGGGCATAGCCTGCAGGTTGGCAAAGGAAGGCGTGTTGAAGTGCACGCGGAACGGTTTGGGGGTGCCATCGCTCTCCAGGTACACGCCCAGTTCGCCGCGCGGGCTCTCGGTGGCGGCATAGACATGCCCGGCCGGCGGGGTGAAACCTTCCGTCCACAGCTTGAAATGATGGATCAACGCTTCCATGCTGACGCCGATCTCCGAACGGGGCGGCGGGACGTATTTGCGGTTATTGCTGCGCACAGGGCCGCCCGGCAGCTTATCAAGCGCCTGCTCGACAATACGCAGCGATTGGCGCATTTCAGCCACCCGCACCAGGTAGCGGGCATAAATATCGCCCTGGTCAGCAGTGGGGATGTCAAAATTGTATTGTTCGTAGCCGGAATAAGGCCGCACCTTGCGCAGATCGTAGGCTTTGCCTGTCGCCCGGATCACCGGACCGGTCAGGCCCAGTTCCAAGCATTGCGCGGTCGATATTACACCGATGTCCTGGGTGCGTTCCAGGAAAAGCGTGTTGTTCGTCAACAGTGATTCGTATTCATCCAGCCGGCGCGGCACCACCTCCAGCACATTGCGCACGGCGTCCTCAAACTCGGCCGGCACATCGCGCCACAATCCGCCGGGGCGGATGTAGGTGGTCATCATGCGCTGTCCGGCCACCAGTTCGAAGATATCCAGGATCATCTCGCGCTCGCGCATCGCGTACAGGAAGACCGACATGGCCGCCAGGTCCAGCCCGGAGGTGCCAATCCACACCATGTGCGAGGTGATGCGCTGCAATTCCGCCAAAATCACACGCAGTGCCTGCGCCCGCGGCGGCACATCCAGCTCGGTCAGTTTTTCCACGGCCAGGCAGTAGGTCAGGTTGTTGCCGAGCGGGTTGAGATAATCCAGCCGGTCGGTCATCACCTCGGCCTGCTGGTAGGTCTTGGATTCCATGTTTTTTTCCACCCCGGTATGCAGGAAACCGATATCCGGGATGCAGGTGACCACAATTTCGCCGTCCAGTTCCAACAGCAACCGCAGAACGCCGTGCGTGCTGGGATGCTGCGGACCCATATTCAGCAATACGGTCTCGCCGCTGACAGCCCGGTCGGAGACCAGGTGGCGAAGCTCATCAATGGTCGTCGCTCGTGTATCCGCCATCGAACTCCTCCTCAGCGTTTGGCGTACCGCTTGTGGCGGTCAACCTGTTCTTCATTGAACGAGAACTGGACTTCTTCATAGCCCAGCGGATAATCCTTACGGAGCGGGTGGCCTTCCCACTCAAACGGCATCAGGATGCGGCGCATGTCGGGATGGCCGTCGAAACGGATGCCAAACATGTCCCAGACTTCGCGTTCCTTCCAGTTGGCCGAAGGGAACGCCGGTACCAGCGTGCGCAGCGAAGGGGCGTTACCGTCCAGCGGAAAACGCAGTGCTATCACCACGGTGTGTTCAAAGGAATACAGGTGGGCCACCACATGAAAGCGCGGCTCGCTTTGCGGCCAATAGTCCACCGCGGTTTCATCCAGCAGCATTTCAAACTGGAATTCATCGCGCAGTGCCAGGACCGCCTCCAGGTTATGCTCGGGGGGCACCAGCAGCGTTACCTCGCCGCGAAACTCCTCCAGGCGGGCGCCAAAGCGTTCCTGCAGGGCCTGAACAGCAGCTTGCAGAGTCTCATCCATACTCACGCCCATTCCTTCAGTTTTTCTTTTTTGATCTTCTCGTGCAGGGTGACAATGCCGTGGATCAATCCTTCGGGGCGCGGCGGGCAGCCCGCCACGTACACATCCACCGGCACCACTTCATCCACCCCCTGCACCACGGCGTAATTGTTGAAAACGCCGCCGCACGAAGCGCAGTCGCCCATCGCGATAACCCATTTGGGATCCGGCATTTGATCGTAAAGCTGGCGCACCACGGGAGCCATCTTGCGGCTCACCCGGCCGGCCACAATCATCAAATCCGACTGGCGCGGGCTGGCACGGTTCAGTTCCATGCCGAAACGGCTTAAATCATAGCTCGAAGCCTGGGCAGCCATCATTTCAATGGCGCAGCAGGCCAGTCCAAACAACATCGGCCACATCGAGCCCGTGCGCGACCAGTTCACCAGGTCTTCCAGTTTCGTGGTCACGATGCCCATATTGCCGGTCTTTTGCTCTATTCCCATTCCAGTGCTCCTTTCTTCCAGGCGTACACAAACCCCACCACCAATGTACCGATAAATAAGAACATTTCAATCAACCCGAATACGCCCAGGTCGCGGAGCACAACCGCCCAGAGCAGGAAGAAGACCGTTTCAATGTCGAACAGGATGAAGAGTACAGCCACCAGGTAATAGCGCACCGAAATGCGCCGCGTGCCCGGACCGTAAGGCACCATGCCCGACTCGTACGGTGCTGCCTTGCGCGCCGTCGGACGCTTCGGACCAAACAAATGTCCGAGTGCCACCACAAAAAATCCTACGAAAATTGCCAGCGACAGGATGATCAGGAGGGGTAGGTAAGCCTGCAGCATAGGGTTCCCTTTATGTAAATTCTACTAAATCTGTCTTATTTCACGGCAAGTATATCAAATGGTGGAATTTTTCACAAGGCCGCTATATAAGGCTTATAAGAGCATAGTTGTAGGTTTTCGCGCGCGAAAAAAAATCGGCGCGTTAAAGCTGACAATGACTATTATAGGACTGATTTAGGATTTCTGGCACTATCGACTGTACATTTAGCCGGGAGAATTCCCTTCACATGGCTCGCAACCCGATTACTGGTCAATCGCGTAAATAAAAATGCCGTCGCGCCGGTAAACATTCACCACGCCGGGGCAATTGGCCAGTTCATCCGGCTGCAGCGCGCCGATCCCCTCTTTAACATAAACGTAGTCCAATCCGTTCTCATCCACAGCCTGCCAGAAAGAGTCATTGCAGCCCGCCGCCTGGCTTGCCAGACCGGAAGCATGGTTTAGCTCCGCCTGATAGTCCTTATCGCCCATCCAGGCCAAGGCCGGCAGGGTGACCGTCTGGCGGTTGGTCAGCGTCAGCAGCCAGTAGCCGCCGTCCACGCCGCGGTATTGACCCTGCCAGCCGGTGGAATTGATGAAGAAGCGCGCGTCGGAAGGGGTGTTGCTTTCGATCCATTGAATCGCCTGCATATCGGCCGGGTTGACAAATACGGTGGACGGATTGGTCACATTGCGCGTGTGCGACAAGCCCCACGCCAGCAAACCCAGCCCAACCAGCGGCAAAGCCCATCTGCCAGACAGCGCAAGTCCCCTGCCCAGAAGGCGCAGACGCTCCGGCGGCTGCCAACGCGCCAACCCGTCCGCCAGGCGAGTGATTGCCTGGCCCAACAACAGCGAGGCCGGCAGAAAAATCAATATTGCCATGTGATCCGGACGGAAAGGCGCAATGCGCAGCCCCCACGGCAGCGTCAACAGCCCCATGCCCAGCGCCCAAAAGGATAACGCGCGCGCTGGACCGCGCACCACCAGCCAGACCAACGCCGCCAGCGCCAGTCCGTACAGCCAGTAGTTGTAATCCGGCCCGATCAAACTGAGCAGGTACTTCCCGTAGCCGCTCTGATCGCTGCTTAAGGGCGAGACGACCTCCAGCCCGGCCTGGTAGCTCAACGCCGTCCAGGAGCGCCACAGCCAGGGCAATGCCAGCAAGCCGCCCAGAAGCGAGGCGACCGCCGTCATCCGCAGCTGCTGCCAGGCGCGCCGCAGCACCAATCCCAGCCCGAGAATAATCAAAAATGCCAGCAGCAGCGCCAGCGCGGTGAAATGCGAGAGCGCCACCCCGGCCGTCAGCACCGCCAGACGTGCCGATAGTTCTCGATTGCCCTCCGAGCGGGACCGTTCCAGAGCGGCCGCCATGGCCAGCGGCAGCACAACCAGCCCGGTCAGCAGGGTATACCTCCCCCAGGATAAGTAATACGCCGGCATTTGGAA
This sequence comes from uncultured Longilinea sp., assembly GCA_964536805.1. Classification (GTDB taxonomy): domain Bacteria; phylum Chloroflexota; class Anaerolineae; order Anaerolineales; family Anaerolineaceae; genus Longilinea. The sequence goes on from CAZHYQ010000009.1 coordinate 82,356, forward strand.
CACCACAGCCACCAGCACAGCCGCCAACCCCGCGGCGCGCCAGTCGCGCCAGGCGGCTTTGCCCAGGCGGTAAACCGATAACGCCACCAGTGCATTTACCACCTGCCCAAACCACAACACGCCCTGCTCAGCCGGCGCCAGAGCCAGGCTGGAAAAGATGGCCGCCAGCAGGTGGAAGCCAAAATGGTAGGTAAAATCGACGGGGAAATAGGGCAGAAAATTGCGGGGGATGCCGCCGGCCTGTTCGATCAGCTTCACCACCAGCACGTGATGGACCGAATCCACCCAGGCTGGCAGCAGCAGTGTGCGCGCCTGATACAACCGCCAGGCCGCGGCCCCAAGCAGTAGCGCCACGCCCGCCAGTCCCAGCGCGCCAATCCGCCAATTCCGCAGCCGCAAATAGCCGGGGCGAAAGAGGCCTGCCAGCCAGATGAACAGGCACACGCCGTACAATCCCACCACTCCCAGACCGTTGAAGCGCAGGCGCAGCAAAAAACCCGCCAGCCCGGTCAACGCGGTCAACGCGATGCTGATGCCAGCCGAATCTGCCAGACGCTCGAGCGGATCGCGGCTGCCGGTACGCGCCCACACCTGCCAGGCCAGGCCGGGCAGGAAAAGCACCAGCGCGGCGATCAGCAGGTAGGAAAAATGGATATGCAAAGGTAAAGTGGAGAGCATCACCCTCTCATCAGGTCAACACAAAATGCTCGGTTGAAATCGATTATACAACGGCTCGGCCATCCACCCCGCCAGCACAGGCTATCCGGGTTGCGGATAAAAAAAGGCCGCAACGCCAAGAAAGTGGAGGTGCGGCCTGTGAAATCGATGGTTTTTTAGCTTAAGTATTCGCGCAAATGGCGGCTGCGGGTGGGGTGGCGCAATTTGCGCAGTGCTTTGGCCTCAATTTGCCGGATGCGCTCGCGCGTCACATTGAAATAGCGGCTGACCTCTTCCAGGGTGTGATCCTTGCCGTCAATCAGCCCAAAGCGCAGTTCCAGCACCTGGCGTTCCCGTTCCGACAGCGCCCCCAGTGCGTTTTGCACCTGCTCGCGCAGCATTTCGCGCGCAGCGGCGTCCATCGGCTCCAAGGCATCATTATCCTCAATGAAGTCGCCCAACTGGCTACTCTCTTCATCGCCCACCGGACGTTCGAGACTCACCGGCTCTTCGGCCGACTGCAAAATGCGCTGGACTTTGGCAGTCGCCCACATCCAGCGGCGCTGCACTTCCGGGTCAAGCGCGGTTTCCTCGGCGCGGGCGCGCTGAATGGCCTGCACATCTTCTTCGGCCAGGAAGCCAGCATCCAACGCCAGTTCCTCATGTGTCGGTTCACGCCCCAACTGCTGTACCAGAGCGCGCTGTACCCGCAGCAGGCGCGTAATTGCCTCAAAAAGGTGTACCGGAATGCGAATGGTGCGGGCTTGTTCGGCGATGTAGCGGCTGATCGACTGGCGGATCCACCAGGTGGCATAGGTGCTGAACTTGAAACCGCGCGTCGGGTCGAACTTGGCAACCGCGCGCAGCAGACCCAAATTGCCTTCCTGAATCAAATCGAGGAAGGAAATGCCGCGCCCCAGGTAGCGCTTGGCAATGCTCACCACCAGTCGCAGGTTGGCCCGAATCAGGGTCTGGTTGGCCTCATCGGAACGGCGCTCGATCGTTTCGAATTCATTTTCCAAATGGCTGTCGGAGGGCAAGGCCTTTTCAAAGAAGGCCAAATCCGGCATGCGCTGTTCATTGTGCAGCGCATTCAACAGCAATTGGGCAGTTTCCACCGGTAGCAGGTAAAGGCACAGGAAAAGCGAAAAAGCGTGCCGTACCAGGCCGTCCCACATGGGATCCTTGCCCCATAGACCGTTATCCATATAGCTGCGCAGGTAGGAAGGTTCCTCCGCCTGCCATTGGCGGCGCAGCATCTGGGCTTCGGTCAACACCAGGCTTAAGTCGGGCGTTTCGCCCTGGCTCAGACGCTGGCAATCTTCTTCCAGGCGTTCCCACGAAGAGACCAATTCCTGCATGGCGGATTGGTAAAGAGCGCGGTAATGACCGTCCTTTCCCAACGCTGGCTCGATGCGCCCTTGCAGCGCAACAATCCAGCGTTCTGCCTCGATGCGTGCGGCCAGGCGGAATTCGCTATCCGCATCCAGCAGGTGGATCTGCCCGATTTCCTTAAGGTACAGGCGCACCGGGTCTTCGGATAATTCCATGGCGATGGTAGGATCCTCAAGGATCTCCAACGGATCGTCCATCGCCAGTTCAGCCCATTCCTCGCTGCTTTGCACCAGGGCCGGTTCATCCGGTTCTTCTTTGGCCAAAGCATCATCGTCCACAAGGTTGGCGCTGGCCGACTTGGGCAGCGGTACGCCGGGCAGCTTGCGCGCCGTGCGCGCAGTGCGCGGCGTTGAAGGGCTGCTTTTCTTTAGCGGTGTTTCTTCGGGATTCTGGGAGGGGCTACTCTTCTTCCGGGGCATAGGCTTATTTATACCATAGATCAGAAAAACAACTTTTCAATCAGGGGTCAAAGGCTTGGCAAGCGCTTTTTCCAACCGGTTGCGGGCTTGCATGGTTTGCCCGATCAGGTCCTGATAGGGGTTAATCTCGAAAGTCTCATCCTGTTCTTGCAAGTCTTCCTGCAGGAAACGCATTTGCTGAATGCTTTGTTTGATTCGCAGCAGCCGCAAATCCATCACGGTCCGCAGCAGATCCTCAAAACGTTTCTCAGCCTTGGGTTCGCCTTGTTTCATCTCGGCGGTTAATGCCAGCCAGGTATCCTCGAGCGCTTCCGGAACATTTTCCTGCATATACTGGCGCGGATCCAGCTGATCCTGTGCCAGCGAATCGATCAACAAGCGGGCAAACTGCTGGTGGTCGCTGAGTTCAAAATCGGCTTCTGAGAAACGCACCAACCCGTTTTGCTGTAAAAAACGGTCCATCTGATAAATCATGTCCACCTGGCGCAGCAGCAGGCGCAGACAATGCGCTTCCATGCCGGCGGCTCTTTCGCCGGCAGTGGCCGCAGCCGCCGGGCCGCGCTTGCCAGGACGTTCATTCTTGATGGCTGGTTTGCGGCGTTGACCGCTTGCCGTTGACGGAACGGCGCCTTGCAGCGCGCGTTCGTCCACTTTCAACAGTCGGGCCAGGCGTTGGCGGTAGGCATCCCGCTCCACCAGGTTGGGCACGTCCTCGATCAGCGGCATCACCTGGGCAGCCACCTCGCTTTTCGTCTTGGGGTCCTCCAGGTCGCGTCCGGCAGCCAGCGTATCCATCACGTGCGCCACAATCGGTTTGGCGGCTTCAAGAATATTGCGCCATTCATCCGGATCTCTTAGCACGACCTCATCGGGGTCCATGCCGGGCGGCAGCGTGGTGACGCGCACATCCGCCTGCAGGCGGGCTTCATGGCGCAGCAGTCCGCGCGCATCAAAGGCAATTTCATCGGCATGATCGAGCGCCTGGCGGGCAATTTCGAGCCCGCGCAGGGTGGCCTTCTCGCCGGCGGCATCGGCATCCAGCGCCAGCACAATTCGCCGGGTAAAGCGTTTGAGCAGGCGCAACTGGTCTTCGGTCAATGCGGTGCCCATGGGCGAAACCGCGTTGCTGAAGCCGGCCTGGTGTAAAGCGATCACGTCCAGGTAGCCTTCGACAATCACCACCTGGTCGAGGCTGCGCACCATCTTGCGTGCCTGATCCAGCCCGTAGAGCAGGCGGCCCTTGTCAAAAAGCGCCGTCTGGGGGGAATTCAGGAACTTGGGAATGTCGTTGGGGTCGAGGATGCGCGCGCCAAAACCGGCCATGTGCCCCAACGCGTCGCGGATGGGAAACATGATGCGGTTGCGGAAACGGTCGTAAGCGCCTTTGCGCTCCTGCCGTTCGGTAGCCATGCCGGACATAAGCAGTTCCTCGGTCGAATAGCCTTTGCCAAGGAAGTACTGCTGTGCCACTTCCCAACCATCCGGCGCGTACCCCAGACCGAAATTTTCAATGGTTTCCTGCGTCAGCCCCCGTTTGGTCAGGTAAGCCAGGGCGGGTTTTCCGCCAGGTGTTTGCAGCAGGTGGTGGCGGTAGAAATTAACGGCTTCTTCGAGCAGCCCTTGCAGGCGCTCATTGACCTGGTCGGCCTCCAGCCGCTGCGGGGTGACCGGTTCAAGCTGCACCCCGGCTTTCTCAGCCAAAAAGCGCAGCGTTTCCGGAAAGTCCCAACCTTCCTTCTTCATCACGAAACGGAAAATATCGCCGCCTTCGTTACACTGGCCAAAACAGCGCCAGGTGCCCGAATCCGGGAAGACCACAAAGGCCGGCGTGCGTGTATTGGTGTGAAACGGGCAGAACCCGGTGTAGTTTTTCCCCGAGTGGCGCAGTTTCACCGTCTCGGACACCAGGTCGACAATATCAATGCGGGCCTTGATCTCGTCAATCGCCGTCATGCCCTCACCTCATCCCGGATTCTAACCCACTAAGCAGCGGTGTACCAGTTAATGGCAATAAAATTACCATTTTTGTCAAATATTTTCGACACCCACCTGCACAAAAGGTTATTCAGGAAACTTTCCTGTTTGCTCAGCGTTTTAGAACCCTTCCAGCTTACTGAAGTCGGCCACGCCGTCGGCCAGCGCGGCGATGCGCTGCAGCATACCCAGGCGGTTGGCGCGCACGTCTGCGTCCTCGGCCATCACCAAAACCGAGTCGAAAAATGAATTGATGAAGGGGATGAGCGGCAGCAGTACGGCAAAGAAATCATCCACCGATCCAGCCCGGCGCGGTTTGCTCTCCGCCTCGGTCAAGGCTGCATATAAATGCTCTTCAGCCTTTTCTTCGAAGGCAGCCGGTTCCACCGGGAACTTTTGGGATTGATCGCGGGTTATGCGCACGCAGCGCGAATAGGCTGGCAGGATGACGTTCCAGTCGGTGCGTGCTGCCCAAGCTGTCAGTGCTTTCACGCCGCGCGCAACAGCCGCCGGGTTGTAACTCTGGGCTGCCAATACGGCTGCCACGATATCGTGGCGGTTGCCCTGGTCGAGCAGCGTACTTTGCATGCGCCCGGCGATGAATTCCAATACCTGTGCCAGCGTTTCCGGCGCGGCTGCCACCGGCAAATTTTGCACAGCCGCCGCCAACGCGGAACGCAGATCAAAATCCTGGTCCCAGCCGATCAACGCCTGTGCCAGCCCTTGGGCGGAGCGGCGGAGCGCGAAGGGATCCTTGGTGCCAGTGGGTGCCAGTCCGGCTGCAAACAAGCCAGCCAGCGAGTCGATCCGGTCAGCCAACCCAACCGCCAGCCCGGCTTTGGTTGCCGGCAGGCCGTCTCCGCCGTAGCGCGGCAGATAATGCTCGTAAATCGCCCTGGCAACGGCTTCGCTCTCGCCCGAACTGAGCGCGTAGTGGCTGCCCATGATGCCCTGCAGCGAGGTCATTTCAACCACCATGTGCGAAGCCAGATCGGCTTTGCACAATTGGGCAGCTCGTAGGGCTGTCTGGGTCTCTTTCTCGTCCAGTTTCAACTCCGGCGCCAGGTTTCGGACCAGTTGTTCGATGCGCCCGCTCTTATCCAACATTGAACCCAGTTTGACCTGGAACGTCAATGTGGCAAGCCTGGCGCGGAAATCTTCCAGCTTGTGCTGCAGATCCTCACGGATGAAGAAAGCCGCGTCGGCAAAACGAGCGCGGATGACTTGTTCATTGCCGTCCGCCACCACATCAATGGATTGCCGGTCGCCGTTTCGGACCACGATGAAATGCGGCAGCAGCTTGCCGCTGGCGTTGAAAACCGGGAAATAGCGCTGGTGCTTTTTCATCACCGATACCAGCACTTCCGGCGGCAGGTTGAGATGTTCGCGCTCAAAGCTGCCCAACAGTGCTGTGGGGGCTTCCACCAGGTTGGTCACCTCATCCAACAGTTCCTCATCCATCTTTTCCGGATCGCCGCCGGTCTGGGCGATCAGCCGCTGTACCTGCACCTGGATGGCCGTCTTGCGTTCCTCAGGATCGAGCAGAATGCCCTGGGCTTCAAGCGCCTGGAAATAATCGCCTTTACCGTGCACGGGGATATTTTCCGGTTGGTGAAAGCGCAAACCGCGCGTGGTGCAGCCCGAAAGCAGTCCGGCATATTCAAACGGTACGGTCTCGCCATCCAGAATGGCCAGCAGCCAGCGAATGGGCCGCGAGAAGAAAACGCCGCTGGTATTCCAGCGCATGGGCTTATCAAATTTTAGGGCCGCCACCAGACCCGGCAGCGCCTCGGCCAGCACTTCGCCGGCACTGCGCCCGTCCTCGTGCACCACGGCTGCCGCATAACGGCCGCCGTCCATTTCTCGCACTTCCAGGTCTTCCACGCGCACGCCCTTGCCGCGCGCAAAGCCCTCGCCAGCCTTGGTGGGATTGCCCTGTGCATCGAAAGCGCGGTCGGCCGGCGGACCTTTGATCACAAGGGTGCGGTCGGGCTGGCTTGCAGCCAGCTTTTCCACCACAGCCACCAGCCGGCGCGGCGTGCCGTAAATGCGCACCCCGCTGTTTTCAAGCCGCAGATCAGATAACAGGGCCGGCACGCGCTCGCGCAGTTGCGCCAGAGCAGAGTCGAGATCGGCAGAAGGCAGTTCTTCGATGCCGATCTCCAGCAGGAAATCGCTGGCTTCCGCCGGCCGCGGCGGCAGGCGCAGCGTCTTTTGTAAATCCACATCCGCTTTTACACTCTTGGCTTCATCCAGCCAGGGGAATTCCATCGCTTCGCGCTGCGCCACGTAAGCCTCGGCGATGCGGCGGGCCAGGTCGCGCATGCGCCCAAATAGCGCCTGTCGTTCGGTCACACCCACCGCGCCGCGCGTATCCAGCACGTTGAAGGTGTGCGAGCATTTCAGCAGGTAATCATGCGCCGGCAGCACCAGCCCCTGATTAAGTGCGGCTTCCGCTTCGGCTTCATACAGGCTGTACATCTGGCGTAGGCGGTCCACATCGGCAATTTCGAAATAATACTTGCTGTGTTCAAATTCGCCGCGCAGGTGCACGTCGCCGTAATTGCGATCGGCCGACCAGCGGATATCCTTGAAGTGTCGTACGCGCTGCATAGCCATGGCGATGCGCTCCAGCCCGTAGGTAATTTCGACCGAATTGGGGCTGACCTGAATGCCGCCGGCCTGTTGAAAGTAGGTAAATTGCGTGATTTCCTGCCCGTCCAACCACACTTCCCAACCCAGGCCCCACGCGCCCAGCGCTGGCGATTCCCAGTTATCTTCGACGAAACGAATATCGTGCTGGCGCGGGTCGATTCCCAAAGCCTCGAGCGATTTCAGGTAGATCTCCTGCGGATTGCCGGGATCGGGTTTGAGAATGACCTGGAACTGGGTGTGCATTTGCAGACGGTTGGGGTTTTCACCGTAGCGGCCGTCATCCGGGCGCACCGAAGGCTCCACGTAGGCCACATTCCAGGGTTCCGGCCCCAACACGCTCAGAAATGTAGCCGGGTTATAGGTACCGGCACCTACCTGGGTGTAATAAGGCTGCCAGATCAGGCAGCCTTGCTCCGACCAGAAACGCTGCAATGTCATGATGATGGATTGAAAATCAAGCGGTTGGTTCATTAAAACAGGCTCCCTTCAGGACTTCGGGACGATAATCGGGATGATTCAGCCGGAAGATTGCTAATTAAAAAAATGGGATGGGTCGAATTATACCCACATTGGGGCTGCGGGAATAGCTGCTAAGCGCCGGCGTTTTTCCGCCGCACCTCGCGCAAGAAGTCGGGCGAATTCAGGCCGCGTTCCAGCAAATAAGTCATGTAAAACTGCATCAGTCCTTCCAGCTCAGGGCGGACCGCGTCCGGCAGGCGTACGCGCGTCGCTTCGGCGAAGGAACTGCGCTGGTAATGGCGCAGGTATTTCAGCGCCTGCAGAGAAATCGGGCGGGCGCCGGCTGCATCGATTCCGCAGCGCGGGCAAACCACCCCACCCAGCAGCGCCGAAAAATACTGCGCCTCGGCTTTGATCTCATTGCCGCATTTCACGCAATGCACCAGTTGCGGGCGAAAACCCAGCACATCCAACAGCCGAACTTCGTAGTAACGGATGGCCGGGAAGGGATCTTCCAGGGTGGAAACGCGCCCCAGGGCTTCGACGAACAGCCGGTAGAGCGCGCCATTTTCGCCTTCTTCGTAGGTGAAGCGGTCAAGCAATTCGGTCAGGTAGGCCGCGTAACCGGTCCGTTCCAGGTCTTCGCGCATCGGCTGGTAGGCATCCAGCGTCTCGGCCTGCGTTACGATCCAGATCTCACGCCCGCGCGCCAGCATCAGGGCCACCCGCGTGAACGGTTCAAGGTGGCCGGCCTTACGCGAACGCATGCGGCGCACGCCCTTGGCCACCACGCGCAGTTTGCCGATTTCGCGGGTGAAGATGGTCAGCATGCGGTCTGCCTCGCCAAAGTCGGAGTGCCGCAGCACCACGGCTTCCACGCGCAGCGAGTGAGGCAGATTGCTCATGAAGAATGGCCTTTAAGGTTGCAGCGATTCAGGCGTGAAGGCGCCCGGGAGCATCTCGCGCACGGTCATCTCCATGGTCACGTTGCCCTCCTGGTCCGCCACCACCACGATGGTATCCAGTCCAAATTCGGCCAGCACCTGGCGGCACGAACCGCACGGCGAACCGCCGTTGGCAGTCACCACGGCAATGGCATCGAAGTCGCGTTCGCCTTCCGATACCGCCTTGAAGATTGCCACACGCTCGGCGCAGATGGTGGTTGGGTAGGCAGAATTTTCAATATTCACGCCGTCATAGATTTTGCCGGAATGTGTCAATAAAGCCGCGCCGACCGCGTAATGCGAATAGGGCGAATAAGACCAGTGGCGCGCCTGGTTGGCCAGTTCGATCAACTGTTTACGGGTTTCATCGTTTAACGTCATGTTCTTCCTTTTCCACAACCGCTTCAGCCTGTTCGCGGCGCGCCCTCACCCGGCGGATGCGCCGCCCACTGACCAGCTCCACAGTCAGCGTCCAGCCTTCCACATTCACCTGCTCGCCTTCCACCGGCACATGCCCAAGGGTGCCGTAGATATAGCCACCGACGGAATCAGCCAGGTCCTTGGTTAAACGCGTTCCCAATAAATCATTGAGATCGTCCAAATCGGTGCGGCCCACAAACAGCATTTCATCCGGGCTGATCTGCTGGAAGAGAATATCCTCGCCCTGGTCATACTCGTCTCGGATTTCACCGACGATTTCCTCGACAATGTCTTCCAGGGTCACCAGTCCGGCCATCCCGCCGTATTCATCCACCACCACGGCAATATGCACGCGTTTGGATTGCATTTCGGCCAGCAGATCATCCACTTTCTTGGATTCGGGTACAAAATAGGCCGGGCGAACGTAGGGACGGATGGTTTCTTCCTGCCCGCTTTCCAGGTGCAGCCGCAGCAGATCCTTGGCGTACAAAACGCCTACCACGTTGTCGATATTATCTTCATAAACCGGGATGCGCGAATGTCCCGAAGCCACCAACGCGCGCGTGGCCTCCTGAATGGTGGTATCGCCTTCCAGCGCCAGTACTTCGATGCGCGGAACCATCACCTCGCGGCACAATGTATCGCCAAAGCGGAAGATGGAATAAATCATCTCGCGCTCGCCTTTTTCCAGACTGTTGCCATCCGGCTGCCCGACTTCCACCCAGGTTTTCAATTCATCGTCGGTGACAGCACCAATCTGGCGTTCCAACTGGTTGGGCGAATTGCTGAATGCCAGCAGGATGGCGCCGACCGGCCGGTAGAATAGATCGACCGCCTGCGCGGTCCCGGTCAGGCGCAAAGCCCAGGCTTCCGGGTTGCGCAGCGCCAATCCTTCCACGCCAACCTCGATCACCGAGATCAGCAGTGCCGCACCAGCCGCAAATACCAACACATGCCAGCCCTGCAGCGGAACTACCAGGCGCGAAAGCTGCCAGAATCCGGTGCCCAGAAGCAGAAAATGAGCCAGCACCACCGAAAAGCGCAGCGTCATGCGCAGGCTGGGCCGCTCCAATAATTTCAGGGTCCGTTCGCTGTCCAGGCTGTCATCCTGCGCAGCCAGATTCATTAATTGCGGCAGGCGCGCATTCACCAGGCTGGCTCGCACCAACCCCAGCAGCAGATCCAGCGCCAGTACGGCAGCCATCACAATCCTCATCAAACTATCTTCGTCCATCCCGCTCCGTTTTTCTGGTATGTTCCCCTTTGAGGTGCGTAAATGGCGCCAGGTGGGTACCCTCTGTCACATCGCTGTCTTCAACAACCGCTGCAGCCAGCCTGCAGCCAGCGCCAATCTGACTGTTAATGACCCAGGTATTCGGTCCCAGCACGCAATTGGCGCCAATCCGGGTATTCCCCTGCAGCCAGGTGTTGGGATAAATCAGCGTATCCCGGCTGAGTTCGACCTCCGGTTCGATATAGGTCGTTTCCGGGTCCACCATCGAAACGCCCGCCAGCATCCATTCGGCATTGATGCGCTTGCGTAAAATCGTTTCCACCTCGGCCAGGTGTACGCGCGTATTGACGCCCACCGCTTCGGTGGCATCCGGCGTGCAATAGGCGCTCACCTGCAGCCCATCCGCCACGGCAATCTCCACCAGGTCGGTGAGATAATATTCGCCCTTGGGAGAAACCTGCACGCGCCGCAGCGCCGGCCACAGCCATTCAGAGCGAAAAACAAAAGCGCTGGCGTTTAACTCGCGGACGGCAAGCTGAGCCGGGTTGGCCACGGCCTCTTCGACGATCGCCAGCACACGTCCATCCACGCCGCGCACCACACGGCCAAAGCCGTGCGGTTCGTCCAGCACCACGCTCAACATTGTGATTGGACCCGGGTTCTCCAACTGAATATTCACCAGTCGGCGCAAGGTCTCCTGCTTCAGCAAGGGCATATCGGCGTAGGTGACCAGAATCAAGCCAGTTTCATGGCCGAGCAATTCCTCGGCGGCCTGCACGGCGTTGGCCGTACCCAGTTGTTTTTCCTGCAGTGCAAAGCGGGCTGCACTGCCCACGGCTTTGCGGACCGAGTCCTCGCCGTGACCAACCACCACAACGGGGGGTTCATCCGTCAAGGCAGCGGCAATTGAGAGTGCATGCATCACCAACGGTTTCCCGGCCAGCGGATGCAGCATCTTGGGCAGCTCCGATTTCATGCGGGTGCCGTGTCCGGCTGCCAAAATCACGCTCGAGACCTTCATTCCATCACTCCCCGGCCAGAAAGCATAAACGAGCCTTGCGCTGCAAGTATCGCCGCGTCAGGCTCGTTTGCGCCATTTCGATTAAAAATGCTGTCCTCCAACAAAACCAATTCATCAGGCTGGGGCACCTGGACTCGAACCAAGATCCACAGATCCAAAGTCTGGTGTGCTGCCGTTGCACCATGCCCCAAGAAACGCGGATTTGATTTTAACACAGAATTCACAGATCATCCAGATTCGTGATTGCCGCTCTCCTCGGGTGCCAATCCCAACTGGCGGGCCTGGTCATAGGTGAGTGCGTCCGGGTTTAGCGGCCCGGTGCCGCTGTTCTTGCTGGCGTTCTGCCAGAAATCCTCCACAGCTTGGTTTTGGAGCGTCTCGGCCGGATGGTTGAGCAGGTCGCTCAGGTGTTCAGCGGTGCCGTTCGGTACCGCCGCCGGCACGTTTTCAATGGCAGCTTCAGACGTGGACGCGATTTCTTCATTCAAAGCATTTATCGTTTCAGGCGGCAGCACGGGAGGAAGCACCTGCACGGGCGCACCCATTTGAGTCAGAACAGCCACCAGGCTGTCGCGTTTTGCCATGGCGGATTCCAGGGCGGATGCGAGTTTAAGCAGGCTTTGCCCGGCCGTGAATAGGATCGCCAGGGCGAACTCACCCACCGGCATCACCACCAGATCCATTTTTTCTCCGGTAAATATTTGCGCCCCGCGCATGGTGCCGCGCCCCACCAGGCGCCACACATTTTTTGCCGCGCTCAGGCTCGACAGAACGGCTGGTCCGCCTTCCGTTTCCAGCGCCTCCGCCTGGCCATTTCCAGCGCGCGCCGCCACCCGGCCGCTTTCATCCAACAGCACCACCGCCTCGGCTGTGCATTCCTGCCGCAAACCCGCAATCACCCCGGGCAGATGCAATTCCTGCCTGTTCCCCTCGGACGGGCTTTGCCGATCGGGAGATTCTGTTTTGAGGTCCAACAGGCGTTTTACCATATCCAGAAATAAGTCCATCTCAAAGGGTTTGGTCAGATAAGCATCCGCCTGCAACGCTTCAGCCTGCTGGCTGTAGCCGGCATCCAGCACGCCTGTTATGACGATTGTTTTCATATCACTCTGGCGTGCCCGAAGGTTGGCAAGCAGTTCCAAACCGGCGAGGCCCGGCAGGCGCACATCCACCACAACCAGGGCATAACGCCGGCGCGGCAGCGCCTGCAGCGCTTCCTCGGCCGAGGTCGCCACATGGATTTTCAAGTCGGCACTCACCGTTGCCAGCGCAGATTGCAGCAACCAGCCAAGGTCGCGCGAATCTTCTACGATCAGTATGTTTTTTCCAGCCATGATGTTCCTTTCGGCTCATTTGGCTGTCCAGGCTGGATTCACACCCCCGCCTGGGCGGTTAATTATTGATTAAATTATAGCAGAATTCAACCGCCCGGCCTGTTTCGCCGACCGGCTATGGTTATTTAAAGAAATACAACAAGAATGCCTGGATTAAACGGGCATTCTTGTCTTTTTTCTTTTTTGGCACTTAATTACTTCTTGTGAATGCCCACGTAGGTGACCAGACCCAGGGTCGCCAGCACCAGGCCCAAGACCTGGCAGAAATAGCTAAAGAAGTTGAGAAAGTAAGTCGATTCCAGAATTTTGATCAGGATTAAGGCTGGCAAAACGATGCCGGTGACCATCAACAGCACCCCGACGACCATCATCAATCGCGGATCGATCCGTTCGGGAATCATACTACTTCTTATGCAGCCAGCAGGCTGCGGTGTGCTCTGGTTCAATCTCGAAATCGGGCGGCACTTCCACGTCGCACAAACCCTTGATAATAAAGGGGCAGCGCGGGTGGAAACGGCAGCCGGTTGGCGGCTTGATCAGGTTTGGCGGTTCGCCCGGGGGAACATCCTTGTAGGAATTGGCGTTATTCGCGTCCGGTTCCGAGGTGCCGGTTAGCAGTGCCTGGGTGTAAGGGTGCGCAGCATTGTTCAGCAAATCATCCGTCCTGGCTTTTTCCACCAGGTTGCCGGCATACATGACAAAGATGCGGCGCGAGAAATAGCGCACGGTCGAAAGGTCGTGAGTGATGTAGATCACGGCCACTTTGTATTTTTCCTGCAGGCTGCGCAGCAGCTTGAGGATTTCCACGCGCACCGAAGCATCCAGCATCGAAACTGGTTCGTCCGCCACCATCAATTTCGGATCCAGGATCATGGCGCGCGCGATGACCATACGCTGCTGCTGGCCTCCGCTGAGCATATGCGGGAACTTGGGCAGAAAATCCTGCACCGGCGTTACTTTCACTTCGGTCAGGGCCTGTTCAATGCGCTTCAGGCGTTCTTCCTTGCTCTTGCTGGTATTGATCACCAGCGGCTCTTCCAAAATCTTTTCCACCGACATGAAGGGCGCCATCGCACCGTAGGGATCCTGTTGAACGTAGCCAACCTGGGCGCGGTACTTGCGCAGTTCTTCGCCTTTCATATCGGCGATGCTTTGACCGTTATAGGTGATGCGGCCTTTGGAGATTTTGTTCAACCCCAAAATGGTGCGCATCAGGCTGGATTTACCGCAGCCGCTTTCGCCCACGATGGCAATCGCTTCACTATGGTTCAGGGTAAAGTTCACGCCATCCACAGCATGCACATAGCCGGCATGGCCAAACCCGAAACGGCGCAGTTCAAACCAGACCCGTAAATCTTCAACCGTAAGCAGCACATCGCTTTTGGCCTTATCTGCATTAAGGGCAGGTGCTGTGCTGACGTTCTCAGGAATGATGGTATCAGTCATGGAACTTCTCCTCTAAACGTACAACCAGCATTTGACCAGGTGGTTTTCTTTATTGACCACGGGCGGCTCTTCATCGCACTTGCCGAAACGCAGCGGGCAGCGGTCTTTAAAGCGGCAGCCGGTCGGCAGCGAAAGCAGGCTGGGGGGCTGGCCGACAATAAAATCGGGTTCCTTGTCGCCGTGCAAGCGCGGTACACTGGCCATCAGCTTGCGAGCGTATGGATGCAGCGGTTCATGGAAGAAGCGCATGGCATCGCAGACTTCCACAATCTGCCCCGCGTACATGACGGCCACCTTGTTTGCCAGCTCGCTCGAGGTGGCAATGTCATGCGTGATCAGGATGTAGCTGGTTTCCATCTCTTTCTTGATGCGTTTCAGGACGTTAAAAATGTTCGCCTGAGTCAGCACATCCAGCGCCGAGGTGGGTTCATCCAGAATGATCAGATCGGGCGCCGTGACCAGCGACATGGCAATGGCCGTGCGCTGGCGCATGCCGCCGGAAAGCTCAAAAGCATAGCGTTGCAGAAATTCTTCCGGCACGCCTACCAACGCAAACATCTTGGCAGCCTGCTCCAGGGCTTTCTCTTTGCTCACGCCACCGTGAACCATAAGCGGCTCGGCCACCTGGTCGCCCACCCGCAAAACCGGGTTAAGCGAGTTCATGGCTGCCTGGGGCACCATCGACATCTGCTGCCAGCGCACGTTGCGCCGGAAATCTTCGTCGCTCAGCGCCATCACGTCCTTGCCGTTTAAAAATACCTTGCCAGTATAGGTTTGGATATTTCGCGGCAGCAAACGCAGCAAGGCTTTTGCCAGAGAGGTTTTACCGCATCCCGATTCTCCCAGGACGACGACGGCTTCGTTATGGCCAAGTTCAAAATTCACCCCGTCCACCGCTTTGACGGCGCCCCGTTCGGTCCGGAAATACATGACCAGGTTTTCGATGCGTAAAAGTTGCTTGTCAGCCATGATTTATAGGCCTCTCAGTTTCGGGTTGAAAATGCGGTCAAGCGCGAAGCCCAATGCCGCAAAGCCCAGGCCGGTGAACATTAGCAGGACGGCCGGTTCGAGAATCCAGTAGTAAAGTCCCTTGTACAAGGCGCCGTTGGTTTCGGCATCGTTGATCATTTTTCCCCAGGTCGGCAGCACCGGGTCGCCCAAGCCGAGGATGGCCAGGGAGGCTTCCAGGAAGACGTAGGATGGCACCGATGAGACCAGCGCCGGGATGAGCAGCGGGATAATGCGCGGGATCAGGTACTGGAAGATGATGCGCGAGTTGCTGGCGCCGTAAGCCTTGGCAGCTTCAATGTAGGTTGATTCTTTCACCTGCATGAACATGGAGCGGTACGATTTGATGGAGCTGGTAAAAATGCTCAACGCCACCGTCACGCCCAGAATGAGCCAGATGCTGCGCGTGTAGAACGTGCCCACCATGATCAAAATCGCCAGGAAGGGCAGCACCATGTTGACTTCAGTGATGCGTTGAATCAGGGCATCCACCCAACCGCCGTACCAGGTGCCAACCGCAGCGATAATCATGGTCAACACTGCTGTGAAGACGGCTGCCAGAAGGCCGAAAGCCAGAGCGACCGGCGCACCCCACAGCAGCGATACCGTGAGATCGCGGCGTTGATGGTCCGTTCCAGCCCAGCCGGCCACGGTGCCGTGCATGACGAATTCCGCGTTGATGTCGGAATCCTTCTCAAACGTGACACCCTGAACCAGCAATTGATAGGTGCCCTTCAGCGGAAGGGCTGGATCGGAGCCGGGGACCGAGAACAACCCGGTCATGACATCCTTGGTTTTCAAGCGTTTGAGCAACTTCTCGTCTTGTGAAAAACGGAAAGTTTGCCGCGCGCCAATGCCCAGATCGGAAATGCGGACTTTGCGGTCGTCCGGCGTAATCAGATAAATGGAGACAAACGGCTGTTTAGCCGTGTAGGTCGATGTAAAGTAAAGCAGCAGTTCCTGGGGGAAGGCGTCGTAATTGAAATCAAAACTGTAAGTGAACTCGATCGAGGATGTGTTTTGCTCGCCGACCGTCACCTTCTTGGCCATCAAGCCCGGTTCCGTACCCGACTTGACCGCGAATGAAACCGGTTGTTTCTTCTGGCTAAACCAGTTGTACCAGATCGGAGGCGCAAATTTTGGATTTTGATACCAGACTTCTTCACCGCCGCGCCACAGGCGGACCGCTTCGGAATACGGAATCTTGATCAGCGCATAAACCGCGAGTGCGACCAGCAGTAGGATCATTATCATGCCCGCTACTGCGGAAGGGTAATGGGTAATATCGCGGAAAAAGTTCTTGATCTTTTTCATAATCAGTTTCCCCCGCCCACTTTGACACGCGGATCAACCAGCGCATAAACGAAGTCAAGGGTGAAAACCGTGATCGCCAGCAGGTAGGCATAGATAATGGTCGAACCCACAATCACCGCGGTCTCATACTGGCCAATGGCGCTGAATAGCGTGCGGCCCAGGCCAGGCCACAGAAACACGGTTTCGGTGATGGTGGCGCCTGTCCACAGGGTGATCAACAGCAAGGCAAAATTGGTGATGATGGTGGGCAAGGTGGGGCGCAAAATGTAACGGCGTTCGATATCGCGGGATGACAGGCCTTTAGCCTTGGCCATATCCACGTAATCTTCACTGGAATAGATCAGGAAAAACGTACGCCAGTTGTAAATGCTGAGGAACAGCGAACTGATGATCAAGGAGAACCCGGGCAAAATGAGGTGTTTCAACAAACTTAATAAATACCCGCCGGTGGTGGGCGGCGGCGGCGAATCCACCATCCCGCCAAAGGGCAGAATTTTCAGGATCGCTGCGAAAATCAAGATAAAGAAAATGCCGTAAAACCACGGCGGAACAGAAGAGGTGGGAGAAAGTGCAATGACCACTTTGTCCCAGACGCTGCCATAGTTGCGCGACAGCACCAGCGCCAGAAATACGCTAATGAAGAACAGGAAGAGTTCCGCGGTACCCATCAGCAGCAGGGTGGCAGGCAGGCGTTCCAGCAGGATAAGCCGCACCTGGCGCGATCCGCTGTCGCTGACCATGTTCACCGCCCGGCCAAACTCAAGCCGCAGGGAATTGCCGAGAAATGTAAAGGAGCGGATCAAAAAAGGCGTGTTCAACCCAAGGCGCTTTTCCTGCAGTGCGATCATCTCGTCCTGCATGGCTTTGCGCGCTGCCGGATCCATTTGAGTTTTGGCAGCCATCGCCGCCACCTGGGCAGTGACCCTTTCGCGGATATCGTTCCGCTGGATGGCGTCCACCTTGCCGCCCATGTTGGCGATCAAAATGGTCAGATAAACGCCGATCACAACCGTTATAAACATAATAACTAGTCGGGTCAGCGTATAACGCGCCACCCGGGTAAAGGTGGAGTTGGCTGATGCGCGTTTTTTTGCTCCCTCGGCCGTCTGGGTTATCGTTGCCATATTTTGTCCTCACGATTAGGATGGATAGGGGCAAGGTTTTGTCCTTGCCCCTATCCGGTCAATCTTCAGAGCAAACCTACAGCCTTACGGCGCGGTGACGAATTGGATAGAAGTGAACGTCGGTTGGCTTACGGTGAACGGAACAACTGCAAGCTCGAGCTTGTTGGAGCCAGCTTCGAGTTTGGCGGTGACATCAGCCGGCAGAACAACCTGATACTGGCCGTCGGCCACAAAGGTTGCCTCACCAACGGTGACGATTTCGCCCTTGGCATTGTAGAGCAAGTACTTGACAAGCTTGATCTCTTTTTGCGGGTAGGGAGCGTCAGCGTAGGTTACGGAGACATCGTAAGTGGCTGCTTCGCCAATCTTCACCTGGCCGGGGCCGTCCAGGGTCACGTCGGCGATGTGCGGCTCGGCGTAATTCGACCAGCGGTCTGCCAGATCAGGATAGTCGTCAAAGTGCTTGACAACCGTGCTCTTCTCAGTCAGATAAGCCTTGTCGATGTAGTACGGGCCGGTGCCGATCTTGAAGTGGCTGTGCGCGGCGTACCAGGCTTTGAGAGCCTCATAGCGCGCGACTGCCTCGTCGGCGGTCAGGTAGGTGCTCATGGTGGGAGCGTAGGGGATGAGCTTGTCAGCGATGGCCTTATCCAGGGTTTTGGCCAGGATTTCGAGGCTGGGGCCGCCGATGTAGCTGGTCTGTTCAATCTTAGCCGCGGTGGCTTTGTCAACCGAGTAGGCCAGTTCGCCGTTGGCTTCGGCCTGGTTGGCAATGGCGATGAAATCCCATGAGGATTCTTCAACGTTGTTGGCGTAGCTCGGCCAGATCACCGGGATGTTCAGTTCGGCATCCAGACTGTAGTTGTCGGTGTAGTAATCAACAACCAGCGGGTCGGTCGAGACGATCTTCATACCCTTGAAGGTTTCGATGAAGGGGGTGAAGGAAGGAACAGCCTGCTCATCGTAGATGGCGCTTTCCGGTTTGGCGCGGTCGAAGGTCATGATCATGGCCATGACAAAGTCGGCCATCGACAGCGGTTGGCCGTCGTGCCACTTGACAGTCTTGAACATGTCGGCCGGGTAGGTCATGGTGGTCTTGATCAAAGCGGTCAAACCATCCGGAAACTTCTCATCAGCGGTGATGAAGGTCTGCTTGGTGGCATCCCAGTCAACCCACACGTCGCCAGGGACCTTGATTTCCGGTTGGAAAGCGAGGGTTACCCAGTCGAGGGTCTTGGTGATGGGAAGGCCTTCCTTGGCAACCACATCAGCCTTCTCGAGGCGCAGCGGCCAGACCAGACCGGTGAAGGGATCGTACATCACGTCGCCAGTCATGGTAGCCTGGATGATGGCCTTATCAAAGGTCCAATTGCCGCCGGCAACGGGGTTGTAGGGTTCAGCGAACATGTCCTGAGTTGCCCATTTAACCGTGCCGCCTTCTTTGTCCTTGAAGCGCAGGGTGAACGGATAGATCTTTGCGCTTTCAATACCGGCAGCCAGGTCAGCGGTGGCGATCAGGTCGTTGCGGTAGGGGGTGAAATTCTTGCCGTCGATCAGGAAGACCTGCAGCGAGTCCTGGAGCGAGAGCTCGAGGGCGCGGGCCATCATGTCATGGCGTTCTTGAATCGTCTTGAACTTGGCGTAATACAGGTCATCGCCCAGCTTCTTAAACTCAGGATCCGACACATTCTCTAAGAAGGCCGGGAGACCCTGCTGGCTGGAGTCCAGATACATTTCCTGGAAGATGTTGCTCTGATCGCGGTCGAGAACGGTGGCGGACCAGGCAGCGGTATAGACATGCCACTGGCCGTCTTTCGGTTCGGAACCGATCCAGATCGGAGAAGCTTCAGAGCCCTTCTTGTACTGGCGGTCGACAGTGAAACCAACGGCTTCCAATTGCGCGGATGCGTAATCGCCCATCGGAAGACGGGTGCCGTCAGAGTCATTGCGGATGATAAAGATCAGGGTAACGGGCTTGCCCTTAAACTGCCACTTGCCATCCGTAAGGGTTGCGCCAAGGCCTTCCATTTCGGCGGTGATGATTTCTTTTGCCTTGTCGAAGTTGTAAGCGTATTTCGATTCCAACTTGCGGGCAACATCCGCCAGGTCAGCGTAATCGGGGAACTGGGTGGTAATGGCAAAGAACTTGGGCAGGGCGCCGCCAGCGAACATTTCCTGGTTGATGTAGTCGCGGTCCAGCAACCAGTTCATGGCTTCGCGAATCTTGCGATCGGAGAACGGGTTCAGTCTCCCATCGTTGAATTCAGGTCCAGCCGGGTTGAAGAGCAGGTCATAATATAGACCGCTAGAGGTTGAATAGCTCAGGCCGGATTCCTTGATGGCGGGCAGGTCCTTTGAGGACAGACCATTGGCATAAATATCAATGGCGCCAGCCTTCAATTGCGTGATGGCGGACTCAGCGGTAACAACCGAGTAGTCGATCTCATCCAACCAGCCGCCCTTGCGCGTGGTGCGCGGGGTTTCGGTGGGGGCTGCAGTCGGTTCAACAACCGGAGCTGCTGTGGCAACCTCTGCTTTGGTAGGCTCAACAACAGGAGCCTGGGTTGCCGTGGCTGCCTGCGTACAAGCAGACAATACCATGCTGGCGAGCAAAATAAAGCTCACCACAAACAACATCTTGCTTTTCTTCATGTCCTTCTCCTCCATTAGATTAGATATGGGACTTGTGGGTGCGAAAATCGCACACTGAGATCAATCGGCATCGGCGCTGCCGTTCAGCGGATTTCAGGCCGCGACTAGGCCATCGAATCTCTCCACGGGAAGATGAGCCGCAGGATTACGGCTATTGGAGATTAAATCATATTAAAAGGCATTCGTCAAGAATGGACGGGGATAGTCTTAGCCTTAGTCTAGCATACCCTGGAATGATTAGACGTTTATGAAAACACAAGGACATCTTCCGGCAGAAGAGGCCTTGGTAATTTTGACTGCCTGGAACATCTGGCAATCTACGGCGCGCAGAATTCCCCGTAGCCGTAAGATTCAACCCCCCAGAATTCGCTGCGCGCGCTCACATCCATGTCAAATCCGCAAAAATCCGGCCGCGAAACCGAAATCTTGAGGCGGTATAAAAGCGGCAACACAGGCAGGTCGTTCAGGAATTTTTCCTGGACGGCGCGCTGGGTTTGCAGCGCCTCAGGCTGTTCAGGGTCTGCCAGTTCCGCGGCGCGGCAGGCAGCGTCATATTCGGCGTCGCTGTAACCGGTAATGTTGGCTCCCACCCACAGGTTGGCACTCCCCGGTATCTGGCGGGTGGTGTACAGATAACAGGGCGTTCCCTTGGTGGCCTGCCAGGCAAACTCCGCCAGGTCAAATTTGCGCCCGAATATATCCCCTTCGGGTCCGGCAGCGTAGAGCTGCTCGGGCGTCAGCGTGGTTACCTTAACTTCGATGCCGCAACCTCTCAACATGGCGGCAATCTTTTCGGCCATTTGTTGGCGCAAACCGGCCTGCGTAGTCAGGTAGGTGACACTAAAAGGCGTGCCGGCCGGAACGGCGCCAGTCCCGTTGGCCTGCAGCGGCGTTTCGGGGTTGCCATCCTGGTCCACCCAGCCGGCTTCGGCCAGCAGGCTGGCGGCTTTGGCAGGGTCATAGGCCGGGGCGGTCAGATCGGCGGCCAGCCATGGATGGGTGGGCGCAAAGAAGCTGTTAGGAACCGCCGATTGGCCCTGCATCAATTCGCTGTTGAGCTTTGCGCGGTCAATGCAGGCTGCCACGGCCTGCCGGACGCGCACATCGCCGAAATAATCGGCTCTTTCATTGCCAGGCTGGTAGCCGTCATCATAAACGGCCGGCTTGATGCCAAAATCAAGGTGTTCCCACTCCGGTCCCTGGCCGATATAGGCCTTCAACTTGCCGCTGTTTTGCAATTCCAACACTGCCGCAAGCTGGTCTTCCAGCAGGGTGGATTGGTCGATCACATCGCACTCGCCGGTCAACAAAGCCGCCAGGTTGGTATCCGACTGCGCCGGCAGAAAACGGTAAGTCAGGGTCTCGAATTTGGGCAGCCCCTCGGCCGCCCTGAAGTAATCAGGATTCTTCTTTAAGAGGATGTGATCGCCTGCCGTCCATTCTTCAATCACGTATGGTCCCCATCCCAGCGGTTTGCGGTTGGCATCTTCGACGGCCAGCAAAGCCGCGGCAGTCTGGCTGCCCCATAGGTGCTGCGGCAGCGGCAGCCAGAAGTGATCGGCATACCGGTGCGAAACGTAGCCCGGCTTGCCCGTCCAGCGCACGGTCAGATCATCCACCTGCTCATAATTCGCCGTACGGTCGATCAGCGTCTTGGAGGCAGGCGTGGCGGCATCGGAAGCGATTTTAAAGGAGAAGATGGAATCCTGTGCGGTCAACGGTTGACCGTCCGACCACTTGACGCCGGACATCAACTTGAAGGTGATTTGCAGGCTGTCCATTTGCAGCTCGCTCTGGCCGTCCCAGGTCAGGGCGCAGCTCATCTCCTGGCAGCCGCTGGGGAAGACTGTCACGCCCTGCGCCAGCGCCACCAGGTCGCCGTTGGCATCCAAAACCTCGTCCCCGGCTTTGACGGTTACCGGCTGGAAGACAGCATCTCCGCCGGTCAGGCTGGGAATTTTCGCCAGGATCACGGGCTGCGCTTCGAAGTTGCGCGTGTCCACCGGTCCGTCATAGACAGCTTCCAACACGCTCCACGAACTGCGGGTCGTGCTGCCGTAGACATACAGAGTCTGCGGCTCCTGGCCCAGGCAAATGGTCAGGCTACGCGGCGGCTCCGGCGTATTCGTCGGCGTAGGCAGCGCTACGGTTGCCGACAGGGTGGGCGTACCGGCGGTGATAGTCGGCTGGCAGGCTGCCAGCGCCAGACCAACCCCAACCAGCGCCATTAAGAGCATGATTTTTCGCGTGAAGTGCAAAGAGTTCACGGGCTTCTCCAGGGTATTGAATCGGAGCGCAATTCCAGCGTGCGCACCGCTCCCATTATACTTTCGATTTATACCTTACCGGTACCCGGTAAAAGAAAACGCCGCCGGGTAAAATCCGGCGGCGTTGGTTTAGCTTGAAAATTGGTCGAAGATTTTTACTGCGTACCCTGCATTTTTGGATCCAGCGCATCGCGCAGGCCGTCGCCCAGGAAGGTGAAGGCCAGCACAACCAACGAAACGCAGATGGCGGTTGTCAACAAAATCCAGGGTTGCGAGTTGATGGCGGTCTGCCCGTCGTTCATCATGACGCCCCAACTGGTGATGAACACGCTTTTCGGGTCGGTTGTGGGGCGTAAACCAATGCCCAGGTAACCCAGCACGGCT
The DNA here is from genome assembly GCA_964536805.1 of uncultured Longilinea sp. Lineage (GTDB taxonomy): Bacteria > Chloroflexota > Anaerolineae > Anaerolineales > Anaerolineaceae > Longilinea. Next base: position 105,063 of record CAZHYQ010000009.1, read on the forward strand.
TCGGTGATGATCATGCCCGGCACGGTGAAGGCCGCCCAGATGATGATGGGACCCAGCGAATTGGGCATGATATGGCGGAACATGATGCGCGAGTTCGAAGCGCCGATGCAGCGCGCCGCCTCGATGAATTCCTTCTCCTTTAAGGAGAGCACTTGGCCGCGCACAATCCGGGCCACCCCCACCCAGTTAACAAACGAGAGCGCCAGGAACAAGAGGAACAGTCCGCCGAGCAGCTTTCCCACGACGGTATCGCGCAGGCTGATCATGACGATGATGAAGAACAGCAAATCCGGGAAGGCGTAGATCACGTCGGTCAGGCGCATCAGCACATTATCAACCATACCGCCGGTGAAGCCCGAATATAAACCAATGACTGTACCGATGATCAAGATGATGATGGTGGGGATGAAACCAACCATCATCGAAACGCGCGCCCCGTAAATGACGCGGCTGAGCACATCCCGGCCGAGCGTATCGGTGCCCATCGGGAAACTTGGATCGCTGCCTTTTTGCCAGAAGGGCGGCAAATAGTCCTTGCCACTGTTGAGTTGAAGCGGATTGTGCGGGGCAAGTATGGGCGCAAAGATGGCAACCAGGGTAAAGAAAACGATGATGAACATCCCCACCACCGAAGCCTTGTTACGAATCAGGCGATACCAGGCATCGGAAAGCAGATCGCGCCGGGGCGTGGTAATTTCAAGCGTCGCGATCGGCGCAGGATTTGGCGTAGACGCAGGTGTCGACATGCGAAACCTCCTATTCGGTCAGGCGAATGCGCGGGTCGAGGAAGACATAAACCAGGTCCACACTCAGATTGGCGAACGCTACCAGAACCGCATAAAAAATTGTGGTGCCCATAATCATGGAGTAATCCCGGTTGCTGATGGCCTGGATGTAAGCGCGGCCCATGCCGGGGAAGCTGAACATGGATTCAATAATAAACGAGCCAGTCACCAGGGCAGCCAGCGAGGGTCCCAGGAAGGTGACGACCGGAATGAGCGCATTTTTGACCATGTGGCGGAAAATGACCACACGTTCGGCCAGGCCTTTTGAACGCGCTGTGCGCACAAAATCCTGCCGCAGCACTTCCAGCATGGATGCGCGCATCAGGCGCGCCGTGCGTGAAAGTGTGCCGAAGCCCAACACCAGGGCGGGAATGATCCACACGCCCGGCGTCGACCAGTCTTTTGGAATAATCTTCATCAGGTGCAGCCATGAGCCAAAGATGATGATCAGGAAAAAGCCGATCACAAAGTTTGGCACCGAGATGCCCACCGTGGCGATAAACAGGCTGATGTAATCCACGGGGGTGTTTTGTTTCAATGCCGAGAGAATGCCAACCGGAATGCCAACGATAACGGCGATTAGCACTGACAGCAAACCCAGGCGCATCGAGTAGCCAAAGCGGCTGTCAATGACGGACATGCCTTCCGTCGGCGGCTTAAAAAGGATGTCTTGAACGGTAAACCCGCGCTGGCGGTAGGACGGTCCCATATTCAAACAGATCAGACCGCAAACAAACTTGCCTTTCTGGTTTGTGTCGCCAATCATGTAGGCCATAAACTGGCGCCAGAGGGGTTTGTCCAATCCGTAATAGTCATTCAACAAGCGCTGTACAGTCGGGTCGACCTGGCGCGCGCTCAAATCACGGTCCCACGGACCGCCCGGGGCGCTGTGCATCAGCACAAAAGTCAGCCCGCCTACAATTAAAATTACCGGGATCATCCACAGTAAGCGCCGTAAAATGTATCTTCCCATTGCATCATCCTGGGTCAGGGTTTGAGGGTCTTGGCCGGTCCTGTAGCCTTGCGGTCTGCAGGACCGGCCATAAAGGTCTAAACTACATCTACTTGATCAAGTAAGCAAAGCTTACGGGATCATGGAGGTGTCGATGGTGATGGTGGTGGGGGCTTTCTCGCCAGCGAAGCCAGAGTCCTGCGGGGTTTGTGAAATGCCCTTGACCCACGGCTTGACCAGGTAAGTGTTGACGTTGTTCCAGAAGAAGACGCCCGGAACGCTGCTTACAAGTTCCTTCTGAGCCTGCATATACAGGTCAGCGCGCTTGGCGGGATCGAGCTCGACATCGGCCGCGTTTACCAGCTCATCAAAGGCCGGGTTGACGTAGGCGATGCGGGCTGCGAAGCTTGAGGTGCTCTTCCAGTAAACGGACAGCCAGTTCTGAGGATCGGGATAGTCAGCGCACCAGCCGAGAATAAAGGTCTGCGGCGCGGTGGAGACGTCCTTGGTCAGGGCGGTGTAGGTGGTTGCTTCTACAGGATCCAGAGCAACGGCGATGCCCAAATCTTCCTTCCACTTGCTGGCAAGCCAGTCATAGCGGGTGCGGTTGCGGGGGGTGTCAGAGAAGGTGAAGGTGATCGGGAACTGCTTGCCATCTTTGACCAATACGCCGTTTTCAACGGTGTAGCCGGCATCAGCCAGGGTCTGTTTGGCTTTGGCGGGATCGTAGGGGAAGCGGGTTTCTTCTGCATCGTAACCAGGGAAGCCCTTGGGGATCCAGGTTTGGGTCGGAGCGCCGAGGCCCTTGAGGACGTCGGTCACCCAGCCTTCGCGGTCAACTGCATAGGAGAAAGCTTCGCGGACGGCTTTGTCGGTGAAGGGTTCCTTGAGCTGATGGAAGTTCAAGTTGTAGGTGCAGGCTCCCGGATAGATCATGGCCTGCTTGCTCAGATCGGCGTCCGCCTGGACAGTCTTCAGATCTTCAGCGGCCAGAGGAACAATATCGAATTCATTGTTCTTGTAGGCTTCGAAGGAGACAGCGCTGTCGGTGATATAGCGATATTCCAGATCGTAGCTGGGCTTGTCACCCCAGTAATTGGGGTTCGGTACGAAGTAACCGCGCACGAAGGGTTCCAGCGACTTCAGGATGAAGGGGCCATTGCCAATCTGCCACTTCGAGGAGTTCCACCATTGTTCGCCGCCAGCGGTAATATTTTCTTCCTTGGCGGGGAAGGTGACCCACAGGGACATGACGGTGTGGAAGTAGGGAGCGGGCTTGGAGAGGCCAAGTTTCAGGGTGAGGCAGTCAGCCTGTTCGTAATCCGCGCAGGGAGCGCCGGTTGAATCCAGGGCCTGAACCTTGACAGCAGCCTTGAGGGCAGCCAGTTCATCGGCGGTTGCCTTTGACAGGTCGGCGCCGCGCCATTCCGGTGCACCGGAGATTTCATCGGTGATGCTGGAGTATTCGCCAGCGGTGGCGGGGTCGATGTTGCGCAGCAGCGAATATTCGAAGCGCTTGGCATTCAGCAAAGAGCCGTCTGAGTACTTCAGGTCCTTGCGGATGGTGAAGGTCAATTCGGTTGCGTCAGCGTTGTATTCCCACTTCTCGGCAGCGCCCGGAACAGTCTCGAGTTTCGCATTCAGGCGGGTGAGGCCTTCATAGAACATTTCGAGGTGGGCGATTTCGTTGACGAAGGACGACTTCTGGGGGTCAACAACGTCGGGATAAGAACCGAGGTTGACGCGCAACACGGCCGGTTTAGGAGCTGCCGGTCCGGGGGTCGCGGTGACGACCACGGTCTGGGGGGTGCCAGCGACGATCACGGTTTTTTCAACAACCGCGGGCGGCGCTTGGGTTGCAGTGGCGCATGCGCTTAGGAGCATGCTGGCTGCGATTACCAGTACAAACACTTTGAACAATTTGGAACGCATCTGATTCTCCTCCTTCAAGAAGTTTCAAACGGATGGATTGGGTTGCAGTGAGACTGCACCGACAATGGGATGCGAAAAGTTATTATCTTGCATTGTTCGGACGGAATCACCACCTCCTTGGGGTTATTTCACCATGAAACAGGCCACAAAATGACCTGGATTCACCTCGCGGAATTCGGGCCGGGATTCGGCGCATATATTGGCTGCCAGCGGACAGCGCGTACGGAAACGGCATCCGGAGGGCGGGTTGATGGGAGATGGAATTTCGCCCTGCAGGATGCGGCGGTGGCGCTTCTCTTCGGCCAGCGGATCGGGAATGGGAACAGCCGAGAGCAGCGCCTGCGTATAAGGGTGCAATGCATTGTCATACAGTTCATCGCGCGTGGCCAGTTCCACCAGCACGCCCAGGTACATGACTGCCACGCGGTTGCTGATGTGCCGGACCATGGAAAGGTCATGCGCAATAAAGACATAGGTCAGATTGAATTGCTTTTGCAGGTCTTCCAGCAGGTTGACCACCTGCGCCTGAATGGAAACATCCAGCGCCGAAATCGGTTCGTCGCAGATGATCAGGTCGGGGTTGGTCGACAAGGCCCGGGCGACGCCGACACGTTGGCGCTGCCCGCCAGAAAACTCGTGCGGATAGCGGTTGGCATAGGATGGGTTGAGCCCCACCAGCCTCAACAACTCTTCGACGCGCTCCTCAGCCTCTTTGCCGTCCGCCAGGTTGTGGATCAGGAGCGGTTCGCCAATGATCTGCCCGACAGTCATGCGCGGATTCAGGCTGGCATAAGGATCCTGGAAGATCATTTGCATCTTGCGGCGCATCTTCCGCAGGGGTTCGCCCTTCATCTTGGTCAGGTCGTCCTTGCCAAAAAATACCGATCCAGATGTGGGGGTGTGCAATTGCAAAATGGCGCGTCCGGCGGTCGACTTGCCGCAGCCCGATTCGCCCACCAGCCCGAGGGTCTCGCCCCGATAGACATCGAATGAAATCCCATCCACTGCGCGCACCGCGGCCACCTGCTTGCGCACCATGGTGCCCTTCATGATGGGAAAATGTTTGACCAGATTGTCGACTTTCAATAAAACTTCGCTCATTGCCGCTCTCTCCCGGTTGAAACATCGACCCAGCAGGCTACATGATGATTGGGTGCAACCGTCGTCAGGGGTGGATTCTCCGTCAGACAATGTTCAATACGGTACTTGCAGCGCGGAGCAAACGGACAAGATTTGGGGGGCTGATACAACACAGGCGGCAGGCCGTCGATGGAAATCAGGCGGTCGTGCCGGTTGGCATCCACGCGCGGCAGGCTGCCAATCAGACCAAGCGTATACGGATGCATCGGTGCACCGTACAGATCCTTGACCGGGGCTTCTTCGATAAAGTAGCCGCCGTACATGACCGCCACGCGGTGCGCCAGGCCGGCAATGATGCCAAGGTCGTGCGTGATCCAGATGATGGCCATGCCCAATTCTTCGCGCAGACGCTTCACCAGGTCCACGATCTGCGCCTGAATGGTCACATCCAGCGCCGTGGTGGGTTCGTCTGCGATCAGGATCTGCGGGTTGCAGGTGAGCGACATGGCGATCATCACGCGCTGGCGCATGCCGCCCGAGAATTGGTGCGGATAATCATTCAAACGGTCTTTGGCGTTCGGAATTCCAACCATAGAGAGCATTTCCACCACGCGTTCGGTGGATTGCTTGTGCGACATACCCAGGTGAACTTCCAGCGGCTCCGAAACTTGCCGCCCAATGGTGAGCACTGGATTAAAGGAAGTCATCGGGTCCTGGAAGACCATGCTGATCTGAGCGCCGCGCACGTGGCGAATTTCTTCGTCCGACATAGCGAGCAGATCTTTGCCCTGGTAAATTGCTTTTCCGGCGGTAACTTTTCCAGGCGGGGACGGGATTAACCGCAGCATCGACATGACGGTTACGCTTTTTCCGCAACCGCTTTCGCCTACGATTCCAAGGGTTTCGCCTTCTTTCAAAACAAATGAGACACCGTTTACCGCATGGACGATACCTTCTCTCGTCCTAAATCGTGTCTCCAGGCCCTGCACATTCAACAATTCGGCCATGCAATTCTGCCTCTGGATATGGGTTTGTAAATTGGGGAGGGATAGAGTTAAAAAAAGTGGCCAGCCCGGTACAAGTGCAGCCATTCCAGAGTATACACTGAATTAAATACAGTGTCAAACAATTATAGATTTTTATCACCTTGCCGGCGGATTAAAATTATAATTAATCACATGATTAATAACCAAATTCTCACGACATTAAACCAGCTGGGCTGCCAGTATGCCTTCCATTATCAGGCGGATGGCCAGCCGCCAGTTCAGGTTGCCAATTGCCAGCGCTTCCGTTCCGCTTCCATCATCAAGGTGCCCATTTTGTTGGCCTGGGCCTGGCTGGAACGCCAGGGAAAAGTGGACCGCGGCGAACTGTGCGACCTGGACAGCGAACCGCAGGTTCAGGGCGCTGGCTTTGCCTGGCAAATGAGAGCCCGCCGCCTGCCCTATCATGACATTCTGCTGATGATGATTGCCACCAGCGACAATCTGTGCGCCAACCTGATCATCCAGCACATCGGTCTGGCACGGGTGCAATCCGTCATCCGCGATGAGCTGAACCTGCCCGGTGCCGAATTGCAGCGCAAATTGATGGATTACGAGGCCCGCGCACGCGGATTGGATAATTACATCAGCCCGGAAGCACTGGTGCACTGTTTCGAATTGGTACAAAACCTGCCTGACGCGCAAAAAACCTGGGTGGAGGCCATGCTGTTGGCCAACACCGATGCGGCACTGCTAAAGCGGGAACATCCACGCGACACCCTGGATTTCTATCACAAGTCCGGCTCGATGGAGGGCGTGCTGCATGAATGGGGCTACACCCGCAGCAAGCGCATCTTCCTGCTGACGGAGGGTGTGGTTTCAGAGCCGCCGGTTTTCAAGGTTTTCGGCGAACTCGGCCGGTTGCTGCTGGAAGGGTGACGGATTTACTGCTCAATCACGAACGAGCGGAGTCGATTCACCGTTACCGCTTCACATCCTCCTAACAGACCTTCCCCACCTCGTCGATCAGCCGGTCTATTTGTTCATTGGTGTGCTCGGAGAACACCGCCACGCGCAGTGCGCCGCCCGGCGGCGTGCTGGAATAACGGGTGACATGCGCCACGCAAATGCCGCGTTCGAACAGTCCGTCTTTCATCCTAGCCAGGTTTAGGCCGGGACGGGCGCCCAGGCAAATGATCGGCGATGGCGACTCGGGCAGATCGGGCCAGGCCAGGCTGCGCAGACCGGCCCTGGCTCTTTTTATATTGGCCCGCAGTCGTGCGCGCCGTCCGGGTTCATCATAGGCTATGCGCAGCGCTGCCGCTGCGGCGGCTGCCACCGGCAGGGGCGGCGGGCTGGCAGCTGTATAGACGTGCGAAAGCCGTTCCAATTCATCCATTTGCGTCGCCGTGCCGCCCACTAGCCCGCCGTAACCCCCCAACGCCTTGCTGAGCGTCCTGGCGGCATAACAGCGCGGGCTGTCAACCTGGCAATACTCCAGCGTACCCCGGCCGTGCGGCCCCAGCACGCCGGCGGCGTGGGCATCATCCAGCGCCAGCAGGCCGTCGTACGGCTCGATGGCCGCCAGCAATTCACCGGCCGGCGCGATCTCGCCGGATATCGGAAACAAGCCGTCGCTCAAAACCAGGGGATGCTCGCCTGGTTGGAGTTCGGCGCTGACCTGCGCAGCCAGATCAGCCGGCTGGAGGTGGGCATAGCTGTGCAGTGGCCGTCCAGAGGCGCGCGCAGCCTCAAAAACGCTGAAATGAGCAGCCTCGTCGATGAATACGCGCTCGTACCGTTCCCGCAACCCCTGCGCCAGGATTCCCGTCCCCAGGTAGCCCGAGGCAAAGTATAAATTGCGTTCCGTGCCAAAGAATTGATTGATGGCATCGTTCAAGTCATCATAGACCGCATGTTCGCCGTAGCCGCCGCGCGAAGTGGCCGTGCTCAAGCCGAAGCGGTTCAGGCAGTCCACGGCTGCCTGCAACACGGCTGGATGGCTGTGAAGGCATAAATAGCCAGTGCCGGAGAAATAATCGCGCTCCCGCTCGTCAATGGTGACGCGCGATCCGACCGGAGACTGAAAACGGAAATCTGCCATGAAACAACCTAAATCCAGATTGATGTTCAGGCGAACGATGATTTGATGCCCGGACTTCTTAAATAAGCGGACGCATTTGGGCGGGGAGGGATTAAGACTCGCCATCTTCTCCCCACAAGTGCCTGCCCTCCGCTGTAATGAAGAGAAAAAACGTTTATTCGAGGTAGGTCGCGCCGCCCACCAGGCTGTCCTTCAGACTCGCCACCTGGCGCAAATCCTCGTCGATGGCCACCCCGTTGTTGCTGCGCGAGGAATGAATGACCTTCCACCCGCCCAGGCTGATCGCCACGTGCGTGATGGCGCGGGCATCGCCGCTCTCGCCAAAGAAAAGCAGGTCGCCCGCCTGAAAGGGTGCTTCCACCTTGCTTCCGGCGTTGTACTGCATGTCGGCGTCGCGCGGCAGATTGATGCCAATCTGGCGGTGCAGCAGCTGCGCAAACCCTGAACAGTCGATGCCGTTGGCGCTGCAGCCGCCCCACAAGTATGGAACGCCGATATATTCCAGTGCATCGGCGGCGATTTGACTGCGCCGTTCGGCCGTGGTCTGCGGCAGCGCATCCAGTTTGCGCAGCTCGTCCACCAGCACCCAACCGCTGCGATGCAAGGCCACCCACGCCCAATCGTCCTCCAGCGTTTCCACCGCCACCGGCGTGCCGCCCAGCAGGCGCGTCACCGCATGGGCATCGGCGCTCGGCTCGGCCATCACAGCGCTTACCGGCGCCACGGCCACGTGAGTCGGACGCGGCGGTGCAACCAGGCTGGTATAGGGCAAATAAGCCCAGCCCAGATAGCCGTCTTCCTGGCGCACAAAAGCCCAGCGGCCGCGTTCTTCCAGTATTTCCAGTTTCCAGCCAAAGAGCAGCTGGCTTAATTGTTCAGCCAACCAGCTCGGCCCGGCGTGCAGGTTGGTCAGGTTGGTGGATACCCAGCGGTAAACCGGCGTTGGGCTGCCCAGCACCTGCACGGCGGCGTCATCCACCGCCAACCCGCCCAGGGCAGCCTTGAGCGGCGTCAGATTGGCGCGTTCCAGCACGCGGCCGCGCAGGGCCAGGCGTGTTTCATTCAAACCAGCCACCTGGAGCTCAAAAACGTTCAGCCGCGTATCCGCGAACTGTTTACCCACCTCGGCAATGATTGCTTCAATCGATTTCATGGCATCTCCAGCACTTTGGGTTTCGGTTCAGTCTTTCAGCAGCACGCCAATTCCGGGGCGCTCCGGCACTTCCACCAGCGACCCTTCGCCGTAGCGAATCCCGTCAAAGGGGTCGTTGGCAATCAACAGCGGTGCGTCCAGATCCACCCAATCGGCCAGGCCTGTCAGGTGCGCCATCGCAGTTGTACCCAGCGAGGTTTCCACCATGCAGCCCAGCATGATGCGCATGCCCAACTCGCGGGCGCGTCTGAGCATGGCCAGTGCCGGGGTCAGGCCGCCGGTTTTCATCAGTTTGATATTGATGCCGCGCACGCCGGCCTTGCCCAGTCGTTCCACATCGTCCATCGTCTGCACCGACTCATCCGCCACCACCGGCAGGGTGGTATGCGCCTGCACCCGCCCCATGCCTTCAATGTCGTGTTTTTCCAGCGGCTGTTCCACCATTTCAAGGTCGAAGCGTTCCAATTCCTTCATGTAGCGCAGCGCGTCGTCTTCCTGCCAGCCGGCGTTGGCATCTACGCGCAGCTTCACCTCCGGGCAAGCCGTCCGGACGGCCGCCACGCGCGCCATATCCTGGTCGTCGCTGCCGAGTTTCATCTTCAGCACTGAAAATTGCCTCAGGCTGCGCGCCATTTCGGCCATTGCTTCGGGGGTATCGATGCTCAGCGTAAATGAGGTCGGCAGCAGGCGCGGAACCGGCAGCCCCAGCAGACGGTAAAGCGGCTGGCAGCTGCGCCGCCCGAGGCGGTCATGCAGTGCCAGATCCAGTGCGCAGCGCGCCACGGCCGGCCCATCGCTGCCCACCCAGGCAGGAATGCCCGCCAGGTCATCCGGCAGCTGACGGCCGCTTTGAGCAGCGTTGGCCCAGGCAGCGGTCATTTCGGCCGTGTCCACGCCGTAATAGGGCGGGATGGTGCCTTCGCCCCAGCCCTCATCTCCTGCCAGGCGGATCCAGAATGCCTGGCGGGTGTCGCTGGTGCCGTAGGAGAGAATGAATGGATTGCGCAGTTTAAGCGTCAGACTTTCCCAGGTTAGTAGTGGTTGCGGCATTGGTTCACTCTCCCCATCCGGAATTTTATTCTTCGGGTACTTCGAACTGCAGACTGTCTCCAAAACGCATGCGCAGGTAACTTTCGAAACGCGCGTCCGAAACCTTGCCCTCTTCCACGGCCTGCTGAACCGCGCAACCGGGTTCATCCAGGTGCTTGCAGTCGTTGAACTGGCAGTGCTGCACCAGGTCGCGCAGCTCGGGGAAGTAACCGTCCAGCTCTTCAGGTTCAGTATCCCACAGCGAAAGCTGGCGAAGGCCGGGCAAATCGACCACGAAACCGCCCTCGTTGAGCGCAAACATTTCGCGCACCGTGGTGGTATGGCGGCCCTTGTTGAAGGCTTCGCTGACCTCGCGCACCGCCAGACCTAGCTCGGGCTGCACGGCATTCAGCAGGCTGCTCTTGCCCACGCCCGACGGTCCCGCCATGCCCGAGGTGCGCCCAATCAACTTCTCGCGCAATTTACCGATACCCTTCCCCAGCATGACCGAAGTATAGACCACCGGGTAGCCGATACGCTCATATTCCCCGAACAACTCGCCGGCGGTGCGCCGGCCCACCAGGTCCACCTTGTTGACCACGATGATCGGCGGTATGCCCTGTTTTTCGCAAATCACCAGGAAGCGGTCCAGCATGCGCAAGTGCGGCTCGGGGTTGGCGCAGGAGAACACCAGCACCACCTGGTCGAGGTTGGCGGCCAACACCTGGCGGTAGACGCCGCGTGCGGTTGGCGCAAGGCGCACCAGGGCGGTTTGGCGTGCCTCCACCTGTTCAATGCTGCCTTCGCCGCCCGGGTGAAGCTCCACCTGCACGCGGTCGCCCACCGTGATGAAATCACCGTCCGAACGGCCTTTCTTGAGCCGCCCGCGCAAATGGCAAACAACCTTGCCTTGCGCGGTTTCCACCGTGTAAAAGCCAGACTGCAAACGAGTGACGCGGCCCGGAATCAGATCCTTCA
>CAZHYQ010000010.1:0-109926 GCA_964536805.1 uncultured Longilinea sp.
GAACACGTCAAACGCGCGCTAGAGATCGCGGCTGCCGGCGGCCATAATGTGCTCATGATCGGGCCCCCCGGCGCCGGAAAAACCCTGCTGGCGCGCGCCATGCCGGCCATCCTGCCGCATTTGTCGATTGACGAAGCCCTGGATGTCACCCGCATTTATTCGATTGCCGACCAACTCCCGCCGGATGTGCCCCTAGTACAAACCCGTCCTTTCCGCGCGCCGCACCACACCATCAGTCACGCAGGACTGGTTGGCGGCGGCAACATCCCGCACCCGGGCGAAATCTCGCTGGCGCATCGCGGAGTGCTCTTCCTGGATGAGTTACCCGAATTCGGCCCGCGCGTGCTGGAGGTATTGCGACAGCCCATCGAGGATAAGGTCGTGACTATCAGCCGCGCGCAGGGGTCGCTGACCTTTCCCGCCAATTTTCAATTGATCAGCGCCATGAATCCATGCCCGTGCGGTTATTTTGGCGACCCGCTCAAAGCCTGCACCTGTTCGCCTGGCGTGGTGACCAAATATCAAAAGCGCATTTCCGGCCCGCTGCTCGACCGGATCGATATTTACGTGGAGGTGCCGCGGGTAGCCTACGACAAACTGAGCGATGCCCGGCTGGGCGAATCCTCCAGCACGGTCCGCGCGCGCGTCGAAGCAGCCCGTCTCCGACAGCATGCCCGGTTTCTAGCTTCGGAGCAGGATCATGAAACGCCGGTCGAGGTCATGAATAATGCCGATATGCGCGTGGGTGAAGTACGCAAGTTCTGCAGCTTGGATGATGCCAGCCGCACCCTGATGCGGACAGCCATGAACCAGCTGCAATTATCTGCCCGCGCCTATCACCGCGTGCTCAAGCTGGCGCGCACCATTGCCGATCTGGCTGGTGCAGATCAGATTGCGCCGGCTCACCTGGCCGAAGCGCTGCAATATCGCCCCCGTTTGACCGCCGATTGATCGATAAATTAGATTGTTTGGAAAAGATTAAGGAATTTCAGGCTTGATTTATTGACAAATCGCGTGCATTTTGCTTACTTATCAAGTAAAATGATGCGTGCAGTTGAAGCAGAGAATTCAAATCGATCGTACAGACATTTCCAAAGGAGATAAAGATGACCACGATTAAATTTTATTCCGTTGTAAAACGCAAGAGCGTTGAAGTTGACATTTCGAAAGTGGAACTTGTCGTCATGAAGAACGGCCGCCCGGCAGCGCAAGCCATTGATCCGGAAACCGGCGGAAAGATGTTCAAAATCCTCGGCGCCGCCGACAAGGCCCTGATTACCGATTACCAGGCTAAAAACCCGAAGAAGTAAGCTGCTTCTTCGTGCCTTAGAACTAGAGAAAACCCCGCGGGACATAAATCGTCCCGCGGGGTTTCTTTTTGTTTGTCAAGGCTATCGTGTGGTTCAACTACATCCTCAATGGCAACAATAACCTTTGAAACGAGCCGGGTTAATTGTTTACCACTGGGATAAACAACTTTTTGGTCAGCGGCGGGGGTGTCGGCGTCGGCGTGGGGGTCGGGGTCGAATCACCAGTGATGACAATGGTCGTGCCAAGGTCATGCCGGATTCGCATGACGGTTGGTAAATCGCCCGGCAAGCCAAGCGTATAACCCGGTTGTGTATTCAAAGCTGCCAGGCTGAATAGGCGCGGCAGCGGGATACCATTTGCGGTAACGCTGAGCGGCGAGAAGGTGGTGATTTTCAGCTTTTCCTGCGCTTGTGCATCGAAGGTGTGATACTCGATGCGTCCAGTCTGATATTCAATGTTGGTGATGACGGACGTCGTTCGCAGCAGGTGGTCCTGATTGTCGGGCGCCAACCCAGGCGCGGCAGCCATGGCGCGCAAATAATGGCGCACATAATCGCCGTAACCGTCGGTCAGCCAGATTCCGTCATTGGGATATCGATTCTTCCCATCGAAATCCACCATGTAGGTTGCCCAACTCAACTGGCGCACGGCATTCGTCACCCGACTGTTGTCGCCGGTCAGTTCGGCATACCGCAACTCCATGGATGCCTGCCGGCTGGTATGGCTGTTTCCAGGCTGCATGTATCCTGTTTGCTCATTAATTACGTAGAGGCCGTACTGGCTCCAGTTATTATTGATCAAAACATTGATGGGCCAGTCCAAGGCAAAACGGGCGTCCGTCTGCCAGGTGGGTCCCCAGATATCCCGGTGTTCCATGATATACATGGCCAGGGTCACTGCATTGATTTGCGTAATCGTATTCAACCCTGAACCATCCTCAAAGAATGGACCCCAATCATTGTTATGCACCGGATAGGCACGCAACCAGTTGAGGATACGATTATGCGCAACGGCATAGGAATTCAAATTTCCTTCCCCCAGAGAGGATAACTCTTCCCACAGCATTAATGTACCGGTGAAATTCGTCGTGTACATTCTCCCCAGGCCGTCATTGAATTCTCCGGTCGAGGTTTTCACACGAAACGGCAATGGAGATACTGTCTCCGTCCCCACTTCAGTATATTGTGCCAGCGTATCGGCAATATTCACAGCAGCCTGTAAAAACCGTTGTTCTCCGGTCATCTTGTAAAGGTAAACAAACTCGTACCCCAGGGAACCAGCTTTATCAGGCTGGGTAATTTTCTCGCCGTACAGGAAATCTCCAGTCAATTTGTCCAAGCGGGTTTCATCGACGTTATAAGGATATGGTATATTCGGCCACGGGTGATCAGAGGGAGATAATCCATTATTGATGACATAATCGGCCATCAGTACCATATCCGCGATTGCGCGCGCGTCGCCAGTGTAGGCATAATACAACCGCCAGGAGGACATGGCCATGGCCAGCTGGTCGCCGCCCAATCCTTTCGCATCAAAAAATGGACTTGGGGGTTCCCAGGTCATGTGCATCAGGTAATAGGGGATATCCGGCTCCCCGGGATTACGCTCCATGTTCAGCCACCACTCAAAAACCAACCGGATGACGTGGTCATAAGAATCGCACAGGTTTTCCGGGTTATACCACGGCAGGATATTGCCCTGTTCATCCGTGATGATTTCATGATATATAAGCGAAACTGTGGTGAATTGAGGGATAGCGTTCGTCGCACAGCCGGCGACGAGTTCAGTTGGCGCCGGCGTGCTGTTTGCAGGAATGTTCGATTTTGCTGAAGGCGTGGCTGCCTCTGCCGGAACAATGGCCTGGCCGCAGGTGGTCGCCAACAATGCCACCGCCAATAAAATACCGCTAATACCGCCGACCCTAATCATAATAATTCACTCCCAAGCAGTTCAGAAATGACTGAACCTGAAATCATAATACTTGATTTTACTGGATAGATTGCCGTTCATTCTTTTATAATCCTGTAAGAACTACGGCTCAAAATATTAGCAACGCTGCGATTCCAAATTCATGGGATCGGCTTGCTTGACAGCGACACAATCAGCTATACTCAGTAAAATGAAAAACACCTGTACCGAGGTTGCCTGATGGCGCGTGAATCGCTTGGTTTTATCCGCATGGTCTGGTATTGCCCGAATTGCCAGAGCAAGAATCCTGGAAATTTCCGCTTTTGCCGCGGTTGCGGCGCCGCCCAACCGCCTGAGGTTGAATTTAAGAAAGACGATCAGGATGTTCTGATCACCGATGCCAAGGAAATTGAGCAGGCCAAACAAGGCGCCGATATTCATTGCGGCTATTGCGGCGCGCGCAACCTGGCCGGGGCCAAGGTGTGCGCTGCCTGCGGCGCTGACCTGGCCACCGGCATCCCGCGCGCCAGCGGCACGATCGCCGGCGCACTACAGACTGGCCCTGTTGCCATGGTGAATTGCCCGGCCTGCGGAACACCCAACCCGGCCAATGCCCTGGTGTGCACCAAATGCGGCACAAGCCTAAAATCAACGCCTGTCGCAGAAAAACCAGCCATCGCGCAGCCCGGGTCGCTGCCCAAATGGCTGCCCTTTGCCATCATCGGCCTGGTGCTCTTGTGCATCACGCTGGCTATATTACTCACGCGTACCAGCGATCAGATCGGAACGGTTGCCGGTGTGTCCTGGCAGCGCAGTTATCCCATATTGGAACTGCGTGCCGTGGAACGCCAGGATTGGAAGAAGGAGATTCCGCAAAAATCAGTCCTTGGAACCTGCGAGGAGCGCAAAGCTGGAATTTCCGACCAGCCCACCGACCGTTCGGTCAAGGTCTGCGGTACGCCTTATACGGTGGATAAAGGCAACGGTTATTCCGAAGTCATTCAGGATTGCCAGTACGAAGTCTACGAAGATTATTGCAGTTACACCATCCAGGAATGGACTGCGGTCGATTCAATCACTTCATCCGGTTCAGATTTGAACCCTTATTGGCCGCAGGTCAACCTTGGATCGGGCCAGCAGGCCGGTGATGGCAGCGAGCAGTATAAAATCACTTTTTCCACCGACCAGGGCGATATGAATTACACGACCTCGGATGCCACCCTTTTTAGCGCTGCCGAAATCGGCAGCCGTTGGACTTTGAAAATCAGTTCACTGGGAGAGATCCTCACGATCGAACCGGTTCCATAGACCGCTTGAGGCAGTCCGGGGAACGGAGGTGGAATTCGGCTCGAGGGTTCGTCCAAATTCTCTCCGGTGTAACCTTTGGTTGCGAGAGAACAATGCCAATCGATGGATTGACATCCGACCGGGCTGATTACAAAGAGATGCTCAAACACCGTAAAGAGATTCTTCACAAGTTGTGGCTGGCAATGCAGCCCGAGTCCGAATTGCCGCCTGTGAGCTGACATTTATCAGGACCGCAACATCCTTACCTGAAACGTTGATTTGAGTTTCAGGATGTGATTTTATTGACATATTTTCAATCGTCTTCTACACTATTATCATTGACATTCCCGTGTTTTAGGCAAAATAAATATCATGCGTATCAAAGACCGCCTCTTCATAACTGCCTTAATAGTCAGCCTTCTGTTTATTTCGACGCGCCTTTCTGCAAATGCAAAATCCCCCAGGCAGACCCCGCCGCTACCGGTTGAAGGGTGGCGTGTTTGTGAGGATTTCGGGGTCGGCAGCATCCCCGGCCTGGGCGAGCCACGCCAAAGATTCGGAATTTGTAACAACGGCTGGGAAGTCCAAGCCTATTGTCTCAATCCGGGCGAGACTCCGCCGACGGTCGGCGAATATTGTTCCATGCTCAATGATGATGTTTTCTGGTGCGGAGATGGCGTCCAGCAGCTTCAATTGTTTGCCATTCTGCAAATACCGCCCACGCCAACCCCGACTCCAACTGCCACGAATACTCCTACGCCAACGCCAACCAGTATTCCTCCCACTGCGACTGTTGTTCAAAGTCAAACGCCACCCGCCGCCACTCAGGCGCCAACTGCCCGGCCAACCAATATTGTTCGTGTTTCACCAGGTGGTCCCGGAAATTTGGGCGAGGTTGCTTTCAGTGCAGTCCTGTCCGTCGCAGGTCTTGCTGGCATAGCATGGCTGGTGCGCAGGCGCGCGCCGCGGTAAATATGATCTATCGTTTGGTAAGAATACTGGCCGGATTGGGGGTGGTTTTTTTGACAGCCTGCCAACCGACGGCTCAAGTAAAGAGCATGTGGCTTTCTGCAACAGCCACGCCTTTTCAACCAGCCATTGCCACTGCCACGCCATTTCTACCCTTCCATCCCACCCTGACCCCGCCCGTTGCCCAGCCGGCGGAATTGAATTATCAGTTTTATGGAATTGATTTTGCGCCAGGCGCGGAGGAAATTACACTGCGCTTTTGGCCGGCTTCCGATACTCTAAATCGTGGGCATCCCATCAAAGTGCGCTTCCTGCCCGGCGAAACGTGCGTATTTGGCGACCACTATGGATGTGTCAACCACTTTTTCTCCGCCGCTGACAGCGAAGTGATCTGGATCAGCGTTCATTCAGGCGTGGGAGGCGAAGGCCAGGAACTGCGGAATTCCCTGGAAGGAACCGGGATCAATTCGGCGGGTTTTTCGCTTAATCAAACGTTGCTCAATCTGGATGAACTAAAAAATTCCAGCATAACGCTGCAGCAAGGCCAGATGACAATCGATCTGCCAACCGTCACAGCGGCTGCCCGGATACCCGCCGGCCAGGTGGCGGAGTATCTAAGCCTCCCCTACGATCAGGCGCTCGCAACTGCCTTTGCGAAAAACCCGGATTCGCTGGAACGTATCCAATCCGGGCAAACCACGCTGGTCATTGAAACTTGCGGCTGGCGCATGCCAGGCGAGCCTGGTAATTGGCTTGTGGCGGACACGACTGCCTCAATTTACCTGGGCGTGATCCAGTGATTGCAATAATTATGTAACCGAAAGCGAATTGCTATAAAGCTTGCATTTGTAGTAATATTTATAAAATATTTTTTTGTACAATATGAAATTGAGGTGCTTCTATGAAATCCGGACGATCCTCCAGTAAGGTGGGGGTATATGTAGATGTTGCATACGTATATATAAATGGCGGCTCAAAAATGCAATATGATGTTCTCCGTGAGTTCGCTTGCCGCGATAATGCCGACCCGATGCGAATGAATGCTTATGTAACTTATGATAGCGAGCGGGCGGAACGGGATGAGGTCTACCGCAAAGGTGCCACCAGTTTTCATTCGGCATTACGCGATATTGGCTACAAAGTCATTGTAAAAGAAATCCAGTGGTATAAAGACGAGTCCGGAATCCGTTATGGAAAAGCCAACGCCGACCTTGATCTGGCCGTCGACGCACTGCTGCAATCAGAAAATTTGGATCGCGTTCTCGTTGTGAGCGGCGACGGCGACTTTGTACAGGTGGTGCGCGCATTACAAAATAAAGGCTGCCGCGTCGAAGTTGTCGGGTTGGATAATGTTTCTTCAAAATTACGCTACGAATCAGACTTTTTCATTTCTGGCTACCTGATTCCTAATTTAATCCCCGTTACCGTGCGCAAACCCGATTCACCCGGTTGGGGCGAGCTAAACAGCCGGGTCCGCGGTTGGTGCTACTGGCATACCGACCAGGGTTACGGGTTTATGCGTTTCTTGAAGGAAATCAGCCCCCAGCTTTGGCAGACAGACACGCGCAACCCCGATTCAGCCTACGGAACCGCTTTTTTTCATGATTCAAATTTACCGGAAGGCATTCGCCCCACCGGACTGCCATCCCGCAATTTCATTTTTGAGTTCGAACTGGTCCGCTCTGAAAAATACGACCGCCTGCAAGCGCAGGACATTGAGTTGGTGAGCCGGTTCTAAAAAATTTTGATAATCCTGGTGCTCAATGGATAGGCAGCTCCATTTTGAGCAGGATGTTGGTAAATAAAATCAAGAGTTGGCCTTCCCTTAAATAGGAATGCCATTCCCGGGTTCTATCAAGCGGCCATCGAAAAGGGCTATCCATCATTGTTGAGATGGTAAGCTCTTTTAATTTACACGTACTGATTTCATCCGACCGTTAAAACCACAATACCCGAAACCGTCAGCAGCAACCCTGCAGCGGTTTTGACGGTCAACGGCTCGCCGCCAAACAGGATGCCCATTAATGCCCCAAACAGCGGCGAGGTGAAGGCTATGGGCATCACCTGCGTTAGCGGTGCGCCTTTGATGGCCTTGTAGTAGCACAACATGCCAATCACGCCCGCCACCACACCGCCGCCAATGATCATATACAACAACGATTTGCTCCCGGCCTGGGAAACGCTTTTCCACTGCGGAAAGCTGACAACGGCCAGGATGATCAAGGCAACCAATGTGCGGATGGTAATTCCAATTTCGGGCGATAGATTGCCAAGGTGCAGCCCTTTTTTCTCAAAATAACCGCCGACACCCCAGGCAATAGCTGTCAACAGGGCAAATAGTTGAGGTTTCATGGTAATTCTCCAAAAGGGGAAAAGATTCTTCGAAAATCCTTACAAATTACAAATCAGTGGGGAATGCCTATTGCTATTTCCCTTAAAATCGGATAGAATGTGGGAGAAAGTGGTACGAAGTGGGAGAAGGTGGAGCGCTGGCGAAGTCCGGCGTTTCGGCTTTAAAAAAGAAGGTAGAACTAATGTTCCTAAATCATTACCGCCACAACTTGGATGAAAAAGGGCGCCTGACAATTCCGGCTCGCTACCGTGAATTGATCCTGCAAGGTGCCTACATCACCCTCGGTTTTGACCAGAACCTGATGGTATTGACCACCTCCTACTTCAATGAGATCGCTGAACGGTCCGCCAAATTAAGCCTGACCGATGCCACCTCCCGTCAATTGCTGCGATTAATATTCGCCAATGCCGAGCGGGTCGAAATTGACAAGGCCGGGCGTATCCTAATTCCGCAATCGTTGCGCGAAGCTGCGCATCTGGAGAGCGAGGCCGTGGTCGTCGGCGTACTCAACCATTTTGAAATCTGGTCACCATCCCTGTGGGAACACCAAAGCGAAAGCATGACCAACGCCGAAGCGAACGAGCAACGCTTCTCGGCACTCTCACTCTAGGCAACGAATGCGAACAGAGTGGGATGGATCTACCCCGCACCTACCAGTACTTTACCAGGAAATTATACACGCTTTAAGCCCACATAGTCCGGGCAGGTATGTGGATGCGACTGTCGGAGCAGGGGGACATGCCTGGGGAATTCTTCAGGCTTGCGCCCCGGGAGGAATCCTACTTGGTCTGGATCTCGATCCGCAGGCGCTTGAGATTGCATCTCGGCGCCTTTCTGCATTTGAATCGAGGGTCTTCCTCCGGCAGGTTTCTTACACAACCTTGAGGCAGCAATTGGAACAACTCGGATGGGATGTGGTGGATGGAATCGTGATCGACTTGGGGGTTTCTTCGATGCAAATCGATACGCCGGAACGCGGTTTCTCTTTTTTAACAGATGGACCGCTGGATATGCGTTTTTCACCGGAACAGCCAACTTCGGCTGCCGATTTGGTGAATTCATTACCCGAAGCCGATCTGGCTGATCTGATTTACCGGTACGGGGAAGAGAAATTATCCCGCCGCATTGCCCGGGCAATCGTACAAGCCAGGCCAATCCTCACCACAGTTCAATTGGCCAACCTGATCATCCGGGCTAACGCGGGTAGGCGCGGACGGATTCACCCGGCCACGCGCACTTTTCAGGCTTTGCGTATCGCCGTGAACCAGGAGCTGAATGCCCTTGAGGATTTTCTACCCCAGGCAATCCAGTCGCTGGCGCCCGGCGGCCGGCTGGCGGTTATTTCCTTCCACTCGCTGGAAGACCGCATTGTAAAGCAATTTTTCCGCCGTGAAAGCCGTGACTGCATCTGCCCGCCCGAACAACCCGTCTGTACCTGCGGGCATAAAGCCAGCATCAGGGAAATAAACCGGCATCCCATTGAGGCCGATGAAGAGGAGTCAAAAAACAACCCCCGCGCTCGCAGCGCAAAACTTCGAATCGCCGAAAAGCTCGTCCTGGCATGAGATTTGCATAAACACCTAAGAATGTCAGATTTTTTCAGGAGCAATCAAGAATGACCCACCTGTTTACGCAGGCTTACCAACAAGCACCATGGCGCCTCCAGTTGCAACGGATCGGCGGCTTTCTGGCTGCATTGGTAGCGGTGGTATTGATCGCCGGTGTTTATCTCACCATCAGCGCCCAGACGGCGACTGCCGGACTTGAAATCCAAAGTCTTGAACGGCAACGCGAAACGCTTGACCGGTTGATCGCTGACCGCCGCTCCACCCTGGCAGAACTCACATCGGCCGGGTTGATGTCCCAACGGGCTGCCGATATGGGCTTTGAACGGCCGGATATGAGCAAGGTTATCTACATGGTCATACCAGGCTACGCCGGCCGCCAATCCGCCATGATCGCCCCCCCTCCTTCATCCACCCTCCTTTCAGCTTCCGTCATCAAGCAATCCTACCGGCAGTCATTATGGGAATGGTTCTTCCAGGGCGTGTTGGGTAATTCCAGCACAACCAACGGAGGATATTAACGATGCTTAAATACTTTACCCGTCTTCGCATGATTGGATTTGCTTTCGCCCTGGTGGGCGCTTTGATTTTATTCCAAATGGTCCGCATTCAAACCAATGTCAACGCCCAAAAGATGAGTGCTTCCCTCGAAAAGGATTACGGCACCATCGTTCGGACCATCTACCCTGAACGCGGCAATATCTATGACCGCTGGGGGCACCTGCTGGCCGGCAACAAGGATGTCTACGAAGTCGGCATCGCCTTGAACGAAGTCGAGAATCCACAAACACTTGCTACCGCGCTTTCAACCATTTTGGAAATCAATTACGGCGACGTCTATGAAAAGGCTAGCCTGCCCTTCATTGAGGGAAAGCAATCCTATGCCGTCGTGGCCGATTTTGTCTCAGCCGAAAAAGTGAACGAACTGGAAACATTGTACGACCAGTATGAAACGGACCGCGCCAAAGTTCGCAAAGGACAGACCGTCCAGAGTCTGCGTGGATTGCACTGGACTGGCCATTTGCAGCGCGCCTACCCTGAAAACTCGCTTGCATCCAACATTCTTGGTTTTTATAACTATAAGGACCGCGAAGCTGCCACCGGATATTACGGCGTGGAAGAAAAATACAACGATCTCCTGGCAGGGAACCCGGTCAAAATCACGATTCCCCGCGATCCTGCTTTGGTCGTAAATGTTCCCCAGGTGCCGCCGGGTTCCAGCCTGGTTTTAACCATCGATCGTGAAATTCAGGCAATGGTCGAAAGAGTTATCGACGAGGCAGTCGATAAGAACGGGGCTGCATCTGGCACAGCCATCGTCATGGATCCAAACAACGGTGAAATTCTGGCCATGGCGGTAACGCCCCGCATGAATCCAAACGATTATTGGGATTACGGCAACGTATTTCCCGGCAGCACGCCTTTCAACCGCGCGCTCAGCGAGACTTACGAACCCGGCTCCGTTTTTAAAGTACTCACCATGGCAGGTGCTTTGGACAGCGGCACCGTCACCCCGGATACGCCATTTTTGGACACCGGATCCATAGTCGTCGGCGGGCAATACATCTACAACTGGGACCGCGGCGCCTGGGGTCCACAAGATATGATCGGCTGCATGCAGCACTCGCTGAATGTCTGCCTTTCCTGGATCGCCACTCAAATGGGTCCGACAAAATTCTACAGTTACCTGCAAGCGTTTGGAATCGGCCGCCGGACCAATATCGACCTTTCTGGCGAACAGATCTGGCCGCTGACTCTGCCGGGCGACAAAGATTGGTACGAAGTCAACCTGGCCACCAATTCATTTGGTCAGGGCGTCGCAACCACTCCCATCCAGATGGCCATGGCAATTTCCAGCGTGGCCAACAATAAGGGAATTATGTATGCGCCGCACATACTCAAGGCCTACATTCAGGATGGTCGACAGTATGACACCCCGCCGGTAGCGGTCGGATCACCCATCTCCGCCAAAGCGGCAAAAACGCTGACGGACATGCTGGCGGTTTCGCTGGAATCCGAATCCTCGGTCGCCCTGGTGGATGGATACCGTTTGGCTGGAAAAACCGGCACAGCAGAAATCCCCTCCCCCGGCGGATACCTGACCGACCTGACCAATGCATCTTTTGTGGGATGGGGACCTGCGGATGATCCAAAATTCCTGGTCTACGTCTGGTTGGAAAAACCAACCAGTGACCGCTGGGGCTCAACCGTGGCTGCCCCGGTATTCAGGGATATTGTCAAAGAACTGGTGGCATTGTTGAACCTGCCTCCGGATGATACCCGGCACCAACTAAACGGCCAATGAGGTAAATCTTCGTGTTGCGACTGGCGGATGTACTGGAAGCCCTGACGGGCAATCGACCCGAAGCCTCTCTGATTATCAGTGAGGCTGCGGTTGATTCTCGCCAGGTGATTCCTGGTGCCATGTTCGTGGCGCTGCCGGGCGAGCATGCCGACGGCCACGATTACCTGACCAGCGCCTTCGAACGCGGCGCGCATTTGGCATTGGTACAGCGCGACTGTTCTGCCCAGTTCCCCACCCTTGATTTACGTTCCGGCAGTCTGCCGGAATTACAGCAAATTCCAGAACCGCCCTTCTGCCTGTGGGTGAAGGACAGTCTGGCCGCTCTTCAAACCATTGCTGGCTTCTGGCGCCAGCGCCTGGATGTGCGCGTCATCGGTATTACGGGCAGTGTGGGAAAATCCACCACCAAAGAATTGGTGGCTGAGGTACTCAGCCAGCGTTATCGCACCTTGAAGAATCCAGGCAACCTCAATAACGAAATTGGTTTGCCGCTCACCCTATTGCAGCTGAGTGAAGGCACGCAACGCGCAGTCCTTGAAATGGGATTCTTTGTGCCGGGAGAGATTTCCTTCTTATGCAAACTCGCCAGGCCGCAGGTTGGCGTGATCACCAATGTCGGCACAGTCCATGCCGAACGGGCTGGTTCGCAGGAAGCCATTGCCCAGGGGAAAGGCGAACTGGTGGAAGCGCTGCCGCCTTCTCCCGAGGGTGTCGCCATTTTGAATTATGACGACCCATGGGTTCGCGGCATGGCAGCCCGTACGAAAGCCCGCGTTTTTTATTACGGTTTGGATCCTCGCAGCCACCTTTGGGCTGACGATATCGAGGGGTTGGGACTGAAAGGCATCCGCTTCCAGTTGCATGTCCGAAACGAGACCCTCCATTTGCGCGTTCCTCTGATTGGCCGCCATTCGGTGCATACGGTCCTGCGCGCCGCGGCTGTTGGCCTGGCGGAAGGCCTTTCCTGGCAGGAAGTCATCGACGGCCTGCAGCACAGCCTGACACAGCTTCGCCTGGCGACTGTGCGGACTTCCAGCGGCGCTTTAATTATTGATGACAGCTATAACGCCTCGCCTGAATCAACTTTGGCAGCGCTCAATTTGCTCTCTGAAATTGAAGGCAACAAAGTGGCCGTCCTTGGCGATATGCTCGAACTAGGCCCTTATGAACAGGAAGGGCACGAAATCGTTGGCGTGCGCGCGGCCGAAGTAGCCAACCAGCTGGTAACGGTTGGCCGCCTGGGAAATATGATCGCCAAAGCAGCCCGCCAGGCCGGCATGCCGGCGCAGGCAATCACATCGGTGGAAGATGTCAATAGCGTGGCTGAATTGTTAAATGGAATGCTGAAATCCGAAGATGTGGTTTTGATCAAGGGATCGCACGGATTACGCATGGACCGCATCGTTTCTTCTTTGGAGGCGGAATCATGAGCGATACCTCGCTGGCCCTTGCTCTGGCTGGTTTCAGCTTTCTGTTCACGGTCATTTGGGGCGGACCGCTTCTGCGCATTCTGCGCCATTTTAAGATCGGCAAACTCATCCGCGTTGAAGGTCCTGATTCGCACGCCATCAAAATGGGTACCCCCACCATGGGCGGCATCATGTTCCTGCTGCCAGTGATGGTTTTGACCCTGCTTCTTAACGCGGCTTCATTGCTGGGTTTGAAGGTCATCGGCCGGTCCATTCTTCTGCCTTTACTGGTCATGTTGGGCTATGCCCTGTTGGGGGCAATGGACGATTGGGAAGGCATTCGCGGACCGCGCCGCGGATTGGGCATGCGGGCGCGCACGAAATTCCTGCTCCAGCTGGTCCTTGCAATCGTGGTTGCCTTCGGTTTGAAGTACGTTTTGGACGTTCCCGAGCTTTATTGGCCCGGTACTGCGGTGGAAATCACGCTTGGCAGCATGTATATCCCGATCGCGGTTTTCCTGATCGTCGGCATGTCCAACGCCGTCAATCTCACCGACGGGCTGGATGGTCTGGCAGGATTGATCAGCGCCACCGCATTTGCCGCTTACGGCTTGATTGCCCTGCTGCAGGGTTACGTCTTCCTCGGCCGTTTTTGTTTCACGCTGGTCGGCGCCCTCTTCGGGTTTCTGTGGTTCAACGTCCACCCCGCCCAGTTATTCATGGGCGACATGGGAGCCCTGGCGCTTGGCGCCACGCTGGCTGTAGTGGCATTAATGACCGGCCAATGGCTGCTGCTGCCGATTATTGCCATCATTCCGGTCAGCGAAGCGCTTTCTGACATTCTTCAGGTTGGCTATTTCAAACTTACCAAGGGGAAACGTTTATTCAAAATGGCCCCGCTCCATCACCACTTCGAATTGCTCGGATGGAGCGAAACTCAGGTCGTTCAACGGTTTTGGCTGGTCGGCCTCCTGGCTGCCATGCTCGGTGTCGCTTTCGCAGTGGTGTAATGATGACGAATTGGCTTGGTCAACGGGTACTCATTCTAGGCGCGGCCCGGCAGGGGCTGGCTCTGGCACGCTACCTGGTGCGTCAGGGCGCTCAGGTCACCCTGAATGACCAACGCAGCGCCGAGCAGCTCGCTGCTGCGCGTCAGGCCCACGCTGGCTTGCCAATTCGTTGGGTTTTGGGCGAACATCCGCTTTCATTACTCGACCAAACCGACCTGGTTTGTGTTTCCGGCGGCATCCCCCTGACTCTGCCGATCATCCAGGAAACGCAACGTCGCGGACTGCCTTTGACGAACGACTCTCAGATCTTCATGGACGCCGTTCCTTGCCCCGTGGTTGGCATCACCGGTTCTGCCGGAAAAACGACCACCACCACCCTGGTAGGCCGCATGGCGCAGGCAGCGGTAAAACCCCCTCAAAAAGCCTGGATTGGCGGCAACATCGGCTTGCCCCTGGTCGATCATCTCGAAGAAATTACGCCCGAAGATCTTGCCATCCTCGAACTATCCAGTTTCCAACTCGAACAGATGACCACTTCGCCGCAAATAGCCGCCATCCTCAACATCACGCCCAATCATCTTGACCGGCACGGCACCATTGAAGCCTACACGGCAGCCAAGGCACGCCTGATCCAATTCCAGAACCGTGGCGATTTCGCGGTTCTAAATCCGGATGATGCCGGATCCTGGGCCTTGCGAAGCACAGTGGCTGGAAGATTGGTCACCTTCAGCCTCCAGCATCCACCAATGGGTCAACCCGGCACGTTCACTCAGGATGATGGTGTGTGGCTTTATGACGGAACGCGGGACACCATGATCCTGCCGCTGAATACGATTCTGCTGCGCGGCGTTCACAACCTGTATAACGTCCTGGCAGCCTGCGCCATCGCTTTTGCTGCTAGTTTTCCATTCGATGCCATGCAAAACGGCGTAAAAGGTTTTGGCGGCGTCCCGCATCGTCTTGAATTGGTTCGAACCTGGCGCGGCAGTACCTGGTACAACGACTCGATCGCGACAGCGCCAGAGCGAACCGCCGCTGCTGTTCATTCCTTCAGCGAGCCGTTGGTTCTGTTGCTGGGCGGACGTGATAAGAACCTGCCGTGGGATGATCTGGCAGTCCTGATCCATCAGCGCGCCGATCATGTCATTCTCTTCGGCGAGGCAGCAGAAAAAATCCAGAATGCCATTGGCCCGCTTGAATTAGGCCGCCGTCCATACACTCTTGAAGCTTGCCGCGATTTGTACGAAGCCGTGCAGGCCGCCGCGCAAGTAGCCCAGCCTGGCGACGTGGTGTTACTGTCGCCGGGCGGTACCAGCTTTGATCAATTTACCGATTTCGAAGAACGAGGGGAGCGTTTTATAGAATGGGTGAATCAACTGCCGTGAATTCAATTAACCATGCCGTCCGGCAGAGCAAGACCATCAAGTCATTGCGTCTTGGTCTGGATGTTCCATTATTGTTGGTGGTGGTAACGCTGATGGCTTTTGGCCTTTTAATGGTCTATTCAGCCAGTTGGGGGCCATCGCTTGAAATCGGCGATAACCCTGCCTTCTTCTTTACCAACCAACTGCGTTGGGCATTCCTCGGCTCTTTGGTAATGATCGGGCTCAGCCTGTTTGATTATCACCGCCTGAAAAAGCTGGTGGTTCCCATGATGATTGCGACCCTCATCATGCTGGTGTTGGTGCTGACCTCAGGCGAAACACGGCTCAATGCCCGCCGCGCCTTGTTTGGCGGATCGGTACAGCCTTCTGAGCTGGCAAAGCTGGCCATCATCATTTATTTGTCCTTCTGGCTGTATGCAAAAAAGGAAGTACTCAACAACATCACCTTCGGTTTGCTTCCCATGGCGGGCATTCTGGGCGTCACAGGCGGCATCATCATCCTGCAACCAGATTTGAGTGCCGTGCTCACTATCGTCATCATGGGCGCTTTGATGTTCTTCCTGGCCGGGGTAGATTGGAAGCAAGTCCTGATTATTGTCGTCGTCGCTGTAGCTCTTGCCTGGCTGCTGGTCACGGTCATGCCCACAGGTAAAGCCCGCCTCGATCCATACCTGGCTGGTCTGCGCGATCCGGTTGAAGCATCCTACCACGTACAGCGTTCGCTTGAATCCGTCGTACGCGGCGGCATCTTCGGGGTGGGCATCGGCCGCGGCGCGACCAAGTTCACCGGCCTGCCGGTTGCCCATACGGACAGTATTTTTGCGGTCATTGCCGAAGAAACAGGCCTGCTGGGAGCGGCCGGCATCATCATCCTCTATCTGATCGTTCTCTGGCGCGGCTTGACAATTGCATCGCGCGCGCCGGATATGTTGGGCAAATTGCTTGCCGCTGGCTGCACGCTATGGATTTTGCTGGAAGCATGCATCAACATGGGCGTGATGGTCAACCTGCTGCCTTTCGCCGGAAATGCACTGCCCTTTATTAGCGCGGGCGGTTCAAGCCTGGTCATGTGTCTCTCTGCGATCGGTTTGATACTGAGCGTTGCCCGGGTTTCCAACCGGGAAAGCGATTCAAAACAACGGAGGTCATTCAGTGCGGTTGTTGATATGCGCAGGCGGAACGGGCGGCGGAGTGTATCCCGCCCTGGCCGTGTTGCAATCCCTCGGGAATGAAGAAGTGACGGTTCTCTGGGTTGGAGGCGAAGGCGGTATGGAAGCCGAACTTGTGAAGCGCCAGGGTGTGCCGTACACCGCGATCCCCGCAGCCGGGGTTCACGGAGTCGGTTTGCGCGCCTTGCCAGGAAACATCGCTAAACTGGCCAGGGGCGTACAGGCTTCCCGGCGCATTTTGCAGCAATTCCGTCCGGATGTCCTTCTTTATACCGGCGGCTATGTGGCCGCCCCGATGGCACTGGCTGCGCGCAAGCTGCCTGCCCTCCTTTATACGCCGGATATCGAACCGGGATTAGCCCTCAAGTTCCTGGCTCGATTCGCCAGCATTGTTGGCGTCACCACGCCTGATTCACGCGTCTTCTTCCCGAAGAACAGCCGCATTGAAGTCACAGGTTACCCCACCCGTCCTGAATTAACCGCGCGGACGCAAGCGGAAGCCCGCCTCAGTTTAGGCCTGCTCCCAGATCAACCTGTGCTCCTGGTGACCGGCGGCAGCAAAGGCGCCCGATCGATCAACCGCGCGGTAATGGCCAACTTGGACGCTCTCGTCAAAATGACCCAGGTGCTGCACCTTACCGGTCAGCTAGATTGGCCTGAAATTCAGGAATTTCAAAAAACCGTTGATCCCGACCTGGCCTGCCGATATCATGCTTTGCCTTATTTGCACGATATGGGTGCCGTACTGGCAAGCGCAGATATTGTCGTTTCGCGGGCAGGCGCTTCCACATTAGGCGAGTACCCGTTATTCGGTTTACCGGCAATCCTGGTCCCTTACCCGTACGCCTGGCGCTATCAGAAAGTAAACGCTTCCTACCTGGTCGACCGGGGAGCTGCCCGCATGATTGCAGATGACCAACTTTCGCAGAAACTGCTGCCCGCGGTAAGCGAACTGCTTGGCAATGCTGAATCCCTGAATGCCATGCGCGCCGCGATGAAATCTCTGGCCCGCCCGGAAGCCAGCCAACAGCTTGCGGGGTTCGTGCGCGAGCTGGCGGGTGCATCCCCGCGGAAAGGGAATGCCTGATGATTGGATTAAGTGCGATCTTCTGGATGTACGTCATTATGTTTGCTCTTATCGGCGGAATGCGCGGATGGGCGCGGGAGCTGTTGGTCAGTTTCAGCGTCATCCTGGGAATGTTCATCATTAACGTTCTCGAACGGTTTGTCCCATTCGTGCGCGATACGCTGCCCTTGACGGCTCCCAATTCGTTGTTCTGGATGCGATCTCTCATCATCATCTCGCTGGTGTTCTTCGGTTATCAGACGCCGAAGCTGCCAAAACTGGCTGAGAGCGGACGTTTTGTGCGCGAACGGTTGCAGGACAGCATGCTGGGCATTTTTCTGGGCGGGTTTAACGGGTATTTGATTGTAGGTTCGCTCTGGTTTTATATGAACGAAGCCCATTACCCCTTCCCGATCGTCATCGCTCCAGTTGCCGGAACTACGCTCGGCGATGCAGCCATTCGCTTGCTTACCTTCCTGCCGCCGCACTGGCTGGGTAGCCCGGCCATTTACTTTGCCGTGGCAATCGCATTTGTCTTCGTTCTGGTGGTGTTCATCTAATGACTCACGTTCATTTGATCGGCATCGGTGGCAGCGGACTTTCCGCCATCGCCCGGCTCCTACTGGAGAGCGGGTACTCGGTCAGCGGTTCTGACCGGGTTGTTACCGATCAGGCACGCGAACTGGCGGCTGCCGGGGCAACCGTATTCGCCGGTCATGCCGCTGAAAACATACACGGCGCCGACCTGGTGGTGCGCTCATCGGCCGTTCCCGATTCCAATCCAGAAGTGCAGGCTGCGCTTGCGGCTGGCATCCCGGTTCTCAAACGGGCAGAATTTCTTGGCAGGCTTATAAGCGGCCGGGTCTCCATTGCAGTAGCCGGGACACACGGCAAAACTACAACCACAGCCATGGTTGCCTGGCTGTTGACGGCCTGCGGACAGGATCCAAGTTACATCATTGGCGGCGTTTCCAAAAATCTGGGAAATAATGCCCATGCCGGCCAGGGAAATACCTTTGTCATCGAAGCGGATGAGTATGACCGCATGTTTCTCGGTCTGGAGCCGCAGATCGCAGTAGTAACAATGGTTGAACACGACCACCCAGACTGCTTCCCCACCCCCGCCGAATATACGGCAGCCTTCACCGCCTTTGTTGGCAAACTCAAACCAGGCGGGCTGCTCATTGCCAATGCGGATGATGCCCAGGCTGCCAGGTTGGCCGAATCAGTCCCTGAAGGATGCCGTGTGGTCACATACGGCCTGAAACCGGGGACGGATCTGCGGGCTATTAACATCGTTCGCAACCCGGCCGGCGGCTTCTCCTTCGATGTGCAATCCTCTCTCGGAACCCGGGTCGAAACAATTGCTCTTCAGGTACCTGGCAAGCACAATATCCTCAACGCCCTGGCTGCCTTTGCGGTCTCGCAGGAATTAAAGATCGATGGTGCGAAAGCCGCCGCCGCTTTGAACGCGTTCCAGGGTACCGGCCGCCGCTTTGATGTCCGCGGCGAAGTGAATGGGATCGTAATTATTGATGACTACGCGCACCACCCAACCGAAATTCGGGCTACTTTGGCTGCCGCCCGCGTCCGGTATCCTGAGAGCCGTATCTGGGCCGTCTGGCAGCCGCACACCTATTCGCGTACCCAGATGCTGCTGGCTGACTTCACCCGCGCTTTCAGCGATGCTGACCGCGTGATCGTGACTGCCGTCTACGCTGCTCGTGAAACCCAGAACGGCTTTTCAGCAGCACAGGTGGTTGCACAAATGCAACACAGCAGCGCCCGCTTCATTCCTGAACTGGCGGATGTTCGCGAAACGCTTATTGCTGAATTGAAACCTGGCGACGTACTCTTAGTGCTTTCTGCTGGCGATGCCGAGCAGGTCAGTGCGCAGGTCTATTCAGCATTGCGCCACAAGGAGGAACCACATGCCTGATTCAAAAACCAAACGCCAACACAATCAAGAAACTCCGCTCAGACCAGGGGCTCGCACAGAACCAAGCGAGCAACCTCGCGCGAATTTCAAACCCACCGACAAACCCCTGGCGGTTTTTGACGACCTGGAATTTAAGGATCGCGAAAAGCTCGTCAACAAGCTGATTGACCGTTTGAAAGACCTCTAGAAAACACCATCCTTATGAAATCTTCGTCGTTCAAGTCCTCCATTTCCGAGCTGCGCAACCTGTTTGGCGACCGCCTGCAGGAAAACGTCAGCATGGCAAATTACACCACCGCCCGCGTCGGTGGTAATGCTGAAGCCATGTTGATTGCGCATACCACTCAGGATCTCGAGAGGGCTGCCCAGAAGTTGTGGGAACACGACGTGCCTTTTTACTTGCTTGGCGCAGGCTCGAATATCCTTGTCAGTGATCAGGGACTGAGCGGCGTCGTGATCATCAACCGCGCGCGCAATATCAAGATTGATGTACATTCTGAACCGGTAACTGTCCTGGCTGAATCAGGCGCCAATCTGGGCAGCGTGGCGCGCCAGGTAGCTTTGCGCGGTCTTAGCGGGCTTGAATGGGCTGCCACCATCCCGGGTTCGGTAGGCGGAGCGGTATATGGCAATGCGGGCGCGCATGGCGGCGACATGGCTGGCAACCTGGTGCTGGCAGAAATCTTGCATCGAAATCAAGGTAAACAAACCTGGACTGTCGAGCAAATGGCATACAGTTATCGTTCCAGCGCACTCAAGCGCAACCCTGGACAGGCAATCATCCTGGACGCGCGCATGCAGCTCACCCCCAGCACGGTACAGGCTGTTCAGGAACGCATGGAAGCTAACTCAGCCCAGCGCCGCCAGACACAACCCCCAGGCGCAAGCCTTGGATCCATGTTCAAGAACCCGGCGGAGGATTACGCAGGCAGGCTGATCGAGGCAGCCGGATTAAAAGGTGCGCGGATGGGCGGCGTGGAGATCAGCCCCATTCATGCCAATTTCTTTGTCAACAACGACCAGGCAACCGCCAGCGACATATGGAAGATGATCCAAATGGCCCGCAAGGCAGTGCAAGAAAAGTTTGGCATCACGCTTGAGTTGGAAGTGGAATTGCTTGGCGAGTGGGATTTTAACGATGGGGCAACCCATTAACGGCGAACAGGAAATCATGAGCAACAAGATCCGCATCGGCATCCTTTTTGGTGGGCGTTCTGGCGAACATGAAGTATCGCTCATGTCTGCACGCTCCGTGTTAAGGGTGCTAAACCCGGACCGTTATGAGATCTATCCCATCGGAATTACCCATACGGGACAGTGGTTGACCGGCGATGACGCCTTAGATAGTTTTGAACAGGGCAAAACCGAACATCTCACCCCGGTCACCCTTTTGCCCCAGGCTGGTCAGCGCACACTTTTCGCACTACAGGGCCAATCTCTGGTGCCTTACGTTGAAATGGACGTGATTTTCCCAGTTCTGCACGGAACCTACGGCGAGGATGGCACCATCCAGGGACTCTTCGAACTGATCGGATTGCCTTACGTCGGCGCTGGGGTTCTGGCTTCATCGGTGGGCATGGACAAAGCTCTTTTCAAAGATGTCATGCGGGCGAACGGCATCCCGGTTCTCGAATCGATCACGCTGACCCGCAACCAGGTGGAAAAAGGGATCGACGACGTCATTGCGGCCTGCGAAAAAATTGCCCCGTATCCACTGTTCACCAAACCTGCCAATCTCGGGTCCTCCGTCGGTATCAGCAAAGTGCGCAGCCGCTCTGACTTGTATGAGGGTTTATTGGATGCCGCCCGCTTTGACCGCCGGGTTTTGGTGGAACGCGGATTGAACAAACCGCGCGAACTTGAAGTGAGCGTGTTGGGCAACGACAACCCAGTTGCTTCCAAGGCAGGCGAGATTCGTCCCTCGGATGATTTTTACACGTATAACGCGAAATATATTGACGACCGCTCCGAATTAATCATTCCTGCCCACCTGCCGGAAGGCAAGCAGGAGGAAATCCAAAATTTGGCGGTCGCGATTTATCGGGCGATCGATTGCGCTGGCATGGCACGCGTGGATTTTCTTTTCGATGAATCCACCGGCGAAATCTTTGTCAGCGAAGTCAACACAATTCCAGGTTTCACCAACATCAGTATGTATCCAAAGTTATGGGAAGCCGCTGGAATTTCATATCCCCAATTGGTCGATCGCCTGGTTTCACTGGCCCTGGAGCGTAACGCCGATCAACAACGCACCGAACGCCAGTACAGGAGGAGTGCATGAGCCAACCAACTACTGCAACACAAACCCATTCCCGGTCCAATCAGGTCCGCCAACGCCGCACGCAGGAAACGCAGACCCGCCTGGAGCACGTCACCAAACGCACCAAAACTGTGGCGAAAAGCCAACCCGTTGTAATGCGCGGTTCGGCTGCCACGGTGAGAGGTGCCCGCCCGGTGCATCAAAGCGCCAAAGGCACGGTCCGCCGCCAGTATTATTACAACCTGGATGCCTCGGGTGTTGAAGTACGGCTTCCTTCCATGCCAATGGTCAACCCCGGCTGGCGTCTGGCCTCAGGATTATTGGTGGCAGCCATGCTGATCGGCATTTTTGTCATGCTGAGCGGCTCTATGTTTGAAGTTTCCTCCCTTAAAATGACCGGCCTGCAGCGCTTAAGCGCCACCGATATTGAGACGGCGCTAAAAATCGACGGAACTGCTGCCCTTGATCTCAATCCACAAACTTTGAAAACACAGGTAGCAGCACTCTTCCCTGAATTGACCGACGTCCAGGTGCACATTGGCCTGCCTGCCAAAGTTGAAATCCGGGTGCGCGAACGGCAGCCAGTGGTTGCCTGGCAAATGCCGGAGCAAACAGTCTGGGTCGACCCGGAAGGCGTGCTTATCCCGGCTCGCGGAGAAGTCTCAGGTCTGGTAACCCTGCAAGCTGACGGATTGCCTGAATTAACCTCATCCACCACAGCGACAGCTGACAGTGCCAAGGAAAAAGGAACCACCGCGGCGGATCTGCTGGCAGCCATGAAAACACCCAACACGGCTGCCGAAGGCAGCGTCATGAACATCCACCTGCTGTCGGCCGCATTAAAACTGAGCGCCCAAGTTCCGGAAGGAACCACCCTGGCTTACAGCACTTCAGACGGTTTGGGATGGATGGATGCCCGCGGTTGGAAAGTCTTTATCGGAAATGACCTGAACCAGTTGGATACCAGACTGGCCGAGTATGAAACGATCGTTCAACAACTCACTGAGCGCGGAATTTCGCCCGTGATGATCAGCGTGGAGCATCTTGATGCTCCCTTCTTCCGAACGGAGTAGGACGCCATGGACGAACCCATTGTAGTCGGTATCGACATCGGCACGACAAAAATTTGCACCCTGGTAGCCAGAGTCGAAGGCGAGCGCAGCTTGCGCATCCTGGGGGTAGGCATTGAACCTTCCCAGGGCATCCGCAAAGGCACAATCGTTGACCTGGCTGCTGCATCGCAGGCCATTGCCCGTTCGGTGGAAAAAGCGCAACGAACCTCAGGCCTTGAAATTACCTCGGCGCTTGTCAGCCTGGCCGGCGCCAATGTCTCTTCGGTCAACAGCCGCGGCGTTGTCGGCATTACTGGCGGCGTGATCGATGAGGATGATGTCGCCCGAGCCCTGGAAGCTGCCCAGGCTGTGGCTATTCCGCACAACCGCGAGATCATTCATGTCATTCAACGCGGTTTTATCGTCGACGGGCAGGACGGCATTCGCACCCCGGTCGGCATGCATGGCTATCGCCTGGAAGTGGAAGCCCACATTATCACCGCTTCAGCCTCCACCGTCGAAAACCTGCGCGAGTGCGTTCAGGCAGCCGGCGTGGAAGTTTCGCAGTTTGTGCTTAATCCTCTGGCTTCTGCAGAAGTCGTTCTCTCGGAAACGGAACGCCAGATGGGCGTTGTGGTGTGCGATATCGGTGGCGGAACCACCGATCTGGCCATCTATATTGATGGCGATATCTGGCACACCATGGTGCTGGCAGTCGGAGGAAATCACATCACATCGGATATCGCCCACGGGCTGCGGCTTTCCCTTCCGCAGGCCGAGGATATCAAAAAAGCCAACGGTCACGCTGTTGAAGGCGAGATTGGCGACGAAGAGACCTTTACCGTGCGGGGTTTCGGTGAGGAACGCCCTGCCCAGGTCAGCCGCAAAGAGCTGGCCCACATCATTGAAGCCAGGGTGGAGGAGATCTTCGAGCTGGTCTTGCAGGAAATCAAACGCTCCGGTTATGACGGATTGCTGCCGGCTGGCATGGTACTCACGGGTGGCTCAAGTCTGCTGCCTGGCATGCGCACCCTGGGCGGCAAGGTCATGGGGATGCCGGTACGCCTGGCCCGTCCCGAGAACCTGGTCGGATTGACGGACCAGCTTAACTCGCCGGCATATTCCACCAGCGTTGGCCTTCTTTATTGGGCACTGTTGATGAGCGAGACCTTGCAGGTCCGCCCCAGCCGTGGCACGCACAAAGGAGGACGAGGTACGAATGTCGATCTTGAGAAGATCAAAGAATTCCTTAAGCGTTTATTACCGTAAATCTGTCGGCCGGCGGTCGGCTGACTTTCACCTGCGTTGCAGAACCTGACATTCAATTTGTTTGGAGGATAACCATGGACATGAACACCGAATTTCAAGAATCATTTGCCCGCATCAAGGTCATCGGCGTTGGCGGCGGCGGTTGTAACGCTGTCAATCGGATGATCGACGAAGGCCTGTCCGGCATCGAGTTCATCACGGTGAACACGGATGCTCAGGCTCTGCTGCTTTCCAAAGCATCCACCCGCGTTCGCATTGGCGACAAGTCCACGCGCGGTTTGGGCGCCGGCGGCAACCCTGAGATGGGCCGCAAAGCCGCTGAAGAGTCGGCCGAAGAGTTGTATGAAGTACTCAAAGGCAGCGATATGGTTTTTGTGACCTCCGGCCTGGGCGGCGGTACCGGCACCGGTGCAGCCCCCATCGTAGCGCAGATCGCCAAGGAATGCGGTGCGTTGACCATCGGCGTTGTCACCCGCCCGTTCACCTTTGAAGGTTCCCGCCGCCAGGCATCGGCTGAGCAGGGCATTTCCAAGCTGAAGGAACACGCTGACACTCTGATTGTGATTCCCAACGACCGGCTACTCCAAATCGTCGATAAACGCGCCAGCCTGCAGGATGCTTTCCGCACAGCTGACGATGTACTGCGCCAGGGCATCCAGGGCATTTCCGAACTGATTACCGTGCCTGGGCTCATCAACCTGGACTTTGCCGATGTGCGCGCGATCATGAGCGAAGGCGGCGCGGCATTAATGGCGGTTGGTCATGCCAACGGTGAAGATCGCGCCCGCATCGCGGCCGAAGCTGCCATTTCAAGCCAACTGCTCGACATCACCATCGACGGCGCCCGCGGCATTTTGTTCAATGTCACCGGCGGCAGCAACCTGACCCTCTTCGAGGTCAATCAGGCTGCAGCCATCATCAAGGAAACCGCCCACCCGGATGTCAACCTCATCTTTGGCGCAGTTCTCGACCCGAATATGGGCGACGAAATTCGCGTCACCGTCATCGCAACGGGTTTTGACCGTGCGGGCGTACGCACTGTGGTGGAGCAGCCATATCCGGTTGAATTACAGTCCAGCCAGCCACGCCCGCGCCAGGTAGAACACACCGCCGCACCCAAGACGAATGCCAATCCAGTCCCAGCGCCGAGTGAGTTTGCGCCGCGCGTATGGAACACGGAAGACCTGGACGTACCGGCTTTCCTGCGCAACCGTACCAACAGCCAGCGCTAATTTGCCACACAACCTGACTGGAGAGTCCGCTTAACAAACGGACTCTCCAGATGGAATGGTTCCTCTGCCCGGCGGCCTTGCCGAAGGCGGGATTAGCTTCCTGTCCTATGGCAAGACTGCTGCTCGGGTGTGCCATACCGGGTTCAGGTTATCCCCTTAAAATCCCCGCCCCCGTCCAGGGCGGGGATCACCTTTTTCAGAGGAAACAACAAACACGCGATAATTTAAGAATAGCCCTCAGAGAAATTCCTATTCTTTTTTATTAATACTTCTCGACACGCTATCTGTGGCGTCTGCAACGCAAAAACAATCATCCATCCCACAAATTACGGTTCATTTTTTGTACCTGAACAAGAATAACGCTGAAATCTGATCATCCTAATCATTTGCCGTCCGGCCGAACCCTCAAAAATATTTTAAGGTTACAAGCTAAGAATGGTTATTGCATAAATCGATCATCTGTGCTAAAATCCTAATAGTAAATATACGGCCTCCTGATAACGTACCCCCATATATGGGGGTTATTTTTCTAAACAAGGAGGCTTTTTTCATCCGGCAAACGCAAGATCAAGGAGGGGAAGGTATGCGCTGCCCTTATTGCCAACATGAAGAATCAAAGGTGTTGGACACCACCCACGATGCCCGTGGCGGTGTCCGGCGACGGCGGGAATGCGAAAAGTGCCACCAGCGTTTCAGCACGTATGAGCGGCCCATTCTGGCGACGCCGCTGCTGGTGAAACGCGATGGTACGCGTGAGGAATTCGACCGTGAAAAACTGACTCGCGGCATTCGCATCGCCTGCGCCAAACGCCCGGTTTCGGCAGCTGAAATTGAACACTTGATCGGCGAAATCGAATCTTCATTGCAGCAGATGGGCCGTTCGGAGGTTCCCTCCCGCATCGTCGGAGATATGGTCATTGCCGGATTGAAACAGCTCGATCACATTGCCTATATCCGTTACGCAATCGTATATTTACATCTCGATGATTTGCAAGCCATTCGGACCGAGATCGATCGATTATTGGAAGGATGAGGAGGATTTAATGGCTAGTTCAACCCAAACAGTACACGGTATTTTGCCGACCCCGGCACTGCCCGATGACCTCCCTCCCTCAATACTGACTGAAAATGCCCGCCAGGTACTGGTCCGCCGCTATGTCCGCCGCGGCGCAGACGGCCAACCCGTCGAAACCGTCGAAGAGATGTTCTGGCGCGTGGCATATCACATTGCTGCCGTGGAGGAAACCTGGGATTCGGATGTAATGGGGCGTGCCCGGGAATTCTATCATTTGCTCTCCAGCAAGGCATTTTTCCCGAATTCCCCGACCTTTACCGGCGCCGGCACGCTTTTAGGGCAACTGGCCGCCTGTTTTGTGCTGCCCATTTCCGATGATATGGGGCGGGCATCCAGCGGCATATTCCAGACACTGCGCGATGCTGCGCTCATCCAACAAACCGGCGGCGGCAACGGTTTTTCGTTCTCGCGTCTGCGTCCCAAGGGCAGCCTGGTCAAATCCTCTGCCGGCCAGGCTACCGGCCCGGTCGGATTCCTGCGCGTTTATGACAACGCCTTCGGCGAAATCGCCCAGGGCGGCACCCGCCGCGGCGCGAACATGGCCGTGTTGCGCGTCGATCATCCCGATGTGGAAGATTTTATTTCCTGTAAAACCAACGAGAATCAGATCACCAATTTCAACATCTCGGTTGGTATTACCGATGCATTCATGCAGGCGGTCGAACAGGATGCGGATTGGGAACTGCGCTTCCCGGATGTCCGCGATGCGAAAAATAAAGGCTTTTCGGGCACCATCGAGCAGGCTGAAGCAGCCGGCATTCCGCTGGTCACCCATAAAACGGTGCGCGCGCGCGATCTGTTCGAGCAAATTGTCGCGCAGGCTCACCATAACGGCGAACCCGGCATGCTTTTCCTGGATGCTGCCAACCGCTCCAATCCGGTGCCGCACCTTTACCAGCTCGAAGCAACCAACCCATGCGGCGAGCAGTGGCTGGGCCCTTATGAGAACTGCTGCCTGGGTTCCGTTAACCTGGCGCAATCCATGGGTGCAGATGGCAGCGTGGATTGGGAGAAGCTGCGCCAGGATGTGGCGCTTTCCACCATTTTCCTGGACGATGTGGTGGACGCCAACCAGTACGTACCCGCCGTGCCTCAGCTCAAGGAAGCCGCTTTCCGCGCCCGCCGCATCGGCATGGGCATCATGGGCCTTGGCGACTTGATGTATCATGCCGGCATCCGCTACGGTTCGCCGGAAGGACAGGAATTCGCCTCGCAGGTGATGGAATTTGTCCGTTACCACGCCATGAAAACCAGCATCGAACTGGCAGCCCAGCGCGGCGCTTTCCCCGCCATTCACGGCAGTATCTACGACCCCGAAGCGCTCACCTGGCAGCCCCCCACCCCGTTGGTAGCCCATCTTCATGATTGGGGCCGGCCGGAAGTAAACTGGGGAGAAATTGTGCAGGGCATCCGCCAGAACGGCATCCGGAATGCCGCCCAGACGACCATTGCCCCGACCGGCACCATCGCCACCGTTGCCGGATGCGAAGGCTACGGCTGCGAGCCCGTTTTTGCGCTGGCCTATATCCGCCACGTCAACGACAACGGAAAAGACCTTCAGCTCACCTATGCCAGCCCGCTTTTCGAACAGGCGCTCGAGCGCGCCGGCATCGATCCGGAATCCCGCGATGAAATCGTCGACCTGGTCATGCGCGAGGGTTCCTGCCAGCAAATCGATCTCATCCCTGAAACCTTGCGCCGCGTATTCGTCGTCTCTGCCGATATTTCGGCAGAAGAACATGTGCGCATGCAGGCTGCCTTGCAGGCGTTTGTCGATAACAGCCTTTCAAAGACGATCAATTTCCCGCCCGAAGCGACCGTGGAAGACGTAGCCACTGCCTATCAACTGGCCTGGAAACTTGGCTGCAAGGGCATTACCGTCTATGTCACCGGTTCGCGCGAGAAAGTCGTCCTCGAGACGCATGCCACCGCCCAAACCAAGCAGAAGGCTGAAACGCCTGATTCCTCACAACTTGCGCTCTCCAACAATCCGGCGGACCAGATGATCCTGTGGCGTGAAACCAAGAAGCCCCGTCCGCGCTATCTGCCAGGTTACACCTATTCGGTGGAAACCCCGCTTGGCAAAGCCTTCATGACCATCAATGAAAACGGCGGTTCACAGCCTTTTGAAGTGTTCATCAATACCTCCAAGGCGGGTTCCGATACAGCCGCTGTTTCCGAGGCCATTGGCCGCCTCATTTCCTACATTTTGCGCCTGGCCTCGCCCATCGAACCGACCAAACGGCTGGAAGAAGTCATCCGGCAGCTTTCCGGCATTGGGGGCGGCCGCCCGCTCGGCTTCGGGCCGCACCGCGTTCGATCCTTCCCGGACGGCGTCTCGCAAGCCCTCGAGGAATATTTGCAGCAGCGCACTGAACGCCTGGAAAACGACCCGCCCGTGGATGAACAGGATGAGCCGCACAACCATAACGGCAACGGCCGTCCCCACAGCGACGCTGAGGCTCCCCGACCGCTGGCCCAACCTATGCTGCAAATCGGCGACCTTTGCCCCGAGTGCGGCGAAGCCAGCTTCGTAAACGAGGAAGGCTGCCGTAAGTGCTATTCCTGCGGTTACAGCGAATGCTAAAAACGAACCGCCGAATTTAAATGACATGTAATCAAAGCCTCAGAAGAACACTCGTTTTCTGAGGCTTCTTGTAGAATATGATTAGTGCCTCTCAGGAGGTTCATGAATCTCCTGGTTACATCCGGAATTCAACTTTAACGGAGAAACAAATGGCTGACGAAACAAAACCCGCAGAAACGAAAGACGAAAAGAAAGAAAAACCGGAAATCAAGGATCAGATCGTCGTCACCCAACACAAGATCACCCTCGGCGGCGAGGAACTGCAATACACCGTCACCACCGGGACGATCGTCCTCAAGGATGAAACCGACCGCGAGAAGGATTATGAGGGTGAAACGCCCAAAGCCCAGTTCTTCTTCGTGGCGTATACCAAAAACGCTGTGGAAGACCCCGCATCGCGCCCCCTGACCTTCTCCTTTAACGGCGGCCCAGGTTCGTCCTCGGTCTGGCTGCACCTCGGGCTGCTTGGTCCGCGGCGCGTGGTCATGACCGATGAGGGCGGTCTGCCGAAACCGCCTTTCCAATTGAAAGATAATGAATACTCCCTGCTGGACAAGACTGACCTGGTTTTCATCGATCCGGTTGGCACCGGCTACAGCCGCCCGGCGGACGGTGAAAAAGCCAATCAATTTCACGGCTTGAAAAAGGATATCGAAAGCGTTGGCGACTTTATTCGCCTTTACACCACCCGTTACAACCGTTGGCTCTCGCCCAAATTCTTGATCGGCGAAAGCTACGGCACCACCCGCGCCAGCGGCCTTTCCGGTTACCTGCAGGAACGTCACGGCATGTACATGAACGGCATCTTGCTGGTTTCGACAGTGCTGGACTTTGGAACCATCGATTTCACACCCGGGAATGAACTGCCGTATGTGCTGTTCCTGCCAACCTATGCTGCCACAGCCTGGTATCACGACACGCTGAGGATTCATCAACCACTGCAGACGCTGCTTGCCGAAGTGCAGGATTTCGCGATCAACGAATATGCCCCGGCTTTGTTAAAGGGAGATCGCCTGCCCATCGCCGAGCGCAATGCCGTTATCAAAAAGCTGAGCCGGTATACCGGGCTCTCCACCGCTTACCTGGAGCAGTCCAACCTGCGCGTGCCCGACTTCCGCTTCTTCAAGGAACTCTTGCGCGGCCGCGGCCGAACGGTCGGACGGCTCGACAGCCGCTTCCTGGGGATCGACAAGGATACGCTCGGCGAAGGCACCTTCAACGACCCGTCCTTCACCAACATCATTGGCCCCTATACGGCCGGTTTTTATGATTACATCCGTCGGGAGCTCAATTTCGAAAAAGACATCCCCTATGAAATCATTACCGGCAAAGTGCAGCCCTGGTCGTACGCAGAATACGAAAACCAGCACGTCTACGTCGGTGAAACACTGCGGCATGCCATGACAATCAATCCGCACCTGAAGGTCTTCATCGCCAATGGCTACTACGACCTGGCCACGCCGTATTTCGCCACCGAATATGTTTTCAGCCACCTCAATCTCGATGAAAGCCTGCGCGGCAATTTAAGCATGGCCTACTACGAAGCCGGACACATGATGTACATCCACCTGCCTGCGCTCGAACAGATGAAAATGGACCTGGCGGAGTTCATCGAGAAATCCAAATAGGCAAAGTCATCAGCAGGTCCAGAAAACAAATCGCACTTTCTTAATCAAAAACAGGCCATCCCTATTGCGGGTGGCCTGTTTATCGTTAACCTTGAATTACTTCAAGTAGGAAAACGACTTCAGCACGATGTCAATCAGCGCTTCACGGTCCGGCCGTGCCATCGGATACGTCTCGACGTTGGGCTCGAAGCGCAGCGTAATTACCTCGCCGCCGTGAACCATCAGGTAATCGATCGATCCTGGTTCGCCAGGAACCGGCTCCAGGCTGCCTGCCGGCTCGCCGCCGATTTGCAGATCGTTTTGTTGGATCGCCACCGATGAAGAAGACTGGCCGTATTTTGCCAGGTAGCCCTCAATGACGCTTTTCAAATCCTGCCCATCGGCCAGAGGCGAGGAAAAAATGGTCAGGCGGGCGTGCAAAGGTTGCGCAGCCTGATCAAGGGCAGGACCAAGCAAGGTGGGGTATCCTTCGCCGCTGGTATCCAACGAGAAATTCGCCGGGTAGGCAAAACAGAAGCGGCCGTCCGCGTCGCTGTAAGTCACCATGCCATCCACCTTGCAAGCCGCCGGCAGGTTGTCGGAAGCGCCAGGCGCCGGATAGCCCGGCTGCGCCGCGGCTTCAACCGGAGCTGGATAACCAGACTGGGCAGGTTCGGCGCCTGGCGCCGGATATTTACCGTTGATGGCTGGTAAGTTAATTGAGGAACCCGTTGGTTCCACCGGTGCCAGGGTCGGGGTTGCCGGTGAACACGCCGCCAATAAAAAAACAATTACAGCAATAAGAATCAAATGACACAACTTCATCATTACCTCCGTGGTGGAAACTTGGTTAATTGTACCGCGTAAAATGGATCTGGTTGAGAATGGAATTGGCTATAATAAGGGAACAATTCTCTTAAGAGGTTATCAATCCATGGCAAAACGGCTTATTCTGGTGGCAGGAAATATTGGCGCTGGCAAAACGTCCCTTACTGAACGCATCGGCGAACGGCTTGGCTGGTGTACGGCATTTGAATCAGTCAACGATAATCCCTATCTACCCGATTTTTATGCCAGCATGCAGAGCTGGTCATTTCATCTGCAAATTTATTTCCTCTACAAACGCGCTGAACAGCACGTGGATTTGTGGAACGATCCCCGTTCCGCCATTATCGACCGGTCGATCTACGAAGATGCATATATTTTTGCGCGCGCGCTTCATCACATGGGAAACCTGTCAGAACGCGATTATGTCACCTACCGCGGCTTATTTGACCTTGTTGTCAAGAATCTGCCCTCTCCGGCCCTGCTGGTGTACCTGAAAGCCCCCGTACCGGTTTTAATGGACCGAATTCACCGGCGCGGCCGTTCGATGGAAAGCAGCATCAGCGAGGACTATCTGACCCTGCTGGATTCTTTCTATGAAGACTGGATTCGCAGTTTCGACCTCTGCCCTGTATTGACCCTGCGCTCGGACGACCTCGACTTTGTTCACCAGCCCAAGCATCTCGATACAGTCGTCAGCCGCATCAATGAAAAACTGACTGGAAAAGAAGAGCTGGTTTTTTAGGAGCTTCGATGCTAAACAGTCCTGAATTCCTCCAATTTCTGCTGCTGGCCAAGAAATCCACCTATGCAAGCGGCGCGGGTTCCAGCGGTTCGAGCCGTCCCGCTTCGTCGGACCTCAAGTTCGCGCAGGGCGATTTTCTCTATTTCGACACCTACCTGGGCAGCCGCGATTTTATCGGCGAGGAAGCCGTCTGGTTTCGCGGTCAACCAATTTGGGGTATGAACTACCACGGTGTCATGCTGGTGGAGACTGCCCCGCAAGGATTCGTCGAAATTTTGCATGCCGCCTTGAGCAAAGTACCCGCCGATGCGCCCTACCGCGGTCCGGCTGAACTGACCCTGGGTGATTTCCGCTTTACCTGCCAGTGGCAGGGAGGCATTGACCGTTTCCAGGGCAGCGAACGGATCGATCATTCCGGCCAGCCCATTTACGACCTTGT
This sequence comes from uncultured Longilinea sp., assembly GCA_964536805.1. GTDB lineage: Bacteria > Chloroflexota > Anaerolineae > Anaerolineales > Anaerolineaceae > Longilinea. The sequence goes on from CAZHYQ010000010.1 coordinate 32,768, forward strand.
TTTTCACGGCGGACGGATTAATCCTTAATCACCGCTTTTGCATGTCCGCTTTGCAGCAGACCGCTTAATTTGCCTGGTTCTTACTGGGTTATTCGTCATTTGTGATCCATGAATTGCTTTCGGGTAATTGGCGGCTTTCAAATTATGCCGGTCTGGAATTGTATAATTAATCCAACAAGCTGATATTTTTGATAATGCAACCAAACAGACTTCTTTGCGTATATTAGGTAGATCAACCGGTCATAGGAGCATGGGTGAGCAATCCAGAAACGGAGTGGCTGCAACGTTCGCTCCAGGGTGACGAAGACGCCTTCGCCTGCCTGGTGGAACGCTATCAGAATCCCGTGTTCAACCTGTGCTTCCGCATGCTGGGTGACGAATTTGAAGCGGAAGATGCCGCGCAGGAAACGTTCTGGCGGGCTTACCAGCATATTCAACGCTATGATCCGCAGCGCTCCTTCATTACCTGGCTGCTTTCCATTGCAGCCCATTATTGCATTGATCAGCAGCGCAAACGGCGCATGCCCATCCTGGCCATCGATGATTTGCTGGAAGAGACCCTGCCTGACCAGGCTCCTGATCCAGAAAGAATGACCAGCCAGACGGAAGAACAGAAAGCCATCAGGAAGTTATTGGAAACATTGAACGCCCAGGATAAAGCAGCCATCATTTTGCGCTATTGGTATGACTTCTCTGAAGAAGAAATCGCCCACGCACTCAACCTGAGTGCCGGGGCTGTTAAAAGCCGCTTATTCCGCAGCCGGCAGGCTTTGGCCCGTCAGTGGCAAACGGATGTGGCCAAAGGAACCGGCAAAGAAAGGAAACAGGATGAATCACCAGCCTTTTAATTCCTGGTTGTATGAAGAAAATGAACTTGATCCTGTTCAGCTCGAAGAGTTGAAGCAGCACTTGCAGGGCTGCCCTGAGTGCTCGCAGGAGCGTGAAGCCTGGTTGAACGTCAAACACGTGCTTACATCCAGCGAAACCATTCAGCCGCGCCCCGAGTTTGCCACACGCTGGCAGGCCAGCCTGACAGAACGCCGCGCCCGCCAGCAACGCCGCCAGGTACGAATAACCATTCTATCCCTGGCAGGGGCAGCCTTATTGGTCCTGTTGAGCCTGGTCATCTATTTCTTTTCAACCTCATCGATTGCCGAGCTGTTTGCCAGCGTGATCGGAACATCCACGCAAGTCGCAGTGGGTTTGTTGAATATTGGCGAATTTACCGAATCGTTGTTGCGTTTTTTACCTCCCGCGCTGTCCACCGGACTCTGGCTTCTTTTGGCTGGCTGGATTTGCCTCCTGAGCCTTGCGTGGGTGCTTTCTGTCTGGCGCGTTTCACATAAAGGAGTTGCCGCACATGAAGAAATTAATTAAATCTCTCGTCCTTGTCAGCATGCTGGTAGCGGTTTTTGCACTGCCGGCCAGAGTGAATGCCCAGACCCCCACCGGGCCAATTACGGTCGACGATGGCGGCAAGGTTGTTTTTGGCTCTGCCTACACGCTGCGCGATGGCGAAACCCTGGCGGGCGACCTGGTGATCTTCGGCGGCTCTGCCACGGTTGAACAAAACGCAGTGGTGGATGGCGATATTGCCATTTTTGGCGGATCGCTTTCAATCTCTGGCCGCGTTACAGGCAGCATCAGTGCCATGGGCGGATCGGTAAACCTAAACGAGACATCGGTTGTCGAAGGTGACGTGCAAACCATGGGTGTCGTTGTCAATCAAATTGAAGGCGCCCTGGTGAAAGGCAGTGTGACAACGGAAAATCCGGATAATTTGAACCTGCCGAAAATCAACCCGTTTTCGTGGTTGCAAAATAACGCATCACCTGCTATTGGCGGTGCTTTCCGCTCGATCGGGGCCGGCTTGTGGGCCATCCTGCAGGCATTGGCGCTGGGCCTGATCTCGCTGCTGATTGCTTTGCTGGCCCCGCGGCCGACCAGCCGCGTGACGCATGCCATCACCAGCGCGCCGGGGGTCTCGGCCGGCATGGGCGTGCTGACCTTCATTGTGGCGCCAGCATTGATTCTCGTGCTGGCTGTGACCATCATCCTGATTCCATTTAGCCTGCTCGGGATTGTGGTCATTTTTGCCGCCACGGTTTTTGCCTGGGCGGCCGTCGGCCAGGAGGTTGGCAACCGGTTGGCCGGATTATTTAAAGTGCAATGGGCTGAACCCGTCGCGGCCGGCATCGGCGCTGCTTTTCTAAGCCTGCTTGCCAGCCTGCTTTCAGTCATTCTGTGTTTCAACTGGATCCTGGTGGCGGCTGTTTTAGCTTTTGGGTTGGGTGGTATCGTACTTTCCCGCTTTGGCACGCAGGATTATCCCTCAGTCCTGACTCCACCCCGGCAGGTGGCGGTAGCGCCGGTTCAAAGAGAACCTTCTCCCGTTCCAGCCGTGATGCCGGTCATACCGGGTGACAAACCCTCAGAACCGCCTGCACAGGATCAAAAACCTGATTGATCGCCATTGGGATGTACCTTCAAACACAAGTTCAAGGAGTTGAAAGATGAAATCGCGAAGATTATTAACCTCATTGATGGTAATCGCCATACTGGTGTTGACCTCGCTCGCCTGTTCGATCACCTTCAACCTGCCGGACAAGGTGAATACCACTACCACGCAAACGCTCAACCTCTCTGAGGACATTCCCGCCAGCGGACAAACCAGCAAGGTGCGCCTTGAAATGGGTGCCGGGGAATTGGAGATTAGCGGCGGCGCGACCAAATTGATCGAAGGTTCAATCCGTTACAATGTGGAAAAATGGCAGCCTACCATCACCCGCGATTCGAACCAGATTGAAATCATCCAGGGTGTATCAGGCTCGGTTAATTTGCCGGGCAACGATGTGATCAACCAATGGAACATCAAGTTGGGCAATTCTCCCATCGATTTACAGGTCCAGGCAGGCGCATATAAGGGAACGCTGGACTTAAGCGGCATCCCCATTACCAATCTGCGCGTTTCCGATGGCGCGAGCCAGGCTACGGTAAAGTTCGATTCCCTCAATCCGGCCAAAATGGAGCGCCTGACTTATAAGACTGGCGCTTCGCAGGTGGATCTGGAAGGATTGGGCAATGCCAACACCAGCGAAATCGTCTTTGAAGGCGGTGCCGGCTCCTACACGCTCGATCTTTCGGGTGACCTGCAGCAGGACCTGTCGGTAAAATTAACAGCCGGTTTGAGCAACGTGCGCATTAATGTACCGGAAAATGCCAACATCAAGGTAGTGGTTGGTGGCGGTCTGAGCAATGTTTCCGTCGGGGGTACGTGGACGACCAACGGAGATACCTACCAACGCAGCGGCAACGGTCCCACCATTACTGTCAACATCGAGATGGGATTGGGCAACCTCGAACTGCGCGTTCAATAAGGCTTTTTCCGCTTATGGTAAAATAAATCCTGAAGGGTAATTCCTCCAGGATTTTTTTTGGAATCAAACCTATGGAACATGCCTTCGAAACTGTAATCAATCCAGATCCCGCGCCGCTAATCGTTGCCAAGGGCAGCCATCGTGAAATCGGCCAGCAAATTGGTGAAGCCGTTCGTGCTGGCATTCAACACAGCGTTGAATCCGCCAAAGTGCTGCTGCAATCCGCCGAACACAGTCTGCACCTTACCTGGGACGGTGCGCAAATTCAATCTCAAAAATATACGCCTTTTATTTTGGAGCGTTATCCGCAATATTATGAAGAACTTGAGGGGATGTCGCAGGGCGCCAACGTTCCCCTGGAAGATTTGATGGTGCTCAATTCCATGGAAGCAGTCACCTCGGATGCGCTTCACCTGACCAAATGCACCAGTCTGGCAGTAAACCAGGAGTGCTCCCTGGAGCAGCATGTACTGGTTGGACACAATGAAGACTGGCTACCCGAAGATGAGCCGGATGTTTACCTGGTTCATGTTTCGCCGGATGACGAGCCGCCTTTCCTGGCGATGACCTACGGCGGATTGCTGCCCAATATTGGGTTTAACTCTTATGGGATCGCGCAATGCTGCGATTCGGTCTATGCAAAAGATTCGCGCATTGGCATCCCGCGCATCATCGTTTCGCGCGCCGTTCTGGGGGTACACACCCCCGGCGAAGCTATACGCCAGACGCTGGCGCCGCAGCGCGCGGCCGGTTACAACCACCTTCTGGCCACCGAATCCGGCGAATTGTATAACGTCGAGGTCTCCGCCCATCATTTTGCGGTATTGCATTCTCCCGATGGCCGGATTGTCCACACCAATCATTATCTCGACAGCCATATGCGGGCCATTGAAGACGAACCCGATGAATTGATCGAGACGCGCGTTCGGGCAGCCCGGGCTGAGCGGCTGCTTAGGCTGAATTGCGGCCACACCCGCGAGAGCCTGCAAGCCATCCTGCGCGATCATGTAAATTATCCAGATTCAATTTGCAATCATTCCGTCCAATTTATCCCCCCAATGGACCGCGAAAAGACGATTTGCAGTCTGATCATGGATCTGACCACGCGTGAAATGCAACTGGCCTGGGGCACGCCTTGCGTCAATCAATATCACACCTACGCATTGAATGCATAGGTAGTAATCGCAAAGGATTTGCTCAGTGGAGATGGCTTGAGATCGCCGTTTCTGGTTTCGCCATCAATTGAGGGGTCAACTTTTTTTCCCGAAGTCCGAGAGCCAGCAAGCCGCCTGCCAGCGATATCGCCGCGCTCAAGGTAAAGATCGGCGCCAGACCGATTTTATCCGCGATGGTGCCGCTCACCAGGGCACCCAGCGAACCGCTTGAGAAGATAAACGCCATTGCCAATCCGGATGCCAACGCAATTCCGCCTGGCATCAACCGTTGTGAAAGCACAACCACCGCACTGTAAGCCGCCCCATTAAACAGGCCGCCGAGAAAAATTACAACAAACAGCCAGATGCTGCTGCTCATTTGACCCAACAGGAAAAGCGGCAGAGACCCAGCAGCCAATGCAATTGAAATCACCCGCCAGCGTCCGAACCGGTCTGCCAATCCCCCGCCAGCCAGATTGCCAAGGGCTGAACCTGCCATGAATAATGCCGACACCAAACCATACTGTGCTGGCGATTGGCCCAACACGCTTAAATATTTTGGCAAAAATGTATTGACGTTTTGCTGCGCCCAGGACTGAAAACCCGCAGTCAAAGCCAGCATCAGGAGGAAGATCCATGGGAAAACCGGTGCAGACGCATTTTCAACCGTCACCAACGGTTCAGCTGGAACGGCCGGACTTCGGTAGATCGACGCCCACAATCCAGTAATTAACGCCAGCAATGCCATACTGGTCAGGCTAACCGGCTCCCAGCGATTCAACAAGATTCCGCCAAGCACCGGCCCAATGAAATAGCCGGATTGTCCAAAGACAAAAAACATGGAGGCTGAGAAAGTCTCGCGCCCGGCCAGGCTGGTCCGGCCAATCATGGTTGCCTGGGCAGCGCCGGCTGCATGGAACGCTCCTGACCCGATGCTCGCCAGCACCAGAAAAAGCAATGCCAGGCGTCCTTGCACTGCCACGCCCAATGAGAAGAAAACCGCCATCCACAGGATGCCACCAGCAATCACACGCCGCAATCCCACCCGGTCTGCCAGATGACCAAATATGGGCTGCGCGATAGCTCCTGCAATGACATATAAAGTTGTATAGAGCCCCAGTAAGGTGTTGGTAAGCCCTAAGGGGACGCTTAGGAAAGTGAGAATGATAGCGCGGCTGCCATTTAAGGAATCAACCATAAAATGACCGAGCGCAGCGGCGATAAAGTTCTTATTCCGAAACAAAGACATGCCACCTCGACAGTTTTAGCGGTAAAGTTGCAGGCGTTCGATCAGACGAAATACATTGGGGGGAACCAGGTAACGGTACGGCTTTCCAGTCAATACTCTCTGACGGATATCGCTTGCGGAAATTTCAATCAACGGCGCATCAACGAAATGGGTCAAGCCGGTAATTCCGGGTAGAACCTGCTCCAGCTTCGCAAGGTCCACATCGTCTCCGGGACGCCGCATCACCCCCACCCCGGCGCAGCGATGCAGGAATTCGCGCGGTTCATGCCAGGTTGGCAAATCGCGCAGCGAATCGCCGCCCATCAGGTAAAGCAAATCCGAGCCCGGAAAACGCAGCGCCAGGGCGCCGAGGGTATCCACCGCATAATGCGGACCCGGACGTTCAAATTCGATGGTAGACACCTCAAAGAGCGGATTTCCAGCAGTTGCCGCCCGCACCATGCTTAACCGGATTCGATCATCGCTGATCTTGTGTCCGATCTTGTGCGGCGGATTTGGAGTCACAACCCACAGCAAGCGGTCCAATTGCAACTGTGACGCAGCGTCCTCAGCCAGAATCTGATGGCCGATATGGGGAGGATCGAATGTCCCACCGAATATACCTATGCGCATTCAATCCCCCATCCTGGGTGGAAGGCTAATCCTGCCATTCCAGTTCATAGTCTTCGCCAATGAAAACAGTATCGCCCTCTTGAACGCCGGCCTTACGCAGCGCATCTTCCACTCCGAGGTGCTCCATCAAATGCTGGAAACGCGCCACCGAGTTGTCCAATTCCCAGAAGGTCATTGCAGCTGCGCGCTCAATGGCTTTTCCATGCACGCGCCAGGCGTCCGGCAATCGCTCAATGGTGAAATCTTTCGGATTCTCCTCCGGGCGGTAAACCGGCAGTTCAAGTTCAATTAAAGGTTCAGGTGCGTTTTGCAACAATTCATGAGCGCGCCAGAGCAAAGTTTTCAGGTTTTCATGAGTGGCAGCTGAAATGGGCATCACCTCAGCACCGCGTTTGGCCAATTCTGCTTGAATGGCCGGCCAACGCTGCTGTACATCCGGTAAATCCATTTTGTTGAATGCTACAATCTGTGGTTTCTGCGCCAGGTTGGCATCGAACAACGCCATTTCGCTGTTGGTTTGCGCATAATCAGCCAACGGATCATCTGACAGGCCGTCCAACAGGTGAATCAAAACGCGGGTACGTTGCACATGCCTTAAAAAGGCAAATCCCAAGCCCACCCCCATATGCGCGCCTTCAATCAGGCCGGGAATATCCGCCAGGACATGGGTGATCTCGCCGTCCATTTCCAAAACGCCCAAATTCGGTTCCAGCGTGGTAAATGGATAATCCGCGATCTTTGGATTGGCATTGGTCACCGCGGCAAGCAGGCTGGATTTTCCAGCGTTCGGCACGCCCACCAGGCCAATGTCGGCGATTAATTTCAATTCCAACCGCAGGGTAAATTCCTGGCTGGGTTGGCCACGTTCGGCCATATGCGGAACCTGGTTGTGGGGCGAAGCAAAGTGCTGGTTCCCGCGTCCGCCGTGTCCGCCCTTTGCAACCGTTAAGCGCTGCCCTTTTTCCACCAGATCACCCACTAGCTCACCCGTGATGTCGTCGTAGACCAGCGTGCCGGCCGGAACCTTTATAACCAGATCCTGGGCTGACTTACCGGTCATGTTGTTGATGCCGCCTTTGGCGCCTTCCGGCGCGATAAAGCGCGATTTGTAGCGGAAGGAGGCCAGTGTGTTAAGTGAATAACTGACTTCGAGAATGACATCGCCGCCGCGGCCGCCATCACCGCCGTCCGGTCCGCCGCGCGGCACGAATTTTTCGCGGTGAAAATGGACAAATCCATCGCCGCCTTTCCCTGAGCGCACAAAAATTTTCGCTTGATCAATAAACATGTTGCCAATGCCTGCTTTCTAGTTAACCCTTGCGCTCATATGGAAAAAACGTTGACGCGCCATCAAAATTATATCAGGAACAAAAGGGACCGGCCATTTTCTGCCGGTCCCTGGTTTGTTGCTCGGGCCTTCCGGAAATTACTTGGCGAATTTTGCCTTGAGAATGTCTTCCAGATCAGGCTTGCCAATTTCCTGCAGCTCATAACGCACGCGCTGCATCGGCTTGGTGACCTTGATGACGCGGGTCAGGTCAATGGGGGTGGCCGAAATGACCAGGTCCACATCCGCGCGGTCAATCGTCTTTTCCAGATCCTTCATCTGATCGGCGCCGTAGCCCATGGCAGGCAGGATCGGGCCGGTGGTCGGGTACTTGTTGTAGGTATCAACGATCGTACCAACTGCATACGGGCGAGGATCGACGATTTCCGCTGCGCCAAAACGGCGAGCTGCCACCCAACCAGCACCATAGGCCATTTCGCCGTGGGTCAGGGTTGGGCCATCTTCAATAACCAACACACGTTTGCCGCGAATGGCTTCGGGATGGTCGACGAACAGGGGTGAGGCCGCTTCAATGACGATCGCCTTCGGGTTAAGTTCATTCAGGTTGTTGCGCACTGTGAGAACATTCTCCGGCAGGGCGGTGTCAACTTTGTTGATGACAAATACGTCCGCGTGGCGAATATTGGTCTCGCCAGGGTGGTAGCGGACTTCATGGCCGGGGCGGTGCGGGTCGGCAACCACGATGGCCAGATCTTCCTTATAGAACGAGAAGTCATTATTGCCGCCGTCCCACAGGACGATATCCACTTCCTGTTCAGCCTGGCGCAGGATGGCTTCGTAATCCACACCGGCGTAAACAATCACGCCGTTATCGATATGAGGTTCGTATTCCTCGCGCTCCTCAATGGTGCACTCATGCTTGTCCAGGTCGGCATACGTGGCAAAACGCTGAACGCGCTGTTTGACCAGGTCGCCGTAAGGCATGGGGTGGCGCACAGCGGCTACACGGTAGCCCATTGCGCGCAGAATGAGGGAAACGCGGCGGGTGGTCTGGCTTTTGCCGGAGCCCGTGCGCACGGCGCACACCGATACAACCGGTTTGGTGGATTTTACCTGGGTCAGCCCCAGGCCCATCAAACGAAAATCGGCGCCGGCGGCGTTCACCATGGAAGCCTTGTGCATCACTGCCTCATGCGGCTGATCCGAATAGGCAAAGATCACCTGTTCGACTTTTTGATCCGCAATCAGTTTGAGCAGATCGCTCTCGGGAAAAATCGGGATGCCGTGCGGGTACAATTTGCCAGCCAGTTCAGCCGGATAGCGGCGGCCGTCAATATTGGGGATCTGGGTAGCCGTAAAAGCCACAACTTCATAATCCGCGTTGTCGCGGAAAAATACATTGAAGTTATGAAAATCGCGGCCAGCTGCACCCATGATCAAAGTACGTATTGGGGTCATACAAAAGTCTCCTTAATTATGTGATGAACATCGCCAAGGGGACGATGGTGCCCTTTCCGCATCGCCAGGGGGACGATGCTGCCCTTTCACATCGCCTGGGGGGCGATGACGCCCAACACTGCCAAGGCATTGCCAATGGTCTGTTGTGCCGCGGCCACCAACTGTAAACGGCCATCGCGCACGGCTGGCTCTGCCTGTAATACCGGACATTGGTTGTAAAAATCAGAAAAGGCTTTGGCCAATTCATAAGCCAGATTGGATACTGTCATCGGCCGGTAATCGGCCGCGGCTGCTTGAATCTCACGCGGCAAACGAGAAATCAGTTCCACCAGTTGAATTTCAGCCGGCGCAAGTTCATAATCCGGCATCCATGAATCTGGAAGAGCCTTGCCCCATTTTCGCAGGATGCTGCCGGCACGCACGTAAGCATATTGAATATACGGCGCGGCCTGCCCGTCGAAATTCAGCGCGCTTTCCCAATCAAAAGTGACCACTTTGGTGTTCTCGCGCGAGATCATCGAATAACGGATGGCGCCCAACGCCACTGCCTGGCTGATTTCCTGCTGTCGTTCGCTGGAAAGCTCGGGGTTTTTGGTCTGCACGATTGCCAACGCGCGGCTGGTCGCTTCACGAATCAGATCTTCCAGCAGCACCACGGTGCCCTCGCGGGAGGCCATGGCAACATTCCCAGGCAATGCCACCAATTCGTATGGAATATGCTGGCAATTGGCCGCCCAGGGATAACCGGCAATTTCCAGCGTTTTAAACACCTGTTGAAAATGCAAGGATTGGCGCACGTCCACCACATAGAGTGAACGCGTTAATTGCGGGTATTCGGTGAATTTCCGGATGGCTAGCGCCAGATCCTCTGTCGCGTAGAGGGCAGTGCCATCGGAGCGCAGCACGACCAACACCCGGAATTTCTCATTTTTCAAACCCAGCAATTCATCCAGCTTGACGATCACCGCGCCATCCGGACGTTCGTCCTGGGCAATGCCGCGGGCGATTAACTCAGCCACCACCTGTTTGCCGCTTTCCTCACCTTCGCTTTGGAAGTAATACTTGTCGAAGGAGATGCCCAGCAGTTCGTACATCTCCTTAAAGCCGTCCAATGACCATTGGCGGGTTTTTTCCCACAGGCTCACAACCTCCGGGTCGCGTTGGTCCCAACGGGCATACATGGTATGGATATCGGCTTCCAGTTCCGGGTCAGCTTCCAGTCGTTTGGTGGCTTCCAGATACAGGTCGCCCATCCAACGGGTGATATCCTGCTCAGGTTTTTCACCCTGGTGGAATTTCATGTAATTCCACAGCCACTTGATGACGTGTTTGCCGATATCGCCGGGGTAATTTGCCCGAATGACGGCATAACCGGCTGCATCCAGGATGCGGGCCAGCACATCGCCCAAAATGGCGCTGCGTAAATGCCCTACATGAAAGGCTTTATGCGTATTCGGCTGGGAGAACTCGACCATTACCTGCTCGGTTTTACGCACGCCGCGCCCATATTGGTCGCCCTGTGTCCGGACCAGGTCAATTACCCGCCGGGTATATTCAGCCGTCGAAAAGTATATATTAAGGTAACCTCGGACTGCTTCAACCCGTTCAAAGTCTTCTGGGATGCCCAACATCGCGGCCACTCCACTGGCGATGGCCTGTGCACTTTCAGCGACATTGGTTTTAGCGCCTTTTTCGCGGGCATCCTGGGCAGCCAATTGGAAAAAGGATGTTGAAATCCCCCAATGGCCGCTAAATGGAATCCAGGACCATTGAAGCTTGGGCATAGGCAGACCAGAATCTACACAATATGCGCAGATTTGGTCTTCAATGCGCTTTTGCTCAAGTTCAAACATCCCGATTCTCCCCGGTCAACTCAAAATTACCCGCAAGTTCCGATTATAACATGAAGCGAATAAACCTTTTAATTGAAGGATTAACCGCTTATGCATTTACAGCAATAGCGGGAGCGCAAGCGGCTCCCGCTAAAAAACAGCAAATTGCTTTCCCGCCAATGCGGGGTATAACGCAAATTACGCCAGACTGTTCAGGCGCTTCATCAGGCGGCTCTTGCGGCGGGCGGCATTATTTTTATGAATGATGCCCACTTCAGCAGCTTTATCCAATGCCTGAATAGCCTGAGCCACGGCGACCTTTGAGGTTTCTGCTTCACCAGTGACAATGGCGGTTTTTGCCTTAGCAACAAGGGTGCGCGCAGCCCCGCGGTAAAAGCGGTTGCGCACGCGATGCTTTTCGTTTTGCTTGTTACGCTTGATCGCAGACTTAATATTAGCCAAAGCCGTTCCTCCAAAAACTCGTTCGTACATTTGATTGCGAACAAAGATTTTACCCGAGAGATGGACTTTTGTCCAGTCTTTTCTCGAAAACCGCAGATATGTCCTAGCGCATGCTTAAACTCTTGGATAGGCCAGAGATCAACAGGGTCTTTTCCTGCTCTGTTAGACGGGCTTCCGGATGGATCAGTGTGAACTGGATGGGCGGCATTTCGCCCTCCTGAATTGCATTTCCAATTCTATTCACACGCTCGCCTCTGATTACACCCCACTCCGAAAAGTTCAGCCTCTGCCGGCCTTCATCCACGTCATGCTGAATTAACCAGGACATGGGTGCAACGTTGCTATACCACGGCCAGGTTGTCTCATTGCTGTGGCAATCATAACAAGCCCGTCTCACCAAATCGCCCGTGGCAGCGTCCTGCCATTTTGGTTCAGCAACCACAGCCGGATTGGTATGCGCGCGGCCGTAGGGAATCAATTGCGCCAATAGGAAAGCCCCGATCAGGATGCCAATCCATTTGACCCAGCGATTAACCGTTATTTTTCGCATTTTTTACCTCCCTGGAAAAGCATAGGGTGCCGGCATGGATTTCCGGCACCCTATGGTATTGCCGGATCACCTTATCGATCGTTCAAGGCTGCCACGCCTGGCAAATCCAGGCCTTCAAGCATTTCCAATGAAGCCCCGCCGCCGGTGGAGATGTGGGTAATTTTGTCAGCCAGGCCGGATTGTTGAATGGCCGCCACCGATTCACCGCCGCCGATTACGCTGATCGCCTTGCTGTCAGCCACGGCACGGGCAACACCGAGCGTTCCTTCGGCAAATTTCGGAAACTCGAACACGCCCATTGGGCCATTCCATACAATGGTTCCAGCAGTGGATAGCACCTTGGCATAGGCTTTGATTGTTTTCGGTCCTATATCCAGGATTCGCCAACCCTCGGGGATTGGTCCCACCTGGATGACCTTTGAATCTGCCGCCGCGTCAAAGGCATTGGCAATGACCACGTCAAAGGGCAGACGCAATTTTTTGCCGCCCTTGGCCAGCATTTCCTTCGCTGTTTCGAGGGCATCGTCCTCCACCAGCGAATCGGCTACCGGGTAGCCCTGGGCTTTGAAGAAGGTATTGGCCATGCCGCCGCCGATCAAAATAGCATCGGCTTTCTCCAACAGGTTGCGAATGACACCGATCTTGTCGCTGATTTTTGCCCCGCCGAGAATGGCCACGAACGGCCGTTTCGGGTCGGCAATTGCCTGACCCAGGTATTGGATTTCCTTTTCCATCAAGAAGCCGGCCACCGCGACGGGTAAAATGCGAGCTATTCCCTCGGTCGAAGCATGCGCGCGGTGGGCCGATCCAAATGCGTCATTGACGTACACATCCGCCAGGGCAGCCAGTTGCCTGGCCATCTCGGGGTCGTTCTTTTCCTCTTCGGCATGGAAGCGCGTATTTTCCAGCAGGAGTACCTGGCCAGGCTTGAGTGCTTTGGCCGCTGCCTCTGCTTTTGGTCCGATGCAGTCTTCTGCAAAAAGAACCGGTTTTCCTAAGAGACCAGAGAGATAATCGGCAACTGGTTTCAGGCTGAATTTGGCTTCCGGTCCGCCTTTGGGACGGCCCAGGTGGGATGCCAGGATGACAGCCGCGCCTTTTTCCAGCAAATAATTGATGGTTGGCAGCGCCGCCCGGATGCGGGTATCATCGCCCACTTTGCCATCTTTGATGGGAACGTTGAAGTCAACGCGCACGAATACTTTCTTGCCATTCACGGCGATATCACGAATCGTCTTTTTATTGAACATCGAACCCTCCGCTTGAAAAAGATAATGCGTAACCTGGAAATTGCATCAGATTACGCATTAATGGTTCATGCTTTTCGGTAAATTAGAGCGACTTGGCCAGCATGGCCGCCATATCGGCGGTACGGCAGGAATAACCCCATTCATTGTCGTACCAGGTAACGACTTTGAGCAGGGTGCCGCCCATGACCATGGTGTACTGCAGGTCGACGATCGAGGAGCGCGAATCGCCCTTGAAATCCATCGAAACCAGCGGATCGGCATATTGGCCGGTTGTGACACCCAAAATGCCCTTCAGGGCGCCTTTGGAGGCTTCCACGAAGGCGGCGTTCAATTCGTCCTTGGTGGTCGCTTTTTCGACTGTTGCCGTGAAATCAACCACCGAAACGGTCGGGGTCGGAACGCGCAGTGAATAGCCGTCAAATTTACCCTTAAGTTCAGGAATTACCAGTGCAACAGCCTTAGCCGCGCCAGTGGTGGTCGGGATGATGTTCAGACCGGCGGCGCGTGAACGGCGCAGTTCTTTCTTATGCCCCTGATCCAGGATAACCTGGTCATTGGTATAAGAATGGATGGTCGTCATGGTGGCGTATTGAATCTTGAATAAATCATTCACGATCTTGGCCGCCGGAGCCAGGCAGTTGGTGGTGCAGGAAGCATTGGAAAGAATGTGATGTTTGGCAGGGTCGTACTTGTCCTCATTCACGCCCATCACAAGGGTGATGTCTTCATTCTTGGCCGGAGCGCTGATGATGACCTTCTTGGCGCCGCCCTTTTGAATATGGACATTTGCACCGGCTTTACCCTTGGCCGGATCGCCAATGGCGTCAGTGAAGATGCCGGTCGATTCGATCACGATATCGACGCCCAAATCTTTCCAGGGCAGTGCGCCAGGGTCCTTTTCCGCAAAGACTTTGACCCGGTGACCATCAATCAACAGGTCATTGCCTTCAACTTCCACCGTCCCCGGGTAGATCCCGTAATTGGAGTCGTACTTGAACAAGTGGGCATTGGTGTTTGAATCGAACAGGTCATTAATCGCAACTACTTCCAGTTCGCCCGGGTAGCGCTGCTTAATGGCTTTTAAGACTTGCCGGCCGATACGGCCGAAACCATTGATACCTACCTTGATTGTCATTGATTCACCTCCGAGATTAAAAAGCTATCAAATTTTACCATGTTCTCTCCATGGCAGTATAGACAAATCAGCCCATTGACCGTTAGCTTTCAGCGCGCGCCGCCAAAGGCCCGGTTCTTTCGTCATACAAATCCATAATGGTACGCGCAAGTTTTAGCGAATCGTGCCGCCAGGGATTCTCGACGTCGAGCAGGTCAGCCTGGTAGATGGGGTAGTTGTCTTTCAATTCAGGCTCCAGACGGGTCCATTCGAGTTTTTCCGGTAATTTCCCATCCCGCCGGTTATTGCATAGCACCAGGTCAAATACCGGGCCATTCATATGCTGCTCAATCGTGCGCACATGCTCGCCGCAGGTAAATCCATCGGTCTCGCCGGGTTGAGTGGTAATGTTGCAAATATAGAATTTCTGAGCGCGGCTTGCCCGCAACGCGGCGGCGATATCGGGAACCAGCAGATTTGGCAGCAGACTTGTAAACAGGCTGCCCGGTCCTACCAGGATCAAATCGGCATTCAGAATGGCCTGTATGGCTGGAGGAAATGCCAGAGGGTTGCTGGGTTCAAGCCAGACCTGCCGAATTTGGCCGGCGGCTTTGGGAATGGAGCTTTCGCCCTTAACATGAACATCGCGTTCTTTTCGCGCGACGGAGACATCTGCCACCAGGCGGACATCGTGAAGTGTGGCCGGCAGCACCTGCCCCTGCACTCCCAACACCCGTCCCGATTCAGCCACCGCTTCTTCGAAGCTCCCGGTAATTTCCGTTAGAGCTGAGATAAAAAGGTTGCCCAACGAATGTCCGCTCACCGTACCGGCATTTGCAAAGCGGTACTGGAAAACCTGGGAAAGCATGGCCTCATCTTCAGAAAGCGCGGTCAAACAATTGCGGATGTCTCCTGGGGGCAGTATTCCCAGGCTCTTGCGCAATTCGCCGGAAGAGCCGCCGTCATCTGCAACGGTAACCACCGCCGTGAGATTGCTTGAATAGGCTTTCATACCGCGCAGCAGTGCCGAAAGGCCCGTGCCGCCTCCCAATGCAACAATTCGCGGTCCGCGCTCCTTTTTTCGATAGGCGGTCACGGTTTCGAGAATCGTCTTTCCCGGGCGGACAAACGGCTTGAGCAAAGCGCGGTTCAATCCCCAAATGCCAAACAGAATCATTCCAAGTCCGGATCCGCCGAAAATTACCGCCCGCCAAACGCGGCCGACATATTGCAGGGAGAGAATTCGCAGCAGCGGTCCCCACCAATTGCCAGGCGCGTTTCGATATAAATCAAGGATCAAGACAGCAAATCCCAATCCAACCAGCGTGGTTCCAATCAAAATCAGAAATACCCAGCGTTTGACTCCCAACCCCGGAAGAAACCACTGAAAAATGTTTCTTATTCGGTTGAGCATTCCCACACGGACTGTCTTTTGGTTTGATTGCATAACCTCAAATCATAACGGGCTTTGGAAAGAGCGTCAACAAGATTTCCTGATTAAAAATTGATTAATGCTATAATCGAGCCGTTATGGAAGCACTCATCGCATGCGATATCGGTGGAACCCAGCTCCGCGTGGCAACTTTTGATGCGGTTAGCGGCGAAATGATCCAACAAAAACGAATTCCAACCCAGGCGCCGGGCGAAACAGCCGTTGAGCGTTTGATGGGATTGATTCTTGAACTCTGGCCATCCGAGGGACACGTCCGCGCCATTGGCGCAGCTGCACCGGGTTTTGTGGATCCTGAAAAAGGCATCATTTTCATTACACCCAATATTCCTGGCTGGAACGGCCTGCCGCTGCGCCAGATTCTGGAAGAGCGCTTTGACGTGCCGGTTTTTCTGGGGAACGATGCCAACCTGGCCGCCCTGGGAGAATGGCGTTTTGGCGCAGGAATGGGTTATCATCACGTTCTTTACCTGACCATCAGCACCGGCATCGGCGGCGGCGTGGTGCTCAATGACCGGCTGCTGCAAGGCGCGCGCGGTCTGGCGGCTGAATTTGGCCACATCACCGTGGAACCCGATGGACCGTTATGCGGTTGCGGAAAACGGGGCCACCTGGAGGCTTTGGCTTCAGGAACGGGCATTTCAAATTATGTTTCCGGAAGACTTGCGGCGGGCGCAACCTCTGCTTTTCTGACCGGACCTCATCCTTCGGCAAAGGAAATCAGTCTGGCAGCAGCCCAGGGCGATACATTAAGTTTGGAAGCTATTCAACGGGCGGGCACCTACATCGGGCATGCCCTTGCCGATTTCCTGCATTTATTGAATCCTTCCATTGTGATCCTGGGCGGCGGCGTTTCAAAAAGTGGAGAAATGCTGTTCCAGCCGATCCGTGCGGCGTTGAATGAACGCGTGATCACACCGGAGTACACCCGCGATCTTCAAATCGTCCGCTCGAAACTCGGCGAAGACTCCGGTTTAATGGGAGCTCTGGCGCTGGTAAAAATAGACGACCGGATCTGATCCATTCGTAATCCTGGCAGGCGGGGCTGAAACATCAGTCCCGTTTTTTTTTATGCCTTTCTTCCTCCAAGTCTATGGATATAACACTCTGTTTCAAGGGAGGGGGATTTGATATAATGAACAAACCTGCCTGAGGATGGGCGTTTAAAAAATTTTGCACGGCAGCCTTGTAGAATCTTCAGCCCGCCAACATCAAGAACCAATTTGAGGAGGAAATGAATGCAACCCTTTAAGCTTCCAGGGCCGAAAGCCCGCGCCATCATTGAGCGCGACCACGCTGTTATCTCGCCTTCCTACCCGCGCGGCTATCCATTTGTCATGGACCATGGCCGGGGCGTGGAAGTTTGGGATGTGGACGGCAATCGGTTCCTCGATTTCGCGGCCGGAATTGCGGTGGTTTCCACCGGGCATGCGCATCCAAAAGTAGTCAAGGCCATCCAGGATCAGGCCGCCCAATTCATTCACATCTCCTCCGATTTCTATCACGAAAATTGGGTGGAACTGGCTGAAAAGCTCAGCGAGATCGCACCATTTTCCGAAGATGCGGTCTCCTTTATGACCAACTCAGGCACCGAATCGGTGGAAGCTGCCATAAAACTGGCCAGGTATCACACCAAACGCAGCGAATTCATTGGCTTTTTTGGCGGATTTCACGGCCGTACCATGGGCGCGGTCACATTTACCGCCAGCAAACCGCACTATCATAAAGGTTTCTTCCCCCTGATGAATGGGGTTGTGCATGCCCCCTACCCCGATCCTTATCACCCCTTGTTACATGTTCGCAAGGGTGAAGATATTGGCACCGCCGCAGTTCGTTATATTGAAGAAGAAATCCTTGGCCGCATTTTGCCCGCTGATGATGTGGCTGGCATCCTCATTGAGCCGATCCAGGGCGAAGGCGGATACATCGTTCCGCCTGAAAGCTTCTTCCCGGCTTTGCGTGCGCTGTGTAACCGCCATGGCATTCTGCTGATTGCCGATGAAGTCCAGGCCGGCGTTGGGCGCACCGGGAAATGGTGGTCGATTGAGCATTTTGGCGTGGAACCGGATATCATCACGGTAGCCAAAGGCATTGCCTCCGGCGTGCCATTCGGCGCGATGATTGCCCGAAAAAGCATTGTCACCTGGCCCAAGGGGTCGCATGGCAACACCTACGGCGGCAACCCCATCGCCTGCGCCGCCGCCTTGGCCACGCTGAATCTGATTGAAAATCATTACATGCAAAATGCCGCCGAAGTAGGCGAATACACAATTACCCAGCTCTTTGAAATGGCTGAACGCCATCCCAGCATCGGCTGCGTGCGGGGCAAAGGATTGATGATTGGCGTCGAATTTGTCAAGGATCAGGACACACATAAGGCGGATGAGAAACTGCGCGATGCCGTAGTCGATCTGGCATTCGAACGCGGTTTGCTCTTGTTGGGCTGCGGAAAAAGCGTCATCCGCATTTCCCCGCCGCTTTCCATTACCAGAGCAGAAATCGATGAAGGGTTGGCCATCTTCGAAGAAGCAATCGATCTGGCTGAAAAGGGAAATTAATTTCGATGTTGCCCGATTTTCGCGTCCGCCAACGCGATTACCTGCTTGAAATAGCCCGCGCATTGACCGAGGAATTGGATCTGGATGCCCTGCTCAACCGCATCCTGACCGTTTCGGTTGAGATGCTGGCAGGGCAAGCGGGACTGATTGCGTTGCGGACAGAAACGGGTGGTTGGAAGATCCAGGTCTCGCAAGGCATTCCGCCCATCTTCCTGCGATTTCTGACCCCTTATCTCTCGCAAATCCCTGAAAACCCCGACCCGCAGCGTTTTGAGCTGCCTGAAATCAACCGCGTGCTAAAGGATCTGACCCGGACCGCCAGCCTTGGCTTGTTGACCGGGGTGGGTTTGCCCCTGGTAGCGCGCCAGAAGGTTGCCGGCGTCATTTTTATCTTCCGCAGTTACCCGGACCTGTTTTCCACCAATGACCGCACTTTGCTGAGCAGTTTCGCCAACCAGGCAGCCATTGCAGTTCAAAACGCCCAGCTGTACACCCAAATCAACCGCGACAAGCAACGCCTGTCAGCGCTTCTGGATACCGCCGCCGACGGCATCCTCATTCTGCGTCCAGACTTAAAGGTCGAACGGTGCAATCCAGCAGTCGCCCACATGTTGGCGATCCCAGCAGACCAAATTCAGGAACAGCCGCATGAGGAAATCATCCGCTGGCTTCGTCCGCCCAACGGCATGACCCTGGAACAGGCCGCTGCCGGCGGTTGGCCTTTGACTCCGCATGCCAATCTTTATGTTGAAGGAGACCTCCAGCGGGGCAATGACCAACCTCCGCTCCCGGTCGGCATCACCTATTCGCCATTAATCTCACCTGAGAACACCCTGCTCAACATCTTTGCATCAGTACGGGATATCACCCGTTTCCGCCAGGCCGAAGAACTTAAATCCACCTTTATCTCGGTAATCAGCCATGAACTGAAAACGCCGGTGGCACTCATCAAAGGGTATGTCAGCACTCTGCGGCGCGACGACGTTACCTGGGATCGCGCCATCGTCCAGGAAAGCTTACAGGTGATTGAAGAAGAATCAGATCGTCTCAGTCTGTTGATCGAAAACCTGCTCGAAGCATCCCGCTTGCAGTCCGGCGGACTGGCACTCAAACGCACCGATGTGTTGTTGCCCGATCTGGCGAAACGCATTGCTGCCCGAATGCAAACGCAATCCAGCCAACATGCCATCATTTTGTCGTTTCCTGATGATTTTCCTGTAATCGTTGCGGATGAGTTGAGGTTGGAACAGGTATTATCGAATCTGATTGGTAATGCGATTAAGTATTCTCCAGGCGGTGAAATCAATATATCCGGGCAAGTGCGTCCGGATATTGTCATTGTTTGTGTCAGCGACCAGGGACCCGGAATCGCCCCCCAGGATATTCCCCATATTTTTGACCGGTTCTATCGCGCTCCGGAGATAGCCCGCCAGACAAAGGGTGCCGGATTGGGTCTTTACCTGACCCGGTCAATCATCGAAGCCCATGGCGGACGCATCTGGGTGGACCCGGAAACGGGAAAAGGTGCGCGCATCTGTTTCGCGCTTCCGCGGAATCCGGAATTGAAAACAATGCTCCAAATGGTATAATCTAGCCCATCTTTTCTTTAGAGAGCAAATAAATGTCATCTATACGCACCAACTGTCCGCGCTGCAAATCGCCGGTCGTTGCCGAAGTCGAGCAACTCTTTGATATGAATACCGATCCGCAGGCCAAACAACGCCTTTTGAGCGGATCAGCCAATATGATTCACTGCCCTACCTGCGGTTATGAAGGCATGCTCAGCACGCCGATTGTTTATCACGATCCAGAAAAGGAACTATTGCTGACCTTCTTCCCCTCTGAAATGGGTCTGCCGCTAAATGAACAGGAAAAACTGATCGGTCCATTGATCAATCAGGTGATGAACCGCCTTCCAGTTGAAAAACGCAAAGCCTATCTGCTACGTCCGCAATCCATGCTCACCTTTCAAACCATGGTGGAGAAGATTCTGGAAGGTGATGGCGTAACCCGCGAAATGCTCGATGAGCAACAGAAGCGCCTCAACCTGCTGCAACGCCTGCTGTCAACCACGGTCGCAACAGACCGCAGCACCATCATCCAGCAGGAGCAGGCTCTGATTGACGAAAATTTCTTTGCCATGTTCAGCCGCATCATTCAGGCCACCATGGCCCAGGGCGATGAGCAGAATGCCCGCATGCTTGCACAACTCCAACAGGAACTGGTGACGCAAACCGAAGTGGGCAAGAAATTGCTTGCGAACGCACAGGAAGCCCAGGAAGCACAAAAATTGCTCCAGGAAGCCAGCAAAACCGGTCTGACCCGCGAAAAGCTGCTTGAGTTAATGGTGGCTTCACCCAGCGACACCCGCCTGGCTACCTTTGTCAGCCTGACGCGCGGCGGTTTGGACTATCAATTTTTCCAAATTCTGAGTGAACGGATTGACAAGGCGGAAGGTACGGAAAAGCAGAGCCTGTTGGATCTGCGCGTCAAGTTGCTGGAGTTGACCGCGGAAATCGACAAACAGGTTCAAGAAGAAGTGAAAGCTTCGCAAAAACTCCTGGACCAGGTTCTGGCCGCAGAAGATGTCGAAGCCGCCGCGCGGGAAGCTCTGCCTGGCATCAATGAGTATTTTCTTGAAGCTTTAAAGACACAGCAGGAACTGGCCCGCCAAAAAGCTGATCTGATGCGCCTTGGTAAATTGGGCAAGATTGCAAAAGTTGTCGAAGAAGCCAGCGCCCCTCCACCCGAAGTCGAACTGATTGAGAAATTGTTGGCCGCGGAGGATGAGCCTGCCCGCCAGAAGCTGCTGCAGGAAAACACCGGAATGATCACTGATGAATTTATTCAAGCCTTGAACAGTCTGGTCGTTCAAAGCGATGGCGACGGCCAATCACCGGAGATGTCAGCCAAACTTCAGGATGTTTATAACTCGGCTCTTCGTTATTCGATGCAGGCTAAATTCAAAGCCTGAACGGAAAATTTATCGATGGTATGAAAACAGGGCTTTTTGCGAAAGCCCTGTTTTTATTTAGCGTTTTGGGTTGTCCAACCTTAAACCATGGCCGCGAACCGTGACAAGGTAGGTGTGGCTGGCGTCCAGTTGAGCCAGCCGGTCACGCAGACGGCGGATCAGCGCGTCGAGAGCCTGTTCCGAAACGCCGACTGCTTCCTCTTCGGCCCAGATCATGGTGATGAGCGCCTGGCGTGCAACCACTTTGCCCTGTTGATCATAAAGTGTTTGTAAGAGCCGGAACTGCGGCACCGAGAGAGGCGGCAGCACTTCTTTTTCTTCCACCCACACTCTGCGCGAACGCGGATCCAGGTATAAGCGCCCAGCATGATCGTCGGCCGTTTTTTCGAGCGGGAAATTGAACGTGCCCACCATGGGCATGGTAGCATCCGAACTAAGGTAAATAAACTGCTGGACCAACGCCACCTGAATTACATCGCCATCCTGAAGAATTAATGGTTCCGAAATTATGTCGCCGTTCAAATAAGTCCCATTTTTGCTGCCCAAATCCTCCAGGAGAGCGCTGCCTTCTTTTAGCGTGATGCGGGCATGGTACCGGGACACCTGCCGGTCAGTTACCACCACCGTACAGGTCGCGTCGCGCCCAATGATCATCTCTTCCGCAATGGAAAAACGTTCTCCATTCAACGGACCCGTTTGTCCGATCAGAACTGGCGAATCAGGCAGCATAGCGCATTCTCCCCGCGAGAAGCTCGTCCCCAAGCTTCTTTGATCAACGTCTACGAGGTATAATATATCAGAAATTGATTTTTTGTGGGAATGGCGGTCTGGTCGATTGGCGGGTGAATTTTCACGCCGAGAAATCCGTCTCTTGACCAACCGTCTGCCAGAAGGTGGAGCCGCTCGATGCCAGTCCCCCTAAAAGCCGGGGAAGTGCTGCGAGGCCGGTACAGGATTCGCCGGATCATTGGTCAGGGCGGGATGGGAAGTATTTACCTGGCTGACGATCTGCGTCTTGAAGGGCGTCAATGCGCTTTGAAGGAAGTTGAACACGACCGCACTTTGCCGCAAGACATGGTGCGTGAAGCTCGCGATCAATTTCTGCGCGAAGCCACCGTTTTAGCCCGTCTGGATCATCCAAACCTTCCCAAGGTATCCGATTTCTTCTCCATTGGGTCGCGGGACTACCTGGTGATGGATTTCGTCCCGGGCAAAGACTTGCGCACTTTGATGCTGGAAGCGCGGCAGGAAGACCGTTTTCTAATGGAAAACGAGGTTCTTAGCTGGGCTTCCCAACTCTGTGATGCACTGACCTACTTGCATAGCCAGGAACCTCCCATCCTGCATCGGGATATCAAACCCAGCAACCTAAAGGTTACCCCCTCAGGTTTGTTGAAGCTGGTCGATTTTGGCCTGGTCAAATTACTGGCACCGGGGGAAGTAACCATTACGGTACTTCAAGGACAAGGCACAGCCATTTACACCCCGCTGGAACAGTACGGCGGAGATAGCGGTCATACCGATGTCCGCAGCGATATTTATTCCTTCGGGGCAACCCTTTACCATTTGCTCACCAACCAGTCTCCGGCCGAGGCGCGCGACCGGTTTCTCAACCCCGAGAATCTGCTCCCGCCGCGCTCCATCAATAACGATATCAGCCTGCGAACCGAACGCGCCATTCTCTGGGCGATGTCGCTCCATCCCGATGAACGCCCGGAATCTATTGAACGGTTCCGCCAAAGTCTGCTGGGTGACCGTCCTTCGCTGCCGCGTACCATCAACCATAAACTCACAGTCAAAGATTTTCTGGCCATGCCCACTGAAAAGACATTACTTTGGGCTGCCATTGCATTAACCGCGGTATCTTTTATTGCGGTGCTGTTGCGTTAAGAATATTCACTGATCATATTTGATCAATTACTGGCCGCGTGCTTGCGGATATTTCTTTTTTTTATTTCTATTGATTGGTTGGATTCAATGACTGTGTTTTCCAGTGTTTTGAACCCGCCGCTGCCAGTAAAGGCCAAGAGCCCAACCGGTTAAAACTCCGCACAAAGCCAGGAAGATCGCGCCGCCCATCCCCTGGGAAAGCCATGATTTCCCATCCTCAAGAAACATGTTTACGCCGGTGTAGACGATTAATCCCCCCACCGCGGCCAGTAAACCCCAGCGGATGCCCCATCGCAATGACAGCCGCATCCTTCCCAGAAAAAAGATGCCACCCGCACACATCCAAATGAAGACAACTGCCGCTAACCAGTTCAACAGGCGCAGGTCAGTAGAAATTGGGCTTACGGGTTCTAGCGTTGCTTCGGGAGTTGGGCTTAAGGTTGGCGCGGGTGTCGCGGAGGGCTCAATCTGAATGGTCGGAACAATGGCCGTAACCGCAGCGGCCTGTTCACCGCTCACGTCCAATCTTAATATTTGCGATGTCTCCGCCGGTCCGCTTACTACCCGGATTTCAACAATTCCAGGATTCTGAATGCGAAAAGCCGCCCGCGCCACGCCGTTGGTGGTCTTGCTGGTAATTTGCTGGGTGACGGCATTATCTCGTCCAGTGGTAAAAATGAATTGAACGGCTGTACCATCCGGCACAGGGTGGCGGTTTTGATCCAGGATCAGACCGGTTTTTAACGGCAGCGTATCTCCCACTTTAAACGTCGGAACTTCTGTGGGCGTAGGCGTTATATCAACTGCTATGGATCCTTGTTCGGGTATATCCAGGTAAAGTGGAATGACCTGGGTTGCATCCGGCGCAAGAACGCGGCTGAGCAAATAACCTGCGCCTGGTACCGAAACGGGCGAAGCCCCGGTCAAAGGCATTTCCTGAAACAATATCCGGGCAGCCACTTCAATAAAGGCAGGCGTTTTGCTGTACAAGGCATAATAGGCTGATATCTTGGAAAGGTCGGTAGCGTCCAGATAATAGGGCGCACCAAAAGCAAATACAACGATCTTTTTTTCGCGAATGAGGTCGGTACGTTCCGCCAGGAGCCGCGTCAGCGCTCGCGATTCGGCCCGATCGCTGCTCTCGCCGCGCATCGCTACGACAATCCAGGCCGCTTGCTGCAAGTCGCTTTCGAGTGTCGATTCCATTTCAACTTTGTCCAGCAGGCGGGTCAGTTCGCCAAAGGAATGGGAACTGGTATGGACAGAAACCACCTGACCGCTGGTCTGAGGGCCGTACAACCGCAGGACTGCATTTTGCAGAGCGTCCAGACTGAGAATGGCTTGATCGGCGCAACTGGTACACTGGCGTGTGGTTTGAACATCGGTCAGGAAAACGATCCGTTCACTCACAAACGGCGGCCGTGGCAAAACCGAAGCCAGGTCCTGTGGATCCGGACTGATCAATGAAGCCGCTTTTTGTGCCACTTCGAAGGTCAAGCCGCTTGATTGGCCAATTTCGGGCAGTTTTTGCTGCGAAGCAAGCACCGACTGGAGTGTAAAGGTGGGATAAAGCCGGAATTTCAGCGTCAGGATCCGGGAGACGGATTTATCCACTCGTTCCGCGAATGCAGCATCCTCACGGTATTTTTGGACGAAAAAATCCAGTGTGCGCTGGAGAGTCGTGTAAGCGTCCGGATCGCCGCTGGAAACAAAATTATCCACGTAGAGAAGATCATTCCCTGCCAGAAATGCGCTGCGCGCCACCTGCCGGCCGTCAAAGTTTTTCCCGGATGGGTCAAAAAGTTGGCGAACGGCATTGCTGCCCAGGTTGTCGCTTACCAGTACGCCGCCCGTCGATCGCCAGGTGGAGAATTCCTCCAGATTCATCAATGAATCCAGGGCTGTTGCATCCAGACTGACCGGGCGGGTATTCGCGTTAACCTGTCCCTGCAAACCCTGGTAACGGATGTGCGAAACCAGCAAGCCGTCCAATGTACTCTCAGAACTGGCAGAATTACCGCTCACAGCCGCAAACGGCGCCAATTCGACGCTCTGCAATTGCTCGAACGCTTTCCGTACGGTCGCAACTTCGATTTCTGAAGGCCGGTCCGAGGCGCCGCGCCCAGGAAAATTCTTTCCAATCACTGCCAATGCATTGTTGCTGCCGGCATGCAGCCCGCGGACGTAGGCCTGACCCATCACGCCGACCCAATAAGGATCGCCGCCAAACACGCGCACCCCCAGATCCTCGCGGCCGTCGGTATGGGGTTCATCCATGACATCCAGCGATGGACCCAACAACAGGTTTACGCCCAATGCGTTCAATTCTTTGCCCATCGCTTCGCCGACGCGTTCAGCCAGCGAGGCATCCCAGGTGGCGCCGACCGCCATTTCGCTGGGCAATGGGGTCATGCCGTTGAACAATTGGTCATACGGCGCCAGGTCGCCTTCCTGCGCCATCCCCACCAGCAGTGGAATAAAATTATTGGGCGTTGATGGCTGTTGAGCATCTTCCCAGTCTGTTGTCTGCAAGGTGGAAATTAAGCCAGCAGCCTGTGAAATAGCATCGGCACCGCCAGTAAAATTATCCTTGCTGGCTTGAAGCACAACCCCGCCGATGTGTCTCTTCGCAATTAAGCCGAGTATCGGAGCTTCCGGTTTTAGGTTGCTGCCGTCAAATGTCACCAGGAAAATCTGCCCAACTTTTTCCTCCGGTGTCATTTTTGCCAACAGCGCACTCGCCTGCGCTTCGGCATTGCCCTGGGCAAGGACAGGCGCAGCGGTTGCTGGCGAAAGGATCGCCGCCGCCATGCTAATGATCGTCAATATCCGTACCCAGGTGAAACCAGTCGGTTTCATGGAGTGGATTTATCCTTCGGTTTCCAGCGTTGCAACAGGTGTTGATGGGTTTCAGGTTGGATATTGCCGCCGCTAACAATTAAAGCGGCTGGACGCTGCGAAAACCTTCCGGTTAATGCAGCCGCGAGCACCACTGCGCCTGATCCTTCTATCACGGCGCCATAACGATACCAGGCTGCCGCGACGGCCTGCTCAATTTCATCCTCGCTTACCAAAATCACATCATCGACCAGTTTCCGTACCAACGGAATCGTGATCGAGCCGTCTTCGATCCGTCCGGCTAATCCATCCGCCAGGCTGGGGCTCTCGACAACCCCATCCTGAGAACCCATGTGGAGTAAAGCATGAAAATAAGGCGAAGCCGTCGACTGCACACCAATCAGTCTAGGACGGTTTTCGGGCGGAAGTTGGCCCAATACCAGGCCAATTCCTGCAATCAATCCGCCGCCGCCAACGGGAACCACCACCGCTTCCAGCTCATCCACCGGTACTTCATCCAACAATTCCAATCCGACGGTGGCCTGTCCAGCGATTACCTGGGCATCGTTATAAGGCGATATCCAAATTAGTTCCTGTTGCGCCGCGAATTGAATTCCCGCTGCTTCGGCTTCGGCGTAACCCCCTGGCACCAGGCGCACCTCGGCGCCCATGGCTTGCATGGATGCAATCTTGGCTGGCACCGCGTGTTCGGAAGCGAAAATGGTTACCTTGACACCCATCAAGCGGGCCGCCACCGCGACCCCTTGTCCATGATTGCCCGCCGAGGAAGTTACCAATCCCAGTTCGCGTTCCCATGGCTGCAGGATCAAAACCTTGTTCAGTGCGCCGCGTAGCTTGAATGAACCCGTTTCCTGCTGGTTTTCCCATTTCAGATAACAATCCAGGGCTGTGTCAAAGGTAACCGGCGTGCGCTTGATACGGCCGCGCAGGCGGTCTCCGGCATCCGTGATCCAATTATGCGGAATCATCGTACTTCCTCAATAACCCGCAGCATGGCCGGGGGATCGTCGCTAATCAGACCGTCGATGCCCATTAATAGAAACGCTTTGGCTTCATTCGGTGAATCGACCGTCCAGGCATGAATCCGTCTGCCAAATTGGTGCTCGCGGCGGATGTAGTCTGGTCCAATATCCTCCCGGTAAGGATGCACGATCTCAGGCGCAGCGCGCCGGCCAATCCAACCCCGCCCGATCCAGCCCATGATGCCTGGATAAGCCAGCATGGCAACCTGCGCATCAGGCAGCATGCGCCGAACGCGATGTAAATTACCCGGTAGAAAGGAACTGAACAACACGCTGGATTGCAGGCTCATTTTTTCAACCAACGCGGCAGCCATTTCAGGCAATGGGTCGCGCGGGGAGGAATAATTGGTCAATTCGATATTGACGTAAACATCCCTGCCAAGCGTTTCAAGCGTTTCAGCCAGGGTGGGTATTTTCTGGCCGGGGTATTTTCCATCCGAATGAAAACTGGCATCCAGTTCGCGCAAGGCTGCCAGCGGCATCTCATTGACCTTGCCGCTGCCGTTGGTCGTCCGGTCAACCGAGGCATCATGCATGACCATGATTTCGCCGTCGGCACTTAATTTCGCGTCCAGTTCCACCCCATGAGCGCCCTGCTGGATCGCCAATTGGAAGGCTGCCAGGGTATTTTCTGGCGCGTAGGCAGAAGCCCCCCGGTGGGCTAATAAAAGCGGTTTTGGCAGCTCGTAGAGCATTTGTTACAATTCCACAAAATAGGATTCGGCCGCCAGATCGATGAGCTCACGGGACATGGTGGGTTCGGTACCCATATAGCGGGAAATATCGATGATCTGATCGCACAGGTCGCGCGGGTGTGAAGCGCGCATTTTGCGGTTGCGTTTGATGTACCACTCCTGCAGCAGGTACGCCAGCCCTTCATCGCTGTAAACCACGCCCTTGGTGGCTGCCACCCGCCGGAAAATCTCGCGGTAATCCTCATAGGATGGATCGCCAACTTCAACCTTATGCCGCAGCCGGCGCAGGAAAGCCTCGTCTACCAGGTCCTTTGGCGGCAGGTTGGTTGAGAACATCACCAGCACGTCGAAAGGCACTTCAATTTTGCGCCCTGTGTGCAAGGCCAGGTAATCGATGCGGTTTTCAAGCGGCACAATCCAACGATTGAGCAGGTCACGCGGGCGGACCTGCTGGCGGCCAAAGTCATCGATCAGTAGAATACCGCCGTTTGCCTTCACCTGGAAAGGCGCTTCGTAGTATTTCAAGGTATCGTCAAAAACAAGGTCAAGACCGGCCAGGGTGAGTTCGCCGCCGGTCACAATGAATGGGCGTTTGATGCGTACCCAGCGCGGATCGCGGCGCGCACCCGTTCGCAGTGCGCCTGTGCCAGTTGGGGGTGTATCTTCATCGGTCGAAAGTTGGTGGTTAACCGAGTCATACAGTTTAATCACCTGGCCATCCACATATATGGCATAGGGAATGAACATGTTCTGGCTCAACACCAGGTTGCCAATGGCCCGAGCAAGGCTGGTTTTGCCATTTCCGGGCGGGCCGAAGATGAACATGGATGTGCCGGAGTTGACGGCCGGACCCAACCGTTGAAATGCCTTTTCAGGCAGCACCAAATTTGCCAGCACCTGGTGCATAATGCGGTTGGTCACCTGAACGCGGCCGCGGCTTTGCCGGCGGATGGCTTCGTTATAAATGTTGATCGGCACTGGTGCCGGGCCGGCATACTGGCTGCGGTCCAATGCTTCGCGCGCCCGGGCGATGCCAGCGCTGGTGATGGCGAATAAATAAGCCCCTTCACCCAGTCCCATTTGCGACGAGCGCACTTCCACCGATTTTTCCCGTTTGAGCGCCTCGAGAATTTGATCCACAACGCCAGTAAAAGGCAGGGCAATTTCCTCGGCGATCTTAAAACCGGTCAAATAGCCCTGAAAATACATGATTTTGAGGACAAGGTCTTGAAGCCATAGGGGAGAAAGACCGGTGTCATCGACTTTCGTGATGGGCGGCGGAAAAAACGTCCCCGTGTTTACTTGCGTGGATGATTGGCGGACGGGTAACTTCGTCATTCATATCCTCCCAGACATGAGAAACCAACGGGCAAAGCTCGCAAACCAAATTATAGCATGGATGCTCTTGATGATTAACCCAAGCAACCTTATAATGCCTTACATGCAGATTACAGTCATCATTCCAGTCTACAACGAAATAAAAACCATCGAAGAATGTGTCCGCCGCGTCGAAAATCAGGGGGTTGCCTCTGAAATTCTTATCGTCGATGACGGATCAACGGACGGCACCCGGGATATTTTGCAAAAAATGAACGGCGCAGGCCACGTCCGCGTATTAACTCATCCCAAAAACATGGGAAAAGGTGCCGCGGTGCGTACTGGCATCCAAAACGCCAGCGGCGAGGTATTGATCATCCAGGATGCAGACCTCGAATACGATCCGCGCGAGTACCCCGAGTTGCTTCGACCCATTGAAGAAGGCATCGCCGACATTGTATATGGTTCCCGATTTTTAGGCGCCAGCCGGCGGCCGATCCTGTACTGGAACATGGTCGCCAACAAAATTCTGACTTTTGTTACCAATCTCTTATATAACAATATCCTCAGCGACATGGAAACCGGCTATAAGGTCTTCAAACGCGATCTGGTAAAGGATATCCCATTACACGCGCGCGGTTTTGAATTTGAACCCGAATTCACCGCCAAATTGCTCAAACGGCGCAGCCGGATTTACGAAGTACCCATTCGCTTCAATCCGCGCGAGTACAGCGAAGGAAAAAAAATCAAAGCCTGGGACGGCTTCATTGCCATGTGGACATTGATCAAGTACCGTTTTATTGATTAATCTCACCATTAGAAAAACAGCCGGATGATTAATAAAATAGATCATCCGGCTGTTTTTTAATAAAATAATTTACTCAAGCGATTCTTTGATATCCAATACATTCAGTTGCATTGAGTCGCGGCCGTTGAAACTGTTCATTTCATAGGTATAGATCACATCAATGTTTGGCGGCAAATGGCCAGCCCAGTGACCCTGCCGGAAAGCAATGGCATTGTAGGTCACGCCGCCGTCCTTTACCGTCAGGCGTAAATGAGTACCTTCAGATCCGACCGTCTTGGAATTGATTACTTGCAGATTGCGCGAGACAAACACGGCATCCGGGTTGCCCATGCCGGTTGGCTGAAGTCTCTCAATTTCGTCCAGGTAGCTGGGCCGCATCAATGCCAATGGTATTTCCAGGTCGGCCCGTATGGAGGGCTGCAAATCCTGACCAGCCAATTCGCGTTGGGCAATTTCGCCCAAACGCTGACGTAAATCATCCAGGCGGTCGTTGCGTACAGTGAACCCGGCCGCAGCGGCATGCCCGCCGTGGCGCACCAACAGATCGGTGCATTCATCCAATGCGCGCGTGATGTGAAACTCGCGGATCGAACGGCAGGATGCGCGCGTGAATTCCTCACCCACCTGCCCAACCACGGCGGGACGGTAATATGTTTCTGTTAATTTGGCAGCCACCAGCCCGACAATGCCTGAGTTGAAACTTTCATCGCATGCAATGAGAATCCGGCTGTCATCGTCAACGCTGAGTATTTCCTCTGCCCGTGTTTGCATTTCCTGCGTCACGCGTTGGCGATCCTTATTTTGGTCGTCCAATTTTTGCGCCAGATAGCCAGCTTCCAATAAATCAGTTGTTACCAACAGTTGGTAAGCCTGCAGGGCGGATTCCAAACGCCCTGCCGCGTTCAAACGCGGACCCAGTTTGAAGCCGATATCGACGGCGCTGACCCGTTGTAGGTTGACGCCCGCCGCCTGTGCCAGGGAGAGCAGCCCCTGGCGCTGCGCCAAGTGCATGCATTGCAGCCCCAACCGCACCATCACCCTGTTCTCGCCGGTCAGCGGTACCACATCCGCCACGGTTCCCAACGCAACCAGATCCAACCAATTCAAAGCGTTCACGCCATCCACCGGCCGGGTTTGCAGCAGCGCCTGCGCAATTTTATACGCCAGCCCAACTCCCGCCAGGTTTTTGTCGGGATATTGATCGCCGTCGCGTTTCTGGCAAATGACTGCCAGTGCCTGGGGCAGCTCATTTTGCGGCATGTGGTGATCGCTGATGATCAAATCAATGCCCAATTCGCGGGCACGGTCTGCCTCGCGGGGCGACCGGATGCCGCAATCGACTGTCAACACCACGCGAAAACCGCGCTCTGCCAGGGTACCGAGGGCTTCATTATTCAGTCCGTAGCCTTCGTCGAAGCGGTTGGGAATATAGGCATCTGCATTGCCGCCCACAGCCCGCAACACCTCCACCATCAGCGCGGTTGCGGATACGCCGTCAACATCATAATCGCCGTAAACCGCGATCGGCTCGGATCGATCAATTGCCTGCCATAGCCGCTCGGCAGCCTTGTCCATGTCGGTCAATAGAAATGGGTCAGCCAAAGGAGCGGAGCAGTTTAAATATTGGATGGCTTCTTCAGTTGTCCGAACGTTTCGGTTGTATAAAATTTGCCGCAGATACGGTTGAAAATCGCGTAGTTGCTGGTCAACCTCCGCCGGAATCGGCTCTGGGATGGACCAGCGCTTTTCGATTTGTCTTTGCATCAAGCCATTCTTTCCTGATTAATAATATCCGGCCAACACGGGTAGATTACGTGAAAATAGGTTTTGCTGTCAAAAGTCATCGCCCAAGTATAAACGCTGCACACCGCTTCAACAAGGTGACGGAAGACCCTGGATGCTTTCGATGGAACGAGTCAAATGGATGGAGTTCCTCAACTGGGTTATAATTCCGGGCTAGGCTGGTAAATCCATGCCTAAATAATCGACAACCAACCACCAGGGAACCCTGATTTTGACCGCACCTGAATCCTTTAAATTCGATCTGCTCGCAACCGATGGCAATGCCCGCGCCGGGCTCTTTCATACCCCGCATGGCGATATTCCGACGCCCATCTTTGCGCCAGTGGGAACGCAGGCCACTGTCAAAGCCGTCTCGCCAGCCCAACTGGAAGAAATCGGCGCCAGTCTGGTGCTCTCAAATACCTACCACCTGTACCTGCGGCCCGGCGCTGACCTGGTAGCCGAAATGGGCGGTTTGCACCAGTTTATGCAATGGCCGCATCCCATGTTGACCGACTCGGGCGGGTTTCAAGTTTTCTCGTTGGCCGATACGCGCAAAATTGATGACGATGGAGTTACCTTTAAAAGCCATATTGACGGCTCGACCCACCGATTTACACCTGAATCGGCGGTAGCCATTCAGGAAAAACTGGGGGCCGATATCATTATGGCGTTCGATGAATGCGCGCCGCCCTACGATCGCGCTTACAACGATCGTGCTCTGGCACGTACGCATGCCTGGGCCGAACGTTGCCTCCGAGCAAAAACCCGTACCGATCAGGCGTTATTCGGCATCGTGCAAGGCGGCATTTTTCCCGACTTGCGCTTCAAATCGGCTGAATACATCGCTTCGCTTGGTTTCCCCGGTCATGCCATCGGCGGATTATCGGTGGGTGAAACCAAAGCAGAGATGAACACCACCATCGAAATCGTCAACGCCGTTCTGCCGCAAAACAAACCGCGCTACCTGATGGGTGTTGGTTCGCCGGAGGATCTGATCAACGGGATTCGCCGCGGAATCGACATTTTCGACTGCGTTTTGCCAACCCGTCTTGCACGCCATCAGGCAGCCATGACCTTTAGCGGGCGCATCAACCTGATGAATGCAGCCTATGCGCACGACCAGCATCCAATCGATGAAAATTGCGGCTGTTATACCTGCCAGCATTTCACCCGCGCTTATCTACGGCACCTGGTCGTGGCCAAGGAAATGCTGTCTGCAACCTTGATTTCCATTCACAACCTGTTTACGCTGCTTGAAATCGTTCGGCGGTCGCGCATTGCCATTCAAAACGGCTGCTTTGACCCATTTGCGGACGATTTTCTAGCAAATTATCACCATACGAGTGACAGTTCCACATCCGATACGTCATCCAATGGAGTTGAACCATGAGCATCCTGCAAGGATTAATTCTCGGCATCGTGCAAGGACTGACTGAATTTCTGCCCATTTCCAGTTCAGCCCACCTGGTATTGGTGCCTTATTTCCTTGGATGGGATAAAACCATTCCCAGCGAGCAAATTTTTCCTTTTGGCGTTTTGGTCCAGCTGGGCACCCTTCTGGCAGTGATCGTTTATTTCTGGAAAGACCTGGTGACTATTCTTAAAGCCTGGTTTTCGGGTCTCATTCAACGCCGGCCATTTGAAAGCGCTGATGCCCGCCTGGGCTGGTACATCATTTTGGCCACCATCCCGGCTGGCATTTTCGGCCTGCTGATTAAAAAACAGGTGGAGGCTGCCTTCAATAGCCCGGCAGCCACTGGCCTATTTTTGCTTGTAACGGCTGCATTCCTGGTTGTGGCTGAAATCTTTGGTAAAGGGCTACGCACCCTGACCCACATTAGCTGGCTGGATGCGCTCGTGATGGGTCTGTTTCAGGCAGTTGCCATCTTCCCCGGCGTGTCGCGCTCGGGCTCCACAATTACCGGCGGCATGCTGCGCGGCCTTGACCGGCCCTCTTCGGCGCGTTTTTCCTTTATCATGTCAATACCCATCATGCTGGCAGCTGGCCTGCTCAGTATCGGGGATCTTAATGGACTGGCTTCACTGAAAACCTTCCTGCCCAGCCTGTTAGCCGGGTTCATCGCAGCGGCCATCTTTGGCTTTTTTTCGATCAGGTGGCTGCTAAATTTCCTCCGTACCCGTCCGCTGGTCGGCTTTGCCATTTATTGCACGGTGCTTGGTTTGATTACTTTGATTGTGAGTTATGCCTAAAACGGTCATAATCGCCCTCATCCTGCTGCTGGCCGCCTGCCAGCCACTTCCAGTATCTGAAACAAGGACCCCGGCGGAACCACTGAAAATTGCCGTCTCGGACAGCTTATCCTGGATGGGACCGGATTTTGCCAGCTGCGCTGCCGAGGTTGGGGTTGCTGTGCAAATGGTGGAGGAAGCCTCCGCCAGCGACGAACTCATCCAATTACGTCTGGGTGCGCCTGATAGCGACGGTTACACAGCGGTGTTGGGTCAAGATCAGTTAGCCGTCATTGTCCATCCGGACAACCCTGAAAAAGAAATATCGCTGGAATCATTGCAAAGGATTTTTACTGGCAAGCAGAAGAATTGGGCGGATCAAACTGAGATCCAACTCTGGTCGCTGCCCCAATCCAGCGACGTTGCTGCCGCCCTCCTGGTCGCAGGAATCAGCATTGATAATGCAGGGCTGGCCCCAACAGCACAGGACATGTTGAATGCCGTGGCTCACAATTCAAACGCCATTGGTTTTCTCCCGACACATTGGGTTGACGACAGTGTGCGTGTTTTACAAATAAAGGGTCTTGACCTATCCCTTCCCATCCTGGCGACCAGCCGAGTAGAGCCGCAAGGAACTGCCCGTTCCTGGTTGGTTTGTTTGCAGGGGAAAATTAGTCAATAAGCCGATCTTATGGCTATTATTGTGATGGCACAACAGTTTTTCTTATCGTTGATGGAACACGGAGGTCAGTATGCCGGTGACACTGATTCTGCGAAAAAAAGAATACACGGTTGAAGGAACCATTTCAGTCAAAGATGCGCTCAAGCAGCTCGGTTTGAGTCCTGAATCTCATTTGGTGGTACTAAATGGCAGGCTGCTAAACGAGAATGACGTGCTGCGCAATGGCGAAGTTGCCAAGCTGGTGGCCGTCATATCGGGAGGTTAGGCAAATGAGCAACTATGTTTGCAGCAAATGCCGCCAGCCGGCTGTTTTTCGCATGCGCCACCACCGCCTGGCATTTTGCCAGTCGCATTACCTGGATTGGTTCATCGAACAAACTGCCCGCGTAATCGAAAAATACCACATGTTCGCGCCAGAAGAGCGCATCTTGCTGGCAGTTTCCGGCGGGAAAGACTCGTTGGCATTATGGGATGTGCTCTGGCGGCTGGGTTATGCTGTGGACGGCCTTTACATTAATTTGGGCATTGAAAGCAGTGAAGAGCAGTATTCAAACGAGTCCGAGAAGTATGCCAGCACCTTCGCGCGGCAGAACAATCTCGAATTACGCGTAGTGAATGTCCAACAGAGCTATGGACAAACAATCCCCCAGTTTACATCGCACAGCCAGCGCGGACGGGTGAAACCATGCGGCATGTGCGGGCTGGTCAAACGGCATATCATGAACCAGGTCGCGCGCGATTTCGGATACGATGTATTAACGACAGCCCACAATCTGGATGACGAGGTTGCTGTCTTGATGGGCAATATGATCACCTGGCAGGTCGATTTACTGCAGCGCCAATCGCCCATCTTGCCAGCCGAGGATGGGTTTGTCCGCAAAGCCAAGCCGTTTTGCCGTTTTTACGAACGCGAAACCGCAGCCTACAGCCTGTTGCACGGCATCGAATACGAAGAAGAGGAATGTCCTTATTCAACAGGCAGCAAACAGCTTGTTTACAAAGATATTCTCAACAAACTCGAAGAAACCACTCCCGGCATCAAGATGAATTACTATGCCAGCTTCCTGAACGCACGGGCGGATGAGTTTTTTGTGTCCGCTGAAAAACCTGCTCGACAATCAGATCAAGAACTTCATCCGTGTCCCGTTTGCGGACAGCCCACCTCCTCAAAGGGCGCCTGTGCTTTTTGCCGCCTGGTTAATCCAGGCTAAGGTTCACTGCTGATTAAACAATATAGACCAGGCGGGATGCCGCCTGGTCTATTCGTAGATTACTTGACCAAAGAATACCCTTGGGAGAACAAATTACACTGATTCGAGATAGCGTTCCACTTCCCAATCGCTCACATTCGTGCGGTATTCTTCCCACTCGGCCATTTTTGCACGCCGGAAGGCATCGTAGACCGAACTTCCCAAGGCATCCTTAATCACTTCATCCTTGTCGACCTCGCTTAATGCTTCCAACAAGGAACCCGGCAGCGATTTAATCTTCAGCCTGCGCCGTTCAGCCTCGTCCAGGTCGTAGACATTGACATTGGTCAGCGGTTTGGAGACTTCAAGTCCTTTGTCAATCCCATCCAACCCGGCAGCCAGGATGGCAGCAAAAGCCAGGTAAGGGTTGCAAGAGGGATCGGGGCAGCGCAGTTCAATGCGCGTGGCTTTATCTTCGCCGGCATTGTGGCGTGGAATGCGGATGAGGGCCGAGCGGTTGACCTGCGCCCAGCCGATATAGACCGGTGCTTCATAGCCCGGCACCAACCGTTTGTACGAATTGACCGATGGGG
This sequence comes from uncultured Longilinea sp., assembly GCA_964536805.1. Taxonomy (GTDB): domain Bacteria; phylum Chloroflexota; class Anaerolineae; order Anaerolineales; family Anaerolineaceae; genus Longilinea. The sequence continues at coordinate 69,127 of CAZHYQ010000010.1, forward strand.
CAATGACGCCGGAAAAACCGCGGGCATGCGCCAGTTGGCCGGCGATAAATCCGTAGGCCAGTTTGGAAAGGTTAAATTCGTCATCCGGATCAAAGAACAGATTCTTGCCTGTCTTCAAGTCGAACAGCGACTGGTGGCAGTGCATGCCGGATCCATTGATGCCAAAAATGGGTTTCGGCATGAAGGAAGCAATCAAATCATGCTGTGCGGCAATGGCTTTAACCGTATATTTCAACGTCAATACATTGTCGGCCGTCTTGAGCGCGTCGGCAAAACGGAAATCAATTTCATGCTGGCCCAGGGCAACTTCGTGGTGACCAACCTCAACATCCAGCCCCATGCCGATCAGGGCGGACATCAAATCGGTGCGCACGCGCACGGCTTCATCCTGGGCTGAAAAATCGAAGTATCCGCCGATATCGTGCGGAACAGGGTGAATATTCGTTCCGCCGTTGCGCCGGAAAAGGAAAAATTCTGGTTCTGGACCAACATTGAATACCCACCCGCGTGCCTTGACCTTTTCAACCATGCGCCGCAAAACGCCGCGCGGGTCACCTTCGAAGGGGCGACCGTCCGGGTGGTAGATGTCACAGAAGATGCGCGCCCGCTTGTTATCCGCCGGCGACCAGGGCAGAACCGCGTAGGTATTCGGATCCAGGTTCAGGTGCATATCACTTTCCTGGATACGGGCGAAGCCCTCCACCGAAGAACCGTCAAACCACATTCCTTCATCCAAAGCTTGCGCCAACCGGCCAACAGGCGCATCCACGCTCTTAACCGTTCCGGTTACATCGGTGAACTGATAGGAAACGAACTTGATGCCATCTTCTTTTACCCGGCTGAGAACTTCCTTCTTGTCCATTTGATCCTCCTTGGATTTTTAATAACAAAAAAGGCATGCACGGGCATGCCCCTGGTTGTACAAAATTAAGGACTGCCCTTCCAAAATAAATTTACAGTCGGCCAAACATATGACGGACTGATCACTGCACCGATATTGGCCCGGCAGTCACCTGCCGGTTTTTCCTATGGCGCTTTTTCGGAAGGGAGAAAGAAGCCCGTGATCAGGCTTCAGAGGCATCCGCTGATCTTTCGATTTTCCCCTGGCTTGCCAGGGTTAGCGCTCTCTTCGCAGAGAGGAACCTCCACCTCGTAATCTCGTCATCGTAACGAGACTCAGTCGCTATCTCTCCAATATTCAGTTGTCAATTGGCTTGCCTGTTGCGTTTCAAGCCTCAATCAGGTGTTAGTTTAGCATCCTCAAAGCGCGCTTGTCAAGAGGCAATTTCAAATAGCTTTAAACCAAAACAGGGAACTACTTGACGAATTGAACAAATGTACTAAAATAGTAAGACATAGAACTCATGGCAATACCAAATGAAACCAAGATATAATTTGTAAATAATCCCATTGAGGAGAGAATATTCATGGCTCGCAAAACCAATTCCCCTTCCCAACCCCTTTCGTCAAATTCCGGCGCAAATTCCAATAACGATGAGGCTAAACGGGTGGTTCTCGATAAAGCCCTGGGAGATATCGTCAAACGCTACGGCGAAGGCGCCATTTTCCGCATGGGCGACCAGAACCTGACCGTTGAAGCGATACCCACGGGCTCGCTTTCCCTGGATATCGCCCTCGGAATTGGCGGCATTCCCCGCGGCCGCATCACCGAAATCTTTGGACCTGAATCATCCGGCAAAACCACCCTTTGTTTGCACATGGTGGCCGAATCGCAAAAGCTGGGCGGTACCGCAGCCTACGTCGATATGGAGCATGCCCTTGACCCGGCGTACGCTGCCCGCCTGGGCGTGGATATTGAAAACATGCTGGTCTCGCAACCCGACACCGGCGAGCAGGCTTTGGAAATCGCTGAAACCCTGGTTCGGTCAGGCGCAATCGATATTGTTGTGATCGATTCGGTGGCGGCATTGGTTCCACGGGCTGAAATCGAAGGCGATATGGGCGATGCCAGCATGGGCATGCAGGCCAGGCTCATGTCGCAGGCGCTTCGCAAACTTTCGGGTACCATCAGCCAGACTAAGACATCGGTCGTCTTCACCAACCAACTTCGCCAAAAAATCGGCATCATGTTTGGCAACCCCGAAACGACTCCCGGCGGTCTGGCACTCAAATTTTATGCCTCGGTCCGTCTGGATGTCCGCCGCATCCAATCCATAAAAGTCGGCGCCGAAATCATCGGCAACCGTGTCCGGGTGCGCGTCGTCAAAAACAAAGTCGCGCCGCCATTCCGGACGGCCGAATTCGATATCATGTACAATGAGGGCATCTCAAAGGTCGGCGATATAATCGACCTGGCGACCGCCCTCGAAATTGTCACCAAACGCGGCGCCTTCTTCTCCTACGGAGACCTGCGCCTTGGCCAGGGACGCGAGAACGCCAAAGAATTCCTGCGCCAGAACCGGGAATTGAGCAGCGAGATCGAAGCTGCAGTACGGCAGCGTGCAATTGGCGGCGATTTGCCGCTGGCGTTGGGTGTGACGGCAGAGGGCGGCGACGACTCTGAAGACGAATAAAATAATTGGATTGTGACCGCAAGAATTGACTGGTTGCGCATTGGCCTTTTTTTTGCAGCTCTGACGGTTTCCCTTCAGGGCTGCAATGCAATCCGGCTTGTGCGTTCTGCACCAAACCCGGTTTCGACCCCGTTTGTGGCACCGACCTTTGCGCCATCACCTTTACCGCCCGGGGTGACCCCCAATCCGGCTGCCATCCGTCCTTCGCCAACCCAACCCTGCCAGGATGGCCTTAGTTTTCAAACCGATCTGACGATCCCTGACGGCAGCGATGTTTCGGCCGGTGCCACGATGGATAAACGCTGGGAGGTCACCAACAGTGGATCGTGCAACTGGACTGAGGGCTACACCTTGCGTCTCATTGCCGGCGTCGACCTGGGAGCTAACCCGGAACAGGCTTTATATCCAGCACGCAGCGGCACCCACGCGGTCATCCGCATGGTTTTTCAGGCGCCCATTGAACCGGGAACATACCGCAGCGCCTGGCAGGCTCACTCTCCAAAAGGGGAGCCGTTCGGCGATCCCATTTTTATCGATTTTTTGGTTTCACCAACTGCCGAGGCAACCCCGCAAACCACCCCATGAGGCCTCATGAGATCAGACAGACTTGGAGCTGGGCAGGTTATTGGTATTTTTTTGGTCGGTATTGCTGCCATCACGGCCATCCTCCTGGGCCTGATCATGCTGGTCCAACCGGAACGGTTCCAAATTGCCACCCAGGCAGTGGCTGTGGAAATCACCGTGATGCCGGTCACAATCACAGCGAGTGCTACCCCGTTCCAGCCGTTGCCGACGGCGACGCCTACCTCCACAGCCACCTCTACCCCAACCCCTGAGCCTACCAGCACTCCAACGCCGCTCCCGCCAACCCCCGTGCCTGATACTGCCACGCCAGCCTGGCCGCCTTCCAGCGCCAGCATTGATAACATCGTTGGTTTTCCGCAAAGCTACGCGTTAAGTTGCGAATCCCGGTCAGCTGTTGATTGGGCCCGTTATTTTGGCGTCGAGATCGGCGAAACTGAGTTCTTATTGCGCCTGCCGCTTACCGATAACCCTGAAAAAGGGTTTGTCGGCTACTATAACGATTTCGGCGGGCAGGTTCCACCGAATTCGTACGGCGTCCATGCCGACCCCGTTGCCAGCTTGTTGCGCGATTACGGCTTACCCGCTGGCGGTCTAAAAGGGATGTCGTTGGATGACTTGCGTTCTGAAATCGCGGCCGGCCGGCCGGTAATTGTATGGATCATTTACGGCATCACCAACGGCTATCCTATGAATTACATCGCGTCCGATGGCGAAACCACCGTGGTTGCGCCTAATGAACACACCGTGATCGTGATTGGCTACGATGAATCATCGGTAACGGTTCTAGATGGCGCCTTGGTTTACCAGCGCAGCATTGAACAATTCATGAACTCATGGGAAGTGCTGGGAAACATGGCCGTCATTTACCAGCCTGAAAATTAAACAAAAAACGCGCGGTTGAATAATCAACCGCGCGTTAACAAACCTTCGGGAGTGTTTAGGTTCCTTCTTCCCATGAGCCCAGGTACGAAACCTGTTGGGCAGTCAAGGTGTCGATATTGACTTTCATTGCCTCCAGTTTAAGACGGGCAATTTCTTTGTCGATATCTTCCGGCACGGAATAGACTCTCTTTTCGAGCGTCTTGCCGTTTTTAACCATGTATTCAGCCGACAACGCCTGATTGGCGAAACTCATGTCCATAACGCTGGCCGGGTGGCCCTCCGCAGCGGCCAGGTTGATCAAGCGGCCTTCGCCCAGGATGAAGATCGAACGGCCGTCCTTGAGCTGGTATTCTTCAACGTACGGGCGGACGAGTTTGGTAGCATTGGACATTTCTTTGAGGGCTGGAATGTTGATTTCAACGTTAAAGTGGCCGGAATTTGCAACGATCGCGCCGTCTTTCATGACTTCGAAATGGTGGCGGTCAATGACATTGATATCGCCGGTAACCGTGCAGAAAATATCGCCGATTTTGGCGGCTTCTTCCATCGGCATCACGCGGAAGCCATCCATCACCGCTTCCAGCGCCTTCAGAGGATCCACTTCGGTCACAACCACGTCGGAACCCATGCCCCGGGCGCGGCTGGCCAGACCGCGGCCGCACCAACCATAACCGGCAATAACAAATATCTTTCCAGCCAGCAGAATGTTGGTGGCGCGGATAATGCCGTCGAGGGTGGATTGGCCGGTGCCGTAACGATTATCAAAAAAGTGCTTTGTCATGGCGTCATTGACGGCAATGATCGGGAAAGTCAAAGCATTGTCGGCAGCCATGGCACGCAGGCGGATGACGCCCGTGGTGGTTTCTTCAGTACCGCCCAGAATGCCAGGAAGCAGTTCGCGGCGTTCTTTGTGCAGCGTGCTCACCAGGTCTGCGCCGTCGTCCATGGTCATGTGCGGTTTATGGTCCAAGGCAGCGCGGATGTGCTTGTAATAAGTCACATTGTCCTCGCCCTTGATGGCATAGACGGGGATTTCAAAATGACTGACCAGGGCAGCCGCGACGTCATCCTGGGTCGACAGCGGGTTCGATGCCGTCAAAACGATATCGGCGCCGCCGGCTTGCAGGGTTGTCATCAGGTTGGCGGTTTCCGTGGTCACATGCAGGCAGGCTGAAACGCGCAGTCCTGCCAGCGGCCGTTCAATGGCAAAACGGTCTTGAATGGCTCTCAGAACTGGCATTTCGCGGGCTGCCCAGTCCATCCGGCGGCGACCGCCCTCAGCCAGTTGTAAATCTTTGACGTCAAAATTGGACATCCTATCCTCCACTCATAATTTTCAAGAATTGGCAAGCAAGGCGTCTAGGACGCCCTGATCATCGAAATGTTGGCGGTAACGGACTACAAACTCAGCCGGAGTGTAACGATGGTTTTGCGTGCCGTGCTGCTCCAGGGCATAAGTCGCAGCCAGCGAGCCCATCCTACCGCAAATATCCCAATCAAATCCCAGGTTATGGCCGCGCAGGAAACCGCCGCGGAAGGCATCGCCTACGCCGGTCGGGTCGGCAATTTGTGCCGGCGGTACCACGGGAATCAAATATTGTTTTCCGCCGGCATAAACTCTGGCACCTTTATCACCGCAGGTCACAACCATATATTTGACGCGCTCAAGCATTTGCCTCTCACCCAAGCCAGTATGCTTTTGCAGCAATTCAAATTCATATTCATTGACAAACAGGCTTTGTGCACCCTCCACACCTGCCCGCAGCTGGTCGCCCGGGTTGCGCGCCACCTGTTGGCCGGGATCGAATAGATATGGCAATCCCAATTCCTGGCATTCCAATGAATACTGGTACATGGCAGCCGGGTCATTCGGTGAAATAACCACCAGATCGGTTTTGAACGGCAGGTCGCGCAACTTAAGCTCGCCGGCATTCGCCATTGCCCCGGTGTAGAAACTGCTGATCTGGTTGTTGGCCAGATCGGTATTGGCAAAAAATGAAGCTGTAAATTTTCCATCAATCACTTTGACCAATGAAGTGTCGATGTTTTGCGCTTCCATCCAGGCCCGGTATTCGCTAAAATCTTCCCCAACGGTACCCATGACTGCCGGCCGTTCGCCTAAAAGAGCCAGGGTGTAGGCTATGTTCGGCGCCACCCCGCCGCGCTGCCGGATCATGGTGTCCACCAGAAACGAAAGGCTTATGTTCTCAAGCTTATCAATCAGGATTTGCTCGCGGAAATATCCCGGGAACGTCATCAGGTAATCAAACGCGATGGAGCCTGTGCAAACAATGGTCATTGAAATTCTTCCTTACAATTCGTTATCTGCGCGAAGCGTACGCGCCAGATTATCGGTAAAAGGCGGATAAGCAATTCCTTTTTCAGTAACAATCCCAGTCAAACAGGCATGCGGCGTTACATCGAAAGCCGGGTTTCGTGCGGCTGCACCGGACGGCATAACTTTTTCACCGTTGATCTGGATATCCAAAACTTCGCGCGGGTCGCGTTCTTCGATTGGAATTAGCTTGCCGCTCGCCAGTGAGAGATCCACGCTTGAGGATGGGACAACCGCGTAGGCTGGCACGTCATTGCTGTGTGCCGCCAGTGCCAGCATATAGGTGCCAATTTTATTGGCCACATCGCCGTTGGCAGCCACGCGGTCAGCTCCGAACATGACTTTTTGCGCCTTTCCGGTTTGCAGGAAGTATCCGGCAGCTCCGTCGCTAATGATTTCGAAGGGAATGCCATATTGCTGCAATTCCCAGGCTGTCAGGCGGGCGCCTTGCAACCGCGGGCGGGTTTCATCCACCAGGACGAACAGGCGTTTGCCCTGTTCATGGGCCAGGCGAATCACACCCAGCGCGGTGCCCCACTCGACCGTTGCCAGCGAACCGGTGTTGCAATGATGGATAATGGTGTCGCCGTCCTGAATGAGGACGCTGCCCACCTCGGCCATGCGCCGGTTAATGGCCACATCTTCATCTGCCATTTTCTGCGCTTCGGCTAACAACAATTCACGCAGACTGGCCAATGGTATCTCCCGATCGGCTATGCGCAGCATTCGTTCAACCGCCCAGGCCAGGTTGATTGCGGTTGGACGGGAAGCCTGCAACAATTGGGCGGCCTTGTGCAGGTCAACTCGCCAATCGGCAACGGACGCCGCCTTGGATTGCAGCCCGCTCAGCGCCAGGCCAAAAGCCGCGGCCACCCCAATGGCTGGAGCACCGCGCACTGTCATATTGCCGATTGACTCAGCCACCTGAGTGGCATTCTGACAAACCACATATTCCAGACGCGCGGGCAAAGCACGCTGGTCAATCATTCGCAATTCGCCGGACGGGTCATCCCAAAGAATAGTTCGCATAAAAACACACAAAAACGCCCTCCATGGAGAGCGTCGGAGTATAGCTTATTTAGTTTAACATGACTATCGGTCTTTGTCAAAGTATTGACAGTCCTCCCGCCTTCCAGTATAAGCCTTATATATGAAAAATCGAACGCGTATCGCCATCGCGCTGGCTCTGTTGCTCATTGCAAGTCTGGGATGCAATTTACCCGGTTTGAATTTGCTTCAGCCGGCTTCTGTCAGCCCGACACCCGCGGAACAAACCATCGAGACTATATTGCCCTCGGAATCACCCACACAGACCATGCCGCCGCCCACCCCCACGCCCCAACCCGCAGCAAGGGTCGACCAGGGCGACCGTGCCCTGTTTCTGGGACAAAACGATCAGGCAGAAAGCGAATATCAAAGCGCGTTCAACCAGAGTACCGACCCACAAATACAGGCCGCAGCTCAATTGGGAAAAGCCAGGGTGTTATTGCAGCGCGGTGAAACCGAACGCGGGGTAGCCTCGCTGGAGCAGGTTGGCACACAGTTTACAGATACCGAGGCAGCACGCGAATCCAACTTCTTTCTGGCACAGGCTGCCAGGGAAAATGGCGAGTACGCCAAAGCAGCCGCGTATCTGCAAGCCTTTATGGCAGGCGGCAGTACGCCCATTGATGCCTACTTAAAAAATGAACTTGGCGATTTATTCATGTCGGCTGGAAATGCCGGCAGCGCAGCAGCAGCCTACGAGAGTGCTCAACAGGACAGCGAATATGCCAATGATGAGAACCTGAAGGTCCAGTTAGGACGCGCGTATGCTGGCATGCAGGATTACAGCAATGCATTGCGCTTGTTCCTCGGGGTGTACGATGCCTCCAGCAATGAATATACCAAAGCGCAGGTCAACCTGCTTGCCGGCCAGGCTTACCTGTCGCTGGGGATGCCGGAACAGGCTTACGCGCGTTTTACCGATTCAGTCAATAATTATCCCCGCTCTTATGACTCCTATTCGGCCCTGGTGGCGTTGGTGGAGGCTGGCGTTCCGATCAATCCGCTCAACCGGGCGCTGGTGGATTACTTTGCCGGCCAGTACGGCGTGGCGGTTGATATTTTTAAGACCTATATCGACAGCACACCTGAGCATGACGGAACCGCCCATTATTACCGCGCCCTGGCACTGCGAAATACCGGTCAAATCCAAATGGAGCTGTCGGAATGGGACGCCCTAATCAAGGATCATCCTGGCGACCGTTTCTGGTTGGAAGCCTGGACCGAAAAAGCTTACACCCAGTGGGCTTACCAGGATGACTATTCCGCCGGCGCGGAGACGCTGCTCAATTTTGTCCAGTTATATCCGAATGACCCCAATGCAGCCGACCTGCTCTTTGAAGCAGGGCGCATTCAGGAACGAAACGGCCGCCTGACCGATGCTGCTGCCACCTGGGAGCAGGTTTTCAATGACTATCCCAGTTCTTCCAACAGTTATCAAGCTTTATTCTTAGCCGGTATTACCCAATATCGCCTCCAAAAATATGCTCAGGCGGAGGTTTTATTCCAACGCACCCTGGTGCTTGGTTCATCGCTCAGCGACCAATCCGCCGCATCCCTTTGGATCGGTAAATCACAGAAGGCACAAGGCCTCGCTGATAAGGCTCTTCAAACCTGGGGGCAGGCGGCTCGACTGGATCCAACCGGATATTACAGCGAACGAGCCCGCGAACTGGCCGAAGGAACGCCTGTTTTTCGGCCGCCACAATATTACGATCTGGCATATGACCTGAAACGTGAACGCGCAAATGCTGAACAGTGGATGCGAACGACCTTCAATCTGGCCCCAGAAACTGATTTAAGCGGCCTGGGCGACCTTGCACAGGATGCCCGCATACAGCGCGGTCTTTTCTTCTGGAAATTAGGCTTGCTAAATGACGCCCTGGCGGAATTTGACAACCTGCGTACCTCCGTCCAGACCGATCCGGTCAATACCTACCGCTTGACCAATCAGCTTTTGGATCTGGGTTTCTACCACCAGGCCATCCTTGCCAGCCGGCAGGTTTTAAACCTGGCCAACCTGGATGATGCCGCCACCCTGGATGCGCCGGTTTTCTTTAATCACATCCGTTTTGGCGTATATTTTAAAGATCTTGTGCTCTCGGCCGCCCAGGAAAATGATTTCCATCCGCTGCTGTTGCTAAGCGTCATCCGCCAGGAGAGCATGTTCGAGGGCTATGCGCGCTCCTCAGCCGGCGCCCGCGGTCTGATGCAACTCATCCCCGCCACCGGCGCCGAGGTAGCCGCACGCATGAACTGGCCAGCCGGTTACACCGATTCCGACCTCTACTTACCGGCAATCAACCTGCGGCTTGGTGCGCGTTACCTGGCCAATCAACGCGACTACTTCGACGGCGATCTCTACGCGGCATTGGCAGCTTACAATGCTGGCCCCGGGAATACTGCCGTCTGGCGCGAGCTCTCGGGAGGCGATCCTGATCTTTTCCTCGAAATCATCCGCTTCAGTGAAACGCGCATCTACATCCGCCAAATCGCCGAATTTATGAATATTTACCGCCTGCTTTATGAACGGGCGCCGTAGCCATACCCTGATATAAAAAACCAGCGGAAACATCCGCCGGTTCATTTAGTAATTCGTTCCTGGCTATAGCATCAGCCGCAAAGGCTGCTCAAGATTGAGCGCCAATGCCTGCATGAACCTGGCTGCTTCCGCGCCGTCGGTCACGCGGTGGTCGGCGGAGATCGTCGCCTTCATACGCGTCCCAATACCCACCTGTCCGTCCTTAATCACCGGTACCTGCTTGGCCGATCCGACCGCCAAAATGGCGGCTTCCGGCGGGTTGATGATGGCGATGAAATGGTCGACCTCAAACATGCCCAGATTGCTGATTGAAAAAGTAGAGCCTTCAATATCTTCCGGTCGGACTTTGCCGGCCCGGGCGCGGGCGACCATTTCCTTAACCTCGGAAGCTATCACACGCAGCGGTTTTAGGTCGGCATCCTTTACAACCACGGTCATCAGTCCGGCATCCATTGCCACAGCCACGCCTACGTTCACATGCCCATGGCGGATGATCTCGTTGCCATTCAGCGATGCATTGATTCCGGGAAATTGCCGTAATGCCAGCGCAATGCCTTTGACAATGAAATCATTCACCGATAGTTTCTGATCATCCTGCAGCAGTTCATTGGCTTGTTTTCGCAGCACCATGAGCGCATCCATGTCAAATTCGTGGGTGACATAAAAATGCGGGACGCCCTGTTTTGCTTCAACCATGCGGCGGCCAATAATTCCCCTGAGTTTATTTAAGGGGACGATTTCGTCGGGTGGCGCGATCGAACCGGCCTGCCAGGCTATCTGCGGTACCGAAGCCGCGGCCGGTGTGGATGAAACCGCTGGCTGTTGCGGAGCGGTCAGGTTTCCTTCAACATCGCGTTTGACAATCCGGCCGCCAGGACCTGTGCCTTGGACCATTTTAAGATCCAATCCTTTTTCAGAGGCGATACGCCTGGCCAGCGGCGATGCCTTAACCATACCGCCTTCAAAGGCTGCCGGTATTGCAGCCGCAACCGGTGCAACTGCCACATTCTTTTCCGCGGCTGGCTCTGGTTTTTCTACTTTGGTTTCACTGCTTACCCCCGGCAAGTCAGTGACTTTTTCACCGGGTTGGGCAATAACCGCAATTGGCGTACCAACGGGGACCACATCGCCTTGTTCCACCAGACGGCGGTTCAAAATGCCGGTGTAACTCGAATCAACCTCGACGGTGGCCTTATCGGTTTCGATCTCGGCAAGCACATCACCCTTGTTGATTGGATCGCCTTCGCTTTTAACCCAGCGCACCAGGGTGCCCTCGGCCATATCAAATCCTAATTTGGGCATCGTGACAATATCAGCCATCACAACACCTCCTTGACCGCCGCAACAACATCATCCACGTTTGGAATGGCTGACTGCTCCAGGGCGCGGTTATAGGGCAGCGGCACTTCTTTCTGGGCAACCCGCTTGATGGGTGCATCCACATAATCAAAAGCCTGCTCATAGATGCGTGCGGAAATTTCAGAACCGACGCCGAACGATTTCCAACCTTCTTCCACGATGACCGCCCGGTTGGTTTTCTTGAACGATTCGATTACCGGATCCATATCCAGCGGACGAAGCGTGCGCAGGTCGACAATTTCGGCCTCGATTCCTTCCTTGGCAAGGTGGTCAGCTGCTTTAAGGGAAATTTCGAGCATTTTGCTGTAGGTGACAATGGTGACATCTTTGCCAGGACGCTGAACGGTCGATTTTCCGATCGGGACAATATAATCGCCTTCGGGGACTTCACCACGAGTCTGGTACAGGGTGGCATGCTCGATGAACATGACGGGATCATTACTGCGGATTGCCGCTTTCAGCAAACCCTTGGCATCAGCCGGTGTTCCAGGAGCTACCACCACCAACCCGGGGAAATGAGCAAAAATGGCGTCAGGTGTTTGCGAATGCGTGGCGCCCAGCTGGCGTCCGCCGCCGCTGACGGTGCGGATGACCAGCGGTAAAACCATTTGCCCGCCGAACATATAATGCATCTTGGCAGCTTCGTTGACGATATGATCCATGGCGGAAAAGGCAAAGTTGATGGTCATTAACTCTGCTACCGGGCGCAAACCGGTCAAAGCAGCCCCGATTCCTGATCCAATGATGGCCGCTTCCGAGATGGGTGTATCGCGAACACGCTCAGCGCCGAAATGATCGTAAAAGCCCTTGGTAACCGCATAAGTGCCGCCCCAAACGCCTACTTCCTCCCCCATGATGAACACCTTGGGGTCTTTTTCCATTTCTTCCCACAAAGCCTGGGAAATGGCCTCACGCATCGTTATTTTTGCCATTTTCCCGCCTCCTAATAGGTCTCAACGTAAATATTGCTGTAAAGTTCTTCGGGGGCAGGATCGGGACTTGCTTCTGCAAATTCCACTGCATCTCGAATTTCATCTTCAACCGCATCCTCCAGGCCAGTGATTTCCTCTTCGCCTGCGATGCCCTGCTCAATTAAGAGCTTGCGGCACATTCCAATGGGATCATTTTCCTGGTACCGGTGAACCTCATCCGCCTTGCGATAACGTTCGGGATCGCCCATGGAATGCCCCCGGAAACGGTATGTCTCGACCTCCAGGAAACGCGGGCCGCCGCCAGCGCGGATTTCTTCCAGCATTTTTTCGCTGGCTGCCCGTACTGCCAGAACATCCATGCCGTTAACCACGTCATTCTTAATGCCGTAACCGACCGCTTTTTGGCGGATTTCAGAGACAGCCGAAGCACGTTCAACCGAAGTGCCCATGCCGTATTGATTGTTCTCGCAAACCCACAAAACGGGTAAATTCCATACCTTTGACAGGTTGACCGCTTCATGGAAATAGCCGATATTTGTCGAGCCGTCGCCGAACATGCAAATGGTGACGCCCGTTGTTTTACTGTAAAGGTCGCCCAGGGCTAGGCCAGCCGCAAGCGGCAGATGTGCTCCGACGATGGCATGGCCGCCCCAGAAATTCTTCTTCACATCGGCCATGTGCATCGAACCGCCCTTGCCCTGCGAACAGCCGGTCGCCTTGCCAAGCAGCTCGGCAATAATCTCGCGGGCTGACAGGCCGCTGTTATAAGCCACACCGTGATCGCGATAGGCTGTGATGACGCGATCCTCAGATCGCCGGGCGGAGATCAGACCGGTAGATACCGCCTCCTGACCGATATACAGGTGCAGAAAGCCGCCAATCTTGCCCTGCTGGTAAAGTTCTGCCGCCCGTTCTTCAATCCGACGAATAGCCACCATCTGGTGGTACAAATTTAGGTATTCCTGTTTTTCCATGAGGATTTCCTCCAGCTGCGACGCTTTCTATCCTACTCGTAATGCCAAAGATTCAATGAGGGTAATTACGAGATTAATGATCTTATTTTATTAACTCCCGGAATTATACCAGAATCGATATTCAATTGCACGTGTTTGATCTATTCTGTACATTACTCATATAAAAATATAATATTCAGGACAGGTTTGAGGTTCTTTGAAGACATGCCAGCAAAGCCTCAAAATCCTGATCCATAAAATACGCAATAAATTGAATATTATTCTTCCGGAATACTGGAGAAGGGAGTAAAGACGCTCATTCCTTCACGGCGAAGCAGAACTGCCCGCCAGGTAAACCAGATCAGACCCACAATCAAACCGCCAGCCAGGACGAGAATGTCCAATATACCAACCGGACTTCCTTCTGCCGGATAAACAAACGCCATCATGACCATCCAACCCAAATAAATCAAGGACAATAATCCGCTAATGCCAAGCAGTATGGTTTGGCCAATCTTAACCGGGTTAATTCCATTTTTATTCCAACGCCGTCGAGCCAGTGGAAAGAAAACCGCAGCCAGGGCAGGAAAAACCTGGAGGCACACCATCGCAAACAAGGTGGCATTGATCGTTTTCATCACCCCATAGCTTGCCGCCAGAGAGACGCCGATTTCTGCCAGGATGGACACAAATAGAACAGCAAACAACGGGGTCTGGTATCGGGTATGCAGCGCCTTGACAAAACCAGGCATCATCTGGTCATCGGCCCAGGCAGAAACCAAGCGCCCCAATGAACGCAGAAATGCCTGTACGGCCGCGACCAAAGCAGCAAGCACGCCCAGTGTAGATAATACAAATAACGCATAGATCGGTCTGAGCAGCACGGCGTAAAAAGGCAGCCAGGGGAGAGCCGGGGTTTCAAGTTGATTATTATACAAAAACAAATGACTTTCCGCGGCAAGCCAATCAGCCGGAAGGACGCGATTAACCAGCAAAACCGTCACGATTGCCAGACCGCCGCAGGCTAGAACAGCCGCCAATCCCCCAATAAATGCGGTATTGAACAGTTTACCTTTGACTTCGCCGGAATTTAGAACGTGCAAGCGGGCGCCAAAAAAAACAAGGTAACCCAATGGAATCCCAGCCAGGAACAGCGCCCCCGGCGTACCGCTGAAAATCAGCGATAGCGACCGCGCTGCAGTTACCTGCCCTGCATAGCTATCTTCGCCCATCACCAGGTTCCATTGTGCCGGAAAATTGGCCGGATCGGCTGTGAGCAGTTGAATTAAAATGGCAAGCCAGCCTAGCAAACCCAAAGCCAGGCATGCCCATAAGATCCTTGAGTGAATTTTAGGCGGTAAAATGCTGAAAAGAAAAGCAAGTAAAACAATCACCGTACCGGTGGTAATGGCGCCTTGCGGCTGCATGATAGCTTGGCCGTAAGATGCAAGGCTGGTATTGTTCAACAGGGCGCTTGTATACAGAATAAAGGGTGTCAGGACGGCCTGGGCTACCAGAACAGCCAAAGCTCCAACAACGGCAAGCACTGCAATCAGTAGCGCAAAACTGCCTGCAAAAGCCACTGGCGCAGGCAGCACGCGGCTGGTAAATAAATAATCTGCACCAGATCTCGGTACCACGGTTCCAATCAACGCGTACAAAAGCACCAATAGTAAGTTAAACCCAATGGCAATTGCCAGAACGCCGCCCATATCTGCGGAAGGCCATAATCCGATGCCAATTCCCAAGGGCAGCAACTCGGCCATTGCCAGACAACCAGCGACGGCCAGCGCGGCAATATTTAATTGAGATAGATTGCGTTGAAGCCGGATGGTTGTTTGATTCTCAACCGGCACTTCGGTCGCAGCCGGGTGTTCTGTGATTTCGGACATACCCCATCCTTAGCAAGGAAAATATGACGTTAGTGTATTTTACCTGATCCGCTTTTGGAAAAAGCCATCTGCAATTAACAGATTAGCAAGCTTGAAAAAAATCTCCCTCGCCATTGCTGGGGAGGGAGATTGATGGTTACGGTAACCGTGATCCTACAGGTCGGTGTTGACTTTACCTGAGGAGTATTTCAAAGCAGCTTTGGCAGCCGCCAGACGCGCAACCGGTACGCGGAACGGAGAGCAACTGACGTAATTCTGGCCGATGGTGTGGCAGAATTCAATCGAGTCCGGATCGCCACCGTGTTCGCCACAGATGCCCACTTCCAATTCAGGGCGGGCTTTGCGGCCGTCATTGACCGCCATTTTCATCAAGCGGCCTACGCCATCCTGGTCCAATGTCTGGAACGGATTCTTGGGCAGGATGTGTTTATCGACATATTCAACAAGGAAGCTGCGCTCGGCATCATCCCGGCTGTAGCCGAAAGTCATCTGGGTCAGGTCATTGGTGCCAAAGGAGAAGAATTCGGCCACCTTTGCAATTTCCGTGGCGGTAACAGCCGCGCGAGGAATCTCGATCATGGTACCGAATTTGTAAGTAAAGGTGACTTTTTTCTCGTCCATCACCTTTTTGGCAATTTCCACCAGACGGGGTTGAATATGGGTGAGTTCGTTGACATGCCCGGTCAGCGGGATCATCACCTCAGGTCGAACCTTGATACCGCGCAGTGTGCAGTCTGCTGCTGCTTCAAAGATCGCGCGAACCTGCATCTCGACGATTTCGGGCATAACGATGCTCAGGCGGATACCGCGCAGTCCCATCATCGGGTTGCTCTCATGCAATGATTCTACCGTTGCCAGCATTTTTTCAAGGGTGACCACTTCTTTGCTTTCGCCCTTGCCGAGCAAATATGCAGCCGTGTTGTCGACACGCGTGGTGATGATTCTTTCCTTCAGCTCATCGGCAGAAGGTAGAAACTCATGCAGCGGCGGGTCAATGAGGCGGATAATTACAGGCAGTCCGTCCATGGCCGCAAACAAGCCGTCAAAATCAGCCCGCTGTGTGGGCAGAAGCTCATTCAGCGCAGCCGTGCGGCCTTCGCTGGTTTTAGCCATGATCATGCGCTGGACGATGGGCAGCCGTTCGGTCTCGAAGAACATGTGCTCAGTCCGGCACAACCCGATGCCCTTGGCGCCGTAAGAACGCGCCCGGACGGCATCCTTGGGGTAATCGGCATTTGCCCACACCTGCAAGCCCACGGTCGGGCTGTTATTTTCGCCCTTGCGGATTCCAGGAGTGGCGCAAATCTCATCAGCCCAGCCAAGTAAGGTCAGCAGATCGGTCTGTTCTTCCAGGGATGGGATGGTCAAAGCCAATTTACCCAAATAAACTTCGCCGCTTCCGCCGTCAACAGAAATCCATTCGCCTTCTTTTACCACAATGCCGTTGCAGACCATGGTGCGTTTGTCCAGGTCGATCTTTACAGCCGAAGCGCCAACCACACAGGGTACGCCGAATTGACGTGCGACGACGGCTGCGTGCGAGGTTGCTCCGCCTTCACTGGTCAGGATTCCCTTGGCCGCCAGCATGCCGTGTACATCATCCGGCTTGGTAAATGGCCGGACCATGATGACATCCTGCTTGCTTTCCTTGGCCATCTTCTCAGCGGTATCGGCATCAAAATAGATCTGGCCAACCGCGGCACCCGGCGATGCATTCACGCCGGAGGCAAAGAAACGGCCTTCCTTCTTGGCAGCCTTCTTGGTCTCACTATCAAACTGCGGGTGCAGCAGGGTATCCACCTGATCCGGGCTGATGCGGTTGATCGCTTCCTGTTTGTCGATCAGCTTTTCACCAACCATGTCGACGGCAACTTTCACGGCAGCGCGTGCAGTGCGTTTGCCATTGCGGGTTTGCAGCATCCACAGGCGGCCGCGTTCAATGGTAAATTCGACATCCTGCAGGTCTTTGTAATGCAGTTCAAGCTTGGCAGTGATCTCCATGAATTGCTTGTAGGCTTCTGGGAGATCCTTGACCATGTTTTCAATTTTTTCGGTATTTCGAATGCCGGCAACAACATCTTCGCCTTGGGCATTCAACAGGTAATCGCCGTACATTTTCTTCTCGCCGGTGGCGGGATTGCGGGTAAAGGCAACACCCGTTCCGGAATCGGTACCCATGTTTCCGAACACCATCGTCACAATGTTGACCGCGGTACCCAGATCATCGGGAATGCCGGTGGCGCGGCGGTAATCGACCGCCCGCTTACCCTGCCAGGATTTGAAGACTGCTTCTGTTGCCAGGCGCATTTGTTCCAGCGGATCCTGCGGGAATTCGAAACCCTTGTGTTTCCGGACTACTTTCTTGAACTCGGCTACCAATTCTTTCAGGTCGTCAGCGGTCAAATCGATATCGAGTTTGTAGCCTTTGATCGATTTGAATTCGTCCAAAACGTCTTCGAATGCCTCATCGGGCATGCCCAAAACCACCGAGCCAAACATCTGGATCAAGCGGCGGTATGAGTCAAAAACGAAACGCTCATTCTTGGTCAACTTGACCATGCTCTGGGCGGTTTCGTCATTCAAGCCGATGTTTAAAACCGTATCCATCATGCCTGGCATCGAGAACTTGGCGCCGGAACGGCATGAAACCAATAATGGATTATCAACACCCCCAAACTTCTTGCCTGCTTCATTTTCAATTGCTTTCAGCGCGACCATCATCTGGTCCCACTGTCCCTCAGGGAAAGCCCCTTTGGCCTGATAAGCATTGCAGGCTTCAGTGGTGACGGTGAAACCGGGCGGCACTGGAACACCAAGGCGCGCCATTTCAGCCAGATTGGCACCCTTGCCGCCGAGCAGTCCGCGTACGCGCTCCCAATCCCCGCCAACGTACTTTTCAGCCTGTTCGAGTTCGTGGAATAAATAAACCCACTTTTTTGAATCCATACGATCCTCCTAAAATTTTGCGATACAAAACCCCTCGCAGGGATTATCTGTCCAAATGGCCATTAAGTATGGCATTATACCATCAGATGATTGTAATCAGAAGGCTGGCAGTGACCTCCCGCTCAGCAGGCTGTCTAAACCATCTTATTTTTCGTGCACTTCTGTCGTAATCCGTTGGAATTTGACTGTAAACCACTTGCAAGGTATTCGCAGATCAAGTTGTACGATAATTGGGGTAACCAAAAACAGTCTACATCGGAGCAATTCATGAATATACTCGTCATTGATGACGACCCTGCAATGACCGACTTGTTAAAGTTGTTGTTGCGACCCACGAATTCTAACGTTATCGCAGCGCACACTGGCAAGGATGGTCTCGCGATAATCAAACAATCGATGCCAGACATCGTCTTATTGGATTTAATGATGCCTGAAATGGACGGCTGGCAGGTAAGCAAAGAAATTCGCACCTTCAGCCTGGTGCCAATATTGATCCTATCTGCCCTGGATAGCCCCGGTATGATTGCTGCTGCATTGGATGCCGGCGCGGACGATTATCTGATCAAGCCGGTTCCAAGCGGTGTATTAGTCGCCCATATCAACAAATTGGTGCGCCGCAAACACATCGAGCAATTGCGCCTCGAGAGTTATCTCGCCACCTGAGTAAATCGTATTGTTGTCAGAAACATGTTTGAGCATCCACCTGAACAGGTGGATGCTCGTTTTCCGATGGGAGGAATTAGGCAAAGGCAAATTGTAGTAAAATGAGAGAAATTTTCCGGGGAGAAATGAACCGTGCAAACCTGTTCCCGCTGCAATATGCAATCTGGCGATTCCCTTACCATATGTCCCAACTGCGGCGCCGACCTGCAGGAATTATCCACCACCGCGGTATCGCTCAAGCGCTTGCGCCAAAATTCCCGCGTTCTCGTCATCCGGCTGGTCGTTGCGGCGGATGCCTGTCCTGCCTGTCAGGCGGTTGAAGGAACTTATCCCAAGGACAAAGTGCCATCCCTGCCTGTCAAAGGTTGTTCCTGCGGTCAGGGTTGTACTTGTTTTTATGAACCGATGCTGAATGAAATATATCCATAACCAATTTTAATAACTAGAAATCAAAAAGCTCCCCAGATAAACTGGGGAGCTTTGATTTGCAAAGGGTCATTTTCAGGCAGCGGCCATATTTACCAATTGAATCAACGCATCAGCCACAGCCTGGGGAGCTTCCATCATCGGCAAATGCGATGCTTGCGGAATTTCAACCAGCCATCCGCGGGTTAGCATCTGAGCCATGGTACGCGAATGCTCGATCGGAATGAGTTCATCATTCAAACCGCCAAGCACCGCCGCCGGCGCCGAAATCTCACCCAACCATTCCAATGCGTCCGGGCGCTCAGCCATCGCTTTTAATGCTGCAATCATGCCCTTTTTGGGGGTCTTTAGCATCATTTCCAACAGTTCAGGCGCTAAATCTTTTCGTGTTGTCAGTTTTGCCAGCATCTTCCTGGCAACCACCCGCACGCCCTTGCGTCCCACTTCTTCAATGGTGATGTAGCGTGCCTGGCGCTTTTCAGTTGTATCGGCTTCTGCCTGGCTGGCAACCATTGCCAATCCGCCCAGGCAATGCGGATAAGCCCGTGCAAAAGCCAGGGAAATATAGCCGCCCATCGAATGGCCGGCAATTACGGCTTTTTGAATTCCTAGGTTCGTCAACAATAAGCGGACATCCTCTGCCATCAGGCGCATGGAAGGATCCCCTTCCACAACAGGAGATTGTCCGTGACCGCGCAGATCAGGCATGATGACCCGGGCATGGCCTTTTAACAGCTCAGCCACCGGTTTCCAAATGACATGGTTTAATGGGAATCCGTGAAGGAGAACAACCGGGTAACCCTGCCCGACTTCTTCATAAAACAACTCAACTGGCGCAAGATCCATCACTGGTCTCCTTCTTTTTCCGGCTTCGTCATCAACCATGTTTTTGCGAAATCCAGGGCCGCTTGCCGATCGGCAATTTGCCCCATGGCTTGTGCTTCCCGGATGGCCTCAAGCAATTTTCCGACTTGCGGGCCTGCGGTTATGTCGAAGTGTACCATGATTTCATTACCATCTACGAGCCGTGGCGGCCGAACGATCTCTTCCGGCTTTTCCCACCACGCTTCCAGCAGTGTGCGGCAGGTATCCAGTTCGCGCTGCCACAGTTCCGCCTCCAGCATCACCCCATAGGTGGCCAGCATATCCGCCAGGCTTAATAAGCAAATGTCCACGCCAGCAATGCCTGCATCCCTGAAAAAGTGGTAAATAGCCCTCCGGCTGATGTTCGCACGTCCATCCGACAGTTGGTGAACGCGCATGTGGCCGAGAATGATTTTTGAAAGACGTTCAATCTCCGTGCTGCTTAATGCAAACCGGGCACCAAACGCTTCGACCAACTCAGCGCTGCGTTTTTCATGTCCTAAAAAGCGGATGCGGCCGTCTGTTTCGATGCTTCGCGACGCGGGTTTTCCCGCATTATGAAACAAGGCGGCCAACATCAGTAGGCTGCGAATACTGCGATCCGGAATAAGTTGGGTTTGGAAATGTTCCGCCAGTTGTTCGCGGTACCGTCCCAACCGCAGAACTGTCAAACCGAGCATAAGGTCGGAGGCTGCGTTTTCGGCATACTCCCCAACCAGTACGCCGGATAACTTCTCCAGCCACCCCAAAACTTTCAATGTATGTTCCCACACATCCAATGTGTGCGGTGCGCTTTGCTGAACGCCCTGCATCGGTTTGAGTTCGGGCAAAACGATTTCCAACACGCCTAGTGCCTGCATCAGACGCAAAGCGCTTTCAGGATGCCGGCCTTCCAAAATGCGGAAGAGTTCATCCCGCTGGCGCTCCACTGAAACACGGCCAAGTTCACCGGAAACCTGGCGAGCTTGCTGCGTCGTTTCCGGCATAATTTGCAATCCCAGCTCCAGCGAAAGACGGATAGCCCGCAGGACGCGAACCGGGTCATCTTGGAAGCTGTTTGCAGTACAGGCGCGAAGCCGCCGGTCATGCAAATCGCGGGCGCCTCCCAGCGGGTCGACAATTTCATTCCCGGCAGTCAGGTCAATCGCTATGGCGTTGATGGTAAAATCGCGCGCCAATAGATCGTCACGCAAATCCATGCCGCGCAAAGCAGAGAAATCCAGGAACAATCTCTCCTGATTGGGCGATGTCAAAATGACGCGCATGGTTTCGCGCGCGGCATCCATTATGTAAAAGGCGCCGCCCAATTCGTTGGCCGTTTTTCGGGCCAGTCGGCGGACGTCGCCAGAAATCGCAAAATCCATATCATGCACGCGGCGCTGCAACAGCAAATCGCGCACCGCCCCGCCCACCAGGTAAGCCCGCTGACCCGCCTGCAAGTGCTGGCGGATTTGCTCCAACAATTCCAGCGGTTTGAAGGCAGTGGAAGATCCGTTCTCGCTCATATTATAAAATTGGCTTGTATTTCGCCAAATTCACAACCCCGATAAATGGCAGGTTGCGGTAATAATCGTCAATATCCAGGCCGTAGCCAAAAACGAATTTGTTTGGAATGGTAAAACCGGTATATTTAACCGGCACATAAACTTCGCGCCGTTCGGCTTTATCCAGCAGCGTGCAAACACATAAACTCTTTGGCTTGCGCAGGGAAAGCATTTCCAATACGGAGGCCAGTGTATGCCCGCTGTCAATAATATCTTCCACCAGGATTACATTTTTGTCTTGAATATCGGTATTCAGATCCAGTGTTATGCGGGTTTGACCGCTGGTTTCCCGTTTTCCAACGCCATAAGAGGATACCGCCATGAATTCGATGGCATGCGGATGGCGGATGGTGCGCATTAAATCGGTTAGGAACATCACTCCGCCACGCAGTATGCACACCAGCAGCAATTTCTCTTCCTCGCTGTAATCATTGCTGATTTCTTCGCCCAATTCGCGAATGCGGCGCTGTAATTCTTCTTCGGAAATCAACACTTCAGCCAAAAATTCGTGATAATCCTGGACCATGGTGGTTGTTTTCCTTCAATCCCGCGGAACTTCGTGGTGTTTGCGGCAACGGGCTTCGTACATCTCGGAGGCACCCACAATGATGATGGGGTCGTCATACCGCGCCGGTTTGCCATTGACCAGGCGCTGCGTCCGGCAGGCCGGCTCGCCGCAAACCATGCAAATTGCCTGCAATTTATCCGCTCGTTCAGCAGTTGCCATCAAAACGGGCATGCTGCCAAATGGCTCTCCCCGGAAATCGGTGTCCAACCCAGCCACAATCACCCGCAGATCGCGGTTGGCCAGTTGGGCAACTACTTGAACAATTTCATCATCAAAAAATTGGGCTTCATCAATTCCCACGACCGTCGTATCCTTATCCAACTGGCCCAGCAGATCACGAATGCTGGCGATTGGCACAGCGGCAAAATCAAAACCGGAATGCGAAGTTACTTTTTCGACCTGATAGCGGTTATCAATGATGGGTTTAAAAACCTGAACCTTCTGGCGGGCAATCGTCGCCCGGCGCAGCCGCCGGATGAGTTCTTCCGTTTTGCCGCTGAACATTGACCCAACCACGACCTCGACTGATCCGGTGTGATGCTTCATGGTTTGCCTCGTTTGCATAGGGATGTTCAGATTTTACCCCAAGTTGTTTCAATTAGGGAGTATGGCGCAATAAAAAAAACAGGCAGAAGCCAATGGCTTCTGCCCGATATTCAACAATCTTGTTTCAAAACTTAGGCGGTGGCTTCCTCAGAAGCTGGCAGCTCGTAACCAAGCTGGCGCATGCGCTTCTTGGTGTCGATCAAGGATTTGCGGCCAAAACCTTCAACTTCAAGCAACTTTTCGTCGCCGCCGGCCAACCGTTCAAGCACCTGGCCAATGGTGGTTAAACCCGCCTTGACCAGTGCATCGGTAGGACGGGCACCCAGATTGAGTTCTGAAACCGGTCGCGAGGGTGAAACCCGTTCGGTATCGCGCGCCTTTTTCTGATCCAGGAAACCCTGGCGAGCCTGCAACTTCTTGTAGAAGCGGTCCACCTGACCTTCGATATCGATAATACGTGCCTGCTGACCCGTGAAAAACGGATGGCATTTCGAACAGACTTCGGTCCGGATTTCTTTCTTTGTCGAACCGGTAGTCCAGGTATTCCCACAAGCACAAACTACGCGTGCGTCCGGATAAAAAGTAGGGTGAATGCCCTTCTTCATCGGAACGATCCTTCCTTCCACTCAGGGATGCTCTGACCTCCGTCAACGGCAGCCGAAGACGGTGTAGAGCCAATAGGCCCTAAGCCGCTTGCGCGGTTTCGGTCACTTCGACCGGCTGAACGCTGACGCGTTTTTGTCCGGTCGGTAAAGTCTCGTATGCTACGATCCCGTCAATGGTTGCGAACAGGGTATCATCGCTGCCGCGCCCAACGTTTAAGCCGGGTTTAATGCGAGTTCCGCGCTGGCGAACCAGGATGTTGCCCGAAATCACAGTCTCGCCGGCATAGCGTTTCACGCCAAGGCGCTGTGAATTGCTGTCGCGGCCATTCCGTACGGAACCACCACCTTTTTTATGCGCCATTTTTCCTACTCCACTTCGATCTTGTTGATCATCAGCCGGGTATAGGTCTGACGATGGCCGGTCTTTACCCGGATACGTTTTTTGGCCTGGTATTTAAAGATGATCAGTTTGGGGCCTTTGAAGTGATCCACAACAGAAGCCTTTACCTGAGCGCCTTTAACCGAAGGCGTACCAACCGATATTTTCTCCCCGTCCACCAGCACCAGAACCTGATCAAGGGTCAGGTCTTTGCCTGGTTCGACCGGGAGAAGATCCACTTCAATCGTGGACCCTTCAACAGCGCGGAATTGCTTACCGCCGCTCTCAACGATGGCGTACTTCATACGATTCTCCAATCTTCACTTCGCCGTTCAACCCGCGCCCATCACTACGCCAGCTTACGGGGAAGTTGGGGATACAATTTTTCGCCCCAGCGACAGACTGTCGGGGCAGAGCGAAAGGTATTATAGTTTCTCTGGCGGAGTTTGTCAACGGTTGGCAGATTATATTAACAATCTTCTTATGTCGCCATCCCGCACGGTAATTTTCTGGGAATCCCAATACTCCAGTAGTGCCAAGGCATATTTTCGCGTAGTATTGAATAAATCTCGAAATTCCGCCACCGTAAATGCCCCATTTGTTTTTAAATAATCAATCGCCCCACTCAACATGCGGTCATAATCTTGCTTGCGGAAAAGAACATTCTCGGAAACCCTTACCAGATCACCCCGCTCGATCAACAAAATAAGCACTTCCTCTCCAACCTCATCCTGGCAATCCTTATACGAGGGCGGCAGGAAGGGCTCTTCATCGAAATACCGCAATAAATTATTTACTTTTTGCTCTTCCTGCCGCGTGAATATCCGTTCAAAGCCTGACCTCGCAATGACTGCTCCAAGATCGAGAATTTGCCCTTCTTTCGACCACTGTTGCGCAGCTGCATTAAATACGCGCGGATGCATTTTTAGTCGGCTTTTGAGTGCTTCCCGCGGCATTCCGCGCCTGAGAGGGTTTGTCTTGTGAAAATCCTCCAGTTCACGCAGTGCACGGGCGGTTTCCTGCTCCCACAGACCTGTGGGTATTACCAACGGATCGCCTGATTCCTCATCAAGGAGGATTAACTGGCCGTTTTTCACCAATTCAACCGCAGCAGTATCAGCCTGCTCTTTTCCTAGCCGCGATTGTGCTTTCACCTTAACCAATGGGGCTGCACCCAATGCCAGGCTAGCCTGCCTCAGCACATCGGTCGGCTGACCCTGCAGCATTGCCTCCATCTGTTGCAAAACCGAAGCATCGAAGCGTTTATGGCGCTGCTTCGGCTGTGGATCGACAATAATTCCTCCGCCTATTGTTTCCCCTGGTGACGGCCGCCGCAGGATATAGTGATCACCGCGGACCGCAATAATCGGGTCTCGCAGCTCCAATTGCAGCCAGCCCTGACCACCCGGCAGGATTTGTTCACTACCCAGCAAACGTACCCGCGCAAAAACCTCGGCTGTACCCAGGTAAAACTTCACCTCGGCATTGTGAAGCAGTGGAGCGGTCGCATCCTTGAGCAACCTGAAATTGACATCGATGCGTTGTGTTGGACGGTATTTGCCTGGATGCGTCAGAACGTTGCCGCGCGGCACCTCCGACACATCCAAACCGGCGATATTTACCGCTGTCCTGCTGCCGGGAAATGCTATCTCTTCCTTGTGTTTATGAGTCTGTAATCCCCGAATTCGCCCGTGTTTTCCCGCGGGCATTACTTCAACCTCATCGCCGATGAAAAAATGGCCGTCGACTAATGTTCCGGTAGCCACAGTCCCAAATCCCACCATTGAAAAAACGCGGTCTATCGGCAAACGCGGCCTGCCAAGGTCTGGCCTTGGCTGGACGTTAGCCAGGCATTCAGCCAACGCATGATTCAGCGCATCAATCCCTGCCCGTGTCCGTGCAGAAACACGGATAATCGCTGCCTGTTCAAGCACTGAACCGCGCAAACACTGCCGTACTTCTTCTTCAACCAGATCCAGCCAGTCCGGATCGGGAACCAGATCAATTTTCGTAAGAGCAACCACGCCATTTTGAACTTGAAGCAAATCCAGAATCGCCAGGTGCTCGCGGGTCTGGGGCATAATGCCTTCATCGGCTGCAATCACAAACAGGGCTGCATCAATGCCGCCTACGCCCGCCAGCATATTCTCAATAAAATCGCGGTGGCCCGGAACATCAACGATTCCAACCGGTTCGCCATCCGGCAGCGTCATCCAGGCAAAGCCCAGATCGATAGTCATCTCACGCTCCTGCTCCTCTTTGAGGCGGTCAGGATGCGTTCCCGTAAGTGCGGCTACCAGCGTGGATTTACCGTGATCAACATGCCCGGCGGTGCCAATGACGTGCACTGCCCCTCCTAGCGGTTCTGCCCGAAGGTCTTATCGTACTGTTCCACCCAATCGCGCGCAGTCGACAACAACGATTGCAGCCGTTTTTGTGTTTCTTCACTAAATTGATGCTGCAGGTCGTTTATTTCTTGCGTTAAATCTTCCAACAGCACCAGGCGCTCATTCAGTTTTTCAAACTGGCGGCCGACCTCACGTTGCGTTTCTTCCTGTGAAAGGGTGTAATTCGTCCAGCGTTTCTGATCATCCGATTTAAAGGAAACCCATTCCTGCCGGAAGCGGTCTTCCGTCAGGCGCTGCATTTCGGTGATTTCATTAATGCGCCGCTCAAAGCGCTGCGAGATTTCATCAAAACCATCCTGTGCGCGTTTAACAGCGCGGTGGGTGGCATCCAAAGTTTGCAGTTGGGCATCCAGGTTTTGAGCCGATTTTTCAATGACCTCAAAACGAACTTTCCAGTCTTTCCAGATGCGGTCGCGTTCCACCTGCAGTAAATTCTGTTTTTCAATGAAAGCAGTCTGTGCCTGCCGCCGTTCGCCCTCAGCAGCCTGATATTCTGCCAGCCGCATCTCAATTTTTCGCAATGAATCGGCGTTCACGTCCGCTTTACCGCGTTGTTCTTCCAGGCGTTTCCGGGATGCCGCTACTTCGCCTTGCAGGTCCGTCAACCGTTTTGTATCCTGCCGTTGGGCATCCTCGAGAAGTTTAATAGCCCGTCGGTATTCTTCATCTCCGCGGGTTGATTCAACCAGTTTTTGTTCCAATTCTTCGATTAATCGGCCAAGCCGAAAATCTTCTTCCACGCGGGCTTGCAGGCTGCGTTTTAATTCCGCAATCGGTTCCAATCCTTTGCGGACATCGCCTATGCCAATACTGAGCGCTTCCACGTCAGCACGCCGCTGTTTTTCGATGTCGCGATCGCGTTCAACCCGTTGGCGTTCAGAGCTTTCCACTGCCCGGTTGGTTTCCACCCGGACCTGCCCAATCATGGCTTCCAGTTGGTCAAAGCGGGGCATATTGGCAGACAGGCGGGCCAAATCCAGGCTTTGTTCTTTGATTTGCTGGAGCAATGGCGGAATACTTCCTGCCAACGTGTTAATTTTCTCTTCCAGGGTGGCAATCGTTGTTTTATCTTTTCGACGTTCATCGTCAAGCCAATCCAGACGCTTGATGATTTGTTCAAGGTCCATCCGACACCTCTTGTGGAAACATTCACTTTCGAGGATTATACCATCCGGCAATCATCCTCAGAACAGGTTGGCATATCCTTGTAAAAGATTCGACATCCAGGTGATATACGGTCCCGGAATGATACCTGCCACAACCAAGATCACCGCTCCGGCGAGCAACAAGGCAATCTGATATCGGTCCTCTTCAATGTGGCCAATTTTGGGTTCGCCATGGAATAGGGCTGCCAAATAGCGGATGCCAGCAAACACCATGCCCGCGCAACCCACAAGCGCCCAAATTGCCATTGGGATAGAGTGCGTCCCTAATTCTTCAAGCAACGGCTGGCGAATGGGGAACCCCGCTAATAAAGGCAGGCCGCCGGTTGAAAAAATGGCTAATAGGCATACTGCCGCTGCGATTGGCAGCCGTTGGAAAGCCTGCTTTTCCTCTTCAAACTTCACTGATACATCGTGACTTTGCATCACCGACAATGCAAGCGCCCACAGGCCCAGCCCGATCATCCGCGGAAAAAAACTGCTGGCGTAAAAGGCCAGCCCGGAAGTGGAATGAAGACTCAACGCAAGCAGGGCAAAACCAGTTTCCAAAATGACCGCATAGCCAAAAAGACGGGTAAGGTCGCGCTGAAAGGCAGCCCAGATGCCTGCCGTGGCGACCATGATCGTTCCTGCAAGTTGCAATCCCTGAAAGAGAAGTGTTGAATTTCTGAGAAATGCATACGAATTTAGGAAGTTTAAGAGCAAAGAAAATACAACGGTGGGCAATAGGCTTAATAAAAAACCTACCACATAGGGGTGACTTTCCCCTGCCAGTAACGGAATCCAGGTATAAAACGGGAAAATTGCCAGCCAGAAAGCCAGCCCCAATCCCAACAAAAGGGTCGCTTCCAGTAAAAGACTTTCGAGCGATGGATTGATCTCAGTGGCATTTAAAGCCCAGCCGCCAATCAGGATACAGGGCATACCAAGGGTCTGAAAAATCAAATAGCGCATCACTCCCTGGCCGGCCGGTTTTCCAGGCGGGACCAGCATGGGAATGCTCAGAAGAACGGCAATTTCAACCAACAATGCCGAAAACAGAAAAGGCTCCACTGCCAGCGACGCAACCAGCACAGCGATCATACCCAGACCAAAAGGAGTGAAAAGCCGGTATGTGCTGGCTGCGGGTGCACCAAAGAACCAGAAGGCGCTTAACCCGTAAATAAGCACGAGTAAGGTACGGTCCGAATTTTCGAGCACCAACCGCCGTCCAAGGATCGAAAACGAGGTGGTTAGCTCATAGGCTCGGTCGCCAAATTGCAGCAGGCTGTCAAAATTGACAAGCGCCGCTGCGACGGCAAGCGCCAAGGAGATTCCAGCTGCAGTCCAACGTGTAAAACCAGTTCGCCGATTAAACATTGTCAGAAGCACGGCAACGCCAAAGGGCACGAATACCCAAAAAGTAATCGTGCTCATGATGATTGCTCCTCTTCTGGGTTTACCAGCAAATACGCACCCGCCAGAGCCAGCCCCAAAGTCACCCCCGAAATTAGCCCTGCAACCAACACAGAGTTTTCCACGGCGGCATAAAGCAACTCAAATCCGGAAAGGACAGTGAACAAACCCAAAATGACTCGCAACGGACGGTGCGACATGCCTAATTGCAACAAGCCCATGCCGATTAAAATGACCGCACCCAATACATAATTGCTTCCCGCTGGGAAAAATTTTTGTAATGATGGCGCAATCGCAAAGGCCAGCACCCATACCAATGAAGCGGTCACCACTTTGAACCCGCGTACAGGCAAACGTTCCTGGCCTTCCTCCTCCAGGGCATTACCGGGTTGCGACACCCCCAGCACTGCTCCCGACATCCATCCGGTGACCAATTTCACCGCCGCTAATCCAAGCGACCATTGCCACGAGATCATCCAAAACATACCCAGGTAAAGAACCGCCAGCGCTATGATGCTCCAGCGCCAGTTCTGGCTGACCAGCAAAGTTAACGATGAACCAATCAACAGAACCAAAGGAATCCAACCAAGTGCGTGGTCCATTATTGACCGATTCCTGGTATCAGAATGGTCAGGAGCAGCGCCAGCAGTACCATGGCCCACAAAACGCCGCCCTCGCCTTCCAGAACAAGGGAAAAACCCTCCACCAAGCGGCGGACCAAACCCAAAAAATCCTGCATAGTCGCGTACAACCATCGCAGGCTGAAAAAATGGGCCAGCCAGCGGCCGGCGGCTTGAAGAATCACATCCAGCCAGGTAATACTTCGTTCCAACGCGATCAACCGGTGCCGGCGCAGGACCAATGCCCCCAAGCCCGCGGCCAAAACAAAAGCAGCAACACTGGCTGGCCATTTATTGGCAGTCAGGGAATCTTGAGATCCTGTAAGCGCAATAATCCAGCTGCTGCCAGCCAGAATTAACAATCCCAACGGATAAGCCACCTTGATCCAGCCTTGCATTTCTTTGAGCGATTCACCCGGTGATAATGCATGACGAAGGAGTCCCACTACCAGTAATGCAACCACCAGAATTATCACAAGACTAAACAAAGTGGTGGTTTCACCAACTAAACTGCCCCAGCCACCAGATGCTGGAGTGAACGGCAAACCAATGACAGCGATGGCAGCCAGGAAGGGCAACACAAAAGAAAACCTGGCCCGGGCTGAATAGAGAAACAAAACGCCGCCGCTCAGTATCATGGTAGTGGACCAGATCAGGCTGTTGACCGGATTGCCATTGATGACACTGGCAATCGCCAAACCGGCTGTTGAAACGATCCAATACGGCCGTCCATTGAGTTCATTGGCTGCCCCAACCCACATGGCGGCAGCGTATAGCGACGCGACAGCCGTGCTCAGTTGAAGGAAAAAAGTCGCGGTGGTTGTGAGTTGGGGTGGGGTCAGATGGGCCAGTAAAACCAGACTGGTGGCAGCCGAAGCCATTCGGAGCGAAGTGCCAACACCTCGGCGCATTTGGATCTCATTCTGATAGGGCAGGTTCAAGGGTAAAACGCCCAGCCTTAGGCCCGCAGCGGCCAACAGATAAATGTTTGCCGGAGGGAAGGGACTCACGGCAGCATCAATGTTCAGGCTTTGACTAAAAACAAATGCAGCCAATGCGACTATCGTTCCTAAAACGCGTGCTGCGAATGCAATGATAACCTGCCGGTTCAAACGCGGCTCATGCACTGTCCGAAGCATGACCACCAGTTCAACCACATCGATCAAGGACCACATCAAGAGCAACGTAATTAAATTTCCAGAAATCACGCCTAGCAAACCAATGCCGGTGATGACCAAATTGCTCGCCCAGGCGATTGGGTAGCTTTTCTGGCTCAGGCGAACTGGCGCTGTGAGAATTACCGCCAGGAGTAAACCGGACAGGCTGAAGGCCAGCGGCCAGGATACTGCATCAATTTGGAAAAGCAGGCGATCGTCCATTCTGACAGTAAAGGGCAGCCAATCTGCAAGCTGGAACGGCAACGGCGACCGGAACCGAAAGAAAAGCTGCATGCCCCAGTTGATGACACCAGCCAGCATTGCAATCAACCAGGCCAGGCCGAAATTGGGGTGCAGCCGTTCAAGCAGAAAAATTCCCGCGGCTGCAACCAGCAGGACAAGTAGTGGAACTAGAATAATCCAGGAGGGCATCCGTTAAAGTATATCGCCAAAAGGCTTGCGGTGAATGAACCGCCCCATTCCTGGTTTTCCGTGCCAGACTTCGTTTTCCACAATCAATTTGCCGCGCAAGTAAACTTTTTCCGGGTAACCCACCAGGTCCCAGCCTTCATACAGGTTGTAATCCGTTCGGTGTTGAGCGTGCGCCACGCCGTATTTGACCCTGCGCTCAGGATCCCAAATCAATAAGTCGGCGTCAGCGCCCGGCATGAGCGTGCCTTTTTGCGGATACATGCCAAAAATTCGCGCTGGATTGGTTGAATTCATGGCAACAAACTGATTGGCTGTGATTTTTCCACTGCGCACGCCAAATGTCCAGAGAATGGGCAACCGGTCGCCAACACCCGGGAGACCATTTGGTATCCGGGTAAAATCTTCCCGGCCAAGTTCTTTGCCAGGGATGGCGATTTCCTGGCCTTCATAGAGGATCGGCTTTCGACCGTCAAAAAAGAATGGGCAATGATCGGTGGCCATGACCTGCAAAGTGCCGTCAGCGATGCCTTCCCACAACCGGGCATTGTCCGCAGCGCTTCGCATGGGCGGCGAGCATACCCATTTGGCCCCATCGGATTGGCGTAAATTGTTGATCGTGAAGAATAAATATTGCGGGCAGGTCTCCCCCATAACCCTGACGCCGTGATCCCGGGCGTAAGCCAGTTGATCGACTTCGCCGCCGGCATTCATGTGGACAATGTATGCCGGCGCATCCGCCTGAGCTGCCAGGGCTGAGGCGCGCAAGGTAGCTTCCACAGCCCCCCACGCAGGACGGGTCAGCGCCTGCCATTCCGGCGAGGTATGCCCGGCCGCCAAGGCTTCAGCAATCATAGTTTCGATGACATCGCCATTTTCAGCGTGCACCATGGTCAACAGGCCGTTTTTACGCGCCAGGCGCATCACCTTGAATATTTCGCCATCCGAAAGACGCAAACGGTTGTTGTATGCCGTAAACACCTTGATACTGGTAATTCCTGCTTCGGCCAACTGGCCAATTTCAGCCGCAACCTCATCATCGAAATGAGTAATATTCATGTGGAAACTGAAATCGATGGCCGCCTTGGCATCCGCTTTCTTGTGGGCGGCCTCCACATTTGCCAGCAGCGGGCTTGTATCCTGCGATACAAAATCAATGGCCGTCGTTGTCCCGCCGAAAGCCGCGGCTTTGTGGCCGGTGTAATGATCGTCTGAAGAAACCGTACCTGCCATCGGTAAATCGAGGTGGGTATGCACATCGATCCCGCCCGGCATCACATACTTTCCAGCTGCGTCCACCACCTCCGCATCCACTGGCACCGTTAAGGAAGGTCCTATTTGGGCGATTTTTTCGCCTTTAACCAAAAGATCTGCCTGAAACGTCTCAGAAGCAGTAATCAATGTACCGTTTTTTATCAATAAGCTGCTCATGCATTACTCCTTGGCAATTGATCCTGCCATTTTACCAGTTTTGATCCGGCAAGTATTGGTCTTTTCCTTCGCGTAGACTGCCAAAATCACCCATTAATGCCCGAAGCGCAGGTTCAATCAATTCTTCCGGTAAATCGTTTGCCTGGTAGAGCCCTTCCTTCAATGCTCGCTCGCGCAACGAACGCCATAATAGACTTCGCTCTTCCGAGCGCACCACCAAATCGGCTAGACTATGCGCACCTGCTAATAATTCACCAGTCGTGTACAGGAAAGTCAACCGCCGCCAACCTCCGGCTTGAATTGGCCTCGGCAGGGATTGCAGCGGACCAAGTTGAATTTTGTAATATTCTTCGGCCGCATGCGGGTGATTGGGCTCGTTTCGCAATAATTCAGCCCGGGTGGCCATTTCATGCCCGCGTACCGGAGCAACCATCTCCACCTGCCAGCGGTGGGCTTTGCCAAAGCCCCCAGTCTGGTAAAAAGCCAGATAATCAACTGAAACGACTTTCGGCGCATGCCGCAAGGGAATGCGGTACCAGCCTAACAAGCGCGCAATTTCAAGGTCGCGCGGCTCGGTCACCACCGCCACCAGAATCAAGGCTGTTTCAGGTGGAAATTCGTTCATTTGTCCCATAATTAGCAGCATCCGGTGCGGGCAACCCGCACCGGATGGCAGTTCTGATGCTATTTGATCAGGCCGACTTCCTGGTTGAAATCATTGATCAAAGCGTCAATTTCACCGCTCTGTTTCTGGATATCCGTCCAGTAATTGGGATCATCCCATTGCGCCAGGATTTCTTCATAGGTTCTTCCCTGCTGCTCGACCCAGGTGTAGTATTTCAGGTTGTGGACACGCTTGCGGTCAAACTCGCTCAATTCAAGCAGGTTATCGATAGATTCGCCCATAAGGTATCGGGCAAAATCAGCAGCTGCTTGTACCTCAGTGTATTCACCGTCCTTCGCGCGTTCCTCGGCAACCCGGCTAGTATACAATTGCATCGAGTCGGTCAGGACAGTCACCACGACATCGGTGTCACCCATTTCATAGTATTTAGCCATCTTGATCGCTGAAAGCAGGTTAGCTATGCCAGAAATACCTAACAAGTCGAGTTGATTGACTAATGCTACAGGGACGCCCTTCTTGATAAGATACGCTTGGCCGACTGGTTCGTTAAACAGGCGCATGAGATGGATTACAGCATCATCATCAATAGCCATCACCATATCGGTGTTCTTCACATTGTGAATCCATGGAACATGCTTATCGCCAATTCCCTCAATGCGGTGCGCGCCAAAACCGTTTTGCAGCAGAGTGGGGCATTGCAGTGCTTCACTGGCAGCTACTTTGCTGGCTGGGAAGAGCTGTTTTAAGTAATCGCCACTGGCAATTGTCCCAGCTGAACCGGTCGTGAAGACCGATCCACGCATGGTATCGCTTGGCCTCATTGACTGTTGTAACATTTCCGCAAAGGCATGGCCTGTTACTAAATAATGCCACAGGTAATTGCCAAACTCTTCAAATTGATTAAATATCATCAATTCCTGACCTGAGCGGCGCAATTCCCAGCACTTGTCAAAGATTTCTTTGACATTGGATTCGGTTCCCGGGGTGGCAATCACCTCTCCGGCAATCTTCGACAGCCACTCGAAGCGCTCGCGGCTCATACCCTCGGGCAAAATAGCGATTGATTCGCAAGCAAGCAATGCCGAGTCGTATGCGCCGCCGCGGCAGTAATTGCCAGTGGAAGGCCAGACCGCTTTCTCAGTTGTCGGGTCAAACTGGCCGGTAACAAGACGGGGCACTAGACAGCCAAATGCCGCCCCGACTTTATGCGCTCCGGTGGGGAACCATTTGCCCACCAGTGCTAAAATGCGAGCAGGGGTTCCCGTTAAACTGGACGGAAATTCTATATAATTTACGCCATGGAAACCACCCCCCATCTCCTTAGGCTCATTCATCCAGTTGATCCGGAACAGGTTATTGGGATGAACATCCCAAAGACCAATGTGCTTAAGGGCTTCTTTAATCGGTGCCGGTGTCTTTTCCGGTGCGAGCATTTGCGCAAAAGTAGGAATAACAATATTCCGTTCGCGAGCGCGGCGAATCGCCTTCGCCCGGCGTTCCGGCATTGCAGTCAAATCAATTTTTGCCATTTTCGTTTCCTCTCGCTTCATGATTTTGAAAAATCGTCCGGCGACTCGCGCACAATATATAAAGGACGACCTTTTACCTCGTCATAGATGCGGCCAATATATTCGCCAAGAATTCCCAGCGAAATTAGCTGCACGCCTCCCAAGAACAATACTGCAATCAGGGTGGATGCCTGTCCCAGGAAAACCTCGCCTGTGGTTGCCCTTAGAATAATCACAACCAGCGCTGCCACCAGGCTCAAACCTGCCGCGATAAATCCCAGAAAGGTGGCAATCTGCAAGGGCAGGTAGGAGAAGCCCGTGATAGCTGTCAAGGCTAATTTCAGCATTTTCCGGAACGGATACTTGGTACTGCCGGCAAAGCGCGCCAACCGTTTGTACGGCACGCCGACTTGTTTGAAGCCAACCCAGGCTGACATGCCCCGCAGGAAACGGTGATGTTCGCGCATACGGTTCATCACATCCACCACCCGCCGGTCCATCAAGCGGAAATCGCCCGTATCCATCGGGATCCTGACATCAGTGATCTTGTCGATCAAGCGGTAAAAAAGGGATGCTGTCCAAAGTTTGAATGCCGTTTCGCCTTCCCGCTCAGCCCGCACGGCAAAAACAACCTCGTAGCCTTCCCGCCATTTGGTGATCAGGTCCAGAATCACCTCGGGCGGATCCTGCAAATCTGAATCAATGATCGTCACGGCCTTGCCGCGGCTGTAATCCAGGCCAGCGGTTACAGCGATCTGATGGCCGAAATTTCGGGCAAAGATCACCGGCCGTACATGAGCATCATCCGCCGCGAGCTGCCGTATGATGTCCGTTGAGCCGTCTTGCGAACCGTCGTCCACCAGAATCAACTCCCAACTTTCACCAGTGGATTCCATAACGCCATGGACGCGGCTGTAAAACTCCATCACGCTGCCCTTCTCGTTGAAAACCGGGGCGACTACCGTGAAAACAGGTTGCTCAGAAGACAATTGGTTCCTCCAAAAATGCGTCTTTTGCGAGTTTATGAATTGACGCTATCCAGGTGTTTCTTCAATGCCGCCATGCTGGGCTCAATGACCGGCGCTTCATGCACGGCCTGCATGGCTGCACGGACGTCTTTCAGTCCGCTGCCGGTATTGATTACCACCACCGGATCATCTGGTTTTACCAGGCCGGTTTTGAGAGCTTGTTTTAACCCAGCCAGGGCGGTTGCACCGGCAGGCTCGGCAAAGATGCCCACCTTTCCCAAATCGGCAATTGCGGCCAATATCTCCGCGTCTGGCACGGTCAGGTAGGTTCCGCCGGTCTGGCGGGCAGCACGCACAGCCCGCACGCCGTCACGCGGCAAATCAACTGATATACTGTCGGCGATCGTCTTCGCCTCCACCGGAACAATTTCCTCTGTGCTAGCCCGGAAGGCATTTGCAACCGCAGCGGAACCTTCAGCCTGTACGCCAATCAGGCGCGGCATCTGGCCCAACCAGCCCAGTTCTTCCAGATCACGGAAGCCCTTATGAATGCCGGAAATAATATTGCCATCCCCCACTGAAACAAAAACGGTGAGGGGTCGGCCAACCGCGGTCGAATCCGCCAGAGCCAGTTGATCGCAAATTTCAAATGCGGCGGTTTTCTTGCCTTCCACCGTAAAGGGGTTGTAACCGGTGTTGCGGCAGTACCAACCAAATTCACGGGCAGCTTCAATGGTAAGGTCGAACGCCTGATCGTAATTACCGTCCACCAGGATGACCTGCGCGCCGTAGACCAGCAACTGCGCCACCTTGGCAGGCGGTGCGCTGCGTGGCGCAAAGATGACGGCCTTCTGGCCTACGGCAGCAGACATGCCTGCCAACGCGGCTCCGGCGTTGCCTGTGGATGCCGTCACGACCACGGAGGCGCCGATTTGAATGGCGCGTGCCACCACCACCGCGCTAGCCCGGTCTTTATAAGAAGCGGTTGGGTTGCGGCTTTCATCCTTCACCCATAATCGCCGCATGCCAAGACCTTCAGCCAACTGCCGCGGTTGAAAAACGGGCGTATATCCGGCTGCAGCCAAAGGCGTGCCTTCGGCCTGTGGAAACGGAACTGGCAATAACGGCAAATAACGCCATAAGGAATTCTCAGCCCGGGAAGTCAGGTCGGACCAGTGGTATTTTTGCTGCAGCCGCTTGATATCCAGCATCACATCCAGATTGCCGCCGTCATTCGGGCAGGTGTATGTCACCTTTGCTGGTGGATATTCTGCCCCGCAAATCGAGCAGCGATAACCGAGAAAATCACCCATTCGAATTACTCCTCTGCGATATTTGCTTCCATGCAACTGGATCTCTGCAGGAAATCAAGTGCAATTCTGTAATCCCTAGCCGCGCTGGCCCCGAATGAAGGGAATATTCAATGCTGCCGGCGTACCAAGGCGTTTACGGTTCGCTTCTTGAGAACCGATGATTAGAACGATAATCGTAAATGCGTATGGGATCATCTGAAGGAAAAACCCCAGATACGGATTGTAGTAAAACGGGTTTGCCAATCCGAAAAGGCGGGTCGGTCCCTGAATATCGAGGATCAACCGCCGTAGTGCGCCAAACATATAGGCGCCTAATGCGCCCCGAATCGGATCCCATTGGGCAAAAATAATCAAACCGATGGCAATCCAACCCTGTCCGGCGGTGGTCAAATCGCTGAACCAGCCGGGAGAAATTGCCAGACTGATTGTACCGCCTGCCAGACCGGCAAAAAGGCCGCCGATAAAGGTGTATAGATATCGCAGGCCATAAACACTGATACCTAATGCATCCGCCGCAGCCGGGTATTCGCCCACCGCCCGCAAATGCATGCCCGGGCGGGTTTTGTAAATGTAGTAAGATGCCAGCGGCGTGAGAATAAATCCGAGGCAAACAAGAATGGATTGGTTGGTGAAAAAGACCGGTCCAAGGACGGGAATCTTGGTCAAAAGCGGGATCGTGATGACCGGCATCAACGAGATTGCGCCAGCCTTGCTCAGCCCTTCACCCATCACAAGGCTAATCCCTGTTCCCAGGAAGGTGAGCGCGAGACCGCTTACCACCTGGTCGGCTTGCAACGTGATGCAGATAAAGGCGTGAATCAGAGCTAACAGCCCGCCGGCCAGAATTCCTGCCAGGATACCCAACCACGGACTGCCGACGTTGACCGTCACCAGCATGGCTGTAACAGCCCCCATCAGCATCATGCCTTCCATGCCAAGATTTTGCACGCCAGAGCGTTCGTTCAATATTCCGCCCAAAGTAGCAAAAAGCAATACCGTTCCGGATGCAACCCCTGCATGTAAGATTACCAGGATATCCATGTTATTCCTCCTCGCTCCGGCGTATGATGCGAATGCGGTAGCGCAGCAGGAAATCGCTTGCAATCAAACACACCAGGATGATCCCTTGAATGAGTTTTGGAATGCCTGAAGGCTGGATCTCACGTCCTGCCAGGATCAATGCTCCAAATAAGATGGAAACGATTAACACAACAAAAGGATTCAGCTTTGCCAGCCAGGCGATGATAATCCCGGTAAAACCATAACCCGGCGAAATGGAGCCTTGCAACCGGTGCACCACCCCGGTGATCTCCGACATGCCCGCCAATCCAGCCAAGGCACCTGAAACCATCATGACGAGGACGATATTGCGCTTAATCGGGATGCCGGCATATTCAGCCGCGCGAGGGTTATCTCCGATCAATCGAATCTCATAGCCCCACTTGCTGCGGAACAGGATAAACCAGACGATTACGGCCGCGATAATTGCAAAGATCAAACCCAGATGCGTCGTCATCCCCCGGAAAAAAGGAACTTGCGCTGCCATGTCAGCCAGACGCGGCAGCCAGGCATTTTTGGGAAACATCTTTGACATTTGAAAGCCACCTTCCGTCCAAATGGCAAAGATGAAAAAGTTATTCCACGCGACAGCGATGTAGTTCAACATCAATGTGGTGATGACTTCATTCACGTTGAACCTGGCACGCAGAAAGCCAGGGATAAAACCCCATAATGCACCGCCAATAATGCCAGCCAGCGCCATGGTTAGAATGAACAACCAGCGCGGTGTATCTCCTGGAAGGATTGGAATTAGGACAACCGAACTGGCAAAAAATGCGCCGATGAAGAACTGCCCTTCGGCGCCAATATTCCAGATGCGCATGCGGAATGCCACCGAACAGGCTAGACCAACCAGCATCAGCGGAATCGCCTTAACCAGGGTATCGGAAAATTGACCCCAGCTGCCAAAGGCTGCTTTTCCAATGCCGGCATAGGATTTCCATGGATCACTACCGGCAAATGCGAGCACAAGCGCGCCGAGCAGCAATGCCACAACAACTGCAAATAATGAAACGGCAGCCGGCAGCCATTTCGGGGTTTCATCCAGGCGGGGTTCCACCACCACTGAAAACGGGAATTTTCGGCGCGGAGTAACCGAGGGCAAAGAAGGGGTTTCTGACATTGGCAATTTGCTCCTTCTATTCAACTTTCATCGGGGTACCGGTCATCATCAAACCGATTTGTTCAATATTCCCGTCACTGACTTCACCCATTATTTTGCCTTCGTATATGACATAAATCCGGTCGCTCAGCGCCAACAATTCATCCAATTCTTCGGAAATTAACAAAACTGCTGAACCAGCTTCGCGCTGGGCTAATAGCAAACGCTGAACCCCTTCAATTGCACCAACATCCAGGCCGCGGGTGGGTTGAACGGCCACCATCAACGCTGGAAGCGCTGATATTTCGCGGGCTAGGATGACCCTTTGCAAGTTTCCACCAGAAAGCAGGCGCACCGGCGTATTAATAGAGGGTGCAATAATATCGTAAGCATCCTTTAATTCCTGCGAGTTTTTTTCTGCGGCGTGCATATTCACAAACCAGCCATTACCGATAGGCTGCCGGTTGTACTTCTTCATGATCAAGTTATCCGTCATGCTCAAATTCGGCGCTGTCCCAACGTGTGAACGGTCTTCTGGAATGTGGGAAACGTTATGCCGGATGCTGGATCGGGCGTCTTTGTTGGTGATATCCTCTCCCTGGACGGAGACATTGCCCTGGGAACATTTTCGCAATCCTGTCACAACCTCAGCCAGCTCGCGCTGTCCATTCCCTGCAACGCCAGCCAGACCAACAATCTCGCCAGCCTTTACATATAATGATGCACCCTGAAGCGCAGGCAGGCCTTTATCGTTTATGGCATGAACATCCCTCACATCCATGACCACATCGCCCGGTTTTTGCGGTTTGCGCTCCAGGTCAAAAATAACATCCCGCCCAACCATCAATCGGGCTAAATCCGGAATGGTGGTGCCTTCAGTACGCACGCCAGCCGCGGTTACTTTGCCTCGGCGGAGTACGGTGACCTCGTCCGAAATCGCCATGACCTCATTTAACTTGTGGCTGATAAAAATAATGGATTTGCCCTGATCGATCATCTTCCGCATGATGCCGAAAAGCCCATCAATTTCACTGGGAGCTAAAACTGCGGTCGGTTCATCCATGATCAGAACTTCAGCACCCCGGTAAAGCATTTTCAATAATTCAACCCGTTGTTGTTCGCCGACCGATAATTGCCAGATTTTTGCGGTCGGGTCAACCTCCAGGCCGAAACGATCTCCCAAATCCGCGATGGTGCGGTCATATTCCTTGAGGCGCAAAAAGAATTTTGGCTGATCCAGACCAAGAAGAATATTTTCGGTGACGGTTTGGGATGGCACCAGCATGAAATGTTGATGGACCATGCCGATCCCGGCGGCAATGGCCTGCCTGGGATTTGAAAATGTCACCGGCTTATTATTAACTTTAATGATGCCTGCCTCGGGCCGATATAAACCCGCCAGAATATTCATGAGTGTCGATTTTCCTGCGCCATTTTCACCCAACAGCGCATGAATTTCGCCTTTTTTTAGTGAAAAGTTCACATGATCGTTCGCCAGAACGCCTGGAAACCGTTTTACGATTCCATTCATGGTAACAACGTTGGCGATTTCTTGATTGCTGCTTACAGAGTCCATGGTCCCTCTATCGTCGAATCGATTCTGGCAATTACGCTAAACAGATATCCAGGTGAACGCAGATCAAGACATACCGAAGATGTTTTTCGAAAAAGGGGTCAGGTCAGCGAAAAGACCTGACCCCTCTTTGGTTATGCGGCCAGATTATTGAGGCAGTTCAGCGGTAACGCCTTCAGCCCACCAGTGCATGCAGTACTTGCACGCGAGGCCTTCGGCGCCCGGCGGGAACTGATCCAGGTCAGCCTGGACGAACTTCTCGCCGGCAGGAATAATCTCCTTGCCCTGATTATCCTTAATGGGGCCAGCGAAGACATCGAAGCGGTTCATTTCACCCGAGAGGAATTTCGCCAGGGTGTCTTTCACCAACTTCAGGTCAGCAGCAGGCAGTTCGGCAGCACCCTTGGTCATGGTTTCTCCGTCCATGAAACCATACAGACCCAGGCCGCC
>CAZHYQ010000010.1:110026-111131 GCA_964536805.1 uncultured Longilinea sp.
CCCAATTTTGGATTGCCATCCATCTTGGCGCGGGAACCAGCCAGCATGCCGGCCAGGTACTTCATATCTTCCATGGCGCCCATGACGTTGCCGAAGTTGGTCCCGTTGGACTTGTAACCGCTGACATGGATATAGGTTATGTCAGGGTATTCGGTCGCGACGGTTTCCATGGCATCCATGTAACCAAAGGAAGTTCCGAAGATCAAGTTGAAGCCCTTGCGGGAAAGGCTGCGGAATACAGTCTCCGCATCGGTGCCTTCGGCAACGTTCTCGATGTAGGCTACATGCACGCCGGGTACATTGTTCTGTACATAGGTCAGGCCGTCAAAATGAGCCTGAGACCAACCGCCGTCGTCATGCGGGCCAATGAGAACAAACGCGACGTTAAACTTTCCTGATTCGATGTCAGGAATCTGATAGGTCGCGCCTCCGGTCGTCGGGGCTGCAGTTGCTTCGGCGGGAACTGCTGTCGCGACAGGCGCAGCGGTTGTCGGCGCGGTTGTCTGACAGGCAGACAAAGCCATCGCAAACACAACGAACAGGCTGATAAACAGCCACACGCGTTTTGAAGACATCTTCCTCCTCCTACTAAGTTGAACGGTTTGGAATTGGGTGATTTGGATATCGCAAGGAAGGTTGAGGGCGTGAAACGGGCTTCCTCTTCTTCCTGATCCACAATGAGAACCAGTCTTGAGACAAGACCGGGTGGAACACTGACCGGGTTAATTCTACCCCATCCTGCAGAATTTCTTGTCATTGTCCGGATCAGGTTTGCCCAATCCGGACAATGACAGGTTCATCAGGGAACGATCCAGGTGCCAGTCTCGCCTTTCAAAGCGCGGCCGATATTTGCCGGATCGGTTATCAGCGCTTGCTTACCGCCGGCTTCCAGGAAGCGCAGGATGGCCTGGATCTTCGGCAGCATGCTACCCTTGGCAAACTGGCCTTCGGCCATATACTGTTTGGCTTCAGCCACCGTCATGCGGTCCAACCACTTCTGGTCGGGTTTGTTAAAGTTGATGGCCACTTTTTCGACAGCCGTGCTGATGACAAAAAGATCAGCATTGATCAGGGTTGCCAAAACGGAGGAGCCAAAGTCCTTGTC
>CAZHYQ010000011.1:0-86264 GCA_964536805.1 uncultured Longilinea sp.
GGTGCACGATGGGAAAAAGAACTGCCGCCCGGCGTTGGCGGCAGTATGGGACGTATTGTGGGCGCGGAGGGGCTCGAACCCACGAACCTCACGGATGTGAACCGTGCGCTCTAACCAACTGAGCTACGCGCCCGTAGCGAAGGAGATTATAGCAGAACTCACCTTGAGTGGCAAGGTTGATTCCTTTGCGACTGGCAAAACCTAGCCGAATTTGCCTTCAACGTAATCCTGGGTGCGTTTATCTTTTGGGAAGACAAAAAGCCGTTTATCCTCGGCAAATTCAACCAGTTCGCCTTGCAGAAAGAAGGCAGCATAATCGGCCATGCGCGCAGCCTGCTGCACATTGTGCGGCACCCAGATGATGGTAAATCGTTTCTTCAATTCCTGCATCAGGCTCTCGATTTTGGCGGTGGAAACTGGATCGAGCGCTGAGGTGGGCTCGTCCAGCATGATCACCTCGGGGCCAAGCGCCAACACGCGTGCCAGGCAAAGGCGCTGCTGTTGCCCGCCGGAAACCGCGATGGCCGGGTCGTGCAAACGGTCATAAACTTCATCCCACAACACAGCTTCCCGCAGGGCTTTTTCCACGGCGTCATCCAGGCGGCTTTTATTTTTTTCACCCATCAATCGCAGACCGTAGGCGATATTCTCATAAATGGTAAGCGGCAGCGGCACCGGGCGGGAGAATACAATGCCGATTTTTCGCCGCAGTTCAACCGGGTTGACATCCGGGTCAAGGATGTTCTTGCCATTCAACAATACCTGGCCATCCAGCCTGGTGACATCTGAATTGTCATTGAGGCGGTTGAGTACGCGCAGCAGGCTGGACTTTCCGCCCCCCGCCGGGCCAAAAAAAACAGTGATTGCATTGGCGGCGATCGTCAGATTAATGTCGCGCAGGCTTTCGGTGCCATCAGTATAGGTAAGATTCAGGTGTGTGATAACAATCTTATCCATGGTTCACCATTGCCGCCTGGCACGGGCGCGAATGCGGACGGCCGATGCAATCAGGTTCATCCCGAGGACAAAAACCAGCAATACCAGCACCGTGCCGTATTGAATTTGAATGGGCATACCGGGCACCGAGGTCGAAATGACGAAGATATGATATGGCAGAGCCATGGTGGCATCCAGAATCGAGTTTGGCAGCTGCGGAAGGAAAAAAGAAACCCCGGTAAAAAGGATGGGTGCAGTTTCGCCGGCAGCGCGTTCCAAACCGAGGATGACGCCAGTGAGAACACCCGGCATGGCCTGCGGCAATACGATCCGCCATATGGTCTGCCAATGGGTGGCGCCCAGCGACCGGCTGACTGCCCGGAAGGAGTAAGGCACCTGGCGCAATGCCTCTTCGGTGGTGCTGATAATCGTTGGCAGGGTCATGATGGAAAGCGTCAGGCAGGACGCCAGAATGCTG
The DNA here is from genome assembly GCA_964536805.1 of uncultured Longilinea sp. Taxonomy (GTDB): domain Bacteria; phylum Chloroflexota; class Anaerolineae; order Anaerolineales; family Anaerolineaceae; genus Longilinea. The sequence continues at coordinate 1,415 of CAZHYQ010000011.1, forward strand.
GTACCGAATTTGAGAAAGAGGACAAATACACCCAAACCGAACAGGCCATAAACGACTGATGGAATGCCTGCCAGGTTAATGATGGCAATCCGGATCAAACGCGTCCAGCGGTTGTCAGCTGCATACTCAGCGATGTAAACGCCGGCTGCCACACCCAGGGGAACTGAAAAAACGGCTGTCCCGAGCGTGAGATAAAATGTGCCGATGATCGCCGGCCAGATGCCGCCTTCACGCATGCCGTTGCGCGGAAAGTCGGTGATGAATTGCCAGGAAATGGATGGGGCACCTTTAACGATGATGTAAATTACGATTGCCAAAATCGGCAGCACGGTGATTAATGTAATCAATCTTACCAGCCAGAATGAAATATTCTGCTGGCGGTGTGAGGAATGAAGAACTGGATTGGACTGGAGACCATCTTCCATATCAATAATTTCCTCAGGAAAGTGATCGCTCAGAACGTTTGCGCCCGCGCGTGCTGACCCAGGACGCAATGACGTTGATGGTTAACGATAGGGTAAAAAGAATGATGCCGATAAGAAATAAGACCTGGTAGTGCGGGCTGCCAGTTGCAACCTCGCCCATTTCAGAGGCGATGGTGGCTGTCATTGTGCGTATTGGCAGGAAAATCGCATCGAGCCCGTGTGGCATGACTGGCGCATTGCCGGTTACCATCATAACCGCCATGGTTTCTCCAATGGCACGCCCTACCCCCAACATGACCGCCGTGATCACCCCCGACCGCGCTGCCGGGAGGGTGACATTCCAAATGGTTTGCCATTGCGTGGCACCCAACGCCAGCGCAGCCTGGCGGTAGGCAGCCGGGACGGTATTAAGTGCATCTTCAGAAATTGAAACAATAGTTGGTGTGGCAATAAATGCCAGCAGGATGGCGCCTGTCAAGCCCGAAAGGCCGGTTGGCAGGTTGAAGAATTGACGCATGAAAGGAACAGCCACCTGAATGCCTATAAAACCCAAAACAACGGAAGGCAAACCAGCCAGGATCTCAATCAATGGCTTGAGCAGATTCTTGATCCACATCGGAGCGATTTCCGAAATATAAAGACTGGTACCGACGCCCAATGGAATGGCAATGAGGATGGCGGTGAGGGTGACGATTAAGGAACCGAAGAACAGCGGCCAGATGCCAAAATAACCCTCAATCGGGTACCAGATTGTTCCTAGCAGACTGGATAGACTGACATTGGTGAGCGCTGGCAACCCTTCGCGCATCAGAAAGATGAAGATCACCGTGACAAAAAGGATGCTGGAATAACCAGCTGCTTTTATTAGGACGTTGACTGGACGTTCGCGCGGGGTTTGTTCGATCATATCCTAATGCTCAAGGGGCGGCTGTTATGGGCACAAAACCGAGATTGAGAACGATTTGCTGCGCTTCGGGGGTGAGGATCCAATTCAAGTAATCCAAAATGGTCTGATCGGCGCCTTTTTTGGAATACATGTATAAATCGCGGGCAATCGGGTAGCTTTTATTGTTGACAGTTTCGACGGACGGCATCACATAGGGTTTTCCCAAGCCGGAGGAGATGCCGATTACTTTAACCTCGGATGTGACATAACCCAAACCGTCATAGCCAATGGCATTCGGGTTATCGCGAACCTCGGAAATAATGCCCTCCGATGAAGGCAGCAGCAGGGTGAGCGGAGAGAATAAGCCTTTGTCATTCTTATTTCCGAGGCGGACGACTGCCTCCAGGAAATAGACATGAGTACCTGAGTTGGTTTCCCGGGATAAGCGCACAATGGGTCGGTCCTCGCCGCCAACTTCCTGCCAGTTGCTGATGTTCCCGCGATAAATCTGCGAGATTTGATCGAGGGTAAGTTCATTGACCGGGTTTTTGGGATTAACAATGACGGCGATGGCGTCGCGGGCAATGACATGCTCAACTGGCTCAATCCCGTTGGCTTCCGCAGCGGAAATTTCCTCCGATTTAATTGCCCGGGACGCATTGGCTATATCCACAGTGCCGTTGATCAGCGAAGTGATGCCCGTGCCCGAACCCCCGCCGGTGACTGAAATGCGCACATCGGGGCGAACAGTCTGGTAGCGCTCAGCCCATGCGAGCGCCAGATTCACGATGGTATCGGAGCCTTTGTTCTGGATGTAAACGGAGGGGGTGCCGGATGAGGATTGTGCGGAACTGGCAGAACAGCCTGTAATCAAGCAGCACAGGCATAAAAAGAGGAGGATCAGACGCCATTTCATACCAAGTAAGGATTATATCGTATTAACCCTCGGAAACAGGGAAAATGGAGGATTTACCATGGGGTAAGGTATAATTAACGGGTTACGAACTCTTCGGGAGGGACTAGGTATTTATGGATATTGGTTCAATCCAATCCGTCGACATTGACGAACAAATGCGCACAGCTTACCTCGATTATGCCATGAGCGTAATCGTTGCGCGAGCTTTGCCGGACGCGCGCGATGGGCTTAAGCCAGTTCACCGGCGTATTCTTTATGCAATGCAAGAGTTAGGCTTGCACTCCAATACTGCCTATAAAAAATCGGCCCGCATCGTCGGTGAAGTTCTGGGTAAATATCACCCGCACGGCGACTCGGCTGTTTATGATGCCATGGCCCGCATGGCGCAGGATTTTTCAATGCGCTATCCACTGGTAGACGGCCAGGGTAATTTTGGATCGGTCGACGGCGATCCGCCCGCTGCGATGCGTTACACCGAAGCGCGCATATCGGTTATGGCCGAGGAGATCCTCACCGATCTTGACAAGAATACGGTTGATTTCGCGCCGAATTTTGATGGTTCTCTCGAAGAACCCCTGGTGATGCCTTCCCGAACACCGAATTTATTGCTAAACGGATCATCCGGTATTGCGGTCGGCATGGCGACCAACATCCCTCCGCACAATTTACGCGAGCTGTGCAACGCCATCATTTATCTCATCGACCATTACGATAATTTGGACGAAGTCACCATCGATTCATTGATGGAACTGGTCCCTGGACCGGATTTCCCCACAGGCGGCGTGATTGTCGGCCGGGACGGCATCCGGCAGGCTTATTCCACTGGCCGCGGTCGTTTGATTGTGCGCGGAACAGCTCAAATTGAAGAAATTAAAAACGGCCGTTACGCCATCAATATCACCGAAATTCCTTACCAAGTCAATAAAACAGGATTGATCGAGCGCATTGCCGAATTGGTGCGCGAGGAGAAAATTGACCAGATCTCGGATCTGCGGGACGAATCTGACCGCCGCGGAATGAGCATCGTTATCGAATTGAAACGCGGCGCACAGCCAAAGATGGTTTTGAATCAGTTGTATAAATATACTCCGCTGGAAACCACCTTCGGGGTACATTTGCTGGCACTTGTGGATAATGAACCGCGCGTTCTTTCGCTCAAACGTGCGCTTCAGATCTTTGTGGATCACCGCGAGGCCGTCATTACCCGGCGGACCGAATTTGAACTGGCAAAAGCGCGCGCCCGGGCGCATGTGCTGGATGGATTGCTGATTGCCCTGGCCAACCTTGACGCTGTCATCCAAACCATCCGCCAGGCAAAGGATGCCGAAACAGCCAAAGCCAACCTGGTGGAGCGGTTCAACCTGACTGAAATTCAGGCACAGGCAATTCTGGATTTACAGCTGCGCCGCCTGGCTGCTTTGGAACGGCAGAAGATCGAAGACGAGCATCGTGAAATGGTCGAACGGATCGCCTACATGGAGGATTTGCTGGCAAATCCGCACAAGATCCTCGGCGTAATCCAGGAAGATTTGCGCAACCTGATCGAAAAATACGGCGATGACCGGCGCACCCGCATCACTGCCGAAGCACACGAAAACTTTCGGATGGAAGATTTGGTGGCGGATGAAGCTGTTCTGGTGACAATCACACAGCGCGGTTACATCAAACGGACTGCTGCCAACCTTTACAGAACCCAGAACCGCGGTGGCCGCGGTGTGAGCGGCCAGACAGTGCGGGATGAGGATGAAGTTGTTACGCTGTTTCCAGCCCGTACACTGGATACGCTGCTATTCTTCTCGGACCGCGGAAAAGTCTATTCGGAAAAAACCTATAATTTACCAGATGCCGGACGTACCGACCGCGGCATTCCAATTGTCAATGTGCTTAATTTGGACTCGAATGAACACATCACGGCTGCACTTTCGGTGCATGATTTTTCAGCATCAAAGTATTGCACCATGGCAACGGCCAAGGGACGCATGAAGCGCGTGGCGCTTTCAGAATTTGCCAGCGTGCGGCCGTCCGGTTTGATCGCCATCACCCTGACGCAAGGCGACCAGTTGGGTTGGGCGCGCCTTACCAGCGGGAAAGATGACCTCATACTAGTGACAGTAGGCGGGAAGGCATTGCGCATCGCTGAAAATGCAATTCGGGTTATGGGCCGCACCGCTGCCGGTGTAACGGGCATCCGCTTGAAACCCAAAGACCAGGTGACCTCGATGGAGGTTGTTGAGCCGGGAGGCTACCTGTTGGTGGTAACACGGCAAGGGTTTGGCAAGCGGGTAGCGCTATCCAATTACCCGCAAAAAGGCCGTGCCACCGGCGGGGTGATCACGCAAGATCTTAAGAATATGGATCACACAGGGCAAGTTGTTTCAGCCAGGGTGGTACAGGAAGCCGACGACATGACCTTTATTTCCAGCAATGGCATTGTTCTCCGGCTAAAGGTAAAGGAAATCTCACTCACCGGGCGGGCAACCCGCGGCGTGCATCTGATGGATTTGGGCAAAGGCGACGGCGTCGCTTCGCTGGCACGATTTCCAGCAGAAGTAAGCCTTGTGGATGAGGAAAAGGAATAAGAGGGCCGCTTTCCAATCGGGGTAACCTGATGAATCAAAAGCACAGTGGATGGCAGCCAATCACGGCAGCAATCCGCTGTGCTTTTTTGTTGCCCGGCGTACTAGCTAGAATACGATTTTTCCGGTAACAACGAGGCAGAAAGTACCCAATACAAGGACCATCAAGAAAAGCAATAAAGCGATGACAAAGCGTTGTTTGGCTGTCATCCCGAGGAAGGGGCCGCTGGAGCGCCGCAGGGACCGGCGGACTTCCGGTTTTTCGGGCGGTAAATCCTCCTCGAAGGGTTGCGATGTAGCTGAATTGCGCAAATCATCAAGCATGAGCGACCTCCAAAACCATTTAAGATTTCTCCGCCGGGCGTAAATGCACATCACCGACGGTAATCACCTCTTGTTGCCCCGCGCTGGTTTGCAGGACAAGTCCACCTTGCGGGTCAATTCCCATGAGCAGCCCTTCCCGCATTCCTCCGGGCGTTTCCACCTGCACAATCTCGCCTTTAAAAGCCAGACGTTTCTCCCAACTTTGAAAGAATTCCTGCGAGCCAATTTCTTGACGCCATTGATAAATTGCTTTAAGAATTGCTGCCAGCAATTTCCAACGGTTTACTGGTTGGCCGGTTACTTCTTCAACGCTGATGGCTGGAAACAATAAAGTTTCAGCAGGCGGCACTGAAGAAGGTGCAACATTCACGCCAATGCCGATTACCACGCCAGCCAACCGGTCTGCCAGCCAGCTTGTTTCCGCCAGCACACCGCACACTTTGCGCCGCCGAAGCAGCACATCGTTCGGCCATTTAATTTCCGAACTTAACCCGCAGCAGGATGCCAACCCGTCGCTTACAGCCAGGCCAGCCAGGGGCGAAAAAAGGGAGAGCTGGCCCATTTCTTCCAGGGTCGGGTGCAATATCAGGCTAAATGCCAGACCAACACCTTCCTGTGTAATCCATCGGCGGTTAAACCTGCCGCGGCCGGTTGTTTGCCGGTCAGCTACCACCAGGGCGCTGTCTGGTGCCCCGGAATCCAACCAGCGTTGGGCATCATCGTTTGTGGATCCGGTTACCGCGCTGAATCGCACCTCTGTCAGGGGCAAGCCTTGCAGTTGGCCGCGCAGTTCAGTTTCTTCCGCTGAGAAATTCATTGAATTAATTGTACCGCAGTTCTGAAGGCGAATTCTGTGGGAATGCCGGTCAAAGCAAAAAAGCAGGGCTATTGCCCTGCTTTTTCATCCTCGGATATCCTCCGATAAAAAGCGTTTACTTGGTGACGATTTTAATGCTCTTTGGACGGGCCTCATCAGCCTTTGGAATATGAAGGGTCAGCACGCCTTCTTCCAGGTGAGCTTCAACCTTGCCAGTATCCAAAGCCGCAGGCAGGGTCAATTCGCGGTAAAAACGGCCAGCAGGAATTTCACTGAGCAGGTAGGTGCTCTTATCATCTTCTGGCTTCCTGAATTCGCCCTGGATGGTAATGGTGTCGCTAATCACCTGAACGGTCAGGTCTTCGGCTTTGACGCCCGGCAGAAGCGCCTGGAGTACATATTCATCCTCTTCCAATCGGACATCGACCGGGAAGGTAACGCGGGTATCAGCATCATTCCATTGCTGCATCGCCCGGTTCCAGGCCATCCGGCGGGCAAGCATTTGAGACATCGGATTACGAACATACATTGACATGGTAACCTCCAAAATTTCAACTTGTGAGTCAGTGACTCTATTTGTTATTTGATCTTGAAGAGATCATAGCATTTGAGTGTTTGAGGTTTGCTAACAAAATATACAAATTTTATAAGAAAGCATTTGTTTAGAAAAATCTATATATTCTGCAATAAGAAATCATTGCGGAAGGCATTTCAAGGGAGATTCTCCAGAACCGTTCACTTGAGATACGGGCAAATATGTCTGATCAATAACGAGTTCAGGACTGTTTTCCATTCCAAGGCAAACGGCTTGCCAACGCAGAATGGCCGCAATGCTCATTTTGATAATCAAGCAGGTTGGCAATTCGCCGGATCGGACCTGGACTGGAAATGCTGGAAAAATATGGTATCATGGCGCTGTGGAGTGGTAGATTTATGGAAGAAGAACAAATCACAATTATTGAAGGTCCCACGCCGACATTTGAGAGCATTCAGGATGGTTGGGCGTTGGGATTGAACGAAGGGCCGCATTTTTACGACCTATCCTTGACGCGCCTGCGCACTTTCAACGGACCATCCCTGGTCGAACGTTGTTACCGGGCCTGGCATGGTGGGACTTCGATTTCCTTGCATTACCGCAACCGCCTCGGGTTGGAAGATCGTGCGCCAATCCTGGCAGCTCGTTCGATCGACACAGAGGATGGGCATGTGCTGCTGCTGTGGATTCGCCGGACCGCCCAACAGTTGGCCGATGATCTCGACCTTGGCCATATCGAGGATGACCCGGATAATAGCATCTAGGATTAGAGAAAAACTGGGCGGCGATCACCTTCGCTGCCCAGTTTTTTCTTAAATGGAGCTAAATATGCCGTTTGACCTGAAATCCATCCGTGCCCAGTTTCCAACTCTGCAACGCTCCACAATCTTTTTTGATAACCCCGGCGGAACGCAAGTGGCGCGGTCTTGCCTGGAGCGGATGAGCCGTTACCTGGTGGAAACCAATGCCAATCATGGCGGCGAATTTAAGACCAGCCGCGACTCGGATGAAGTCATCCTGCAGGCGCGCACGGCTGCGGCTGATTTTCTAAATGCCCGGCAGCCGGAGGAAATCATCTTTGGCGCCAACATGACCACATTGACATACCAGATGAGCAGGTCATTGGGGCGGCTGCTGCAGCCCGGCGACCGGCTGGTGGTGACCAACCTGGATCATGACGCCAACATCGCTCCCTGGCTGCAGTTGGCCGAAGAACGTGGCTGCAGCGTGCGTAAAGTGGATATTCATGCCGAGGACTGTACACTGGATTTGTCCAATTTCGAAGCCGCGCTAAATGAAAAGCCCAGGCTGGTTGCCTTCGGTTACGCCAGCAATGCAGTAGGAACGATTAATCCGGTAGAACAGTTGACCGCCCTTGCACATGCCGCCGGCGCACTGGTTTATGTGGATGCCGTGCAATTTGCCCCGCACGGACCGATCGATGTTCAACAGTTGGATTGCGACTTTTTGGTTTGTTCAGCCTATAAATTTTTTGGCCCTCATTTGGGCGTGTTATACGGCCGGCGCGAATTATTGGAGCGTTTGCCGGCCTACCGTGTGAGACCTGCGCCTGCAGAAGCACCTGGGAAATTTGAAACCGGCACGGGGAACTTCGAAGGCATGGCAGGCTTGTTGGGGGCAATAGAATACCTGGAATGGTTGGGGTATCTTTACGGCGAGGATTATCTTGAGCTGTACGCGGATCAATATTCTGGGCGCCGTCAAATTCTAAAACAGGCCATGTCAGCCATCCGTTCTTACGAATTTGAATTAAGCCGGAACCTATTATCAATGCTGCAAAGCATTCGCGGGGTGCAGGTTTATGGTATTGGCGACATCACCCGCCTGCAGGAGCGCGTACCGACGGTCTCTTTTACGATGGACGGCCGCAGCCCGCAGAAGATTGCGTGGCTGTTGGCCGAACGGGACATCAATCCCTGGAACGGTAATTTCTACGCGCTGGCTGTGACCGAACGGCTTGGATTGGAGGCGGCTGGCGGGCTGGTGCGCGTCGGTGCAACCCATTACAATACCCTAAAGGAAATTGAACTGCTGGGCGATGCCCTGGAACATATCGCTAACGGCCCATTGGATGGAGGAGCATGACCATGACGACGCCTGAACCTGTATTGACCATCAGCCAGGAAGAATTGTATTTCTTGCTGGTGTTATTAAAATCCCGCGGCATTCCCGGCATGGAGGGAATCTTTGAGCCAGATGCAACCGAAATCGAACGGACCCACATCCTGGATGCTGCCCGGCGCGCCCTGGTGGCCAGAAATATCGTAACAATTCATCCCGATGGCCGCGTGACAATGGATGATTTTTCCCTGGCTGTCATCGGCACTTGTGTGCGTCCGCTATTCTCTGTCATCATGGAAAATACCGGGCTGGACCGCTCCAGCGGCGTTTTTTGGCATGCCATCAAGGGGTTAATTGTGGAGCATACCATCCCCCAGCAAGGTATCCACCGCTTTCGGGCTTTACCAGCCGATACCGACCTGGTTTGCAGGCTGATTGGCGCAGCGGAAGTGAAACTGCGCGATGAGGCTGGCCTGGTGGAGGAAGGCGTGGTCATGCAGGAGGCGTTTGAGCGGGCACGGAAGACAGCCCGCGATGGGGGCGATGAGGCCGCCGGCAGCGAAGCCTTGAAACAAGGCGGCCTGTCAATCCAGGCAGCCAAAAAACTGGCCGCCATCCTGGCAGGCACCGAGGCATCGACAACGGTGGCATTTGTCCATCATTCCTATCCGGCTGGTGATGATCAATTGCTGGGAGGCTCGGCGTTCGCCGGCTCGCAAGGCGCGGTTTTGTCGGTGCCGACCAATACAGGCAGCGGCGAAGTGCGTATCCGTCCGCTGACCCGCCGGGGTTGGCAGGATTGGCTGGGTCTGATGTTGGAAGTTGTCAGGGAAATGGATTAGTCGATGGTATTAATCGATAAACGCCTGGGTGAGGGGGACATCCAGACGTTTATCAATTGCAATTTTAGCATTGCAAGGGTCTGCTGGGAAGATCGGTTGTGTTACAGTTATATTACAGTTAGGCAGGTGCCCCAGGAGGGACTCGAACCCTCAGTCTAGGCGTTAGGAGTGCCTCGCTCTATCCACTTGAGCCACTGGGGCGGGCGAATTGGATTATAGCATCAGCAGGAAACACCGGCAAGGGCGCTTAAATAGGAGCACGAACAGCTTGCTGCTTCGGAGAATATTCTCCACGACGTCAATTCTGCCAGTGGCAGAAGCCGCCGCAAACGCGGTCGGCGCGTCAAGCTTCTGAAAGGGGCACCCAGAGTGTCCCGAAGGGAGTGGCTGGCGCCACACAGAAGACGGTTGCCAGACATTGCTGACTGGCTATGAAATTTCAGCAGGCCGTTCGTGCAAATTCACTATAGCACTATTTATTTGGGTTGCATTAAAAAAGAAGTGTACGGTTTTGTCATTAAAAATTGATCTCCAGGCTTGGGGGGGACAAGCCTGGAGACCTTCAGGGAGGGAAAACCACCGTCTGCCCTCACGGACCAATGCAGGGGGGATGCACTGGCCTGGCATTTAGTGGTAAGACACCGAATTTGGAATACCAGTAAGCTGGTGTCTATTGGATAATATACATCTTATTAGTAATAAAAACATTAAATACAAATAAGAAATATTCTCATTTTCCTGGCTTAGGATTGTTGGAATCTTCGCCGAAAAGGTGCAGCCAATCATTTACTTCTTGATCGCTGAGCCTGGTTGGTCCGTCCGGTGATCGTTGAGCAGACTCAGTCACTTGCAGTAGTTCGCGGGCGAATTCCTCGGAAGTAATACTTTCAGCATGGCGGCTGCGTGCCTCCGCCCTGACCTGGCGATCTGAACTGACAACCACCCAGTTTTTTGCTGCTGTCCCCAATTTTTCCAGACGGAGTCGGATGGCATCATCGGCAGTGCGCCCCTGGCGGACGAAATGAGCGGTTATGCTGCCGTAGCGGCGCTGGCCGGATTGCCCAGGCGGCGCGCCGTCAAAAAACACTTCGACCGGCTGGCGCCGGACGCGGCTGAAAGTCTGCAATAAAGGGATGAGCTTTTCCTCGTCATCCATGGCGCTCAGGCTGAAACCGGCAAGTTTTGGAATGAGGTTATGACCATCGATCAGATACGGCATGTTCCGTGACCCCTGTCCTTCCATAATACCGCCAAACTGTGCTATGATTCTAACAGGATATCGCCTATGACTTCATGGAAAAGAACGGTTCCCTTTCTCCTCTTAACTGTTTTTGTCTCGGCACTGACCACCTTCCTGGTTCTCACCTGGTGGGAACAATCGCATCGAGCAGCCTTACCGGCTGCGCAAAACAAGCCTGCCAATAGCCAGGCATCACAAGCCACCCAGTCTGGCGCAGCTGCGCTTCCGGCCGGCGATGATAAAATCACCATAGATAATGTGTTCGGCGTGGGGGATTACCAGACCGAGGTGGTGGAAATCAAACGTGATAGCGACACCGATTTGGTACTCACTGGCTGGAAACTGCGCGACGAAAATGGTCATGAATACACCTTTCCCAACCTGACCCTCAAGAAAGGCGCCATCCGCGTTTATACGCGCAGCGGGGTCGACTCAGTCATCGAGTTGTTTTGGGGACAGAAGGAAGCCATTTGGGCGCCGGGCGAGCTGGTCGCACTGATCGATACGCAGGGTACACTGCGGGCATCCTATCGAATTCCTTAGCGATTAATGGTGGCGAGGGCATTGTGAGCGGTTTTGATCGAATTGTGGAAGAAAAAATTCGCGAAGCCATGCAAGCCGGCAAATTCGATGAACTGACTGGCAAGGGGAAACCGTTAAATCTTGAGGAGAATCCATACGAACCTGACGGCTGGGGAATGGCTTTTCGTTTGATCCGTCAAAATGGTTTCAGCCTGCCGTGGATTGAAGTGGGATTGCAGATTGAAAAGGAACGCCTGCTGGCTCAACGTTTGCTGCGGCAAGCCTGCCAGGAGAGCGGCTCGGAGGATTGCCGGATTGCCCAGGCATTATTTACCAGCCGCATCGAAAAACTGAACCGTGAAATCGTCCAATATAATTTACGCGTACCGGCAGAGATATTTCAACGCAACCTGCTGGATCTGGAAAAAGAACTGGCTGGAGCCTTGAACGAACAAATTCAGCCGCCGTCAATAGAATCTCGGCCTTAGGAACAAGACGCATGGCACAAGCCTTTTATCGCAAGTGGCGGCCCCGATTGTGGGACCAGGTCGTCGGCCAGGAACACATTGTCCACACCCTGCAAAATGCAATCCGGGGCGGCAAGGTGGGTCACGCCTACCTTTTTGCCGGTCCGCGCGGCACTGGAAAAACGACAACCGCCCGCTTGCTGGCCAAGGCAGTGAACTGCCTGGCGGATGAATTGAGCGAGCGCCCATGCGATGTATGTGAGCATTGCCTGGCCGTGAATGAAGGCCGTTTCCTCGACCTAATCGAGATTGATGCCGCCTCCAATACCAGCGTTGACGATGTGCGCGATCTGCGCGATAAGATCAATTTTTCGCCGACTCAGGGGCGTTACAAAGTCTACATCATCGATGAAGTCCACATGCTGTCGACGGCTGCATTCAATGCGCTGCTAAAAACGCTGGAAGAACCGCCAGCGCATGCCATCTTCATTCTGGCAACCACGGAAGTACATAAAATTCCGGCAACGGTGCTTTCGCGCTGCCAACGCCATGAATTTCGCCGAATTCCAGTTCAGGGTATCGTTTCGCACCTGAAAACAATCTCCAAATCCGAAAAACTCAAAGTGGATGACGAGGCACTGACATTAATAGCCCGGCAGTCAACCGGCGCGATGCGGGATGCCATTTCTCTGCTCGACCAACTCGCCTCCACCGGCGAAAAAATTACCCTGGAAAAGGCGCAAAGCGTACTCGGCACAGCCACCAACCAGGTGGTGATTGATCTGGTGACCGCTATGCTCGACGGGCAGGCTGACGCCGGCCTTGACTGCATTCACACTGCGTTGGATAACGGGACTGACCCGCGCCAATTTGCCCGCCAGGTGGTCGAATATCTGCGCAGCCTGATGCTGGTACGGATGGGCAATGCGGACCAGGTGGATGCGACGGCGGAAATGAGAGCGCAAATGGCAGCCCAGGCAGCGCGATTCGATCTGGCGAAATTACTGCGTGCCATCAAAGTATTCAATACTGCAGCCAATGAAGGCCGCTCAGGCTGGCAGCCCAGCCTGATGTTGGAATTGGCGTTGGCTGAGGCATTGAATATTTCCCCCAGTGCAGCACCTGTTGCCGTGCCAGCGGTTGAGCAACCTCAGCCTCAGGCGCAAATAGGGACGGCAAAACCTAGACCTTCATCAGAATTGGTCAAGGAGGCGGTATCCCCGCCGCCTGTTCAGAAGGAATCCATTATCTCTCAACCTGCAGCGCTTGAAGAAACCGAAATCCAACCGCCTGCACAAACGGCTGAACCTGCAGGCGCGATCAGCCTGCAGGCCATCAGCCAAAACTGGGCAAAAATTTGCGCTGCTGCCAAGAATCGCCGCCCGCAAACCGTGGGCCTGCTTAACTCGGTCAAGAATTTTAGTTTGAAGGACGGGGCTTTGGTGCTTGGTTTTGCCTCGGAAGTGGTTCGATCAAAAATGGATGGAGAAAATTTGGAAGTAACCCGCCAGGCTGTCCTTCAAGTGCTTGGGGTTGACATTCCGGTCACCAGCACGGTGGCCAACAGCAAAACGAGGATGATGCCCGCTGACCTGGGTGTGGATGCCGACGGCATGGTGGGCACGGCGCTCAATTTAGGCGCAAAGATCGTGGACAAAGATTAACCGAAAACCTGCGCATTCAAAAGCACAGGAATCGCTGATTACTCAATACGGAGGATGGGATGGCAAAAGGATTTAACCGCCCGGCGGGCGGTAGCGGAGCAGGTGGCGGTGGTGGAATGATGCAGCAGATCCGCCGATTGCAGGAGCAAATGGAACAGGTACAGGCACAACTGGCAGATGAAACCGTGACCGCCAGCGTAGGCGGAGGTGCTGTGAAGGTTGTTATGACCGGCCAGCAAGTCTGCCGGGGGGTTGAAATTGACCCTGAAATGCTAAAGGATGCCGACGCCGAAATGCTGCAGGATTTGATCCTGAGCGCGGTCAATATGGCATTGGATCAATCACGCCAATTAGCCTCAGACCGCATGGGTCCGCTGGCTGGCGGCATGCCAGGCATGGGATTCTAGGCATTCTTATGCCGATCCTGCCTGAGCCTGTGCAAAACTTGATTACAGCCTTCGAACGGCTGCCGGGAATTGGCCCCAAATCGGCGTCGCGGCTGGCTTTTCACCTGCTGCGCGCCACCAATGATACTGCCCAGCAGCTCGCGGATGCATTGAACGGGTTGAAATCCGCCACTGGATTGTGCCAGGTTTGTTTTAACATCACCCTGGCAGAACAGACCATATGCGATATTTGCGCCAGTTCACAGCGCGATGAAGCCCAGGTGTGCGTGGTGGAGGAGCCGCTGGATGTGCTGGCGCTCGAACGTACGGGCGGATATTCCGGCCGTTACCACGTCCTGCACGGCGTGCTCTCGCCAATCGAAGGCATTGGCCCTGATGACCTGAAAATCCGGCCGCTGGTCGAACGCGTCAAAGCCGGCACGGTGCGCGAAGTTATTCTGGCGACCAATCCAAGCATGGAAGGCGATGCCACCGCATTGTACCTGCGCCAGCAGTTGCTGCCGCTGAATGTACACATCACCCGCCTGGCACGCGGATTACCTGTCGGCGGCGATTTGGAGTACGCTGACCAGAATACGCTACTGCGCGCGTTATCGGGCCGGCAGGAAATGACATCCTGACTAAGACTTCTCTCATAAAAGCCGCCATTCAGGCGGCTTTTATTTTTATCCAGTAAAATGGACAAAACCTATGCCCTTAATATTGGTAAATGGAGAAGAGCAAAAATGACGGCGAATAAAATATTATTCCTAGTGTTATCGTTGACATTATTGTTGAGTGCATGCAGCGGACCGGCAGTTGTTTCACAAACGGCCTCAGTTCCGTCCTCAACGGAAATTCAAACACCTGGATCCGCAGCACCGGTGACCAGTGTGCCAACCGATTCAGCCAATCCGGCCGCGACAGCAACGCAGCCTGCCGCCAACCCGCCTGCCAGCGGGATAATGACCTTTAATATCGTTCCAAACGAATCAAAAGTGACCTATGAAGTGGCGGAGACATTCATCAATCAGAGCAACCGCTTCAATTTGGCCATTGGCGTGACCAATAGCGTGACCGGTACCATCCAAGCCAACCTGCAAAACCCGCCAGCCAGCACGCTGGGCGAGTTCACCATCGATATCAGCCAGTTTACCTCCGATAGCAGCCGGCGTGATAACGCCATCCGTAATAACTGGTTGGAATCAGCCCGTTTTCCGACGGCCGTCTTCAAACCAACCAACATTGCCGCCTTGCCCGGCAGCTATGAAGAAGGGAAGGAGTATTCCTTCCAGGTAACCGGAGACCTGACGGTAAAGCAAACCACCCGCCCGGTGACATTCGATGTGACTGCTAAACTCACGGGCACTACATTGTCCGGCCAGGCAACCGCCACCCTTTTGCTGAGCGATTTTAATGTTGGCCCAATTTCCATCCTGGGGGTTCTGAAAACGGAAGACCAGGCAAAATTGACGCTTGATTTTGTTGCCAGACCTTGAGCAACCATCAACCGTTCATCAAAAAAGGGCAATGCAGCGCATTGCCCTTTTTTGACATTACTTACCCGAAATCAGCATCGACCCAAATCCTGAAATGGGGTTTCGATTATCCTTTTTTGAAGGCTGGAATCTCAACGGTTTGCCCTGCATATTCTGCCTGATAGTAGGGCACCCAGGCCAGGCCGAATAAATCGGTGTAGATATTGCTCTTGGTGGTATTGACGGGTACCTCACTTTCGTCATCGACCATGCGCGCCCACTTATCCGATACATCCTTCTCTTCTTTGGCTCGCAGATCGGTCATTTCAGTCAGTTGTTTATTAAGAGCATCCAGATCATCCCTGGCAGTATCCAGGTCTGCCTTGGCACTGGACGTCATGCGGCGTTTTGTGAGATTGCTGGAAAGGCTGCGCTTGCGCCCGCCAAAAAAGCTGAAAATGGTTTCCGCAGCTTTGCCGATCTCTTCGGTCGTTCGTTGGCCGACTTCCCGCTGAAGATCCTCGACTTTGTTAGTCTGCTTGCGAATTTTCTCTTTGAGCGCATCTATTTTTTTGTCATAGGCAGCGCCGATTTTGTCCAGATCGGTCTGCATGGCGTCGTGGGCAGCATCGCTGCACAACTTGCGGAAATCAGCTGTTGAAATTTCAGGTCCGGCATAAACCTTCAGGGTTTCATTGGCGCGCACTTTGAGCGTGCCATTGCGGAAAACCCAATCTTCAAAATCGCGCTGCAACCCGGAAATGCGTCTGGCATCGCTTAACCAGCCGGGCAACGGTGCAAAACTGGCCTGCGGGCGCGGATCGTCATTCACCTCGTCGGTTTTGTACGCACGCCAGGCGAATTGATCCCAATCGACATTCATGCTTTCAAATTGGGTGACCACGCAGGCAAAATGCTTGGAGGTATCCAGGCGGTAACGGGTATTCACGTAGCGTGCCTCCGCCTGGGCAATCAATGCCGGGCGGTATACAACTCCCTTGACCTGGGTGCCGGTTGGTTGGCGGCCCGCTTCAATGGCATCATTGGTGCTCAAATCCAGCGGCAGGATATATTCCGAGACTCCGGATGGCGCCACCGGCCGTGTGCCGGAAAGCGTTTCACCGCGCGGCGAGGCAGCGACTGGCGCGGTTGGATTTTGCACGGACGGCTGGCTGGGAGCGACCACATTTGAGTTGTTGATCACAGCCGCAGGTGCCGCGGTTTTTCCAAAAGGCTCAATGCCCTCCAGGTGGTTGAGATCCGGAATTTGAGACCTCATCAGTGGTCCGGCCAGATAATTCATAGCCCAGCGCGTGGTGAACAATTGGGGCGCGGCCTTGTTGATGTTATTGATGAGAAAGACGCGTTTATCCAAGGCGGAAATTTGCCGGTCGATGGCGTCGATGTCGCTGGCACCGCTTGCCGAGCGCAAGCCGTCTAGCAGCCGGTTCTTGTCCTGTTCGGTCTGTAAGCGGCCAATCAGCCAGGTGCCGGCATTTGAGAGGGCTTTGTAATCCACGTCCACCGGGTTTTGCGTTGCCAGGACGATGCCCACGCCAAAGGCACGCGCCTGTTTGAGCATGCGCAGCATGACCGTCCGCGAGGGCGGGTTGGCGACGGGCGGCAGATAGCCCATGATTTCGTCAAAATAAACCATCATGCGCAAACCACTGGTACCGCGCTGCGCGCGCATCCAGGATTCAACCGCCGCAAAAAGCAGCGTGACGAAGAACATGCGCTCGCCTTCACTTAGGTGGGCAATGTAGAAAATGTTATGGCGCGGCTTGCCGGCCGGCGTAAATTGCATGGCACCGATGTCGAGCGAAATGCCATCCCGCCAGGATTCGAAACTGGGAGAGGCCAGGAAGTTGTTCAGCAGCATGGCCAGGTCGAAGCGGGCTTTTTCAGGGAAGAAGGAATCCAACGGGAAAGCCCCCAGACGGTCAAAGGGCGGTTTCTGCACTTCCATGATCAGGCTGGTCAGGTCCAGCGAACGGCCTTCGCTCCAGGCGTTCTCAATCACGTTCGAGACCAGGATATGCTCGCGCGAACGCAGCGGATCCAGGTCCGTCAGACCGATCAACCCCAGCAAGGCTGTCACGATGCTGCTGATTTTTTCGCGCAGCGTCTCGCGGTTATCTTCCCAGGGCACGTCAGGCGCGGAAAATGATGAAAGCACATTGACTGGCTGGCCGGAAGTGGAACCGGGGGTGAAAATGGAGAATTGGGCCGAATTCTTGAGGGCCATCATTTCATCGTACCCGATTCCGTACCCTGCCAGACCAGCTTTCCAGTTGGCGGCGGTTTCGGCAGCCAGTTGTTCGAGCGTCTTGCCATCCCGGCGGGCGGCTTCCGGATCCAACCAGGGCTGAAAATCGGATGGGTTGAATTCCGGAAAGTGCAGCAGCAGGTTGGTGAGATCTCCCTTGGGATCGATGATGATGGCAGGAATGCCTTTCAGCGCGGCTTCCTCCAGCATGCCGATGCCAAGGCCGGTCTTGCCCGAACCGGTCATGCCGGTAATGATGGCATGAGTCGTCAGATTTGAAGGATCGTACAATAAAGGCTGGTCGGTGGCCTTATGTTGTGCGGGATCGTAGATACGCCCCAGAAAGAAATTTTTTGGATCCACAAATACCTCCCGATTTGACCTGTTTAGTCTTAACTATACCCGAAAATTAGCCTCATCGCGAACCTTATTGCAGGGAATAGAGCGCATAAACATTGCTAAAAGTCTGCGGCGGTGCAAGTTTTGCCAGAAAAGAGTCCAGCGCGGTCAGATCGCTGAGCGGATGATGAGGATCTCCAGCAGTGCGCATAAAATCAACGCCGGCGGTGTAAACCAACACTTGCGTATAGCCTTCCTGCTTCCAGGAATTCAATATCGATTGCGAATCAGCCATCGTATTCAGGTCGCGCTTCCAGCGGTCAAGGATTTCATCCGATGCGCAGGTCGGAGCACAATACAGGCTGCGCGGTTCATAAAGCATGAGAACACGGCTGCCTTGCGGAAGCTCGCGCACCGCCTGCATGGCGCGCTGGTACCAGCCCAGGTTATCAGCCAGGTAATCTTCACCAGCCTTCAGCCCTGCGGCTGCTTGAGGCGCGCCGCTCTTCCAGGTGAAGGCGCCTACTTCGAGCAGATTAAAAACCAGCACCAGCAGGATGAGGGTATTAAAGAACCGGTTCAAGCGCACCTGCGGCAGCGTCACCCGGCTCAGACCCCAGTACCCAAAAGCTGCCAGCCCGGTGAAAGCTGGAAAAAGGGTGAAGTAATAACGCGTCTGGATCAAGTTGCCAGAAATGCGATTGGCACCTGCCCAAACCACCAAACCAGTTAGAGCAAGTACGGCTGCATTTTCAAGTGCAGCCTGTTGGTCAGGTCCGCGCCGTTCCCGCTCTAACCAGGCAAAAAGGCCAAAGCCAAGAAGGAGCGGGCCTAGAGCCACCATATAGCCGTCGCTTGCGTCCATGCCCAGGTAGGTGGCTCGCAGCGGCAGGAAAAAGAAATCCAACCAGTTGCCATAGGGGGGTACATTCTGATATACCGCCAGCCGTAACGGCGTCATGGCTCCGGCAGCAAAAAAGAACGGGTAGAAAGGGTTGCCAGTGGTCAAGAGATTCTTAATAAACCACGGGGCGGCCACGGCTAGAGCAGCACCGCCAAATTTAAGCACGTCCAGGATGCCGGCCCGCCAGGGGACTTTGCGTTTCCAGATATGCCATATCAATGCGGCAAGCCCGGCGACCCCCAGCACGCCAGCAGTGTATTTTGTGCCCACAGCCAATCCGGTAAAAACGCCTGCCAATACCAGCGAGAGTAAATCCAGTTTTCGCCGCCAGCGGTCTAAAAGCACCAGTACGCCAAAGCCAAAAAGCAGCGCCAACCAATCCACATATCCCCAGGCTGTCAACATCACCAGGCTAAAACCGGCCAACAAGGCCGCGACTGCGGCCCAGGCGGACGGCACGTTGAGCTTTTGACTGAAATAGCCAAGCAGGCCGACAAGGGCTAGAACGCCAAACCACCAACCCAACACTGTGGCGGCGGAAAGTCCGCCCAGGGCGATTGCCCAGGTGAAAAGCATTTCCGCGTTTTGCGGCATGCCGCTCATCACCTGGGTGGAAAAATACTGCACCCGTCCGGCTTCGAGGTATGCCTGCGGCAGCGCCAGGTGCGAAACGAGGGCGTCAAACTTGAGTGGGGGTGCCAGGGCAACAGTCAATGCGTTGAGCAGCAGCAGGGCGCATAGGACCGCCACGGTTCGCCCCATACTGTCGCTTTCGCGCCATAAATCGCGCAGTGCACTTACCTGGCGTGCCCACTTGAGCAGCGATCGCCGCAAGGCGATTCCCACAGCGATGGGAAGAAGGCCTAAAAGCCAGACATTCAACCCGATGGTGGCGCCGACGATCAAAATAAACAAAGCATAAACACCCAGGCCAAGCGCCGATTGAAGGCTCAAGCGCACCAGGCGCGGCAAATCATCGAACGGGGCAATCCGCTGGCCGATCGCTCCGGCTGTCGTTATCAAAATGGCTCCCAGCAGGATTCGCCAGAAGGCAAGCGCCAGGCTGGCCGCCAGTTCAGGGCTGAAGGGTTTGTGGCTGACGTAGTACAGCATTAAAACCAAAAACGGCCAGAGAATGGCACTCAGGCCGATCAACAGGTTGCGTGTGCGTGGCTTCATCGATGTGCCCCTCCAATGGAATTATACATTCGATGAGCTAACCACGCCGATGCATTCGATTTACACTATTGATAAATGGTTTTGAACAGGCGAGTGAAGTCCACCACTACGCTCTCGATTGCGTTGCTGACAGCCGGCGTGACCGCGTGATCAAATTCGATATCTTCGGGTTGGATCAAGATCAATTCCACCGGGCAGTTGAACTCGTGTTGGATGAATTTTACCAAGACAGATGGCGGCAGGGTATGGGTGGTGGCGCTCAGCCCGTCGGTTTGCTGCCAGTCAACCAGTTCAATAGTTCCCGGTGCCTCATCCAGAAGGGCGGCGTCAACCAATAAAACGCAGTCCGGCTCAAATCGCCGCAAAGGCGCGGTGAATGCCTCGGGAGCCAGGCTGGCTTCAATTAATAAAAGTTGCGGCCGGGAGGCCAGCCGGGCGCGCAAAGCGCGCACCGCCAGCACCCCGGCCCCATCATCTCCATTTAGCTCGTTGCCAATACCCAGCAGTGCCAGGCGCGGCTTACGATTGAGCGCCGCACTCAACGTCGCCAGTTTCTGCGCGAGCAGCTCGCTCCAGCAGGAATTGGACATCTTCATCCTTACCATAATAAACTTCGAAAGGTTCGCGGGATAATTGTGCCAGTTCCCAGCCTTCATTTTGCATTTGAATGCATTGGAAGCGGCAATTTACCACGCATTGCGCGCAGAAGGTGCAGCGGTCTTCGTGGTAGCGCATCACGAATTTCTTGGCTACCTTGTCCAAGACAATCAGTTCGATTGCATCCGCTGGGCAATCTTTGATGCACAACTGGCAGCCCGAGCATTTCGCCGGATCCCAAACCAGTCGTCCGCGCAGGTTCTCTGGCGCAGGTTTACGTTGAAACGGGTAAAGTTCCGTTACCGGGCGTTTAAAGAGCGATCGGAAAATATCGCCGAACATTGCACCAATAGCCATGCCAATACCTCCTTAGAAGAGCGGGCCGATCTGGCGGCCAATAATGATGGCCAGCAGTTGAAGCAGGCCAACCAGCGCTCCGACGCGCCACCACATGCCCACCGTTTGATCAATGCGCAGACGGGCAAACAGCGATTGCAGTCCGGCTGTCACCAATAATAACAGACCGGTTTTCCACAGAAAATCGAGCGGATTGGCCAGGCCGCCCATGTAGAATGTGGCGATCAGGGTCAGGCCGATGACCAGTTCTACGTCCTTGCCGATGCGGAAAAGCGCCAGGCCGCGGCCTGAATATTCGGTCAGTGCACCGGAAACAATTTCGGTTTCGGCTTCAGGCGCATCGAAGGGAGAAAGTTCCAGCTTGCCCATCAGCCCAACCAGCGCCACCAGGAAACCGATTGGCTGCGCCGCGATCATCCAGACATTTCCACGGGCATAGGCATTGATTTCGCTGATATTCCAGCTCCCGGCCGCAATGGCCGGCCCAAGCAGCGCCAAAAGGAAAGGTGCTTCATAGGAGAATATCTGGGTGAGCGTGCGGGTTGCGCCAATGATGGAGAAGCGGGAGATGTTATTCGCGCCAGCCAGTCCGATGCAGATGGTCAGCGCGCTGAGCAGGTAAAAGACGACGATCAAGTCGCCGCGGAAATTATAGGAGGCGGTAAAGCCTGCCAGCGGCACATATAAGGCGGCCGTCAAAGCGGAGGTTAACGCGATGATGGGCAGGGCATGAAACAAGCCGGTATGCGCCCCGGTTGGAACGATTTCTTCCTTGGAGAGCAGCTTGAAGATATCGGCCAGCGGTTGAAACCAGCGCGGTCCAATGCGGTTCTGGAAACGAGCCACCAGTTTGCGGTCAGCCCATTCATAAACCAGCCCGCTCCCCAGCAGGAAAAGGCCACCAGGGAAGAACAGGAGCAGCAGGATGGAAGGTAATGGTAGGTTCATCGGTAGTACTCGATTCCGTGTTGGCGAAGATCTTCCCAGGTCCAGACCTGGGTGTCGTTCGTGCGGTGGATCTTGATCAGGCGGTCATTGCAGGAGAAGCACGGATCAATACCGGCCAGGATCATGGGGATATCCGCCAGCTTGTGGCCGACCGCAAAGTTGATGACCGTTGCCCAATTGCATAGGCTGGGTGTGCGGACTTTGACCCGTTCTGGTTTCTCGCTGCCGTTGCTTTTCAAGAAGTAGAATAATTCGCCGCGCGGTGCTTCAACCCGGCTGACGGTTTCACCTGCCGGGATCTTGCGCGGGACGCGCGTGGTTAATTCGCCCTCCGGCATGTGGTCGAGCATCTCGCGGATCAGGCGGTAGCAATCGAATAATTCTTTTAACCGAACCACAAAGCGCGCCAGCAAGTCGCCGTTTTCATCGGTGATGACATTGATCGGGAAGGTCTTGTAGGCTGCGTAGGGCGCTGAGTCGCGGATATCGATGGTGACGCCTGACGCCCGTGCCGTCGGCCCGACAGCACCAAGTTCGATGGCCTGTTCTTTGGTCATTGTGCCGATATCGCGTGTGCGGCCGAGGAAGGTTTCATCGGTGGTGACAACTTTCATGTAGTGGTGGGTGCGCTGTTCAAGGAAATCAATTCCCTTGAGGATCATGTCGCGTTGTTTGTCGTCGATGTCAAACTTCACGCCGCCCAGAACATTGGCCGAGTAATGAACGCGGTTGCCGCTGATGGTTTCGAGAATATCCATGACCGTTTCGCGATCGCGCCACGAGTACATGAACAAGGTGTCAAAACCGCCTTCGTGCGCAGCCACGCCCAACCAGAGCATATGACTATGGATCCGTTCAAGTTCGGCTACCAGGGTTCGGATGACCTGTGCCCGCGGGGGAGCTTCCACCTTGGCGAGCTGCTCCACACCTGCGACATAAGCGGTGTTATGGACGTGCGAGCAAATTCCGCAAATGCGTTCCAACAGGTAGATATTTTGCGTCCAATTGCGGTCCTCTGTGCCCTTTTCGATACCGCGATGAACGTACCCCAACCGGACAGAGGCTCCGGTGACAATTTCACCATCCACGGCGAATTCAAAATGCCCAGGTTCCTTCAGGGCGGGGTGCTGGGGACCGATTGGAACGATAAACTTCTGGTTTGTTTCCTGTCCGATCATCGGGTTCACTCCTTTCCTTCGGCTGCCGGCGCGGCAAAGCCAGTGAAAGCTTTACGAAGCGGGTAAATCCCTTCAGGCCATTCATCGGGCAGCACCAAACGGCTGGTGTCGGGGGTGTTTTCAACGGTCACGCCGAAGAGTTCAATCAACTCCCGTTCGTAGAGGGTCGCATAGGGAAAAAGGTCGCAGATTGTCGGCAAGACAGCGTCGTCGTAAGGCAGGCTGACCCGCAGGGTCAGCACCGCGTAACCGGTGGCGAAATGGTAAAGCGCTTCCAGATTGCCTTCCCCGGCCGGTTGTCCTTCTTGCGGGGCAGGTGCAGCGGCATCCAGGCCGGAAATGGTCACCAGGTAGCCCCAGGAGGCTGTTTTGAGCGCCTGTACGGCCTCATGCAGGTCCTTCCTGGCAATTACGATATCGCTGCGGTTCGCTTCCGGGCGAAGGGTGCTAACCGCCCAGGGCTGCAGCAGGGATTCGCCATTTTGTAAGTTCATTTCGGTATCCATCAGTCAGCCTCCTATTTGGGTTTCAAGCTCTGAAGCAAGGCCACAACACCCTGAATGATGGCTTCAGGCCGCGGCGGGCAGCCCGGGATGTAGGCGCTGACCGGAAGAATCTCATCAATCCCGCCGAGGATATTGTAGCAATCATGGAAGGCGCCGCCCGAGAGGGCGCAGGATCCGATGGCCACGACAAATTTTGGATCTGGCATCTGTTCATAAATACGAAGCAGCCTGTCGCGTGATTGGCGGGTCACCGGGCCGGTGGCAAGCAGTACATCGGCATGGCGGGGACTTCCTTCCAACTTGACACCAAAACGCTCCAGATCATAGCGCGGAGTCAGTGTTGCCAGGATTTCAATGTCGCAGCCATTGCAGGAGCCGCTGTTATAGTGGATAACCCAGGGCGAATTGATGCGTGCCCAGGCGCGCAGACCATCCATGACTTTTTGCATGGGACTTACGGGGTTCTGTACTTGAATATCCATAATAGAATCCTGTCCTTTCCACTCAACCCAGCAGCAGGGCAATCAGGGCCAGCATCAACCCCACCAGGAAGGGTACGATGGCGGTGGTAAAACTTCCAAGGCCCAAGACCAGCATGCCAAGGTGGAGAATGGCAAAGAAAAGGGCAATCACGAAGAAGGGTGTGTAGCCAGGGGCGGCGCTTTTGGTGGGGGATTCTTCACCCGAGCCGTAAGCGGAGCTCTTGACAGCATCTTCCTTCGTCGGACCAGCCAGTTGTCTGCCAATCCAATAAATTATCAGTACGAGCGGGATGTAAATTACAAATGCAAGAGGCGGGGTTAACAGAATATTCATCGTTTTCCTCCTCGATTAGCCGCCCATCAGCAGGAACAGGCTGAGCGCCGCCCGGCTGGTAAGATCGGTGAGCAGTGAAGGCCAGACGCCTAGAACCACAATTGCCAAAGCCAGCAGCACCATCGGTGCAGCCATCAATGGGGAAATTGGTTTGCCTTCCAGTACTTTCTGCGAAGGTTGACCGCGGTAAAGCCGGTTGACAATGGGAGCATAGTAGCCCAGGGAGAGCACGCTGTTGAGAGCGGCAAAAATCACCAGGATAAGCGCCACCGTGCTGCCCGTTTCGACGCCTGCGACGAAAATCTGCCATTTGGACATGAAACCAGCCAGCGGCGGCAATCCGCCCAGCGCCAGAACCGCCAGGCTGAAGGTAAAGGCTGTCACCGGATAGCGCTTCGATGCGCCGTTCAGATCGTCCAGGGTCAGAGGACCGTGGTGTCCGTTGGCAATATAGAGCGCGTAGAGCAAGGCGCCGGCTGAAAGGAAGGCCAGACCCTTCATGAGGGCGTGGTTGAAGAGGTGGAAGAAACCGCCGATGGCGCCGTTGGCCGAACCGAAGACGAACGCCATCCCAAAACCAATCAACATGTAACCAACGTGGCTGAGGCTGGAGTATGCCAGCAGCCGTTTGACCTGGGTCTGGCGCAGAGCCATCAAGTTGCCGACCACCAGGTTGAGCACCCCAAATACCAGCAGCAGGATGCCCCAGGCATGGCTGGCGGCATAGAGAAAGCCCAGGGAGCGCAGCATGGCGACCAGGCCGGCTTCGATGACAATGCCGGAGAGCATGGCGCTGATGCCGCTGGGAGCCTGCGAATGCGCATCCGGAAGCCATGTATGCAGCGGAACCAGGGCTGTTTTGACGCCAAAACCGATGATGAATAAGGCGCCCGCAATCTGCAGCAGCGGATCGGCGGATTGGGCAGCCTGGCGCAGCAGATCGAGCCTCAGCGTACCGGTGGCAGCAAAGGCGAGGGCGATGCCCAACATCACCAATGTGGAGCCGGTGGCGCTTTGAACCATGTACTTGAAGCCCGCTTCCAGCGAGGCTTTCTGATCGCGGTAGAAGGCTACCAGGAAGTAGGATGTTATGGCCATGGCCTCGAACCACAGCCACAGGTTGAACAAATCGGTGGCGCAGCCCAGACCAATGATCGTGCCGACCATGGCGGTCAACAGCGCGTAAAACTTTTCCTCGCCGATTTCTGCCTGCATGTAGGCGCTTGAAAACAGCGTTACCAGAGCGCCCAGAACCAAAACGGTGACCGCCAGGAAAAGCCCCAACCCGTCCATCGTCAGGGTGAGATCCCCAAAGGTGAGGCTGACGCCGGTGTAATTCGCGGTGGCGCCGATTCCGGCAAAGTAGGTGAACACGCCCGTTGCAAGCAGTGCCAGCAGCGCAACCCAGCGGGCTGGGTTGGCTGTACTGGAACTGCCGTTTTGGCGCGCCCAAAGACGCCCAATCAAATAGATGATGGGAGAAGCTACCAGGGGCAGCCCGATGACTAGAGTGAAAGCGATCGTTGCATTCATGGCTACCCTCCGAAGACCACAACCAACAGCACCAGGATCAAGCCGGCGATGATACCGAGGATGTTCCAGTTGAGCAGGCCGGTCTGGGTTACGCGCAGGGCTTCTGCGGTGTTTTGCGTGCCCTTGACGATGCCGCGGTTGATGGCCTCAAAGCCGAAGCTGTCCGTTGCTGCCTTTCCCACGCCTTTCAGGGAATTGGCCAGGCCGGAGAGTTTGTCGCGCCACCACCAGGCCGCCAGCCCAAGCGCAATAACTGCCAGGGCAATCAGGGTCGGCAGGCTAAGCACATCGTGGATCACTTCGCCCAGCGACGAGATTTCGATCCCGTGGGCTGGCAGCGTTTCAGCTCCCAGCAGCTTGCCAAAAGAGCCGGCCAGAAGCCAGGATGTGAGAGAGGCAAAGGCTAACGGGATGAGCGCCACTTTCATGGCAGGTCCGGCGTCGTGCACGTGTTTTTCGACATGCGTTTCGCCGAAGAAGACCATCCAGATGCAGCGGAAGGTATAGAGGGCTGTGATGCCAGCGCCGATCAGCATCACAATGTAAGTCCAGATTGGAGCGCCGGCCAGCCCGGCTTCGAGGATCATCTCCTTGCTCCAAAAGCCGTTCAGGATGGGGATACCGGCCAGGGACAGCCCACCGATAATGAAAACGGCGCGCACAAGCGGCATTTGCTTGCCTAAACCACCCATCTGGCGCATATCGCGCGTACCAACCGCATGGATGATCGCGCCTGCACTGAGGAAGAGCAGCGCTTTGAATATGGAATGGCTGAAGAGGTGGAACTGGCTGGCATACAAACCGCCGGCGCCGACCGCATAAAACATATAACCCAGCTGGCTGACGGTGGAGTAAGCCAGGACGCGCTTGAGGTCGTTGGAAACCAGTGCCATAATGGCAGCCATGATGGCAGTGACCATGCCAACCAGCAACACCGCCGTTGTCCAACCCGGAACGCCCTTGAAGGCCGGGTAGAAGCGGGCCATCAGGTACACGCCCGCATTGACCATGGTGGCTGCATGGATGAGCGCGCTGATAGGTGTGGGAGCTTCCATCGCGTCCGGCAACCAGGTTTGGAAGGGGAATTGGGCTGACTTGGCGGCTGCTGCTACCAGAAAGCCGAAAGCCATCACCGCCAGCAAATTGCCTGGCATGAGGGCCGGGTTGTTGATCAGGGTATTGAAATCCATCGAACCGGTGACGGCGAAAAGCAGCAATGCACCAGCCAGCAGGCCAACGCCGCCGAACTGAGTGATAATGAGCGCCTTGATGCCAGCTGCAACTGCCTTGGGATCGTCGTTGTAGAAGGAGATCAGCGCATAAGAACACAATGCCGTGATTTCCCAGAAGAAAAAGACCAGCAGCATGTTGCTGGTGAGCACCAACCCGGACATGCCGCCGATGAAGAACAACACCATGGCATAATAGCGCCCGAGTTGATCTTCGCCGTGCATATAATCGACCGAAAAAATGACGGCCAATGAACCAATCACAGTTGCGACAACGGTCAGGAAGACGCCTAACCCGTCAGCCACAAAGGTGAAATCGCCAAAAACGCTGCCAACAGGGAAGCTGACAACGGTCTGGCTGGATGCGTAAGGGATGAGTGCAACGCCTGCGCCGCCAGCCAGTAAGGCAAA
This sequence comes from uncultured Longilinea sp., assembly GCA_964536805.1. Classification (GTDB taxonomy): domain Bacteria; phylum Chloroflexota; class Anaerolineae; order Anaerolineales; family Anaerolineaceae; genus Longilinea. The sequence goes on from CAZHYQ010000011.1 coordinate 28,841, forward strand.
GGCGACGGCAATGCGGTGTTTGACGCCGGGTTGGTTATTGCCGACCAACCAGACCACCAGGCCGCCCACCCAGGGAATTGCGATTGTGAGAAGTAATAATGTGGCTGCCATGGTTTATCTCCGCAAGGTGGTGAGCGCTTTAACGTCCAGGGTGCCAACATGGCGGCGGATTTGAACGGCCAACGCCAGGCCGATCACCGCGACGATGGTGTCGGAGACGATGATGGTCAAAGCCATGCTCTGTGCCAATGCCATATCGCTGCGCAGACGGCCGGCAAGGGCAAAAGCCACCAGAACACCTTTGACCATGATTTGCAGGGCGATAATCATCTTGATCAGGTTGCGGACCGCCAGCAGGGCATACAGCCCAATGCCGACCAACCCGAGAATGACGATGCCAGCGATGACAGGAATGGAAAGCGTCATTCTTCCACCTCTTCTTTCTTGCCATCCGCGAGGAGACCCAACATGGCTAAAGCGCCTGCAAAAATCAATACTGCCTGCAGGAATACATCCAGGCTGCGTGATTGCCACAACGTGGTACCCAGGTCGCTGGCGGCCAGAACTGGGGCGGCAACATCCACCCCAGGCAGCATCAGCCAACCGACCAGGAGTCCTGAAATTGCGATAACAGCCCATGCCAACGGGCGGGGAATCAATGGGTGGGCAGCCAGGGCTTCTTCACCGGAAATGTTGATGGCAAAAACAAACAACACGGTGACCAGACCGGCGCCCACGCTCAGTTCAATGACGGCAATTTCCGCAGCACCCAGGAGAAAGAGAAACAGGGCCACCAGGGCGCTTGATCCGGCCAGCCAAAGGGCTGATACCAGCAGGCGTTGTGCCCTGATCGCCATGACGGCGCATAGCAGAATTCCCACCATGACGAGAATTTGCCACATGGGACGACCTCCTTCAAGATATGAAGAAAACAACACTTTTGGGTATAACCTACACCTTGAGAGTTGTCATGTGGTAAATATCACAAGTCTGGGTGTTTTCCATCCTGAATTGTTGACAGGTGGGGTAATTATGCGTTTATCCGGCTCCATTCCATAAAAATACAGGAAATGGAGCCAATTTTGATGCTATTGGCTGCAACTTAAACCGGCGTGATGAACCTGAATCGCCTGCTCGATGCTGGGGGATTGCTTGAAGCTCGCAGCATCAATGGTAGGGCTGGAAGCTCCTGCGAAGCCTTCAGGGAAGGTGAATTGTGGCGAGATCGTCAAGCAATGCCTGCCGCTCATCTTCGCCCGGGATTAATTGGGCGCAGACGCGTGCTTCAGAGAGGTACTCCGCCGTTTTGGCGGAATTTCCAGCAACTGCCACGGAACGGGCCAGAGCTTCAAACGCATAACCGGTGTAAAAAGGCTGGCTTCCATCCCTTTGGCTGGCATCCAGCGATTTTTCTGCATAGCGGCGGGCGTTGTCAGCCTGCGCGAGAATGGCATAAACCCGCGAAATTTGCCAGCATGCGATCGACTCGCTTTGAGCGGAATAATCATCGCGCTGGGTCCAATGGTAATGCGATGCCAGCGCCAACCGAATCATTTGATCGTCCTCTTCGGGCGTGCGGCCGGTTTTGTCGATCAAATCCCAGGCCTGATTGAAGCAGTTGGCGGCAAAGAAATGATGGGCGGTTTGTAGATCAAAGGAAGGTTTCTGGGTCATAGAATCTCCGGTCGCAGGATAATGGCAGGGAAGAAAAGAAACTCCTTGCCTCCCTGCCAGTACAGGGATTGATTTCCCCGTCTTTATGGTGCAATGGTCAGTAGGCTGCCCGCACTCGTGGCTTCGACCTCGGGGAAGTAATAAATGAAGGCATGCGCTGGCAGCACTTGAAATTCGCCGGAGGTTATCGGGACAAGCTGGTAGGTAAGCTCGTACGTACCGGCGGGCAGATAGGGCGCCACCCAGGTGACATTCTCATCACCGATCTGCGGATCTCCAAAGTACCACCAGCCCCAACCCTGGCTGAACGGATTGCGCGGGTTGTACTGCGGCCCGATGACTTGATCGGTTTGGTTTTGCTGGCTGGTCTTCAGACTCAGGTCAAGTACCTCTGCACCGGCAGGCAGCCAATCTTCCACCACTGCGTAGTATTGATCCGATGGCACCGTCAGCGAGAGGCGCACCCACACGGTTGTGTCAGCCTGCAAACGGACGCTGGTCACTTCCGGACAATCGGGCAACTTACAATTACCAGTTACCTGGTAATAACGCCGTTCAAGGGTCATGCCCCGGCTGACCGGTTTTGCGTCCTGCGCCGGCCGGTTGACTTGCAAATAGGCACGGTAATACAATCGCCCATTTCCTGCCTGGCGGGAAATCAACAGTTCATTGGGGACGGATAACAACTGGCTCAATGGCACATTGGCGCGTACCGGATTGAGCGCGTTAACGCCCCCGGCGACGCCGCTGGCAAGCGGTGCGCCATTCAGGGTTGCGCCAAAGCTGAAATTCGCCTGAAGATCACCGGTTCCTTTCATGGTCTCGATCAGGGCCGTGATCACCCAGGCTGATTCATAACTGGTTGACCAGCCGCCAATTTCCTTCCGATTGGTGATCAGATAGCGGGTCGCATCCACCAATAACGGGCTGGCTGGATCGAGGCGGGCGAGTGCATAAGTGACAATTGCGGTACTTAAATTGCGCGAGACGAAATTTTGCCGGTATTCAACCGCATCCTGCCAGTTAACGCCAGTGGCGGAACGCAAGGCGGTCGCCTGCAAATCGGAGAGCAGCGTGGCGGTATCGGCGTTACCGGGGTCCAGTTTATCCAGTGTCAATGCCAGCAAGGCCTTTGCCCATGGATTCAGACGGCTGCGGAAGGGCAGCAATGCTAGCGGTTCCTGGGCGGTTTGGCCTGCCTCGGCGAGTACGAAATGCTGAAACGCCAGGCGGTCAAGTTGAAAATCTTCGCTGGACATTTGCGGCGTCAGTAAACTAGCCTGTAAATATTGCACGCCGTTGTTGAAGACCTTGGTGGAAACATCAAAACCGGCCTCTCTGGCACGAATCAGCGCCCAGACGGCATAGATGGAAATCTGGGGATCGCTGAGGGAGGTTGCATCCCAACCCCAACCGCCGTCCGATTTCTGACGGGCGAGCAATTTGGGTAAATCGGCAGTCACCTGCGCGCTCAGTTGGTCCTCCAGGACGGAATTGCTAATTCCAAGGTCCTTCAAGGCGCGGTAGGTTTCCAGATTGGGGAGGATGCGCGAAATCAACGCTTCGGTAAAATCGAAACGATTCTGTTCGATGATGGTCAAGTCCGAAAGTACAGTTGCAGCCAGCGATGGCGTCAATTCAACCTGCAATTCGCCGCTGCGAGCGGTGAAACTGCGCGGAAGCGAAACCGTTTCCAGCCGATCACCTGCTTCATAAAGGACGCCGGCCGTGCCAAAGGTTTGCGGTGCGGTGAAGCTCAAAACAGGCAGCTTGCCCCAGGTTGGACGGGCGAAATCCTGCAGTCCGCCGCCCTGGGCTCCAAATACCAGATCCGCTTCCTGATTGAATCCAACCGTACCCCACCATGCCACGCGCTGTTGTGCGCCGGCTGCGACCTGGATGCTCTGGACCGCCCTGGCAGGTTCATCCAAAACAAAACCGGTTGGTTGCAGGCTGACATCCACGGAGAGATTCTGAGCGGTATTGTTATTGACCAGCGCCGCCAATTCGAGGTGATCTCCCGCAACCAGAAAGCGCGGAGTGACCGGCCGCACCAATAAATCTCGCGTGGAAATAATTTCCAGTTCGGTCTCGCCAACCAGCGAATCTTTTGTAATGCCGCGCACCATGCCGACCCAGGTTGTCACGTTATCCGGCAGCGCCAGACTGAGCTGCGCTCGACCGTTGGCATCGGTGACAACCTCGCCGTTCCAAAAGGCGGTATCGCGAAATTCCTCGCGAACGGTTGGAGTGCTTCCCATGTCTCCGCCCCCGCCGCCCCCGCCGCGTCCGGGCGGAATGGCTAGCGGCCGCTGTCCATAGGCTGCCAGTGAAAGACTGGTTTCAACGCCGAGGGGTTGATCGCCATAATAGGCATCCCTGATCGGGGTTGAATTCGGGTCAGCCAAAGCCAGCACAGCCTTATCAATCAAAGCCAGCGAAAATTCTCCCTGAACTGGTTTTCCTGCGGAGTCTTTGACCTCCAAATTGAGGGTCAGGTTTTCGCCGGGGCGGGCTTGTTTGGGTTCGGCTGTCAGCTTCACATCCAGAATCAGCGCAGAAGGATCGACTTTGATTACCGTGTACCCTTGGCGGAAATCGAAAACCTCGCCATTATTGCCTAAAAGGGTGACTGCAACGTAAACAGTAGGCGCATAATCTTCCGTCAACGGCAGTTGGTAGTCCAACCCTGAGCCCGTTATCGAGATAACATCGCTGTGCATCACCTTTGCCCGCTCAACCGTGATCAACGCAATTGCACCGCTCGAGAACGGATTGGGTATGAAAATCCGTGCGGTTTGTCCGGGTTGGTAGGTTTGCGCATCCGGCGACAGGCGTAAACGCTGGTTCGAAAGCTGTGGCCAGGGGGCTGATCCTGCTCCGCTCACCCATACCCACACCTGGCTGACGGCATTGCCGTTTGATACTTCCACCTGATAAACCCCCGGTTGGGTGGGCGTGAACGCGATGCGTGCCTGACCATCCGCACCGCTGACAAAATCGGTGCTGCCGACAGTCGTATATTCGGGCTCGCTTGAGAATTCGCCGATTTGCGCGTTGTATTTTTGTTTCCAGGTGATTTTTTGAAATTGCGCGGTCATGGGAATATTGGCTTTAGCCTGCTGGTCCCAATCCACGGTTAAGATACTGAATCCCAATTCATCACCCGCCTGGCTGCTCCAGGCCTCCGGCTGAATGCCGATGGCAAACTCGGCCGGAAGCAAGCGCATGCTTCCGCGCCCGCTCACGGGTTGATTGGACGGGTCGGTGATGGTGGCTTCGAGCGTCAAATCTTGCAGGGAGGTTGGGCTGAGCCCGGCTAACTGATCGGGAGTAATCGTCAGCGAATATTTTCCCGCAGCATCGGTATTTGCCTGACCGCTCAGGATAACCTGGTCAAAGCTATATGGATAGTAAAACGCATTCAACCAGCCGGTATCCATCGGTCCGACCTGGTAGCCGCCGGGAAGATAAAAATTGCTTTGCCGGCGCGAAAGCGTCCAGTTGATCGGAAGATTGCCGGCCGGAGCGCCGAAATAATAATTTGCGGCAATGGTCGCATGCAGGTTGGACCCGGCCAGCACAGACGGCTGGTCGAAATTCACTTTTACTTCCATTTCCGGTTTGCGATAATTGGCTACCTGGAAATACTGGTAGGCATCCATGCCGGCAACTTCAAAGTGGTACTGCCCCGGAGAAGCGCTTTCCGGCAGGGTGAAACTCATGCTGAATGTTCCAAAAGCAGTGAGCGTTTTGCTTTGCTGTTCGATTGTGGCGGTGTTTCCGGTCAGCGGATCATACGGGCTGACCAGCGACACGGAATAATTGCCGTCAGGCGGGAGTTGATAACGGCCGTTCACCGGCGTGCGGACAATGCCGCGCAGAAAAACGGTTTGTCCGGGCCGGTAAATGGGTCGGTCGGTATACAGATAAATGCCCGGTTTGGGCTCCTGTATGAGGGTCGAAATGCCGTAATCCCAACTATTGATCCCGGCAGACCAGTTGGTCACCGCCAGAGAAAAATCATCATCTCCCGGTTTTCCGGAAATGGCAAAAAGATAATCATAAATTTGGCGTTTCGGCGACAACGGAATTGCGGCTAGCCCGTTTTCATCCGTATCGCTATTGCCAACCTCGCTCTGGTTTTGGTCGTAGATGTGAATCTTCAGGCCCTTGACGGGTTGGTTCTTTTCCAAATCAACCGCCCAGACCATGATTTCGTCGATGCTTTCTTTGAGGGTCAATTGAATGTGGGATGAAACCGCCAAAAAATCGTTGTTTGAGGCATTGGTTCCCCTGATTTGCGGAGAACTTACGCTAAAGGCATACAAACCTGGCTTAAGAGATTGACCGTTGGGGGTTAATTCAATCCCGATGGTCTGGTTGCGATTGGCTTCCAGGTTCAAGGTTTGCTGCCAGCGGGTGTCTTTACTTGGATTGACGTTGCCAAGAGCCGCCGCAATAAAATTCAGTTCATCCACCCTGCCGGATCGGATGTCCAAAGCAAGCAGGTTGGTGGCGTTGGCTGCCAGCAGGGTGTCATTGGGTGTAAGAAAAACAACCCGGCTTCCTGTGGATTGCACAATGGGAATACTCAATAAGGGCTGACTGTCTTTGGTGTTGAATTTCAGGATGTAATCCTGCCCCAGCTGCATGCCCCATTGATCCTTCAGTTCTGCTGACAATGTAAGGGCATATTCGGTGCTGGGGGCGAAGTAACCGCTGATGTTCAAAGACTTTTCGCTTGAATAATAGTAGTTTTCGCTGATGGGCGGGTCGAATTTCACCAATTCAGCGAAATCCTGGTTTTGTGCCAGCGGCGATGAGAAGGAAAAGGATAAACCGCCGTATCCGCCATAATTCTGCAAGTTTCCGTTCTGAGGTGGATCGGTTTTCACCACTGACAGCGCTGGAACGCTGCGATACGTTTCGTCCACGGCCGAATTAAGCGGCGTGCCGCCCAGGCCAGCGGCTTGTTTGGATAATTGCAGGGTGTAATTAACATCCCGATCCAGCAGCGCTGTTGGTTTAAACGTTACACTGGTCGAGTCATCGCTCCAGGTAAAGCTGCCTGCGATTGGACTACCTCCCTGGGGGGAAAACTGAAAAGCGCCTTCAACGCTGCTGCGGTTAACGGGCTGGTTAAAGGTTAACGTAATGGGAGCATCCAGACCGATTACACTGCCGGAGGCTGGTTCGAGGTTTACCAGGCTCGGGACGGCAGTGCTGAATGACCAGTTGAATTTGACGTCGGGTGAAAGAGAACTGCCTGATTGGCTTGTCAGGTCTGGGTTGATTCTAATGGAATAGGTCACCCCGCCTTGTAGAGCAGGATCGGGATAGAAAATGTATGTGCTGGTGTTGATCCACTCACCGCGTCCTTCCACGGCAGGTTTTATGGTAAAGGCCTCCGGTGAAGTAGTTGTTTCCCCCAACGCCACCACGGGCAGGTTGAAAGTTGCCACAATCGCCGAAGTTGGGTCAACATCAGTGCTTTCCGGGCGCGGTAAACGTTCGGTTGCGCTTAAAAATGGCGAGGTCTGGTAATGAAAAGAAATCAGGTCCGCCATGGCCAGACCGTTTGCGGCCGTCGCGCTTTTTTCCAAAGATACCGTCAAGGATGTATCAGGCGGCAGTGGCTTGTCCGGGATAAATCGCATGGTGGAATCATCCGGCCACTCAAATTTGCCAGCCAGAGCTGGTTCGGTATGCAGTGCGCCCTCCACCGAGGAACGCTGCATCGGTTGATTGAAAAAAACGGTGACGGCGCCATTTGCCGTCAGATCGCTGTTAGGCAGCGGATCCGTTTCCACCACTGCAGCCGGCAGCGGTTTGGCGGCAGTCACCGCAACCGGAGTTGCAGACTGTACGGTCGGCGTGGCTGTGCGGGTGATCACGGGTAAATTGCAGCCTGAACTGATTAACATCAAAATGATGATCAGGCTGAAGAATATTCTGCTTAAAGGTAAACGTTTCTTATCAATTTTCCCGGGGATGGATTTCATGACATTACCCTTATTATCATGCGTATAGGCAATAGATATGTGATCGTTCTTCCATCAGTTCTGAGACGCCGAAACTTAAAGAAAGGTTCCAGTCTCGTCTGATTTATTATCCCAATTATATAGCTGAGGAGTCAAGATCTGTTAACCGATCCAAAAAAACCGGCGAAGTTTGGCAAAAAAACGGCGGTCCAAAGACCGCCGCGGAAAAACAGGCCTTAATCAATCAGGGAAGATTCATGAAGTTGCCAAAGTACCTGCGGTAATAATCATAAGATATATCGGAGCGGTGATTTGGATCGCTGGCATCAGCCTGGGCGGCAAATGAGGCCACCACGTCGTTTGCGTCTAACATTGAACCGTTTTCGAAGGAAACATCGTAGCGCAACAGGAATGTCCATTCGGTGAAATCGGAATTGGACGACCAGGAGTCAGCCAGGCCGGTTTTGAGGCTTAATTCCGCCAGGTTAAAGGAGGTGAGCGAGTCGAACACCAGGCGGCTGATTCGTAAAGTATCCTCCTGGCTGAAATTGACAGGCCAGAGGGCGGCGGGGGCGGAAGATTGCAGAAAATTTAGGCTCTGGTTGGAGGTGGTCATTTCAGGAAGGTTTTCGCCAAAGGCACCGATAATTACGCTGCCGACCATGGCGCGAAAACCATACACTTCGTTGGCGTAGGCCAGGGGAACCAATGGCACTTGCTGCTTGATCCATTGGTTGATATTGTCGAAGCTGGCCTGTAAACTCTTGGGGTCATTGGTGGAGCGGGATGCATTGATCTCGGCGACCAGGGCCGGATCGGTCTTCCCGATCAAGGGGTTATCGTGGTAGAAGAAGGTTTCAAAAAAGCTGTCCGGATCAGGATAATCCGGTTTGAACGCCGCAAAGAATAAGCCCAATTTGCCATCTTTCAGAGCCAGGTTAAAATCGGCTGTACTGAGGGGGTTGAGTCCGACCGTCACCCCGGCATCCTTTAGTTCAAGCGCCAGTTCCTGGGCTAACTCATTCGGGTTTGTGATCAAACCACTGGGGGTCGCGTCAAATGAAAGGGTGATGGTTTGATTGAAATCAAAGCCGTTCTGCTGCAGAAGATTGGCGGTTTGCTTCGAGTCGTAATCGTACCAGCGCAGGGTGCTGGTTCGCCCTGAATCAAATGCCAGCGGGATTAGTTGATCGGCGGTAACTGCCGAGGGACCAAAAAAATCATCCGTGATTTTTTGGCGGTTAAACGCCGAAGCGAAGGCTTGCCGGATGGCAGTGTTATCAAACGGTGCAAGGGTGTTGTTCAACCCCACATAGATGGTGCTGACAACCGGCGCTTCGGCTACTTTTAAATAGGTATCCAACCGGATGGAATTTACATCGTCCGGTTGGACGGCACTGATAGCATCGATCTGCCTCAGACTCAAGTTGAGCAGCCGTTGATTGGCTTCACTTTGCCATGAAAAGGTTATCGTCCGCTGGCGAACCGGCAAACCCCAATAGTCAGTTCGTTTTTCAAGCCGCAAGCTGTCAGGGGTAGTTAATGCAATTTTGAATGGCCCGGTACCGTTGGCGGCATTACTTATTTTCTCGATATCTCCCTGTGTTTCTGAAAGGACTGCTTCATCTTGAATTGAAAAAGCGGCGGCACCGACTTTGGATGGAAAAGTTCTGTCGGGAGAACATAATTGGAATTTTACGGTATTCTGGTCTTCGGCGCGGATAGCTCGAATCTGGTTTCCTCCGCTGCAATTGGCAGCCTCGACAGATCGAGGAACAAATTCTGTTGATTTGATAATAGATTGCGCCGATGATCCTTTCTGGCAACCGCTTAGGGCCAGGCTGGATAATAACAAGATGACCAGGATAATATTCCAGGATCGTGATTTCACATTGACCTTTTCTTAGATCGCTTCATGAGATGAAGATTCGATGGAGCTCAGCCGTATGCAACCCCATAATGGCTTATGGGATCGATTATACAATCTAGGCGGGTAAAAAATATCCGGCCGAGGTCAGTTTGCAGATTTGTAGAGTTGCGGTATACTCCGCTCCGATAAGCCTTTGTATCATTGTAATAATCTTCATCTTCAGATATCGAGAATTCAAACTCAGCTATCTTTCCCAAAGCCATCATCGAGGAAAATGGATTGTGGTGATGACCAGGCGGTTGGGGGTTGGAACAGCCGTCATTTTCGGATGAATGCAGGTGATAAGTGAAAGACAGAAGAATATGTTCCATCGATTGATGGCTTTGGATCAACGGATTAGCCAATGGGTAAGACTGCAGCAAAATGGCGGTCCGGCTTGGAAATTGGCGGTATTCTTCGCCCATTCTGGCGATTCCTGGTTCTGGATGGCCGGCTTGGCAATAATCTGGTTATTCACCCGGGGATCCTGGCATAGGAATGCCATGCTGCTGGCCATTGGCGTGGCTGTTTTAGCTGTGCTGGTACTTGCGATCAAGTTCAGCATCCGGCGCGAGCGTCCAGAAGGCGAGTGGGGTTCCATCTACCGCAAAACCGATCCTCATTCGTTTCCATCCGGCCATGCGGCCCGGGCAGCCATGCTGGCTGTAATGGCGCTTGGGTTAGGCCCTGCCTGGTTTGGTTGGATGGTGTTCACCTGGGCACCTTTGGTCAGCTTGGCCCGCGTTTCCACCGGCGTCCATTATCTGACCGATATCCTGGCTGGGTTGGTGTTTGGCGCAGCCGCGGGCTTTGGCATGCTTGCGCTGGCACCTGTGCTGGTGAGGTGGTTGCCGTTTCTATTTTAGGTAAGATCGATCCTGGTTAAAAGCCGGAAGGCAAAATAAAACAGCCCGCTGCCTTTGCAGCGGGCTGTTCATTTGGGTCAGGTCAGTTCAGCATCATGGTCGCCATGGACGGCAGCATGTGCATCAAGGCAGGCACGCGGAGAGGTTTTTCCTCTTCCTGGCCGCGCTCGGGCAGCATTCCGTGGCGGGATGCGCCCAAATCAAGGATCTCCAGGATTAAATCGGTGTAGGAAATGCCCTCAGCGCCGGCAATGACGCACAGGTCGCTAAAATCGGGCGTCAGACCTGGCAGCGTGTTAATTTCCAGCAGGCGCGGGTTTCCCTCGGAATCTAGGCGAAAATCGACTCGTGACACGTCAAACGCGCCTAGCGCTAAATGAGCACGAATGGCCAGCGATTGCAGCTTTTCAGCCAGGTGCGGTTCCACCATCGCCGGGCAAAGAAAACCGGGAACGCCGGCTTCGCCAGTGTGAAGGGTTTTGGCTTTGTAGCCGTAGATGCCAGGCGTGACGGAGGAAGCATTGTCGACTTCCAGAATGGGGAAGCGGTGGAAACCATCCCCGTCATACCATTCCGGGTGGCGGCTGAAGGACGCGGCGTCTGCCCGTCCCATCACTGCCACGGTAAATTCGCGGCCAGGCAGGAATTCTTCCACCAATGCCGGCTGTTGGTAGCTATCCACCACCCAGGCCACGCGGTGGCGAAGTGCACCTTCATCGTAAACGATCGCACCAGAGTCCATGCCCATGCCCGTACCCTCGCGGGCTGGTTTTACGAACATCGGGAAGCGTAGCCCCGGGTTGAGCGGTTCATCCGCACTGGAGAATTCTTGAAAGGCTGCGGTGGGCAGACCTTGCTCTCGCCAGATCCGTTTGGTCATGGTCTTATCGAGACCAACCGCATTGGCCAGCACACGCGAGGCTGTATAGGGAATGTGCAGCATTTCAAGCAGCGCGGGCACCTGCGCTTCGCGTCCATCGCCGCAAATACCTTCGGCAATGTTGAAGCAGATGTCGGGGCTAAAATCGCGTAGTGCGAAGGGTAAATTGGCGTCGGCCGAAAGGAATTTTGTGTAATGGCCGTCTGATTCAATGGCGGTTTGAATCGCCTGGATTGTTTCTTTACGGTCAAATTCCGCGCCGGCATCGGCTGGTGCATCCTGGGGCAGCTTGGTTTCCCCCTTCATGTTGGCAATCACTGCTACCCGCCAGGCGCGAACCGGTCGCGGAGGCATACTGGGGGGTTTGTCTTCTCCAGGAGGCTCTGTTTCAAGAATATCGATTTCTTCCATTTTTCAACCTTTTTAATCGGTGTCTGGTTGTCCAATTTTGGACAACAGCATCGTAGTATAGTCCGTTTTTTTTAGAATGCAAGAGGTGATTTTTGTTTTTGTCAATATTGTTAATCATTAAAGTTCGCAACCTTGTGCGGAGAAGCAGGTTTATTGATGGAGGATGGGAAAGTTTATACCAGGCAAAACAAGAGGAGGTCATTATGGTCTTGCCAGTCACGGAAAAATGGCTATGATTAAGATAATCATTAGAGAAGGATGGTCTATATGAGAATGCCTTATCTGCCTCCCATTCCTTTTATGCCAGCCACGATGCCAGTTTGGCTGTCCTATATTTTGGTGTTTGCCGCGGTTACCGCCGTGGTTTTGGTGATCATATTAATTCTTTTCAAATTTGCCACCAGCGCATCCGGCGCCATTCTGTCGATTGCCCTGATCGTCCTGTTCCTTGCGGCGGTCTATTTGTTGATTGTCAATTCCGGCTCCATTACCAATTTTATCCGGCAGATATTTGGACCAATCCTGTAAGCGGATGATGCCCGTCTAACCATCCTGTAGAATCTTTTTACTTTACAATCCTTATTGGCTGGGTTATCCTTACTGGCGGGAGTGGATGAGTTCCGGTGGGCTCCCCGGTCTTCAAAACCGGTGACGGGTCGCGTTGCGGGCCGTGGTGGGTTCGACTCCCATCCATTCCTGCCTGATGATTAATGGTGTGGCATGCACGTATTCGGCGAAAATGGCAATAGGAGAACTTATGAGTACACCACCTGAGGTGGATAATTCCGTTCTGGATGCGCTGGTGCGGCGCATTTTTATTATCGATGACATAACCATTGGCCGCGGCGATCAGGATTATGTGGTGCGTTATCACGGCCATTTGCTCAATTCAGATTCGGCAGCGGCCTATGATCAACTGGCTGAAACGGTAAAAAGCTACAAATTAACCCCGCTTTTTCGTTGGGACGGCGACCGGCAGGCTGTTTACCTGGTTCGCGGCGTTCCGCGCATTAATACCGGCAGCCCGGTCATCAACCTGATCTTCTTCATCCTCACATTGATCAGCGTCATCTACACGGGTGGTGTGTTGGGGATGACGGAAGCATTGCCCAAGGAGCCCCTCTTACAGGTCCTGGCAATATTTAAAGCAGGTTGGCCGTTCGCAATCAGCATGATTGCCATCCTGGCGGCACATGAATTTGGCCATTACTTCGCGGCGCGGCTGCATGGTATTCATGTCAGCCTGCCGTATTTTCTGCCGCTGCACTGGCCGATCAGTCCATTTGGCACCCTGGGCGCTTTTATCAACATGACACAGCTGCCGCGCAACCGCCGCCAGTTGTTGGATATCGCCATCGCCGGGCCTTTAGCCGGCATCATTGTGGCTATTCCCGTCCTGCTCATCGGATTATCGCTCTCGCATATCAACGCGCTACCCACACAGCCGTCCGCGAATGCAGCGGTGGGCAATATGATGGAAGGCAATTCCATCCTGTACCTGTTGATAAAATATTTGCGATTCGGTCAATTGTTGCCAGCACCCGCTACTTATGGCGATGTAACGCCGATGGTTTACTGGCTGCGGTATTTCTTCACCGCCCGGCCGCTGCCTTACGGGGGTCTGGATGTGACGGTACACCCGGTTGCCTGGGCGGGCTGGGGCGGTTTGTTGGTGACCGCCATGAACCTCATCCCGGCCGGCCAGCTGGACGGCGGTCACCTGCTTTATGTGCTATTCGGCCAAAAAACGGCCCGGCGCATTCTGCCTTTCATCCTGGTATTCCTGGGCATCCTGGGATTCTTCTGGAACGGCTGGTGGTTGTGGGCTGTGCTCATTTTCTTCCTGGTGGGCCGTTCTTATGCTGAACCCCTGGACCAGATCACAACCCTGGACAGCCGCCGCAAATGGCTGGCCGCAATGGGATTGATTGTGTTCATCCTGGTCTTCACGCCCGTTCCGCTGTACCTGATGTAAACACATATTGGTGTTTGAGCTCCGGATCAGATCTGGCCTAACAATTCATTGTTGCAATTGGACGGCCGTCCAGGGTCAGGTAGCGCTTAAGCGCGGATACGGCCAGACAAGAATGCGCAGGCAGGATGACAAGCAGCCCGCCGACCTGGATCTGGCCCAGCCATGCTTGGGGAATATGAATCAATCCATGCTCCTGTGACAGCGAGCTGACATAGGCACCTCGCAAAGGTTCGCTCCAACCTGTAGGCGTCGGAAGCGCAACCAGGCCATAGGCACGCTCTCCCTGGTAACTGGTGAAGTCCTTATTCAGGTGGATGGCGCCGCCGTAAACGATGACTGTCTCCCGCTCAGGATGGATTGCCACAACCGGGCAAGCTATCCCAACGGCAATCTGGTCAGCCAGGCATGTATTCCATAAATATTGTTCGGCATCATAAAAGATGAAGTTCCCTGGCCGGATTTCATCCACGCCTTTAAGATCCTCCACCAAGGTGCAGGCAGGCGTGTCGCCAACAGAAATTTCCAATGCTGTCTGCGAGGCTGGTTGTACAAAGGCGCGAACCAATGCCAGTCTTTGCCGGGTTTCCTCATAAATCCGGTTGACTTCCTCCCGCGACCCGGCACCGTAAGTGTGCCCGGCATGCGTTAACAGTCCGCGTACGGTAAGCCATGGCGCTGATTTCAGACTGTCAAGGATTGGGAAAATCTTTTCAGGACTATTAAAAGGAATACCAGTCCGTCCGGAACCGACGTCCATTTTGATCCAGATATCCGCGGAAGCTTTCAACCGTTGTGCCAGAAATGACGCGCTTTGGGCTGATTCGACCAGCAAACCCAGATGGATCTGTTGCGCCAGTGCGTTCAATCTGTCGATTTGGCGGAGATTGACCGGAAAGGCGATGGTGATATCATCCCACCCCTGGCTGGCGAAGTACTCGGCCATGTCGACCGATGAAACCGTGATGGCGGTCACGCCGTAAGGCCGGAACCATGTGCCGATTTCTGCGGATTGGTGGGTCTTAAAATGCGGTCTGAAACGCACGCCATTCCGGGCAGCTTTTTCGGCCATGAACGAGATATTTGCACGCGCGCGGGTTTCGTCCAGCAGCAAGACCGGTTGCTCGATCGAGTCATACATCGTCATGCTTGCCTCCATAGGGATAGCACCATTTTACCTGACATCCTCTATGACGGCTGTTGTGTATAATAATCACATGAATAATGAAGAAATTGCCGCTATTTTTGATCGCATCGCCGATCTATCAGAAATCAAGGGCGAAATCATCTATAAAACGCTGGCCTACCGCCGGGCGGCGGAGAACATCCGCAACCTGGGCGCCGATGTTGAAGCTGTACATCACGAAGGCAAACTGCTAGAAATTCCGGGGGTTGGCAAAGCCATTGCCGAAAAGATCGATGAATTGCTGACCACCGGCAAGCTTGAGTTTCTGGAAAAATTGGAGCGGGAAGTACCCCCGACCCTGGTTGATTTGCTGCAAGTGCCGGACGTCGGACCCAAAAAAGCTGCCATGTTTTGGAAGCAAGGCGGGATCACCTCCCTAGCCGACCTGGAAACGGCCGCCCGGGCTGGCAAATTGCGCGGGTTACCCGGCATGGGCGAGAAATCCGAAACGCGCATATTGGCGGGTCTGGAAGCTTTGGGGCGGCGGAGCAAACGCTTGCCGCTGGGGGTGGCCTTGCCCATTGCGCTGCGTTGGGTAGATTGGCTGCGTAAATTGCCCGGGATCGAGCAGGTGGAAGCCGCCGGCAGTTTGCGCAGGCGAAAAATCACAATCGGAGACCTGGATTTTGTCGCGGCTGCCCGCGATACGCAGCCCATCATGGAAGCATTTATCCATCACCCCGAAGTACAACGCATTGTCGGCCAGGGGGAAAACAAATCCAGCATCGAAACAACAGGCGGGATTAATATGCAGCTCTGGATCCAACCCCCCGAGCGCTTCGGCACCTTGCTGCAGTTCGTCACGGGGTCCAAAGAGCATAATGTAAGGCTGCGCGAATTGGCTCAAAAAAAGGGTCTTTCACTGTCGGAACAGTCCATTAGCAGCGAGGATGGCAGCGAAAGGTTCTTTGCCGACGAAAATGGCGTATATGCAGCCTTGGGGCTTCCCTGGATACCGCCTGAAATGCGCGAGGACCGCGGCGAAATCGCGGCTGCCCTGGCTGGCAAGCTGCCGCACCTTTTGAAACGATCGGACCTGGTTGCCGACCTGCATGTCCATTCAACCTGGAGCGACGGCGCAGCCACCATTGCCGAAATGGCGGCCGCTGCCCGCGATCGGGGTTTGAAGGTATTGGCGATCAGCGATCATTCCGGCAGCCTGGGGGTGGCAGGGGGCATGTCGGTGGAAAAACTGCACGAGCGCCGGGCGGAGATTGCCAGCGTGCAGGAGAAAATGGGCAATTCCTTGCGGCTGCTGCAGGGAGCCGAGGTTGAAATTCACGCCGACGGCAGCCTGGATTATTCCGACGATGTGCTGGCTGAATTGGATGTGGTCGTGGCATCGCTGCATTCAAGCCTACGCCAACCACGCGAACAAATCACCGAACGTCTGTTACGGGCCATGCGAAATCCGCATGTGGATATCATCGGGCATCCTTCCGGTCGGCTGCTGCCAAACCGTGAAGGGGCTGATCTGGATTGGGACCAGGTATTGGGTACAGCAAAGGAAACGGGTGTTGCATTGGAAATCAATGCCCATCCCTCCCGCCTCGATCTGGATGAGGTGTATTCGAGGCGGGCGGCTGAAATGGGCATTCTGCTCAGCCTAAATACGGATGCGCACGCCCCCGACCAGTTGGACCTGATTGAATATGGCATCAGTGCAACCCGGCGCGCCTGGTTGGAACCGGATCAGATTATCAATGCCTGGCCGGTGGAACAATTATTGGCGTGGTTGGAAAAACGGGGAAATCATCGCGATTAACCAGGCAGAACTTCGCCCTGGCAGTATTTCTTTTGTTGGTTTTTACGCGCCAAAGTGACGCAACTGCGGCCGCGCACCTGGAAGCCCGTTTTTGAACAGATCAGCGCGGTATCGCCTTCAATTCCGACCAGCAGGTATTTTTGGACCAGCAGTGGGATGGCATTCTTTAAGAAACCAGGCAATTCGTCAAAGTGCGGCATGACGATGCTGTTGGGCAAATAGGCAAAGGATGGTTGCAGGTTGAACGGATTCTGACCGCGTGGTACGCGTTCTCCGAATATCATGGCGCCAGCGCTGCAGCCCGCTACCACGCCCCCGCCGGCAAGGACCGACTCGATTGCCTGCCAGACGGGCGTATTCACCAGCGTTTCCCACAAATAGGCGGGTTTTCCGCCCGAAAGATACACAAAATTGGCAGCGCGTATTTGATCTGCGTAAGCTGCGACATTGGCAGAATCGCGGTCGATGACCGGTAGGGCTTGTACTGTGGCTGCACCCAGGTTCTGGAAGTGCTCAATGCCCAGCTGATTCCAATAACCGATGCGTTCATCGCCTTCGGTGCCGGCTGCCGTGGGCAGGCAGACCACATTGGCAGGCTGCTTCAGCCAATCCATCAGCCAGCGGTCGACCGGCTGCATACCGGGAAGGTATTCGCCGCTGCCCACCAGCGCCAGCAAGCCATCGCCGGGAAGATTAGCCTGCAATTCCAGGTTCATGGCAATGAGGCGTAATAAAGCTGGTTGCCAAAAGCGAAAACGGCCAGACGGCCCGGTGTGACCGCAAAAGCCGTCACGGCCTGGTTTGGCAAGGTGAAATCGGCATTCACCGCGGGCCGGAGTACTTTTGCCAGGTAAAGCTGCAGGCTGAACTGATAGATCGCCGGGCCTTTCTTGCCATCCAAAATATAAAGGGAGGCTTCAGGCGGCTGGGTAACCTGCAGATGCATAAATTGCGCATCGCTAAAGGCAACCGGGTTCTGCTCGCGGCCCGCCCGCGCATCCTCGTAGGGAGCAGGATCGGTGCAGCGGGTCGGCGAGAAGTCGAAATTGCTGTAGGTACAGCGGCTCATTTGACCGGACTGGTGCAGTAGATACAGATCATCCTGGTAGATGGTCAAATCGATGGCATCCGCCATGACGGGCACTTCACGGTCAAAAAAGAGCCGCGGCATGTCAGGAAAGATCAGATCGGTGCCATCGTAACGCCAGACGGCATTGTTTTTGACATCCAGTACATAAAGAACATTCTGGCTGTAGGCAATGGAGACAATCTGTCCCCATCCATTGTCTGGGGGCTTTAGGGTGGTCTGGTTGGAGGCGGTGATATTTGGGCCGCACAAGAGCAAATTGCCGGTATCGTCGATGCCCATTACAGTTGCCTTGTGCGAATTGGTGAGCGGGACGGCAACCAAATCGATCAACGGTCGAATGATCACGGATCCTTTTTCGCCAGGCGAACAATCAAACTTCGGATCCACTTCATAACCCTGTCCGGTCAAAAACAGGCGCATAATGCGTCCCTGGCTGGAATCCAGCAAATACAGGTCAGTGCTCGAGGTGACGATGCGGGTAATATTGACCGGCGATCCAAAGCCACCCGACAGGGCAGGTTGCAAATTCAAGCGGGTGATTCCATCCAACGAATCCAACGCTGCCTGCACCTTATCGCGGTCAGCCACCGATTGATCGGAACGGCCGTAGTTTTCAGCCTGTTTGATCCAATATAGCGCTTGTTCCCAACTGGCGCGCTGCAGGGCAGCGTCAGTCTGTTCGCCGGCCTGTTGAATGAATTTTTCGGCCTGTACCAGGTAGGTGGCGTGTTGCTCGCCTCGGCCGCTGCGGAAATAAACCGTCATTGCCAGTGCAACGACCACCAGCGGAATAACCAGGGCAATAAAAAGCATCGAAGCTGTAGAAAGACCGCGTTGGTCGCCGTTGTTGGGCAACATTCGCAATGTAAATGTTTTGACAGCCTGCCCAACGCGCGATCTGAAGGCGTTGTAACCCTTCCAAATTCCGGAAATCCGCCGGCGCGTGGCCGGATTAAGCGTGGCAGGTGCAGCTTTGCGGCGTTCACGGGCGGTACGAGGTACATCGGCGGCTGCAGCCGGCGGCGTTGTTTGTGCAACAGGAGGCGCAACCTGGCGGTGAATGGTTGCTATGGATTCTTCCGGAGGCAGTTCCAGTCCATCCAATGATGCATCAACTTCACTTGAAACACCGGATGAAGTTGATTCGGAAGAATATTCATACGGCAGGGGCGGTGCCGCAGCTGGCGCGATTGGAATATCGGCTGCCGGAACGGTTGTCAAAGGATTGTTGACGGCTGTTGGCTCAATTTTCTGCGGCGGTTGACCGCGCAGGGGACGCACTTCGCCAGACCCGGGTTGTATCTGGAGGATCACTGCCTGTAAATCGGGGCCGCTTTGCCCGGTCAACCGGCGGCGGATGGCTTCGCCGCCCAATTGATTCAGATTCGAAAGCACGGCTGGCGACCACGCCGGCGGCGGGTAGGGACTGACCAATAGTAAATCGCCAGGACCTAAGCCTGGCTGGTAAAACCGCAGGGTTGAGGTCCGGCTCAGCCCTAAGCCACGTCCCAGGCTGGCATCTTTAATTACATCGACCCGGGAGCCAGAGATAATAAAAGAGCTTGCCTGGCCGGCCTGGGCAAGCAGTATTTGATCTTTGTGAATGACCAGAAAGGTCAAAATGCCAGCAGCTTGCAATCCTTCGCGGGCCGTCTTAAGATTGCGCTCCAGCAGGAATTCGTTCACAGAATCTGCGGCTTCGCGTAAACCCGAGGTCACCGAATGCTGTGAGCGGTAATATACCTCGGCTGTGTGCAGCAACAGGCTTTCTTGAGCAGGCGCTGGCAGCGGAGAATTACCATCAAGGCCAAGCAGGATCAGCAGAATATCGCCGTTGCGGTTGCGGGAAGCTTTGCGCGGCGATTGTGATATGAACAATCCAGGCAGGCTGCTTTGTTCCTGACCGGCGGCCAGTGAAAGGGGATGAAAAAGAAGATCAAACAAGGTCGTATCCAATCCGGTCCTGAGTGCTGGTTGAGGTGATTATACATCAAAGCCCTGGGTTGATTGCCAGGCTACTGGTTACTAAGCAACATCCGTGCCAGTTAGGCCGTCCAGTAAAAGGCATTCAACCTGACTTGAGTTGACCAAGGGGACCTGACCGTTGGTATGCAATTATTAGCGGATACGGTTTATTCTTCCCAATCGTCCGGTTCAATGTGGACGTATGCCCGATCGACATCGGGGAGTGCCTGCAGACGCCGGCTGACCTCATCTGAAATTAAATGCGCTTCACTCAAAGTAATGTTACTGTCCAGGTTGATGTGCAAATCCACCATCAATTTGGGACCGACGTAATCGGTCATTGTATGGTGCACGCGGATAACGCCAGGTACCGATTCGGCGATTTCGACAATCTGCTGCCGCAATTCCTCGCTCGCACCGGCACCGGTTAGAAATTTCAGGTTTTCTCGCGCCGCGTTGAAGGCAGCCCGGAAAATCCAGGCTGCAACAATCAGACCGGCAATTGGATCCAACAGAGACCAGAAAGATGAACCGACAATCCCGATAAACGCGGCCATGGATGTCATTACATCGCTTAAATTATCGGCGGCAGTGGTGGACAGGGTGGGGCTGTTGACTTTTTTGGCAATACGGCGGATGGAAACAAACATGCCAGCTTTTATTAGTGCCGCCATCACCAATACGAAGACTGGCAATCCCAATTCAATTTTTTGGCCGCCAGCGATGAACCGTGCAATGGAATTATGGGCTGCTTGATACCCAGCGAATGCCATCGAAAATGTTACCATCAAACCCACCAGGGGTTCGAAACGGCCATGCCCTTGCGGGTGGCTGATATCTGGCGGGCGCTGCGCCACCCACAGACCTAACACCATCAGGAGTGAATAGGCAACATCCGATACCGAATTGGCTGCATCGGCATACAGCGCGGCGCTGCCTGAAATGGCAGCCGCAATCCCCTTGGCAACTGCCAGCAGGATATTTCCTGCCACAGTAATGATCAATGCCGTGCGAAAAAGTCTTCCTCTTTCAGGCTCCGGCTGATAATCGCGAACCCAACGCATCATCCAGCTTCTTTCGAAAAAAAACACCCGGTCGAGCGGGTGACCGCAACCAATTAACAGGCGCAAGTATAGCACACCTGTTACGGGATTTGCTATTAATTCAGGCAGTACCATTCCCTACTTTTGTCTAGTGCGAAACCCCGGGGATTATTGGTAAAGTAATTGTGGCGTAACAACTTAAAAAAAACATTCCCGTATGGATAGATGCAGGTCAACGTACCTGGCGAATGAAACGAAACAAATCTTTGAAAGGGCTTGATGACATGGAAACGAAACAACGTTCTGGTTTGGCTTTCGGATCGATTATCCTGCTCGTCGGCATCTGGCTGCTGGCCGTACAGATTGTACCTTCGTTGCGGATTTGGGCTCAGCAGTTTGAAACCTGGCCGATGATCATTCTCGGCGCGGCGGCACTTTTACTGCTGCTGGGGCTTATTACCCGTGATGCAAATCTGATGGTACCAGCCTGTATTGTTGCCACGGTTGGCGGCATCCTGATGGTCAACACCATGACTGGCAATTACCTCTCCTGGGCTTATGCCTGGGCTCTTCTTCCGGGCGGTGCTGGTGTTGGCGATGTCTTGGCTGGCATTATGGGAAGCGAACGCGGCCGCATAAATCGTGGACTGAATGAAATAGCCACCAGCCTCATTCTCTTTGTCATTTTTGCTTCGTTTTTTGGTGGACTGACCTGGTTGGGACCTTACTGGCCGGTGCTTGTAATTGTAGCCGGCCTGTGGCTGCTCGTCCGGGCATTTTGGCGAAAGTAGTTCTTATTCAGATAGGTCGAGGAGAAAATGATGCGACGCAACCGTCTTTTTTGGGGTTTCATTGTTCTGCTGGCTGGCGTTTTGCTTTTGATGAATACCCTCAATATTTTCACTTTCAATTTCTGGAGCGTTTTTTGGGCACTCCTGCTCATTCTGGCAGGCGTGTGGTTTTTACTGGGTCCGCGACTTTTCAAGCGTGAATTCAGCGAGGAGAAGGTTTCTATACCCCTGGAAGGCGCCAGTGAATCCGATATTCGTATCGATCATGGCGCTGGTCAATTGACAATAAATTCGGCCAGTCTGCCCGCAGAAATACTGAACGGTACAGTTTCAGGCGGTCTTGAAAAAGTGACCTCACGCAGCGGCAGCATTGTCTCGGTGAGACTTTCAATGGCTAAGGATAGCCTGTTGGTTCCCTTTCCCAATATGGATTTCAAAGGTTTCATTTGGAATCTGGCAATTAACCGCGATCTTCCATTGCGGCTCGAACTCAACACCGGCGCTGGTGAAACGGTCCTTGACCTGAACGACACATTGGTCAAACAACTCCGCATTGAAACCGGCGCCAGTTCCACCCGCGTAACGCTTCCATCGCGTGCCGGCATGACCCGGGTGGCCGCCAAAGCGGGCATGGCTTCACTGGAATTCAATGTTCCGCAGGGGGTCGCTGCCCGCATCGGCCTGCGCACAGGAATTTCAGGCACCAAAATCGACACAACCCGCTTTCCTCAAAATGGCGATACCTACCAATCGCCGGATTTTGACACTGCAGCCAACAAAGTGGACATCGAAATCGAAGCCGGCATGGGCGGCATTGAAATCCGGTAATTGCTGGAATTTTCCGATCTTGATAATTGGAGTCTAAAATGAAGAATTCAAATTCCTGGCGCGTTTTGGTTGGGGTGGGGTTGGTGCTGGTTGGCGCGTTGGCATTGCTGCAAACGCTTACCGGTTGGGAAATCGGGGGTATCTTCTGGGGTATTTTATTTGCCGCAGCCGGCGCGGGATTTCTGTATGTTTTATTTCAGGACCGCCGCCGCTGGTGGGCGGCCATTCCTGGCGTGATCCTCTTGGGAATCGGCGCGACCATTGTCCTTTCCACGGTGGCGCCAACTGCAGCAGAGTGGATTAGCGGGTTAATCATTCTGGGTGGGATCAGTGCGGCTTTCTTCGCCGTATATGCGCTTAGTCCATTAAATTGGTGGGCATTAATTCCTGCTGGCGTGATGGCTACCCTGGCACTGGTGAGTGTGCTGGACAATATTCATAACTTTGACAGCGGTTGGGTTTTCCTTTTGGGCATGGCAGCGACCTTTGCCATGGTGGCTTTGTTGCCAGAGCGGACCACAGGTCGAAAACTGACGTGGGCATGGTACCCCGCGGTTGCCCTGGCGGTGATTGCAGCTATCGTGTTGATTTCATCCTTTGAAGTCACCAGCGTAGTATGGGCGGTGCTGTTGATTGGCGGCGGCTTGCTGCTGGTCTGGCAGGCTATGCGGAAATCGTAATCCGGGATTCTTGGGTGAAGGAGAAAAATACCATGGAAGAGAAACGAATTCAAACCCGGCACAGCCTTTTCTGGCCGTTGATGCTGATTGCTTTTGGGGTGGTGTTATTGATGACCAACATGAATACTCTACCTGGCAATCTGTGGGACTATGTTGCGAAATACTGGCCGGTGTTATTCATCCTCAGCGGATTGGATCACATTTATCAGGGAAAGAATTGGGTTGGTGCGGTGATCCTGGTTGGGCTGGGAGGCGTCCTTTTGGCAGGCAACCTTAACCAGCTGCCCTGGAGCGGTTTGGATTTGTTGCTGCGCCTGTGGCCGGTGTTGATTGTGGCAGCGGGTCTGGATTTAATGATGCAGGGTCGGACATCAACACTCGGCGCAGTTCTCATCGTGCTTTTGGCAGTGGCCCTAGTGGCTGGCATGGTCTGGATCGGTTTTGCAGCACCTGGCAGCGCGGCAACAGCTCCCATTGAAGTTAACCAGCCCTTGCAGGGCGCTCAAAGCGCATCGGTGATTCTTACAATTCTTACGGGGAATGCGAACATTGCCGGCGGGGCTGAAAGCAGCCAGTTAATCTCCGGCACAGTTTTTATGCCCAACCAGGTGAGAGCAAAGGAGAGTTATTCTGTTAATGGCGGCGAAGGCCGGTACGAACTGCAACCTGCGTCCAATACACGCATGCCGGTCTTTGGGTCAGTAAATGACAAGCAGACGGATTTGAAAGTAAACAGCTCCATTCCCACAGATCTCAACCTGACCTTGATTGCCGGCGTGGAAAACCTGGATCTGCGTGCCATCAAAACCTCGGCACTGGAAACGGAAAACATCTTTGGCAGGACAGTCATCACGCTGCCATCCAATGGCCGTTTTACGGGAAAAGCCGGGGTCATTTTCGGCGAATTGATCGTTCGGGTACCGCGCGGCGTGCCGGTTGAATTCAACATGGATACGGTCATTGTGGGAAAAGATTTTCCGCAGGATTTTCTGCGGGAAGGCGACAAGATCCTTTCGCCTGAGGCCGCCAGCGGCAGAGCCGATATCGTCCTGTCGCTGGAAAATGTGTTTGGCAGGGTAAAAATAGAATACTTGCCTTGACACTTAACGTTTGGTTGATAAGGTGGACGGTCTACGACAGGCCTGTCCACCTTTTTCTTGAAAACAGGGAACTATTTGAAACAATTTTCGTCTAGTATGTAATTGGAAACCAAAGGAGAAGAACCATGTACAAGTACATTACCTTAGCTGTTATTGTTATCCTCGTCGCAGGTCTTTTGAGCGCCTGCTCGCCGGCTTCTGCGACCAATTCTTTAAATCCTTACCCCCGCCAATTGAGCGCCTCCGGCCAGGGAAAGGTTTACATCGTGCCTGATTTGGCTTACATCTACATCGGAGTTCGCGTTCAAACGGCCAATTTAAGCGATTCGCTCAACCAGAGCAATAGCAAGTCCGCCGAGATCGCCTCGCAATTGAAGGAGCTTGGGGTGGCCGATCAGGATATCCAGACAAGTGCCTTCAATGTTTATCCGCAGCAAAACTACGACCAGAACGGTCAATCTACCGGCACGGAGTATGTGGTCGAGAATACCGTGAATGTGACGGTACGCGATCTGAATAAACTTGGCCAGGTGCTGGATTCAGTCGTCCGGTCGGGTGCCAACAGCATCAACAGCATCTCGTTCGATGTAGCCGACCGCGCTGCCGCTGAAAAACAGGCCCGTGAACTGGCGCTCAAAGATGCGCGGGCTCGTGCCGAAGAAATTGCCGGAATCTCTGGCGTCGAACTTGGCAAGCTGATTTCAGTCAGCGTTTACAACTCTGGCTCTCCTGCCCCAGTTTATGAAGGCAAGGGCGGTGCGGCGATGTCGAGCTCGGGTCAGGTGCCTGTGGCGGCCGGCCAGCTGCTCATCACCGCTGATGCCAGCGTGTCCTTCGAAATCAAGTAGAAGTCCCTTCCTCAAATCAGAAAACAAGGCGCCGGTAATTACCAGCGCCTTGTTTGATTCATTTAGTAAAGTTTAGTAATGAATTTCGCTGATGCGGGAAAGTTTGGCGAAGCTGTGTTGCGCGTTGATACGGCGCACGGTGCCGGTCAATCCGCGCATGACAATACTTTCGGTTGTGGCACCGGCCCCAGTATAAGAGACGCCATGCAGTAATTCGCCGCCGGTAATGCCGGTGGCGGCAAAAAAAGTGTCTTCAGAAGAAACCAAATCTTCCAGTTTGAGCACTTTGTCGAGCTGGTAACCCAGATCGATGCCTTTCTGGCGTTCCTCATCGTTTCGCGGGAAAATTTTCCCCTGCATATTTCCACCCAGGCAACGCAGCGCACAGGCTGCAAGCACGCCTTCAGGAGTACCGCCTACACCCATCAGAATGTCAATACCGGTCTCTGGAATGGCTGTCATCAAAACGCCGGCCACGTCGCCATCCGGAATCAGCCGGATGCGGGCATTGAGACGGCGTACTTCAGCGATCAGATTCGCGTGCCGCGGGCGGTCCAGGATGACGACGGTCAGGTCTTCAACATCCATGCCTTTGGCCCGGGCAACGGCATGCAGGTTGTCGCTGACCGATGCGTTGATATCGATGACATCGCGCGCCTCTGGTCCAACGGCGATTTTATCCATGTATACAAAAGGACCAGGGTTGAACATAGTGCCGCGCGGGGCCAGGGCTACAGTCGAGATCGAGTTATAGAGGCCATGAGCCAACGGGCGCGTACCGTCTATGGGATCTACAGCGATGTCCACCTCTGGCGGCTCGCCGTTGCCAAGATGCTCGCCGTTATAAAGCATGGGGGCTTCATCTTTTTCGCCTTCACCAATCACAATGATGCCATCCATCTCAACTTCGTTTAGAACCAGCCGCATGGCATCAACCGATGCTTTGTCCGCGGCAATTTTATCTCCGCGTCCCATAAACCGTCCGGCAGCCAGGGCGGCCGCCTCCGTTACACGCACCAGATCAAGGGCAAGGTTACGCGTTGGCTTGGAGTGTTTCATTTTGCCTCCTCAGGATGAATGGATCGGCTACGGCTGGCAATCCGCCAGGGTCACCACAGCCAGATGATCAAATAGAAGCCGATGGGGGCTGCCCACAACCAGGAATCGATCCGGTCGAAGATGCCGCCATGGCCTGGGAGTATGTGACTTGAATCTTTAATATTAAACTGGCGTTTAATCATGCTTTCGCCAAGATCACCCATGATCGAGAAAACAGATAAAACCAGCCCCATGATCAAACCGCGCTGCGCTGTGATGGCTGGCGCCATCAGCCCCCATAATGCCCCCAACCCCGCGCCGCCCAGGGTGCCAATTACGATACCGCCAATATAACCTTCCCAGGTTTTTTTTGGGCTGATCAGCGGTGCGAGCGGGTGTTTTCCCAGACGGCTGCCCACAAAATAAGCGCCCGCATCGGCCAGACCGATGGTGGGAATGACCAACATGGTCCACCACAACCCATCAGGAATATTTCGCAGCGAAATAAAATAACTCCCCAGCCAGCCAATATAGAGGATGCCGGCAATGGTGATGGTGAAATCGGTGGCCGAGTGTTCATCCCCCTTTTCAAGATGGATGGTGTGCAGTCCGATGGCAGCCAAAACCAGTCCAGCCAGTGCGGCATCGGCATTGTGAAAATCAAAGAGGAAGCGTGTCATCGCCAATAAAACAGCCCCGCCGATCAACAGCGACGGCGAGGGCGAGTGGCCGCCCGTTTTATAGATGCGCCAGTACTCCCAGGAGGCAACGCCAAGCGTGAGTGTGATAAAGATCGCGTACGGCCAGCCGCCTAATGCGATAAATGTGACCCCGATCGGTATCAGCAGGATTGCAACCAGGAGTCGCTGAATCAGCATTGAATTTCCCCTAACACCCTGAGGTCGATAACCGGCCGAAACGGCGATCGCGCTGGCTGTAATCCTCAAGCGCTTTTCGCAGCTCATCCTTATCAAAATCGGGCCAGAGAGTCGGCGTGAAGTACCACTCTGAATAGGCTGACTGCCAGGTTAGAAAATTGCTGGTCCGCATTTCTCCTGAGGTGCGAATAACCAGATCGGGATCAGGAATGCCGGCCGTGAAAAGATATTGGCTTACCAGATCCTCATCAATTTCGGCCATTTGCTTTCCATCCGCGATCAAATGCTGGATGGCATAAATAATTTCATCTCGGCTGCCATAATTCCAGGCAACACAAAGCACAAGCCGGCGGTTTTCACGCGTGGCTTCAACAGCATGCAAGACCTTTTTACGCAGATCTTCCTGCATCCGGTCTATACGGCCGATATGCCGGATTTGCACACCTTCTTGATTCAATTCCTCAAGCTCATTATCAATCACGTCAGAAAGAATGTGCATGAGGCCTTCCACCTCATCGTTGGGCCGGCCCCAGTTTTCGGTGGAAAAGGCGTAAATTGTTAAGTACTGGATTCCAAATTCGACGCTGGCCTGGATAATGCGGCGCAGATTCTCAGTTCCGGCGCGATGGCCCATCATGCGCGGAAGTCCGCGAGAGGTAGCCCAACGGCCGTTTCCATCCATGATGATGGCTACATGCGTTGGAATGTTATGAGGCAGATCTGCAGGCGGAATGGAAGGTGAAGGTTGGCTCATGAGAAAGTGGCTGCTTACACTTCCATGATTTCTTTTTCTTTATGGGTGCCGATTTCTTCCGTATGCGCGATCATCTTATCCGTTAATTTCTGCAGCTCTTCCTCGCCCTTCTTGAGATCGTCTTCAGAAATTAACTTTTCATGTTCGAATTCGCGTAAATCCTTCACCAGATCGCGGCGTACATTGCGAATGGAGACCCGGCATTCTTCCAACCGTCCATGAACGACTTTCACCAGATCGCGCCGGCGCTCTTCGGTAAGGGGCGGAAGATTCAAACGGATTACTTTTCCGTCATTATTCGGTGTCAGACCCAAATCCGACGCAATGATGGCGCGTTCAATGGTCTTTAGGCTGGATCCATCAAATGGCCGAATCATGAGCGTTCGTGGATCGGGAACACTGATGCTGGCCAACTGCATCAATGGCGTGTCCATTCCGTAGTACTCTACGGCTAATTTTTCTACCAATGCCGGACTGGCGCGTCCGGTACGGATGGTTGCGAGGCTTTCTTCCAGATTCTGGATGGCACCTTTCATGCGAATTTCAGCATCTTTGAGTGATTCTTTTATCACATCAGCCTCCCTGTGCATCATTGCTCCGGGTTTTTATGCGTTGGCAAGACCCTGGAAAGAAATAGTAGCCTGGAAACGCCTATAAGGATACCTTAAAACGAAAAAAAAAGCTATCCAATCCAGACAGGAAGAGCTCTCCATAGCAGGAAGGACAATTCTTTAGTCAATTGATTTTCTTATCAAGAGCTCTTAGAGTTTCTTCGCTTGTTGCAAGCGAATATACTCCTGGGCAGCAGCTCGAAAAGTGTCCAAACCAAGCGTTGAACAGCGCGGGCGGGTTTGCACCAGTTCCTTGCCCAGCATCTCCACCACGGTGGATTGGTCTAAATCCGCCACTGATTCGACGCTTTGACCAATCAGTTGTTCTGTGAGCATCGAAGCTGCAGCCTGGCTGATGGTACAGCCATCGCCTGTAAACGAAGCGGCCGCGATACGGCCGTTCTCGATTCTTAAGTAGGCAGTCACCACGTCGCTACATCCGGGCAAGCCGCCGTTCCAAATGGCATTGGCTTCGGGTAATTCGCCCTTGTTTCGGGGATTGTGATAGTAATCCAAGACCAATTCTAATATTTCGCTGCGGTCCATCGGTTCTCAATCAGCCTTTTTCGATGGGGGCGCCGACCAGATTGCCCCATTCGGTCCAGGAGCCATCATAATTGCGGACATTGCTGAAACCCAACAGGTATTTCAGCACAAACCAGGTGTGCGAGCTGCGTTCGCCTATGCGGCAATAGGCGACGGTTTCTGCACCTGGGTCAAGGCTGTTTTCAGCCTGATACAGTTGGGCTAATTCTTCGCGGGATTTGAAGGTACCCGTAACCTCGCTAATCGCCTGCGACCAGGGGATGTTCCGGGCACCAGGTATATGTCCTCCGCGCATGGCGCCTTCCTGGGGATAGTTGGGCATGTGCAGCAGCTCGCCGCTGAATTCGCCTGGCGAGCGGACATCGACCAGGGCGCCGTTCCTGTTGATGTGCGCCATGACCTGGTCGCGGTAGGCCCGGATGGATTGGTCCGGTTTGGACGCCTGGTAGGATGTCGGTGGGTAAACTGGAAATTCCATCGCGATCGGCCGGTTTTCCTTGAGCCATTTCATTCGGCCGCCGTTGAGGATTTTGCATTCAGAATGCCCGTAGTATTTGAACAGCCAAAAGGCATAGCAGGCAAACCAGTTGTTACGATCGCCGTAAAAAACCACAATTGTGTTGCGATCGATGCCCAGGCGGGAACAGAGGTTTTCAAAAGCCGGCTCATCAATAAATTCCCGTCTGACCGAATCCTGGAGGGTGGTAAACCAATCAACTTTGACCGCTCCAGGAATATGACCAGTGTCATAAAGCAGGTAATCTTCATTTGATTCGACGATCCTGACTTTCGGATCGGATAAATGTTGGGCTACCCATTCCGTTTCCACCAATACTTCTGGTCGGGCATAACCGATCATGGTGAACTCCTTCTGGAGAGATTATTATTGATTATATTTATGATAATAGTATAAATAATTGCCCTTTGAAAGTCAAGTAATATTCCTTGAAATTGGTACTTGAAAATATGTTCTATCCGTGTATAATATGGATAATAGAATAAATATTCTAAGGTGACCCTATGACAATACCTGATTTACTCCAAGTTCGTCCCGCTGCTCCAACCCGACTCGATTTGAGGGTTTCCAGACAAAACCACGCCGCCAATCCCTTTGCACGGTTATCTCTCGAAGGATTATTGAACCAACATCCATACCTGCCGGAGGAAACGGCGGTCCTCGGCATTTGCGACGACGGACTTCCAGTTCTGTTGGATTTCACTGATCCAATGCCCGGTTCTGTTCTGGTAGCCGGGTCGCAATTGACAGGATCGAGGCAGCTGCTTCAATTGGTGCTTTCATCCACCCTGCGCCGGACAACATCCCATGGCATGGATGTCCTCGTTGTATCGCAGGATCCGGCTGCCTGGCAATCTGTAATTAATAAGCCTGGCAGACATCATCTTGAGATTTTACCCATTTACGACCGGATTTCCGGGGTAGCCATTCTTCATCTCAGTCGCATGTTGGAACAGCGCATGAATGGAAGGTCACGCAGTGAGACGGCATTTTTGTTCATTGACGATGTTCAAAGTGTTAGTCAATTGGATCTGGATGTTCAGGTAAATCTACAATGGCTTATCGACCAGGGTCCCCAATACGGCATTTGGTCATTCGCCGCGATGGCCGCAAATGGCATGGAAAAATTCGACTCATTTGTGCCATCCTTCCGGACTCGGATTCTTGGCCAGGTGGACGAACCAGGGCTAACCGCCCGGTTGGCAAATGTACGGTCACTTGACACTACAAAATTTCACCCCTCGCAGCAGTTTTGCGTCAGGATCAAACATAATTGGATGAATTTTTGGCTTCCAGGCCAGTAAAGGAAGGGTAAGATGGAAACAGGCATGTTATGGTTCGATAATGATCCGCGCAGCGATTTGCCAGCAAAAGTGACTCAGGCAGCCGATTATTACCAGAAGAAATATGGCAAGAAACCGGATGTATGTTTTGTTCACCCGAGTGCCGTCAAGGAAGAGCAGCGCTACAATGGCATTGCCATCCGGCGCAGCCAAATGGTTTTGCCAAATCATCTTTGGATCGGTTTATTGGAGCATGCATAAGTCTAGAAAGCCGCTGGTTGACCAGCGGCTCTTTTTGACTTATTCCCCCGCTTCATTTCCTTTTTTATCTTCCGAGGGTTTTTCAGGTTCAGGGCCGGGCAATTCCCGGTTATCTGAAAAAATGCTTCCAATCAGTTTAAATAAATTGGAAAGGTGGCGAAACCGGGTTGAAGCATAAGCTTCGGTAAAGTGTTGCGCGGCGTCCTGCAGGCTGACATCCTGATGCATCTCTTCGCGCAAATACCAAAGGTGTTCAATGATCCACAAATAAAGGTCTGCTTCGGTCCGGCCCGGGAATTCCTTTAATGTACCCTGTTCGCGGATCACCTTGACCAATGGGAGATAAACGTCATCATACCAGGAGATGGTTGCGTCCTCGAATGAGGCCGGATGGTTCCACTGCTCGCCCATGAACCATCTGTGAGTCTCAATGTGTTCGATCAGCTTGTTATAAACGCCTGGCAGCGATAATTCAACCTTCGCCTCTGGCCGAAGTAGGGACAGGTGAGTGCGTTCCTCAAATTCCTGTTTTTCGACTTCACGAATAAAGTCGTCAATATTCGTCGTTTCATCCACCGCGACCGGAGTTTCGATTTCGATGACATAGGCATCAATATCTGCCTGCCCCCGCTCCCTTGCGACCGACACGCGGTGATTTCCATCTTTGACGAAGTATGCTTCGCCGATTTTATAAACTTCGATGGGTGGAAGGATGACATCCTGCAGATGCGCCATGTCAATGCTGACCCAACGCGAACTGAGTTCCGAACGGCGCGGAAGGAAGGCCCGATCGAAATCCTGGTAGCGTCCTACGCTGCCGACGATTTTGTGTACTGGGACCTGGCGCATGCCCAAATAATGTTGTCCCTGAAAAGGCAGTAATCGGCGCACTTCATCAAAGGGCAGCAGGCTGTTATCTTTTCCATTAAACCACGTCGAAACTGAACGCCAGAATCCTTTTCGCAAAGCCACGTCAAAATCCGATTTGGCAGTCTGAGAAACGATGGCGCTTATTGAATTCGGTTTGCTCTCATCAGACACTTCTCACCTCCATTCAACCGGTCGTGCAGCCGGTTTACCGAAGTTTAGGGCGCCGGGGAACATTGATATAAAATTCCCGGTATCCGAAAGTGTTCATAACCAGGGTATTTTCAAATTGTGTTTGTGTCACCGTATCCTGGCGGTAAACATGAATATGACCATGCAAATGCACCTGGGGCTTAAACACATGGTCAAACCAGCGAAATGCCTTCACGCCCTGGTGTGGCCGATCTTCCATATCGTGAATTTTCCAGGGTGGTGCGTGGCTGACGAACACATCGAGATAACGGCCATACAGCAACTTGTTGAAGAATAAGGCTGGCGTCATCTTCCAAACCATCATCCACATTTCAGCCTGTGAATACTGGTGCGGCCCGAGGTTGTATTGTATGGTGCCTTCCATGCCTGCCAGCAAGAGACCAGTATCGTCCTGTATGACCTTGTTGTGCAGGTTGATCGCTCCCCAGGGTTCAGTGCGCTCGCCCATGGATGTCAATTCAACCTTATTGGCATGGTTGCCCCGCACATGGTAAAGGGGGACGTTGAGTGAGCTGATGATGTATTCGAGGTAATAATAAGGTAAATCGCCGCAACTGATGACAAGGTCAACGTCGTAAAATCGCTCGGCAATTTGCGAGCTATAAATAATACGGAGTTCAACGTCACTTACCGACAGGATTTTCATCGACCAGATTGATTTTAACTCATTTTATTCTGGTCAACTGATCCTGAAATTATAGGTTCTCCCAACGCAATAGCTACCGCCAGGGCAAGGGTGCTGGTATGGCTGATGCTGATGGACCAGGTAAACAAACCAAGGCTTTCAGCCAGCCTGGCTGCCTCGCCATGCAATACCAGTTGCGGTTCGCCGGCCGGACCTTCAACAGTTTCGATTTCCTGCCAGCTGACTGGCCCAATGCCGGTTTGCAGCGCCTTTGCGACTGCCTCTTTCACCGCAAAACGGCCAGCCAGGCTGGCATTTAAATTGTGGCTATTCTCCAGTTCTTGCGGGGTGAACACACGTTTTAGGAAACGCGGTTTTATGTTCGGGTTTAACCGCTCGAAACGGTCTATTTCCACCACATCCACCCCGGTGCGTAACTGCATCCAATACCCCCTAGACTAATTCGGGCCCAGAACTTATGGTAACCATGCGATCTGGAAATAAGTAATGCCGGGCGGCCTGAAGAACATCTTCTGGCGTAATGGCTGCCACATGTCTCGAGAATTGCTGGTAATAATCCATCCCTAAATGAAAACGTTCCAAATTTAGCAGCGCTGCCGCGACGCCGTTATTGGATTCCATTGAAAGCGGCAGCCGCCCAATGTAATTTGCCTGGCTATCTTGAAGTTCCTCAATACTGACCGGTTCAGAAATGAACCTTTGTATTTCGGTCAAAATGAGGTCAATCGTGCGTTGTAGATTTGCCGGGTTAACGCCGGCGGAGACTTCCCATGAGCCTGTATAGATCCAGGAATTTAAACTGGTGGAAGCATAATAAGCCAGGCCGGCCTGTTCGCGAACCACATCGCCAATACGGCCCATCATGCCGAATTGGCCGAGAATGTTGTTGCCGAGGGATGCAGCCAGATAATCGGGGCTGCTGCGTTTTGGACCAAAACCGCCCATGACCAGATCAGTCTGGCTTTTTCCTGCCAAAGGGATGTGCTCCCGGACCGCTGCTGTTATCGGCTGGAGAGATGGAAGGATGGGCGGTTCGGGCTGAAAAGGATTTTCCCATCCGCCCAGCACATCGTTGACGAAATCATAGGCTTGGCTGGCTGAAACAGCCCCGACGACCACCAGTACCATGTTTCGGGGTCCGTAAACAAGCTGATGATGTTGGAGAATATCCTCGCGTTGGACGGATTGAATAGTTTCTGTAAAACCATCCTCAGGCAAACCGTAAGGATGATTGGGAAAAACGATTTCATCAAAACGAATCGATGCCCGGTCCGCCGTATCCTGGTCGCGCATCGCCAACCCGGTGAGAAGTTGCGCGCGCAGCCGTTCGATATGGTCCGCTGGGAAAATGGGTTCGCGAATGGCTTCGCTGAGTGTTCCCAACAGCAAGGGCAGATCTTCGGCCAAGGCCCGGCCGCCAAAACTGGTATTATGTACACTCGCGCCAAACCCCAGGCTGGCTCCTACCGATTCTAGGCCGTCATAAATCTGTTGGAAGGTATGTTTTTGCGTGCCCCGCATGAGCGCGAGGGCAGTGTAATGGGCAAGTCCAAGTTTCTCGCGCGAGTCGAAAATGCTGCCGCTGGGAAGATATCCGCTGACCACAACGGAAGGGCTGCTGAAATTGGACCGGGTGAGCAGGATGATGCCATTGGGCAGAATGCTGCGCGTAATATCCTGCGGACCAGGTAGCGATTTCCAAGAAATTTCTGCAGCACTTTTCATTCCTGGGCGTTCTCCTCTCCATTGGGGATATAAACGCCAACCACCCTGCGACGGGGATCGAGGTATTCCCGGGCAATTCGCTGCAAATCTGCCGGTGTCACCTGTGCGAGCCGTTCCATATATTCATTAAACCAATGGTACGTCGCGAACATCTCGGCATAACCCAGCCAAAAAGCCTGGTTGGTAATATTTTCGCTGCCGTAAGCGAATATTGCGCGTGCTTGTTTAATGGCGCGGGTGATTTCATCGGGGTGAACCATGTCCTGCTGCAAACGTTCAATTTCAGCATCCACCGCCTTCAATATGGCATCGACGCTTTGGCCAGGCCGAACGGTAACGGTTATCTCATATAAAAATGGATCAACAGTGGCTTGCGTGCCGCCGCCAATGCCAGTTGCCAGTTCTTTTTCGACCAATGCCCGGTATAAACGGCTGGTTTTATTTGAGGTACCGCCGCCTCCAAACATGTTTAAACTGGTTGGTCCGGTCAGCAGGCTATCCATCACAGCAAACGGGAAGAAGTCCGGATTGGCTGCGGCAGGGGAACGGTAGGAAAGTTGGACGAAGGTGGTCTTCCCGGGCCCTTTCACCTCCACCCGGCGTTCAGCAGCCAAAGGCGGTTCGGGTTGCACGGAGTGGCTGTTTGTTCCGCCTGAGGGGATGGCACCGTAAAGGTGTTCCAGCCGCTTAATCATTGCACCCGTTTCGAAATCTCCAGCGATGGCGACCAGAGCGTTGCCAGGATGGTAATTTGCCTTGTAATGCCGGAAAAGATCCTCCCGTTGAATCGCCGCCAGATCCTGCGGCGAGCCGATGATCTCATTCCGGTATGGGTGATGGTCAAAACCTGCCAATTGGACGGCTTCGCCCAGGCGGAAGAGCGGTTCGTTTTCGCTGCCTTCCCGTTCGGATAAAATGACCGAACGTTCCGATTCAACTTCCTCGGTTTTGAACAGACTGTTCACCATGCGGTCTGATTCAAGGCGCAACCCCAGGTCTATCTTCTCAGCAGGCAGTGTTTCGAAAAAGGTTGTCCAGTCAAGGTGGGTAAAAGCATTCCAGAAACCACCTTCGCGGGAGATTGCTTTATCCAACATGCCGGCCGGAAAGTTCGTTGAACCTTTAAATTGCATATGCTCGACCCAGTGGGAAATGCCGGTCTGTCCTGGCAACTCGTCACGCGAGCCAATGCGGTACCACACCCAATGGCTGATGATGGGGGCAGTGTGGATTTCTTTCAGATGGATGGTTAAACCATTGGGGAGGTGTACCAAGGTTGGAGGGGTCATATGGTTGGGATTATCCTCAGGATTGGCTAAGGGATGATGGCTGCGCAAAATGGATTGGGTTTTGTGCCGCATAAAGCCTCTTCCCAACTGCCCGGAATTTTACTGAGCAGTTCCCGGAAGGGACCTATTGCGTCGCGTAAATTGACCAATGGGGTATGCAAACCGGTCTGGTTAAGCGGGATATCCACAGGAACAGCCAGGGTGATTGGGATCTTCTGATCCACCGGAATTGAAAGTGTGAGGTGAATGGGTAAATTCGTACCGGAGGGAAGAATGATATCGGCTGGCGCATTGAGTGTGAATGCACCGTTGTTGATGTCCACGTTCGCATTATCCACAGCCGTGTCCTGAGTGAGGCGTACGGTCGTATCCGTATCCACCTGCAGATCGAATTTGGCAGGAACATTGGTATCGAGATTGACTGTGGTTTGAATAAGGCTAACGTCCATTTGATTGATATTATCAACCAGCGGGTTTACGAGCCCTTTTTCAAGTGTGTTCTTGAGGGTGAAGATTTGCGAAAAAAGAAAAATGACGATACAGACCAGGATTAAATTGACAACGATTGAAGCAATGGCCGTAATTGTCCAAAAAGTTGGATGGTAGTTTTCAGGTCGTGGACTATGCCTCTTGGAAATAGACCGGATAACCGTTGGTTTTGTATCCTCTGTGGCAAGTGGTTCGGGTTCAGGCAGATTCATGGTTTGCGGCGGTCCTTTCTTTGCCTAAAAAAATATTCACCCTTCATTATTATCGATCCATGCCGACCCGGACGAGTTGACTATAGCATAGATTTTTTAAAAAAGAAAACGAAACTCCTGTATAATCATCTTGGCATAATCGATGATATTTTCGATCGTTGGATGGTGGACATGCTAACCAACAAACATCTCGTCGCTGTGGTGGGGGCTGGCCCGGCTGGCCTTTTTGCTGCCCGTGAGTTGGCTGTGCAAGGTGTGGATGTTTTCCTTTTTAATCGCGATATTAAACCGGGCGGATTGGCCGAGTATGGCATTTTTCCCGATAAGCACAAAATGAAAGAAGGGCTGCGAACTCAATTCCGCCAGGTACTATCACTGCCAAATGTGCATTATTACGGCAACGTGACCATTGGCAGCCAGGCGGACTTGAGCCTGGATGATTTGCGATCAATGGGATTCCAGGCAATTCTGGTTACCGTGGGTGCGCAAGGGACCAAATGGCTGGGCTTGCCCGGCGAAGATCTCAAGGGGGTTTATCACGCCAAGGATCTGGTCTATCACTACAACCGCCTTCCGCCATTTAGCAGCCGGAATTTTGAAATTGGCAAACGGGTTGCCATTATTGGCGCCGGAAATGTGAGTATGGATATTTCCCGTTACCTTGCGACCAGCCGCATGGTCGATGAGATCAGTGTGGTGATTCGGCGCGGTCCTGCCGAGGTTAAGTTTGATAGCAAAGAACTCGAACATGTAGTCTCATACATTGACCTGACGGCGTTGCGTAACGAATTGGAACGCGTGCGCCCGATCATGCTTGCATTCGGCCAGGATCCGGTACATTTCCGCGAGGCGGTCATGGCCGCGCGTGAAAAAGGTGACGTAAGCACATCCAGAACCCACATCAGGCTAATGTTCCTGGTCTCGCCCACCCGCATGTTGGGAGATGATCACGATCATGTTGCCGGGATAGAACTGGAAGACAACACTCTGGTCGCTGAAGATGGCGAGATAAAAGCGCGCGGCCTGGGCAGCCATAAAGCCATCGAGGTGGATACGGTGATTTTTGCCATTGGCGACCGGGTGGATGGCGCGTTGGGTCTCCCGGTTAAAGGCAGCGAATTTGCCAAGAATCTCAATCCGCGCTACCCGGTTGAGCAGCAGACCTTTGAACTGATCAATCCCGTCGATAACACGCCGATTGATGATATTTTTGTGGCAGGCTGGGCGCGCAAAGCCAGTACCGGGTTGGTGGGGATTGCGCGCAAAGACGGTACCAATGGCGCGCGCGTCGTAATGCAATACCTTTTGACGCAACCTGAGTTAGAAACTGATACCCTGGACCAGATCGATAAACGGATTCTTTCGTTGCCAAAACCAGTGGTCACCTGGCATGACCTGCAACAATTGCAGACGGCCGAGCAGGCAATGGCTGAGAATAACCAGATTGAAGAATTTAAGTTTTTTACCAATGATGAAATGTTGAGAGCCATTGGAATTTCAGAAATCCATTAGAACCAAAAATACCGGCTTATGGCCGGTGTTTGATCGTTTACTTGGGAGAAGATTTATTTATGCTGGTATCCTGTAAGGGATCAGCATCAAGAATCCAATTGCTATGATTGCCTGGCCGACTTCAACGCCGGCAGCCTGCCAATGGCCAAAATAAATCAAGCCGGGAAGGGGATGACTGCCCAGGCCAAAGATATCTGCCATGCCGGCAAAAACAGCGATGACGTATCCCGTGGAGACCAGGCGCAAGCCCAGATCGGCGGCGATGGAGGTTTGCTGTTTTTTCCACAACGCCATCATGCTCAGGTACCCGCCGATGCAAATCAGTGCCAGACCCACCAGGAACACCGCGATTTGGACAAAACCGATCACCGGGCTGCGGTCCAAACCAAATATGCTCGGCCGCGCACCAATTAAAAAGGTTAGAAAACCCACCAATGTGATTGACAAACCCGTGCGGATACGCCGGCGCGAATAAGGCCGTTCGGGAATGGTATCTTCAGAAGTGATGGAGGGGATGGGAACGCTGGGGACCGATTCACTCATGACGCGGGCAAGCCTCTTTCGAGTATGTGCTGCCAGTTGCCGTTGAATATTGATTGTACCTCATCTTGCTGGTAGCCGTGCTCAATTAATTTATTTTCCAGTTTTTGCAAATCTGCAATGGTATCGATTTCATAAGGCACTGCCGGCCAGCCAAAGCCGCCATCAAAATCAGTGCCCAGGGCGGCATGGTTGGCATCCCCTGCCAACTGGCAGATGTGATCGATATGGGCCACAAGATGCTCGAGGGTGACCCACTCGCGCGGATCGCTGTTCTTCCACTCAGGCACCAGAAAACGATTATAAGGCAATACGCCCATCACACCGTCGCGCTCAATCAAACGGCAGATGGTCTCATCCGTCAGGTGGCGTTCGCCGTAAGCGCCATGGATCAGGCTGCGTGAATTTGCGTGGGATGCTATGATGGTGCCTTCGTATCGATCCAGCGCTTCCAGGGCTGATTGTTCTGTCATATGCGCCAGGTCCAGCGTATATTCCAGACCGGCCATGACCTCCAATAGTTCGCGGCCTTCGCGCGAGAAACCGCCTTTTTCATGCATGCCGCCGCACCAGCGTGTGCCAGCCCATACCGGTCCAAAAATGCGCAAGCCGTTTTGCCACCACTCTTCCAATTCGCGCGGGTTCTCCAACCCTTCGCCACCTTCCATCAACAGCACCAATCCAACCGGATTGGTGATTTCCGGATATACGGCTGGCTGAGTCTGCCAGGCGCCCAGGACGGATTGCAGATCTTTCCGTGTGCGGACCAGCCGGAATTTATCAGGGTTTTCGTCAGTCAATCGCTGGTAATAATCCAGTTGCGCCTGATATAACCGTTTGGCAGAAGCAGCATCGTCGAAAACCTGGTTTTCCCAGGCGCCTCCGGCATAACGACGGGGAGCAATGAACAGGGTGGAAAAAATGAGTGCAATCTGTCCGCGCTGAAAATCCGGCCAACCCAGCAGTGTATCGCTGGTCAGCGCTGGCGTGGCAGTCCCAATTTCCAGCTTGCGGATTTCCGCTGCCGATTTAAGATAATCTCGCTGGAAAGACAACGCATTATAGGCCAAATCCTGGTGTGCATCGATGATAAAAGTCATCGGGTTTCCTCAGCAATCCGTAGTAAAAGGAGCGCACCATTGGTGCGCTCCCTGATCCTTACGTTTGAAAAGGGCTTAGGCTACCGGTTCGCCGGCTGGTTTTTCAGAGTCGTCAACCGATTTCTCAGCTTCGTCAGCCGCTTTTTCAGCTTCGACAACTACTTTTTTAGCCCTTGAAGCCCGTTTTTTGGGTTCGGCAGCTGGTTTTTCGGCTTCGGCAACCGGTTTTTCGAGTTCCTCTACCGGCTTTTCGGCCACAGCAATGGTTTCTTCGGGTTCTTCGGCGGGTTTTTCTTCTTCATTGCCGAGGATTTCATCCAAAGACTGCCAATCCATGTCAGCGTAGGCCATTGATTCGACGCGGCGCAGGCTCAGGCCGATGCGGTGATTCTCAGGATCAATCTTGATGATCCGCAGCGTAACCTGTTCGCCTTCGTGCAACACTTCTTTGGGGTGTTCAATGCGCTTTTCGCTGATTTCCGAGATGTGGATCAAACCTTCCAGGTCGTCTTCCAGGCGGGCAAAAGCGCCGAACTTGGTGAGCCGGGTAATGTTTGCTTCCACCAGCTGGCCAACCACGAATTGGGCAGAGCGTTGGGTCCAGGGATCATCGAGCAGTTGGCGAATGGAAAGTCCGATGCGCTTCTTCTCGCGTTCAATGCTGATGACTTTGACCTTGACTTCTTGTCCGACCTTGAGAACCTCGCCAGGATGCTGGATGCGGTCCCAGGAGATTTCAGAGAGATGAACCAGGCCGTCGGCGCCGTTGATGTTGACGAAAGCGCCAAAATCAGCCAGGCTGGTAACGCGTCCGGTGCGGATTTCGCCTTCTTTCAATTCGTCAATCACGCGTTCCTTGATGGTTTCGCGAGTCTCGGTGCTGGCAGCGCGTTCTGATAAGATCAGGCGGCGGCGTTCGCGGTCGACTTCGATCACGACCACATCGATCTCCTGGCCGATCATTTTGCTCCAGCGCTGGTCGGGGGTTTCGCCCGAAAGTCCTGCACGCCGGGAAAGGCTGATTTGGGAGGAGGGCACAAAACCGCGCAGGCCGCCAACAGGAACGATCA
Organism: uncultured Longilinea sp.; assembly: GCA_964536805.1. Lineage (GTDB taxonomy): Bacteria > Chloroflexota > Anaerolineae > Anaerolineales > Anaerolineaceae > Longilinea. Next base: position 69,384 of record CAZHYQ010000011.1, read on the forward strand.
ATCCGCCCTTGTTGTAGCCAACGATCGAACTGTGATAGACCTCTTTGGATGTGAGCAGCTCTTCAGTGCGCGTCCAACTGACCTCTTCACGCGCCCGAACGTATGAGAGAACAAGATTCCCGTTCTGGTCTTCGGGATTAACGACGAATACCGGAATTTCCTGTCCTACTTTGAGTTCAGAAAGCTCTTCTGAAGGAATCAACTCATATTCCTTGCCAGTAATCATGCCTTCTGATTTGGTTCCGACGCTGACTAGAATCTGACCAGGGGTAATGCTGGCGATTACGCCGTCGCGAATCTCGCCGGCCTTGGGAAATTCAATCCCAGGACCTTCCTGATCGAGAAGAGAGGCCATGTCGTTTTGGTTGTCAATGAGATGATTCTCGGGCGTTTCCCCCTGCTCGAGTTGGGCGTCGTTTTGATCCATCATACGATCTGTGTGCTCCGGTTACGAAAATATAAGAACCATTATAAAGGTATCCAATCATCTTGACAACCCTTAGGTTGTCCAGATAACCAGTATCTCTATAACTAAATGATTATACCAGAATTAAATGTCAAGCGATTAATAAGAATACAGGTGCAAGTATTTGCTCTTTGCACCTGTATTTTCCAGAATCCGTTAATTACATCATCGTTTTAGTGGTGGCGCCGTTTTTTCTTGTTTGCCGTACGGTCAACCGGGATTGGAGCTGCTGTTGGGGTGGAAGCGGTTTCTTCTCCGCTTTCCAACGCTTCCGGAACATCCACGCGTTCGCGGTCGATGCTGATGGAGGCTTCGCGGCTGGGACGGAAGGTGAACATGCGGTTGACCACGCCGGAACGGATTTCTTTCAGCAGGTCCTGGAACAATTCGGAAGCCTTGCCCTTGTACATGACCAATGGGTCGCGCTGGGCATAGGCTTCCAACCCGATTGAAACGCGCAAGGCTTCGACGCGGGTCAGGTATTCGACCCAGGCCTGCGAAATGACCGAAAGCAGCAATTCGCGGAAACTCTCATTCAGCAGGCGTTTTCCCAATGCACCAACCAGTTGGTTGCGGTCTTCCTGCGACATTTCAGCAAGCGGCCTCTCCGCTAGTTCATTCATCTTTTCGATGCCGGTTTGTTCGCGTAAATAATCCTGGTGGCGCACATCCAGCTGATTGAGCGTTACCTCATTCTGGTTCAGCCGCTTCCATTCTGCCAGGCCCCAAATGATGGTCAAAGCGCCGATGGCTCCGCGGGCGTGTTCCAATACCTGCTCGGTCACTTCGCTGGCCGGACGGCCTTCCAGTTGGCGCGCCGCCAGGTAAACATAATTAAGCCTGGTAAAGCGCTGGGTTGCCTGCCGGTGCGTGCGTTTGTCAAAGGATACGCGGGTACCCTGCGCCATGAAGGTGAGCATCGCCATCATATTGCGCTCCACGACGGGCGCATCCTTGAGCTTGTCCATCAGGGGTTCCAGGTCGCGTGCGATTTGCCCATTTTGGCCGACCAGCCGTTGCGCTTGTTCATCCAGTGCGCTCATAACCGCCTGAAGCAGCGTTTCTGAAATCTCCTGCCAGTTCAAGTTTTGCAATTGGCCGGGTTTAAAACCCAGGTTTTCAACGCGGCGTTCCAAGGCTGTCACCGAGCGGGCAATGGCAATGTTGAGCAGGTTGGATTCGATTTGTTCCTGGATTACCCCTTTGACTTCCTCCTGACCGTCGACAAGTTGGCGCAGTTGTTCAGAGGTAAGCCGTAGCGGAATGTGCAGCAGCCCGCCCAATTCTTCTGCGATTTCCTGCGGTTTGCGCTGCAAAGATCGATCATCTTCTTCCTCTTTGCTCTGCAGCGATTCGAGGTAGTTATCCAATATTTCAAAACGATCGTCGCGCTGGCGTTCCAGGGCTTCGCTCATGCGGTCGAGCAAGGTGCGCGCAGCCTTCACAATATGGTCGCGTTCGGCCTGCAAGGCTCGACTTGCGGTTTCCATGCACGCTTCGCGCATATCGTAAACGGTTCCCGGGGTTTTCTCGAGCCGTTTTTGCAGATCGTCCACCAGGATGCGCAGGGTCAGCGAAGGGTAAAGCACGCCTTCGAAGTCGAGTGTAGGCTGAACTTCATCCATGAAGGCCAGAAGTTTCCAGGGACCTTCCTCTTTGTCCTTCAAAGCATCGGGAACGCGCAGGTTCAGATCCGTTTCCAAAATCTCGATGACATCCTCGGTTAAATCAGGTTTGGTGAAGGCGCGATCGCGTTGCGCATAAATACGCTGGCGTTGCGAATTTAGCACGTCATCGTATTCCAGCAGGTGCTTGCGGACATCAAAGTTGCTGCCTTCCACCCGTTCCTGGGCTTGTTCCACCAACCGGCCCAACAGGTTGTGCTCGATGGGATAGCTTTCATCGATGTTCAGCCGTTTGATAAGGTTGTCAACCTGGCCGCCGCCGAACAAGCGCATCAATTCATCTTCGAGGGAGAGGTAAAAACGGGAAGACCCTGGATCGCCCTGCCGGGCAGAGCGGCCGCGCAGCTGGTTGTCAATGCGGCGTGCCTCGTGGCGTTCCGATCCGACCACATGCAGCCCGCCCAATTGGCGCACGCGTTCCATGTCGTCCATGTAGGCGAGGAAAGCATCAACCGCTTCCACATAGATGCCGTAATCATCGCGCGATATGGCCAGCAGCGCCTTACGGCGGTCTTCGTTGGTCATATCATAGGGATCGTTCTGGGTGCGCTGCAAAACGCGAATGACGCCCGCCAGAACATCGTCGGGCAATTCGCCGCCCAATTTGATGTCGACACCGCGGCCGGCCATATTGGTGGCGATGGTCACCATGCCAAAAGAACCGGCGCGGGCTATGATCTGGGATTCCTCATCATGTTTGCGCGCATTTAGAACCTGATGCGGCACTCCGCCTTGAATGGTTTTGATCAGGCGGTCCTTCTCGTTTTGAGATAGATCCAATGCCCGGATCAGCATGTCCAGATTGGCTGGATCCTCCGGGTTGATCGAAGCCAGGCCAAGCGGTTTGGCAGCCTGGCGCAATTCGCCCGGGTTCAGATCATCCAGGGGTTTATTTAGGAATTCCAATTCCGGGATGCGCTGCTCGATGAAATCCTGTTTATTCTTTTCCATCCAGGCCCGGCGTACTAAAAGAATCTGCAGCAAGCGCCGGATTGGCTCGGCCTTTAAACGGTCGGAAAGACGCTCCGAATGTTCCACCGAGGTGGTGCCGACCAGTTGCGGACGCCCGAGCAGGTAATAGCGCAGGATCTCTTCAATGATGGCACGCAGCTTGGCTTCTTCGGTACGGTAAACCACGTCCGGAAAGTCCTTGCGCCGCCAAAACACAGGAGTCTTTGTCGGGTCGCCTTTGCGGGTATAAAAACTCACTTTATAACCGTTTTCATCCTTGCCTTCCACCTCGGCAAGTTCGGCATTGGCGCGCATGGCGGAATATTCCAGGTTGGTGGGAATGGGCTGGACTTCCAATTTGTAAATCTTATGGAATTCTTCCGATTCGGTCAGGCCGGTGCCGGTCATGCCCGCCAGCTTTTCGTACATGCGGAAATAATTCTGAATGGTGATGGTGGCATAGGTGACGTTTTCCGGTTCGACCTTCACGCCTTCCTTGGCTTCCACCGCCTGATGGAGACCTTCAGACCAACGCCGGCCCGGCATGAGCCGACCGGTGAACTCATCCACAATCACCACTTTTCCGGACTGGACAAGATAGTCCTTGTTGCGGCGGAAAAGGAATTGAGCGCGCAGGCCTTGTTCGAGGAAGCCCATGATGCGGGCCTGTTCGGGGGTAATATCCTCCGGACGGTCGGGGTCGCGCAGGGTCATGCCCATCAATGCTTCTACGTGCGCTTCTCCAGCTTCCGTCAGGCTGACAGTGCGGTCTTTCTCGCTGATTTCGTAATCCTCAGGCTGCAAGGCACGTACGACCTGCGCCATGCGGTTGTACCAATCGGCATCATCCGCAGCCGGGCCCGAAATGATCAGCGGAGTACGCGCTTCATCGATGAGGATATTATCCACTTCATCGACAATGGCATAATGGTGGCCGCGCTGAACCCGATCTGATAGACGGTAGGTGAGGTTGTCGCGCAGAAAATCGAAGCCATATTCGCTGTTCATGCCATAAGTGATATCGGCTTTGTAGGCTTCACCGCGGTCTACAAGACGCAGCTGATGCTGATCTTCGAACGGCGAACTTTTTTCCAGATCGACGATGAAAGCTTTCTTGCCGTTTTCGGTGCGCGAAGCCATTTGAAGCACGCCAACGCTCATTCCCAGCAGGTTATAGATGGGAGCCATCCAGCGTGCATCGCGCCGGGCCAGGTAGTCATTAACGGTGACCAGGTGGACGCCGCGCCCGGTTAACCCGTTCAGGTAAAGCGGCAGCGTTGCAACCAGCGTCTTGCCCTCGCCAGTGCGCATTTCGGCAATTTTTCCGCTGTGAAGCACCAGGCCGCCAATCAATTGGACGTCATAATGCCGGAGCCCGATGGTTCGTTTGCCGGCCTCGCGCACGGCAGCAAAGGCTTCCGGCAAAATATCATCCAGTTCCTCGCCGTCGGCCAGCCGCTGCTTGAATTCAACCGTTTTACCGCTAAGTTCTTCGTCGCTTAAGGTTTCAAAGGCAGGCTCGAGTGCATTGATTTGCTCTACGATTTGCGATAATTTATCAATTTCACGCTTGAGGGGGTCGCCCCCCAGAATGCGAATGAATTTATTAAACATATGGCACCCTTTCCGGCTGGATTATAGCATAGGCAGTTAATAATTCGATAAATAATGTTGGCCACCGAGCCTGGAGGACCGCGTGGGATGGGACTCCGAATAAAGGTAGAGGCGCACCTCAGTGCGCCCCTTTTTATGCGTGTGCGGTGAGAAAATAGTCACTTAGATATGAATGGCATGACCTTCGGCACCTTCGGCTGCTTCCATGATGGCCTCGCTCAGGGTGGGATGGGCATGCACATTGCGCGCGATTTCTGCGGTAGTCAATTCCATGCGCTGTGCCAGGGTAAGCTCGGGCAGGAGTTCGCTGACGTCCGGTCCGATCATGTGCGCGCCGAGGATCTCGCCATATTTGGCATCCGTGATGATTTTGACGAAGCCGGCAGTTTCGCCCAGGCCGAGCGCTTTGCCATTGGGTTGGAAAGGAAAGCGGCCGATCTTGACTTCGTAGCCAGCTTCTTTGGCCTGCGTTTCCGTATATCCAAAAGATGCAACCTGGGGTTGGCTGTAGGTGGCGCGCGGCATCATGCGGTAATCCAACGTAACGGTTTCGACGCCGGCAATATTCTCGGCTGCAACCACGCCCATGGCCGAGGCAACATGTGCCAGCAGCAATTGCCCGGTAACATCACCGATGGCATAAATATTTGGAATGCTGGTCTGCATCTTCTCGTTGATCTTGACGAACTTGCGTTCGGTTAATTCAACGCCAACCTCTTCCAGACCGATGTTGAGGCTGTTGGGTTTGAAACCGATCGCCATTAATGCCTGTTCGGCTTCCAAAATAGTTTCCTGCCCGTCCACGCTCACCACCACCTTAACCCCATTGTCAGTAGCCTGAACAGACTGGACTTTGTGGCCGGTAAGAATCTGGATGCCGCGTTTCTTGAAGGCTTTGGCCAGTTCGTTGCTAACCTCTTCGTCTTCCAGCGGCAGCACGCGCGGCAGCATTTCAACAATGGTCACCTGGCTGCCGTAGCCGCTCCAGACCGTGGCAAATTCCATCCCGATGGCACCGGCACCGATGATGACCACCGATTCGGGCCGTTTTTCCTGCAGGATGGCTTCCTGGTAGGAAACGATCTTCTGACCGTCAACCGTGACGCCTGGAATGGTGGCGGAAAATGCACCGGTGGCGATGATGATGTTTTTAGCCTTAAGCTCCTCCACCTTGCCGTCCTTGTCGGTAACGGTTAGTGAACTGGGACTGGTCAATTTGGCCGCGCCCATAAAGACGTCGACGTTGTTCTTCTTCATCAGGAAGCCAACGCCCTTGACCAGCCGGTCGGAGACCTGACGGCTGCGTTTGACCGCAGCCGAGAAGTCCAGTTGCAGGTTCTCAAAGGAGAAACCAAAATCTTTGCCGCGTTCTCGCAGCGTGTGTGCCACTTCGGCGTTCTTAAGCAGCGCCTTGGATGGAATGCAACCGACATTCAAACAAACGCCGCCAAGCCATTGCTTGTCGACAATGGCGGTTTTCAAACCCAATTGCGAGGCGCGGATGGCAGAAACATACCCGCCAGGGCCAGCGCCGATCACGACCACATCATATTCATTCATGGATATCCCTCAAATTTGTGATTAGGCCTGCTCTTGTAGAGTTATTGTCGATTATGACATGGAAACTACTGGATGAAAAGCAGGAATTCAAAGCTTCGGTTAATCAATATTGCGAAGAGCTCAGGTTAATAAGCGGCATTGGAATAAAAATTGGAGAGAGGTGGAAGAATGTGCTACCACTTCTTTTGGCCGATAAATTTGATTCCGGAAACAAAAAGGTCATCGGTGGATGGCGTTTTGGTTTTAATCAGACCTGGATATTTCCAGATCATGCGCAGACCGTCAAAGGATAAAGTCTCTACATAACCAATTGCCTTTACCTGGCTTTTTCTTTCTCGAAAAATGCCGCGGTATTGGTCAACAGAATATTCATTTACGAAAGGTCCAATCGTTTTATTCATGGCTGGGTTATCGTAAGTTTTCGTGAGCGATTCGCGGTTTTCATCCAGGTATTTCTGGATTGTGCTTTTGGAAAAAAGAAGCTGAGGATAAGCCATGCCCAACCTCCGGGCAGCATGTAAGCCCCAAGGCGAATAATATAAAGGATTAAATGCGATGAAAATGAGCCCTCCCGGGCGGATAACTCGGATCATCTCGTCCAGGATAAATTCTGGATGTTCAAAATGCTCGAAGGAATTAATTGAATAAACAAGATCAAAAGCATTATTGCAATAAGGAAGACGGCCGGCATCGCCGAGGGCGAGATTAATGGCAGAACTGTTTACTTCAGGATATAAATTCAGGGCGATATCATTGGCATATATGGATTGTTTATTTTGATTGAAGAGATGAGCAATCCAGCCTGTGCCGCAGCCAACTTCTAAAACTCTGTAAGTCCCTTCTTTAGGGATAAATTCGGAAATTCTTTTGTACCATTTTTGTTGTTGGTCCTGGTAAGCTTTTATGGTTGATTTTCCCGCGAGCGTAGACTCGCGGTTCAGGTCGATTAATGCCTGATAGCTCAAAAATTCCTCTTTCTGCTTTGGAAATAGGAGAAAAAGTGCAGTTACTTTTACAAAAATTTGTAAAAAGAAAAAATATATTTTTTCTATCCGTAAACGCAATAAGTAATTCTGTGTGAAGATGTACATACGATGGTTGGCCTGGTGTTTAGTTTTATTATGGTATGAAAAGACCTGCTCGAGGATGATTAATTGGAACGTACAAAGCTGCCAGAAAGGATGAAAGACCAATCCTTCAGACAGGAAATGTTGACCCATTATAGCTGCGGAATGCGGACAGCAGGGTCTTTCGATTCAATTAGCCGATAATCAATCCCATCCTTGTAAAACGGAGACAATCTTGCCAAGGAATTTATCCGCGGAATCGCCGTCCAGGATGCGGTGATCGAAGGTTAGCGAAAGATAAACCATCGGACGGACCGCGATGGCATCATCTTCAAGCACCACCACTCGTTTTTGAATGGCGCCGACGCCCAGGATGGCGCATTGCGGCTGATTAATAATGGGCATGGCAAACAATGACCCGCCCGTGCCGTGGTTGGTGATGGTGAACGTGCCTCCCTGGACTTCATCCGGTTGCAGGCGGTGACCGCGGGCGCGGGCGGCCAGGTCATTGATTGTGCGCGCCAACCCCAGCAGCGATAGTCCGTCAGCCTGCTTGATGACCGGCACAATCAGACCTTCCTCGCCCAGCGAGGTGGCCATGCCGATGTTGACGTTTCCGTGAATCCAGACGCCTTCATCGCGCCAGGAGGAGTTGACCAGCGGGAATGCGCGCAGTGCTGCCGCTGCGGCAGCCATGAAATAAGCAGTGTAGGTCAAATTGACGCCGTCGCGAACGAAAAGCGGTTTGTTGGTTTCACGGTGGGCCACGACCTTTTTCAAATCAACTTCCATCACGGTTGTGACATGCGGGGATGTGTGCCGGCTGAGCACCATATGCTCGGCGATGCGCCTGCGCATTTGCGAGAGGGGCACCAGGCGGCCTGCCATGACTGGCGATTGTCCCTGGCTGCCGGACGGAATGGATTGAACTGCCGAAGGGGCTGGCGGCAGGTTATTGGCAAACATCAACTCAGTGGGCCGGAAGAGATCGCCTTCGCCGGGTGTTTCCCAGGCAGCCGGCTCTGGTTTTCCAATCTCGGCGGAAGGCGCAGGGTTCCCATCGAGGTATGCCAGAACATCCTTTTTGGTAATGCGGCCGCCTTCGCCGCTGCCCTTGACTGCATGCAAATCAAGGTTGTGTTCGCGGGCAATTTTGGCGACCACCGGCGAGACAAAACCCAAATCACGGCCGCTGACCGCAGATTCAGGAATTCTCTTTGCCTGGCCAGCTTCTGGCGTCGAAATCATGGGTTGCGGAGCATTTGTAGCCTTAACGGGTGAACTGCCCTCGACGGTCTCGCCGGGCTGTCCGATCCACGCGATGATGGTGCCGGCTTTGACTGTTTCTCCTTCGGCTGCGAGAAGCCGCAGCACCACGCCGGCGGCCGGGCTGGGAATTTCTGAATTGACTTTATCGGTGTTGACCTCAAGCAGCGATTCAAACTCGTCGATACGGTCGCCCTCGTGCTTGAACCATTGCATGACGGTGCCTTCGACCACTGATTCGCCAAGCTGCGGCATGATGACTTGAGTCGCCATTTTGTTCTCCTCGGATTAATAACGCGCCAATTGGCGAATGGCCTCGGCAATTTTTGCCGGGTTCAGCATAAACCAATCCTGCATCGGGTGACTGAATGGCACGGCCGGAACGTCCGGTCCAGCCAGGCGGCGCACAGGAGCATCCAGGTCGCTGAAGACCTGCTCGGCAATGGTGGCTGCGATTTCAGCGCCATAACCGCCGGTCAGGTTATCCTCATGGACAATTAATGCTTTGCCGGTCTTGCGTACCGATGTCAGAATGGTCTGGCGGTCGACCGGGTAGAGTGTGCGCAAATCGACCACTTCCACATCGATTCCCTCTTTGGCTACCTGGGCAGCTGCCTGCAGGGTGTAATAATGCATCATGCCATAGCTGAAAACGGTCAAATCGCTGCCCGCGCGGGTTACATTAGCCGGGCCGATCGCCACGGTATATTCGCCATCCGGCACCTCGCCCTTGATCAGGCGGTAACCTTTCTTGGGTTCAAAGAAGAGGATTGGATTCGGGTCTCGTACGGCTGATTTTAACAATCCCTTGGCATCGTACGGGCTGGAGGGGATGACCACTTTCAGACCCGGGGTGTGGGTGAAAAGCGCTTCCAGACTTTGCGAGTGATACAAACCGCCGCCAATGCCGCCGCCGTAGGGGGCGCGGATGACCATCGGCACCGTCCAATCGCCATTGGAGCGGTAACACATCTTGGCGGCTTCATTGATGATCTGGTTGAATGCCGGATGGATAAAATCGGCAAACTGAATTTCGCAGATGGGACGCATGCCGTAGAGCGCCGCACCGATGCCGACCCCCACAATGGAGGCTTCGGCCAGGGGTGAATCGATCACGCGCTCGCCGCCGTACTTATCAAATAGACCCAACGTGGCGCGGAAGACACCACCGCGTTTACCGACATCCTCGCCGACGATGAATACGTTTTCGTCGCGCGCCAATTCCTCGTCCATCGCCTGGCGGACTGCTTCGATCAGGGTGATTTCAGCCACGGCGCACCTCCTCGGCATAGACGGGATAGGCGGCGTCTTCATCGGCGGGGTATGGAGCTGCTTCGGCGGTTTTGACTGCCTCGTCGATGATCGCTTTGGCGCGGGCTTCCATCTCATCCGCCTGAGCTTCGGTCAACAAATTTTCCTTTTCCAGCGACTGGCGGGCAATGATTAAGGGATCGCTCTTTTTATGGTCTTCCACCTCTTCGCGCGAGCGGTAGGTGCGGTCGTCATCATCTGATGAATGCGGCGTGATGCGGTACATGCGGGTTTCAATCAGGGTTGGACCTTCGCCCTTGCGGGCGCGATCCACAGCCTTGCTCACCGCGGCGAAAACGGCAAAAACATCTGTGCCGTCGACCATGATGCCCGGCAGACCCAATCCGCAGGCCTTATCTGCCGAACTTGGCACCGCCATTTGCATTTCCGGCGGGACCGAGATGGCATACTGGTTGTTTTCCACGATAAAAATGACCGGCAGGCGGTGAACGGCTGCCCAGTTGACGCCTTCATACCACTCACCCTGCGAGGTGGAGCCTTCGCCGATGGTGGTCAGCACGACTTTATCTTCGTGACGCAGTTTGATGGCCAACCCGATGCCGGAGGCATGCACGGTTTGAGTGGCAACCGGCGCGGAATGGCTGACGGCGTTGGCCTTGCGCAGACTCCAGTGGCTTGGCATTTGGCGCCCGCCGGAACTGGGCTCGGCCGCCTTGCCCATCAGGCTTAACATGAAATCAGCGGGCGTGTAACCCAGGGCCAGCATCAGGGCCAGATCGCGGTAGTAGGGCGTAACCCAGTCGTAACCGCGGCGCAGTGCGAAGGCTGCTCCGATTTGGGCGGCTTCATGCCCGATGCCCGATATGTGGAAGGCAATTTTTCCCTGACGGTGAAGCACCCAGGCGCGTTCATCCACCCGGCGCGCCAGCAGCATCATCCAGTACATCTCCCGCTTGTCGTCCGCTGACAGATCCATTCCGCTTGACCTCCTGAGAATTATGAAGGCAAATTCTGAAGCATATTGTAATTATTTATCTATTATATAAAGTTTACCACCACACAAAATACCAGGCAAATTGCTTTGCATTAGCAATGGATTAGAAAGCGCGTCAAAGGGAGGGTGTGAGCTTTGGCCGGACGATGGCATCTGTCATGCGCGCCACGCGCGCCATCATTTCCACATCGTGTACGCGGATGATATCCGCGCCGCGTGCAATGCCGACCGCGACGGCTGCGGCAGTGCCCTCGGCGCGCTGGTCGGGCGGCAGGTTAAGCGTATAGCCAATAAATGATTTGCGCGAAGGACCCAGCAACAACGGGAATCCCAGTGCCCGGATTTCATCCAGCCGGTTGAGCAATTCCAGGTTCTGGTCGACCGTTTTCCCAAAGCCGATGCCAGGGTCGAGAATAATGTTCTCATCCTTCACGCCTGCCGCGAGCGCCAGGGCAACGCTTTCCAACAATTCCCGGCAGACATCGGAAATCAAATCCTGATAATCGACGCCGACATAGCGTCCGCCCAGGCGGGATTGCAGTTCGGCGTTGCCCGGTTTGCTGCGGTTGTGCATCAGGATGACCGGAGAAGCATTTTGGGCAGCAACTTCAGCCATTTTTGGGTCGGCACGCAAGCCCCACACATCGTTAATCCAATGAGCGCCGGCACTTAAGGCCGCCTGCGCCACGGTGGCTTTGTAGGTATCCACGGACAACACCGCGGCGATATCCTCGTTGGCAAGCGCCTGCACCACCGGAATGACCCGCTCCAGTTCCTCCGCTTCGCTCACCTGGGCGGCGCCTGGCCGGGTGCTTTCGCCGCCGATGTCAATGATATCTGCACCGGCGGCCACAAACCGGCGTGCCTGTTCAATGGCAAAAGGGATCACCTCATCCTGCTGCAGCAAGCCGTCGCCGGAAAAACTATCCGGGGTGACATTGAGAATGCCCATGATGAACGTCCGGGAACCCCATGCGAACGGGTAGGGGAGAGGAGACATTGGCCCACCTCCAGAAATCTATGAAAGGATTTTCTTCAGCGTTTCAGCGATACGCCGGGCACGAGTTTCCGGCTTTTTGGCATCCTCAATCCAGCGCACGTATTCGCGCTGGTGGCTGAGTGCCATACTAGCAAAACGAGCCTGTGCTGCTGGTTCGGCAGCCAACGCTTGCAACAGGTCAGCGGGCAGTTGCAGGCTGCGCGGCTCGCGGTCAGGGGTCAGGCTGGCAGCGATGATCTGCCCGTGTCTCAAGTTGGCGGCGGTCCTAACTTCCTGGTTGATCACCAGATACTGGCGTACTTTATCTTCCGGAAAAACGGAGCTGCGAAAGCTTGTGCCGTTCAAATTAGCATTGACCGGTTTGCGGCCCTTGCCCAATGCGCGCGGCGAGAAGGCTGGCAGGTGAATCAACGCCGAGCCGCCAGCCGGACCGGCCGGTTCGATGCGCGGGGCAAAAATGACCGCTTCATAGAAATGGATATCGCCCTGGTCAACGGCAGACAGCAGCTCCGATGCCGTTTTTCCCAGCAGCGTATGGCGCAGACCGGGGGCCAGTTCAGCCAGCGGCACGAGCACAAAGGCACGCTCCTGCAGGCGCGGGTGGGGAATGGTCAGGTGCTCCTGCTCAAACACCTGATTGCCGTAAAAAAGGATATCCAGGTCAATCAGGCGCGGCCCGTAGCGGAAACTGGGCTGGCGGCCGAGGTCCGCCTCGATGCTTTTCAGCCGCGCCAACAAGGCCAAAGGGTCGGTTTCCGTATTTCCCTGCACGACCATGTTCAAAAAAGCGGGCTGTTCTGTAAAGCCCCAGGGCGGCGTTTCAAAAACAGGCGAAACGGCCTGGATAACGACAACCGGTAACAACGCCTGCAAGGCAGCCCGCAAGTTCTCCACTCGGTTGCCCAAATTGGTGCCAAGGCTTAGAAAAACCGTTTCGCTCATCGCTCCCTCATGCCAGCTCGATCACGGTTGCCAGACCGGCCGAGAACAGCAGCCCAAGGTTCGCGGGAGCGTTCTCCAAGGCGATGCAAACCCGGTTGAGCTGGGCGGTCAGGTCCAAATCCTGGCGTGGCAGCCACCGCACCGCTGGAAACGACGGCACAAGGGGGAATTCAATTCCATCCAAGACAGCCGCACAACCATCCAGGGCGGGGTCAATCTCAACCGTTGCCAGGCGGTAGGCCAGCGCGGCGAGAAATTGTTCAGGGGGAGTGTCCGGGGGGTAACTGAAGCAAGCGCTCAGGCTGGCGCGTGGCAGCAGGTTCCAGCGACCGACCGCGTCTGGCGAAGCCAGCGCGGCCGCATGCTCGCCGCTGGCCAGCAGCAGCAAATCCAGGGCGCCGCTTTCCAGCGCCTGGCAGGTAAAATGCAGCAGGCGGTGTGAAGCGGAAGGTTCACCCGGCCAGTGATAAAGCGCTTTAATGGGCAATTCAGGGGCATCGCCCAACATATGCGCTTCCTGAATCCATTCCTGTTTCAATCCGAGCGAGCGCAAGCCGCTGGAAAACGCGCCTGACTGCAAAGAAATGTCACCCAACCAGAAGACATCCGCCATGCTGGTTTACTTTCCCCGCAAAGCATTGAGCAAATCCGCCAGCAGCCCATAGGCCGTGGTTTCCGGCCCGGGATTCGATTCGATAATCCCCAACCCTGGCAGTACGTCCATCTCAAATTGGACGTAGGAACTGGTGCCGCTGATGGTGTACAGCGGTGAATCCGGCCTGACCCTTTCGGGATGCACGCGCGCCTCGAGAATCTGGCCGCCGCGCCGGCGCGCGCTGCACACCAGCTTCCAGCGTTCGCCAGCAGCGCGCGCTTCATCCAGCATTTGCGGGGTTATGGCTCGGATGCCTTCACGCTCGACCTGGCGCGGCGTGAGCGGGATGCCCATCAAGACCGTGGCCAGCGCGGCCACCTTGATGGCGGCGTCCCAGCCGTCCACGTCCGCGCTGGGATCTGTTTCGGCGATGCCGATGGACCGCGCGAAATCGACGGCGGCATCAAAACTCTCGCCGGATTCCATGCGTTCAAGCAGCAAATTGGTGCAGGAATTGAGGATGCCTTGAAAACCCTGCAATTCGACGGCTGGCAGCGGCCCACGAAAGAGCGAAAAGATGGGTGCGCCGTCCATGACGGCCGATTCGAACAGGAAGCGTTTGCCCTGGGCAGCCGCCTGGGCGGTCAATTCGCGGTAGGCATAGACCACCGGGCCTTTGTTGGCGGTGATGGCATGCATGCCCTTATTCAGGGCAGCCTGCAGGTGGCTGATGGCGGGCTGGCCGGTATGGTGATTGACCGGCGTGTTTTCCAGCAGCACCTGGGCCGAACAGGCATAGATGAAATCCACACCGTTGCTCGGGGCTGGTTGGGAAGTCAGCAAGTCCAGCGATTGGCCGCTTTCCATCAATTCCAGGGCGCGGTTCAGGTCGATGCCGGCCGAATCGATGGCTGCACCGTGGTGCGCCGTGAAAATGCCGGTCACGATTAAATCCAGACCAAAATCCTTTTCAAAGACGGCCCTTTTTGCCTGGATCAAGCGGATGAAGGCCTGTCCAACATTGCCAAAACCAAGAAGCGCCAGGGTGACTTGTTTCATTCGAGACCTCCTGATTATTCACCTGACTGTATTATCCGTCACGGCAGCACGCAATGCAAGCTGGCGGCTAAACCGGCGGCCAGGGATAGGGGCGGTTTTGCCGGTCGGGCAGCGGGAAGACCGGATTGGCCAACAAGGCCTGCCCGCGCGCCGCCAGACGCCGGATTTCGCCCGCGTTCAGCAGCGGTTTCAACGCTGCGCGCAGCGCACCATCGCCTGGGTCCAATTCAGCCAGGAACCGGCGAATATCTTCAATCAAGTGCTGCGGAACGGATTGGCCGGCAAAATCCCAGATAACCGTGCGCAATTTGTCATCCACATGAAAACAAATGCCGTGATCGATCAACCACAGGTAGCCGTCTTCGCCGATCAACAGGTGGCCGCCCTTGCGGTCGGCATTGTTGATCAGCACATCAAAAGCCGCGGCCGGTTTCAAGCGCTCTTTTTCAGCGCTGGTAAATGAGAAATAATGGCGGTCCGGATCGTGATTGACAAATAATTGAACGGAACCGGAACCCAGCGGACCGCGCTTGCGATAAACCGTTGGCGGCACCAGTTCCCAGCCCAGCGCTTCACTCACCAGGTAGGCGGCGACTTCGCGGCGTGCCAGGCTGCGTGACGGAAAATCCCACAGCGGCTGCTCGCCGCGCACGGGTTTATAAACCACCCGCAACGCGCCGGCCGGACTTTCCACTTCGCCCAGGAAGGTATAATTTGAGCCATTGATGAACTGACCCTGCACGGTTAATGCGCCATTCTGCAGGGCTGCCAGGATGGTGTTTTTATCGCTCTGGGCGGTCATCGGGTTTACATTCACCTCATGCTGGCTGATAAGCGATCACCAGGCGTGAACAGGATCAATGTTTGTGGCCGTTTTTCTTGGGGCAAAAATGACCGGCCGGATCCATGGGTTCACCGCATTGCGGGCAGATCTGGCGCCCCCGGCTGGCCACGTCCAGGCCCCAGTGAGTCATGGCGCGCATTTGCGCGCGGGTTGCCCAAAAACGGACCACGCTGGCATCTTCCGGCTGCATTTCGCCGCTGAGAATCTCGCGGGCGATCAGGCAAACCAGATCACGGTCCGAGTCGTATGCCAGGCCAACCTCGCCAATACGGAATAGCGGGTCGACCGGCGGCAGAATGTGCATTTTGGTCTCATCATAGGCGTCACTGGTTTCCGCCAGGTCCGGGAATTGTTCGCTCACCTCTTTGAGGAAATCATCCAGTCCAGCCGCCAGACTCTGGATTTGAATTTTCTCAATTAATAAAGTGACCACCCGTTCTGCCTGCAACCCCTGGATATAAAAAACGCGCTGGCCCGGCTGCCCAATGGCGTCTGTGGTCAGGTGCGTTACTGGATCAAGATCAATTTCCACTCTGGACATCGTCGCATGCCTCCCTTGGAATTTGGCTTAGTATAACATAGGCATGCCTGCCTCTGGAGCGTTAGTGGAAACCTTCGGACGAGCGGAAGCGCAATTTGCCGGCGTCCCAACGCAAAGATTGGACCTGGCCGGCGCTGTTGGTGAGCAGGGGCAGCAGCCGGTCAAACGGTTCGCGGGCAGCGGTGGTATAGTACTTCACCGCGCCGGGCATGCCATCTGAACGAGACCAGCCGTGGTTTTCCAGCAGACGTTCCACCTGGCGGGCGACCGCCGGAGCTGGATCAATCACGCGCACATCCGGACCGACGATTTGCTGGATGAGCGGGATGACAAATGGAAAATGGGTGCAGCCCAACACGACCGTGTCGATGTGCTGTTCCAGCATGGGATTCAAGGCGCGTTCCAAAATTGCGCGCGTTTCGGGTGTGTCCAGCTCGCCGTTTTCAATGGCTGTGACCAGCCCTGGACAGGTATCCTGCAGAATGGTGACGCCGTTGGCAAAACGTTCCACCACCGAGGCATACAAGCGGCCCTGGAAGGTGGCCGGGGTGGCGATCACGCCGACGATGCCAGTGCGTGTGGTTTCCGCGGCCGGTTTGACCGCCGGTTCCATGCCGACAAAAGGCACATCGTCGAATTCAGTGCGTAATTCCTGCAAAGCGGCGGCCGAGGCCGTGTTGCAGGCCACCACGATCAAGTGAGCGCCGCGATCCAGCAAAAACTGGGTGATGCGTTTGGAAAAACCGCGCACCTCGTCCAGCGTACGCGAGCCGTAGGGAACATGCGCCTGATCGGCCAGAAAAATCACCGGTTGAGCCGGCAGGCGCTGGCGGATGGCGCGCAGGACGGAAAGCCCGCCGACGCCTGAATCGAATACGCCGATGGGGGCTGCTTTTTCCGCGGGGCTGGATTTATTTTCCATTTGCGGCTGCATCCATGAAGGCCTTAAAAAGATTGCGCATAGCCTGGTCATCCTGCAGCCATTCCGGGTGCCATTGCACGCCGATGGCAAAGGGATGATCCGG
>CAZHYQ010000012.1:0-79980 GCA_964536805.1 uncultured Longilinea sp.
TGTCCTATGTCGAAAAGCGCAAAAAGGATCGAAAATTCGGACAGTTCATTAAGTCGGCAATGAAATACAACAAGAAGAAGTGAGTCGTGAATGGGTCCAACACAGCGCGCACCCGACGGGTGGGAGTCTGCGCGTTTTCAAGCAGTTTTCCACGCCTTATCATTTTTCTAGCTGGACGGCTTCGCCGTCCCCGCCCCAGTGCAGGTATCCCGCTCGGCTTCGCTTCGGGGACGATGCCGCAAATCGTCAGGTTATAGATAGCATGTCGCTACTGATCCAGGAAGTTCCTGTAACAAATGCTCCCATGGAGCTACTGCTGCTTGCCGATCCTTCGGAAGGCAAGATTCGCTCCTATCTTTCCGGATCAAAGTGCTTTGTTGCTTCAATTGGTGCGGTTGTGGTTGGGGCATGCGTCGTTCAGCCACGTGACACAGACACATATGAGCTAATGAGCATCGCTGTTCACCCAGCCCACCAGAAGTCCGGACACGGCACAGCGTTATTGAAATGGGTTATTGATTTCTATCGCAACGCTGGCGCACGGCAACTAGAGGTGGGCACCGGCACGTTCGGCTATCAACTCGCTTTCTACCAGCGGCATGGTTTTCGGGTTACAAGCATTGACCGTGACTTCTTTGTCAAGAACTACCCTGAGCCGATCTTTGAGGACGGCATACAGCTCATTGACATGCTGCGTCTTACGCTGAGGTATTCGGGTTTAATATTGCCTGACAATTCATTCCAGCCGACGCCGCGAAGCGGCTTAATTGAGACGGTAGATTGATCCTCTCGCGGACCGAGTCGGATTTATGGATATAAGTTCCGGCTGGTGCTGAACCGGTAAGGATCATCCTTGAATAATGAAAGCCTTCCAGCATTGGAGAGCTTTATTTTTGTGGTTAAATAGTTGACAAAAACTAGTATAATTGTTGAGTTATTTACCCAAACAGCGTCCAAGCCTGCTCACACACTGGTAACGCCAGGCGTTGGGCGGCGATTGTGCCAAATCTTGCGTCAAGGATTACTTATATGAAAAAACTATCTCTATTTCTCTTTTTTGTAATCGTATTAGCAGCCTGTAATTCGCTTGCAGGCAATCCGCAGTCTTTGCCCCCTACGGTTACGCCTTCTACTGGTATGGAACTTGGTTCAACTCAAACACCTTCATCAGGTATTGATTCAACCTGGAAGGAATATGCCAATACGCAGGTTGGTTTCAGCATTCGGTATCCTGCCAACTGGCAGGAACAGGACTTGCCGGATGAAAATGATGGTCAGTGGCATCATATCGCCCTGCAAGGCGCAGAAGGCGGGATCGAGCTGATCTGGGGAACCGGGTTGGGCGGAGCCTGTCCAGAAGGCTATCAACCATTGACAATGGCAAAAGGGAGCCTGTCGGCGTGTAATAGTCAAAAGGGCGACGGGACAGAACTGTGGAATTTAGAATCCCAAACTTTAGGAAATACCGGCTTTGGCGGCTTTGTATATACAAACGACACAACCGAGAAAAGCCGGGCAATGGTTCTTCAAGTGATTTCGACTCTCAGTTTCCCATGAGGGCCGTTTCGGATAGCCCCTGGAACAAGACGAAACGACCAGGTGAAACGGCCGCCCAACAAAGCATGCGGCTCTCCACCCGGTAGAGGTGCCTGTACCCTTTAGGGTGGCAACTGCGCGAAGACGGCAACCAGCAGGGCATGCTGGTTTTTGGGTAGAAATTTAGTCATGCCATGCTCTCCATGTAACTTGATGGAGAGCTTTTGTGCTCTATTTTTGAGATTGTCCAACAACCAATGGTGTGCCTAGAAAATTCGGATAGTAATTCCGAATTTTCAAGTGTATAATCAAGAAATGATCCGGCGAATTGACTATCTAAACCGTTTACAAACAGCCAGTGAACGCTCACCCGTCACGGCGCTGCTTGGTCCGCGCCAATGCGGAAAGACCACGCTCGCTCGGGAATTCACGCAGAAACAGCCATCCACTTTTTTTGACGTTGAATCCCTGCCAGACCAGCGTCGATTGCAGAATCCGGAGTTGGTGCTGGGCAGCCTGAGCGGGTTGGTGGTTCTCGATGAAATCCAAGCGATGCCGGAGCTATTTCAGGCGCTGCGGGTATTGGTGGACCGCCCGGATAATCAAACCCGTTTTCTAATTCTGGGCAGTGCGTCGCCGGAGATCATCAAATCTGCGTCTGAAACGCTGGCAGGAAGAATTGAATTCATCGAGCTGCAGGGGTTTGATCTATCGGAAACCGGGGCGGATGCGTGGGAGCCCCTCTGGCTGCGGGGCGGCTTTCCGCGTTCTTTTCTTGCCAACAGCGATGAAGACAGCCTGACCTGGCGGGAAGGGTTTATCCGTACTTTCCTGGAGCGCGACATTCCTCAACTGGGTATCAATATCCCGGCGATCAGCATGCGCCGCTTCTGGACCATGCTGGCTCATTATCATGGACAGACGTGGAACGCCTCTGAAATCAGCCGCTCGATGGGGCTGTCGGATAAAACCGTGCGTTCATACCTGGATATCCTGACCGGGACCTTCATGATCCGCCAGCTCCAACCCTGGTTTGAAAATCTGGGCAAGCGCCAGGTCAAGTCGCCTAAAATCTATTTTCGGGACACGGGGCTACTGCACAGCTTGCTGGATATACCCGATAAACACAGCCTGCTCGGTCATCCAAAGGTTGGCGCTTCATGGGAAGGTTTCGCCCTCGAACAAGCGCTACAGATTCTTCGCCCCAATGCGCCCTATTTTTGGGGCACGCATGCCGGCGCAGAGCTTGATCTGGTATTCCAGTTGCAGGGCAAACGCTACGGCATCGAGATTAAGTTTAGCGAAGCGCCCGCATTAACTCCTTCCATGCGCATTTCCTCGGCTGAACTGGCTCTTGACCATCTGTGGATCATCTATCCGGGTAATGCAGTGTACCCGGTCACGCAAACAATTACCACACTACCGCTTAAGAATCTGGAATCGCTCCGTGAGCAGCTAAGCTGAACTCGGAAAATAGACCTGCTATTTTGGATTAAGCCGGATCGTGACGATGAGCATAAAATTTGTAAAATTTAACTTATCGGAATAAGTTCCACCCGGTGATGAAGTGGCAGTTGCTTCGTGAATGTAAATTCGAACCGCCTTCCAGGGATGGAGGGCGGTTTTTGTGTTGGGGCATATAATTAACCTCTGTAAAGCGGTGAGTTCGGTTTTGAACCCACCGCTTGCGCAATCAAATCAAAAAGAGACAGCGGAATGATTAAATCCATTCAGTCGATGATCCTTGTGTTTATGGTTCTATCAGTTGTGGTAATTGGATGCGTCTCTCCCCCTTCCCTTGTGCCGCCGAGCCCAACAGATACAGAATCATCCGAAACCAAACTCAACGGCAAGTTTGAGTTTTTTGATGTCACCCTCGACCAACCAAGCAAAGATACGGTCACCATTACCTTTGGCTACCAGATTGAGAAGGGCGCGGATACGAGTAGACTTCAAGTAATGGCACAACCAATGAAAAAAGGTGTAAGTTGCAGCATCAAGGACTTTACGACGAATTCAAAGCCGTACATTTTGAAAGGGGATGTCCCTGATTCAGTCAAAAACGATAATGTCACCAACTTGACCATGGCAACCCCCGCAAGATGCGAATTTAAGGGATTCACGTTGGTTGTATTCCGATTGGAAGCGTCAAATCCTGTTGTATTTTACGAGCAGGACTTTGAGATACCCTTTGATCTGGAGAAAAAGTAAGCAATCACTACCAATAACACACGGTTGGCAGCCTGCGCGAGGACGGCAACCAGAGGGGCATGCTGGTGTGCTGGTACGAAGTCCTGGCAGAGGAGCAATTCCGGCCTGCGGTTCGGGGGCAAGGCGAAATCGGATCATTGAAGCACTCTCAATTCGGAGAGCGCTTTTTTATATTTATCGGGTTTGTATAATTAGAACTGCGGGGACGGAAATCTGTGAACAGGGATTTCCATGACCGGTCGTGAACCCGTCCATGCCTGCCCGTGCTGCGCTGCCTTGCACGAACGCCAACCTGGTTGCACGTCAATGGGACGACACGGGCGTTAAAATCAAAAACCATTTGTCAGGAGGCCTGAAGTGTTGTTGAAAGGGAGAACTGCAATCGTATACGGAGCATCGGGGGCTGTTGGCGGCTCTGTGTCACGTGCTTTTGCGCGGGAGGGAGCGATGGTTGTTCTGGCCGCACGCCGGCGCGAACCCCTTGAAGCGCTGTGCCTGGATATTAAAAGCCGTGATGGTCAGGCGGAGGTGATGCCGGTCGATGCAACGGATCCCGTTGCGGTAAATCGCCACCTGGGTGAGGTGGCTGGCCGTTTTGGGCCGGTGACTTTGATGTTCAATGCGATCTCCTGGGAGGATGTCCAGGGGCAGGTGTTATCGGATATGCCTTTCGACCAGTTTTTCGCGCCAATTCAGTTGGGCCTCACAACATGGTTCCACACTGGAACAGCCCTGGCCAGGCACATGGTGCAGCATGGCGGCGGCACGATATTGGGCATCACGGCCAATGCTGGCCGCGAACCTCTTTTTGCGGTAGGCGGCTTTGGCGTTGCTTGCGCAGCCGTGGAGCATTACCTCAGGCAGTTGGCCGTTGAGAATGGCCCAGCCCAGGTGAGGGTTTGTTGGGTTCGCTCGCCTGGATCGCCTGACGCGCCAGGCGTGCGAGAAGCGTGGCAGCTATACGGAGACCGGAATGGATTGACTTTTGACGAGGTTCATCGCGAGTTTGCAAAGGATATCCCATTGCGCCGTGTTACCTCATTGGCGCAAGTCGCCAACGCCGCTGTGCTGTTGGCAAGCGACCTCGCATCAGGGATGACCGCAACCATGGCGAACGCTACCGGAGGCGCGCAGGTAGATTGATCCTAAATCAAATTCCTGTTAATTGAATAAAGGCGCTCCAGCGGGCAGTGGTCTCGGTTCATCCGCCCTGCGGTTGATGCGGCTTGTAAGATTGACACGCTCACAATTGCCACCCGGCCGAAGTCGTATGAAAGGTATATGTTCCAGCCGGTCATGGCTGAAGAAGGATGGATGCCAGCTGAATGCCAGCCAGGGTTAAGTCGAACCTTAAGCTGCTCTCCAAAGGGAGGACAGCTTTTTTCTTAACACGCCCGCCGGAACATTCGATGGGTTTTATTAAAGTCGATTTCAAGCCCGCGAATCTCGTTTAGCATGCGCACGTTTTCGGCGCCGATCTGCACCACATCGGCATATTCGAACCCGCCAGCCCGCACGCTGTCGTAAAGCTCGCAAAAGAGCAGGGCGGTTGCGCCCAGGCCGCGAAAGCGCGGCAGGACACCCATCCCGTTGACGTTGAGGCACTTTGTGCGCCGCAACTCAGTGAGCAGATCGGCCCAACCCAGCGGCCACAAACGCCCCCCGGTGCGCTGGATGGCGGCAGAGATATCCGGGTAGGCAAACAGGAAGCCGGCCAGCTCGTCACCCTTGAAGATCAGCTTGATCAGGCGCGGGTCGGCAAACCAGATGATCTGCTGGGCCATGCTGCGCGCTTCATCGGGCGTGAGCGGTGTGTTGCCGCTGGTGCCCTCCAGCGCGGCGTTGTAGAGCCCTGCCAGGCGCGGAACAAAGGCGCGCAACTCGGCCCGGCTGGTGAAACGCTCCACGCGCAGCCCAATGCGTTTCTGCACGAGCTGCGCAGCGCGGTGGATTTTATCGGATAGCTGAAAGTTGCGGTCCACCCGCCCGGATAAGGTGTCGCCGTCGGGGGCAAACCCGGCTTCTGCGATCAAGTCAGCGTAATAGGGCGGGTTGTAGGGAATCCCCAGCGCCGGGCGGTGCTCGAAGCCGCGCACCAGCAACCCCATCCCATCCAGCGCGGTGAATCCTTTGGGACCAATGATCTCCGTCAGGCCGCGCGCCTTTGCCCACTCGCCGGCGGCAGCGAATAACGCATGCGCGGCTTGAGGGTTTGCCTCGCACTCAAACAGATAGAAAAAGGCCGTCCGGGTAGCGTTATAGCTGTTGTAATGGGCATTATCGAGAACTGCCAGGCGGCCCACATCACGCCCGCCCTCTTCGGCCAGAAAGAAAGCCGCGGCTGAATGTTGATAGAAAGGGTTGCGGCGGCTGTCGAGCATGCGCGCCGCATCGAACGCCATGGGGGGCACCCACTGCGGCGTGTGGGCGTAAAGGCGGAAGGGCAGGCCGAGAAAGCGGCGTGAAAGATCGCGCCGGGCGGGATCGATGTGCAGGATGTTCACGAGATTAGTATAGCATTGATAGGATGATTGACTCTGACCCTCAAAACCGATATAGCCAGCCGGCGCGGCCAGGAGCAAAACCATGCCCTGCGCGGAGTCGATTTGCTAATTAATACCGGCGGCTTCGCGGCGCTGCTTGCGCCGAGCGGCGGGGGAAAATCGAATACTCGCTGGAAACCATAAACCAGCCCATCGCCATCCAGCTCCCGGCCGATTGCGTGCCCTGAGGATAAAATAAACCGGTAGAAGTGTAAACTGCGCAAAGAGGGCTGTCAGGGAGGCATGTGGGTGTATGAGGAAAGTCCTCGGAGAGGTAAGTCCTCGAAGAGGAAAAGGCCTGCCGGGTTCTGGAACGGTAAGGATTATACGTAAATAATGAAGTGCCCTCCTGCATTGGAAGGCGGCTTTTTTAGTGCTGCTGCGCCCCAATCCACCCTGCCTAATCTTTTCTAATTTTCTCGCGTTCCTGCTCCCATAATTTTGCAAACCGTTCGAAAACATCCGCGATGACTTCCAGTTCTCCCTGCGAAAACTGTGCCATTAACGCTTCCTGGGCCTTGCGCGCCGACTCAAACCACCCCGCGGCTTTTTCGGCGCTCGATTTCTCGGGGACAATCAGCGTCCCGCGGCGGTCGTCCGGGTTCGGCCGGCGCTCGATCAGGCCGGCCTTTTCGAGCCGGTCGAGCATGGCGGTGGTCGCGCCCGAGGTGAGGCCGGTGTGCCGGGCCAGTTCAGAGGGCGTGGAAACGCCCTTGGCGAATAAGAGCCTCAGGCATTCCATGTCAGTCGCGTTGAGGCCGGCCCACTCGTTCATTGCGCTGCGGAACAGCGCCAATTGCACGCCGTACTCCCTGATCGCGTTCAAAGCCCGCCGCTTCAAATCGATTTCCGGTAAATTGGTCATAAATGCCTCTTGACATTATCTTTATTATGAAGTATCTTTATTATATAACTAAATACCTGCAAATGCAAGGGCAGGAAAAATCACCAGTTTAGCGGTAGGAGGATTACATGAGCACAAATGCGGAAACGCAAAAATCGAACAGGGTAGAGGGCTTTACAGACGATGAGAAAGCCGCGATGAAGGAACGCGCCAAAGAGCTGAAGGCGGAGGCGCGCATCAGCAAGAACAAGGCGGAGGGCGAGAGTGCCGCACTGGCGGCGATCGCCGCCATGCCGGAACCGGACCGCAGCATGGCGGCCCGCCTGCACGAGATCATCAAAGCCAACGCGCCCTCCCTCTCGGCGAAAACTTGGTATGGCATGCCTGCCTACGCCGACAAGGACGGCAATGTCATCTGCTTCTTCCAGGCCGCGGATAAATTCAAGGCGCGCTACGCCACGCTCGGCTTCAATGACCGGGCGATGCTCGACGACGGCAACCTGTGGCCAACCGCCTTCGCTTTGAAGGGAATGACCGCCGTCGAAGAGGCAAGAATTGTGGCGCTGGTGAAGAAAGCGGTGAGCTGAGCGAGGACCGCAAGGCGGGTAGACCTTACGATTTCCATCATCAAAGAAACGCTTTCCACAGTTGGAAAGCGTTTCTTTAATTCGCGCCGGAACAGCTTATTGAATTGTGGAGTCAATTGAACGAGGTGAAGGATTGGCTCAGGCAATCTGATCGTATAATTATATATAATATTACTCAACATTAGGAGGTCTTGATGCGCAGAATCCGCTACCAGGTGGCGTGCAGTTTGGATGGATATATTGCCGACGTGGCCGGCAAAACGGGTTGGATTGTCGATGAACCGACCATTGACTTTGGCGCGCTATTTGACCAGTTCGATACCCTGCTCATGGGGCGCTCCACCTATGAAGGTCTGGTGAATGACAGCGGCGATTTCTGGGGAAAGACCGTGCTGGTTTTCTCGCACACGCTTCGGCAGGAAGACCATCCAAAAGTGACGGTCGTTTCAAGCGATGCCCAGTCCATGCTCAACCGGATGCGTTCGCTTCCCGGGAAAGATATCTGGCTTTTCGGCGGCGGAAAACTATTTCAAAGCTTGCTTGCTTTGGATTGCGTAGACACCGTGGAGCCGGCCATCATTCCCATCCTGTTGGGCGGAGGACGCCCATTGCTTCCGTCACCAGCGCTGCAACACAGGCTCACCCTGACGGCACAACACGTCTATCCGAGCGGCATTGTTTGGCTTGATTACACCGTCCGTTCACCTGAAGAATCCGGCGCCTGACAACGGACTCGCTGCGCGCCGCCCCGACGCCATCATGCTCCCGCCAATGAGTGTATTGCTCCTCGTGATATATTAATAGCAATTGAGTCATCTTTTACCGGTTTTGAACAGAACATCTGGATCTTAACCCAGACGATGGAGGAATTCGGTCATGCGAAAAATACTGGTGCTTGAACACATCTCGCTGGATGGGGTCATCCAGGCTCCGGGCGCACCGGAAGAAGATCCCGGCGGGGGTTTCGCGTACGGCGGCTGGACTGCGGGCTATTCCGACGAAAGCCTTGGCACCGCCCTGGAAAGGCAAATGAACCTGCCGTTCGACCTGCTGCTGGGGCGCATCACCTTTGACATCTGGGAGTCGTACTGGCCGCAGCACGCCGACGCATGGCCTGGCGCCAAAACGGCCACCAAGTACGTCGCCTCGAACACCCGGACTTCCAGCAACTGGCGGCCGTCCGTGTTTTTGGGCGGGGATATTGCGGAAAAAATTGCCAAAATCAAGCAGCAGCCCGGGCCGGATTTGCACGTTTGGGGAAGCGGCAACCTCATCCAGACACTGCTCAAGCATGATTTGATCGATGCCTTCTGGCTGATGATCTACCCGGTCACGCTGGGCGCCGGCAAGCGCCTGTTTGCCGGCGGCACGCCTCCGGCAGCCTTCAAGGTGACCGAAGGCATGGTCACCCCGGGCGGCATCATCGTGGTGAATTACGAGCGCGCCGGCGCGATCACAACCGGGCGCGTGGGAGAATAAAAAAGGGTCGGATTTCGAAGGGCAGAAAGGAGGACACGATGGATAGAGAACAGGCAGTACCCGAGACGAGAGGAATTACGGTGAAGTTGCTTGAAACGGTTGACCTTGGCCCCGAAATCGAGGGCCTGGCCGGGCGCCAGCTGCGCATGCGCCTGGTGACCTTTGCGCCTGGGGCCGTCTTCGGCCCGCTTCACGACCATAAAGACCGCCCCGGCATCGTCTACATCCTGCAGGGCACCATCACCGACCACCGCGACGGCCGCACCACCGACTACGGACCGGGATTGGGCTGGCCCGAGGATCACAACACCCTGCACTGGCTCGAAAACAAAGGCTCCATTCCGGCGGTGGAGATTTCGGTCGATATCGTCCGGCAGGCGTAAGCCGGGCCGGGCCAGCGCCCTGTCCATCCCGCCGTTGATGGAAGCTCTGGGCCTGTGCGAGCTTGAGCACAACCCAAAAAACAACCGCATGCGGGCAAAGTGAGACTGGCTGCGTGTATTTCGGCCCTCCGGGGTAAGGCCATGGGCGTGCTTTGCCATGCCAGCCCGCCTGGCTGGGCGGCAATTAGACAGGAGGGAAAACGTACCATATGAATTTCAGCCGGTTATAAATAAACCAGTAATTCATATAATGAAATGAAACAGGCCATCTGTTTTTGTCGGGTTAAGTCCGGTGTGCCCAATCGGATCCTGACAGAACAGAATCATCCACCACTTTTAGGAGAATGCTATGAAAAAATATCTTGCTGAATTTATCGGCACGTTCTGGCTGGTGCTCGGCGGCTGCGGCAGCGCGGTTTTGGCGGCGGCATTTCCCGAGCTGGGCATCGGCCTGCTGGGGGTTGCCCTGGCCTTTGGCCTGACCGTCCTGACGATGGCCTTTGCCATCGGGCACATCTCCGGCTGCCACCTCAATCCGGCCGTATCCGTCGGTCTGTGGGCGGGCGGCCGTTTCCCGGCCAAAGAATTGCTGCCCTATATCCTCTCCCAGGTACTGGGCGGGATTGTCGCCGGGGGCGTGTTGTATCTCATCGCCAGCGGCAAGGCAGGATTTGATGTGTCTGCCGGTTTTGCCGCCAACGGCTACGGCGCTCATTCGCCGGGCGGGTACAGTTTGCTCTCGGCGCTGGTGGTTGAAATCGTCATGACCATGATGTTCCTGGTGGTCATTCTCGGCGCAACCGACAAGCGCGCACCGGCCGGCTTTGCGCCCATCGCGATCGGCCTGTGCCTGACCCTCATCCACCTGATCAGCATTCCGGTCACCAACACCTCCGTCAATCCCGCCCGCAGCACCGGCGTTGCGATTTTTGTGGGCGGTTGGGCGCTGGCGCAACTATGGCTTTTCTGGGTTGCTCCGATCGTGGGCGGTCTGCTGGGTGCCGGGGTGTACCGGTTGATTGGCGGCCAGCCGGGCGAACCCGCGGCTGCCCGCAGAAGGTAAGCCGCATAAACGGGCGGCCGGTTCGACCTACTTCACCACCCGGATAGCCCAGTCAACGCGCATCCATCCCAAAAAGGCCTCTGTACCGGCTGATTTCGAGCCGGCGCGGATCCTTTTAATAAATTCCCCTGCAAAACCCCTTGACTTTGAGTCGACTCCAGGGTGTAGACTTGATTTTAAGTCACCAGCGGCACGCCGCAAACCCGAGGAGAAAATAATGCAAACTGTAAAATTAAACAACGGCGTTGAAATCCCCATTCTGGGCTTCGGCGTGTTTCAGATCACCGACCCGGCCGTATGCGAACAGTGCGTGGTGGACGCCATTCAAACCGGCTACCGCCACATCGACACGGCCGCTTCCTACCAGAACGAAGAGGCGGTTGGCAGGGGCATCCAACGCAGCGGCGCCGCACGCGAAGACCTGTTCATCACCACCAAACTGTGGATCCAGCGCGACGGCTATGCGGGCACGCTGAAAGCCTTCGACCGGTCGCTGAAGCGGCTGCAGCTCGATTACGTCGACCTGTACTTGATTCACCAACCCTTCGGCGATGTGTACGGCGAATGGCGCGCCATGGAAGAAATTTACCGCCAGGGCAGGGCCAGGGCGATCGGGGTTTCCAACTTTCAGCCTGACCGCATCATGGACCTGATGATCCACAACCAAGTGCCGCCCGCGGTCAATCAGATCGAAGTCAACCCGTTCCAGCAGCAAATCGAGACGCAGAAGTTCCTGCTGGATAACACCGTGCAGGTGGAGGCATGGGCGCCGTTTGCCGAGGGGAAGAACGGCATTTTCCAAAATGAATTGCTGCTCTCCATCGCGGCAAGCCACCAAAAAAGCGTTGCCCAGGTCATTCTGCGCTGGGTGGTGCAAAGGGGCATCATCGCACTGGCGAAATCGATCCGCAAAGAGCGCATGATCGAAAACTTCGGCGTGTTTGATTTTGAATTGAACCCGACGGACATGGCCGTCATGGCCGCGCTGGATACCAAAACCAGCTGCTTCTTCGACCACCGCAACCCCGACATGGTGAAGTGGCTGGGCACGCGCAAACTGGACGTCTGACGGCCGCGGCGTAAGGCCGGTTTTGCAGCGAAAAGCAAAGCGCGCTGTGATAGAATTTCCTCAATCAGACGGATTTCGCGGATTTTTAAAAAACATTTGTGTGCCGGAGGAAATTCATGGCCAAAGCCCACACTTCAAACAGCGCCGCTGAAAAGCAGTCCCTACAACCCATCCCGCTGCAGGTGGGCGCCCTCACGCCCGAGCAGATCACGGCCGTCTTCAACCATCTGCCGCTGGACGTGACCTTCGTGGACGAGGGCAACGATGTGCGCTTTTTCTCCAGCCCGAAGGGGCGCATCTTCGAGCGCACGCCGGATGTGATCGGGCGCAACGTGATGAACTGCCACCACCCCGACAGCGTACAGCTGGTCTTTAAGATCCTGGAGGATTTCCGCGCCGGGACGCGCAACGAGGCAGAATTCTGGATCCAGACCCAGCCGCAGGAGCAGGAGGAGAGCCAGTTCATCCACATCCGCTTCTTTGCCGTCCGCAACCCGCAGGGAAAATTCCTGGGCACGCTGGAAGTTGCCCAGAATGTCACCGAAATCCGCAAATTGCAGGGCGAGCGCCGCCTGCTGGACGAAGTCGGGGCAAAACCCTGATTGGGGAGCGGGAAGCGCTCCCTATGAATACTCCTTCACATACGCCCTAAAATTCTCCTGAAACACCTCCAGCCAGGCTTCGATGAAGGAGCGCTGTTCAAACAAAGGCAGCAGATCTTCGGCCAGGTCAGATCTTTTTAGACCGGCTATCTTTTGACCCAACAATTCCATTGCAGACTGTACCGTGTAGGGCTGGCGGCCGTCTTTGGCAAGTTTTTCCTCCAGCGGCTGAATTTTCTGCTGCATGAACCACAGCAGGTCATAGAAATCACGCCCTTTGACCGCCGCGCCGGCGCCCTTTTGAAAGCTGCGCTCCAGGCAGGCCAACATCTTGCCGGCCATCATCGTCTCAAGCGAAAAATGCGCGGCCACGAAACTCCTGCCAAACAACAGCACCGGCGTCCGGCGCACAACCGATATTTGCCGGTGCTGGCTCACCTCCACTTTTAGATGAAGCGCTTCAGTCGCGTGCGAGGCCAATCCTAATTCATAAAGAATGGGAAACTTCAAGGTGGTCCGCCGCACCCCCCATTCGCCGGTCTGGGTCTTGGCGGTCACGCCGGCGTAGCCAATGCTGGAACGGTAGAAAGCCAGCAGGTCGTTTTCAAGGTCGCCCAGCTCAATTCCGCCGCTGTTATCCAGGTCGAGATCCTCAGACAGCCGGTTGAGCCCGTAGATCACGTGCAGGCAGGTGCCGCCGTAAAAATTGAGCTTGCGGTAGAGCGGGTGATTGTAGAGAAAGTCCAGCGTATAGGCTTGCAGGAACTCCTTGAGCAGCACCCGCCGGGTCTCATTGGGCAGCAGAGGGTCTTTTTGCGAGAGGACGTTTTGCATCGACTGGATCAGGGTCGCCATACACTTTTCCTCAGGTTCTTCAATATCCGGTGCATCTTTCTGCTCTGACTGATTTCAACGAAGGCAGCAAATTCGGTCTGGTCATTCCCGGAGAAATCCTCCAGGTTAAGGCGCAGGTCTTCTGCCAGGTCAAACCCGGCCAGGCGGCCACCGCCTTTCATTGGGCGCAGGTAGAGAAAATCGAATAGCGCCTTGGCTGTTGTGGCCTGCGCAAATGGAACGCCCAGGTATTCTGAAAAGGTAAAACCCTGGTAGAGGCCGGCTTTGATGTTGCGGTAGCTGAAAGTGCCCAGCCTGTTTTCAAACACGCGGGTTTGTTTCAGCGTAACCGCCGTCACCGGGTAAGTCGTTTCAGTAAGGATGCCGTTGGCCTGCAGCACATACTCCAGCGACAGGTACGACTGCGGGATTAATACCGCGCTGACCATGGGCGCGAAATCTGAGTCGGCGAGGTGGCGTTCGAAAAAGCGGCGCGTCATATACACGCCTTTTTTGAGCTGGATGATTTGCCCGATTTTCATCCAGCGGTACAGCGCGGTTCGCAGCGTGCCATCGGAGGCCGGCTCGCCGCCGAGCACCTGCCGGACGGCTTCGATGGTGAAGTACGGGAACGAATCGAGCAGGGACAGGTCTGTGTGTTTCATATAGGATAATAGACGTTTCATGTCTATTATCCTATATAGATAAAAGATTTACAAGGGGGATGGCAGAAGCGTTAAGACTTTGCCCATTCGGGATGAGAATCAGGCAGTCCGCTTTTGATTGGGCAGGATGGGTTAGATCAGCGCCAGCACAAACAGCACGATCGCCAGGATAAACAGGGCGGCGATCGTCACCACCTGGACCGGCATGACCTTTTCGTAATCCGAGAACTGCTCGGCGGGTTTTTCAGGGTTGTAGCGCAGCGGGATGGTTTCGCCCACGCCTTCCAGCAGCTTATCGGCCTGGGCGCGCAGTCCCTTGGTGCCGAGAAACAGCTTCTTTTCATATGGCCCGCCCGGGGCAGCGTAGCTGTACTTCACTTCCGCGCGGTAGGTATAGCCGCCGGTCTTGCTGTTGCGCACCGAAGAAACCTCTTTGG
Organism: uncultured Longilinea sp.; assembly: GCA_964536805.1. GTDB lineage: Bacteria > Chloroflexota > Anaerolineae > Anaerolineales > Anaerolineaceae > Longilinea. The sequence goes on from CAZHYQ010000012.1 coordinate 14,254, forward strand.
CCAACACCTGCCCGGTGGCCGCCGGCCAGGCTGCGCTGGCGGCTTTTCGCCGGCGGATGCTGAAGACCTTCAGGGCTTGATAGGCGCACAGCGCAAGCATCAAAACCGCCAGAACGATCAAAAGAGTGGATGAGTTCATAGCTCCCCCTTCAAACCAGATGGACTGCGCAAATAAGAATATTGAACGAAATGGATGATTCATTATAGGAATTGCGTGCCTGGCCTGTCAATTACAGGCACCTTACAACGGCCAGAATTTTTAACTTATAATCGGATGTATTACTGGTTGGATGGTTCCCTGGGAGGTTGAGCGATGAACTTACCGGACTACTGGCTGACCCGCCCCGGCCCGCCGCCCGACGCAAGCGCCCGGGCAGCTTTTGACGCACTGCTGGCTGCGGCGCTGCGCAGCGGCGGCTGCCCGGAGATCGAGTACACCCTGCCCCAACCGAAGTGGCAGTTCCTGTGCCACGCCGCCGACCGGTTCAGCCTGGCCGTGCACGGTTCGGGCGACCCCAACATTGCCCGCTTCGAGCCGCGCCAGTCGAACGACCTGAACGATTTTGGCAACCAGAAGGCGGTCTATGCCGCCTCGGACGGGCTGTGGGCCATGTTCTTTGCCGTGGTCGACCGTGCGCGGGTGGGTTCGATCACCAATGCCTGCGTTACCCTGGCCGACCCGGGCGGCGCGCTGCACGGCCCGTACTACGTCTTCTCGGTCAGCCGCTCGGCGCTGCCGGAGCGTCCCTGGCGCAGCGGCACGGTCTACCTGCTGCCGCGCGAAACCTTCGTGACCCAATCCCCAATACCGTTCGGCGACAGGCAGGTGCACATTGCCCAGCTGGCCAGCTTCGAGCCAGTCGCGCCGCTGGCCAAACTGAGCGTGGCGCCTGGGGATTTTCCCTTCCTGGCGCAAATCCGCGGGCATGACGACGAGCGCCTGTCGGAATACGCCGCCGCGCTGCAGAACGGCCTGCCCTGGCCGGCGGACTGAGCGCGGCCAACCCTGAAGGGAGCAGATGATATGAACGACGAACAGGCAGAAAACCTGCGCGATTTAGTGGCCAGCCGATCCACGGCGGCGCTTGGCACGCTGCACGACGGCGCGCCGTACGTCTCGATGGTGCCCTTCGCCCTGCTGGCGGACCTGCCCGCCTTTGTGCTGCACGTCAGCCGGCTGGCCGCGCACACCCGCGATATGCTGTCCGAGCCGCGCGTCAGCCTGCTGATCAGCGCCAGCGAGCAGCCCGGCACTTCGCCGCTGGCGCTGGCGCGCCTCACCATCCTGGGCACGGCTCGCCAACTGACCCACGACGCGCCGGAATATCCGGCCGCCCGCCTGGCCTACCTGGCGCGCTTCCCCGATGCCGCGGCGCTTTTTTCGCTGGGCGATTTTTCGCTCTTCCTGATCCTCCCCGGCGAGGCGCGCTGGATCGCCGGGTTCGCCCAGGCGCGCACGCTCTCGGCGGCCGGGTTTGCGAAGGCAATGCGGGAGGGGAACGAGTGACGCCGGCCGTTGGGAAACAAAGATGCGCCTTCCTGCCCTGATCCTGGCCCTGTTGTTTTCCGTAGCCCTGGCAGCCTGTGGAGGGTTTGTGGACAACCCGACCGCCAACGATGCCACGCCGGTCATCCGCACCGACTTTAGCGACGAGGCCGCCTGGAAACAAATCAAGCGCGAGGTCGCGGCCGCCAATGCCTTGGGTTTTGCCGCCAACGTCCGGTTCATCGACGACAGGCAGTACGACGGCTGGAGCGGGCAGGACTTATTGCAGGGCCTGCCGGACCTGGCGGATTACGGCTGCGTCTTTGTGGCCGATTCAGCCGCCATGTCCTCCGCGGAACACCACCTGCTGGTGCTCGATCCATTCAACCCGGACGGGCCGACCTTTCGCGTGATCCCGTTGGAGGCCTGGGGCGTGGAAAACAACCTGGCCATTGCCAATATGGATTACAGCGAATTCGCCGGGGCAGCGGACGCGGACGGCGTTTTCAGGGGGTTTAAATAGAAGGGACACAACACGGGTTGTGAGCCGGTAAGGATATGCCTGAAAAATGCAGCGCCTGTCTGAATGGGGAGGCTCTTTTGATTTGCGGGATGGGGGCTGGGACGGACTATTAAATAGCCCCGTGAACCCAATGTGTATCTTTTAATGTGATTCTAAATTGCCCGCGTATATTAATATTGTCTATCAAATTTATCATATATAAGTTTTCTTCAAGTCGTTTTATGGAATAGTTGCCGTAGGTCAAGAGTCTATATAAACAATGGATCATCCCCCTGGCTGGGGCTTCGTTCGGCTCAGCCGCACCGCCTCTGCCGGAATTGTGAATTCAAAAATCTATGGATCGCATGCAACCATCGCCATAGGCGAAAGAGAGAAAGATGAAAACCAGAAGGATCACAGGCCTTTTGCTTGTCGCGCTGACGCTATTCCTCGCCGCCTGCGCAGGTCAGCCGTCCACCCGGGCCGCCGCCACGCCGACCCTTGCGCCCCAGCCGACTGCCATTGCCAGCCAGGCTGCCGCGACGCCCACGGCAGCGCCCCAGCCAAGCGCGACTGCCTCGGCCGGGCCCCAGGGACCTGTGGGCATCATCGCGATCGGGCACTCGGGCTTGACCGGCGAGAGTTCGGACCCCAACCGCACGCCCGGACAGCCCGCCCTGGATAACTCCTGGGCCACCGGCAATTCGCCTAAAGTCAACAGCGTTTACAAACGCCTGGCGGCCATCGAACCCGAAATCGTCGGGCATGTCGCCAACGAGGCGGTTGGCGGCTCGCTCGCCTCCAACCTGGCCGGCCAGGCACGCGCAGCACTGCAAAAAGTGCCCAGGCCGCAATTGGTGATTATCCAGACCATCGATAACGATATTCGCTGCGACGGCAGCGACCAGAATTTCATCAAGGGCTTTGGCAATTCTGTGGCTGAAGCGCTGGATATCATCGTCAAGGCGTCGCCGGACAGCAAAATCCTGATCGTCAGCCAGCCCGGACGGCCGGCAACCAACGCAGCCGCGGTGGCAGGCGACCCCGCAGCGGTCGACAAAATCAAAGGCAGCGGGATGTGCGCCATGTTCAACCCGGACGGGAGCATGAACCAGGAGCACATCGCCACCCTGACCGGCATCATCGAAAGCTACGAGGCCGAACAGGCGCGCGTGTGCGGCCTGGTGCCGCAGTGCCATACGGACGGCGGCGCCTTTGCCAGCTACATCGATGACATCTCGCGCATGACGCCTGACCTGGGCCACCTGACCGTGGCAGGCCAGGCCCGCCTGGCGGAGATCATCTGGCCGGTGGTCACCGACCTGCTCGGCTTGAAATAAGGCGCACCGGGTTGCGAGCCGGCGAGGAGAGGGGTGAAGGTTGAAGCGCCTTCCTGAATAGGAGGGCGTTTTTTGTTGCACCTTAATTGAGAATAGATATTATTATTAGCAGTGGGAAAGTCGATAACAAAAAACGGGGCGTTCATAAGGGAATGCGCCCAACTGGCTTTTATTTTGGCGGGACGGTTGAGCGAAAGGCAATGGGTCAATTAGCTTTCAGGGATTTGTTTTTTTGCCTGCATATTGATAATTAATATCAACTTATTTTATATACAATCATTTCTAATTGTAGTACCAGGTAAATCAAATAGATCAACGAGACGTATAATTACTAATAGGCACACTCATGAAATTTATGTCAACATAAACAAGTTCTTTTCGAATTATCACAGAGGTAAACAATGGAATTGCAATCTGACGAAAATAATCCTATTGATTTACTTAAATTCTTCTATTCTCAATCGAAAGATGAAATTGTGTTCCTCCGCAAGCGCCAAGATAAAATTTTCGCTTGGTCAAGTAATTTACTGGTTGCATTCATTGGAATACTACTAATAATTGATTCGTCCAAAGAATTAGCTTGGGGGAAGTTAGGTTTAATTGGGAGACTCACCGCATCAATAGCGGTTATTGCAATTACAGTTTTTTCAGTACGTTGGCAAGAGAGAAATCGAACTTGGCAAGAAGAAAATAAAACCGTTGTCAATAGAATAGCCATATTGCTTCACTGTTTTGACGAAGGTTATTTTCAAGCAGGTGAAAATAGAGAATTATCAAATGTTACATTATTTCCAAAACGCTGGAATAATGAAGATCCTGAATATCGTAAAATGAATAAAAACGTTTGGGAAAAATTACTACCAATAAATAACCTGTCTATTACTTATCTGCTTAGTATTTTGGCAATCATCCTAATTTGGTTGCAAAAAAACTAATAACCATCGAAAAATAACCATGCAAAGATCACTTTTTGAGGGACGTTTTTTTCAAACTTATTATTTTGCGAATGCAATAACTAATATATTACGCAATCAATTTGATTACCTGCGGGATCTCAATGATTTTTATACCGATGATAAATTTCTGTCCCTTATTCAACCATTCCAAAAGTTTTCCGCCTTACATTGGTTTATCGAATTTGTAGTTGACGCAATCATTACCGATGAAATCAATGCCATTCAATTAGATATGCGACAAGATTCAGCATTTAGAAATGAAAATTATTTTGGTGAATTTGGAAAACTACACCCAAGTATTTTACCAATCAATGAAGCATTAACATATTATGGAATAAACCACATTTCGTTTCAGGATTGGCTAAAAAAGCACGATAAAGACTTTCTAGAAGCCGGAGACGAAGATGTTACAGAATACTACAACAACCTTAGATTTGAAGGACAATTAGATTCCCTTTTAGAAAAGGCCGTTCAAGAAGTATTTTTTGTGATCTTTCAAAATCGGCAACTATTACTTTTATTCAATGAAATGATGGCAAGTCAGATGGAGTTATTTCGGTCAGTCGATATAAACAAAATTGACATCGAGTATCGAGTTCTTTTTTCATCGCCTGGTGTTTTGAAACGAGTAAACATACCGAAATGGGTACAAAGAGCAGTCTATTATCGAGACCGTGGACTTTGTACTATTTGCCATTGTGATTTATCGGGTGAATTAAATATAAGCAATCGAGACAATTTCGACCATATAATCCCACTTGCAAAAGGTGGTTTGAATGATGTAAGTAATATTCAGTTATTGTGCCAAACCTGCAATCTAAAAAAAAGAGACATTGAAATAACGACATCAGATTTTTATGAAAACTGGTATTCTATGACAGAATGAAGCGTGTTTATTATTGGTTGAACGTAGCTTTTAATGCAGTTGAGCTACCGGGAACGCTCCGCGATTTCAGGTTTCTTTTTGCACCCGCTTCGCCATTGGTCATACAAGCCATCGGGTTTCGCCTCACAAATGGGGAATTGATAGGAGATAAATAGAATGCTTTTTAGTCACCGTAAGGGTTACAAACCCGTATCCAATATTATTCAACGTGATGGAATGAGTGAGGAACTTCGTAACTCACTTTGGAATGTTCTAGACCTCGGTGTTTGGAAGAGGAAGGATTTCCTGTCAAATCCGTTCAACGAGGAAATATCTGGAATGGCAATATATAGCATGATTCTGTGGCACAATTATTTTAAGAAACCGGTAGATTTACGTCCTGATTCGTCTTATAAAATCCTAAAGGTCATCCGTGATTATTTTTTCTCATGTGAGTGGCATGAGGTCTATGATTTTGTTGAATTTACACTTTCGTATGAAAAAGATAATAAACTAACAGAATTTGTGAACGAAGTTCTTGAAAGGGAGTTGTCTGCTTATCGGTATGTAGATAATTTATTTACGGATATAACAGATGAGCTTGAAATTAATATGTTACAAGAAACATTAGGAGACAAGGACTTCCCAGGTGTTTCAAACCACCTCAAGCGAGCTTTGGAACTTCTCAGTGATCGCGAGAGACCTGACTATAGAAATTCAATTAAAGAATCAATTTCTGCGGTGGAAAGTCTTGCAAAGACCATTACAGGAAAGCCAAAAGCTGCCTTAGGAGAAGCCCTAAGTGTTTTGGGAAAGAAAAAAGAATTTCATCCAGCATTATTGGATGCTTTTTCAAGACTTTATGGTTATACAAGTGATGAAGGAGGGATAAGACATTCAATGTTGGAGGATCCGAAACTCACTGCATCCGATGCGAAATTTTTCCTTATTTCATGCACATCCTTTATAAATTATTTAAAATCAAAAATGTAAGTGCGTCGGGTCTATTACGCATTTCTTAAACGTGCCGCCTCCTCACCCTCACCCCCCACCCGCACCCCAATCTTCCGTATAATAAGTCATCAAGCCGGGCTGCAAACTGCTGCGCCGTGCCCGCATAACGGATGGCTGACAAATCCTACTTCCCCCTGACCCTCGACACGCTGCGTTCCCTGGGCGGCTGGGTCGCCGATTGCGCCGAACGCGCCCTGCCGTTGTTCGAATGCTATGCCCCCGGCGACCCGCGTCCGCGCGCCGCGATCGAGGGCATCCGTGAATTTGCCGCCGGCGGCAGGCGCACCGCGCAACTGCGTACGCTGGCCCTGGCAGCCCTGGCTGCCGCGCGTGAAATCAACGATCCCGCCGCGGCCGCCGCCGCCCGCGCCGCCGGGTTGGCGGCTGCCTCAGCCTACACCCATCCCCTGGCCGATGCGCAGCAGACCAAGCACATCCTCGCCCCGGCGGCCTATGCCGCGCTGGCGCTCGAACTCGAAGGCGGCGATGAAACGATTGGCGAGGCCGAGCTGCACCGGGCGATTGAATCCGTCCCGGTTGAAGTGCGCGATCTGCTGCTGCAGATGCCCGCCCGTCCGCCCGGCAAAAGCCGCGCCGACCGGCTGATGGCGTTGTTGGACGCGGGCATGCGCGCCCCGAGCATACCAGGCGAGGTCTGAGCCGGTAAATCGGCGCGCTCCTGTCTGAATCAATCCCGCCAGAATGCGCTTCGGGCGGGATTTTTCAATCCGCTCCCGCCGCCCGCATACCTGTTCCGGGCGCGTCACAAGCCAAAACGCATTCTGTCACGGTTTTTGTCACGTTGGGCGTGACCCATGCCGGGCTGAAAGCGAATACTATGTCAAATAATCGCTCATTCACTTTTATGGCAGTCCTGCCCGCCTGTGCGCTTTGCCTGCAAACGAGTCGGCGGAGCGAAGGGCTGCCCGGCATGGAGAATCAATGAAAATCAAACCATCGTCCCGCCTCAACCGCCTGATCTGTGCTTTATTGTGCCTGGTTGTTTTATTGGCCGCGCCGGCGCAGCGGGTTAACGCCGCCGGAAACCGCTATTATGTGCGCGGCAACGGCGGCAGCGACAGCAACAACGGCACCAGTTGGGCGCAGGCTTTTAAGAACCTGCAAAAAGCGCTCACAACCGCCTCTTCAGGCGATGAAATCTGGGTGGCCGCGGCTGTGTATTATCCCGATAACGGCGGCCCCTATCCCCTCGATTCGCGGGATGCCAAATTCATCCTGATCAATAACCTCAAAGTCTACGGCGGGTTTGCCGGCACCGAAAGCGATCTGTCGCAGCGCAACCTGGACGCCAATCCGACCATCCTGAGCGGCGATGTGGACAACAATGACGTGAATGGTGACGGCGATTTCATCGCCAACACCGTCAACGATCTGGTCGGGGCGAACGCCTATCACGTGGTGGTCGCCAGCGGCACCAGCAGCACAGCGTTGTTGGACGGTTTTATCATCACGGCTGGCCAGGCGGATTCCAACAATGCCTCCGATGGGCAGGGGGCTGGATTGTTCAGCTACAACGGAAACCCCACCTTGCGCAACCTCACCTTCCAGGGGAACTCCGCCCTGTTGGGAGGCGGCATCTACAGCCAGGACGGCCAGTTAACCGCTTCCAATATCCGCTTTATCAACAACGACGCCCAGAACGCCGGCGGCGGTTGGTGGAATCAGGGCGAAAGCAGCCTGGCTGGCGGGTTGTTCAGCGGCAATCGAGCCGGCACGGCTGGCGGCGGCATGATGGTGCTGGGCACATCCACCCAGGGCGGGCCCAGCCTCGTGAACGTGACCTTTACCGCCAACTCGGCGTCCAACGGCGCCGGACTGGCAAATGATGGCAGCAACCTCAGTCTGTCGAAAACCAACTTCGGCATCAATACGGCCACCGTGCGCGGCGGAGGCATTGACAGCCAGGGGGCGGGTTCGCCCACGCTCAGCGAGGTGTCCTTCAACAGCAATTCCGCTGCCAACGGGGGCGGCATCGCCACCTCCGCTGGTAGCAATCCCAGCCTGACGCTGGTCAATTTCAACGCAAACCAGGCCAGTTTCGGCGCAGGCATGCAAAATGACGGCACCAGCCCGACCCTGTTCAGCAGTACCTTCAGCGCCAACATCGCCACCAACGGCGGCGGGGGCATGATGAATATCAACGGCGCGGCGCCTTCCATCGAAATGACCACGTTCAGCGGCAACCAGGCCGATACCGGCGGGGGCATGTATGACGACAACAGCAATCCGGTCATCAAGAATGTCGATTTTCTCAATAACATTGCCACCAGCAGCGCCACCGGCGGCGGCGGCATGTTTAACCAGTCCAGCAGTCCCAGCCTGAGGCGGGTGAAGTTTAGCGGCAACCAGGCCAACAGCGGCGCCGGCGGCGGCATCTACAACTACCTCAGCAGCAGCCCGGCCGTCACCGATGCCAGCTTCAGCGGGAATTCCGCGCTCAACGGCGGCGCCATTCGCAACCACTTCAACAACCAGTCGGTGCTGACCAACGTGACCTTTGCCGGCAATGAAGCCCAGTATGGCGGCGCCGTATCCAACGATACCAGCACGCCGGCCTTCTACAACGTCACTTTTGCCAATAACTTTGCAAACCAGGGCGGCGGCATGAATAATTATCAGAGCAGCCCAAGCCTGTGGAATGTAACATTCTTTGGAAATGCCGCCCAGGGGGTTGACCAGGGAGGCGGCCTGTATAACAGCACTTCCAGTGCGCCATTCCTGCGCAACGTCATCCTGTCGGGCAGCACCAATGGCGACTGCGTCAACGGCGCAGGCGGGGCGATCACCGGCTGGTACAGCCTGATCCAGGATACCGGCGCGCGGGCCTGCGGCGCTGTCAATGGCAACCAGGGCTTCAAGGTGGGCGTCAACCCGCTGCTCGGCGTTTTAGCCAATAACGGGGGTTTCGGCCAGACCTTTGCGCCAGGACCCGGTTCGCCGGCCATCGATGCGGTCATCGATAACACCTGCATGACCCAGCTCGACCAGCGCGGCTTCAGCCGATTTCTGGACGGCGACCACAACGGCAGCGCGATCTGCGATATGGGCGCGGTCGAGGCCGGTTCCTGGCTCTTTCTTCCTTTGATTACGCGATAATGGGAGCATAATTACTTTCGTCTCCTGTTGGCTCTCTTGCGCCGGGTTGGGTGTTTGAAACAAGTGGGTGCGTCCCAATCACTGAATGACCCGTCAAGAGCCGCGCCGATCAGGTCATCTGGGGGATAACACCGGTAAACAGCGGACAGCGCCTGCACGAGCCGTGCAGACGCTGTGTGCTTTGCTCATAACCTCTGCTTTATTTTTTTGACTCCCCGATGACCGCGTAATCAAAGACCTCGCCGATTGTCACGCCGAACGCGTCGGCGATGCGGAAGGCCATTTCCAGCGAGGGCGAGTATTTGCCCGCCTCGATGGCGATGATGGTCTGGCGCGATACCCCGGCCTTTTCGGCCAGTTCCAGCTGGGTCATCTCGTTGGCAAAAAAGCGCAGCCGGCGGATGTTGTTGGTAATTTCGAATTTTTTAGGCATGGCGGATGCCTTTGCGGTAATAGTAGAGCTGGGCAAAACCCTCGGCGATGGTGCCGAGGCTGAAGGCAATGAACACCATATTGACCAGCACCACGGCCGAATAGCCCAGCAGCACGGCGACCAGCGCGGCGACAAAGCCCAACCCGCCCAGCATGACGCTGATCCGGTTGGATTTCAATTCGATCAGTTTGTCCATTTCATCTTCCACCATCTCGGCCTGGATGGACTTTTCGATTTCTGCTTCCTTGAAATCTTGATTGCTGATTTTCTTGGAAACCGCGATGCCGATCGACAGCAGGATGTGAAAGATGATCTGGATGGCGATGGTGACAGCGATGCCGATGGCGATGAAGATCAGGATGGTGCGTGCCCAAAATTTCAGGTCGCCGGGCATCACCGCGCCGGCCTGGACCTGCCCAAAGGCATAGATGCAGTAAGCTGCCAGCACCAGGGCGCCGCTGATCATCATCACGATGGTTCGTTTTTCAGGGTAAGACATGGTTAAATCTCCTTTTGCTAAGTAACGTTCGATGGACATATAGTATCAAATACATTACTATATGTCAAGTACTATTTACATTTTGTACAATAAACTAGTCTTTTGGCCAGGTTGCCGAGCTGAAGAGAAAATTATGAATATTTATGATAGACTTTATACAAATATAAAGGTAATAATGATTTAGCCAGTCAGTTTGTTTTTAGAGGATCGCGATCTATCCGTGCCTGGCACCGAAGGAGCGTCCCATGACAACCGGCAACTTCTCATCTGCAGCGTTTGGTTGGGCAGCGATCGTCACCGCTGCCGCAGCCATCCTTGCCATCGTATTTCTTTCCCTAATGGCTGCGGTTAACCCGGCCTTTGGCAGGGTCAACGATGTGTTCAACAGCCTGATCGGCATTGCCAGCCTGGTGCTGGCATGGATGCTGTACGTCAAATTTCAGGCCGGGCTGTTACCCCTGGGCCGGATCGGGCTGGCGCTCGCGGTTGTTGGCGCGATCTTAACCATTGTCGGGTCGATCCTGATCCTATTTGGTTACACCGGCTTTGTTCTGGCCGGCTGGTATACCGGCATTGGCAATGCTCTGATCGGTTTGTGGCTGGCGATCTTTTGCGCTGCCATGCTGCGCAGTACTGCTTTGCCGCACAACCTGGTGCTGTTTGGGCTGGTGGTGGGCGGATTGATGGCATTCGGACTGCTCGGCATTCCAGGAATCATCGCCAAAATTGACCGGATGGAGTCGCTGACCTGGGTGCTCTACCTGGCCTTTTTTAGTTATCTGGGCACCTATATCCTCTACCCGATCTGGGCGTTTTTGCTGGGACGCCATCTGCTCAAATGAAGCGACCCCGGACGGCCCGGGCGGGCGCCTGAGGGAAAAGATAAAACGAACATAACGCTACCAATTGGAGTCCAATCATGGATCAAAACAAACAAGGCACAGCTGCGTGGCCGGGCGGCATCTTCGCCGTCACGCTGTTTGTCGAAGACCTGCCGGCCGCGGTGCAGTTTTACCGGCGCGTGTTTGGCTTGCCGGTTGAATTTGAGGATGACAATTCGGCTGTGTTCAAATTCAAAAACACGCTTATCAACCTGTTGAAAACCGCCTCGGCGGGAGAGCTGGTTGAACCGGCGCAGGTGGCGGGGCGCGAGGCCGGTGCCCGCGCGGTGTTCACCATCCATGTGGAGGACGTGGACGCCATGTGCGCCGTGCTGAAAGCCCGCGGCGTGGAGCTGCTGAACGGCCCAATGAACCGCCCCTGGGGCATCCGCACCGCCAGCTTCATGGATCCGGGCGGGCACATCTGGGAGATCGCGAAGTAACTGAGTTGCCCGGGATGCATGCCGGGCACGTTTTTTTCAGGCCAACAGCGCCAGCAGGCCCCTGGCCAGCCAGGCGAAAAGGTAGAGCCCCGCGCCAAAGGCGGCGTGGTTCATCAGGCTGCGCAGACGGGCCTGGGCCGGATGAGCTGTTTTGGCGGCGGCCAAACCCAGTCCGAATAACGGCTGCATGATGAAGAACGGCGCCAGCACGGTAACGATGCCGAAGAGCATGGCGGGCAGCAGCGTGGGATGCTGAAGCCAGCCGGCGCCAACGAGCGCGACGAAAACCGTGGCAAACGCGATGCCAATCGAATAGTGGGCCATCCATCCAACGGTGCATTCCGCGCGCCTGGGCGGCGAGGAGGCAATATGGACATGCCTGAAGATCCCTTCCGGCATGTAGCACAGCCAGCGCCCGACCAGGCAGATGTCGGAGGGCGGGATGTGAAAAGCGCGTTTGAGAAATTGCCCCCAAAGGTCAAAGGTGAGCGTGGCACCCAGCCCCATGACGATTGCGCTGGCGAGCAGGCGAACAAGGTTGTTCATGCTGCACCCGCGGATGGAGGATTCCCGCCGGATGCATCATCGGCCGCTCCGGCGGGAACGAAATTCAGCGAAAGCAGCGGCATGCCCAGGTCGCGCACTTTCTTCAAAATACCGTGCAGCGCCGCCTGATCGACCACTGGGCCGGTCAGCAGCGTATTTCCGTCCTCTTCCAGGATGACGGCCAGCCCGTCAAACCATTCCGCCCACTGCGCGCCCAGGTGGCCCTTGATTCGGATCTGACAGACCGTTGGCTGGCTGGCGTCATTGGATTGAGCTTGTGTGTGTGATGTGTTTTGACCACCCATGAGGTCTTTACTCCTTCGGTTTTGGACTTTATGCCACCGTGATGACGACATTGCCCATTTTTCGCCCGGTTTCGACGTAACGGTGCGCCTCGACCATGTCTTCCAGCGGATAGCGGCGGTCGATGACGGCTTTGATCTTGCCCGCCTCGATCAACCCCTTGATGTAGGTTAACTCTTCCAGGGTCTGTTTTGTGTCGAGTTTGGCAATCGTCACGTAGGCTCCGTCCGGTTTGAGGGCTCTGGCATATTGGGATTTGGGGCATTTTCCAACCGTGTCGAAAATGGTGTCATACACTGCACCGCTGGCCGAGAAATCCTCCCGGGTGTAATCGACCACCTGATCGACCCCCAGAGATTTCACCATTTCCAGGCTGGCCGTGCTGCAAACCGCGGTCACAATTGCCCCAAAGGATTTGGCGATCTGGACCGCAAAGGTGCCCACGCTGCCGGAAGCGCCGTAGATGAGCACTTTTTGTCCACGCTGCATCTTTCCCTTGCGCAGCAGGCGCAACGCCGCGGGCGCGCCAATGGCAATTGCGGCGGCTTCATCAAAGCTCATATTGGCCGGCTTGGGCAGCACCAGGCCGTCTTCGGGCAGGGTTTTATACTCGGCGTGAGCCCCAAAATGCTGCGCCATGGTCGAGGCAAACACCGGGTCGCCAACCTTGAAGCGGGTCACGTTTTTGCCAACCGCCTCCACCTCGCCGGCCAGTTCCATGCCGTAGATCGGGTTTCTCGGTTTTGTCAGGCCCAGGGCGATGCGCGCCGGAATCCAGGCCGCGGGCGGAACGGTGAAGCTGCGCATACGGATATCGCCGGCTGTAACGGTGGTGGCATGCACTTTGACCAGGATCTCGTGGTCTTTCGGCGCCGGTTTTTCAACCTCGCGCAGGTGGAGCACGTCCGAACTTCCGTATTGTGTTGCCACAATTGCTTTCATTTTGACCTTTCCTTTTTCGTGAATATGTTTTTCTACGAATAATCTCAAGCTACCTTACCGGGTTCGTGTTGGACAGCCTTGAAGCATGCTCCGCCAGGGCGGCTCCGGAGGCTTGCACCCGGCGCTCAAATAGCAGCGCCAATCCAAGCCAGACCAGAGCGATCCCCGTCGGGATTCCCGTCAACTGATCGAGCTGTCGAGGAAGCAGCCCAAATAGAATGCCCGCCAACGGCCCCGATACGACCAGCAGGCCGGCTGCCCCGCGCGGCAGGATGCAGGCGCGGAACGTCGCAATGCCAAACAGCAACAGGCCGAGTATGAACAGGATCGACGCCAGCGAATACATCGTTGCGAGGGCGCCGAGGTTCATCGAAGCAACAGCCCCGCTGCTCATCGCCAGGGTGGTCTCCACAAACGCCGGTGCCAATCTTGTCAACAGCGGCAGGATGGTGGGTTCGATGAATGAAAAGCACATCTGCAGTGCAAAGAAAGTGGTCAGCAGGAAATAGCCGACCAGACCCAGCCAACCGGCCTGCTCCACCTGCCTGGCGTAAAGCCCCGTGATGCCGATCAGGCCAAAAAGGGACATGACCGTCTTCAGGGAGGTGATGAGGATGAAAGCGCTGGTGTTGGCGGGCGTAAAAATGTCCGGCGTGTTGATCGGCAGGATGGCCGCGAACAGGACGCCTGCGACGACAGCAGATAGCCCTGCTGCGCGGATGAGGTTTGGGACGGTTACCTTCATTTTGCTCTCCAGTTCACGGTCTTATCGTTGGCTTTACCAGTTTGACACACGCAAATTTTACAGGCTTGCTATGACAGGCCATTTTGATCAAGTTCAGCGGTGATGGCGGTGGCTTTGAAGCCTTTGACGGCCAGGTAGACGCCCAGCGCAAACTCGAACAGCGCAATCGGGATTACAGCCAGGGTGGTCAGGGTCAGGGCCAGCCCGGTGATGCCGAACATGAGCACAACGGTATTGGCAAGCAGCACCGGCACGCCGATGAAGGCCAGCACGGGCAGCGCGCGCGGCACCAGGCGCGATTTGTAGAGCAGGTAGCCCAGCAGCAGGTCATTGATGGCTGGCATAAGGTTTTGTCCCAGATGGAACCAGTCATACTGTGCGATCAGCATGCGGCCGACGGCCAGGCCTTCGGCCCCTATCCCGGATTTCCGCAGGGTCACCATGGTCATCAGGCACACCACGCCGGCAAAGATGGTGCCGCCTTCCATGATGCGCGAGCCGATGAAGCCCATGGACAGGATCTGGTTCTGGCGCTTGAGCGCCGGGTACAGCGCGACGGCGGTACCGATGCCAGTCAGCGCCACGATGATCTCCAGGATGCCGCCGACGATGACGCCGGTATCGGGGCCGGGGCCAACCAGGTAGTTTGGATTGCGTACCGCGGTGTAAAGCGCAAATTGCGGGACCGAAACGAAGGTCAGCAGGTAGAGGATGCCGGCCGCCAACGCGATTTTTCTGGATGTCGCCATCCCGCTGGCTGCCTGCCGGTGGGCGTTCGCAAGCTGGTCGCCTTCATTAATAGTGGCTTTCGCAAGGGTGTTCATGGTTTTCCGCCTTTTTTCTACAATAGGGTTGGTTTTGACAAGGGCCAGGCGGCCATGCGGCCGCCTGGCTGGGATGCGAACCTAATCGGCGCCGGTCTGGCTGAATTGGGGGCTTCCCAGGTCAGCGCAGGGGTCCGTGGCTGGGGAACGCCGCTCGGTGAGCAGGGCAGATCCCATCCATAGGATGCCCAACCCCATCGGGACCATGATGATTTTTGCCTGGATCGCGATTGGAACAAATGCACCCACCGGGACCATCAAGGTGCCAAGGACAAGCAAACCGCCTGCCCAGCGCGGCAGGATGCGGGCGCGGAAGGTGGCGATGCCAAACAGCAGGGCGCCAAGGATTAACATCGGTGTGGAGATATTCCACATGGTTGGCAGAACGCCCAGGTTCACTGTGCTGGGAACGCCGGTGAACATCCCCAGAAAACTGGCCACGAACGGCGGAAACTGGCGCGCCATTTGGGGCAGGATGGCAGCTTCAATGAAAGAAAAGAACCCCGACAGCGCCAACCAGAGGTCAAACAGAAGGAAGCCAATCAGACCCAGCCAGCCGGCCTTTTCTGCTTGCCTGGCGTAGAGCCCGGCCAGGCCTAACACGCCAAAAAATCCCATGGAGCTGGCAAAGATGTGAACGATGATCCAGGCCGGGGTGGTGACGTAAACAGGTTCGTTGGCAGGGTGGAACATGCCCATAATGATGAAGCTCAGCCCGGCCAACAGGGCAGAGAACCCCGCCAGCCGCATGAGGGCTGCCTTGGTTATTCTCGGTTTGCTTTCTTTGGTCGCGATCTTACCTTTGGTGTTCATTTGTTTTTCTCCTTTTGAACCTCTAAAATAAATGTCGGGAATTGATACCGGGCAGAGCTGCCTGGTTGCGTTAGATTGAAGACAATATACAAATGAATGTGGGGAGATGTCTTCCCCACATGTGGGGATTATTGATTAAAGCTTGTGGGGATCGATGGAATAAAAAAGAGCGGGTTGGGTAGCGCGATATGCTCCCAAGCCCGCTCTATCTGTAAACAGGTCGGCTAAATCAAATTCAGCTCGGCGGCCCGTTTGACCGCCGCGCGGCGGCTGTTGACGTTGAGTTTAGTGTAAATACTCTTGGTGTGGGTGCGGACGGTGCTCAAGGCCACCACGAGTTCGCGCGCAATCTCCGGCCCGGAGAGCTCGGTCTGGAATAAACGCAGCACCGCCAGCTCGCGCTGGCTCAACGGTTCAACCAGCTGGCTGTTGCCTGGCTGTCTCTCAGGCAGGATCAATGTACCCGCATCCGGTTGGTGCACCGGTTCGAAGGCCGCCAGCAGTTTACCCGCATAGTCTGCCATGATGCCGCGCGCAACAGCTTCGCGCAGCAGTGCCGCCATCGGTACACCTTCGTCCACGAACAGGCGCACGTAGCCCTCGGGCTCCGCCAGCGTCAGGGCGCGTTCCAGCGCCAGCAGGGCCGCGGGCAGATCGCCCTGCAGCTGGTGTAATTGGGCCTGCAATAACAGGATTTCAATTTCGCTTCCTTTGCGCTTTCCATCCTGCGCCGCCTGCAGCAGGTGCTCCAGCAGGCTGTCAGCCTCCAGAATGGTGCGGTCAGTGGGGTTGCCCCTGCAGCGTGCCAGCAGGATCCGGGCCAGGGTGATGTGCTCGAACTCGCGCAGGTAACTGAGGTCATCTGCAGCCGACAAACCATGCTGAGCAGCCCAGTCGAAAGCTTCGTCCAGCCTGCCCCGGGCAGCCCAGATGCGCGCCTTCATGGCCGCGATTGGACGCACGTTTGGCGAAAAATCGCCCGTGAAAACGCCCTCCGCCTCGCTGAGCAGATCCAGCGCGCCGTTCCAATTGCCTTCAATTTCCTGCAATCGCGCCATGGCCACGCGCCAGCGGTACCGGTTTTGAGGCAGCCCGCTGTGCTCGCCCAGTTCCTGGCTTTTCAGCAGGTGCTGCCCGGCAGCTACAAGATCGTTTTGTTCGCGGCAAAGCACGCTCATGCCCACCAGCATGTCGGCGGTTCCCCGCAGCACAGGCGCACCCTGCTCCGCTGAAAGCTTTAAACCGCGCTCAAAAGTTCTCTGAGCGTCGCGCATGCGACCAAGCGACATTTGAATATCCGCCAGGGCCAGGGAACACCCGAGCACATCCGAAAAATTTCCTGCCTGCAGCAATTTAGCCAAGCTTTCGGCATACCAACGCTGTGCCGCTTCCAGATCCCCGCCCCACCAGAAGGCAAGCCCCAGGAGCGCCGAAGCCGACCCGCGTCCGAGTGAATCTTCCGCGGAAACAAGGTCGAAGGCCTGTTGGGCATAGTGGATGGTGGCAGGTACATTTTCAAGGATCAAGGCCTGCCCGGCGCGGTGAACCGCGATCGAGGCAGGCAGGCTGCGGAATTCGGCTTCGTTGACGACTACCATTTTCCCGGCCGCAGGCACCGCCTGCTCCGCCGGGTCCAACCACTGTTCGGCGGCGCGCAGCCAGCCCTCCACGCCACCCATCTCGCCGGTTTGCAGCAGCACCCCTGCATATAAATTGCAAAGCAGCGGCCGTTCGCGGATCAATGCTTCGGGCAGCGCCCTGAGCCAGCCCAGCAGAGTCACCTCCTGCCTGTTTCGGCTCATGACCGGATAGGCAAGTTCCACCAGGTCTGCTGCCCGGGCGAAGTCGGCAGCGGCCAGCGCGTGGCGGATCGCATCGGCTGTCAGACCATTCTGCTCGTACCACACGCTGGCGCGGCGGTGCAGAACGGATACCAGGTCTGGCTGCTCCATCATCAATTGCATGCGCAGCACATCTCCGAACAGATGGTGGTAGCGGTACCAGTGGCGCCGGTTGTCCAGCGGGATAACAAAGAAATTGCCCCGCACCAGGGTTTCCAGCAGCACGTTGCACTCCGCCTGGCCGGTGACGGCATCGCACAGCGGGCCGTTCAACCGTTCAAGGATGGAAGTCTGGAGCAGGAAGCTGCGGACGCATTCTGACTGGCGTTGGAGAACTTCTTCAATCAAATAATCCACAATGTAGCGGTGGTCGCCGGCAAATGCCTGGATGAACCCGTGAATATCTTCGTGCCCTTTCATTGAAAGCGCGGCCAGTTGCAGACCGGCAATCCAACCTTCGGTGCGGGTTTCAAGGGCGCGGATGTCTTCATCGGTAATATTGAGGCCCATCACCCGGTTGAGAAATTCAGCGGCTTCGGCTGGCGTAAAACGCAGGTCAGCGGCGCGCAGCTCGGTCAATTGCCCGCGGGCGCGCAAGCGCGGGATGGGCAGCCCCGGATCCTCGCGGGTGGTAATGACCAGATGCATTTGTCCCGGCAGATGCTCGAGTATAAAGGTCAGGGCATTGTCCACCGCCCTGGATTCGACCATATGATAATCGTCCAGCACGAAGATGAAATCGTTGGGGATGGCGGCGATTTCATTGAGCAGGGACGTAAGGATCGATTCGGTGGACGGCGGTTGCGGACTTTGCAGCAAAGCCAGTTCCTGTCCGCCTATGTTGGGTACCACCCTTTGCAGGGCAGCGATAAAGTAGACCAGGAAACGGGTCAGGTCGCTATCGCCCTCGTCCAACGAAAGCCATGCCACCAGGCGCTGGCAATTGGAAATCCATTCGCTCAGGAGGGTGGTTTTTCCAAAGCCGGCCGGGGCAGAGATGAGGGTCAGTTGCTGTCCATAGCCACCTTCCTCGCACAAGCCCTTATTCAGCCGCTCGATCAGACGGGAACGGGACACAACCTTGGGAGGGCATGAAGGAATAAAAAGCTTCGTGGCTAAAATTGGTGTTGTCATTGATTCCTGGAACGATTCGAAAATGAAAAAAATTATAAATATTGTCAATAATTATTGTACCAAATGCCAACACAAAAAGAAAATTAAGTAAACAGTATTGGTCCTTTGATTAATTCCTTCCTGTCAGCCAGGCTTTTCGGGTAACGATTGTTGTCAGGCTGGCACTTAAATCTATGTGGAAAAAGAGGTGAGAGCATGAGGCCAGACCGTTGATCCAAAGTGTGACCAAAAATGCCTTTCGCACTGGATATAATCTCAAATTGTATACTAATGTAATTGTTATAAATTGGATGTACATTATTATCAATATCCTGTTATTCGTATGATGGAGAAAAATGAAAAAAACCGTTCTGATGGTCATCATCGCAGCCTTTCTGCTGGCGGCATGCTCAGCCCAAACGGCTGCCACTGCCCCGGCAGCTGAAACCAAAGCCACGTCGGCTCAACCGCAGGCAACGCTGGTCCAACCCACTGCTCAACCGCAAGCGACAGCCGTCCAACCAACGGCAGTTGCTACCGCTCAACCAGCCCCATCCCTGTCGCCTGACGAAGTGTACAAAGCAGTCGCAGCGGCCTGGGCAAAAATGGCTGATGCCGGTCCGCGCCATATCTCCCAAACCACTTCTGAAGGATTAACCACCGAAGTAGATGTTGCACCGCCTGATTTTCATCAAGTGGTGACGGCTGGAGGAGCCGTAGTCGCGGAACAATACGTTGTCAGCGGAACGATCTACAATAATGCTCAGGGCGCCTGGACTCAAACCGCAGGTGGCGGCGACGCCCTCGGCATGCTGGCCAATTTAGTGCCGGCTGCTTCCGATAGCCTGGTTTATTCTGCGGGCAAGGTTGAGGGAATTGAGGCCATCAATGGCAGCCCGGCCATCCTTTACAGTTACAGCACCACCTTAAAAGGTGTGGATGCGTCCGCGCAATACAAGGTTTGGGTCGACCAGGCCTCAGGCTTGCCGGTTCGGTTCCTGAACACCACTCCGGATGGATCGACCATTGATGAGACCATCACCTACAACAGCAGCCTTACCATCACGCTGCCAGAGGAAGCCAAGAACGCACCACCACCGTCCGATTAATAGGTGGCGATTGCGGACCGTTTGCCTGTAGCAGGCAGCACTAACGGTTGCCTCGTTCCTGTGGAAGATAGATATAACAGGCGCTCTCCAGACATGGAGGGCGCTTTTTGATTCTATCTATCCGGATTATCCAATAGTGCCGCGCAAACCAGCCCGGCCGATGACAAACAGCACATGACATCCCCCGCAGAAAATTGTAAAATATCCATTGTTGACTTAGATCCGCAAGAATTCCCCCCAACGAAGATTAGCGCCTGACTTGCCGGGTAAATCCTGGCAGCGCCGCGCATGGCAGGATCAAGCAGGACCATGAACGACGATATCGAAATCGAAGAGTCTGCGCCCTGGATGGTCATCCTCGTCACCCTGGCCGGCGGTTTTCTGCGGGCGCTGATGCTGGATTTTAAGGGCATGTGGCTGGATGAGACCTTCAGCGTATGGATGGCCAGCCACAGCCTAGGCGACATGCTGCAATGGATCGTCAAAATTGACCAGCACCCGCCGCTGTATTATTTTCTGCTGCACTACTGGATCCGGCTGACCACCAGTTCGCCCTATGATGCCCGTTTTCTTTCGGTGCTGTTCAGCGCGGCTACCATCCCGGTCATTTATCTGATCGGCAAGCGCATGGCCGGTGGGGTGATGGGCATGGCGGCCGCCATGATCCTGGCTTTTTCGCCGTTCCACATTTACTATGCCCAGGAAGCGCGCATGTACACCCTGCTGACCTTCAACGCAGCCGTGGCGCTGTATGCCCTGGTCAGGCTGCTGACGGATCCGCGCTCAGACCAGCCGATTGGCAGCCAGTTCCGGCAATATCTGCGTACCTGGCGCAATGCCGGGCCGGTTGAACCCGGCAGCCAGGGCGAATTCAGCTATCTGGATGAAGGCCGCGGTCTCCCCGGGTGGCGCGGCTGGCTCTTCCGCCACCGTTTCCCGCTCATCCAGACCATCGAAACCGACCTGGCCTGGGTTGCCCTGATCGTATTCTCGGCTGCCACCCTGTTCAGCCACAATACGGCCGTCCTTTTCCTGCTGGCCGTCAACCTCTTCGTCCTGGGCCTGATTATTTTTAAGAGAGTGACAAAATCTGGGGCTCAGCCCGCCTTCCAGGCGCCCTCACTGCCGAACTGGACCAAGGCTCAGATTGGCATCCTCCTGTTGTGGAGTCCGTGGCTACCCTCCTTCATTAAACAAGCCAGCGCTGTCTATCAGCGCTTTTGGATTCCTCAACCAACCTGGCAGGCAGTGCTGCAGATGCTCAGATCCTTCCTGAATGCCTCCGCGCCGCTTCCGGCCGACCTGTTCACGGCCATCTGGATCTTTTTCGGGCTGGTGCTTTGTTTGGGGCTGGTGTATTACCGTAAAAAGATCTCGCAATTCCTTTTTTTAGCCGCGCTGTTCATCCTCCCCTTGCTGGGTGAACTGATCATGAGCATCTGGCGGCCCATTTTTTGGGACCGGACGCTGATCTGGACCACGATTCCTTTATTCCTGCTGCTGGCGGGGGGTATCGCGCTATTGAAAAACCGTTATCTGATCGTCCTGGCGTTGATGGTTTTGTGTACCATCAACCTGTTTTCGGTCAGCGATTATTTCCGCTTCTACCAAAAAGAGGATTGGAAAACGGCAGCCCGTTCGGTGGCGGGGTTCGCGGAAAAGGATGATTTGATCCTGTTCAACTCCAATTTCGTCGAAATCCCGTTTGACTATTATTTTGAGCCTTATGCAGAACTTTATTCGCTCCAGGTCGAGCAACGCGGCCTGCCCCTGGATCTGGTGGGGAGCGGCAAGCTGGAACCCGAGATGACGGCCATGGATATTCCCGGGTTAATTTCGCTGTTGAACGGTCACCAGCGCGTCTGGCTGGTGTACAGCCATGCCGATTATACCGATCCGGGCGGTCTGATCCCGCAAACGCTGGCAGCCCGCATGAAATTAACCCGGGAGAACGAGTTTTACGGTGGCGTGGTTCAACTATATGTCAGCCCGTGAGCCCGGGCGATCTGGCGCGGCCGGCGCGATGAACTAAGGTGTTCCTCCGGGTGGTGCTTCGAGGCACTGATCTGGCAAGACTCCAATATCATCACTGAGTCTGGTCAATACCCCGCGGTAATTGCATTGCAGTGTTATATAACGTGTCGTGATTTTTACTTATACAAGAATCTTTGAATATGCTATGTCCAGGTACAGAAGATGGGCATGAAGAGATTTATTTTTGACAGATTGTGCTTTACTATTCATTAACTGTTACAATTATTATAAACATTTGTCCCAAAACCCCTTGAGAAATTTCCAAAGGTTTGGGACACCTGCCTCGTGATTTTTGATGCCTGCCGGTGTATTCTATTTTCAACAAACCAAAATCATGAAGGAGAGACACGCATGAAAAACTTAACCCGTCCGATGGCTCTCAAGATTGCGGCCATTTTATCAATCCTGATGAATGCATTCAGCCTGGTCAATTCTTTGCCTCTTCTGGCACAAGGTGCAGCAATTGACAATCAAAATCAAAACTCGCCGCCGTACACCATTATCCTGATGGCGGTGCTTATGGCTGTGGTAGGCATTATTGGTGCTTATGGCTTATGGAAACAGCAGCGTTGGGGCATCGTACTCACCATCGTTGCCAATCTAGTTAATGGATTGAGCGCTGCACCTGGAATTCTTTTTGCCCCTCAGCCAGGGTTGATGGTGCTCGCGACGGCTACCGTGGTAATCACGATCGTGATCATTGTTTTGTGCCTATGGCACGAGCGGAAACCCGTTACAGCTTAAGCAGTGCTGTGATAGCGACAAAACGCTGTATTGACTGTAATGATTATTGGTACCAATGCTCCGGTAAGGTCCGGAAAGGATACATTGAATGACTTCAAAAAATCGTCCTCGAATTGCTGGTATGGTTGGCATGGCATCGGCTGTGCTCTGGTTGGTTGCGCTTTTTATTGAGTATGGTTTTCACCTGCAACCACCAGGCGACGGCAGTTTATTGTACTATGCTGATCAGTTGATGTTTTTTGTCGCCCTGGCGGGTTATATCTATATGCTCCTGGGATTGTGGCAGTCAAAGGCAGTTGGGAGCAGCGTTTTTGGGAAAATTTCACTGGGGCTTTTCCTTACAGGGTTGGTAGCGTTGCTCATTGCCCAAATTGTTCAATGGCTGACGAATAACCCCGATTTTTTCCTCTTCCCCGTGGGAGGAATATTCCAACTGCTTGGCGGACTTCTGGCAGGCATCGCTGTAGCCACATCCAGGAGATGGGGCGGCTGGCAGCGCTTTGCTTTGCTGCTGCAAGGTTTGTATTACCTGATTGTGCTCTTTCTGCCCATCGTGATCTCCAACCAATCTCCGACTCAGTTGGGAGAGTCGGTGTGGCAAATTACCTGGTTCATCACGAGCCTGGCGTTGTTTACCCAAACGAGCCATGCCATGATGAAGGAAGCCACCGCTTAGGGTATGGTATCCAATCCCTCGCAGGTCTTTGAGACCTGCGAGGTCTTCTTAAAAATGGAAGAGATGATCCATTGAACCCACGCAAGCTGGATGCCGACCTGTTATTATCCCAAATACTGATCTGGCTCGTGCTGATCAGCTATGTCATTGTGGTTTATGTGGCGGTGGTTGCAATTGGCACACTACCGTTCAGTAAGCCGGCCGTAGATTTCTCGCCACCCTGGTGGTTGAACCTGCTGGCGTTAATGGTGATTGCAGCCACTTTTCTGACGGTTTACCGCTGGGTAAGGGTCAGTGTCCACGAGCTTGTCTATAGCCAGCAGGATAACCCCAATCCGGCATTTTCTCAGCTTAACCAGTATCTTGAAACCTCCTCCTCTCCGCATGATATTCTACCGACCATTGTGGAGACGATTGCACATACACTTAAACTGCCTTATGTCGAAATCGAGATCCAATTTCCTGTTGCGGAAAGAGCTGGTGAACCAGCCGTGGTTGCCTTTGGAAATCCGGTGAAAGGGGCGGCGCTTGAGCGGGTGGCGCTAACTTATCAGAATACGGCCATTGGCGTGCTAAGTGTGTCCGGGCGCCATTGGGATGAAATGCTCTCATCATCCGATCTGAGCGTGCTGAACAATTTGGCCCGGCAGGTGGGTATTGCCCTTTATGCTGCCCAACTGACCGAAGATTTGCAGCGCGCGCGGGAAAGATTGGTCATTGCCCGGGAGGAAGAGCGCCGCCGGATCCGCAACGATTTGCACGATGGGCTGGCTCCCACCCTGTCGTCCATGCAGCTCCAACTTGGCGCGGTCCGCAACTTGATGCATCAAAACCCCGAACAGGCCGAAGCCATGATCAACGACCTTCGCGATGAAATGCGGAATGCCACCGCCGAAATACGCCAGCTCGTTTACGGCCTTCGCCCGCCAATGCTGGATGAGTTGGGATTGATCGGAGCGATGCGAAATTCGAAATTTCAGGGGAGCGATGTCCGGATTAACGTCACCGCGCCTGAACCCATGCCCAAACTGCCAGCGGCAGTTGAAGTGGCGGTTTACCGGATAGCCAGCGAAGCGCTTCATAACGTGGTCAAACACGCTCAGGCGACTGACTGCGAGGTGCGGATCGAACTGGATGGCGGATGTCTTATTCTGAAGGTAATCGATAATGGCAAGTATTTGGCGGGCGAAATCCAGGCAGGCGTTGGCCTGACTTCGATGAAGGAAAGGGCTGTTGAGCTGGGTGGAACACTTGCAATCCAACCCAATGAACCGTCCGGGACATGCGTACTGGCACGAATTCCAATTGAAACTGGCTGTAGGGAGGTCTGATCTGGCTTATGGAACCGCTAACCATTCTAATTGCTGATGATCATCCTGTATTTCGCAAAGGCCTGCGCGCGTTGCTGGCATCGATGCCAGCGGTTGTGTTGGCGGGCGAAGCGACGAGCGGCGAAGACGCCATCCGGTTGGCCGAACAACTTCAGCCGGACGTGATCCTGATGGATCTGCAGATGCCCGGCGGCGGCGGTCTCCCGGCTATCCGCCAGATTGTGCAAACCAGCCCGCATATTCGCATCCTGGTGGTGACCATGTTCGAGGATGACGATTCGGTTTTTGCAGCATTGAAAGCCGGCGCGCGCGGTTATGTTCTTAAAGATATGGACGATGAAGACATCATGCGGGCGATCCTTGTGGTGGGCAGCGGCGAAGCCATCTTTAGCCCGGCGATCGCGGAGCGCATGATCAAGTTTTTCTCAACCCGTCCGGCGTTGCCGCTGGAATTGTTTCCCGAATTGACCACCAGTGAGCGCAGCGTGCTCGCCATGATGGCGCAAGGCAGCAATAACGATGAAATTGCCCGCCAATTATCCTTCAGCAATAAGACGGTACGAAATTACGTCTCGAATATTTTTAGTAAACTTCAGGTGGCTGACCGGGCTCAGGCGATCGTCAAAGCACGGGAAGCAGGCCTTAAGTCGTGAGTTTTCTGGACCGTCAGTCAAACTTTTACACAGATTTGCTATGAATCATTGCAAACCAACGGACCCGCAATGAATATCAACATCCATTGAAACGAAAGCTCACTTCGAACACTGATGACGCTTTCTTGTGATGGATTATTGAAATGGAGCCGGAAACCGAATACTATTGAGTAGGGCGATACATCCACATCGGAATGCCATTATTCAGTTTGAAACAAGATAATGAGGAAACGTACCATGATGAAGCTGGCTGAATTGGCTGGAAAAGAGTTGAAATGGGTCCAGCCGCATGCGTCGAAGATGGAATATGAATTGCGCACCGGCGACGCGGTGGCCGCGACGTTGCGTTTTCGCAGTTCCTTTGGTTCCTTCGCCACCGCTGCGAGCGCCGATGGAAACTGGACCTTTAAACGGGTCGGGTTCAGCCAGACCAGGGCCACCATTCGTGCAGGTGAAGCAAAGACCGATCTGGCGGTTTTCAAAAACAATACCTGGAGCGGCGGCGGAACCCTCGAGTTGCCCGACGGGCGGAAATATCCAGCCAATACCAATTTTTGGGCGACCCAGTTCGAGTTTACGACCGAAACGGGCGACACCTTGATCCGTTACAAAAAGATAGGCGGATTTCTGCATATTTCCTCGGAGACGGAGATTCTTCCCATCGCCAGAAACATCCCCGAATTGCCCTGGATGGTGATGCTGGGCTGGTATTTGACCGTCATGATGCTGATGGATAATGCCGCCATGACCGCGGTCATCGCCAGCACATAGATAAACCGAAGGAAGCATTTCAAAGTCCGGCTGATCCAGCCTGAACCTGGGCAGCGTTTTGATCCTCCGCGCCGCCGGCGTCAGTTGTGGACTGGAAACGCACTTGACGCGGCCCAAATCATCAATAATAATTATCAAAATAATTGATTTTAGGCGTTGCTTCCACTATACTAAATTACCAAGAGGTCGGTCGAGAAACGCATTTAATGATCAGGAAGGAGATTCGCCATGAGCCCCAAAAATGATACGGGTTTTTCAGCCGAGGAAAAGGCCGCGATGAAAGAGCGCGCCCGGGAGCTGAAAGCTGAAAAGGAACGGGTTGATTTGGAAGGTGCGGTGCTCGCCAGGATTGCCGAGATGCCCGAACCCGACCGCAGCATGGCTGCCCGGCTGCACGAACTGATCAAAGCCAGCGCGCCGGGGCTTTCGGCGAAAACCTGGTACGGCATGCCGGCCTATGTCAAGGATGGCAAGATCGTCTGCTTCTTCCAGGACGCGGCCAAGTTCAAAGCACGTTATGCCACGTTAGGGTTCGACGACTCCGCCAACCTCGACGACGGCGATATGTGGCCGACCTCCTTCGCGCTGAAGAAATTGACTCCCGAAATCGAATCAAAGATCACGGCACTGGTGAAGAAAGCGGTGAGCTGAGAACGGATGGGTGCCATGATCTCTTTAAACCCCAAAGTCGATGGTTTTATCGCCAGGGCCAAACAGTGGCAGGTTGAATATGGGCAATTGAGAAGAATCGTCTTGGAGTGCGGGTTGACCGAAGAATTGAAGTGGGGCGTTCCCTGTTACACGGTTGAGAACAGCAACATCGTGCTAATCCACGGATTTAATAAATACTGCGCGCTGCTGTTTGTCAAAGGCTCTCTGTTAAAGGATGAAAAAGGCATCCTGATCCAACAAACCGAGAACGTACAATCGGCCCGCCAGGTTCGTTTCACCAATGTGGACGAAATCATCGAGCTGGAACCGGCCCTGAAGGTCTACATTCAACAAGCCGTCGAGGTGGAAAAAGCCGGGCTGAAGGTGGAATTTAAACCCACCGCACAGTTTTCAATGCCGGAAGAGTTTCAAATCCGGCTGGCCGAATCGCCTGCCCTAAAGGCAGCCTTCGAAGCCCTGACGCCAGGCCGCCAGCGCGGCTACCTGCTCCATTTTTCCGCGCCCAAGCAATCCAAAACCCGGCAGGAACGGATTGAAAAATACACGCCGCAGATCCTGGCCGGCAAAGGATTGAATGATTGACCGGATTGCCGGGATGCTGCGCAAAGGAAAGTGAAATGGCCAACCTTCAAGATTGGAGAGCCATGCTCGCCTGGTCCGCCGGGCTACTCAAGGAGCGCACCGGCGAGGATGTTGCCGCGTGGAATCGGCGCATCGCAAACGAGCAGTTCGCCGATGAAGCGAGCCTCGGAGCCTGGCTGACCGGTCAGGGCGTGACCAGCTATCCCCAATCGCTGCTGGTGTGGGAGCGCTTTGGCTACCCGTCCCACCTGGTCGCTTCTGCCGGGGAACTCATCGATCAGCAGTACGCCGACCGTCCGCACTTACGCCCCATTTTTGACGCGCTCATCGCCGCGGCTGCCGCGCTGGGCGAGGTCACCATCCAGGCGCGCAAGACCTATATTTCGCTCGTAAAGCCGCGCAGAACCTTCGCGCGCATTCAACCCACCACCCGGAACCGCGTCGATCTCGCGCTGCGGCTGGAAGGGCGCGAACCCGGCGGACGCCTGCAGCCCCCGAAAATTCACGAGACGACGCCGCTCGAAATTCGGCTCGCCTCGCTGGGCGACGTCGACGCCGAGGTGCTGGACTGGCTGCAGACCGCTTATGATCAAAGTGCCTGACGCATTGCGGAGGGAACCCTTATGTCAACGTTTCACCAGCAATTCCTGGCAAAATTTCAGGATGAGCGCAAGCCGCTCGTTGAGGCAATTCTTAAAGCCATTCTGGAGGCCTGCCCCGACCTCTCGGAAACCATCAAATGGAACGCGCCAAACTTCTGCGCTGAGGGCAAAGACCGCCTGACGCTGATGCTGCATAACAAAGACCGGGTAAGCCTCATTCTACATACCGGCGCCAGGCCCAAAGAGGATAAAAAAGCCCCGCCGCTGTTTCAGGACGATACCGGCCTGCTGGAATGGAACTCCAACATCCGCGCGACGATCACATTCCTTGATGTCGCTGACTTTTTGAGCAAACAAAACCTGTTCAAACAAGCCGTGCAGCGTTGGATCGAAGAAACCAAAAGTCTTTAATATCGCCAGGTCAAAATTCTTATGTGCCGTGTTACACACACACCAGCATGCGCGCGCCGCGCCGCACGGCTGTGGCGCTGCTGACCGCACTCCTTGCAGCCGCGATGATGGTGCTGGTTGCCTCCATCCGCGCTTCCAACCGTCATTATCATTTGATTCATCCCGAGCTGCATTTGGAGTCATCCTCGGCTGTTCTTACCGTATGGACCACCCTCGTGCAAGGTGTAACCGCGGCAGGCTGGCATTTCCTGGGGTGGACGCTGCTGCTGGTTGGTTTTGCAGGCTGGAGCGCGCGAAGTCTGCCGCGCGGGTTGATTATCCTGTACCTGGCTGGCGGGATTGCCTCGCTGTTCGTTATTCTGTTCCCAAGTATCGAGGGAACCGCCAATGCATTGGGCGTGGCATGGGCGCTATGGCAGGGAATTCTTTTGGTTCAGACCCGTTCAGGAGGTTCACCAGTACCCGAAAAAAAATGCGGGGCAAGCGGGATAGGCGGAACAATTCACAGCCGCCTTTCGTCTTAGCCCGTAGGTATCAACCATGAAAAAATCTCTCATTCTACTCCCCATCCTCCTCATCCTCGCCGCCTGTGCAGCGCAACCCCCAGCCACCCCCGACCTGACCGAACGCGTCCATGGCACCCTGACGGCCTTGGCACAAACTGCTCCCCAGGCCACGGATACGCCGCAGCCTGTACCGCCCACCGCCACCCAGGCGCCCGCGCTCTCGCTCGACCTTCTGGCCAACGGCAGCTACACCTCGCCGGATTGGGGCGAGTTTCAGTTGACAAACGGCATTTATTACCGCACCCCGCCCACCTCGCAGGAGTCGCAGTCAGCCTATACCACCCGCATGCTGGATACCGTCCTGTACGGCGATCTCAATTCAGACGGCGTCCCGGACGCGCTGGTATTTCTGGTCACCCAAAGCGGCGGCACAGGCAATTTTATCGAAATGGCAGCTGTCCTGAATCAGGATGGCAGCCCCAGCAACGTTTCCACGTTGTACCTGGGCGACCGTGTCATCGTCGAGTCCGGGACAATACAGGACGGCCTGATCACGCTGCAAATGCGCGTGCAAGGGCCTAATGACGGCATGTGCTGCCCCAGCCAGAGCGTCACCTGGACCTTTCGCCTGGAGGACGGCCAACTGGTCAAGCTCTCTTGAGGACCGTCGTCATGATCAACCGAAAGGATCACGCGGATAGGGTGCGCTTCGACCGGACCACGTGAAGGTGGGCAATAGCGCACCAGTTTTAACCGAGCACGTACCAAAGGCTGATAAAGATTATCCTCCTTTACCAGCTCATGCAGCATATTCATACCTATTTACCTAAGACAAGCGCCCCCTATCATGTGGGGCGCTTGTCTTATCCTGACCTCTATCTCTCAGCCCGTTTGATTCAGATGAAGGGACCATTATGCCGACATGCGTGAGGATCAGCGTATGTGCACAAGTTTATCTGCCAGTATAATTAATGGGATGTCCGATTCCGCGATCAAAACACAGCAGAGTAAGGGGAATAATAGCGAATTCGCCTGGAATCATACAACCATTCGCGAGGCTATTTTGGTATTGGAGCAGGCGCGCGCCGGCGGAGATGCGGAGAATATAGGCGCAGCCATCCTTCAACTGGCGCACCTGCATTTTCGTCAGGGACGCTACAACCAGACGCAGAACCTGGCTGCCGAAATACTGCGCGATGCCTCGCCCAATTCTCCCTGGCGCTGTGATGCGCTGAGAATGCTTGGCAACTGCGCTGCTGAGTTGGGCGATCCCATTGCGGCTGAGAATTATTACCACCAGGCCATGGACCTGGCCCGCCAGCTAGATTATCGTTATGCTCTCTATAAATGCTTGCACAGTCTGGCAACCAATATCTACTGGCCGCGCGGGCAGTATGATTTGTGTCTGGCCGCCGGGAAGGAGGCGCTCGCCCAGGCCCAATCGTTGGATTTGACCGAGGAGTTATGGTTTCCGCTTTCCGATATCGCCTGGGTCTATTGGAGCACTGGCCAGCGCGCTCTCGCTGCTGAGATTGCCGAACAAATGCAGTCAGTGACATCTCCCGATTCATTGGGGGACGGGTTTACCTGCTGCCTGAAAGCCGGGCAAGTGGAACCAGGCGAAGATTATCTGTCCCGGGTTATGCCGTTGTATGAACGCGCGCGCTCGATCGCTGAAGCGAGCGGCGATCCGGGATTGAACATTGAAGTGCGCATCGGGTTGTGCCGTGCTTATCGTCAGGTTCGGGATTTCTCAACCGCGCTGCTTTGGGCTGAAGACGCGGTAGCCGTCAGCACCCGTTTGAACTACCGCCAATTTCAAGCGGTTACCCTGATCGAACGCGGGCGTACCTTTATTGAACTGGGAAGTTTCTCAAGTGCGGAGGCCGACTTTGACCTCGCATTGAACTTAGCGGTCAAGCTGCGCGCCAATTACGATCAGGCTCGTGCCTTGCTTTACCTGGCAATTCTTTCACCCTTGCAAAACCTGCCGCAGGCTGGCGCTTTGTGCCAGCAAGCCATTCGCCTGATTCGGGAAAACGGGTATGGTTTTTTACTTGACCAGGAACGAACGCTGGTACTGCCCTGGATCGCAAAGATGGTGAATACCCGTGACCCGGTTTTGTCTGAGGCCAGCTCGATTCTCTTAGAGGATCTCATGCGTCAGCCCCCGGCGCCGCTTCAGATCAGATCGCTGGGAGATTTTACCCTCAAGGTCGGATCCCAACAGGCTGCCAAAGAGGGTTTACGCCAGCGGCGCGCGGGTGAACTGCTGGCGCTGCTTCTCTCGAGTCCGGGCTACACTCTTTCAGCCGGGCAGGTCAGCGAGTTGATGTGCCCGGAGAAAGACCCCTGCGCCGGCGTAGATTTTTATCATCACGCTATTTCGGCGCTGCGCCATCTGCTTGAACCCGACCTGCCTGACCGGCGTTTTCTCAGCCGCTATTTGGCGGTAAGCGAGGAACGCATCACTTTACAGATTCCACCTGGTTCCAGAATTGACTTTCTTGAATTTGAGCAGCATATTCAACAAAAAGAATGGCAGCAGGGCGTCACGCTTTATCAGGGCGAATTTCTTCCCGGCTACCGATACGCGGATTGGAGCATTCCACTGCGCCAACAGTTGGCCGATCAGTTTGAGCAGGCTCTGGTGGCGCTGGCCGCGGAACGATTGTCCGCCGGTGAGGCGGCAGAATGTTTAACCCTGGCACAACGCGCGCTGGCGAATAATCCGTGGCACGAGCAAGCGGTTGCATTGGGCATGCGCGCAGCCCTGCAATTGGATGACCGTGTTACCGCGCTCAAGTTATACCAGCGGCTGGAAAAAAAGCTTGATCAGGATCTTGGCATTGCGCCTCAGACCCAACTTCAACAACTTTATAGCGAGATCCGAAAACCTTTCAGCGGAAAATAGAAAACGTCTGAATTCACACCATAAATAGATGGATTGAGAGCCGTCTGGCTTTCAAATCCATCTTTTTGATTTAAGTGTCTTTTTGAAAATCAACCATGATTGGCAATGATTTGGCAAACCAATTGCGTAAAGTTATTTTATCGGAGAGAAAATGCGATCTTTTAAGACATTCATCCTGCATTTGTACACAGATACTGAATCGCACAATCAAATCTGCGGTGAACTTCGAGCTCTGCCGAACCGTAAAAAATACGCTTTCAAAAACGGATCAGAACTGCTCCTATTGATTCACCAACTGGCAAATGAAGAGCCGGAGGTTTTGCCATTAAAAGAAGCGCCGGATGAAAACGATTCAGATTTAGGTTAAGAAACCAAGAATACCATTTGTATTCACCCTCATTCTAATTTTGGGAGAAACGAAATGAAAAATTCCACATGCATGTTCAGGATATTGCTGCGCTGGTTGATTTTGCCGGTCTTTTTGGTCGGAAGCCTGTTCACCGCCCAAACAGCGCGGGCTGCAGGGCCCTGTACAGTAGGCTCGACACATTCCGGCCTCATCACAGCCGATGAAAGCTGGTGCGCGGGTGGCGATAATACCCATTATCTGACCAACGACGTCTATGTTCAGCCTGGCGTAACCTTGACGATCGAAGCCGGGGTTACAGTCGATTCGACAGTTGATGCCTGGTCAAAGTCTCTGGTCGTTAGAGGCCATTTGGACATTAACGGAACATCTGCCCAGCCAGTCTTACTGACCCGCTCATACAATTATCCAAGCCAAAACTGGGGCGGCTTGTTTTTCGATGGTTCTCAGGGCGACGGCAGCGGCATGATCCATTACGCCACAATCACGCATGCTGGCTCCAGCTTCCTTCCACCAGGTTGCGAGGGGACCTGTGGCAACGGACAAACGGCAGTGTTTGTTAAGAACGTGTCGCAAGGCAAACAGGTTACCATCGATCATTCCACCATCACCGACAATGTCGCCAAAGGCTTGTTTGTGGTTGATAGCACTGTCAACGTGACCCACTCATCCTTCAGTCTAAATAAATATCCCATCTGGATTGGTGGTGCTGCCTCGATTGTTACCTATTCGGATAACACATTTTTCAATAATGCTTATCCATACTACTACCAGTATAACTATACCATTCAGGAAGACTCGATTTTTCTCGAACGTGACGCGTTGATGGGGCAGGATTTCAGTCTGCCAGCCCAAAATGGCCTCGATGCTTATGTCTATTTTTGGGGTGCCACAATTCCGCAGGGAACAACGATGACTGTGCAGCCCGGGGTGACCTTGCACACGGAGTGGGCCAATTATTTGAGCGTTCGAGGACAGTTGGATGCGGTGGGTACACCGGCGCTACCCATCCATTTCAGCAGCATACCCCGCCCAGATCCGAACACCATTCTATACTGGGCCGGGTTATATTTCGACGGCGCGGATGGCGAAGGTAACGGTATGATCAGCCATGCCATCATTGAAAACGGCGGTTCGAATGGGCTCCCGCCGGACTGCGAGGGAACCTGCGGCACCGCCCAAACCGCGTTGTTTGTGAAGGATCTTCCAACAGATAAACCGTTGAGTATTACCGATACAACTATTCAGGAAAGCCTGGGGAAGGGATTGTTTGTGGTCGACAGTCCTACGCTGCAGTTTACTAATAACCTGATTACAGGAGGTCGCCATGGGATCGATCTTGCGTCTAATTTGACGGTCAGCAATCTGGTTTTGACCGACCAATTAAAGGATGCCGTGATTGTTGAAGGCGGATATACCGTGGATGCGCGCCACCTGACCATTGTCCGCGCGGGTCAAAGTGGTTTCCATGTCTACGCCAATGGAATCGGCCAGTTAAGAAATTCGATCCTCAGTCAAAATGTTCTGGCTGTTTGGGCGGATGCCAATGGGCAGGCGAATCTGGATACTAATCTGGCGGATGGTAACACAGCCTTAATGAGCGGGTCGGGGACGGTGATTAACACCATTCAGGCTCCTGCCGCGTTTGAGGCGGATGGATATCATATTCAAACCATCTCTGGCGCCGTTGGGAAGGGTCTGCCCGGACTTGCCGCGGTGGATATTGACGGCGATGTGCGACCAGACCCGGCAGGCACCCGACCTGACCTGGGTGCAGATGAAATACCCGTGGGCAATTTCTATCAGTTCATACCCTTCGTGATGAGAGCTGCACCTTGAGAATTGGACCTTTGTGCCAACCGGAACGCCTGACCACTGAAGGTTGTCTGGATATAATTGAACGGGAGCTGTGGTTCAATTACACCTTTCGGCATAAGATTGGCCTCATGGGTTATTACCCCTGACGGATTTTTAAATTCTTTGTATCCTGCAGCGCCTACCAGGTTTGGGGGCGCTGCTGGGTTATTTGGCATGATACCTTTATATGCCCATCACCTATGAATTATCCCTTGGCGGCTTGATTAATGATGGATCAGCCAGCCCTCGCTTGAGCGAACCAGGAGCGTCCGTTCGCGCCGAACTGCATGGTTTGCGGAATTAAGTACCATCCAAACCAGAGTGTCACCTTGACTTTCCGGTTGGAAGACGGCCAGCCGGTCAAAACATCATAGCTCGAGGGTTATTTGACGGGGGGGAAAATGCAGGCTAAGGGGGAGATTTATCTTGCGTGCCGCCAAAGTTTTCAATAAACAAGCACCTTGGATTTGCGCTACAATGGATTAGTCTCGACCCAGCCAGCAAAAATCGATCCCTGCAGTAATAAAGAACTGATTTAACTCCTCGAAAACCGGAAACTTCGGGCACAACATCCATTCGGCTGCCATTTCCTGTTTATTTCCGGTGGGTGACTCGCCAGCCTGAGCGCGTGGCGTCTGAACCTACCGGTACGGCAGCAGTTGAAAAACCATTTTAAAACCTGAGAATCGACAGGAGGAGCACTATGGACGCCATTGAAACCATGCGCACGCGCCGAAGCATCCGCCGCTTCCGCGGGGAAGCCATCCCCAGGGTGGATCTGGAGACGATCGTCGACGCAGGCCGGCTGGCTGCCACGGGCAGCAACCGCCAGCCGTGGGATTTCATCGTGGTGACGGAGCGCGGCATGGTCGCACAGCTCAGCGCGCCCGGTTCGTGGATCGCCGAGGCATCCGCGCTGATCGTGGTGGTAATGAATCCAGCATCGCGCTGGTGGGTCGAGGACGGCGCGGCGGCCATCGAGAACATGCTGCTGGCCTGCACTGCCCTGGGGTATGGTTCCTGCTGGGTGGAGGGGGACGTGCAGGCCCACGAAGAAAGCTTCAAAGCCCTGCTGGGCGTGCCGCCGGGGCGGCGACTGATGGCCATCCTGCCGGTCGGCCTCCCGGCCGAGGCGCCCGAACCGCAGAAAAAGACGCTGGAGAACGTGCTGCACTGGGAGAAGTTCTAGCGCAGCGAAAGGGGAGATCAAGCATGGGCGCGGTCAAAGTCAAGACGGAGATGATCGGCCTGGACCGCGGCTATCCCATCACCACCGCCACGCTGTACATCTACTGCGATGCCTGCGGTTCCTTCGATGTCCGCACGTATATTGAGCCCTCGAAGGTTTTACTGTTGGCGGTCGTCCTGGCGGGTGGCGCGTGGCTGATCCGGCAAAACATCCAGTGGGTCCTGTGCATCCTACCCCTGGCGCTGCTCTGCCTGGTTCTTTTTCTGCCCTGGAAATTTCCGGATTACCAGTGCCGCAAGTGCGGCAATACCAGAATTTCGCATGAGAATTCCTGGAAGTATCCGACCCACGACACAAGCATTCTGGACGTCCCGGAGAACCGGATTCAGAAGGACACCATCGACACGACTTTCGATGATTATGACGAGCATCCCTGAAAGGCGAGGTGGATCGCCACTCGCCTTCTGAAGTTCAAACAGGGGTTCAATTCCAATATGATTTAAGTTCATTCCAAACAAATTTTGCCTGAGTATTGTGAGTCCTCAATGGAGGTTGTTTGATGAGTCTGTGGCTTCAGGCTGTGACGTGGGCATTGGAAAGCGGCGATTATAAAAAGGTGCGGGTTAACCTTTTACCTATGGCACCCATCCCCATGCCAGGCTGCCTGTATCGGGAACTTGAATTCGCCGAGCATAAATGCCGCGATATCGCGAAGGACCCGTTCTTCCCACTCCGCTATCTGTGGCTGATGGAAGGACATGAGCAAGGATTGCTTAACCTCAGTCCATTGGGCCGCTCCTTCTACCACCCGGAAATACTGCTGGAAATGTGGACGCGGGCAATGACGGATGACGATTACCGGCAGGAATGTGAGTCCACGGGAATTCAGTTTGACCGGACTGAAAAGGCGTTAAAACTGGAGGTGGGCTGGATCTATATCGGGGAACAGTTCGTCGAAGATTTCCTGGAGGTCGAAAAGACGCTGGGAATCGAGCTGTTGTTCCCGAACCCGCCAGACGGTGAGGGTCAGCCTGCATTCCAGCAGTTCAAGCAACGCAAATCGCGCGGATCGAGGTAGCGTCTCGATAAAAAGCCGGGCTATCCTGCGGCCTTCCAGTTTGGAAGGATGCTGAGTTTCCTGTTGCTTAATTGTTGATAATTTGTATAATACATCATTCAAGCCCGGCGGCAGGTTGGGATAAGGCCCATCGATCCTGCCCATTCCCCTGCGCTGCATCGCGGCGCATGTCCACCGGGCGAAACATGTAAATGATTAATAATTATGGAGAACAAACCATGCGAGAGCTGATCGTGGCTGAATTTATCACCCTGGACGGCGTGATTCAGGCACCCGGCGGCGCGGTTGAAGACACCGATGGCGGTTTTTCGCACGGCGGCTGGACGCTGCCATACTGGCACGATGACATCGGCGCCCGCTTTTTTCAGGTCATATCCGAGGCCGATGCACTCCTGCTGGGACGCAAGACCTGGCAAATCCACGGCGGCGCGTTCGATCCGATGGTCGGCGATCCATTTGGCGATGCGATGAATGCCATCCGCAAGTACGTGGTGTCCACCACGTTAACCTCGGCTTCGGCCTGGCGCAATT
The DNA here is from genome assembly GCA_964536805.1 of uncultured Longilinea sp. Classification (GTDB taxonomy): domain Bacteria; phylum Chloroflexota; class Anaerolineae; order Anaerolineales; family Anaerolineaceae; genus Longilinea. The sequence goes on from CAZHYQ010000012.1 coordinate 50,944, forward strand.
CAACGCTCATCTCGGAGCGGGTCAGCGAGAGCGTGCGCCAGCTCAAGCAGCAGCCCGGTAAAAACATCCTGATGGATGGCAGCAGCGTGCTGGTGCAGTCGCTGGCCCAGGATGACCTGATCGATGAGTATGACCTGCACGTCTACCCCATCGTGTTGGGGGGCGGCAAGCGCATCTTTCCGCCCGGCAAGCGCCTCAACCTCACCCTGGTGGAAGCCTCGCCGCTTCCGACCGGGGTGGTGTTCCTGCGTTACCGGCGCAAGGCAGTGGAATAATGTTTCGAGATACGATCGATGAGAATATTGAACTTCGCCTACTGGAAGAGCAGCATGCCGAAGCCGTCTACCGCCTGTTGAAGGAGAATCGCAAGCATCTGCAGGCCGAACTGACCTGGCTGACAGACGAACTGACCCTTGAGGATGCCAGGGAGTATATTCGCGCCGGGCTTGCCCGCCAGGCCGCCAACAACGGTCTGCGGGCTGGCATCTGGCTGCACGACGAGCTGGCGGGCATCGCCAGTTTGCATGGCGTGGTGTGGGCGGATCGAAAAGCCAGCCTCGGCTACTGGTTGGGCGAAGCTTATCAAGGCAAGGGGCTGGTCACCAGGGCTTGCGCCAGCCTGATCAACCACGCCTTTGGCGAACTCGATTTAAACCGCCTGGAAATTCAATGCGACCGCGAAAACCTCCGCAGCCGCAAGGTGGCTGAACGCTTGGGTTTCACCCTGGAAGGGATTCTGCGCCAGGCGTGGTGGACGCAAGGCCGCTTTGTGGATGAGGCCGTTTATGGGCTACTGAAATCGGAATGGCATGCCGCGGCAACTTGATTCAGCACGGGTTGGGCTTGCGCAGGGTTTCAGCCTGCCGGCGGCTGAAGATTCGGATTGTGTTTTTGATATACTGAATAAATGATCCTCGAGTTCAGCGGCATGCTCTTCTACTGGCGCGGCCCTGCCCCCTATTACTTCATCACGGTGCCAGCTGAGCAAAGCAGCGACATCAAAGCCATTTCGCCGCTGGTGACATACGGCTGGGGCGTCATCCCGGTGACCGTGCGGCTCGGTCAGAGCGAGTGGAAGACCTCGCTGTTCCCCAAAAACGGCGGCTACCTGGTGCCCATCAAGGACAGCGTGCGGAACGCGGAAGCCCTTGGGCAGGGCGATCTGGTGGCGCTGCGTCTGGAAATTCGTTGAGCCGGGTCGGGAACAAGGATTGGTCTGTGATGAACATCCAGGGAGACCCATGGCGAATATGATCGATTCGGACATGCTGTGGCGCCAGTTTGGCGCGGCCATTGACTCGTTTGGCGGCGCCCTGCGCGGCTGCCCGGATGAACTGTGGGAAGCGCCGTTGTGGCCTGACCAGCCGGATCAGTGGGTGGCAAACGGGTTTTCGCAATTCTGGTACCTTGGCTACCACGCGCTCTTCTGGCTGGATTTGTACCTGACCGGGGCGGAGGAGGGTTTTTCTCCCCCGGCGCCGTTTGACCTGGTGGAGATGGAAGCAAACGAAACACTGCCGCGCACCTATACCCGCGCGGAGCTGCTCGGCTACCTGGAGATTTGCACGCAGAGGTGCCGGCAGACGATCACCGCAATGTCTGAAGAACAGGCCGGGCGCATTTGCCGCTTTGCCTGGGGGGAACTGACCTTCGCAGAACTGCAATTGTACAATCTGCGCCATATGCAGGAGCACGCCTCGCAGCTGACCATGTTCCTGGGGCAGCAGGCCGGGCATTCGGCCCGCTGGGTAGCCCAGGCTGAGTAATTCATTTTTTAGAGCTGGTTGAAACCAGATGGGAGCTGCCGCATTCAATGGCCGGCATGATGCAGGATGGCGGTTGGCATAATAGACATTAAAGGTACGGTGAAATAATGGCACAGGCATTGAGCAATCGCGAAATAGAAATTGCGGAACAACTTCTAGAGGGCAAAAGCAATAAAATGATTGCCCAGTCGCTGGGCATAACCGAGCGGACCGTGGAATTTCACTTGAAGAATATCTACGAGAAGTACCAGGTAAATTCCAGGGTGGAGTTGATCCTGTTGCTGGGGAACCCCACAGGGAAACCAGGTGCGGAAAAACTGGGGGATTCCACAGTTGAAACCGCGGGTAAAAATGATGAAAATAGTGTGATGTCCAATTCAGCAAAAGGTTGGACTGCCCCTATCAAGGAGTTCTTTTCAATTATTGGTAAGGAGATAAAGATGAATGTTCCGGTGGATTCAAATGCCAGTAAAAAAGACGGGATGATGCCGTTTTTTGAATCAATCCGGGTTTGCCTCGTCAAATACGCTGAATTTACCGGACGGGCATCGCGGTCAGAGTTCTGGTGGTTTATGTTGTTCGTCACGCTGGTTACATCAGCGCTGGAATATGTAAGCGAGACGGCTGGCATCATCTTCCTGATTGCCATGTTATTACCACTGCTGGCGGCAGGAGCACGCCGGTTGAATGATGTTGGTAAAAGCGGATGGTGGCAATTGTACCTGCTTATCCCGGTGGGTGGCCTGGTTATCCTGGCCTTTTTATGGGCCGAACCATCAACCGACCCACAGCCAGGTGGCGCACCTTTGGTGTGACACACGGCGGTTCGGGCTGCGCACCTGCAGAAACTGAAAACGTTCGCACCCCTGACGCGATGGGGAGGCGAGCGTTTTTTGTTTATTGCTGGTTTGCAGGAATGATTCCCCAGCATATGCGTTCCTGTTATTGGATAATTGATTCGCTGGATATAATTAACCTACAAATCAGGCCATCTGCGATCAATAGCTATAAAATTAAGGAAATCCCATGGAAATGTCGCCAGCGACAATCGAATGGCTGCTGTCCGGCGATCCGGCCATCCGCTGGCAGGTAATGCGCGATCTGCTGGACAGGCCCGCCGCGCAATGGCAGGCTGAACGCAGGCGATTGTTGGAGCACGGCTGGGCCAAAAATATGTTGGACCGCCAGAACGCAGACGGCGGCTGGGGCGAAGGCACGTACGGGCCCAAGTGGACCTCGACCACCTACACCCTGCTGGGGTTGCGCGAGATGGGTCTGCCGGGCGATTGCGCCGCGGCACAGAGCGGGGCGCAGGTGGCGGTTGGGAAAATGCTCGGTGAAACCCGCGACGCTGTGTTTATGAAGCGCCTGGCGGGGTTTGACCGCTGCATTGTGGGCATGATGCTGGAAATTGGCGTGTATTTCGGCATCGAGGATGAGCGCATCGATGCCCTGGTGGAGAACCTGCTGGCCGAGCAAATGCCTGACGGCGGTTGGAACTGCCGCCGCCACCGCAAACCCGAACCGCATCACAGTTCCTTCCATACCACGCTGAATGTACTGGACGGCCTGCGGGAAATTCTCGAGCTGCGCCCTGATGCGCCTTATGCTGCCGAAGTTGCGGCTGCCGAAGACCGTGCGCGCGAGCTGCTGCTGGAACACCGCCTGTTCCGCTCGGATAAAACCGGGCAGGTGATTCACAAGAATTTCGTCCAGATATCCTACCCGCACCGCTGGTTTTACGATTTTTTGCGCGCCCTGGAGCATTTCGCCCGGGCCGGGGCCGCCCGCGATGAGCGCCTGCAGGAGGGAATTGACCTGCTGTACCAATATCAGACTGGCGACGGGCGCTGGCGCAACCAGGTCAGACATTCGGGCAAGCTCTTCTTCATCCTGGAGCCAGGCCGCGAACCCAGCCGCTGGAACACCCTGCGCGCCTTGCGCGTGCTGCGCTGGTGGCATCAGCCGGCTACCGCGCCCGCCTGACACAGGGTTTTGCTCCTTTTTTCCGGCAAAACTTGGGTACAATAAGGTCAGGTTGAAAAATTAGGAGGGAATGCGATGCAAATCTTTTTAATCCTGGCTCTACTGGTTGCCATCCTGGCGGTCATTTTCGCCGTTCAAAATGTCGCCGTAGTGGCGGTTAGTTTTTTTGCATGGCATATCCAGATTCCCCTTGCGGTGGCGCTGCTGGCGGCTTTGGGCGTCGGCGTTCTGATTACCATCCTGCTGTCGCTGCCGGGAAAGGTTAAAGGACGCTGGAATTCCGCCTCGAATCGAAAGAAGTATTCAAACCTGGAAGCGGAACGCGACGCCCTGAAAGCGAAAATCGATCAAATGGCGGCCGACCGCGACCGTGCCATTCAGAAATTGGACGACTCCGAAAAAGAAATCGCAGACCTGGAAGAGCGGTTGGCCAGTTTTTCGGCCGCACTGGAGGAGGCCGAAGACCGTTTGGCCGCGGCGGCGCCTGCCACGGCGATTCCTCCTCTCGTTACGCCGCCTGCGGCTGATTCCAATGGACCGGCTGCTGATCAATCCGCGGCCACACAGACCAATTCCTAAAAACGTGAAAGACGTTTTCATCAAATGGTTCATGGCGGTCAATAAGCTGCTGCTCCGGCTCAGCCGCGGACGCATCGGCAGCAAACTGGGCAGGCAGACCATCCTCATCCTGCACACCACCGGGCGCAAGTCCGGCCAGGACCGCGCCATTCCGATTGCCTATTTCTTCTACGAAGGGCTCTATCTGATTGTTGCCTCAAATTGGGGAAAAGACAGCCAGGCCGATTGGTATCTCAACCTAAAAAAGGACCCCTACGCCCGGGTGGAGGTCAACGGCAGGATCATCCCGGTGGTCGCGCGTGAAGCCCAGGGAGACGAATATGAACGCCTGTGGCAGTACGCCAGCGGAAAGCATCCGCCCTACCTGGACTACCAGAAGATGACCGCCCGTCACATCCCGATTATGCTGTTTGAGCCCGTGGGTTAATCAAAAAGGAGAGCGCGCTGCGCTCTCCTTGTTTTTCTAGCGCGGCCGGCGCCGGCCGCCGCCGGACTGCCGCCCCGCATGGCCGCCCCGGCGGTCCGATTGCTGCCCGGAACGCGGTTCCAACCGGCGCGAAGGCGGCTGCGTTTCCCGCCGCTCCTCGCTGGCCGGCGGCTCGACCGGGCCGTAGAATTCCACGTGGTAAAAGTCATCCAGCAGCATCGCCAGCAGGCCGTCTTCATCGTTTTCGCCCAGGGCACGCGCCAGCGGGATGAAGCGCTGCATGCGTTCGGTTTGCAGTTTGTCGCGGCTGCGCAGGCGCGCTTCCAGCAGCGCGGTGATGCGCTCGGAAACCACGGCCTGTACGTCTTCATCGGTCGGCAGCGGGCGCTCTTCGATGCTGAAGCCAAAGCGCTTGCCGATGCGCAGCAATTCGGCCCGTTCGGTGATGTTAACCAGCGTGATGGCCGTGCCGCTGCCGCCCGCTCGCCCGGTGCGGCCGGCGCGGTGAATGTAGGCCTCGGGGTCCTCCGGCGGCTCATACTGAATGACGTGCGACAGTTCCGGCAGGTCGATGCCGCGCGCCGCCACGTCGGTGGCCACCAGAAAGCGCAGCGTGCCCTGGCGGACGCGGTCGAGCACTTTTTCGCGCGCGGCCTGCGACAAATCGGAGGTGAGCAGATCGGCATCATAGCCGAAGCGCTGTAAAACGGTGGCCACATATTCGACGTGCAGCTTGGTGTTGCAGAAGATGATGGCCGAAAGCGGGTTCTCGACCTCGAGGATGCGCACCAGGCTGCGGTCCTTGTCCATGCCGGGCACCGAATAGTAAACGTGTTCCGTCTCGGTCACCTGGATGTGATCGCTGCTGAGGTTGATGAAGCCAGGATTGCGCAGGAATTGCCCGGTCAGGCGCATGACCTGGGGCGGGAAGGTGGCCGAGAACATGGAAGTGCTGATGGGATGCTCGGGCAGGTAGGACTGCACGCGGCGCATGTCGGGGTAAAAACCCATCGAGAGCATGTGATCGGCTTCGTCGAAGATCAGGTACTTTAAATTCTTCAGCGACAGCGAGCGCCGCAGCAGGTGATCGAGGATGCGGCCAGGCGTGCCAATGACGATGTGCGCTCCGGCCTTGAAGGCATCCAGTTGGGCGCGGTAGCCAACGCCGCCGTAGACGGCGATGGAACGCACCCCGGTGGTACGGCCCAAGAGTTCGGCTTCGGTGGCCACCTGCAGCGCCAGCTCGCGTGTCGGCACCAGGATCAGGACCTGGGTGGTGTTTTCGAGCGGGTTGACCATTTCGAGCATCGGGAATAAATACGCGCCGGTCTTGCCGCTGCCGGTGCGCGATTGGATCATCATGTCGCGCTGCGAGAAGAGGTAGGGGATGGCCTTGGCCTGCACGGGCAGCAGCTCGTTCCAGCCGGCCCGCGCGGCCCCTTCGCGCAGCTTTTCAGGCAAATCGGCCAGTTTGGCCTCGGGCAGCACATCCTGCGCCGCCGGCATGTTGGATGGGTTTTCGTCGGGCGTTCCGCCCGTAATTGCGTTAAATTCGTCCATCGGTTCGTTGCTTTCTTGTAAGAAAAATATTCTCAGTTCATTGTAACGGATCAGGGCGGATGGGGATAGAGGGCGTTTTGGTTTGCTGCATTCAAGGTTGCCGCTACAATTAACTTGTTCATGGATGCAGACCGGCCTCTCCGCCGGCCGGCTGTCCGGTTTTAGGGTTTAATCTGAGGAGGTTGTTGGATGATTCAAGGCATCGATGTGGTTTTTATTCACTCGCCATACAAAGAGCTGGCGGACTGGTACGCCGGGGTGCTTGGCCTGGAAAAGGGCTTTTCAGACCCCGAGTGGACCGAGTTCCAGACGCAAGGCGTCACGCGGTTTGCGGTGGAGCAAACCAATTACCCGCGTTCGGTGATCGAAAACCAGGCCATCATGATCAGCTTCCGCGTGGCGGATATTCACACGGCCGTCAAAACGTTGTCCGAACGCGGCGTGCGCTTTTACCCATCGCTGGCGGACACCATTTTCGATACCGGCCCCTCGCTGGTGGCCACCTTTCAAGACCCGGCGGGAAACTGGCTGCAGATCTCGCAGCGCAAAGCAGTACAGTAAATTGCCGGCCTCGCCCTTGCCGCCAGTTTGATTGGAAATGGAAGGAAGCAAAAATGGATACGTTCAACGAAGCCATGCTGGAATACCGAAAACAGCTCGCGAATGGGCAGATTCAAAAAGCCTACAAAGGCCTGATGGATTACATGCTGGGCTTGAAAACGCATTTCAAGGACAAGTATCCCGATTATTTCGTCTCCGGCAGCCTTTACTTCGGCTACATGGATATGACCTATTTCGCCATCATCCCGGAATCGTTGAAACAGCGCAATTTAAAAATCGCGCTGGTATTCAATCACGAAGCGTTTCGGTTTGAGGCCTGGCTGGCGGGCTACAACAAACAGGTTCAAACAAAATACTGGCAATTTTTCAAAGAAAGAGGCTGGAATCAATATACTCTCGTGCCAAGCACGAAAGGCGAGGATGCCATCCTGGTGCATGTTTTAATGGAGAATCCGGATTTTAGCGATCTGGCCAGCCTGACCCGGCAGCTGGAACGAGAGACCCTGACGTTTATTACGGATATCGAGAACTATTTATCCAAACCCTGACCGGCCCGGTAAGTGGTAGGATCCAACCAGTTCACCAGATATATTGAAAGAGTGCATCACGATGACCCTTCACTCCCGCCCCTACGCTGGCCCGGCCGATCTGCAGGCTATGATCAGCCTGACCGGGCGGCTGCGCGCTGCCGGGCAGCGCGTTTATCCGATCGCAACCGATCTGTACGAGGAGCTGGACGATCCTGAAACGCAGGTGACGGCGTGTCTGTGGGAAGATGGCAGCGAACTGGTTGGCTTTGCCTACGTCAGCCGCTGGCAAAACCTGGTGGATGCGTTTAATGAAGCCTGCTTCACGCCGGTGGTGCAGGTGGAGTTGATGAATCAGATGATCGCGGCAACCCGCGCGCGCAACCGCGCCAAAGGCGAGGCGCAGACGCTGGACGCCAGCGCGCTGGCTGACGACCTGCCCCGCCTGGCCTTGCTGGAGCGCTTCGGTTTCAACCGGCAGGAGGAATCCTCCCTGCTGTTTGCCCGTTCGCTCGACGGCGATCTGCCGCCCGCCGTGCTGCCGCCGGGTTTCACCATCCGCCCGATGGCCGGCGCGGCTGAACTGGAGGCCTATGTGGCACTGCACCGCGCCGCCTTCGGCAGCGACAACATGACCCGCGAGTACCGCCAGTCGATCATGAGCACGCCCGGCTACCTGCCCGAGCTCGACCTTGTGGCCGCCGCGCCGGATGGCAGCCTGGTCGCCTTTTGCGTGTGCCAGATCTTCGCGGACGACGCGTCGCGCGCCGGCGGAAAGAAGGAAGGCTGGACCGACCCGCTCGGCACGCACCCGGCCTACCGCCGCCTGGGATTGGCCCAGGCGCTCATCCTCACTGGCCTGGGCCTGCTGCGCGAACGCGGCATCGATACCGCCCTGCTGGGCACCAGCAGCAGCAACCCGGCCATGCAGCGCCTGGCAGAGAAGCTCGGCTTTCGGGTGGCCACTACCACGCTGTGGTATTGCAAAACGGTGGATTGGTAGCTAGCTGTGCAGGGCGTGCCTGGGTACCTGCTCCGCTATGGCGCCAGTGCCGAGTCGAAAAACGCGGTGATTCTGCGCTCATATTCGTCCGGGTAGCGCGCAAACGCACCGGTATGGTCGACCTGCGGTGCAATCCACAGATCCGCCCGGCTGCCCAGCGTTTCGGCGAACAGCCGGTTGAAGGCTATTTCTTCGTCGTTGTTCCCGGCCGCCACAAGCAGGAATTGCGTGGTTGGGGCCTGCTGCATCGATTCGAGCAGCGGCAGCGGCGGCGCGGAGCCGCTGAACAGCCGCACGGCCGCGAACATCACCCGCGCGGTGAAGTTGTGCACCAGGGGGCGGTTTTGCTCCAGCGCCAGGTACTCTTCCAGGCAGCGGCGCGTGGCCCCGTCGGCCGCGATTGCCCGCAGCGCCGGATTGGCCGAGGCCGCCCCCAGCAAAACCTCGCCGCCCATCGAACTGCCCAGCCCGCCGATGCGCTGCACCTCTGGACGCGCCTGCACAAAGGCCACGGCTGCGCCCACGTCCAGGCTGCCCTGCCAGCCCAGGCGGTTGGTCTGCCCATGGCTTTCGCCGTGTCCGCGCAGGTCGAGCGATAGGACGCCGTAGCCATGCCGGGCAAGCATTTCAGCATATTGGCGCATACTTTCGCGCGTCCCGCCAGCGCCGTGCAGCAAAATGATGACCGCGCCGTTGGTCGGAGGGCGGTACCAGGCGCTGATCTGCACGCCGTCGTCGGCGGTCAGCGTCACGGTTTCAAATCCGGCTGGTGGGTTGCCCGGTGTGGACTGTGCAGGCCACACGGCGACCGCGGCCATGCCAACCGGCAGACCGATGTAAAGGAGCAGAACCAGGATGCCCAAGGCAATGCCCGCCCCGCGCAGCACCCGCACAAATCGCGATTTCGTTTTTGTTTTCATGGTAGTTCTCACATCTGAAATGAAAGAGGTGAGCGAGGATCCGCCGGCCCGCGGCAGTTTCAGATAAACGGTTATAAAACCGGCAGCCGTTAATGAAGATCGAAACGGCCAGCGAACCGGCGAAGATCAGCGCTGAAACGCCGGGCGTCAGGTAAACCTGCCGTCTCTACCGGAAGTTTGGTATCAGTTCACCCCGCCAAACTTATGCCCATTGCCAGGCCCGCCCTGGAGAGAACATATTTCATCACCCGGGAAACACAGGTTACTCCTTCGTCAAAACTGCCCGAAGTGTTCGGATCCATTCCCTCTATATTTCTTGACATGTTAATGACCTTATCGTTTTAAGCACATTATATATTACATGGCCAAGGTGAATTCAATATATTTATTGCACTTTCACTATTACCTCAAATCATCATAAGTTGGTGTTGGCGGCAATTTTGCGATTGGCAATCCCCCAACCTTCCATTTTCTTATTAATCTCTAATAGAAAATCTGAAAAACCACTATATAATTATTATTACATATTTGAGAGAAATTGTCATAATATTTTGACAACTGAATAACGGTATGGTTCTTTGGCATTCGGCAGGGAGTGGAAAAATGAAAATCGATGGGAAGGTATATGTCGTGACGGGCGGGGGAAACGGCATTGGCCGGGAACTGGTCCTTTTGCTTTTGCAGAAAGGCGCCAGGGTGGCGGTCGTTGACATCAGCGAGGAAGCACTGCGCGGAACGGTCGAGCTGGCCGGCAGCCAGGCGGACCGGCTTTCCACGCATGTGGTCAACATCACCGACCGCGCCGCCGTCGAGGCGCTGCCGGCAGCCGTCATCGCGGCGCATCAAGCCGTGGACGGGCTGATCAACTGCGCCGGCATCATCCAGCGCTTTGTCAAATTCAAGGATCTGACCTATGCCGATATTGACAAGGTCATGAATGTCAACTTTTACGGCATGCTGTACATGACCAAGACCTTTCTGCCGCTGCTGATGGCCAGGCCGGAAGCGCACATTGCCAACGTCTCCAGCATGGGTGGATTTTTGCCTGTACCGGGTCAGATGCTGTACGGTGCGTCCAAAGCCGCCGTCAAATTGTTCACCGAAGCGCTCTATTCGGAATTCGCCGGCACCAATGTGCACGTCACCGTGATTTTCCCCGGCGCCATCGGCACCAACATCGCCGCCAACTCGGGGGTGAATTTATCGGTGGGTGCCGACGCCGGCAAGGGCATGAAAATGACCGCCACGCCGGTGGCCGCGCAGGCCATTGTGGACGGCATCGAGCGCAACAAGTTCCGCGTGCTGATTGGCAGCGACGCCAAAATGATGGATCTGCTCTACCGCTTGATGCCGGAGCGGGCCACCAGAATCATCAACAGCCAGATGGGCTCGTTGTTGAAGGATTGACAATCGTTCAACCCAGGGCGCCTTCCAGAAACGGAAGGCGCTTTTTTGTTGCATCCTCTTTGGCCGTTTCGGTGTTTATATAATGAAGGCAAAGGTATTCAGGCGCGTCCTTTTTATCATCGATTGGATTGAAGGTATAATTTATCTACATTCATCAATCTCCCGCTTATTTGTAAACCACAAAAGCCTCGAAGAAAGGGGTTCGAAGTGACTGCTTCCGCAAACGTTGCCGAAAAGACGGCGGTACGAAGCCTCCCATTTACTGTCAAACGCGATTTCCGCAAAACCCTCAATGAGCGCGTCAACGCCTACCTGCGCGACAACCACCTGCCCGCGCGCGACCTGCCGGCCATGCACGTCAAAACGGCGGTCGTGATGGGCGCCTGGCTGGGCATCTACCTGCTGATCCTGCTTGGCAATCTGCCAGCCTGGGTCAACCTGGTGCTGTGCGTGGTGTGGGGCATGGCCATCGCCTCGGTCGGTTTCAATGTGATGCATGACGCCAATCACGGCGGCTATTCGGATAACCCGCGCATCAACAGCCTGGTCAGCCTGAGCGCCGAATTGCTGGGCATGAGCGGGTTCCGCTGGCGTACCAAGCACAACGTCTGGCACCACACCTACACCAACATCGCCGGCTTCGACGACGACGTGGAAACCTTCGGGCTGATGCGCCTGACGCCGCGCATGCCGTGGAAGCCGCTCTTCCGGGTGCAGGTCGGTTACTTCTGGCTGGTCTACAGCATGATCGGCTTCGATTTCTTCCTGCGAGACTTCATGATGGTCTTTACCGGCAAGTCGGACGAAAACCACGTTTACCCCAAAATGAACGCGCTCGATCAGATCACCTTCTGGGCGGGCAAGCTGTTTTATGTGCTCATCATGTTCGTGCTGCCGCTGCAGGTGTTTCCCTGGTGGCAGGTGCTGATTGGCTACGTGGTGGTGATGCTGACGGTGGGGCTGGTGATGGGCGTGGTTTTCCAACTGGCGCACATCAACGGCGACGTGACCTTCCCGGAGCCAGTGGGCGATCCGCAGCACATCGAAAATGAGTGGGCCGTGCACCAGGTGGAGACCACCGCGGACTTTGCGCCGCACAATCAAGTGTTGAATTTCTACATCGGCGGGCTGAATTACCAGATCGAACACCACCTGTTCCCGCACATCTGCCATCTGAACTACCCGCGCATCGCGCCAATCGTGCGCGCCACCTGCGAGGAGTTCGGCGTTCATTACCAGTGCTATCCCACCTGGCGCGAATCTTTTGCCGGCCACCTGCGCGAGCTGTGGCTGCTGGGGCGTTCCGCCGCGGTATGAAGGCGGAAGAATTGACAGGCGGCCGATTCCGGCTACAATGAAAATACAGTCATGAACAAACCGGCAGCATTACCCGCTGCCGGAAGTGAGTCATTTTGTTTCTGTCCGGTCCGCGGGCCGGATAATGGGCTGATCCTTTTTTCTGATGGACAGTAAAAAAAGCGCAGCAAAAAAGCCAAGGAGGCAAAGAAATGCCAAAATTCCAACGGGAAGTGGAAATTGATGCTCCGGTCGAAAAAGTGTGGAGCGTGATCACCGACCCAAATCATTGGGCGGAGTGGTTTCCGGCCATTGATAGCGTCGCAAACGCAACCCAGGTCGCCCCGGGCGGAACCTTCCAATGGATGGACGAAGGGAAAACCGGCAAGGGCACCATCGTGAAAATGGAGCCGCAGAAGCTGCTGGAGATCTTGACCCAGCTCGGCGACGACAAGGATTCACACCTCTTCAAGCTGAGCCCCAGCGGCGGCTTTCTGGGCCTGAAGGCGGATGAGTGCAAGGTGGAATACACGCTCGATACGCTCATGGGCGGCGGCATTCTGAGCAACTTCATCGCCGGCGGGAACCCGCGCGACGCGCTGCGGGTCAAAAACGCCATGAACAAGCTGCGCCGGCTGGTGGAAAGCCTCTAACCGGCTACAAGCGAGCATCATCATCAAATCCGAATGACAAGCGTCAGGGAGAAAAATCATGAACCTGTTTTCAATGATCATTGTAGGCCTCATCGCCGGTTGGATTGGATCCAAAGTCATGAAATCCAAGACCGGCCTGTTGACGGACCTGGGTCTGGGCGTGGTGGGCGCCATCGTGGGCGGATGGATCACGTCCTTGCTATTAAGCGTGAACCTGGTTGGTGGTCTTAACCTCACCAGCATCGTCGTCGCGGCGCTGGGCGCCATCCTGGTGATCTTCCTCTACCGCCTGATCACCAAAAGGCGCTAGCCGGTAAACGCAGAGAACTGCAATAACAGACTTCATTCGCTCAAATCCAGCGGCAACGTTGGTCCATGCAAGAAAATGTCGTTCACGCCGGTCAGCTGACCGGCGTGATTGACACTAAACCCTGGCCAGGGGGAAACGCAGGCATTGAGCCAGGCCGGGTAGGTTCGCCGCCTCTTGGAAAAGCCGGGGAGGGAAAATGGTCCGCAAAATGCTGGCCTTTATGTTGTTGATCTGCCTGGCGGCCTGTTCGCTGCCGGGTTCATCCGCCGCGTCTCCTCAACCCACCGCACCGCCCGGGCCAACCTCGACGGCTCCTGCCACTGCCCGCCCGCCCACCGCGACGGCCGCGCCGACAGCCCTCGCCACAGCCAGCTCCACCCCGTCCGCCGGAAACCCGGCCTGGTGGAAGGATGCTGTTTTTTACGAGATTTTCGTGCGCAGCTTTTACGACAGCAACGGCGACGGCATCGGTGACATTAACGGCCTGATTGAAAAACTGGATTACCTCAACGACGGCGACCCGGCCACCGCCAGCGACCTGGGCGTCACCGCACTGTGGTTGATGCCCATCCACCCTTCGCCGTCCACGCACGGCTACGACGTCACCGATTATTACGTGGTCAACCCGCAATACGGCAACCTGGATGATTTTCGCCGGTTGGTGGCTGAAGCCCACCGGCGCGGCATGCACGTGATCATCGATTTGGTGCTGAACCACACCTCCAGCCAGAATCCCTGGTTCATCCGATCGCAGGATCCGGCATCGCCGTACCACAACTGGTATGTGTGGGCCGATAAGGATCCCGGATTCAAAGGCCCATGGAACCAGCAAGTCTGGTATCCGCTGGACGGCGGTTATTACTATGCCTATTTTTGGGAGGGCATGCCCGATCTGAACTACGCCAACCCGGCCGTCACAGCCGAGATGCAAAAGGTGGCCCGTTTCTGGCTGGCGGATGTCGGCATCGACGGCTTCCGGCTGGACGCGATCGGCTCGCTGATTGAAAACGGTGCAGAAACGGTTGAAACCAGGGCCACGCACGACTGGCTGCGCGGCTTTTTTACCTTCATCAAAACGGAGCGGCCCGACGCCATGACGGTTGGCGAGGTCTGGCGGGAGGATTCCGTGGTCATCCCCTACGTGAGGGAGGACGCGGTCGACCTGGCCTTTGATTTTGACCTGTCCGCCGCGCTGCTGGCCAGCATCAACGAGGGCAATTCGGCCAAATTGCTCAGCGGGCTGCGCGCCGGCACGCTCCAGTTCCCGGCCGGACGCTACGGCACGTTTCTGACCAACCACGACATGGCGCGCGCGATGACCCAACTGGGCGGGGACGAGCAAAAGGCCAAAGTCGCCGCCTCGCTGTATTTTGCCCTGCCCGGCGTGCCGTTTATCTACTACGGCGAGGAAATCGGCCTGTCCGGCGAAGCTCCGGACGAGATGGGCCGCCGCCCCATGCAATGGAGCGGCGGGGTTAATGCCGGGTTTTCAAGCGCCGCGTCGTGGAAGGCCCCCGACATCGACCCGGTTCATAACGTTACCGCCCAAATCGCCGATCCCCATTCGCTGCTCGCGCATTACCGCGGCTGGATCGCGCAGCGCCTCAGCCACCCCGCCCTGCGTACCGGCGGCCTCAGCCTGTTTTCCGCCTCCAACCCCGGCGTTTTCGCCTGCCTGCGCACCACCTCCGCTGAGGCAATCCTGGTGGTGGTCAATCTGACTGGAACAACCCTGCGCGATTTTCGCTTGTCGCTGGATGCCAGCCCGCTGTCCGCGGGGACGTATTCGGCGGCGTCGCTGTGGGATGGCAGGGACCTGGCGGCTGTGACGGTGTTGGAAAACGGAAAAATCGATGAGTATACCCCCGGTGGGGAGTTGCCTCCCTATGCGACATTATTAATCCGGTTGCAATAGGGCGAGTGATAAACCAGGCCTGAACACGATTACTCGCCCCAAAGGGTCAGGGCACGCGCTACTGACACCTGCGACGCCCGGTAAATTCTGGTTTGAAATGGCTAATTACCAATATAACCCTCACCCCGGCTGCCTGCAGGATCTTCAGCGGCCGTGATCCCCTCTCCCTTATTAGGGGAGCGGGGCAAGGCGGCACGGTCAATCTGTGTTGCGGCGGGGTGAGGGAGAACGACTTACGTCGTCACTACGATTCACCAGGCGGGAGAGGGGCAAGGCGGCACGGTTATTCTGTGTTGAGGCGGGGTGAGGGTCTGGAATAGAAGTGGGTCTGGTCAGAGACCAGACCCATCAAAGACAACGACTTACGTCGTTACGACGAATTGCCAGGCGGCTGGTAAGGCTCAGCCCAGCTCCAATGAGGCAGCCATCGCGGCGAACACGTCCCGGTTGAGCTGAAACGCCAGGTTGGCTTCGTCGACGATGCGTTGGGCGGTTTTGGCATTGACAGGCATGGCGTCGAGCGCGCCGCGGTACTGCTCCTTGAACTGGGCGTGGTCGGCGATCTGCGGAAAATTGTAAAAAGCCAGGCCGTCCTGCGCGGGCAGGTTGAACATTTGGGCCACCACGCGCTTCATGGCCTGGCCGCCGGAGAGGTCGCCCAGGTAGCGGGTGTAATGGTGCGCCACCAGGCCGTCGGGCCAATCGCGCGAGAGCGCGTCGATGCGCTGGATGTAGGCGCTGGTGGCCGGGTTGGGCTGCCGGTCTTGCCAGGCGCTGCCGCCGAAATAGAAGGACAGGTCGCTGCGGATGGCCTCGGCGCGGAACAGGGCGGGGAAGTGGATCTTTCCCAGCACGGGGTGAGCGCTGTGGGGCTGCAGGCGCTCTTCGAGGGTCTGATAGACGTGCAGCAGTTGGAGCAGGAACTCGCGGTAGACTTCGCGGGAGAGTTGGCCTTTAAACAACCGGCGGATGAAAGGGGTTTGTTCCGCCAGGCGGTGCGAGTCTTTGGTGCCCTCGCGCAAGGAAATCGACAATGCTTCCATAATCCGTGTGCATCTCCTTTATACGGGTAATAAATCGGACTAATTTTGTCTGATTATATCCTGAAATTGGCGGCGGGGTGAGGGCCTGGAAAAGGGAGGGTGCTTGCAAGCATCGGTGCGAGTCAGAACTGGAGGAGCTCTGAATAAATGGACAAAATTCTCATGGAGATAAGTAGAGGCAATTCATGAATTGCCTCTACGACTAGACCACTACCGATTTGAGCTGAGGGAAAACCGGCGCGATTCCAGACCATCAGAATTCATCGGCTGATCATGATTGACCAAATTTACCCCACCCCGTCAACCTGCACCCGAAGGGTGTCCCCAAATTCAGAGAATTTGGGGAGGGTGCTTGCAAGCATCGACGCGAGCAAGGATTAGAGGGGCTCTGAATAAATGGACAGAATCCTCATCGAGATTCGTCAACCTACCGGCCGTCCAGCGGGTGAGCGCTAAAAAACTCCCACATCACGCGCGTGGCGTCGATATCCGGGCTGGTGGGGCCGGTGATGAACTCCGGCAGGGGTACGCCGCCCGGCCAGGAATGGCCGCCCCCGGCTACGGTGTAAAAGACCACGTCCGCCTTGCAGCCGGTCCAGCGCAGCCCGCTGACCGCGCCGCTGGGCGGAATTTCCTGCGGGGCATCCGGGCAGCCGTTGCGCCGCGCCAGTTCGGCGGCAAAATCCGGGATGGCGGGAAAGGGCAGGTCGAAGGAGCGCGAGGGGCCGCCCTGGTAGGGCACAATCGGGTCGGCTGTGCCGTGGAATAGAATCGTCGGCACCGGCCGGGCTGGTTTACACTGCTGCCAGGGATACACAAACGCCCCGGCCACCATGCCGACCGCCGCGATGCGTTCGGACAGCCGGCAGGACAGCACAAACGACATGCCGCCGCCGTTGGAAAGGCCGTTGGCGTAAATGCGGGTAGGATCGATGTTATAAGGGCCAGCCAGTTTGTCGATCAAATCCGAGATGAACTGCACGTCCAGGGCAGGATCCTGCTCGGGTGGGGCGTTGCCGCGCGTGCGCCAGTGCAGCGGAAAATCAGTCCCGGCGGGGTAGACCACGATGAAACTCTGCTGGTCAGCCAGATCGTTCCAGCGGCTGATCTGGGCCTGGTGCGCCGGCCATTCGGCAAAGCCGTGAATGCTGATAATGAGCGGCGTCGGGATGTTTGGATCGTAGCTTTTGGGCACGTAAAGCAGGTAGGAGCGTTTTTCGCCAGACGAAATCAGCCAGCCGTTGGTGCGGTTGGCGATCAAAAATGCCGCGGCTATCGCAAGCACAAACAGCAGCAGCAAGCAAACAATGCCCGCGACCAGGCGCAGCAGTACTTTGATCATAGATTCCTCATTATTCTCCGCGGCTACGGAAACCAGGCTTTACCGGGCAGCCGGCTGGATTTGCATATTGAATATTATTATAGATCAGCGTGCGGCTGCCCGGCAGTGGGGTATTTATTAAGTTATACAATTGTAGAAGGATGCGCTGTCTCGGCGGTCCGTTTATCCCGGGAGAGCAAATGATGGACGAGATTATCAAAAAATATAGGGGCGCCAACATCGACATCGACCTGGCTTCCCCAGCCGGCAGCATCGCCTGGCAGCAGGATGCATGCCCGTGGAATATGGCTGAAAACACGCAGGAACACCGCTGCGCGGTCAAAAACACCTCCATTTGCCGCTACTTTTGCGGCCTGGAATACCTGGATACGCTCCTGTGCTGCTACCCGGAGCCAAACCCCTTCAGCAGGTAAAAAACGAAAGCGGGAATACTATGGATTACGACCGCGATAAAGTCGATGAGATGATGCTGGCGCTGCTCTATCTGAACAGCACCAGCGACCGCTTTGGCACGCGCACCTGGAAGGGCCTCAACGTGGAGACGGTCGACCGTCTGCTTCAAAAAGGCTACATCCGCGATTTGGGAACGAAATCCCCCACCATGCTGCTTTCGGAGGAAGGCGCGCGGCTGTCGAAAGAGCTGTTTATCAAATATTTTGGCAAGGAAGAACAGGATTAATCATCCGCCGGCCGGGCATCGATCAGCGCCCGCAGCCCATTGAGCACCTTTTCGCGCGTTTCCAGGTCTGGCGGCGCCAGTCCGAACAATTCCACCATCCACAGCCCATCCACCGCCAGGCGCATAATTTGCGCCGTGACCGGGTCGATGCCGTCCTGCTCGAGCAGCTTGACCCATTCGCCGAATGTCTGTTGCATGGGGATTAACAGGGTCGGATCGGTGGCGACTGCCGCCAGCAGCCCTGAGCTCATGCGCGGGTTGCGCTGGTTATCTTCGTAGGTGGTCTTCAGATAGGCGCGCGTCCAGCGGCCCGCCGTGGAGGGATCTTCTTCCCCGGCCGTGGCGTTGAACTCGGCGGTAAAGCGTTCGAGGTAATACTGGATCATGCCCTTGATGAGCGCCTGCTTGCTCGGGAAGTGATACAGCAAGCCGCCCTTGCTGGTGCCGGCTTCCTGGGCGGTGAGGTCGAGGGTCAGGTGCTCCACGCCGCGCTGCTGAACGATGCGGTTGGCGGCGTCCAACAGGGCGGTGCGGGTTTTCTCTCCGGATTTTGGCATGTGCGCGTTTCCTGATTTTAAATTGTACCTGATTAATACCGTCCGGACGGGGCGGAATGCGGCACAACCATTGCATTATGGAGATTTTATGGTATATTTATACCGTCCAGACGGTATATAATAAAATTATACCACCTTCACAATGAACGGCAAGTACGCCGCACCAGAACAAACGATAGGAGTAAATCGAAATGGAAATGCAAACCTCCCTGGCTGAATTCGCAATTGGCGATGATGTCATTCTGATGGAGAAAACAATGTCGGGCGAGACCACCGACACCACCGCTAAAATCATTGATGTCCGTGAAATTCTCGGCAAGGTAACCTACGTGGTGGAAACCAGCAACGGCAACCGCAAAGTGGTCGGCGCCAAACAAATCCTCAAAGACGGGTAATCCAAATCCCCTCGCACTCTCCGGGCTGTCGAAAAAGGCGCAAGCCGCCTTTCTGGACAGCCCCTTTTATTTAATCGATTCCAGCGTGCATATCGTTTTAATGGCATAATACATCCATGATGCGCATTATGAGCTACAACATCCGCTGCGGCAACTGCGACGACGGCGCCAACCGCTGGGATAACCGCAAGGAAATGGTGCTGGCCCGCATCCGGGCTTTTCAGCCGGATTTGCTGGGCGTGCAGGAGTGCCGCGACGATGCCCAGGCCGAGTTCCTGAAGGCCAATCTGCCGGAATATCAATTCTACGGGGTGCGGCGCGGCGGCGAAGGCGTGACCGCGGTGGAAACGGCGCCCATCTTCATTTTGAAATCCGGCTTTCAGATCGTGCAAACCGGGCGCTTCTGGCTGAGCCCGACGCCGCGCAAAGCCGGCAGCAAAGGCTGGGACGCGGTCTTCCCGCGCACGGCCGTCTGGGCGCAGCTGCGCCACCGCGCCTCCGGCCGCACTCTGACCTTCCTCAACACGCATTTCGACTACCAACCGGAAGCCATCGTGGAAGCCGCCCGCCTGCTGCGGCAATGGAGCGGGGAAACCCTGCGCCACCATGCGGTGATCCTGAGCGGCGATTTCAACGCCGATAAGAATTCAAGCGCCTACCGCGAGTTGACCGCCGACGGGTTGAGCGATGTGCACCGCCTGGCGAGGCCTGACGGCCCGGACGAGCCCACCTTCCACGGTTTTGGCAACCCGGCCGAGCTCGCATCGATCGATTGGCTGCTGGCGTCAAGGCAATTCGAAGTAAAATCGGCTTCCGTCGACACGTTCCAGGAAGCCGGCCGTTACCCATCCGATCATTATCCCATCCTGGGAGAGGTCGAATGGAAGCCCGTTTGAGGCAGGTATGACCCAAACCCCGCAACCCATTTATCTGACGCAGCCGGCCCCCGGGCAAGGCGCCGGCGTGCTGGTGCTGCACGCCTGGTGGGGCCTGAACGATTTCTTCAAAGAGCTTTGCCAGCGCCTAGCAGCGGCCGGGTTTGTGGCCCTGGCGCCGGATCTGTATCACGGGCAAATTGCCGCCACGATTGACCAGGCCAAATACCTGCGTTCCAAAATGAACCGGAAAGACGCCGCCGCCGGGATCCTGGCGGCCGCCGAACGCTTGCAGGCCCTGACCGCCCGGCCGGTGGGCGTGATCGGCTTTTCGCTGGGGGCTTACCTGGCGCTGGGACTGGCAGTGGAGCGGCCTGAATTCATTAAGGCTGTGACGGTCTTCTACGGCACCCGGCAGATCGACTACGCGTCGTCGCAGGCGGCCTTTCAGGGCCACTTTGCCGAGAACGACGAGTGGGAGTCGGCTTTGAGCGTGACAAACCTCGAAAAGCGTCTGCGCAAAGCCGGCCGCCCGGCCGAATTCTACACCTACCCGGGCACGGGCCACTGGTTCTTTGAGAGCGACCGGCCGGAGGCCTACCAGCCGCAGGCGGCCCAATTGGCCTGGGATCGTACGTTGAAATTCCTGCAGCAAGAACTGAACGGTGAAGTATCCGGCCTCTGATTCTTTGCCCTTCTGCACCTGAGAGGTAAATAATCGATGGAAACCTACATCGCGCTTTTTCGCGGCATCAACGTCGGCGGGACGGGCTTGCTGCCGATGAAGGAACTAGCCGTCATTTTGCAGGGGCTTGGCTGCCGGGACGTGCGGACGTACATCCAGAGCGGCAACGCCGTATTTGCCAGCGCGCAGCAGGACGCCGACCGGCTGGCCGGCGCGATTGCTGCGGAAATAAACCTTAGGCGCGGTTTCGAACCGCATATTCTGCTGCTGCCGCGCGCGGAGTTCGAGCAGGCCATCGCCGCCACCCCCTTCCCCGAGGGCGAAAAGGAACCGCAAACCCTGCACCTGGGCTTTCTCATCAGCGTGCCGCAAAAGCCCGACCTGCCGGCGATCGAAAAACTGCGGGCTGCCAGCGAGCGCTGCCAGCTGATTGGCCGGGTTTTCTATTTGCACGCACCGGAAGGCATCGGCCGCTCAAAGCTGGCCGCCGCCAGCGAGAAACTGCTGGGCGTGGCCATGACCGACCGCAACTGGCGCACGGTGCAGGCGCTGGCGGCGATGGCGCGGGAATTGTGACCCGCGCGCAATCCGATCCATTCAATTGCCAGGAGGAAACGCGATGATTGAAAAACTTGCCTTTGGACGCACCGGTCACGATAGTTCGCGCGTGCTATTGGGCGCGGCGGCCTTTTGGGACGTGCCGCAGAGCCAGGCGGACGAGTCCATCGAACTGGCCCTGGCGCTGGGCGTCAATCACGTCGATGTTGCCGCCAGCTACGGCGATGCCGAGTTGCGCGTCGGCGATTGGATCCGGCGGCACGGCCAGCCCTTCTTCCTGGCGACCAAAACTGAAAAACGCACCGCCGCAGCCGCCTTCGACGAGATTCAACGCTCGCTGGAACGCCTGCAGGTGAGCCGGGTGGACCTGCTGCA
This sequence comes from uncultured Longilinea sp., assembly GCA_964536805.1. Taxonomy (GTDB): domain Bacteria; phylum Chloroflexota; class Anaerolineae; order Anaerolineales; family Anaerolineaceae; genus Longilinea. Next base: position 72,363 of record CAZHYQ010000012.1, read on the forward strand.
GCTGCACAATCTGGTCGATCCGCAGGAGTGGCAGACCGCCCTGGGGCCGGGCGGCGCCTTGGAAGCCGCCGTGAAGGCGCGCGAACAGGGCCTGGTGCGCTTTATCGGCGTTACCGGCCACGGCGTGATGGTGGCAGGCCTGCACCGCCGCGTGCTGGAGCGCTTCGAATTCGATTCGGTGCTGCTGCCGTGGAATTTCATGATGGCGCAAAATGAAGCCTACCGCCGTGATTTTGAGAGTCTGGTGCAGCTTTGCCAGGCGCGCAACACGGCCGTGCAGACCATCAAGTCGCTGGTGCAGTCACCCTGGGGAGACCACCAACAGACCCGCAACACCTGGTACCGCCCATTGGAAGCCCAGACGGATATCGACCTGGCGGTGGGATGGGTGCTGGGCCGCGCCGGGCTGTTCCTCAATTCGGCTGGCGACGTGAACCTACTGCCGCGCGTGTTGGATGCCGCCAACCGCTTCAGCGCCGCCCCCAGCGAGGAGGAAATGCAGGCCTTGGCCATGCGTCTGGAGATGAAACCGCTTTTCACCTGAAAATACCGGCGCGGCTCGTGCCGTAGCTGCAGTTTTGGGCAGGCGAATGACCGTCAATGGATAAAAGGCGTCCTTGTTTGATCAAGGACGCTTTTTTTGAAGATGGCTGCCTTCTGGCAACAAACGAATCTGTAAGAACATTGATCATCATTTTGTCATCTGTTTGTCAGTGCGTTCCATATAATAATTACTAGGTTGGCGATTAATCTGGGGGAAATTTGCCAACACTCCATCGATCAACCTGCCTTTTTCCAAACCTTCATCCAATTGAATGAACCAAAAAGGACGTCCTATGCGTTGCTCAATGACACGCCTGTATCATTCTTTATTTTCTTTCAGCATTGGTCTGCTGCTGGTTTTGACAGCCCTGTCCGCTGGTTCCCGGCAGGCGTCCGCGGCGTCCTTGCCAGAATCCGGGGGTGGCAGCGCAGCCGGATTGAAATCCGGGCCGCAAGCCGGCGAAATGGACCGCCAGATTTTCCTGCCGCTGATCATGCGCGATGGCGTTCCGCCCACAAACTTCATTGACCTGCGCCTGACCATGACCGCCGGAGGAGTCAGTTCCGTGATTCCTGGTGGAACGCTAGTCTACACGCTCTCATACGTGAATGGCGGCGACCGTGCGGCCAACGGCGTTTCGATCCTGGAGACCCTGCCGGACAACACAGCCTTCGATGCCGAGCACAGCACGACGGGTTGGACCCAGGTGGGCAGCACTGCCCAATACCGTCTGATTCTTGGCACGCTGACGGCTGGCCAGCACGGTTCGGCATTCTTTGCCGTTGCCGTTTCAGCCGCGCCGCCCGCCCAGGTGGTTTCGGTGACCAACCAGGCCTCCATTCAGGACGATGGGTTAAACGGCGCCGACCCGACACCAACCAATAACATCGCTGCTAAGACGACGGCCCTCAATTTCGCTCCTGATCTGACGATTAGCGTGAGCGGTGAAACGATGGCCAGCGCCGGGAATGTGACCGCCTTTTCGGTGCAGTATTCCAATCTGGGCTACAACGCCGCGCAAGGCGTGGTCATCACCGAAACACTGCCGGAAAACACCAGCTACAATCCAGCGGATAACTCCGTCAACTGGATTTTGAACGGAACCGGCCAGTATGAAGCTGCGCTTGGCAGCCTCGCTAAAGGCGCTTCCGGCACGCTGGCGTTCAATGTGCGCGTGAATTCATCCATTCCTTCCGGCACAACCGCCATCACGGACAGCGTCGCGATTTCCGATGACCATGCCTCCGGCAGCGATCCCAACCCTGTCAATAACAGCGCCTCAGTAGACACCCCGTTGGCTACCGGACCAACCATCACCTGCGGCGACATCGCCAGCGACACGCATTGGACGGTTCTGGAGAGCCCTTACGTTGTGACCTGCGGCGTTACAGTCCTCCAGGGCGCGACCTTAACCATCGATCAAGGGGTGGTGGTTAAATTCCAGGGTACCACCTCCATCGTGGTCAATGGAACACTGGATGTTCTGGGAACTGAAGAAAAACCGGTTACCTTTACCTCGCTGCTCGATGACAGCGCCGCGGGCGACACCAACGGCGATGGCTCAGCCACCAGCCCGGCCGCGGGCAATTGGAACAGCATCATCGTGTCGGCGACAGGCACGCTGAAAATGACGCACGCAGCGCTGCGCTACGGCGGTTTTTACTTGTGCCTGAGCAATTGTTACGGCAATAATGCGTCCGTGTACATCTACGACGGCGGCAGCGCAACGCTGGACCACGTCGCACTGGCCTATAGCGGCGGTTACGGGATATTGCTAAATCCCTCCGCCACCTCGCAGTTGACGGTCGCGCATTCGAACATTGAGACCAGCGCACTGAATGGAATCTATGCCAGCGGGATTGCCGGCAACCAGATCGCCATCACCGATACCATATTCACCGGCAACACCAACGAGGCGGTCTACCTGGCATTCAACGGCGGTTCGGTGACCGACCTGGCGGGCAACAGCGGTTCGGGCAACGGAGTCAACGGCATCCTGTTGAACGGCGCGCTCGGCATGGACACGGTCCTGGCAGGCAACCCTAATTTTGCCTACCTGATCTATGGTCTGACGGTCAACAGCGGCCGCACGCTGACGGTGCAGCCGGGAGCGGTGGTCAAGTTCAGGGGATCCACCGACGGCACGCTGGCGGTCAACGGCAGTCTGGCGGTGCCAGGAACGGAAACCGCGCCGGTGATATTTACCTCCCTCCGTGACGATACAGCCGCGGGAGACACGAACAACGATGGCTCGCTGACCAATCCAGCCGCGGGCGATTGGAACAGCATTCCGGTGGCAGCGGGTGCAACCGCCAACCTGGCCTATGCCAACCTGCGCTACGGCGGTTATTACTGGTGCGGGGTGAATTGTTACGGCGATAATGCTGTCCTGCACGTTTACGACGGCGGCAGCGCAACGCTGGACCACGTGACCCTGGCTCATAACGGCGGCAACGGTATTACAGTGAACCCCTCTGCCACCTCGCAATTGACAGTCACGCATTCGAACATTGAAACCAGCTTACTGGCAGGAATCTATGCCAGCGGGATCGCGGGCAACCAGATCGCAATCACCGATACCGTCTTCACGGGCAACACCAACGAAGCGGTCTACCTGGCCTTCAGCGGCGGTGCGGTGGCCAGCCTGGCGGGCAACAGCGGCTCTGGCAACGGCATCAACGGCATCCTGTTGAATGGCACGCTCGGCATGGACACCTCGCTGGCCGGCAACCCTGATTTTGCCTATTTGATTTACGGGCTGACGGTCAACAGCGGCAGCACGCTGACGGTGCAGCCCGGCGCGGTGGTCAAATTCCGGGAATCCACCAACGGTACGCTGGCGGTCAATGGCAATCTGAATGTGCCCGCAACCGTTGGATCGATGGCGACATTTACCTCCCTGCGGGACGACACAGCCGCTGGCGACACGAACAACGATGGTGCGCTGACCAGTCCAGCCGCGGGCGATTGGAACAGCATCGTGGTGACGGCGGGCGGAAGCACGGCCATGGCTTATGCCAACCTGCGCTACGGCGGTTTTTACTGGTGCGGGGTGAATTGCTACGGTTATGATGCCATGCTGATGCTGCAGGATTCAGCGTCGGCTTCCCTGCAGCATTCGGTCTTCCAATACAGCCCGGGGGCAGCCATTCAAGCTTCAGCCGGTTCCAGCACAACCACCCTGACCGTCGAGTATTCGGTGATCGGAAATCCGGGCATCATAGGGATCAGAATCGCGGCTTCCGGCACGTATGCCGTGACCGCTCACCACAACAACATCATCGGCAATTCGAATTACGGCATTTTCAATGCCTCGACCTCCACCGTGGATGCGGTGAATAACTGGTGGGGTTCTGCTTTGGGCCCTGGCGGTTCAGTTTACGGGCTCGTAAATTTCACGCCCTGGTTGACCGCACCGGAAAGCCTGCCGTAGCGGCGCACTGATCCCTCAAATACTAATCCGCCGGTTTTTTTCAACGGCGCGTGCGCATTCGAGCTGCTAATTGAGACAAAGAAAGCACTCTTCAGGTCTGGAGAGTGCTTCTTTTACGGCGAGCCGGCAGCGGAGACAAAACCTGCACGCGCACCTGCCCTGCCAAAACCATCCTCTAGTCTTATGGCCGGCTGCGCGCGGCTTGAAAAAACGTATAATTATCAGGTTGGCTCAACTTATATGGACTTACTGTGACGCAACCATATCCCGTTTAGGAGAACCTGATGACCGAAAACACACAAAAAAGTTTTCTGACGCTGCCCCCGTCCGGCAAAGGGCCGGGCATTCTCGTCCTGCATGCCTGGTGGGGTTTGAACGATTTTACCAAGGATTTCTGCCGGCGCCTGGCGGATGAAGGCTACGTGGTGCTGGCGCCGGATCTCTTTGAGGGCAAAATCGCGACCACCATTGCCGAGGCTGAGCAGCTCATCTCGACGGCCGACAACCGGCGCATCGCCGCCAGCCTGTTGGATTCGGTGAAACACCTACGCAGCCTGCCGGGCGTGAGTGGGGATTCAATCGGCGTGATCGGTTTTTCATTCGGCGCCTATTGGGCGCTGTGGTTATCCGCACAGCCGTCGGCTGAAATTCAGGCGGTCACGGTATTCTACGGCACCGGGCACGATCAGTTCACGCAGTCACGGGCGGCCTACCTGGGGCATTTTGCCGAAGCGGACCCGTACGAGTCGGCTGCCGCCGTAGCCGAACTCGAAGGGCTGCTGCGCAGCGCCAAGCGCCCGGTGAGTTTTCATACCTATGCCGGCACGGGGCACTGGTTCTTTGAAAGCGACCGCCCGGAGGCCTACAACCCGGTCGCCGCAACGCTGGCCTGGGAGCGCACGCTGGCATTCCTGAAAGAGCAGTTCCCGGCCTGAGCTGGAAGCGGGAAACGCTTGGCTCGACTTTTTCGCATCCACCTCAAGCATGAGGTGGATTTTTTTGGCTGGCACTTGGCTTGCCCGCAAGCCGTCATCCTCGCTATAATCACGGTACCGCATTCATTCATCCACAAATCAAAAAGGTAACGCCAGCATGAACGAGTCACGCACGCGCACCCCGGTCCTTGTCACCGCCTGGGCGGTGATTCTCACGATCGCGCTTTTCAAAATCGTCCTGCAGGAAATTTTCCATTACCCGGTTTCCGCCAACCTGCAGTACGGATTGCCGGCATTAATCGTTTTGGCCGGTTTTGGGCTGACGTTTGCGTGGAAAGCCATCCGTCCGCTGCGTTCGTTTTTCGGCCTTTTCATGGTGCTGTTGGCGGCGCAGTGGTTGGTTTATACCCGGGTGGATGAACTTCCCTTCTACCGCGCCTGGATCAAGCATCCCTCCTTCAGCGTTTACATGCTGGCCGAAGAGGGTCTCAACCTGATGGTGACGCTGGCTGTCATCGTTTATCTTTTTATCCTGCTCAAGAAGCCAACGCGCTTTTTCCTGACCGCCGGAGACCTCGATGCGCCGGTTCAGGAACCGATCAAGTGGCTTGGCATCAAAACAGGCGATAAATGGAACGCGGTTGCCCCCATCGCCACGGTGTGCATCAGCCTGGGCACGCTGGTTTTCCTGGTGCTGGCGGGCCGGCCGTCCTTGAGCAGCCTTGCCAGGGTTGTCCCTTTTATCCCAGCCGTGCTGCTGGCGGCGGTGATGAACGCCTTCACCGAAGAGATGACCATCAAGGCTTCCTTCCTGTCGCTCCTCAAGGACGTGGCCGGCAAGCAGCAGTCCCTTTTTCTGATGGCGGCCTACTTCGGCATTCTGCATTTTTACGGCGTTCCCTACGGCATCACCGGCGTCATCATGGCGACCTTTCTGGGCTGGTTCCTGGGCAAATCCATGCTGGAAACGCGCGGGCTCTTCTGGGCCTGGTTCATTCATTTCTGGCAAGACGTACTCATCTTTATCTTCCTGGCCATCGGCTCGGTGACGCCGGGAGGGTAGGGGACCTGACTCCCTGACTACCTAACCCCCTGTCCCCCTTCCCGAACCGGGAAGGGGGAAAAGATTCGTTCATTGAATCATCAAAATAAAAATGGCTCACACCCCTTCTCTTCCCGTTTCTGGGAGAGAAGGGGCTGGGGGAAAAGAGAGGTCTTTCACAGCAAGGTTCAGAAGACCTAACCCCCGGCCCCCTTCCCCAACCGGGAAATGGGAATCGATTCGGTCATCGAATCGTCGATGTTAAAATAGCTCACACCCCTTCTCTTCCCGTTTCGGGGAGAGAAGGGCTGGGGGAAGAGAGAGGTCTTGCATGACCGTATCCACTTTTCACTTTCCTTTTTCTCCGCTAAACTATGCTCATGCCCTCACATCATATCGTCATGGGACAAAAAATCCCGCCTGTCCTGGCGCAACGCTCACGGGAACTGCGCTCCAACCAGACACCCGCTGAGCAGGTGCTATGGGAGAGGTTGCGCGGGAACCGGTTGAACGGGTTGCATTTTCGCCGCCAGCAGGTAATTGGCGGTTTTATTGTCGATTTCTATTGCCATAGTGCTGGAGTGGCATTGGAACTGGATGGGGAAATTCACGAATTTCAGCAAGAATACGATCAAGAACGCGACCGGTTGCTGGCAGAATACGGCATAAGGGTGTTGCGGTTCGGAAATGATGAAGTGGCTGCCGATTTAGCTGGCGTAATGGAAAAAATTAACGCATTTTGCCTGGAAATGCCTTAGAGTCCAGCGGAGGGAAGAATGGCAGACGACCTCAGCGATATCGCAGCCTATTACAATGGCGATCCCGCCAGGGAGCACGCCCGCCTGGAACGGCACCAACTGGAGTACGAGCTGACCTGGCGCTACCTGGACCAGTTTTTGCCGCCCCAGGGGAGCATCCTGGAGGTGGGCGCCGCGACCGGCCGCTACACGCTGGCGCTGGCCAGGCGCGGATACCGGGTCACCGCGGTCGACCTGTCGGCAGATTTGCTTGAAATCGGCCGGGAGAATATCCAGCAGGCCGGATTGGAACAACAGGTACGTTTTATTGTGGCCGATGCCCGCGATCTTGGCCAGGTGCTGGATAAGGACTTCGATGCCGCGCTCATCATGGGGCCGCTCTACCATCTTATTCTGGCCGAAGACCGTATCGCGGCGCTGGCGCAAGTTTACCAAAGGCTGAAGCCGGGAGGGATTGTGGTTTCCGCCTTTATCAGCCGGTTTGGCATCCTGGGCGACCTGATGCGGGATGTGCCGGCCTGGATCGAGGACCGCGAGGATGTGCGCGCCCTGCTGGCGAACGGGCAAAGCCCGGAGGGCGCTCCGCGCGGCGGCTTTCGCGGCTACTTTGCCAGGGTCGAGGAGATCGAGCCGCTGCACGAAGCAGTTGGCTTTGAAACCCTGGTGGTGGCTGGCAGCGAACCGGCCATTTCGGCCGATGACGAGAGCTATAACCGCCTGGAGGGCACACAGCGCCAGCTCTGGCTGGATCTGCTTTTCGAGGTCAGCCGCGAGCCATCCACCCTGGCCGCATCGCGCCACCTGCTGTATGTCGGGCAGAAATCTGGCGGGGCCTGAGCCAGCTCGGGGTTATTGGCTTTGAAATATAAGAATAATAGACATTGCTAAAGTCCGTTCAGCCATCCA
>CAZHYQ010000012.1:80080-81250 GCA_964536805.1 uncultured Longilinea sp.
TTTTTCGTGCTGGCATACCTCTTCTCCTGGCTGATCTGGGGAACAACGATCGCACAAAACCGGGGACTGCTCTCCTTTCACATTCCCTCCGCATTGGTTTTCTGGATTGGGCTCAACCTGGCCACCTACATCACCGCGGCCCTCAGCGGCGGTTGGGCGGCCGTGAAGGATGTGCTCAGCCGCATTATCCGCTGGCGTTTTAATCCGGTCTGGTACCTGGTGGCGCTGCTGGTCACCGCCGCGATGAGCGTGGCAGCCATCGCGCTTCACCGCGCGCTGGGCGGGAGCCATCAGATCGGCGTGCTGATGACGGCCGATAAAATCCTGCCCTCGCTCCTGTTTCAAATCTTCTTTTTCACTTTGACCGAAGAAACCGCCTGGCGCGGGTTTGCGCTGCCACGCCTGCAGGCCAAATACAGCGCGCTCACCTCCAGCCTGATCCTGGGCGTGCTGTGGGGCCTGTGGCACTTTCCGCTCACCCTCATCCCTGGCACTTTCCAGGCGACGACTCCCTTCGCCGGGTTCGTCCTGTCGACAATCGCCACTACCATCCTGATGACCTGGCTGTTCAACCACAGCCGGGGCAGCGTGCTGCTGGCGGGGATTTTCCATGCCGCCACCGATGTGGCGATTCCCTATTCGAATGTCATGACCGGCGACCTGCGCCTGTTCTGGATCTTTATTGCAATCCAATGGGTGGCGGCGATCGCTATTGTGGTGAGTGAAGGCGCTGCCTATCTATCGCGCCAGAAAAACCTGAAAGAGGTTTCCTATCCAGCCGGAAACCTCGAGGCGGCCATCCAGGCTTAGGTCTTGCGAACAAAAAAGCTGAGCGCTGGATGCCAAAAAATCTGAAACCAACTTCGCAAAACCCTGTTCCAGGCCTGGAATCCATGGGCCTGGAACGGTTGGTTTTCTTCAGCGACGCGGTCTTTGCGATCGCCATCACCCTGCTGGCGCTCGAGATTCGCCTGCCTGCCGTCGAAGGGAACCTGACCAATGCCGGCCTGACCGCCGCGCTGCTGGGTTTGTGGCCCAAGTACCTGGGCTACGGCATCAGTTTTCTGGTGATCGGTTTTGTGTGGGTGGGGCATCACCGCAAATTTCGCTACATCCGCGACATTGACAGCAACCTGCTCATGCTCAACCTGCTGCTGCTCATGACAATTG
>CAZHYQ010000013.1:0-24340 GCA_964536805.1 uncultured Longilinea sp.
GTGGGCATGCTGATCTGCGAGGATTTCTGGCATGCCTCGCCGCCCTACCTGCTGTGGCTGGACGGCGCCGACCTGCTGCTGTTTGCTTCCGCCTCGCCGGGTCGCGGCCTGACGCACGAGGCGCAGCTTGAATCGGCGCGCTGGGTCGATCACATCAACCGCGCCTACGCCAGCCTGTTCACCTCGTTTGTGGCGCACAGCAACCGCGTGGGTTACGAGGACGGGCTGAACTTCTGGGGCGGCTCGGCGCTCTACGACCCCGACGGTAACCAACTGGCCTGCGGGCCGTTCCATACCGAGGCGCTGACCTTTGGCGAGATCGACCTCAACCAGCTGCACCGCACGCGCGCGCGCCTGCCCATGCTGCGGGACGAACGCACCGCGCTGATGCAGCGCGAGATGAACCGCATTCTGTCCGACGGCCGCCGTTCGTCGGGACGCTGAGCCGCGAAGCACCCGAAGGGGCTGACATGATGAATGTAGACCTGACCATCAACACTGACCTGGCCCGCGGCATCCTGACGGGCTTCATCCGCAGCGAGTTGAACCGCATGGGTTTCAGCAAGGCGGTCATCAACCTGTCCGGCGGCATCGACTCGGCCCTGTCCTGCTACCTGGCAGCCGCAGCGCTGGGCGCGCAAAACGTGCTGGCCATCCGCCTGCCCTACCGCACTTCCGCCCAGGATTCGCTCGACGACGCGCAAAAAGTGATCGACGCGCTGGGGGTGCAATCCATTACCCATGAAATTACGGCCATGGTGGATCCGCTCATCCAGGCTTTTCCTGAAATGAGCAACACGCGCAAGGGCAACATCATGGCGCGCGCGCGCATGATCGTGCTTTACGATCAGAGCGAAGCCTTCCACGGGCTGGCCATCGGCACGGGCAACAAGACAGAGATCCTGCTGGGCTACACCACGCTGTACGGCGACGCGGCCTGCGCCATCAACCCGCTTGGCGATTTATATAAAACGCAGGTCCGCCAGCTTTCTGCGGCCGTAGGGGTGCCGGCGTCCATTATCGACAAAGCACCATCCGCCGACCTGTGGAGCGGGCAAACCGACGAGGGCGAGCTGGGCTTCACTTATGCCGACGTTGACCGGCTGCTCTACCTGATGATCGACCAGCGCTACACCCCGCAGGAAGCGGTGGATGCCGGCTTTGCCGCGCCGTTCGTCAACGCGGTGGTCGAACGCATCCGGCGCAACCAGTTCAAGCGCGTGCTGCCGCCCATCGCCAAGCTATCCAACCGCACCGTCGGCTACGACTTTTTGTACCTGCGGGATTGGGGAACGTGAGAAGAAGCTGTTAGCTGTTAGCTTTTAGCTATAAGCTTCTAGCTCTTAGCTTTTAGCTGCCTGCCCTCGTAGGGGGTTAGCTAAAACCAAAACGATTCAACCCTGGTGATGTGTAATAGAATAGAAACCGCAATGCTTGTCAGGGTTTTTCCCTGGCATAAGAATTTGATCAATATCTTCTCCAAGAGCTAATGGCTAATCGCTAACCGCTAACGGCTAATCGCTAACCGCTAAAAGCTAACCGCTGCCTTATGATCCTTCCTCCCGCACTTCGCCACCGCCGCTTTGTTTTATTGTGGATCGGGCTGTTCATCTCGGTCGCCGGGTCGCAGATGCAGTACTGGTCGCTGCTCTGGCACATCCGCGAGCTGACCGATCAACCCATCGCCGTCAGCGGCATCGGGCTGGCGCGCTTCATCCCCATACTGGCCTTTGCACTCATCGGCGGCCTGTTCGCCGACCGCTATGACCGGCGCAAGATCATGATCATCACCCAGACCACCATGGCGCTGGTGGCCGTGGCGTTGGGGGTGCTCACCCTGAGCGGCCAGATCCGCCTGGGTTGGATCTACCTGCTGACCGCGGTGCAGGCAGTGGCCATTTCCTTCGACCTGCCAGCGCGCCAGTCGCTGGTGCCCAACCTCGTACCGCGCGAGGACCTGCCCAGCGCCTTCAGCATGATGTCGATCGCCTTCGATCTGGGCGCCATCATCGGCCCGGGCTTGAGCGGTCTGAGCATCGCCGCCTGGGGGCTTTCATCGGTCTATCTGATCAATGCCGCCTCCTACCTGGCGGTCATCGCGGCGCTGCTGTGGATTGGACCGGTGACGCAGCAGGCGGTCAGGCGCAGCAATGCCAACGGCAACAGCCGCTTTGACCTGCGCGGACGCATCGGCGCCGGTCTTTCCGACATCCGCGAGGGCGTGCATTTCATCCTGCACCAGCCGGTCATCCTGGGCAGCATGATTTTGGATTTCCTTGCCACCTTCTTTTCCTCGGCCAACACCTTATTACCCTTCATCACCCGCGACGTGCTGCACGCCGGCGTTCAGCAGTACGGCTGGCTGTCAGCGGCCCAGTCCATTGGTGCGGTCAGCGCCGCCCTGGTCATTTCACAGCGCACGCGCATCCGCAAACAGGGCAGACTGCTGCTGGGGGCGGTAGGTCTATTCGGCCTGGCGACCATCCTGTTCGGGTTATCGCGCAGCTTCTGGTTCACCCTGGGCGCGCTCATCCTGATCGGCGCGGCCGATTCGGTCAGCACGATCCTGCGCAACACCATCCGCCAGTTGCAAACGCCGGACGGACTGCGCGGCCGCATGGTCAGCATCAACCAGATCTTCTTCCAGGGCGGGCCTCAGCTTGGCGAGGTGGAATCGGGGCTGGTGGCGCAAGCGTTCAGCCCGGCCGCCGCAATTATCGTTGGCGGGGTGGGCTGCGTCGTGGCGGCCGGTTTTGTGGCGCGCCAGTGGCCGCAATTGCGCGCCTATGACGGCGTGGACGACCAAATCAACCCTTAACTAGCCGGAGCGCAGACCAAAACATGTTCCGTAAACAACACCCGGGCGAGATTACTCTCGCCCGGGTGCATGATTTACCGAACTTAATGAATTACCGTCCGATGACCGGCAGGAAGATCTTGAAGGCGTTCAATACCACCGAGAGGGTGAAAGTGGTCTCGGCCGTGCCGCCCTGGCCGTCATCGACCGCCACCTTGATGAGGTAGTCGCCGACATCCGCGTTTTGCGGCGTGCCGCTGAAGGCAAGCGTACCCTCGTCAAAGCTTAGCCAGGCCGGCAAAGCGCCGCCGGCCAGCGTGACCGTGTAAGCCAGCGGGTCGCCGTCTGCATCGGTGAAAGCCGGGATGGTGTAGGTGTGGGCGTCGCGCGCCTGCCAGATCACATTGGAGATCACCGGAGCCAGCGGTACATCATTGACCGGGTTGACCGTGATTTCGACGGTGCCGGTATCAGAGAGGCTGCCGTCGCTGGCGGTGAAGGTGAAGCTGTCAGGGCCGTGATAGTTGGCAGCCGGGGTGTAGGTGAAGGCGCCGGTGGCTGCAGTGATGTTAACTGTGCCGTGCGCTGGAGCGGTTCCAACGGTGTAGCTCAGTGTATCGCCATCTACGTCGGTGGCGCTCACGGTGCCGGTCAACGGGGTATCTTCATCCATCGCCAGCGTCTGATCAGCCGCCACGGGCGGATCGTTGGCCGGCGCAACGGTGATGGTCACCGTCCCGCTGTCGCTGCTGGTGCCGTCGCTAGCCGTGAAGATGAAGCTGTCGGGGCCGTTATAGCCCGCGACCGGGGTGTAGGTGAAGGCGCCCGTAGATGCTGTGAGGCTCAGCGTTCCGTGGAGCGGCTGGGTATCCACGGCAAAGGTGAGCACATCGCCATCGCCGTCAAAGGCGGTTACGGTTCCTTCGAAGGCAACATCTTCGGTCACATTGATCGATTGGTCGGCGGCAATGGGCGGGTCGGGCACCGAGGTGACCATGATGGTCACGGCGCCAACATCCGAACCGCCGTCGCCGTCAGTCACGGTGAAGGTGAAGCTGTCGGGACCGTGATAGTTGGCAGCCGGGGTGTAGGTGAACGCACCCGTGGCCGGGGTAATGTTCAGCGTGCCGTGCGCCGGGCAGGTGGCCTGGACGAAGGTAAAGACGGTGCTTTCCACATCCGTGGCAGTCAGGGTGCCGTTCAGGGCGGTATCTTCCGCCGTGCTGAGATTCTGGTCGCCGGCCACGGGCAGATCGTTGACCGAGGCGACCGTGATGGAAATGAGACCCGTATCCGAACCGCCGTGGCCGTCATTGACGGAGAAAGTGAAGCTGTCGGGTCCGTGGTAGTTGGCTGCCGGGGTATAAGTGAACGCGCCAGTGGATGCAGTGATGTTCAGTGTGCCGTGCAGCGGGGCAATGCTCTGGGCGTATGTGAGCGTATCCCCATCTGCATCGGTGGCGGTCAAGGTGCCGTTCAGCGGGGTGTCCTCATTGGTCGTCAACGTTTGATCACCGGCCACCGGCAGGTCGTTGACCGAGGTAACGGTGATATTGATCTGGCCGGTGTCGGTTCCGCCGTGGCCGTCGCTGACGGTGAAGGTAAAGCTGTCGAGGCCGTGGTAATTGGCGGCCGGGGTGTAGGTGAAGGCGCCGGTGGAACCAGTGATATTCAGCGTTCCGTGCGACGGGGCAGCCAACTGGGTGTAGGTGAGGGTATCCCCGTCCACGTCGCTGGCGGTCAACGTACCATTCAGGACGGTGTCTTCATTGGTCGTCAGCGATTGGTCGCCAGCCACCGGCAGGTCGTTGACCGAGGTGACCGTGATCGAAATGACACCGGTGTCGGTACCGCCGTGCCCGTCATTGACGGTAAAGGTGAAGCTGTCGGGGCCGTGGTAGTTGGCAGCCGGGGTGTAGGTGAAGGCGCCAGTGCCGGCAGTGATGGTTAACGACCCGTGGCCCGGGGCGATTGCCTGGGAATACGTGAGCGTATCCCCATCCGCGTCGCTGGCGGTCAAGGTGCCGGTCAGGGCGGTGTCTTCCGCCGTACTGAGGTTCTGATCGCCGGCCACGGGCAGGTCGTTGACCGAGGTGACCGTGATGGAAATGACGCCAGTATCGGTACCGCTGTGTCCGTCATTCACCGTGAAGGTGAAACTGTCGGGGCCATGGTAGTTGGCCGTCGGGGTATAAGTGAACGCGCCGGTGGCGGCCGTGATGCTCAGCGTGCCGTGCGCCGGTGCGATGGTTTGGGAATACGTGAGTGTATCCTCATCGACGTCGGTCGCGGTCAGTGTGCCGTTCAGGAGGGTGTCTTCATTGGTGGTCAGCGACTGGTCGCCAGCCACGGGCAGGTCATTGACCGAGGTGACCGTGATATTGATCTGGCCGGTGTCGGTTCCGCTGTGTCCGTCGCTGACGGTGAAGGTGAAGCTGTCAGGACCGTGGTAGTTGGCGGCCGGGGTGTAGGTGAACGCACCGGTGGCGGCCGTGATGCTCAGCGTGCCGTGCGATGGGGCAGCCAACTGGGTGTAGGTGAGGGTATCGCCGTCCACATCTGTCGCTGTCAACGTACCATTCAGGGGGGTGTCTTCATTGGTGGTCAGCGACTGGTCGCCAGCCACGGGCAGGTCATTGACCGAGGTGACCGTGATATTGATCTGGCCGGTGTCGGTGCCGCTGTGCCCGTCGTTAACGGTGAAGGTGAAGCTGTCGGGGCCGTTGTAGTTGGCGGCCGGGGTATAGGTGAACGCGCCGGTTGCGGCGGTGATGTTCAGCGTGCCATGGGCCGGGCCAACCAGCTGAGTGTAGCTCAGCGAATCCCCATCCACGTCGCTAGCGGTCAGGGTGCCATTCAGGGCGATGTCTTCATTGGTGGTCAAGGTTTGATCGCCCGCCACGGGAGCGTCGTTGACCGGGGAGACCGTGATGGAAACCGTGCCGGAATCCGACCCGCCGCGGTCGTCATTGGCCACGAAAGTGAAGCTGTCAGGGCCGTTATAGTTCAGCGCGGGAGTGTAGGTAAAGGCGCCGGTGGTGTTATTGAAGATCAGCGTGCCGTGCGATGGACTGATTCCACGGGCAAAAGTGATCGGATCGCCGTTGCCGTCGGTGGCGGTCACAGTGCCATCCAGGGCGGTATCTTCATTGGTCGTCAGCGATTGATCGCCAGCCACCGGGCTGACGTTGGGCGTCCGGACGGTGATCGAAATGACGGCGATGCTATTCCCGGAATGACCGTCGCTGACATCGAAGGTAAAGCTGTCGCTGCCCAGGAAACCGGTTGTCGGCGTGTAAGAAAAAGCGCCTGTGGCGGTATTATAAGAGGTGATTACGCCGTGGACTGGTGCGAGGGCGATGCCGTAGGTAAGCGTGTCGCCGTCCACATCGGTAGCCGTCAGGGTGCCATTCAGCACGCTGTTCTGATCCACGAATAAGGATTGAGCCAGCGCCACTGGATTGTCATTGAGCGGATAAATCGTGAGCGAGATGGTACCGGTATCGGTGCCGCCCCGGCCGTCGCTGACCACAAAGGTGAAGCTGTCGAGGCCGAAATAGTTGCTGGCCGGGGTATAGGTGAAGACCCCGGTGGCAGCGATGATGTTCACCGTACCGTGCGCTGGCGCGGTGCCCAGGGCGTAGGTGAGCGGGTCATTGTCAAGGTCGCTGGCGGTGAGAGGCTCCGAGAGGGCTGTATCCTCATTGGTGGTCCAGGCCAGGTCGATGGCTACGGGATCGTGGTTAAGGTTGAGACCGATCACCACCGGGTCGTGGTCGGCTGCACGGTATTTATCGGCAGCGTAAAGCGAGACCAGCTGGCCGGCGGTTTTGTTTTCGGTGTTGTAATCCAAGACAGAGGGTTCATCGGCGTTGATGTGATGGGTCACCGCGCCAGTCACCTGCGTGACCAGGTTGGCGGTAGCCAGGGCGTGGTCGAGATAACCCCACTGGCCGTCAAAGCCGTAGGTGTAGGCGGAAACGCCGTTGTATTGGGAAATCAGGTTGGTGTAACCGGCATTTTGGATGGCGGTGATGGGGTCTTCCATGGCGTAGGCATTCAAATCGCCCAGAATGAGCACATCCCCGTCGCCAGTTCCGGTGGGGTTGCCCGCCAGCCAGGTTGCCAGCGCATTGGCGGCATTGGTGCGCACAAGATTGCAATTGCCCTGCCCGTCGCCGGCATCCGGCGTATCGCAGGCTGAGTCCTTGCTCTTCAGGTGGTTTGCCACAGCAATGAAACGCGAACCGGTGGAGACTTCCTGGAAAGCCTGGGCCAGCGCCGGCCGGTTGCGGGCGGTGGTGTCACCGCCGTTGACAAAGGCGGTGCTGTTCAGCGCGGCGGTGGTGCCCACCGGGGTAACCGTGGCCGGCCGATAGACAAAACCGACCTTGATGGCATCCGTGCCGAGCACGTTGGTCTGCCCGGTGAGGGCGTCGGCGTTGATAAAGGCGTAGGTGCCCGGAGCGGTGGCTGTATTCAGCCGGTCGACCAGATCCTGAATCGCGCTGCCTGTGCCGTAGCCGTCATTTTCAAGTTCCATCAAGCCGATGACATCCGCGCCGGTGGCCAGAACGGCCTGAACAAGCTTGGGCCACTGGCGGTCGAATTCGGTCTGGTTGCTGGCGCCGCGGCAGTCGGTGGCTGCGCCGCCCGCGCCCAGCATGCAGGCGCCCGCGCCAAAGGTATTGAAGTAATTCTGCGTATTCAGGGTCGCAACCCGCAGCCGGCTTGGCGGCAACCAAGCCTGATCATTTGGGCGAGCGTTGGAGGATTCTATGAATGCCGGAAAGCCCCCTCCCATGGCATTGATCGGACGCAACCTATAAGCATTGCCGCTAATGCTGTTTCCACTCCAAGTATAGGTCATCAGTCCAACGATATTGGAGGCTGAATCGCCACTACGTAAGGGGTTATCGGCCGCAAGCCATTCTCCGCCTTGACCGAAATAGATCGGGTCGGGATATTCATTGTTAAGACTGTCATCCATGAGGATGCGGTTAAGATCATTTTGAGCCTGCAAAGCCAGGGCGGTCGCGCCAGGGGCAACCACATTGGTCGGCTGCGGCAGGCGCATGGGAGAGAGCACAACCTCGCCGAAGCGGCCCAACAGGCTGTTGCCGGTGACATACATCGTTTGCGGCAGGCGCACCAGCATGCCCTCATAGCGTTCCAGGTAAGTGGCCGATGGCAACGGCAGGGTCACATCGGTGGGGGCGATGGTGGCGCCGAGGCTGCATATCGCCACGGTGCTGACGGTAATTTGCGTCTGGCCCTGGTATTCGCCAGCCGTGCCGGTAACGCGCACCACTTCGCCCACGTGTACGGTGTCGAGGCCGCTGCTGCTGTAGACGAAAATGCCGTCGGAAGAGGCCGGGTTGGCGTCGCCGGTCAGGTCTTGAATGAAGTAGCCCTGCAGGGCGGGCGATGCACCTTCATTGTCGCCCACCACGATGCCCTGGGTGGCAACCGTGCCGGTGATGGCCGCTGTTGCACCGCTGCCCTGGATGGCATAGATGGGGGTAAAGGGATCGCCGCACACAGCGCTGCCGGGGGCGGTGGTGAATGACCAGCTGTAATCCGCCGCCATCGGCCGGCCTGAGCCGGCCTGTTCGGTGACGAGCGTGTTTTCAAGCGTGACAGTGCATAACTCGGTCGGCCAGAAGTCGGCCGAGGGGTTGATGGTGTAGGTCAACGAATCGGCGCTGGAAGCGATGCCCGCGTGCGTACCCGATGCACTGCAGGATATGGTAAAGAAACCGGCGGCAACATTGACCAATTCGCTGAAGGTGACGCTCAAATCAGCGTTGAAAGCCACGCCCGTGGCGCCGTTGAGCGGCGTGGTGGCGGTGACAGTAGGAACCGGATCACCGACTGGTGTGCCAGTGATGGAAATATCATCGATGCCAACCCACTCGTCGTTGCCGATCGCATTGGTGGTCATGACGCGCAACTGTACAACCGCCTGGTTGTTCGCCGCGGGCGGGAGCGTGACAGAAACCGGCGTCGATTGGACGTTGCCTGGTACCGTGGCATCGGCGACAAAGGCTGCTGGTACATTGGTGAAACTGCCAGCGCTGCCCACGCGGTAATGCAAAGCAACCTGCTGGATTGCGTCATCCGTGCCCGCCTCGATGTCGCGCACAGCATAACTCACATGAATGGTCTCCATTCCGGTGGTGTTGATCGATAAAAGCAAATAGGGAGCATCCGCTGTGGAGGAACCGGTCAATGCAACAACCGGATCTGCCAGTTCAAATTCAGCCACGCCGCCGGTTGCATAAGTTAGTGGATTGGTCTGGTTTGGCGCCAGAGTAACAACGCCGGGTGAATCGTCAGCCAGAATGGTCTGCGGATCGGTGCCTGTTGTGGCCGTTAAACCATCGCCGCGGTATCCCATGATCCCGGTCACGCCGCTCCAATCATTCGCTGCGGTGATCAGACCGGTGTTGGTCCAATTTTGCGTGAAAGGCAGGGTTTGAACCGTACCGTCGGCCGAGGCACTTTGCGCCGGCAGAGCCAGCGCGCTGGCGGCCAGGGTAAGGATTACCAGTAAGTTCCAGAAGCGTAGATTCAGTTTCATGGTTTTCCCCTCTATAAAATTGCCAAAGAAAAGTGAAACGGACACGATTATGCCCGCTGATTGATTCTAGCATGTTTCCGGGAAAGGATAGTTGTAACCTGCAATTTTGTAACTTTAGCTTGTTAACCGGCCGCTCCCACCCGCTGGAGAATAAAGCCTCACACAGGATCAATACAGTTGCCAAACTCCCAGGGTTGGGCTGGAAATGTTGAGCCAAAAAAAAGCGGGGGAGCGTTGTTACGCTCCCCCGCCGGGTGGTTACTGCACTGGCAGGTTAGTTAGTTGCCCCTGCCAATGATGGGCAGATAGATGAGCGGCGTATGCCCGGTGACGATCACGTCGTCGGGGATACCAATGTGGAAGTCATGGTTGCGCACGCGGATGCGCTGGCCGTCGCCATCTTCCGAGGCCAGGCCGGTCACCTGCACGATGTCGTTCACGCGGATGTCAGCGAAGCTGCCATTGTAGCCGTCCAGGAAAACGCGCACCGGGCCGCTGCCGTCATCGACAAAGAACGTATCGAGGCCGACCTTGCTGGTCACCCGGCCGGTCACCCTGACCAGCCAGCCTTCGTTGGCTTCCAGCGAGGCTTGCAAGGTGGTGAAGACGGTGGGGACGGGTTCGCCGGTGCTGGGGGCGATGACCTGCACCATTTCAGCTTCGAAGAACTGGATTTCGGTGTCGCCATTGTAGATATCGACCGTGCCGACCACGCGCACGTGCGTGCCGCGGGTGAAGGCCGCCGGATCGATATCGCCAGCCGGGGCGTGCACGGTGATGCCGCCGGTCTCATCCTGCACGTACAGCACATTGAAGAACTCGCCGTAGGCAGCCGTGATTTCGCCTTCCACCCACACCAGTTTGTTGAGGTTGTCAGGCACGTCGTCTGCAGCCTGGGCGCGGGCTTCGGCAACCGTCGATTTTTGCAGCTGGTCGCCCAGCAGCCACATGACCGACTGCAGGTTGAAGAGCTCGTTTTGCTTGCCGTCGCCGGCAGTGTAGGCAAAGATGGTAAAGGGATCGTTGCTGTCGCCGTAGAGCATGATGCGCCCGGCGCCGTTGGCCAGTTCCACCGCGGCCGCGGCCGGAACAGGCACCGCATCGGCCGGCTGGTCGGCCGGATAGACCCAGGTGGGATTGTAGATGAAGGCGTCGTTCTGACCGTCGGCGTCCTCGTTGGAGGTATGGTTGGGATCGTACCAGGGGGCAGCGCCGTAGCCCGCGTCCAGATCGCCCTGCATGATGATCTGTACGCCAGCATCCGCTGCGGTCAGGGCTTGCTTGTTGCCATCAACGATGGAATTCAAACTCCAGGTCGACACCTGCTCCACGTTCACGCCGATGCCGGTCGTGCCTGCCGAGGGGAAATCGCCCCAGATGACGCCAAAGACGTAGCCGTTGTTGCTGTTTGCGTCGGTGACTTCATCATCGTTCATGCGCATGTTGACGGTCTGGCCGGTGACGGATGCGATGGTGTCGAGGATGGCATTCTCGCGGTCCGCCACGGTCGAGGCCCAGGCCACCTTGCCGGTGTAATCCGCCAGGCCGCCCATCCACAGGCTGCCGCCGGCCGCCACGTAATTGGCGATGGCGGTCTGTTCCGCGGCTGTGTAGGCTGTTTCAGGGGCGGTGATGATGAGCAACTTGACCACCGCCGGGTTCAGGTCGGCAGCCGTCAGCGCGTCCAGGTTCTTGAGGACATTGTAATGATGTGCCGAGAGGTCGTCGATGAAGGCTTTCATTTCATTGGCGGCGGTATTGAGATTGCCGTGGCCGCCATCGATCAGGATGAGCGGCAGAAGTTCATCTGTCACCGTCAGGTTCAGGGCCAGGCTGTTGTCGTCGGGGTTGTCACCAGCCGGGGCATCGGTAAACTGGGCCGTGATGGTCACAGCACCGGTCAGGATGGGCTGCCAGTTGAACAGGGCATAGCCGTCGCCGTTGGCCGGAACCGTCACTGCAACGCCAGCCCCCAGCGGGACGCCGTTGACTTCGATGCCGACCGTCACGGTGCGGCTTTCAGCCACGCGGTTGGTGACCCGCACGCTGAACAATGAGGGATTGTTGGTGGTCGGAATGGTGGGCTGGATGGTGAGATCGGTGATGGAGATATCTTCGCTGCCCAGCGTCCAGACCGGCGAGGTGACGATTTTGTCGCCGTCAGCCTGGGTGGCCTTGATATAGAAGTAGTGCACGCCGGTGGTGATGTTGATATCGGGTTCCCAGGTGAAGCTGGCAGTGCTTGGCACCGTCGAGGCGATGGTCTTGCCCTGATCGGTAATCAATTCCACCAGGCTGGCCAGTTCGCCGTCGGGGTCCATCCCGGAGATGTCAAAGGCAATCGAGCCGGTATTGGCGATCTCGGAGCCCATCCAGGCGCCGTTGGCCTTCATGGTCAGGGTGAAGTTCTTGTCTTCGCTGGCGAAGGTGCGGCGCTGGCGCAGTGCTTCCAGCAGGGCCATCTTGGTCAGTTCTGGCATCAGCACGCCGGTGCGGTGATCGGTGTTCACGCCCCAATAGGTCGAATGGGTGTCGGCGTTATTGGTGGCGCCCAATTTCCAGCCGTAATCCAGCGAACGGATAAACTCGGCTTCCGAGAAGACGTAAGAGGTACCGCTGCCGTTGCCGACTTCCTCCAGCTTTGCGATGCCGGAAACTTCGGGGTGGTAGAACCAGTCGTTGAAGTTGATCCAGCCGGGATGGTTGAACTGCATCACTTCGCCGGCCGAATCAAGCGGGGTGTTGACCGGAGAAACCAGCCAGGGGTAGAAACCCGTCACGGTTGTGCCAGCTTCCAGGTTGGGGGTGTAATCGCAGTAGGTGCAGCCGGGCACGTTGGTGCGGGTGGCATGCCGTTCCGAGTTCCACACGTTGATGTGTCCTTCGGCGCCCTGGGTGTACTCGAAGCCGCGCAGGCCAACAAAGTCGGACCCGGTGGCTGCGTTGACTGCTGAGAGCGTATCGGCCCATTCGCTGTCGCTGATGGCGTAGGAATGGTCGCTGATGGCCATGAAATCAAATCCGGCGGCCTTGCCGGCAGCCAGCGCTTCGGCCGGGGTGCCGGAACCGTCGGAATAGCTGGTGTGGTTGTGCAGGTCGCCAAAATAGACCTGCATCCCCGGTTCGGCCATGGTGGTAAAGGTCCAGACGTCGTCCGCGCCCAGCGGATTGCCGGCGAAGTCGGCGGTGCTGGCGGTGACCGTCATGGTGTACTGCGTGCTGTAGAGCAGGCTGGCCTGCGGCGTCAGGGTCACGGTAAACGTGACCGGATCGTAGCCGAAGGTGGCCGGGACGGTGCCGTAGGGGCCGCTAAGGACAAAGTGCGCCAGGTTCAACGAACCCGTGCCCAGCGCCTCGCTAAAGGCCACTGCCACCTGCGAACTGACTGGCACATCCACGGCCGCGGGGGCCGGGAGGCGTGTCAGGATGGCGGGCGGTACGCTGTCGGCAGCACCGGTGGTGAAACTCCAGCTATGGGCGGTGGCCAGGGGCACGCCGTTGCTGTCGGTCACGGCCGTGGTCAGCGTGGCGGTGTAGAGCGAAAGCGGGGCCAGCGCCGCGGCGGGCGTAAAGACGGCGGTTTGCGTGCCCGCCAGGTAGCTGACTGCGCCGCTCACTGCGCCGGAGGGGCCGCTGAGGGTGAAGCTGGCTTCGGTCAGGGTGGCCGGATTGATAGGCTTGTTAAAGGCCGCGGTCACGGGCATGTACGGGCTGGCGCCGGTGGCAGCGTCCGCCGGGACGGTGCTGAGCACGACCGGCGCGCGCAGGTCGACCAGGTCGGCCTGGGTACGCGGTTGAATCTGGGGGGCGTTGTAAGCCTGGCTCAGACCGATGATGCGGATCTGCTGGCCTTCCTCAAAACCGCGCATATCAATGTTGGTCAGCTTGTAGGCATAACCCGTCAACACGCCCGAGCCGTCGTTAACCGAGAAGGTGTAATTGGTGCCGGGGGCCGGCGGGGTGGTGGGCAGGTGGAGCGTGCCCTGCACCTGGATGAGCAGGCCCTGGGTGGGTGCGACCGACCCGGTGGCCACCACCAGTGGGGCCGGGACGGTACCTGTGCTGATCCAGTTCACACTGGTGACCGGATCAATCTCGAGCAGGCCGTTGTAATTCTTAATGGTGCCTTTCACCTGCACCACGTCGCCCAGCGCCAGCGGCGGCAGGGTGAAGGTGCTGGCAGGGTAGACGTACATGCCGCCGGTGGCATCCTGGATGGCGATGCTCTTGGTGCCGAGCAAGCCGGGCAGCAGGGTCACGTTGCCCTGCAGCGTGCCGGTCCAACCCGCGCCAGCCGCGCGCGCCACGGCAATTGGCGTGACCGCGTCGGGATTGTGGGTGGTTGTGAAAGTCCAACTGTAATTGGCAGCCATGGCATCCACCGTCCCATCCAGGTCGGTTACTCCGCTGGCGGTGATGGTGACTGAACAGGTTTGGCTGTACGGCAGGTTGGCGTCAGGGTTGAGGGTATAACTGGATCCGCTGCCGCTGAATGCAAAATTCTGAGGAACACTGCCGCATTCCAGGGCAAAAGCTGCCGCCGTGGTGGTGACATTTTCACTAAAAATCACGCTGAGATCATTGCCAACCGTTACATTGATGGCGCCGTTGGCCGGTACGGTGGTGCTGACCGTTGGAGGGACATCCGCGGTAGTAGTGAAGCTCATGGTGTAATCGGCAGCCATTGGGTCGGCTGTGCCATCCTGGTCGGTCACACCGCTGGCGCTTACCGTGAGCGTGCAAAGCGATGCCAGGGGCAAATTATTATCAGGGTTGAGCGTATAGCTCGCGCCGCTGCCGCTGAAGGCAAAAGGTTGGGCGACGCTGCCACATTCAAGTGCAAACGCCGCTGAAGAGGTGGTGACAGCTTCACTAAAGTTTACCGTTATTTCTGTGCTCAACGATACATTTGTAGCAGTGTCCGCCGGGGTGGTGGTCAAAACAGAGGGAGGGTTATCCACCGCTGAAACAGGAGCGAGTGCCACGCCGCGAAAAGCAGTATTTGCGGCAGCAGTTGCCAGGGAGGTTAGGGTTGTTGAGCTTGGAAGTGCATTGTAACCACCTGTATCTTGGACCGTGGCTACGCTGGTGTTGCTAATGGAAAATAACGTCACAGTGGTTCCGGAAACTAATCCTGTTAATCCGCGGTAACCGCTGCCAGTAATCGTGCCATTTAAGGCCCAGCTTCCGCTGACCTGAGAGTATTTCTGGATGCCTACGGCATCATCGGCAACATATAAGGTGTCCACGCCCGCAACAGTGCCATCCAGATCGGCAAAAAAGAACCCGTAAGGACTTCCGGTACTGGTTGGAAAACCTGGCAAGTTTGTGAAAGCCTGTCCGGCTGTTGTCGGGAGTCCGACACCTACCGTGGACAGACGATAGGCTGAGCCAGATGCGTCACTGGCATAAAGCTGTCCATCGAATATAGTAACCTGGCGCATATTCGTCACGGCAGTGCTGATTTGGGTCGAAGTAGTTGCACTCAGAGTCGTATAGCGTACGCCACCAGTTCCACCGGCGATCCATAAGTCGGTTCCACTATCACTGGTCGCACTGCGCGGCGAACCGGCACTGGCAAAATCGGTCAGCGCGGTGGTTGTATCGATGGTTCCAGCCGCGTCTACACGGCCAACCACGCGGTTAACCACCGTACTGGCAGTGCCTGAAAGAGAGCTAGTGTAAGTACTGGCATATCCGGTTAATAGAAGGTAATGTTCGTCCGTGGAGCGGGTGATCAATCCTTCCGCTGTGGAAGTGCCAGACGCAAAAAACGCGCGGTTTTCCCCGCTTTGAGTCACAGGCATGGCGATTGATTGCACCAATGTCCCGGCAGGGGTGTACTCATCCAGGAATACCGGATTGCCTGTGTTGACAAGCGAACCAGCTCCATCACCCACGCGGTAAACCACGATGTTGCCTGTGGCAAATGGCGCGTCGACAGCCGGCACGGCAGCAACTTGTGCCGGGGTAGTTGCCGTCGCGCTTTGCGCCGGCAAGGCCAGGGCGCTGGCTGCCAGCGCAAATATGACCAATAGATTCCAAAATCGCGTTTGAAGTTTCATTTCTTTTCCTTTAAGGTTTTGGGATTGGGATCGAACGGGATCAGGGAACGGTCAGAGCAGGTGAAACCTTGCCCCCATTTTCCCATTTTATCAGCGAATGGGTCAATCGCCAACCCGCAGCGGCCGTCCTATTACCATCCGCCGGCGATGACCGGCAGAAAGAGCCGCAGCGGGTTGGCCAGCACGGTCAGGTTGAAGGCAGTCACGGCCGCGCCGCCGCGGCCGTCATTCGCCGTGACCTCGATGACATACACGCCCGCGTCGCCGTTGAGCGGGTTGCCGCTGAAGGTGAGGGTGGCCGCATCAAAAACCAGCCAGGCCGGCCAACTGCCGCCGTCCTTGAGCGCGGCCGAGTAACTCAACGGATCGCCGTCCGCATCGGTGAAGGGCGGGATGGTGAAGGTGTGAACCTCGCGCGCCAGCCATTCCACATCCGCGATCGTTGGGGCAACCGGCGCGGCATTGGCCGCGCCCAGGTTGAGGCCGATGAGCAGCGGGTCGTGATCGGAAACGCGGAACTCGTCGGCGTTGTAGAGCGAGATAATCTGGCCGGCGCTCTTAAAGTCGGTGTTGTAATCCAACACCGAGGGTTCATCGGCGTTGATGTGATAATGCTGCGCGTCGGTCACCTGCGCCGCCAGGCTGGCGGAGGCCAGGGCATGGTCGAGGTAGCCCCACTGCCCGTCAAAGGCATAGGAATAGGCCGAGGGTCCACCGAAGTCG
Organism: uncultured Longilinea sp.; assembly: GCA_964536805.1. Lineage (GTDB taxonomy): Bacteria > Chloroflexota > Anaerolineae > Anaerolineales > Anaerolineaceae > Longilinea. The sequence continues at coordinate 16,169 of CAZHYQ010000013.1, forward strand.
AAGATCAGGTTGGCGTAACCGGCGCTGCGCAGGGCGGTGATGGGATCCTCCATGGCGTAGGCGTTCAGGTCGCCCAGGATGAGCACGTCCGGGTCGCCAGTGCCGGTTGGGTCGGCCGCCAGCCAGGTGGTGAGCAGGGTGGCGGCGTTGGTGCGCACGATATTGCAGTTGCCCTGGCCGTCGCCTGCGTCGGGATCGTCACAGGCCGAACCCTTGCTCTTGAGGTGGTTCACCACGGCCACAAAGCGGTTGCCGGTGCCGTTTTGCTCAAAAGCCTGCGCCAGCGCCGGACGGTTGCGCGCCTCCCCATCGCCGCCAGTGACAAAGGCCGTGCTGTTGAGCACGGCGGTGGCACCCACCGGCGTGACCGCGGCCGGTTTATAGATGAAGGCCACCTTGATGGCATCCGTGCCGAGCGCGTTGGTCTGCCCGGTGAGCGCATCGGCGTTGATGAAGGCGTAGCTGCCGGGCGCAGTGGCCGCATTGAGATGATTGACCAGGTCCTGGATGGCGCTGCCCGCGGCGTAGCCGTCATTTTCGATTTCCATCAGGCCCAGCACATCCGCACCACTGGCCAGGATGGCCTGCACGGTCTTGGGCCACTGGCGGTTGAACTCGGTCAGGTTATCGGCGCCGCGGCAGGCGGTAGCCGTACCGCCAACCCCGTTGGTGCAGGCCGAGCCAAAGGTGTTGAAGTAATTGAGCGTGTTCATGGCGGTCACCCGCAGCGTCCCGCCCACTGCAGGCGGCGCGGCCGGGCGCTCGTTGGCTGGTTGGAAGTCCGGCAGGCCGCTGCCCAGCGCGTTGAGCGTGCGCAGGCGGTAGGCATTGCCGCTGACGACATTGCCTGACCAGGTATAGGTCAGCACGCCCACCAGGCCGGCAACCGTGTCGCCGCCGCGCAGCGTATTGGCTGCCGAGAGCGGCAGCCCGCTGCGCCCGAAGACGATCGGGTCGGGGTTCTGGGCATTGGTGGCGTCATCCAGGATAAGGCGGTTGAGGTTGTTCTGCGCCTGCAAGGCCAGCGCCGCCGCGCCGGGGGCAACCACATTGGTGGGCTGCGCCAGGCGTGCACCGGAGGAAAGCACCACCTGGCCAAAACGTCCCAACTGGAAATGTTCGGTCACAAAAAGGGTCTGCGGCAGGCGCACCAGCATGCCTTCGTAGCGTTCTGGATAATCCGCCGCGGAGAAGGGCAGGCTGACATCGGTCGGGGTGACTCCAGCGCTGGCGCTGCACAGGGTGAATTCAGCCAGCGTGATCTGGGTTTGGCCCTGGGTCTCGCCGGCCACGCCCGAAACCCGCACCAGCTGACCCAGGGCGGCGCTGTTGGCGTTGGCGTTATAAATGAAGATGCCGTCCGAGGTGGCCGGGTCGCCGTCGCCAACGGGGTCTTGAATGTAGAAACCGCGCAGGGCGGGCGAAGGGCCTTCATAATCGCCCACCACCACGCCCTGGGTAATGACCTGGCCGGTGATGGCCGCGGTTGCGCCGCTGCCCTGGATGGCAGGAATGGGCAGGAAGGGATCGTTGCAGGCATCGACCGAGGCGGCGGTGGTGAAGTACCAGGCGTAGTCGGCCAGCATGGGCTGGGCTGAACCGCCCAGGTCGGTGATGAGCGTGTTTTCAAGCGTTACGGTGCAGGCTTCACCCGGCAAAAAGTCGGGTGAAGGGTCGAGGGTGAAGACCTGGTTGTCGGCTGTGGCAAGCCCCAGGGTATGCAGGCCGCTGGCGGCGCAGGTCAGGCTGAAGGCTCCCGCCGCGGCGGTCACCGGCTCGCTGAAGGTGACACTGAGGTTCGCGTTCAACGCCACGCCGCTGGCATTGTTGGCGGGGCTGACCGCGCTGACATACGGAGCCGGGTCGCCGTTGGCCGTGCCGCTGATGGAGATGTCGTCGATGCCAACCCACTCGTCGACGTCGGCTGCATTGCTGGTCATGATGCGCAGCTGCAGCAAGGGCTGGTTGTTGGCATCCGCCGGCAGCGTGACCGAGACCGGCGTGGACTGGATTGCTCCCTGTACTGTGGCGTCGGCGATATAGGCGGCCGGAACATTGGTAAAGTTGCCGCTGCCGCCCACGCGGTAATGCAAAGCCACCTGTTGCACTGCGTTATCTAATGTGGTGTCGATGTCGCGCACGTTATAACTGACCTGGATAGCTTCCATCCCGGCGGTATTGAGAAAAATCAGCACGTACGGCGCATCGGCCGTGCCCGAGCCCTGCAGGGCCACCACCGGGTCGGCTATTTCGAATTCCGCCACGCCGCCGTCACCGATGGTAACCAGGGTCTGGTTGGGGATGACATCCATCACCCCGGCATCGTCAGGCGCCAGAATGGTCTGCGGATCCACGCCGGTTGAAGCCGTCAGGTTGTCGCCGCGGTAGCCCACGATGCCGGGCACGCCCGACCAGTTATCCACCCCGATGATCAGACCGGTATCGGCCCAATTCTGCGTGAAAGGCAGGATGCGCGGGGTGTTGTCGGCCGAGGCGCTTTGCCACGGCCAGGCCAGCCCGCTGGCCGCCAGGGTAAGGATGGCCAGCAGGTTCAAAAAGCGCGTTTGAGGTTTCATGTCGGGAGTTATCCTTTTGGGATCTGGGGTGAGGCGGTGACAGGGTGGAAAATTGGAGTACAGCCGCTGAGCCTTTGCGCAGCGCTGAGGAAAACTGATCTTAATCTAGCGAAAACGGATATTCGCCCATCCAGCGGCTAATCGGTGGCCGACTGGACATCCTCGCTGGTGAAAACCACCTCTTCCTTGCCGGTCAGCTTCTCCTGAATCTTGGAGAGGATGAGCTGCAGGTGGCGCGGGTGGGCCACGTAGTCCAGGTCGTCGGCGGGCACGGCCAGCACCGGGCACAGGGTGAAGCCGGCGATCCATTCCTCATAGAGCTGGTTGAGCTGTTCAAGATATTCGGGCTGGATGGTGCGTTCGTAATCGCGGTCGCGCAGGCTGATGCGTTTGATCAGGGTGGGGGCCGAGGCGCGCAGGTAAACCATCAGGTCGGGCGGGTTGAGAAAATCGGTGACGGTCTCGTACAGATCGTGGTAGGTTTCATAGTCGCGTTCGCTCATGTGGCCCTGCAGCGCCAGGTTGCGGGCAAAGATCTCGGCATCCTCGTAGATGGAGCGGTCCTGGATGACCGCGCCGGGGAAGCGCGCCATGAGCTGGTGGATGCGCAGGCGGTGGGTGAGGAAGAAGATCTGCGAGTGGAACGACCAGGAATCCATCGAGCGGTAGAAATCGGCCAGGTAGGGGTTTTCGGCCACGGGCTCGTAGAAGGGCTGGAACTCCATGTGCTCGCACACCAGTTCCACCAGGGTCGATTTGCCCACACCGATGTTGCCGGCCACCACGATGAACTTTTTCATGCTTTGTACTCCGCCCGGAAAGTTGTTGAGTCCATTATACCGTCAGTGGCGGGAGAAGGGGTGCGGCGATGGGGTATGCGAGAAGCGTTGATGCGGCGCCTGGCGTTTTTTTGATGGCGATCATGAACCCTTCCGTAGGTGGGCCTGCAGGCGTAAGGCTGCTCGAAGCGGCGTTGGATAAGAATTCGCTATCAAGCCTTCGCCCGCCCCGCAGAGCCGACGTCACGAGCCGATGAATGGCGTTGCCCGACGTCGGATCTCCGGGGGGTCGATACCAAATCGGGTGAACCACCCAACCCCCTGCGATCCGACCTACCCCAGTTGGTATATCAACCAAAAGTAGATGCTTCGGCTTCGCCTCAGCATGACATCGATTATGTCATCCTGAGCGCAGCGAAGGATCTCATCCCGACGTCGGATCTCCGCTTCACCCGGCATTCAAAATATCGCGCACCAGCCCCGGCCCCTCGTAGATCAGACCAGTGTAGAGCTGCACCAGGGCAGCGCCGGCATCCAGCTTCTCCTTCACATCCGCCGCGCTCATCACGCCGCCGCTGGCCACCACCGGCAGCGACCCGCTGGTGCGGGCCGCCACCTTGCGCAGCATGGCGGTATTCATGGCGTTGATCGGCCGGCCGCTCAGCCCACCGGTTTCATTGGCTTTGGGTGAAGAGGCTACCAGGTCGCGCCGCACGGTGGTGTTGTGGATGATGACACCGTCCATGCCGTGCCCGATGACCGCTTCCAGTGCCTCGTCCAGTTCGGCATCCGTCAGGTCGGGCGCCAGTTTGACCAGCAGCGGCACCCGCCGGCCGCTGGCCTGCTTGAAATCCGCGCGTCTGGCCGCCAGCGGCGCCAGCAGGTTTTCCAGCGCCTGGCGCGACTGCAGTTTGCGCAGGTCGGGCGTGTTGGGCGAGCTGATGTTGACCGCCAGGTAGTCGCACAGCGGGGCGAAGACATCAAACAGGCTCAAATAGTCGCCGACGGCATTCTCCAGCGGGGTGGATTTGTTCTTGCCGATGTTGACGCCCAGCACCAGTCCTTCCGGCCTGCGTCCCCGCAGCCGCCCGGCCAGGAATTCGGCGCCGCGGTTGGGAAAGCCCATGCGGTTGATCACGGCCTCCTCCTCCACCAGGCGGAAGACGCGCGGCAGCGGGTTGCCAGGCTGCGGCCTGGGCGTGACCGTGCCGACCTCGATGTGGCCGAAGCCCAGACAGGCTAGACCGCGCCAACCCAGGCCGTCCTTGTCGTAGCCGGCGGCCATGCCGAGCGGGTTGGGGAAGGTCAGCCCGAAAGCCTGCACGGTTGGGCCGGATTTGCGCGTATGGAACCAGGCGCGCAGCAGCCAGCGCCCCACGCCCAGGCCGCCGCCCAGACGCAGCAGCGCGATGGTGGATTGGTGGGCCTGTTCAGGCGTCAGGCGGAAGATGAGCGGACGGATGATGCGGAATGCTTTGGACATAATGATTCTCACCACGGAGGCACGGAGGACACGGAGAGGAGAATAATTGAAAAAGAAGGGATTACCGCCAAGAGCGCAGAGGTCGCAAAGAAACTTCATAAAAAGAGAAGAAGAAAAACTCTTCTTCTCCTCTTTTCTCATTTCTTCTCCGTGAACTCCGTGTCTCCGTGGTGAATCCCTCTTACTGCCCGGCGAGGAAGGTACGCACGGCGGCGATCTGTTCTTGCGGGATGCGCCCGGACTTTTCCCAGTAATCGAGCAGATCGGTCAGGGTCAGCACGGCGTGCATCCGGATGCCGCCAGCCTCCAGCGACTCGCGCGCGCCGGACGATCGGTCGATCAGCACCACCACGTCGCGCACTTCCAACCCGGCCTGGGTCAGCTTGTCAATGGCCTCGAATTTGCTGCCGCCGGTGGTCGCCAGGTCGTCGATGACCACCACGCGCTCGCCGGCATGGTATTCGCCCTCCACTTCGGCGCGCATGCCGTAGGTCTTGGCCTCTTTGCGCGGATAGATGACCGGCCAGCCCGATTGCAGGCTGATGGCGGTGGCGATGGGCAGCGCGGCATAGGGCAGCGCGGCCATGCGGTCGAATTGCAGTCCGTCCAGCAGCGGTTTATAAGCCGCGGCGGCCTCGGCCAGCAGGTCGGGGTGCGAAACGAGCTGGCGCAGGTCGATGTAGATGGGTGAAACCAGCCCGGATTTGAGCGTGAATTGTCCAAAGCGGACACAGGATGCGCGCAGCAGGCCTTCGGCCAGCGAGGCGGTCAGCAGTTGTTTCTGAACCGCGGCAGGGGTTTCGGGATGCGCCAGGACCTCTTCCTGCATTTTGCGAATCTGCTCGGCCAGTTCCAGCGCCTTGGCGCGCGGGTCGGCGGCCCGGCTGATGGCGCGCGCCACCGGCACGAGCATGCCCAGACCGTCGTTGCGCAGGCCGGCCTGCAGCGCGGCGCGCAAGTCGCCGCCCTGGGCGCCCACGCCGGGCGCCAGGATCCACAGGTCGGGGGCCAGGCTGCGCACCCGGCGCAGGGCGTCGGGGTGAGTGGCGCCTGCCACCAGGCCGATGTTGTTGTTGCCGTCGTTCCATTCCTGAGCCAGCAGCGCCACTTTTTCGTACAACCGCAGCGGGCGGCCTTCACTCGCCAGCTTCAGGTCCTGCAGGTCGATGGTGCCCGAATTGGACGTTTTGCACAGCAGGAAAACGCCTTTGCCTTCCCGCAGGAAGGGCTGCAGCGAGTCAAAACCCAGGTACGGATTAAGCGTAACGGCGTCCGCGTCCAGCTCCGTATAGGCCGATTCAGCGTAGGCTTCGGCGGTGGACGGGATGTCGCCGCGCTTGCCGTCATAGATGACCGGCACGCCGTGCGGTATCGCGTCGATCACCTCGTGCAGCGCCTGCCAACCTGGCGCGCCCATGGCCTCGAAGAAGGCTGAATTGGGTTTATAGGCAAGCGCAACGTCGCGGGTGACGTCGATCAGGCGCAGGCAAAAATCGCGCGCGGCCTGTGCGCTTTTCTCCGGCAGGTCCCCGGCGTGCGGATCCAACCCGATGCACAGCAACGAGCCGGTGCGGCGGGCGCGTTCGTCCAGTTGGGTGAAGAAGGAAGAGTTCATGGGGGGAATTATAACGGGTAAATCGCGAGTCGTGAACCGACAAACGTGAACCGTGAACCGAAGATCCTTAAATGTACAGCTCACGATTCACGACTCACGCTTCACGTTCTTACGCCTTCCCCAACACCATCGCCAGCAGGGCCATGCGCACGTGCAGGCCGTATTCCATCTGGCGGAAGTAGGCGGCGCGCGGATCGTCGTCAAAGTCCATGCTGATCTCGCCGACGCGCGGCAGCGGGTGCATGACAATCATTTCAGTCTTCGCCAGCTGCATGATCTCGGGGGTCACCACGAACTGGCCGCGCACCTGCTCGTAAACAGCCGGGTCCTCGAAGCGCTCCTTCTGAACGCGGGTAACGTAAAGCACGTCGGTCTCCGGCAGCGCGTCTTCAAGCCGGTCAAAGGTGGCCTGCGGGATGTTTTTGGCGCTCACTTCGTCCATCACCTCCTGCGGCATGCGCAGGATGGCTGGCGAGACGTAGTTTAGCTTGACGTTGAAGAGCGAGAGCAGGCGGGCCAGCGAATGTACCGTGCGGCCGTACTTGAGATCGCCCAACATGGTCACGGTCAAACCGTCGGCGCTGCCCAGCTCGGCAAAGATGGTGAACATGTCCAGCAGGGCCTGGGTGGGGTGTTCGCCGATGCCGTCGCCGGCGTTGATGACCGGTTTTTTGGCATATTGGGCCGCCAGCGCCGCCGAACCGACTTCCGGGTGGCGCAGCACGATCACGTCGACGTAGCATTCCAGCGTGCGCACGGTGTCGGCCAGGCTCTCGCCCTTGGAAACGGAGGAGTATTTGACTTCGTTGATCGGGATGACCGAGCCGCCCAGGCGTTCCATGGCAGAGGTGAAGCTGGAGGAGGTACGCGTGGAGGGTTCGTAGAACAGGTTGGCCAGGATTTTTCCTTTGAGCAGGTCGAAGGTGCCCACGCGCTTGACCATGCCGCGCATTTCGTTCGCCACGCCAAAAATGTAATTCAGGTCATCCACGTCGAACTGTTTGACCGTGATGATGTCCTGACCGTACCAATCGGACTGCTTGTTTTCGCCAAAGGGCAAATACGGGCTCTTGCGTCGTGCGGGTGGGATGTGCATGGTATCGAATCTCCTTGAAAAGTTTGTCAGTAAAAAGTTGATGAGTTATGAGTATTGAGTTGATGGGGTCTGAGTTCGTTCGTGAGTCGTGAACCGTGAACCGTTGGAAGAATGCATGGTCTTCTTCAATCAGCATTCAGCAATCAGCATTCAGCAATTCTTACATTCTTGCCAAATCCTGGGGTTGCCAAGACAATCCCTTCTTTATAAACTTCCTGCCCGCGCAGCACCACCCGTTCCACCCTTCCGCGCACCGGCGTGCCTTCGTAGGGCGTCCAGCCGCAGCGGGTGAAGGCATGGGCAGCGCTGAGGGTCCATTCGGCCTCCGGGTCGATCTCGATCCAGGTGTCGGGCTGTTCGGGCAGGCCGAAGATGCGCCGCGGGTTGGTGCTGCAGCGCAGGACGATATCGTCGAGTGTCAGGCGGCCGGCATGCACGGCGGTCAACAGCAGCGGCAGGCTTGTCTCCAGCCCCGGGAAGCCCGGCGGCGGGTTGGGCCCATCCTTTTCGGCCAGGGTGTGCGGGGCGTGATCGCTGGCAAAACAGTCGATCACCTCCAGGTTGTCCCACAGCGCCTGCACGTCGGCGGGCGAATTGAGTCGCGGCCGGACTTCCATTCGACC
>CAZHYQ010000013.1:24440-80746 GCA_964536805.1 uncultured Longilinea sp.
ACAGCGCCTGCACGTCGGCGGGCGAATTGAGTCGCGGCCGGACTTCCATTCGACCCCCTCCACCCCCTCCTGAGTCCTCCCCCAAATTCATAGAATTTGGGGGAGGGTTGGGTGGAGGTTGATTTAAACCCTCGCCCTGCCCTCTGCCCCCTCGCACCTCTCCCCCTTTTTCTCCGAAAAAGGCGGAGGACGCAGGTGGGGGTGGAATGAGGTGATGCGGCGCGACCTCGCAGGTGACTTTCAAGCCGCGTTCCTTGGCTTTGCGGATCAGCAGGATTTCTTCGCGCAGCGAGACATGCGCGATGTGCACGCTGCGGTCGAACAGCTGCGCCATCAGCAGCACCGCCGCCATGCTGCGGCTCTCGGCGTGTGCCACGATGGGCAGTTCGGCCGGCCAGCGCTCGAAATGCGGCAGCCACAGCGTCATGTCGTCCAGGCGCAGTGGACCGTAGGTCTGGTCGAGGTACATCTTCAACCCGGCGGAGCGCCTGGCCAGACTGGCCGCCTCAGCCGCGTTATCGGGACCCGCGCCCAGGAATTGGGCGTAATCGCAGCGCGCCTTGCCCGCGGCCGCCGCCAGCGCCAGCTCCAGCGAAGCGGAATCGGCCACCGGCGGTTTGGTGTTGGGCATGGCCAGCACCAGCGTGAAGCCGCCTGCCAGCGCGGCGGCCGTGCCGCTATCCCAATCCTCTTTGTGCTCACCGCCGGGTTCGCGCAGGTGTACGTGCGGGTCGATCAGGCCGGGCAGTTTGATCACAAGCTCACCTCCTATGGGTAAAAAAAACACCCCGGGAGTAAATCTCGGGGTGGCGAATGGCGGAGAAAAGAAACGCCCCAGGAACCCGGGGCGAAGGTGACAGTGCAGGTGGAAAGATCAGGCGCTCGCGTTTTTGCATATCGGATGGATTATAGACAGAAATGGCGGGATGTCAAGGGATGGAAATGGATTCGTGAACCGTGAGTCGTGAAGCGTCAGACCCAAGAAGAACAGAAGACGTAATTCATGAATTCGTCCTCTTGAACCATAAATAATCTACCCATAAGTCAATCTCTTTACGGTTCACGCTTCTGGCGCTTAATAATTCGTCGTCATGTCGATGTAGCCACGCGCGCCCAGCCGGCTGACGGCGCCAGCAGAGTGGTGAGAATCTTGATCAGGGTGGTTTTGCCGGCGCCGTTCGGCCCCAGCAGGCCAAACAGTTCGCCGCGCCGCACCTGCAAATTGACATCGCTCAAGGCCACCAGCTCTTTGGGCTGGTCCTTCTTCTTCTTATTTTCACGCAATTTGTAGCGACGACCGAGTCCTTCGGTCTCGATGGAGTAGTCCGAAGCCATGTAGTGCCTCCCCCGGGGAGTGTGATAAACTGATGGAGAAAACGCGGGATGGAAATCACCGCGAAAAAAACAGATTAGTTCAGAGTTCTGCGTTCAGCGTTCAGAGGAAAATCCTTTCCCCGTCACTCAGAACTCATCAACTCATTGACCCATTACAACGAATCGCACCTAACCATACAACACCTTCCTTGCTAAGCCCATGAACCCCGATACCGCCGCCCTGCTGCTAGCCCTTAATTTAACATTCTACCAGAATTTCGGCCCGGCGTTCGCAAAGACCAGGCTGCGAATTCAGCCCGGCGTGCGCCGCGCGTTGAAGGATTGGGTGCCGCAAAGCGGCCGCTGGCTGGACCTGGGCTGCGGCTCAGGCGCGCTGGGCGTGGAATGGGCGCACAGCGGACGGCAGGGCCTGTACCTGGGCATCGACTCGAGCGCGGCGCTGCTGGATGCGGCGCGCCGGGAGACGCAGGGCCTGTCAACAGCTGGGTTGGAGATTCGCTACGAACCTGGCGACCTGGCCGGCGACTGGGCGGTGAACTGCGAGGCCTGTTTCGATGGGGGGCTGTGCTTCGCCGCGCTGCACCACCTTCCCGGCGAGGAACTGCGCGCCTGCGTCATCCAGCAGGTGCGCGTGCTGCTGCCCGAGGGCGGCCTGTTCATCCATTCCAACTGGCAGTTCCAGCACTCGCCCAAATTGCTGGCGCGCGTGCAGCCCTGGGAGCGTATCGGCCTGAGCGCCGCCGACGTGCAGGAGGGCGATACGCTGCTGGACTGGCGCTATGCCCTGCCCGGGCAGCCGGAGCAGGTGGGGCTGCGCTACGTGCACCGCTTCACGCCAGAGGAACTGGCGCACCTGGCAGCGCTGACCGGCTTCGAGGTCGTCGAGACGTACGAGTCGGACGGCCAGGGGGGCCGCCTGGGGCACTACGAGGTGTGGCGGGCTGTGTAAGAATTAGAAATTGTAGATTGTTGATTTTGAAAAATTGTTATTGTAGGTCGGTTCGGAGGGGGTGTGAAACCATAGTGCGATTGGGTTATTGCTCCCCCGTAGAACCGACGTCGCTCAACCCGATTCATCTCACCCTCAGGTCGGCCTGCACTATAAGGGGTTCGGAGGGGGTTTGAACCCCTGCCGTAATTGGTCCTTTGCTCCTCCGAGAACCGACGTCAAGCACCTCCATACATATCCACGCGGGTCAACTGGGCACTATGAAGTATGGCGGGCCGTATAACCCTATTGCGGCCGGTGGTAGAGCATAAAGGAACCGTCGTCGGTGCCGGTGGTTACCTGGGTGACGGACAGGTTCCATTGTTTTTGGGCAAAAAGCTCGCCGCCGCGCACGGCCCACTCCTTGGCGAGGAAGGTCGGCCCGTTATCCTGGGACGTCTGCGATGAACCGCCCGGCGTGCCGCCCGCGCTGCCTGGCAGTTGGGGCATGCCCGGAACGTTGGGCAGGTTGGAGAACCCCGCCCCACTGAGCAGGCTGCCGATATCGGTCAGGCCAGTTCCGCCCGAGCTGCCGGCCCCGCCGGCCATTTCGACGTTATGGATGCCCTCATATGCCAACGTCCACAGGTGCATGGGTGGAAGCGTGTACGTTTTATCGGGACATACTTCTTTGGGCGTCTCGCTGGTATTGCCGGGAGCATAGGTCAGGTGGACCGCTTTGACGTAGCCGTAGGGGTGGCTGGCATCCGGCGGCGCGTCGATGAAAACGAGCGAAACAACTGTGAAGGTGCCGCCGCCAGTGTTGGAGTTGGCCGAACATTGCCCAGCTTTCATACTGAAGGACGTGTTGATCAGTTCCGCGTGCCCTTCCAACGTGAGGGAATCGGTATTCAGTTCAATCGGGACGGTCGCCTCAACGTTGGATGTGTAATATCCTTCCGGGGTGGACATCTTTGCGGTCGACTTGAATTGCAGCTCGAAGTGCAGGCACTTGCGTGCCAGATCCCAGCCTTCGGCTTCCACCTGGCCCAGCGCTGCGGCTATGCTGGCCGCATCCTGCCCTTCCTCATGCACCCCCAGCAGTTCGTTTTGCCGTTCGATGCCCAGCATCACCGGGAGCATGCGGTGGACGATGTGCTGGTCGCGGCATAATTCGTACTCCTCTTTGACGCACACCTTGCCAACCTTTGGAAGCAGGTCGATCCAGTTGACGCCCGATGAAAAAGGCACCCCGCCCAGTTCAAATTGGCGCTCCATGGCAATAACGGTATCAATGGCCAGGCGGCCGGCCGCGCAGCTGTCGCCAGCGGCTGCCAGGCGGGGATCCAACACGAACTGTTTCCAGGCTTTTTGAATGTAATCCCAGAATCCCGGATCGGTGGTGTAGGGTTCCCCTGACAGTTCGGCCTGGCGCTGGCGGGCAAATTCGGCGGCCACAATGCTTTGGAGGCGCGCTTCAACATCGCCGCCCAGGCGCTGGCGCCAGGGTTCAATATCGGCCAGCAAACCCTTGACGGCCCCAGCCGATGAAAAATGGTCCAGTTTTAAGATCAGATCTTTGGATTTTGGATCCACGGCGGGCATGTAGACGTTGTGGTTGGCCCCGGAAGCACCAATCGGAATAATTTGATCCGGGGAGAGACCGCCAGCCGGTTCAATGGTCAAGGTGACGTAATCGTAGAAGGTTTGACCGTCCGGTTCCAACTGGACGGCGGCCAGGGAACCCGTTTTCCAGGGCAGACCGTCCATGGCGGTGATGGGGGTCATGCCGACCTCGATCGTTTCCACCAGCGCCTTGGGCGGAATCACCAGGGTGAAACGGGAGCCGTCCGCCCCGGTGGTGCTGAGCGTGCCGCCTTCCGGCCCAATAACGGCGCTGGTGGCATGGCTGTCATCCAGCGTGGTGGTGACCTGGATGGGTTGCGTGTTGGGGTCGACCGCCTGGGCGACATGCGGGTCGGCGGCTGGACTTGAATTGGAAGATGCGGTTGATGACGGAGATGAAGCAGACGGGGATGAGGTTGAGGACGGCAGACTTGAACCAGATGGGCTGCAGGCAGATGCTGTGACTGCCAGCAACACCAATACCATCAGGAGCTTGTTTTTCATAAAACGCCTCCGGGAACGCACCGGTAAGCATTTTATATAATTTCTATATTAATTATCCATTAATAATGGGACATACTGCCCGTGTGTCGAAAAATATCGAAATATCGGTATTGGTTATGCGGTATGCGTGATTGGCGAACAGCAGTAATCGTAGGTTGGCCTGCCCTGTAAAGGGTTCAAAGGGGGGTGATTGGCGCGCGCCGAAATTCTCCCCATACCCCCCGGAGAACCGACGTCAGCCACCACCATTCATCAACACAGGACGTCGGTTCTCCGGGGCAATTAATTTTCCTTCACAATTATTCTCCTTTGCCCCTTCGAACCGACCTACATAAAGGAATGGATGACTTGAATATTAAGAGTTTTTTCATGCCAAGGGAACACCATTGGTAGGTCGGTTCGAAGGGGACGTGAACCCCTGCCGTAATTGCGCCCCGGCTCTCCCGGAGAACCGACGTCAACTGCCACCATTCATCGACCCTGGCCAACCGTTTACATAGTCGTGCCCGTACGCAATGCGTAAGCCACTTCTCGTTCCTTACGCATCACACCGCTTTCCTCCCCACCGCCGCCTCGATATCGCGGTGGTAAACCGCGTGACCATCGAGGTCGTAGGGCCACTGCGGGTTGCGCTCCTTGCCGGTGAAGTACGCGTCCGGGGCGGCGCGCAGCGCGTCCAGCACCTCCTGCTTCACCTGGCGCATCCAGGCCAGCACCTCCGCCGGCGACCGGTCGCGCCAGCGCAGGTACACCAGCCGGTTGCCGTCGTTATCATTCAGCCCGCGCTCCTCGGCCGGCACGCGTTCCCCGCGGATCTTGCGCGCCGTGTCGGCCTGCCAGTGGAGGATGTGCACCAGCGCGTCCTTCACCGTCCAGGGATCCTTTGTCCCAGGGCGCGGCACTGGGCGCTGCCAATCGGCCTCGCTCAGGTTGGCGGCCAGCGCCTCGAGCAGTTCAAATTCCCGCAGCGCGCGGGCCATGACTTCAGCACGGTTGTGGCGCATGGCTGCCTCCTACTCCGGGCTCATCACTTCTTCTTCACTCTTCTTTCACCAGGTAACCCGCCGCCTGGCTTTTATCCTCGTCCATCACCAGGCGCAGGAAATGCCCCGGACGGAAGTCGGAAACGCGGATCAGGTGCAGGGCGCCGCGCAATTCCGGCTTGACCTGCATCACCTCGCTCAAATGGTTGGGCGTTTCCTCGAAGAAGGCGGCGTTGAAGGTGTTGCGGGCATCGTCCAGGTAGATGGCCAGCGGGTAGATCTGCGCCTCGATGATATCCTGGAAGAAATGCGTGCCCAGCGAGGGTTCGGGCGGCAGGCCGATGCCCTGACCGGCCAGTTCGACCAGCGCATGGGCGTGATAAATGTCGCCGTAATCGATTGCCACGCCCAGGTCGGTGTTGGTGCTGCCCCAGCGGCCGGGTCCGACGCAAATGAAGTTCTGCCCGGCCAGGGCGGCGTTCAGGCTGCCCACGGCGCGCGCCACTTCAGCGCGTTCATTGGCGGTGCGCAGGCCGAAATAGCCGCCGGCCGGCACGTAAACCACGTAGTCCACCCGGTCGACAAAGCCCTGCGGCACCATGAAATTGGTATTGAAAATGATATCCCCGGCGGGCAAATCCTCGGGCAGGCTGCGGCGCTCGCTGCTGATTAACTGCGCCAGCGGGCGGCACTGCAAAATCGTCAGACACAATTCGGGCTTGCTGCTTTCCAGGTTGGTCAAGGCAAAGGTGAATTCCAGATCCACCGGCGTGCGGTAGGAGCGCTCAAGCAGCGCCAGCACCTCGCGCATCAGCGGGGCAAAGGTGGTGCGCTTGAGCAGTTCGTCAAAGGTCAGCACCAGGCGCGATGCCCCGCCTTCCAGCACCGTGCTGCGCAGCGAAACGAAATAGCCGTCCTCGTCCACCTGCGCCAGGTAGCGCAGCGGCGGGTAATGTCCGTCGAGCACTTCCGCCACCGGCAGCGTCTTGAAGTCGTTGGCCTGCAGGTCGATCACGTCGACAAATTGCTGCGAATAGCGGCGAATGTTTTTGGGTTCGTTGTTGGGGCGCAGGGTGGGGTGGCTGAGCGCGATCAGGCGCGGGTAGTCGTTGCCCACCCGGTCAACGGCGCGCGTGCCCAACCCCCACACCAGGCGCACAAAGCCGTCTTCCCGCCGGATCTGCGGCGTCCAGCGGTACAAATTGCGGCTAAAGGCCACCCCGGCGCCGTGCGGCATGAAATAGCGTCCGAAAGCCTCGCCCTGTACCACCTGGATGAGAATGGCCATGCGCTCGTCGTAATCCTGCAGGCCCTTGGAACGGCGGTAGAGCAGCGCGTTGGGGTTGAGCGTGGAACTGTAGATGCGCGCGATGCCGGTGGTCAAGGCGCGCAGGTTTTCCTGCGGGCTGCCCTGGTTGGCCAGGAAGATGCTCTCGTATTTCCCGGCGAAGGAGGTGCCGAAGTTATCCTCCAGCAGCGACGAAGAGCGCACGATCAGCGGGGTGTGCCCGACCGTGGCCAGCATGCCCTGGAAGCGCTCCAGCAGGTCGGGCGAAAACGCGCCCTCCTCGAATTCCTGCACGATGGCCGGGAAGTCGGCGCGCATCTCGGCTTCGTTTTTGTATTTCTGGTCGTTCCAGTGCCCCAGGTGGTTGACCGACATGAAGGTGTACATTTCGTCCGAGCCGACGAAATAGGAGTCCGGGATGCTCAGGCAGGTACGCAGCGCCATGTCGCTGGATTCCTTGAGGATGCGGTAAGCCAGCATCATGCCGGCCGCTTTGCCGCCGATGCGCCCGGCCCCGATCTTGCGGCGGCGGATTTCAGCCAGGTCGGCGATGGTGTACCACTGTTTGGCAACGTTGATGTAGCGCAGCGAGTCGCTGATCAGCGAACGGATCAGCACCACCTTGGATTCCTGCAGGCGCGCCTCGAACTGGCCGCGCTGCTCGGGCGGCATGCGTTCGATGGTCATGGCCTGCTCGAAGACCAGCTCCATGGGCGCCAGTTCCGGGTTGAGCGAGAGGGTCATATCGCGCAGATTGATGCCGCGTTCCTTGAGCACTTCGCTGACCAGCTTTTCAAACAGCTCGTAGGGCAGATGCTGGCTGAAGATGAGCGCGGTCAACTGATCGCGCACGCGGTTGATGCGCAGGTCCCAGATTTCGGCCGGCTCTTCGCTGTAGGGGTTGACCAGTCCCTCCTGCTGCTGCGAATGAATGGCCATTTCGCGCACTTCGCCTTCGAAGTCCGTCGGCAGGATGATGCCGCGCGAAAACAGTTCGCGGCGCATGATGGCGTTGATGCGCGTGCTCAGGATGGGGTATTGTCCCAGGGTGAGGTAAATGGAAAGCAGGCGGTCGGAGGAGGTGGGGGAAAAGGGCATGGGGAGACCTGTGGGCGGGTTATCAGGCGGGGATGGTTACGAAAGGGGATGACTTCATTATATTGTTATGCTGAGCGCAGCGAAGGAACTCGAAGATCCACACCAGCGCAAGGGTCGCTTAGCTCAGAATGACAAGCGCGCTAAGAGGAAAGGCGGGCAGCCATTAAAAAGGCAGGCGCAGCCGGATGATTCCATCCTTTTGCTGCGCCGCGCCGTTCGGATTTTAAAGATCAGCCCAGGTGCATGGGCATAATGACGTGCAGGAAGTTCTCATCCCCCACGGGTTTGATCAGGGCGGGCGTGTTCTGGGCATTGCATTCCAGCGCCACCGAGGGCGTTTTGACCACGTCCAGCACCTCGCGCAGGAAGCGCACGTTGAAGGCAATCGCCATTTGCGGCCCGTCGATGGTAGCGTCCACCTGAACCTCGGCCGAACCGGTCTGTTCGGACTGGGCCGAGATCTCCACCTGGCCGGGTTTGTCCTCCTGCGGGTTGATGCTCAGGCGCACCACGTTGTTGCTCTCGCGGGCGATGATTTCGGCCTGCTTGCAGGATTTCAGGAAGGCGGCCGTGGTGAGGATGGTGTGCGTCTTGAAGGAACGCGGAATGATGACCTTGTAATCGGGGAAGTTGCCCTCGATGAGCTGCGAAACCAGCTCGGAATCCTTAGTGTGGAATATGACCTGTCCGCGCCCGCTGGGCACGGCCATCACCAGGGTCTGGTCGCCGTCCGCGGCAATGCGCGCCAGTTCGCTGAGAGCGCGCGCCGGAATGATGACCGCGATCGGGCGGGAGGGAGCGTGGTCGACGGCAGCCTTGCGCACCGAAATGCGGAAGCCGTCGGTGGCCGCCAGCGAAATTTCGTTGCCGGTCACGGTGACCATCACGCCCTGCAGCACGGGGCGGGCTTCTTCGGCTGAGGCGGCGAAAGCCACCTGTTGAATCATCTCGCGGAATTCAGAAACCTTCAGTTCGATGCCGTCGGACAGATCGGGCACCGGCATGGGCGGAAATTCGTTGGCGTCAATGCCCTTGATGTCGGTGTTGCTGCCGCCGCAGCGCACGTTGAGCGTTTGGGTGCGCGTGTTGAGCGACATCTGCACCGGATCGGGCGGCAGCGCGCTGATCAGGTCCACGAAGGTGCGGGCTGGAACCGTGATGGCTCCTTCTTCCTGCACCTGCGCGGGAATCCAGCAGGTGATGCCGAGTTCAAGGTTGGTGGCCGAGAGGCGCAACCGGCCTTCATCGGTCGCGACCAGGACGTTGGCCAGCACGGGCAGCGTGCTGCGCGGTGAAACGGCGCGAGAAACCATGCTTAAGCCGTGCGCCAGGTGTTGTTGCGAAACCGATGCTTTCATGGAATCCCTTTGCCTCCCGATTCTGGTATTGATTAATAATTATACACGAAAAAGGGGGCAAGATCGTGAAGCGTGAGGCGTGAATGGTGAGGCGGAATTCGCTTTGTAGTAACGACGTCAGTCGTTTCTTTTGTGACCTGACCAGGGCGTTCTGCGGTAAGGGCGAGGCAAAAAGCATCAAGTAAGTCTTGCTCATCAACGCCGTGCCTCGCCCCCGGACGTCAAGAGGGCGAGGCAACAGGGATCGGGTCAACCGCGGCGCCTTCTCTTGCCTCACCCTTACAGTGGGACGATCTGGGATGGCTGCCCGGTAAGAGGCAAAAACAAAATGCGCCCTACCGGCTGGCTCAGATTTTTGTGCCCGTGAAACCGACTCCCTCGATGAATGACTTCTGTGCAAAGAAGAAGATGGCAATAACCGGCAGCGTTACCACCAGTGAAGCCGCCATCAGATAGGCCCACTGCACATTGTAAGCGCCGCGGAAAAGGCTCAATCCGAGTTGCAGCGTGTAGAGCGATTGGTCATGCAGGAAAATCAGGGGTCCCAGGAAATCATTCCAGGCAGCCTGGAAGGTGAAAATTGCCACGGTCGCCAGCGCTGGCCGTGACAACGGCAGGATCACGTTCAACAGCACCTGAAAAGTACCGGCTCCGTCCATTCGGGCGGCATCTTCCAGATCGGGGGGTATTTGCTTGAATGCCTGGCGCAGCAGGAAAATATAGAAAGCATTGCCGAAGAATGCCGGCAGGATCAACGGCGCAAAACTATTGATCATCCCCAATTTAGAAAAGATGATGAAAAGCGGTACCATGGTCACCGGATAAGGCAGCATGAGGGTGGAGAGCATTAACACAAAGAAGAAACCCTTACCAGGAGCCTGCAGCCGGGCGAAACCATAGGCGACGACCGAACAGGACAGCAAATGCCCAATAATCGAGCTGATGGCAATGATCAGGGTGTTGACCGCGAAGCGGCCGAAAGGCAGCGAGGTTAACGCCTCGGAATAATTCTGCCAGCGCGGGTTGACGGGCCACAGGGTGGGTGGAGTGGCAAAAATCTCATAATCAGGCTTGAGCGAGGATGAAATCATCCACAGGGCAGGGGCCAGGAATAACACTGCCACAACGGCAAGAAAAAAAATGCCCAGGATCTTGCGCCAGCCACGCGGCTGTAAAATGGGGGTCGAATATCCTTTCATTTCATCCACCGCCTGGATTGAGGTATGAAGTCGTGAGCGTCTTCATTCGCTTCGCTCCCCAAGATAAAACACCCAAAACTTCTGGCTGCGCATCAGCAGGAGGGTGAAGATCAGGACGATGAAGAACAGCACCCAGGCCATGGCCGCCGCATAGCCCATGTGGAAGAACTCGAAGGCCTGGCGGTAAATGTATAAGACCAGGAAGAGGGTCGAATCAAGCGGGCCTCCATTGGTCGCCACAAAGGCGCTGGTGAAGGACTGGAAGGTGGCAATCACGCTCAGCACCAGGTTGAAAAAGATGGTGGGGGAGAGCAAAGGCAGGGTGACCGCGAAAAACTGGCGGAAACTGCCAGCGCCATCCATGGCCGCGGCCTCATAAAGCTCACCAGGGATGCTCTGCATTCCGCCCAGGTAGAGCGCCATGGAGCGGCCCCACCCCCAGAAGCTCATCATCACCAGCGACCATAAGGCGTATTTTGGATCCAGCAGCCAGCGCGGCCCTTCAATTCCAAACCAACTCAGGGCCAGGTTAATCAACCCGCCGTTCGGGTTGAGCATCCACAGCCACACCACCACAAAAGCCACGCCAGAAAAGACCGTCGGCAGGTAGAAGATGGTTCGAAAGATGCCAATCCCCTTAAAGCGCGGGCGCACCAGAAGTGCCAGCAGCAGACCGCCCACCACGTCAAGGGGGACATACGCCGCGGTATAGGTCAGCGTAACCTTAATGGATTGGATGAAGAGCGGGTCCGTCGCCAGATTGCGATAATTGTCCAGTCCCACCCACACCGGATCGGTCAACAGGTCCCAGTCCGTAAAGCTGGCCAGGAGCGAGATCACCATTGGTCCGGCAGTGAACAGCAAAAACCCCAACAACCAGGGCGTGATGGTGATATAAAAACTCAGCGCTTCTTTTCGGTGCAAAGACTGCATGGCCAACCCAAATCCCGGCTCATTCCATGGATGGGATCTTAGCGTGGTATGTGTGCAGGAGCAGCCTGCACACATACCACTTCATTTCACTTCAAGGTGAAGGGGTTATTTTGCAATTTTATCCAATGCAGCCTGGGCGTCTTTGGCGGCCTGGGCCAGCAGGCCCTTCACGTCAGCATTCGGATCAATGATGACCGATTCCAGCACCTTACGCAGTGCCGGGTCGGCAGTTTCATTCCAGTAGGGCGTGAAGGTGTATGCACGTTGAACCAGGTGGTTCAGTTCCCCAATCCATACTCCTTCGATCGGGTCTTTGGACAGCCCGGAAGATTCGGCGACGCTCTTGACCGCCGGTAGCGCCCAATCCTTCCATACCTGGGCGCCTGGCTCGCCGGAGACAAAGCTCAGGTATTTGAAGGCGGTATCGGGTTCTTTGGATGAAGTGGCAATGCCAAACCCTCCCCAGAAAAGGATATTGGCGCGCACTTTATCCATCGGCGGAGCCACCACTCCCAGGGAAATATTAGGATTGGTCTTGAAGCCGCTTTGCGGCCAGCGCCCAAAAAGCATCATTGCCGCTTTTCCGTTGGCAAACTCGCTGTTACCCCCGCCGAAGGCGTTCATATCCGCCGGTTGTGGGGCCACCTGGTATTTGTTGTACAGATCGGCATAGAACTGTACAGCCCGGGCTACTTCGGGTGAATCCATTGCTCCAGCAAAGCTCTTGCCATCCTTGCTGATCAGCGTTCCACCAGCGGCAGCCACCCAGTATTCAAAGCCGGTCGTCCAGGCTGCCGGCAGTTGGATACCCCACTGGGTCACATTGCCAGAATCGTCCTTCAGGGTCAGCTTTTGGGCAGTTGCCAGAAGGTCATCCCAGGTCCAGCCATCGACCGGGTACGGCACAGAAGCCGCATCGAAAAGCTTCTTGTTGTAATACACAGCCAAAGGCGAGTAGTCCTTGGGCAGGAGATACTGCTTGCCGTTGATCTTACCCGGTTCCAACAAACCGGGCAGATAAATACTGGCATCAAAATTACTGTTCTTAAGATAGTCATCCAAAGGGACGAACGCATTCTTGGTGACAAAAGAAGGTACCGCATCATCCCCAATCTGCATGATATCCGGGGCGGCCTTGGCTGCCAGCTGGGTAAGCAAGCGGGCATAGTAATCCCGCCCAGAAACAGGCTCAAGCTGGACGATCACATTGGGGTTCGCGTCTTCAAAGTTCTGGATGATCTGCTGATGGGGGGTCAGGCCATCCCCACCGTCACCCGTGCCAGCGCGGATCACAATTGTGCGGTCGGCAGCCGGCGTGGAGGTGGTAGTTGCGGTGCATGCCGAAAGTACCAGGCTCAGCAACATAGCGACAGACAAGATGCGGAAGAGCATTTTCATTGTGTTTTTCCTCGCATTTCTCAAGTTTGCTAACATTGATAGGAAACCCTTTTCCCCTGGCGACCAGGCTGCAACAGCTCCGTCGAATTGAAATTTCATGTTTTCAAGCGTTGCTGCCTGACATGCCTTCTTTATAAATGATACCGCTTTAGGGGTAATTCATCCAAAAAATAGTACTACCTGGATTGTACAATAACAGACATAAAAAAAGTCCCAATCAGGTTGCCTACTGAAAGATGGAGTTCAGGTATGAACATGGGGAATAGCCGTGAAATCTCACGCAAATTCAGAATTGACAGGAATGGCGAAAATTTCTTGTTCACCATTGTTCCATGTAGTAGATAGAGCAATGATTCGTTCGAAGATACAGAATGTGTCCTACGCGCTGAGGGTTGCGCAATTCGCGTCGTGGTAACGACCTCAGTCGTTTCTTGGGTGACCTGACCAGGCCGCCTTCCGGTAAGGGCGAGGCAGGAAGAAACCAATGAGTCTTGCCAGCCAACGCCGTGCCTCACCCCAGGGCGCAGAGTGGATGCTTGACATGGTCCACCGACCTCAGAAATGCCCCTCCCGGCCTGCCTCGCATCGCCGCATGCTGGCACCCTCCCCATTTTCACAAAGAAAATGGGGAGAGAGGGGTGGGGCGCAGGTAGTCGGTGGTGCATACATCTAGCCGTTCTCCCGTAAGGGCGAGGCGGGAAGAAACCAATGAGTCCTGCCAGTCATTGCCGTGCCTCGCCCCAGGCGGAGAGTGGATGCTTGACATGGTCCACCGATATCAGAATTGCCCTTCCCGGCCTGCCTCGCATCGCCGCATGCAGGCACCCTCCCCATTTTCACAAAGAAAATGGGGAGGGAGGGGTGGGGCGCAGTGGATTGGCCACGTTCGATCTGTACCGCGAAACGGCTATTTTTAAAGCGTGCCGATCCTTTTTTATCTATAATTTCTTATGCCTGTGATTGCGTGGGGGCGGGCGAACAAAGCTTGAGCGGTGCGTTCGGACCCGAAAGGGTTAAAATCAAACTCACCTGCTCGATGGGTTTGAAAAGAAAGGATACAATTATGTCACGGAAAATAAAATTGGGAAGTAGATTTTATGTCCTCTCTATCTTACATTGATATCACATACCATTCGCATACAGAGGTTTCTGTTTTAGAAATTCTTAAGATGTATTTGGCAAATGGCTGGAATCTTAATGATAATGGTCATATTTCATTGCGTCCACTCGGAGACAAAGATGATTTCAAATGGATACAACTACAACTAGACCAGATGGGTGAATTGAGTGACATCATCAGAGACAAAGTTATTGCTTATGAATATCCAGCAGTAGTTCTTGTTATGAATAAGGTGGAGGTGGGAGCAGTAGCAACATTTTTCCCAAAGAAAAAACGTATTAACTTCCTTCTTGATATAAGAAAGAAGACACATCCTGAACTACCTCATTGGACAGACGTAAGCTGGTATTTACCCCCCATCCTTAGACCTTTACAAGCTGGTGGGTTGATTGTTAGTCAAGTGGAATTTACTGAAATTTCATAAACTATGTTGAATTTAACAATTTAAAGTCTAGCACTACCCGTAGCAGTAGGATGCGTTCGATTCTGACCCTGGCCAGGGCAGGCGCACCGATCAGGAAATCATTCTATAATTCCTTATGCCCGATTCTTAAACGGGGGCGGGCGAGTAAAGATTGAGCTTTACGTTCTAAAAAGGAAAAATGATCCTCTATCGTCCTGTTGGTCTCACGGAACTAGAACTTATTGCTGCTTCTGGCTATACAGCCTTTCCTCCCCGGTTGCCAGAACAACCTATCTTCTACCCTGTGCTTAACTTTGCCTATGCAGAGCAGATTGCACGAGATTGGAATGCGACAACCGCGCCCTATGCTGGTTTTGTCACTCGCTTTGAAGTCGATCAGAGATATGCCGAGTCATTTGAGATTCATACAGTTGGAGGAATGATTCACCAGGAATTATGGGTACCAGCCGAGGTATTACCCGAATTCAATCGGCATATCAAAGGGAAAATTGAGGTGGTAACCGCGTATTATGATGATAAGTTCAGCGGTGATCGAGAAAGTTTTACGGGATAACTTTGTGATTGCCGAAAACCTCTGGTTTTAGGGGCGGAAGACAGGCCGTAAGACCGCCGCATTGATCAGTTTTACAGCACAGCCATGCGGCCGGGCATCCACCCAAATGTTAACAAACCCATAACCTGGTCTTGACGCGCGCTTAACCCCCGGCGGGTATGCTAGGCTAACGATCATTTCACTTATTGGAGGATGAACCCGTGGCAGACAAACAGCGCGTCATTTTCCTGTGCACCGGCAACTCGGCGCGCAGCCAGATGGCCGAAGCCTTTTTGCGGCGCATGGCCGGCGACCATTTCGAAGTCCACAGCGCCGGGCTGGAGCCGAAGGGCGTCAACCCGCTCACCGTCGAGGTGATGGCCGAGATCGGCTACGACCTGACCGGCGCGCGCGCCAAGAGCGTCAGCGAGTTCCTTGGCAAGGGCCTGTTCCAGTACCTGATTACCGTGTGCGACCAGGCCGAGCAGAACTGCCCGACCGCCTGGCCGGGCGTGAATCAGCGCCTGCACTGGTCTTTTGAAGATCCGGCCGCTTTCGAGGGCAGCCATGAGGCGCGCCTGGAGAAATTCCGCCAGGTGCGCGACCAGATCGAGCAAAAGGTGTATGCCTGGGTGGTGGAGCTGCAAGTGCTCGCTGCGTAGCGTCTTGTCGGTTCTCCGGGGCGGCCCGACACATTGGGTCAGCCGCGTCATACACCCCTCCGAACCGACCAACAATACTTTCCCGCAGTAAGGGCGAGGCTTCAGAAACCAGGTTTAACCGCGACGACTTCTCTTGCCTCGCCCTTACCGAGGAGGATGCAAGGCTGCAATCGATTCGATACTGGCTTGAACCGCGATTCTTTACTTATGGATCAACGGCAAAGCCGCGGTGTAGCTGTAGTCGATGCGCACCGAATGCAAGGCAACGTTGGCGCCGCCGGGCAGGTTGACGCGCACGAAATAATTATTGCTGCCGTTGTCGATGGGGCTCGGAAAATTGGTCATCACGGCATACCGGACGTTTTCTGAAGCACCGGATGTGACTGCCCCCGGCACTGCCAACCCGATCGCCGAATTGCTGGGAAGAGTCACCCCGTAGAGAGTTGCGTCGGCGACAGGGTCATTGTCATAAAAATAAAAAACCACCTGGTTCACGGTGACGCCGTTTGGCAATAATACCGGCGCGTCGAAATAATTATTGCCTGGGCTGGTGGCAAACAACATCGAGGTGCTGTAGCGCGTCCAGGTGTAGCTTTGAGAGTACGCCTGAAAGGCCTCGGCGCCGATATGCACCACGCCCGTACCCAGCAGCGGCGGGTCCGGCGCCAGCATTGCCTGCGGCGCGGCAACATCCGAGGCCAGAATCACCCCGTTGCTGCCGTCCTTCGGATCGGTGGTTTGTTGCGAGAACGCGCCCGAAGTACTGACCGCCAACAGGACAACCGTCAGCAGCAGCACGGCGGTCAACGAGCCTGCAATACTCTTGGATTTCATGAGTTGCTCCTTTGAAAAAAACGAAGAAATGAATATCCTGTATATTGTACATATATTGTCTATTTTATCAATATTATTGGCATTAGAATTGCCAGATTGCCAGCCCAGGACTTCACGGCTGCCGGCGTAAATCACCGCCATACATCGGCTTTTGACGTCGGATCTCCGGGGCAACCGATCGCACGCAACAATTGATTTTCCATTTGCCCCTTCGATCCGACCTACGTATGGTTTGTTCTTTAGCATCAAAAAGAGAACCATCCAGGGTAGGTCGGACACCGTCATCCATCGACACTCTTAGAGCCTCGCCCATGTAAGTAGGTGCGAGGCTCCAGAAACCGGGTTAACCGCGACGACTTCTCTTGCCTCGCCCTTACCGAGGAGGATGCAAGGCTGCAATCGATTCGATACTGGCTTGAACCGCGATTCTTTACTTATGGATCAACGGCAAGGCCGCGGTGTAACTGTAATCGATGCGCACCGAATGCAATGCCACGGATTCCCCGCCGGGCAGGGTGGCGCGCACGAAATAGTTGTAGCTGCCGTTGTCGATGGGGTCGGGGAAATTTGTCATGACGACATAACGGACATCGGTGACAGCGCCGGAAGTCGCGGTCGTAGGCGATGCCGTGCCACCAAATGAATTAGTGGGCAGCTTCACCCAGGAGAGCCCCGCATCGGCCCCGGCAGCGTTATCGTAAAAATAGAAGACCACCTGGTTCACTGTGACGCCGTTTGGTAACAGTACCGGCGCATCGAAGGCAAAATTGCCCACTCCTGTCGCATACAACATTAAGCTGCCGTAGCGCGCCCAGGTGTAGCTTTGAGAGTACGCCTGAAAGGCTTCGGCGCCGATGTGCACCACGCCCGTGCCCAGCAGCGGCGGGTCCGGTGCCAGCATTGCCTGCGGCGCGGCTGCGTCCGAAGCCTGAAACACGCCGTCGATGCCGTCCTTCGGATCGGTGGTCTGTTGCGAAAAAGCGCCAGAAGTGCTGACCGACAACATTACAGCCGCCAGCAGCAGCATGGCAGTCACTGCGCCTGCGATACCCTTGGATTTCATGCGTTGCTCCTTTTGAAAAATGCGAAGGAATGAATATCCCATTTATTGTACATAATTTATCTTATTTATCAATATTATTGGCATTAGAATTGCCAGATTGCCACCCGCAGGTACAGGGCTGCCCAGCTTAAGTCACCACCATGCATCGGCTTTTGACGTCGGGTTACGGGGCAAGCACCCGGCATTCAACGATTCGCTTTGTAAAACGATCGTCTTCTCATTCGCCCCTCAACCCTTACAGGGCAGGTGCCCGACCTACGTATGGTTTGTCCTTTGGCATTGAAAACAACCAACCAGGGTAGGTCGGATCGAAGGGGGTTTGGGGATACACCGAGATTGAACAGTCGCTCCCCCTTCGATCCGACGTCCAATAACCTGGTCAGGGCAGCCTTGCGTTTTATCTCCCCCTTTTTTCCACTGCCTTCGACCAACAATCTGGGTCGTTTGCCCTTCTAACCACGCCGGAGCGGGGTTATCATACAAGCGTCCTTCCAGGCAAGGAATCCAATCGAATTCCCCCTTCAAGCCGGCCCGCATGATTCCCGAAAACGAGCCAATCCTCCCCCCATCTGAAAACTTACTGCCCACCCCGCTGGCGAGCCGTCCTTTTGCGCGGGCGTTGCGTTACATTCTGCGGCGGGTGCTGGTCATCTTCCTGACCATCGTGGCGGGCGTGTTCATCACCGTGGTCGTGGCCAACCGCGGCGGCCTGCTGGACCGCATCGCCAGGGATGGCGTCAACGCCGAGATCCGCCAGCTTCAATTTCAGGGCCGCATCGCGCCGAATCAAATCGAACCCTTCCGCAGCCAGATGGAAACCGCCCTGGGGGTATCACTGCCGTTCTGGCCCAAGCACTTGCTCTATACCTACCGGGCGCTCACACTCAGCTGGGGCGATGTTGCCAACCGGAGCGTGTTTGGCATGTACATCGAGACGCTCTCCGGCAAGGTCCAGGTGTTTGACAGCCGCACCATCATCCTGGCGCAGCTGCCCAATACGCTGCTGCTTTCCGGCTGCGCCTATCTGCTGCTGATGCTGATCGGCATCCCGCTGGCGTTGTTCCTCAGCCAGCACGAAGGCCGCTGGTTCGACCGGCTGATCGCCATTCTGACGCCCGTCTCATCTGTGCCCAGCTGGGTCATTGGCATTCTGCTGGTGATGCTTTTCGCTGTCCAGTTCCACCTGTTCCCGGTTGCCAAAATGATCAGCCCGCCCCCGCCCGAAACCAGCTGGGAGCGCATCATCCAGATTGCCTATCACCTGGCCCTGCCGGTGGCAGCCATCGTGCTCAGCCTGATCTTCCAACTGGTCAACAACTGGCGCACATTTCTGCTGATCTATTCGGAAGAAGATTACGTCTACCTGGGCCGGGCCAAGGGCCTATCGGAGCGGGTCGTTCATTTGCGTTACATTCTGCGGCCCGTGCTGCCCTACCTGCTGACCGGCCTTGCCCTCAGCCTGGCGGGTTTCTGGCAAACCATCACCGCCCTGGAATATTTTTTTGACTGGCCGGGCATTGGCAGCCTGTACGTCAACGCCCTGCCGAATTTCAAAGGCGAATCGATCTACCCGGGCGAGATGAGCATCATGGTCGGCATCGTGGTCTTGTTCGCCTATCTGTTGGGACTGACGGTCTTTGTGCTGGATTTTGTCTATGTGCTGGTCGACCCGCGCCTGCGCCTGGGGGAGGAAGAACCGCGTCTTTTTGCGGCCAGCCTGGGTCAAAGGAAGAATTGGCTGGATGGTCTGAAATCCCTGCTGCAAAAACGCAGGGCTGAACCGCTTCTTCAACGCAAACGCCTCAAGCTGCGCCTGCCCGTAAAGGAATGGGGCGATACCCTGCGTCAGGCCGGCGCATCGGCAAAGCAATTGCAGCGCGAACTGGTGCGCTCGCCGGGCGCCATGGTGGGTCTGGCCCTGATCTCCCTGCTGGTGCTGGGTTCCATCGCGGTGATGGTGTTTTTGCCGTACCAATCGATTGGCCGGCAGTGGGAAGCCAGCGCGACCGCCAACCCGACCAAAGCCAGGCTGGGGCTGCCCAAATGGCTGAACTGGTTCCGCCAGAACGACCTGCCGTCCACCATCGTGCTCGACAGCCGGGCAGGCGGCGTGATGAAACGGATCGCGCAGACCCCGGACCAGGGCAGCACGGTGCAACTTGAATTCACCTTTGAGTATCCCTATAAAGAGTTCCCCAGCGACATCTCGCTGTACGTCCACTCGCAGTATGCCGAAAAAAAGCCCTTCCTCTCGCTGACCTGGATCACGCCGGACACCCGGGTGATCAAACTGAAGGACACCAGCACTTCCAGGGAAATGACCTATTCGCTCAGCGAAATTGGCAACGTGCCCTACCGGCGCGAACTGGAGGCTCATAAGAACTGGAAGGCCTGGTTCATCACCTCCGGCAACTACCCCACCCCGGCTTATTACCTGCTGATGGCCGACCCGAACGCCAGCCAGGCGAAAGCGCTGCCCGGGCTCTACACCCTGCGCGTCGAAGGCACCTTCTTCGAGCCGGGCGGCGACCTGGAGGCCCAGTTGGTGGTCTTTGGCAGGGTGGAGGGTTGGGCCGGCACCGATAACCTGCGGCGCGACCTGGCGGTGCCGCTGCTGTGGGGTCTGCCCATCGCGCTGGCGGTCGGCAGCATCGGCGCCATTGCCACCACGCTGCTGTCCATCCTGATTGCTGCGGCCGGCGCCTGGTTCGGCGGCTGGGTGGATGCCCTGATCCAGCGCGCCATCGAGGCCAGCCTGATTTTGCCGGTGCTGGCCATCGGGGTGATCTTCAATGCCTTTTACGGCTTCAACCTGTGGCTGATTCTGGGATTGATGGTGCTGATCAATGTGTTGGGCAGCCCCACCAAGTCCTTCCGGGCCGCCTTTTTGCAGGTGAAGTCGGCCGATTACATCGAAGCCGCGCGCGTTTACGGCGCCAGCAACTGGCGCATCATCCGCAGTTACCTCATTCCGCGCATCCTGCCGGTGGTGATCCCGCAAATCGTCACGCTCGTCCCAAACTTTTTCTTCCTGGAAGCCACGCTGGCCATCTTCAACATCAGTGATCCGCGCTATCCCACCTGGGGACGGGTGATCTACGACGGGCTGCGCTACGGTGCGGCCTACGGTTCGCGCTTCTGGGTGCTGGAACCGATTGCCTTGATGCTGCTGACCGGGCTTTCCTTTGTGCTGCTCGGCTTTGCGCTCAACCGCATTCTTAATCCGCGCCTGCGCGAGGTGTAAGGTCAATCCGACGTCGATTAGCACCATTCACCGGCTCTTGACGTCGGGTTACGGGTGCAGTCGCTTCCGTTTTACCATTTTTTCCACAGGCAACCCCATTCATCGCCTCGTGACGTCGGTTCTCCGGGGCAATTGATTAGCCTCAAGGATTATTTTCAGGCTGCCCCTCCGAACCGACCTACGCATGGCTTTCTTTTCCATAAAAATATCGAGGGTAGGTCGGATCGGAGGGGACTTCGGAATTCAGGTAGATTAAACGTGCACTTCCCCGGAGATCCGACGTCCAAAACCGAAGTATCGGGGCGGCCTCCGCGTTTTACCTCTCCCCTGCTCACTGCGTTCGCTGCCCCTCTCCGTTAACGGAGAGGGGATTGAGGGGTGAGGTTTTTTTAGCCATCGATTAACACCAGTCACAGGCTCTTGACGTCGATTTTCAGAGCAAGTGCCCGACTACCGCCTGGGTTGTTTGCGCGATCCGGTTCCCGCATCAACGCCTCACGAATACCACCTCATGGCTCTTCTACAAATATTCGTGCAGCTGCCTGGCGCGGCGCGGGTGGCGCAAACGCCGCAGCGCCTTGCTTTCAATCTGGCGGATGCGTTCGCGCGTCAGGCCAAATTTCTGGCCAACCTCTTCCAGCGTATACGTGCGGCCGTTCTCCAACCCAAAACGCAGCCGTAAAATGCGCGCCTCGCGCGGCGGCAGCGTTTCGAGCACTTCTTCCACTTTTTCGCGCAGCAATTTGGTGTAAGCGCTTTGAATGGGCGTGGGCGTGTTTTGATCTTCCACAAACTGGCCCAGCTCCGAATCTTCCTCGTCGTCGTTGATGGGGCTCTCCAGCGAAAGCGGCAGCCACGAAACGCGCATCATCCAGTCCACCTTGGTGAGCGGCACGTTCAACTCCACCGCCAGTTCTTCGGTGGTCGGCGAACGCCCCAGCTTCTGTTCCATCTCGTGCGTGGTGCGGTAAAGCTGACGGATGCGGTCGACCATGTGCACCGGCACGCGGATGGTTCGGCCCTGGTCGGCGATGGAACGGGTGATGGTCTGGCGGATCCACCAGGTGGCATAGGTGGAGAAGCGGAAACCGCGCTCGACCTCGTATTTTTCCACGGCTTTCATCAGCCCCAGGTTGCCCTCTTGAATCAGGTCCAAAAAGGGCACGCCGCGGCCGATGTAGCGCTTGGCGATGCTCACCACCAGGCGGGTGTTGGCCTTGATAATGTGCTCGCGCGCCAAAATGCCGTCCTCGATTTGCTGTTCCAGCTCCTCGCGCCGCTCCGGCGGTGTATGGCCGTTGGAACGCAGCAGCGCGCGTTTGGCCGTGCGTCCGCGGTTGATGCGCTGTGCCAGCCCTACTTCCTCCTCGGCTGAAAGCAGCGCCACCCGCGACATTTCCTTGAGGTAAAGCCCGATGGTATCGTCGGTCGAAACCGGTTCCAAGTCGGCGAAAGGATTCAGATCCGAATCGATCGGTGAATCATCGCCGTCGTCATAATAATAAGGCGTTTGTTCGTGGTCCAAAATGTCCACGCCGCGCCGGCGCAGCATGAGCATGACCGCTTCCAGGTGTTCCGCGTCGCGGCTGACATCAGGATAGACTTCAATCAAATCATCTGTGGTTAAATAGCCCTGCACATCTGCTTTTTCGAGCAGCATATTGAGAATTTCTACATTTCGAATGCGTCTACCCGGATTCGCCACCCGCGTCCTCCTAGGTTTTTGAAGAACCTGCCGATTCTTTCACCGGCATTGCAAACGCAGATTACGGTTGCAAGTTTCGGGCTCTTCAAATCAGTGCATGAAAGTATGTTCGATCCCCCGGATAAGTTAACGATAGACCGGCTAATCCACCACAACCTGCGCCTGATGTGAACAGGTTGTTTCGTTCAAATTGACGCCGCACTCCAGACATAAACCGCGGCAATCGGGCCTGCAGATCGGTTTAATCGGTACCTCCAGCAGTAAATATTCGCGAACCAGCGGGGCCAGATCAATATTGCCGTCCTCAGCGAGAACAAGTCCCGAATCGGTCACTTGATTGTATTTGAAGGCAAATAATTCTTGATATTGGGTATGAACCGGCTGCTTGAATTCGGTCAGGCAGCGCACGCACTCGAGGGTCGTAATGGCTTGAAAATCCCCATCGACCAGAATGCCCTGTCCGGTTTTGGAAACCCGCGCCGTCCCCGAAAAATTGCTTGCCGGGAGATCTTCCCAGATGGATAACTGCTCAAATTCGAAGGGAATATCGCGATAAGTCCCGACAGGTTGATTGATTAAAAAGCCAACATTAAGACGTAATGGGTAACGGGGGTTCACAATGAATTTACCAGACATGAGTATAATTTATAACGTATAGATTATAGCAAGCTGACACTGTCTAGTCAAGTTATTATGATTAAATATATAAATATTGAGTTTATATCATGCTGCGCCTGCTGATAGCCACCACCAACCCCGGAAAACTGGCCGAATTTCGCGAACTGCTGGCCGGCCTGGCCGTGGAGTGCGTGCTGCCGGTTTACGACCTGCGCGTGCTGGAAGATGGCACCAGCTATGCCGATAATGCCGCCCTCAAGGCGCGCGCCTACGCGCTCGACAGCGGTCTGACCGCCCTGGCGGACGATTCGGGATTGGAAGTGGACGCGCTGGACGGCGCGCCCGGGCTGCATTCGGCGCGGTATTCATCCTTAACCAATGCCAGCGATGCCGACCGGCGCGCCCTGCTGCTGCAAAACCTGCGCGGCCAGCCGCAGCCGTGGACGGCGCACTTCCATTGCACCGTCGCCATCGCCCGGCCGGATGGCAGGCTGTATCTCAGCGAGGGGGATGTGTACGGGCAAATCCTGCCGGAAGAACGCGGCCACAACGGTTTCGGCTACGATGCCCTCTTCCTGCTGCCCGGCCTGGGCCTCACCATGGCCGAACTTACCAATGAACAAAAAAACCGTCTCAGCCACCGCGCGCTGGCGGTGCATGCGGCCTTGCCAACCTTGCACAGGTTGATCCGCGCGGCATAAGCAGATTTCAATTTACCCATAACATGCAAGGCTGTCTCACGGCAGCCTTGTTAAGAACAAGCCCGTATTTATTTATGCAGGTTCGTGAGCAAAGCGCGGCGCGTTAACGCGGTTCGACCACCAATTTTACGGCGGTGCGGGTTTTCCCGTCAATTTCCACGTCGACAAATTCCGGTATGCACACCACGGCAATACCGTCTTCGGCCAGGTAACCCTTGGCCAGAACCAGCGCCTTGACGGCCTGGTTTACCGCTCCTGCGCCGATGGCCTGAACCTCGGCGCGTTTATGCTCTCGAACCACCCCGGCTATTGCCCCCGCTACAGCGGCAGTGCGGGAGTTCGCTTTGACCTTGATGATGTCCATTGGATGCCCTCCCTTCAGGGTTTGTTTGGGTGCCTGGCAATCAGCAATTTCAGGGGTCAAGGTTCAATCTACTAAGTAGATAATCTTGATGTAAAAAATTGTACAAGAAACGCTGGAGAAAAACAAGAATTGATTTCTTAACTCTTTAATAGAATGTAAATGATTTAGTAGTTAATAGTAGAGTCTGTGGATATGTGGATAAACCCTCAAAAAAGGCGGAATCACCGTAAATGTGGGGGTGAGGGTTTGCTGCCTGCCCAGACACGGCGTTAGAGAACAGCCCCGCTTAATGAATAACTCTGTGGATAAAAATGGGATCATTTTATTTGACGGACGCTGAATTTTTGGACTATTTTTTCCGCGAGCTTTCATCTGCTGTTGGAACAAGTGTACCCCCCATATATGGGGGTTGCATTTGCGATTGTGACATTTGAGAATGGAAAAGAAGTTCGAAGTTATCCACAGACAGGTACAGTTATCCACAGTTTTCCCCAGGTTATCCACAGTTTTTGACCTTAAAATTTTCGAATAGTTGCAAACGATTCTGCGCATAGGAAAAAATAGACCGGCATATCTGGCGGATAAATAAAAGGACTTTTTTCATCGTAGATGGTGCAGATGACTTGCAAAACGTACTCAATTTGGATTTCTTCACCAAATCTGAACAACTATCGAGTAAACTATACCCAGTTAAAAAGCAGACGCGGGGTCGTTTCATCGCCGTCCCGCGGGAACACCATTTTTTGCGATGCAAGCGGAGAAGATTATGAAGTTGAATAACAAGGGGCTTTCGCGCACCCTGGCGGCAGCCGCATTCATTTTCCTGGTATTCACCCTGGCAGCCTGCCAGGCCAGCGCCACACCCACCGCCACAGCGACCGTGGTACCCACTGAAACCGCCACGCCTGCCGCGGCTGCGCCGATTGTACTACCAGGAGCCACCACCACGGCCAGCGGGCTGCAGTATCTGGAAGAAAAAGCCGGCACCGGCGCGGCGCCCAAGGTTGGCGATTTGATCACGATGGATTATATCGCCTCGCTGCCTGACGGCACCGAACTGGTCAACACCTACACCCAGGGCAAATCCGTCACCACTGTGTGGGGAAAAGCCCGCCTGCTGCCCGGTTGGGAAGAAGGCATTGGCTTGATGAAGAGCGGCGGCAAGGCCAAGTTCGTGCTGCCGCCTGAGTTGGCCTTTGGCGCCGAAGGGTACGGCAGCGTCGTCCCGGCCAATTCGCAGGTCGTGATTGAAGTCGAACTGCTGGGCATTGCCACGCCGCCGGTTCCCACCGACATCAAGGCTGACCAACTGACCACCACCTCGACCGGTCTGCAATACTACGACATGGCTGTTGGCACTGGCGATCCGGCGGTGAAAAGTGCCAAGGTCACCACGCAGTACACCATCTGGCTCAAAACCGCCACGGGTTACGATTACATCGATTCCTCCAAGGACAGCTCGGCGCTCGATTTTGTCATCGGGCGCGGGGATGTGGTCTTCCCGGGTTGGGAAGAGGGCGTGACGGGCATGCAGGTGGGCGGCAAACGCTACCTGGTCATCCCGCCCGCGCTGGCCTTTGGCGAACAGTCCAACGGCGTCATCCCGGCCAACTCGACCCTGGTGATGGAAATTGAATTGACCGCCATGACCCCGCCGCAGACCATGACCAAGGTGGATGACAGCAAATTCACCACCACGGCCAGCGGTCTGAAGTATTACGATATGGTGGTCGGCACTGGGGATGCGGCCGCTTCCGGGCAGACGGTCAAGGTCAATTACACGGGCTGGCTGGAAGACGGCACGCAGTTCGACACGTCCGTCGGCAGCGGCTCGCCCTTCAGCTTTACGCTCGGCCAGGGCAGCGTCATTAAAGGTTGGGACGAAGGCCTGGTGGGCATGAAAGTGGGCGGCAAACGCCAGTTGATCATCCCGGCCGCCCTGGGTTACGGCGACACCGGCTCGGGCATCATCCCGGGCGGCGCCACGTTGATCTTTGAGGTCGAGCTGGTCGAGATCCAACCGGCGCAGTAAGATTTAGATCGATATAAAAAACCTGTAGGGGCGAGCCGCCGGCTCGCCCTTACTTTGTTTTTTTGAACCCTTTACAGGGCAGGCCGACCTACGGCTTCTGCTAATTTTCTAATGTGATCGCGCCATGGATTTAAGCGATTTTCTCCAGCCATGTGCGCGCCTGCCTGGCCATGGTCACCTCGAAACATTCGGGCGCCTGTGGCCGCCCGGCGAGCTCAATCTTTGACGGGGTGCCTCTTTCGATTTCCCCGGCCAGCAATACCATCTGGAACAGACCCACCCGCAGCGCGGCCGAGGCGGTAAAGCCAAAACTCACCTGGGCCGCATCCCCCCGCCAACTGCAATCCCGCAAACCTTCGAGATAAGCTTCAAACAGGGTCTCACAGACTATCTCCGGCGGCTGATCCGGTAGATTGTTTTGGACGCCAAAGACAAACTGCCCAAGGTCGTCCCCCAACGGCTCAATGCCTGCCATTGCCCAATCCAGCGCCACGGTCAGCTCCCGTTCGCCGTCCTGGCGCGATTTGAAATTGGATGGGTAGGTATCGCCGTGCGAAAGGGTTTGAGGCAGGCGCTCCAGTGCAGCCAGATAGCGGTCGCTGTCCAATAGCATTTGCCGGAAAGGATCGGCACCCGGTTGGGCGTATCGTTCCAGGACCCGCGGGTGATTCCAGGGGAAATCCTCCCCGGTTGGTATCGAGTCGATCCATTGTTTCATCCGGCGCCGGTCCAGCCAGTCGAAGTCCGGCAGCGGGCGCGTGGTCAGAAAATATGCATTCAAGCGTCCCAGGTGGCGAGCGGTCAACGTGTAACGATCGAGATTCCAGCGGTCGCTGTTGGCATCGCGGATATCCTCCAACCACAGCCAGGCGATGTCTCCGGGCAACTCAGCCGTGCCAAAGCAGCGCGGCGCCGTCAGCCCTTCGGGCAGGTCGGCGAGCAGGTTGGAGGAATACAGCCGGACTTCCCGCTTCCAGTAGTTCCAGTGGGAGGGGTCGTTGCCCTCGCCCATGTTTTGCCAGCCAATGTTGGCAGGCGACTGGATGACCTTGAGTATCACCGACCAGGGTAGGCGCTGTGCGCAGTCCTGCCCGGTGCCCTCGAAGCGGTACAGTCCCACGCTCACGGGGTTGCCGGCGCTGCCGCCCAACTGGCTGACGCGCCAGTCGTTGATCTCGACGGAAGGGCGGCCCAACGATTGACGCACCACCGGTGCCAGAACGGCCGCGTCGATCGCAGCCAACACGGAAGGAGGGGTATTTTCCATAGCAAACCTTATGATTACCGATAATGTTTATATGGAACATCAATATACTGGAAATGGCGCGCGAAAACAATCACCAAAAACGGGCATCATCGGCGCGGAGACGACGGATTTCAATCATCCCCGCGAACGGTTATATGTGAAATTATTTTGGATGACAGTTTTGTAGGTCGGTTCGCAGGGGCAAAATCAATTTTGCTGAGAACAACTTCGGCTGCCCCGGAGAACCGACAACCCCGTGGTGAATCCTTTGCAAGGCAGGACCGACCTACGCGGAGATGACGTATTTCAATCATCCCCGCAGACGGTTATATGTGAAATTTTTTCAGATGACCCGGCTTCCGGATACGCGCCTTCACGAATAAACTTATGAATGCTCGAATATTCCCAATCCACCGGGTTTTCCACCCAACCATGTTTTACCGGGTTGAAGTGGATGTATTCGATATGATAGGCCAAATCCTGATCATCGCGCAAAAAATGTTCCCAATAGCGTTTTTGCCAGACATCCTTATCACCCGAGATGTTTTGATATTCGAGGGTGAATTTTGATTTGATCAATCGCCAGCGGGTTGAATAATTGGCATCGTTTTCCGGCAGGGTCCAGATCATGTGAGAGTGATCTGGCAAAATGACGGCAGCATCAATTGAGAAGGGATGGTTCGATTGAACCCAGCGAATCGGTTCCCGCAAAAGGTCGACGGCTTGCGGCGTTTGGAAGATGTGTTTTCGGTGGTGGGTTACCACCGTGAAAAAATATGTGCCGCCCGGGATGAATAAACGATGATATCTCACAAAATGATTATATAAGATATTCGTAGGTATGTTCGGAGGGGACGATTTACATAAACGATGATTGTCCCATGATCCCCCGTAGAACCGACGATTCACAATGAGGCGTACCGTCGGTTCTACGGGGCGGTCCGGGTGAAATATATGCTCTTTTAACTCGCCCCTCCGAACCGACCTACGAGGAAGCTGCTTTTAATCAAAAATCGGCGGACTGACGTCGTTACTACGATGAACATTTCAGCTCGCGGCGCTGTCAAGGCTCAATAAAAAAGGCGCCAGGTCGTGGCGCCATCTAAAATCTAAAATCCTTCTATATCCCGTTTGCCTTAATATATTCGTCCTGGGCTTCTTCGACGCCGTCCAGGTAGCCGTCCAGCGCGCTCAAGCGGCGCTCGAAATGCGCGTCGTCCAATTCCAGCGTGCGGCAGGCAGCCTGCCAATCGGCATCGGGGATGCCAGCCAGCACGGCCAGCGACCAGGTGCGCAGCATGATCCACAGGGCTGCCGCGGGTTTTTCATCCTGCAGCGCGGCGGCGGCGCGTTCATAATACAGGCGGCGGGCGGGCAGCAGGCGCGCGGGTGCAGCGGGCAGTGACGCGGCAGCATTCAGCGCGGCTTGCCAGGCCTGATTCAATTCAGTCCACTGTTCCGGCGCCAGCGCTTGCTGCGGGGTGAAGAGGTCGGCCAGACCGTCGGCCAGGCCGGGACGACCGATGGCGCTGGCGCGGGCCGGCAGTCCGAGCAGAAAACGGCGTTCGGTCAGCGGCGATCCGCTCAGGCAGGCAATGGCGTTGCCGGCCTGTTCCACGATGTTCAGGTAAGTGCGCAGGCGCTGGTTCGATTCGGGCACGCCTTCCAGCGCCAGCCAACCCTGGCGGGCGCTTTCGGCCAGCGGGCGGGCGCGCGCGATGACGTTTTCGGGCTCGTGGAACTGGGCCGCGGCCGAGGCCTGGGTAAATTCAAACCAGTGTGCTACATCGTAGAGCTGCAGCGGGTCTTCGGCCAGGAAGGAGCCGATCCAGGCATTGGTGCGCAGCTGGCGCGGACGCTGGTAGATGCGCTGCGAGTAGTGCGCGATATCCAGCGAGACCTCGTCGGTCAGGCGCACCACCTCGCGCTCGACAGCCGGCTCGGAGCTGTGCACCATGATCAAATCGATGTCGGTGACGCCGCCCAACAGCGGCTGTTCGGTGGTCAGCGAACCGGTCAGGTAGATGCACAGAATGTCGCGGCTGGCGCGGGCGCGTTGGGTTGCCGTGTCATGAGCGGTTTTGAGCAGGGTATCGCGGGTGATGCGCATGGAAGTTGCAGTTTCCTTGTGGATATTATTATAGCATTTAGCTGTTAGCCCTTAGCTAAAAGCTAATAGCCAAAAGCTAATCGCTAATGGCTAATCGGCAATTCGGGTTGGAAGGGCGGCAGCAGCAGCGATTGGCGGATGCGGTTTTCCACCCAGGCCAGGTCTTCGGGGTGGCGGACGAAGTCGATCTGGTTGGCATCCAAAACCAGCACCGGCACGCGCCGGTTCTCGTCCAGAAAGGCTTTATCGTAGGCCTGGTTGACCAGGTCGATGTAATCGGGGTCCATCTGGCGTTCATAGGGGCGGTCGCGCATGGCAATGCGCTGCATCAGGGTGGCGGTGCTGGCGCGCAGGTACACCACCAGGTCGGGCGCGGGTATCTTCTCGGCCAGGGCCTCGTGCACGCGGTAATACATGGTCAGTTCGTCGCCCTGCAGGTTGATGCTGGCGAAGAGCGCGTCCTTCTCAAAGGTGTAGTCGCTGATCAGGTGCTGTCCGCCTGAAATCAGGCCGGGTACGTTGCTGTTTTGCTGGTGATAGCGGGAGAGCAGGAAGAAGATTTGCGTCTGAAAGGCGTAACGCGCCCGGTCGGCGTAGAAATTGGAGAGGAAAGGGTTTTCCTCGAAGACTTCCATCAGCAGGTTGGACTGGAAGGAGGGCTGTAACCTGCGGGCCAGGGTCGTTTTACCCACCCCAATGACGCCTTCAATCGCAAAATACATGGCAGCTCCGGCGAATTTTTGCAGAAAAGGGAAAATTTGACCTAAATATACCACAGCGAACGAGCTGCGTTCCAGCCGGATTGGGTTAAGAAACCGGGATATGGAAAAATTTAAGAATTACGCTGCAAATCCTAACAAATTCACGGCTTGACTTCGACCCTGAATCCATTGTAGTATTTGTATACTTATATTATCAATAATATAGATGATCATTTGATCGCAGGAAAAAAACGCGGGTGAACGGTTCGCTGCGGTCAAATGGACCTCCAAACCCGAACAGGTGATTTTGCGGTTGAAAAATCGCTGGTCAATACCGTTATCCAACTTATCTGTAGACAAGGAGCCATGGAATGTCGTTTTCAAAGAGAGTCTTTCTGCAACGCGCTTTCACCGTGCTCATGATCGTGGGATTGGTTCTGATCCCGGGCGGGTTCGTATCCGCCTCCAGCCCGGTGGTCACCAATTACAGCTACGCCGGACCCATTTTTGGCCTGTCGGCCGCGCCTGATAACAGCCTGCTGGTGGCTGATTCCGGCGCCGGCGTGGTCAGCCTGCGCAAGGGCGTTGGCAGCCTGGTGGCTGCTCTGCCAGGCGTGAGCGATGTGGCCGCCATCGGCCGCGGCGACATGTTCGCCATCACGGGCGGCCCCGAGGGCAAGCTCTACCGTGTTTCAAACGGCAACACGCGCATGATGGCCGACCTGGGTGCTTATGAGGCCAGCGTGAATCCCGACGGGGCGGAGATCAACCCGAACCCGTTCGACGTGGAAGCGCTCAACGGCGGCAAGGCCCTGGTGGCGGATGCCGGCGGCAATGATCTGCTGATTGTGGATCAGAAGGGCAAGATCGATTGGGTGGCCACGCTGCCCAGTGAACTGGTTTCGACCGATAACGCCAAGCAACTGGTGGGTTGCCCCAACCCGCCAGCCGAATTCGCTTCCATCTGCGACTTGCCGCCGATGATCCCGGCGGAAGCCGTGGCCACCAGCGTGGCGGTCGGTCCGGACGGCGCCTATTACATGGGCGAGTTGAAGGGCTTTCCTGGCGCGGTGAATGTCTCGCGGGTATGGCGCATCGAGCCCGGCACGCTGCATGCCCAGTGCGGCAGCAGCCCGGCCTGCAAAGTGGTGGCCGACGGCTTTACCTCGATCGTCGACCTGGCATTTGGCCGGGACGGCACGCTGTACGTGACCGAGTACGATGAAGCAAGCTGGATGGCGGTGGAATTTGGCATTCCCGGCGCCATGCAGGGCGGCACGGTCAACGCCTGCAAGCTGGGCGGCAGCTGCACGGTGTTGGCCGGCGGCCTGACCATGCCGATCGGCGTGACGGTGGACAAGACCGGCCAGGTGTACGCGGCCATCCAGAACCTGACTCCCAACGCGCAGGTGGTGCCGCTGCCGTAGGGCAGGTCGATGCGTTGATGTGTAATGCGTCGATGCGTTGAAGCGTAATGAGTGATGAGGAAGAGAGCCCGGAGTATTTTCGGGCTCTCTTTTTATGGCGCATTCCTCATCACTCTGAACTCATCACTCTGAACTTCCCGGCCGCCCCCTTGACATCCCATTCAAAAAGACGCATAATTAAGATAGAACAAGATTTCTATTTAAAAACTGCTGAATGGTCCCTTCATGACACACATCCTCTTCTTGCCCGATGACCGCACCCTGCTGCAACTGGAAGCCGCTGAAACAGCCGATGAATTGGTGGAGGCCGTCAATTCCGGACGCTGGCAACCGCCCGAACCTTACCGCGGCGGCTTTGACCAAAACCCGCAGCCGTGCCCGTTTTTCGCCAGCCGCCAGGGCAACCTGGTGGTGGTCATGCTGACACGGGCTGCCGCGGCTGACCTGAAACCGCCAACGGGCAGCCTGCCGGTACTCAGCCCGCGTCTGCTGGAGGTGCTGCACGGCCTGGCGGAGGGCCTGACCACCCGTCAGATTGCACTCCGCCTGGGGGTGACGCCGCGCATGGTGCAATATCACGTCAGCGAGATCAAGCGCCGCCTGGGGGCGCGCAGCCGGGCGCAGTCGGTCAGCCGCGCGCAGGCGCTGGGCATGGTGAGGAGGAAGAAGTAATGCGGCGCTGAGTTGATGCGTTCTGAGGGCGAAGGGAGCCATGAGTCAATGGGTTATGAGGTTATGAGTTTAGAGGAAGGGACAATTACAATCCTTTGAACACAGAACACAGAACACAGAACACAGCAACTCAGAACACAGCAACTCAGAACTCATTACAGTTGCCATTTCTTGACGCGCTGTTCGACCGGGTTTATAATGACACCTGAGCGATGAGGCTCGCTTTACCCAAACCGCCTGTGTGCTGATAGCCTCTGCCGATGATTTTCATCCTTGGCAGAGGTTTTTTTTATTTTATTTTTTACCAGATCGAAGGTCTAATTGGTCTAAAATGGAAAAATTCCTTTTGATTTCTACCGGTGCAATCCTTGGCGCAAACGCCCGTTACTGGATTGGAGATTGGGCTGCTCAAAAATTGGGGGCAAGTTTTCCCTATGGCACCTTCATCATTAATTTATCCGGCAGCCTGCTCATTGGTTTCTTCTTAACGCTGGCTACCGAGAGATTGCTGATTGATCCGCGCTGGCGTTTGCTGATTGCCGTGGGCTTTCTAGGGGCCTATACAACGTTCTCGACTTTTGCTTTTGAAAGCTTCAATCTATTAGCCAAAGGACAATGGCTGGCAGGGTTGGGCAACCTTCTTGGCTCCACGGTTTTAGGGGTGGCTGCCGTTGCTCTGGGAGTCTACCTTGGAAAAGCAATATAATTTTAAGACAGATCACATGGAGGCAACCATGCCGGACTTATCTTTACAAAAGAAGGCAAAACGGCTGCGAATTTACATCAGCGAGAAAGACCGCTGGCGTGGAACTTCATTGGACGTGGCATTGGTGGAAACCCTGCGCGAAAAAGGCATCGCGGGTGCCACGGTTTTTCGCGGCATTGTCGGGTTTGGCGCCCATTCGCTGATTCATACCATTCGGATCGAAGTCTTAATGGCTGATTTACCCCTGGTGATTGAAACAATCGATACTCCTGAAAAGATCGAGGGCGTACTGGATACCATTTATCCGATGGTGCGCGAAGGGTTGATCACCATAGAGGATGTCGAGATCATCAAATACACACACCGTTTTCTGAACCCGCTCCCCGCGGACCGGCTCGTTTCAGAGGTGATGACGAAGGATGTCACCACCTTGTTGGCCGACGCGCCCATCCACCTGGCCTGGAAACAAATGCTTGACAGGCAGGTCAAGGCCGCCCCTGTGATTGACCGGGCCGGTAAAGTGGTTGGGATTTTGACCGATGAAGATTTGCTGGAGCGGGCTGGAATTCACCAGCGCCTTTCAGTAGCCATTCGCATGGATGCTTCGGAAATCAAACAGGAACTTCATGCGCTTGAGGATTCCCCGCTTAAGGTCTCCGATGTCATGACCCAACCGGTCATCACGGTTCTGGCCGATGAATCATTGGGTCTGGCAACCACCCGCATGGTCAAATCGGGTTTGAAACGGCTGCCGGTCGTCAATGAAAAAGGCAAACTGGTGGGGATTTTATCCAGGCTGGATATCTTACGGCAGGTGGCCAATTCGCAGCTGGTGGTGCCTTCCGCATCGCTTCATAAGGGTGCGATAAAAACGGTCAGCGATGTGATGAGCACGAACATACCCATGGCAAACCAGGATGATGATTTATCGGCAGTCATCGATAAGTTCTCAAAAACCGACTCTCACCGTTTGATTGTGGTTGACTCGCAGGGAAAAGCGGTTGGTTTGATCAGCGATTCAGATGTGGTGGCCCGCGTACAACCAGCCAAACGGCCCAGCATCCTGGACGCTTTCAGACAGATTGGCAAGCCGCCGGCGGGCAAAGAAACGGCTTTCGATTTGATGTCGCCGGGTCCGTTGACCAGCGCCCCAGACTTGCCGGTGGTCGATGCCATCAAGATGATGCTCGCGGATGCCCGCAAATGGTTGGTGGTGGTGGATGACCAGGGCAAACCGATGGGTCTTGTCGACCGGCAAATCATGCTGGAAGCCGTCACTGCCGTCCCTAATGATGCTAAAACGGACGAGAATTAACAAATAAACGGGTTTTGCCGTCCATCCCGCCTGTCCCGGGTATTTTTCCGACAAAAGGAAAAATTCTATGTCAGACAGCCCTGAAATAAAGAACGATCGCGGCATCTCTTCCGGATCTTCTCCCATCGAGCCGGATGAAAAAGGCCTTGGCAGAAATGTAGTTTCCCTGGGTTGGGTGGCTTTCTTTGGCGGCATGGCTCAGGATATGATCCAGCCCATCCTGCCGGTGTTTTATACGTCGGTGTTGGGACTCAACAAAGAATTTATTGGTCTGATCGAAGGCGCGCTGACCACCGTCGCGAGCCTGATGAAGATCGGCGCCGGGTATCTTTCCGATCGTTTGGGCGTGCGGAAGGCCCTGGTTTTCATCGGCTATGCACTTTCAGCCATTGCCCGTTTCACTTTGGGTTTTGCCGCCAGCGGAGCCGCGGTTTTCGGATTGCGGCTGACGGATGGCATCGGCAAAGGATTAAAAGATGCGCCGAGAGAC
Organism: uncultured Longilinea sp.; assembly: GCA_964536805.1. Lineage (GTDB taxonomy): Bacteria > Chloroflexota > Anaerolineae > Anaerolineales > Anaerolineaceae > Longilinea. Next base: position 59,057 of record CAZHYQ010000013.1, read on the forward strand.
GCGTTGGTGGCTGGCTCTGCTGGAAACCGGAAACTCGGGTTTGCTTTTGGTGTGCAGCGCACGCTGGATACGCTTGGGTCCGTCGCTGGGCCGTTGATTGCCTATGGACTGCTGCGTTTGTGGGAATCGCATGCGCAAAAATACAACGAAATATTCTTTGTGGCCGGGTTGATCGCGGCAATCCCACTGTTGATCATCGGTTTTCTGGTGAAAGAACGAAAACAGCCGGTCAATAAACAGAGAATCTCCTTAAAGGCCTTGCGCGGCGCTTTTGCGGGTTTCCTGGTGATCATGCTGCTTTTCACGCTGGGCAATTCGTCTGATGCATTCCTGATCCTTCGGGCAAACAACGTGGGCGTTTCTTCCACCACCATCCCGCTCATCATCGCCTTTTTCAACCTGATATCCGCCCTGGCGGCCATTCCGGCCGGTCGGATTTCAGACCGGATCGGCCGCCGCAATGCCATCACCATCGGGTGGGCCGTCTACGCCCTGGTATACCTCGGGTTTGCCGTGGTGCAGCAGGGATGGATGATCTGGGTTTTGTATGGATTTTACGGACTCTATTATGCCTTCACCGAAGGATCGGCCAAAGCGATGGTGGCTGAACTGGTGCCGGAAGAAAACCGCGGGGCGGCTTACGGACTGTATAATGCGTCGGTGGGCGTAATGGCACTACCGGCCAGCCTACTCGCTGGAATCCTGTGGAACCGTATTTCGCCAGCGGCTCCCTTTGCCTTCGGCGCAATCATGGCCTTCATTGCTTTTGCGGCTTTATGGTTCATTCCATTCAAGAAAACGGGTACGGATTAAGATGGAAGATCCGATCTTATCTTCTCCCCAGGAAAGGTCGCTGCGATCCTCATTACTTCTATTTGAAAAAGCGCTGCGGATGATTGACCGGCTGCTTTCGGATGGGAACGAGAGTGGAATCCTGTTTTCCCGCGAATCCCATCTCAATGACCAAACGCGCGAGCTTATTCATCAAAAAATCGTTGCTACGTTAAAGGAACTGGAAGAATATGCCGCCATCCTTGGGCTGAAACCCTCAAAAGAAAGCCTGGAAAGCGTGATAATGGCTGAAATGGGCATCAGTTGGGAGAACCTGGAGGAATGCCGCTCGAAGCGCATGCGCGGTTACGGCAGTCTCAGCCCGCGGTCGGTGGAAATGATCGATCCGGCCATCGACCATTTTGCCGGAATTGCTTTGGAATTGAGCAGGATGGCGACGCAAAAACCATCCGGGGAGATTGCACACTAAAAGAACAGGAAAGCGAACATCCACGGCACGCCTGGATTTGGCTTCCAGGAACGGACTGCCTGCGGTGTCCAATCGCTTCAGGACTTTGGCATTTGCTTGACTCTTGGATGAGAAGCGTTAAAATTGTTTAGCGATGAAGCTCGCTTGTGAATAATCGAACCGCCGACCACGGCTGATAGCTTCTGTCTTGAACACAACCCAAGCCAGAGGCTTTTTTATACCCGTTCTGCCACCATATTTGAATAGGAGCATTGTTTTATGTCCAGTATTGATTCAATTCATGCCCGCGAGATTCTTGATTCAAGAGGCAACCCGACCGTTGAAGTGGATGTACTGTTGGAGAGCGGTGCTTTTGGCCGGGCAGCCGTACCTTCCGGGGCATCCACCGGGGTGCACGAAGCGCTCGAACTGCGGGATGAAGATAAATCCCGCTACAGCGGCAAAGGCGTTCTCAAAGCAGTTTCGCATGTCAACAAGGAAATTACGGAAGCCATCATCGGGATGGATGCCATCGACCAATCGGCCGTGGATAAGGCGATGCTCGATCTGGACGGCACGCCGAACAAGAGTAAATTTGGCGCCAATGCCATTTTGGGCGTCAGCCTGGCGGTTGCCCGCGCTGCCGCCGAGGAAGTCGGCCTGCCGCTTTATCGTTACCTGGGCGGCGTGACCGCAAAACTTTTGCCGGTTCCGATGTTCAACATTCTCAACGGCGGCGTGCATGCCAACTGGCAGGGTACCGACCTGCAGGAGTTTATGATTGCCCCGGTGGGCGCGCCCAACTTCCGCGAAGCCCTGCGCTGGGGCAGCGAGGTTTATCATTCCCTCAAAGGCGTTTTGAAATCGGCCGGCTACACGGTGGGCGTCGGCGACGAAGGCGGATTTGCGCCAGCCCTGAAGACCAATGCCGAAGCCGTGGAAGTGATCCTGAAAGCCATTGAAAAAGCCGGCTACAAACCGGGCGAACAGATCTGCATCGCCCTGGATCCGGCCTCCAGCGGTTTCTACGAGGACGGCTTCTATAACCTGCGCACCGAGGGCAAGAAGGTGACCTCTGCCGAGATGGTCGCGATGTATGCCGAGTGGGTCAAGAAATATCCCATTGTTGTGCTGGAGGACGGCCTGGCGGAAGATGATTGGGATGGTTGGAAGCTGCTCAACCAGACCATCGGCGATAAGATTGAACTGGTGGGCGATGATTTGTTTGTCACCAATGTGGAGCGGGTTGCCAGAGGCATCCGCGAGAATGTTGCCAACGCGGTATTAATCAAGCTCAACCAGATCGGCACCCTGTCTGAAACGATTGCCACCATCGAGATGGCGCGCAAGGCCGGTTGGGGAGCCATGGTTTCTCACCGTTCAGGCGAGACCGTGGACAGCTTCATCGCTGATTTCACGGTGGCCATGAGCACCGGGCACCTCAAAACGGGTGCGCCCTGCCGCGGCGAACGGTTGGAAAAATACAACCAGCTCATGCGAATTGAAGAAGAGTTGGGTGATGCGGCCATTTACGCCGGCCGCAAAGCGTTTGTGCGCTGATTGGCTAAAGTCAAAATGGCCGGGGTTATCCCCCGGCCATTTTTCTTGGGAGTGTTGAATCAATGGCTGCCATCCTTCTTGTCCGCCACGGGCAGACCGAGTGGAACCGGGTTGAGCGGTTCCGCGGAAGAATAGACATTGAGCTGAACGCAACCGGTCTGGAACAGGCCAGAAAAACCGCTTCCCGCATTCACAAACTCTGGCAACCTGCCGCCATCTTTTCGAGTCCGTTAAAAAGGGCCACCCAAACCGCCCAGATGATTGCCGAATTGCAAAATCTGCAAGTTGAGTCTGACCCTGCCCTGATGGATATCGACTACGGCGATTGGCAGGGCCTGACCCCCGATGACGCCAGAGCCAGATGGCCGGAACAGATTGAATTATGGTATGAACACCCTGAGCGGGCGCAGATCCCTGGCGGGGAAAGCCTGATTGAGGTACAAACCCGCGCCATGGCCAGGGTTGCCTCGATTCGTACAGACTATCCAAACAGGACTGTGGCCCTGGTAAGCCACACGGTGGTTAACCGGCTGATCCTGCTCGGGATCCTGGGATTGGGCAGCGATCATTTTTGGCGTTTGAAGCAGGACCCCTGTGCCATCAACCTGATTGAATCAAATGACCAGGGTTTTACGCTTTGCACCATGAACGATACCTGCCATCTCGAGGACTGATACACAAATCGGCAAAATGCTGACCTATTATTGTCCTCGCTGCTGGGAGATCATTACTGAAGACCAATCAACGTGTCCCAATTGTGGTTATGTCCTGAACGATTTCATCAAATATGATTATGACGACAAGCTTATCGCGGCATTAAGGCATTCGGTACCAGAACGCCGGATCATGGCAGCTCAAATACTGGGAATCCGGCAGTGCAAGCGCGCATTGCCGGAATTTCAAAAGATTTTGGAAAGCGACGAAGAAAATTACTTCTTTCTGAGGGCGATTTTGTTGGCAGTCGCCAAAATGGAAGATCCAGGAAGAAAAAACATTCTTGCCAAAGCGCTTCACCATCCTTCCCAGCTTGTGGCACATTTGGCAAAAGACGTGTTGGATATGCTGGAAAGCGGGCGGCAACCGGAAGAATGGGATAAAAATACCGGATAAAATCCAATCGCAGGGCTGCATTACGAGCCCAAACTTTATTTATTTCCCCCAAAAACAGTATTGTAAACATCTTCTCCATAACTGGTCGGTAAAGGATCGCCTTCCAGCAGTTTAAAGGTCCGTCTTCCACCCGCCTTTCTTTCTGCCCGCAGGAAGATCGCATCCGGCATGTGTTTTTCAAAGAATATCCGCGCGAACTCGTACATGTGGGTGACAAAGAAAACTTTGACGTTCCTTTCCAGTAACGCGCTGGTAATTTGCCGGGCAATCTCGGAGCCTTCCCGTTCATTGGTCGCCGCGAACGATTCGTTAAACAGCATCAAGGCGTTGGGTTTGATCTGATCCACAATGACGCTCATTCTGCTTAATTCCTCGTCCAACTTGCCGCTCCGCATCGAAGCATCTTCTTTGTGCCGGTAATGGGTGAATATGCCCTGGCACAAATTGGCGCAAAAATCACGCGCGGGTACGTACATGCCGGCTTGCATCATGAGCTGCGCCAGGCCAATGCTGCGCAGGAAGGTTGATTTTCCTCCCTGGTTTGCGCCAGTGATGATCGCCAGGTTTTTCGCATCGGCATTGACATCATTGCCGACAATTTCCTGTTTCATAGTCAATGCCAGGCTCACATCGTACATACCTTGAAAGGCATGTTTCCGCTCATTCACCGCGATAGGGACGGGAAAGCTAGTCGGGTTATTCATTTGATCCAGCTGCTTCTTGAGATTAATGCAGCCAATGTAAAAAGCAAGTTCGCAGCGGAGCATATTGAGGAAACTTTCGATATGCTCGGTGGCTTGCGCCAAAGCATCGGCCACTGAATTGACGCCAATATCTTTCAGATCGCCCAATGCGCGGGCGCCGGAATCATCCCTTTCAGCAATTGTGAAGGAGTAGACAGGAGATTTTTTACTGAAAACTTCTTTGATCCAATGCTTGTTTTTGGAATTCGGGAGGCGCAGCACATAATTGGTGCCCTCGTTGCCCTTCCCCAATTCGGCGCTGATCAAAACGCCCTCATGGAACTTCAATTGTTTAAGGTGGTACTCGACGGTCGCGAAATAATCGGCGTCCAGTTCCGTTTTAATCATCGCGAAGAAACGAACAAAACCTTCTGAATGGAAAGCATTGGCGCAGTCATCGGCAATCCGCTTGAGATGCTTCAATAACTCGACATTCATTAACATGATTTCAACCGCGCTCGTTAAAACCCCGCCGGGTGAACGCGTAAATATGCCCAACCAGCCGTGACGCTTGCGTTCGATCCCTTCAATGGGAATTTGATACATTTCCTCGATCGCGGCCGGGTTATTCAGGCAATCTTTCAAGATTTCCTGGCGGTACAAAATTGAATCCAGATCATCGAGGCTGGTCAGGATGGCTGCTTTGGCGATATTATGCAGGAACTTATCCCCAAGCGACATGGCGTTGAACAGTGTTTCCAGTTCCAGATCCTGAACCAGGTCCGCTGCATTGACAGGCAGGGGTTGCTGCGGATTGAAATCGCGGTCGCGAAACATTAAGAATGCTTTCATTGCGCAATCCGTTCTTTGATGCGGTTGTAGGTAAGATGGTGTTTTTCGGCAATGCAAATTGCATAGGAAAGTCCATCCGCCGGCATGCGGACGATCTGGAAGGTCCTTTCGGTTGGATTTTCTGGAAAAACCGTACTGACCATGCTCACCGTTTGCTCGCTCAGCGTGGACAGTTCATCGATAAATGAAACACAGACGCACAGTGCCCCCAGCTGTATGATCCTGGTCATAATTTCCTTGCTCAGAAAAACCGCATCCTTAAGGGTTGTGGAAGTAAATATTTCATTCATGATGATGATGCTGTCAGAAGTCGCCTGTTCCAGAACGGAGTGAATGCGGATCAAGTCGTCCTGCAGCTTTCCGCGCAAATTCTGGATATCCTCTTCCTTCTCGAAATGCGTGAAGATTCGATCAAAAAGAAATAGTTTTGTATCCCGGCCTGGAACGGGGCACCCGAGACTGGCCAGGTAGTGAAGTGAACCGAACATCCTTGCGAAAGTCGTTTTCCCTCCCTGGTTCGGTCCGGAAACCACAATCACCCTTTCCTTGCCTTCCAGGAAAAAATCATTACAAACCAGAGGGGATGGATCATTGATGCGCGAATTTGCCAGGGCAATGTCAAAAGTCTGTTGGGCGTGAATGTCTTTTTCTTCTTTTGACACTTTGGGATAACAAAAATCAAGACCCTTTGCCTTAATCTTCTCGATAAACTCCAGATAGGAAACGTAGAATTGAATCTGGCGGTCAAAGGTCAGAATGATTTCATCTACAAAACCATCGTGCTTCCGGAAAAACAAATCCAACTCTTTAAAGATATCCGGGTAAAGTTTCGCCACGCAATCCAGTATTTGCGCTTCCACATGGTTCATTCCCGAGGAACGGATCAGGTCAATGCGGTAGCTCTTCACACCGCCCTGTTTGAATTTCTCAAAAGTGCGTTCCACCTCGCTGCTGTAATCAATTTCCGATTCGTATTTGCGAACCCTGACCCGGTTCTCCTTGATGACCACGCTGTATTGAATGCCTGATAAATCCGTTTTTCGGGCCTGCGTTTCGGCCAGCAGGGTTATGAACTGCGGAGAGGAGGCATACTCATTGGCATAAGCCCGGAAGTCCGCCAGCGCTTTTGACTGAATGTCCAGCCCATTCAGGTCGTTGGCCAGACCGCTGACGGCATCGCAATAAACAACCGCGGCTTCCAGGAACCAGCCTTCCCGGTGGTTCAAATAATTTAATTTTTCAATCATGCGCAAATATCTGCGGACGAGGATCATCTTGTCGGCAAAATCCCGGATGCTTTTTAGGACGCTTTCATTTTCCAAATCCCGGAAGACCTCATGCCTGTATTCGACCGATTCTAGATCATTGAGGGGAGCATAGAAGAAAGGCTTCAGGTCGTATTCCTGTTTTCCTGCGGTGACGGCTTCAATCACCTGGTCCAGGTTTAAGTCCGTAAAACAATCCGGGATGGAAATCCAATCTTTCTTTGCGCGAGCATCGATTTGCGTAAAAAGAACGCTTTGGAAGGCCATTTTGTTTCCTATGGATAGAGATTACGGTCAACCAGTGCAAGCTCGATTGCCGGTAAGCGAAAAACTGGTTAACCATGCCATCCTGATTGCCCGGTAAATAAAAATAGCCTCCACCGAGCATTCGCTCCAGTAGAGGCTATCAGTCTGGCGACAGTTACGGCGAGCCTCATCGCCACAAGTTTCTTGATGATGATTAATTATACCGCATATCCTCCGGGCCGTTACCCTTTTCCCCCTTGACAAGTATTATACCGATCGGTATAATGACGCTCATGGATAACAAATCGACCATTTTGCAGGTGGCCCTGGAACTGTTCGCCGCGCGAGGCTACGACGCGGTGGGCGTGCAGGAAGTGGCCGAGGCAGCCGGCGTGACCAAACCGACCCTCTACCACTACTTTGGCAGCAAGTCCGGCCTGTTGCAGGCGCTGATGGATGAACAACACGGACCGCTGACGCGCGCCGTCGAAGCGGCTGCTGCATATCGCGGCGACCTGCCGCTTGCGCTGGAAACCCTGGCGCGCGCCTATTTCGACTTTGCCCGCTCTCACCCGCTGTTCTACCGAATGCAGCTTGGGCTGTACTTCGCGCCGCGCGAAACCGAAGCCTGGCAGCAGGTGGCTGAGCGCAACGAGCAGCAGTACCAGGCGGTGGCGCGCCTGTTTACGGCTGCCGTTCGCGACCACGGCAACCTGGCCGGCCGGCAGGAGCTGTTCGCTGCCACCTTCATTGGGACGTTGAACAATTGCATCGCGCTGTGGCTGAACGGCCGCCTTGAATTGAACGATGAACTGGTCTACCGCGTGGTGCGGCAGTTCCAGTATGGGATTTATAGCGGGTGAGACGTTCTGAGTTCAGAGTTACTGAGTTCTGAGGAAGAAACCTGCTATTAGCCTCATTAATCTGAATTGTTTGACGCTTTATTCTTCTCTTCCACAGAACACCTCACTTATTGACTCATCACAATTATATACCTACCGGTAAGTAATATCGCAACTACGGAGAAACGACCATGAACCATCCCTGGGCTGATCAGGCCATTTTCTACCATATCTACCTGCTGGGGCTGACCGGCGCGCCGCAGCGCAACGACTTTGCCGCCCCGCCGGTCGCGCGCCTGGAGCAGCTTTACCCCTGGCTCGACCAGATCCAGGCGCTGGGCGCTAACGCGCTCTACCTGGGTCCGTTGTTCGAGTCGAGCGCGCACGGCTACGACACCGCCGATTACTACCGCGTGGACCGGCGCCTGGGCAGCAACGAAACGCTGGCCGCCTTTGCGCGCGAGCTGCACCGGCGCGGCCTGCGCCTGGTGCTGGACGGCGTGTTCAACCACGTCGGGCGCGATTTCTGGGCCTTTCGCGATGTGCAGGCTAACGGGCAGCATTCGCCCTACGCCAGCTGGTTCAGCGGGCTGGACTTCAACCGCCGCAGCCCGTACGGGGATGTTTTTGCCTACCAGGGCTGGGCCGGCAATTACGATCTGGTGCGCCTCGACGGCGGGCACCCGGATGTGCGCCGCCACCTGCTGGACGCGGTGACAACCTGGGTGGAGCAGTTCGGCATCGACGGCCTGCGCCTGGATGCCGCCGATCAGCTTTCGGACGGCTTTCTGGACGCGCTGGGGGCGCACTGCCGCGCGCTGCGCAGCGACTTCTGGCTGATGGGCGAGATCGTCTTCGGCGATTACGGCCGACTTCTAGCGCCCGGCCGCTGCGATTCGGCCACCAATTACGAGTGCTATAAGGGTCTGTATTCCAGCCTGAACGACCAGAATTATCACGAGATCGCCTACGCGCTGCGGCGCCAGTTCGGCGCGGGAGGGGTTTATCAGGGTAAAGCGCTGTACAATTTCGCCGACAACCACGATGTCGACCGGGTGGCCAGCCGCCTGAAGGATGCCCGCCAGCTTTACCCGCTGTACGCGCTGCTGTTCAGCATGCCGGGGGTTCCTTCCATCTATTACGGCAGCGAATGGGGCATGACCGGCGCCCGGAACCCGCACAGTGACGCGCCTTTACGTCCAATGATGGATCTGGCGCAGGCGGCCCAAAGTGCGCCGCAACCGGCGCTGCCTGCCGCCCTGCGCCGGCTGGCCGAGGTTCGCAAGGCTTCGCCGGCCTTGCAGCGCGGCGATTACAGGGAGGTGCATGTTGCGCCGCAGCAATTCGCCTTCCTGCGCGGCCTGGCGGGCGAGGACGTGCTGGTGGTGTTGAATGCCGCCGATACGCCGGCGGCGCTGGAGGTGACACTGCCGTTCCAAAACGCGCGACTGTTGGATTTGCTCAACCCGGGCGAAGAATTTACCGTGCAAAATTCAACAGCGGCCGTTACAGTGCCGCCGAACTGGGGAAGGATGTTGTTGGCTGTTAGCCGTTAGCTGTTAGCTGTTAGCTCATAACCAAAAGCTAATTGCTAAACGCTAAAAGCTAAAAGCTAATCGCTAAAAGCCAATAGCTAATCGCTAAAAGCTAACCGCTAGGTCTGCTGCGTCGGCTCGCCCAATTGGAAGGTGTGCACGCCCGGCAGCGCGGAGAGATCGTCCAGCAAGGGTTGGATGGGCATTTTACCCGAATAAGTGACCATCACGCGCAGCGTGACAGACTGTTTTTTGATGTTTTTATTGACGTACAGGTTCGACATCTCGATATGATGCTTCTTGAGCAGGGCGCGCAGTTCATCGATGCGCAGGAGGTCATCTTTGCCATTGATCATCAGCGGGATTTGCACGCGGGCGCGCACGACGAATTTTTCAACCAGGTCGAGCAGGGAGAGAATGATCAGCAGGAAAACGGTTGTGGCAGCGCCGACCAGGTATTGCCCGGCGCCGACCGCCAGACCGACGATGGCCAGCGTCCACAGCGAGGTGGCCGTGGTGAGGCCGCGGATGGATGCACCGTAACGCAAAATGGCGCCCGCGCCGAGGAAACCGATGCCGGAGACCACCTGCGCCGCCAACCGCGCGGGGTCGCCGCCGCTGCCGCTGGCCAGGTTGATCGAAAGCGTCATGGCCAACGTCGCGCCGACCGCCAGGATCATGTGCGTGCGCAGCCCAGCAGCCTGACCATGGGTTTCACGCTCGAAACCGATCAGCGCACCCAAACCAGCCGCCAGCAACAGCCGCAACAAGATTTCAAGCTCGGAAATAGGCATGGCATGTTCCCTTTGTGAAGATTATAGCATGTGGGAAAAGGGGGCGATGGGTTGATGTGGGGAATCGTGAGCCGTAAAACGCGAAGCGTGAGCCATCGCTGTGCAACCTTTGAGGTGTGAAGAACAGCGTGTTTCACGTGAAACAACTTTCAGAATTAAAAACAGAGGCGGAATACTTCTTCCACCTCTGTCTTGTGTAAACCGCTAACCGCTTGCTGCTAACCCTTCCAGGGCAGGCCGCTAAGAGCTAACCCTTTCAGGGCAGGTTGTTACCAGCTAAATTCTCTTCCTCGACCGGCTGCAGCGCCTTGCGAGAGGCGAAGATCAGAACCGCTGCCAGCATCCAGGCGCTCATGCCGATGATTCCCACCGGCAGCGGGCCCAGCAGGACGTTGCCAGCCCCGGGCTTTAATGCCAGCGTGCCCAGGGCGCTGATGCCGTTGATGGCGGCGTGGCCGATGACGGCCGGCCAGACGCTGCCGGCGCGCAGGGTGACCCAGGAGAGAAACGAACCCAGGCCGATGCAAACCAGCACCATCAACAGCATGCCCAGCCATGGGTAGCCTGGATAATCCAGCCCGTAGTTATGTCCCATGGCGATGACCGGCCAGTGCCAGACGCCCCAGATGACGCCGGAAACCAGAACCGCCCGGCGGCCGCCCAGCGGCATCAGTTTGGGCAGCAGGTAGGCGCGCCAGCCGAACTCCTCGCCGAAGGTGAACAGGCTGTTGAGCAGCGGTGAGATCAGCACCGCCTGCAGCGTTTCGAATAAGACCAGCGTCACCGGGGTAAAAGCCGCCCCGGATGCGCCGGCCTGCTTCAGCATGGCCTGCACGGAGGTCAATTGGGGGTCAAACGCCGCCGGGAAGAACAAATAGTACACCGCCGCGCCCAGGATGGTGAAAACCGCCGGCAGCACCCAGGCCGCCAGCCACAGCGGCCAGCCGTGGCGGAATTTCGGCTGCAGCCCAACATTTTGCCAGCCTTCGCGGGTGATCAGGCGGGTCAGAACGTGCGCAATGGCCGGTGCGCCCATATAAGCGGTGGCCATCAGCACGATGGCCAGGGTGTAGGGCGAACCCGGCACCAGCGAAGGGCTGCCCACAATGCCGCCGGTCAAGGCAATCACCAGCCCGGTGGCCCAAGCAATGCCGAAGGCGATTGCGAGAAAAATGAGCAGGCGGCGTTTATCAAGAGTTTGAGTCATAGTAGGATCCTAATTGCTGCCAAAAAAAAAGGAAATTGCTGAATGCTGACCCTGTGCTGAGCATGCTCAGCACAGGGCATGTTTCTGAAGGAAAAGAATTTGGAATGTTTCACGTGAAACAGGCAGGTCATGGGTCAATGGGTTCTGAGAGTAGGGTTTTGTGTTCTGGGGGAGCGGTATTTGGCGCACCCCCTCAGAACACATCGACCCGGAACTCAGAACTGGATTTCACTCACGATTCACGGCTTACGCCTCACGCTTTACGATTCCGCGTCCCGTTTCTCCTGCGCGTTCTGCGCCAGCGAGATCATGCCGGTCAAGCCGCCCAGGTTCATGGTATCCACCGCGCTGGAAGGCACGATGACCAGTGCGCCTTTCTGCTTGAGGCCTTCAAAGAGCATGTTCATGGCGCGCAGGTGCAGGGCGGTGGGGTTATTGATGTAGGATTCGGAGGCTTGCGCGAAGCTGGAGGCGATTTGCTTCTCGCTTTCGCCCAGGATGATGCGCGACTGGCGTTCGCGTTCGGCCTGTGCCTGGCGGCTCATGGCGTCTTCTAGGTCCTGCGGGATGATCACGTCGCGGATTTCGACCGACTGCACGGTGATGCCCCAGGGCGTGGTGCGTTCATCGATGATCTTCTGCAGGTCGGCGTCCATTTTAGCGCGCCCGATCAGGATGTCGGCCAGCGTCATCTGCCCGATGACCTCGCGCAGCGCGGTCTGGGCGGCCCAGGCGATGGCAACCTTATAATTCTCCACCTCCAGGGCGGCTTTTTCGGCATCCCACACCACCCAGAACAGCACCGCGTCCACATTGACGGGCACCGTATCGCGGGTGAGGGTCTTTTCGGCGCTGAAGGGGGTGACCATCACGCGCTGGTCGACCCAGATGGTAACGGCGTCTACCAGCGGAAACAGCCAGAACATGCCCGGTCCGCGCAGGTTATGGAACTTGCCCAGGCGCAGCACCACCGCTTTTTCCCACTGGCGCGCCATGCGCAGCGAATAGAGGATGATCATGCCAACCAGCATCAACCCGATGCTGACCACCAGCGTCCAGCCGGTGCCAAAGCCGTTTTCATCCATGTAAATGGCCAGACCCACGCCCAGCAGGATGGCCAGGATGCACAGGAACAGCGCCACGCCGTTCATATGGGCGTCTTCCATGCTCTGCTGGACCTTTTTTTCCGGCTTGAGCGGGCTGTTTGGGTTGAAAAGATTCGAATTTGTTTCGGTGGAGCTTTTTCTTTGCATTTGATCCTCGCAATACTAAGGAATGGATGAGTTATCGACTGGTTCATCTGGCGCTTTGCCATTTTTCCAATCGTCAATCTGGCGGGCTGCTTCTTCGGCGGCGTCCGCAGGGGTGTAGCCCAGGCGCGAAAGCTCGGCCAGCCAGCGCCGCGTCAGCCCAGATAGAGCCTCCTGGCGCAGCACTTTCGCCGCGCCGGGGGAGGGCTGCTCCAGGATGTAGGTGCCGCGGCCCTGCTGGGTGGAGATCAGGCCGGCCTCATCGAGGATGCGGTAGGCCCGCGCCACGGTATTGAAATTGACGCGCAGTTCACTGGCCAACTGCCGGACGGTGGGCAACTGGTCGCCCGGGCGCAGCGTACCGCTCCACACCCGGTCTTGCATCTGCTCGACGATTTGGGTGTAGATGGGTACGCCCGAACGAAAATCCAGCACCAGCGGCAAAAAGGGCATGCACACCTCCAATAATTGTATCAATGTATCATTGTATGAATTGTATAACGATTGATGGCGTTTGTCAATAGGGGGAAAAGAGAAAAGTCGCTGTGTGAAGTGGGTTTCTGGCATACGCGATAAAGGACTGGCAGCCGGCCGCGTGTTACAGATGGCATAAACCTTGTACCGTTAACCGTTTTCAGCTACACTTCGACATCATCCCGTTTGAAAGCCAGCCCAATGAATCTCCAAACAGATGCCAAAATAGTCATCGTACTGCCGGCCTATAACGCCGAAAAGACGCTGGAGCGCACCTTGCACGAAATTCCGGCTGAATATCGCCAGCACGTCATCCTGGTGGACGATGCCTCGCGCGACGGCACGGTGGCGCTGGCGCGCAAGCTGGGATTGAGCGTGTTTGTGCACCCCAAAAACCGAGGCTACGGCGCCAACCAAAAGACCTGCTACCGCGAAGCGCTGGCGCAGGGCGCCGACATCGTGGTGATGCTGCACCCCGACCACCAGTACGACGCCAAAGTGATCCCGGACCTGATCTACCCGCTGCTGCGCGGCGAAGCCGACGCGGCTTTCGGCTCGCGCATGCTGGGCGGCCACCCCATGGAGGGCGGCATGCCATGGTGGAAGTACACCGCCAACATCTTCCTGACGGCCTGCGCCAACATCGCCTTCCGGCGCTACCTGACCGAAATCCACTCCGGTTTTCGCGCCTACACGCGCAAATACCTGGAGACGGTGCGCTTTGAAGAGAACAGCGACGATTTCGTCTTCGATACAGAAATCATTGCCCAGGGCATGGCCAACAACCTCTTTTTCCGCGAAGTGCCCATCGACACGCGCTACTTCCCCGAAGCCTCCTCAATCAATTTTGGCCGCTCGCTCAAATACGGCTTTGGCGTGCTGGGCACGCTGGCGCGCTATTCGCTGCACCGGCGGGGGATTGTGAGAAGGAAGAGCTTTTATTCTAGGATGTCTTGATACGTGGTAAAGAAGACAAACCCTTACTGAATGCGCAAAGAGACCAGAGATTCTATGAAATTTCAGTTGGCGCCACTGCCTGTAAACAAACAGATTTATCCATTGCATCAATGCCGAAAATGGATTTTATCAATTGAAAATGAACAGAATCAATAAAACCTTCACCCCAATTATGCAAGCCTTTACTACCACTGAATATGGCTGGTTACAATTATTAATCGTCCTTTTGATTGCTTTCCTTTTTATCTGGATGCCGCAGAATCCGCCCATCGATTGGGATCTTAATACCAATAATTTTTGGACAGATATCCCTCATACTTATCTCAACAATCCAAATTTTGTTTATCCACCATGGGGTTTAATCTTATTATTGCCATATTACCTTATCCAGGCGGCTGGTGCGCGAGTGCTGTCAGTACTTACAATCGGATGGTTGGCTTATAGTCGAAAATGGCCCTTCGTGAATTTCCTTCTGGTCGTGTTATCACCCTATTTTATGGTCACCATGACGAAAAGTAACATGGATGTTCTGGCAATTGTTTTACCGATCTTGTTATGGGAACATTCGCAAGGGAAGAAATGGGAAACATTGGCTCGAGGTGTATCCCTATCCATTTTGATGTTGAAACCTCAATGTACAATTCTGTTGATTCTGTACCACTTATGGACAAATCGAACCGATTGGAAAAGCAATTTGAAGGAATTTGGCATCGTTGGCTTAATTCTTGTGCCGATCAGTATGATTGGTTCTCCGCCATTATTTGTTCAGTGGCTAAATAACATTATCCAACCATCTGTCCAAAATCAATTTTACTGGTCCGTTAATAATGTCTCATTGAGTGCCCGTTATTCCATCTGGATTGCGATAGGCGTGCTCGTTCTACTCTGGTCGGTGTTTTTTATGATCAAGAATAGAGGAATGATATTCTGGAAGCAGGATCAGACGATTTCCGCTCTTCTCTTGAGCTCAATGTTTCTATTGCCATACACCAGCCAACAAAGCATGTCCTCGGGATTGGCGTTCATCCCTTCATGGCCGGGATTTCTCTCACAATTGGTGATTCTTGCTATAACATTTTTTGTTCCGAGTTTTTACGACAATATTCCTTTTTGGACGTTATTATTGGCTTTCGTATCATTGCTTTCGTTTTCTATTTTCCTGCGTAACAAGGATGGCCAACCCCGAAAAAAGGATGGCAACACTAAATTGTCTTAGAATCCTTGGTAAAAGAAGAAATTTCATCTTCGTAATCTATCCCCGAAAATTTTGGTAATAGTGCTCATTATTTCTTTTACTGGTTTTATTACCAGAAATGTAGTCAACCGAGGGCTATTCTATTGATAACCGCATCTTGCTATGATTGCAGGTTTCCATGGGTTTTCATCAAATTACGATCAAAACTTACAGACTTTGTATCAAAAACCCTTATACGATAATTATGCGATCCTAGGGATGCTTGTTTATTTTAAAAGGGAAAATTGCCGGAGATATTGTGGGAAGGAGGGCTATTTCTTCCTTCTATTTTATTCCAAATTTTAGAACCTTATCCGTAGGTCCAGCGCACGTTGTGGGTGGAATGGCCCAAATCCTGGTAATTTTGGCATTGTTATATTTCATTCTTCAAAAGAAATTATATATCTCGCCAAATGGCATGGAATCCGCCAATCCCCTAAATCTAATGTAGAATCAAGCCAACATTGGATTCGCATCCAAGGAGGCCTCATGTCGACTCTGGAACGCATTCTGGCAATCTTCCCATTTCAGCGCATCCGCCGCCACCACGGCATCGAGCATGCCACGCTGCAGGTGCTGGCTGAGAAAAATCCGCGCTTGTCGCTGGCCGGCTATTCGGATGCCCAGGGGTTCTGGGTGGTGGGCGGCGTGCCCACCGAGGATCTGGAAGCGGCGGTGGCGCAGGCCATCGCCCGCATGAAGGCCGGCGAGACCGGCCTGGCCATCCATCCGCACTGCGGCACCAACTTTGTGGCCAGCGGGATAGCTGCCGGCGGTCTGGCCTGGCTGGCTATGCTGCCCTCGGGCGGGCGGCGGCGCTTCGATCGGCTGCCCATCGTGGTGGCGCTGGCCACCTTCGGGCTCATCCTCAGCCAGCCGCTTGGACCCTGGCTGCAGGCCAAGGTGACCACTTCGCCGGACGTGGGCACGCTGCATGTTGATCAAATCATCCGCTACGCGCGCTCGGACATGCCACTGCACCGGGTGCTGGTAAAGGCCTGAGCCGGCGCATGCAGCCCGCCGCCCCTGCCAACGCCAAGCCGAGCGTCTACCTGCTGTATGGCGATGATACGCACGCCATGCAGGCCTTTGTGCGCGAGTTGATCGCGCGCATGGGCGACCCCGGTCTGGCCGAGATGAACACCACCCGCCTGGACGGGAAGACCGCCAGCGAGGAAGATCTGCGCACGGCGGTCGGGTCGCTGCCGTTTTTGAGCGAGCGGCGGCTGGTCATTCTCACGCATCCGCTGGCGCGCGCGCAGGGCGCCGAGGGGCAGAAGCGATTCTTAACTTTATTGGAGCAGGTTCCGAGTGAAACCGCGCTGGTGCTGCTGGTGGAAGACCAGCTTTTCCGCGGCGATTGGGACGTGATGCGCGGCAAGCACTGGCTGCGCAAATGGGTGGAGGAAGCCGGCGGCAAGGGGATGATGCGCGTGTGCGCTTTGCCGGCGCCTTCTGACATGGCGGGCTGGATTCAAAAAGAGGTGCGCAAGCAGGGTGGGGTTTTTACGCCGGAAGCTGCGCGCACGCTGGCTGCGTCGGTGGAAACAAACACCGAACTGGCTGTACAGGAAATTACCAAACTGTTGACCTATGCCGGCAGCCGCGCGGTGGAAGCCGAGCACGTGGATCGCCTGTGCATGCCGGTGGGTGAAGGGAATATCTTTGAACTGGTGGATGCAGCGGCGGAGGGCCGTACGGCCGAGGCGCTGCGCGCACTGCACACGCTGCTGGAGTTTCAGGAGCCCGGCCTGGTGTTCGGCATGCTCACCCGCCAGTACCGCCTGCTGATTCAGGCGCGCGAGATCGTGGATGACGGCGGCAGCGCGGCGGAAATTGGCAGATTATTGAATCAAAAAGATTTTGTCTCCAATAAGCTGGCGCGGCAGGTGAGCCGTTTTTCGATGGACGATCTGCGCGCGATTTACCACCGCCTGCTGCAGCTTGACGAGGACTCCAAGAACGGGCAGAGCGACCTGATCACCGGGTTGGATGTCTTTGTGGCCGGCCTGGCAGTTCCTGAATCATCTTTGGAGTCATAAGGCCGGGTTGGCACCCGGCTTGCAACCATCTTCTATTACAATTAACCGACCGCATTTTGCGTTGCAATGAAACCGCCAGGCCGATTTCGGCAAAGGACGGGCAGAAGGACGAATCTGCCCGCTTCACCGGACCCGGTCCGCGGGGTATGGATGGGAGACGGGTATGAAGCGTTGGCTGGTATTGCTGGTAGGCATGCTTTTATTGTCGGGCGGGCTGTTCAATTCGCTGCCCGCGGTCCAGGCGCAGGATGAGCCGCCCGTGGCGGAAGCCGCCGGGATCCCCGCGGATTTGCAGGCGGCCTTTGGGGCTGCGCTGGCACTTTCTCCTGACGAAGCGGCGCCTTTGCCGTACGAGCCTTTTATCGATAACGTCATTTATTCGCAGGATGGAACATCGGCCGTGCTGTGGCTGGGTTTCCGCGATGCCGCCACCGGCGAGGTGATCGCCGGGGAACCGGGGCTGGCGTTGGCTAAATTTACCGGCAGCGAGGACGGCTCGGCGCTGGCTTCAACCCAATGGGCGGTGACACTGCCCACCTCGGCCGATTGGCGGGCGGCCTTCGAGGCGCTGCCGGCCGACCTGGTGACGCCCGAACTGGAGATGTTCGCCGGGGTCGACCAGGCCTCCGCTCCGCAGACCAGCGGCCAGGTCTTTGGCGGCTACCTGCTGCCCTGGGCGGGCGGCAAGTCGGTGCGTCTTTCCGGCAGCATCTGGCACGTGTGGGGCGTGGGCGCTTCCTGCCCGACCACCTGCCGATGGGCCTTCGATTTTGCCGACGGCAGCATGTTCCCGCTGCTGGCAGCCAAGGGCGGCAGCATTTACGGCGCCAGCGATTCCTGCCCGAACGGTTCCACCTCCTGTACCAACTACATGACCATCAAGGATTCGAGCACCACGCCGGTGACCTATCAGATCTATTTGCACCTGGCACAGGGATCGATCCCGGCGGCGCTCAAGGTGGTGGGCGCGCCGGTGATGCAGGGGCAGTACATCGGCAATGCCGACGACACCGGCTATTCCACCGGCAATCACCTGCATTTTCACGTGGCCACCTCGGTTTATTTTTCCTCCAGCGGCTACTACTGGGGGACGTCGGAGGATATCACCTTCGCGGACGTGCCCGTCAACGGCGGCCGCCCGCGCACCTGCAATGAAACCACCTGGGCGGTGGACGACCCCTATGATGAGTGCATCGAGGGCGACTGGTATGTTTCGGGCAATCACGGCGCCAACCCGCCCAACGCGCAGCTCACGCTGCCAGCGCCCGGCGAAATGATCGGCGACGGCAGCTTGCTGGTGGCGGGCACGGCCTCGGACGACCTGGGCGTGACCAAGGCGCAAACCATTGCCAAAATTGACGGCGCCTGGGTGCCGGTGGGCGCGGCGCAGACGTTGACCGGGGCAACCTCCGAGTCGTACATCATGGACGTGAACCTGTGCGACGTTGGCGCGCCGGTCGGCCCGCTTGACGTGGCGGTGCGCGTGTGGGACTACGAGGGCAACGCCTCGCCCGACCCGCAAAGCGCGCGGGGGGTGATCAACAACACCGCTTGTCCGGCCAAACCGCCCGCCTGCCAGCCGACGGCCAACCAGGTGGCGATCTTCAGCGGCGTCAATTACAGCGGCAGTTGCAAGCTGCTGGCGGCGGGCAATTATGAGACTGCCAGCAAGTTCTCGCCGCTGCCTGATAACGCGCTTTCGTCGCTGCTGGTGGGCAGCAGCGTGGAGGCACTGCTCTACGAACAACCCAACCTGACCGGCCGTTCGGAAACCATCGCGCAAAACGACCCCAGCCTGGCGGATAACCGCCTGGGGGATAATATGATGTCCTCGATTCGCGTGGCTGCGCGCACGCTGGAGATTGATCCACCCGCGCTCAGCACGCCCTTCAACGTGACTACCGCGGCGGTCACCAGCGCCGATTCGCTGGTGCTGGACTGGGCCGCGCCCGGCGCGGTCAGCTTCCAGTCGGCGTTGAGCGGGCCGCTGGCGCTCTCGCAGGGTTGGACGGATTCAAACGGCTGGTCGGTGGGCTCGCTGCCGGCCGGCGACTACACCTGGACGGTGACCGCGAAGACCATCACTGGCACGACGGTCTCGAACAGCCTGCCCTTCACGGTGGCGGCTGCCGGGCTGCCCTCCGCGCCGGCCATCAGCGTGCCAGCGGTGCAAATGGAAGATACCAGCGGTTGGACGGCCACCAGCGCCGGATTGTGGCGTTCCGTTGCTAACTACTCGCTGGGCGGGCGCAGCCTGACCGGTTGGTTTTATAACGACCCCAACGACGGGGATATCGGTTCACCCACGGTGGGCGCCAGCGACCTGACTTCGCCGCCCTTCACCGTCCCGGCCGGCGCTTCCTGGCTGGCCTTCGACTACAACACCCAGACCGAAAGCGCCGCGCCCTACTGGGATCAGCGCTGGGTGCAGATTTCGGTCAACGGCGGGCGTTTTGTGAATTTGCAGCAGTTATCCGGCGAGCGTATGGACGCCTGGCTCTCCAGTTCGTGGATCGATCTTTCGCCCTACGCCGGGCAAAGCGTGCGGCTGCGCTTCCATTTTGACATTGTGGACCGATATTTCAACGGCGGCGTGCGCGGCTGGGCGATCGACAACGTGCGCGTTTTCGCCGGCGCTTTGCCGGGCTGCGCCGAAAGCAGCAATGACGTTCCCGGCTCGGCGACGGCCATCAGCATTGGCGCGAACGTGCAGGGGGGCATCTGCCCGGCCGGCGACGTGGATTATTACGTCTTCAGCGCAGCCGCCGGGCAGCGCATCGGCGCCGGTATCAGCGCGAACGGCGCGCCGCTGGAAGTGGCGCTGCTGGGCAGCGACGGGCGCTCGGTGCTGCAGAGCAGCACGCAAAGCGTGGGCGTGGTGGTGGCGAGCGCGGGGAATTACTACCTGCGGGTACGCGCCGCGGACCACCCCGGCGTGGGCAGCGCGGGCGACACTTACACCCTGACCCTGCTCAGTGATGTGCAAGCGCCCAGCCTGACCTTGACCATCCCGGCCGACGTCTGGCTGCCGGGCAGCAATGCAACCGTCACGGCCCAGGCCAGCGATTCCGGCTCCGGCGTGGCGCGCGTCGATTTTCTGTGGCATACGGCCGACTGGACGAACGGTTCCTGGCAGTTGCTGGGTTCCGACAGCAACGGCGCAGACGGCTGGTCGCTGGGCATCAATCCGGCGGCGCTGCCCAATTTCACAGGTTCGGCGCTGGCGGCGCAGGCCATAGATTTCGCTGGCAATTCCTACACGGACGCGCGCTTTGGATTGCAGATCGATGCCAGTGCACCGGTTTCGCAACTACAGCCCCTACCGGCCGGCGTTAATTCTTCAGCGGTGCAGCTGCAATGGAGCGCATCGGATGCCGGCGTTGGCCTGGAGCGGTTCGAATTGCAGTCTTCCACCAACGGCACCAGCTGGTCGACGGTCAATGCCAGCATCGCCGCCAGCGTGCGCGATTACTGGTTCATCGGGCAGCCCGGGACGACCTATTATTTCCGCATGCGCGCGTTTGACAAAGCCGGCAACGCCGAAGCCTTCCCGGCATCGGCGGAGACCTCGGTCAAACTGGCTTCGTCCTGCAGCGGCGATGCGTTCGAAAACGGCGATGATACCTCAGGCGGTGCGGTGACGGTGGTCATGGGCGCCGCGGCCCAGAATCACAACCTGTGCGGCAGCAACGACGCCGATTGGGTCAAGTTCAGCGCAACCGCGGGGCAGGACCTGATGGTGATGGCGCGTTCGGTTTCCGGCGGCGCGGCGGTCAGGGTCAACCTGTATGCGCAGGCCAACCCTGCCAGCCCGTTGGCTTCGGTCCAGTCCGGTGGGGTGGGGCAGAGCGCCCTGCTGAAATGGACCGCCCCGTCCGCGGGGACGTACCTGGTGAAGATCGAGCCGCTCGGCGCGGATTTGTATGGCACGGACGCGATTTACCGCCTTTGGATTGGCGAGGGCCAGATGATCTATTTGCCGGTGTTGGGGAAGTAAGGGAAGGAACATCCGACGTCGGGCAACCCCATTCATCGGCTCGTGACGTCGGGTTTCGGGAGTAACCGATTCTGCTTTGCGGTTCTTTCCTCCTCAAAATACATTTAGTTTCCCCTCAACCCTGACAGGGCAGGTGCCCGACCTACGGTTGGTTTCTTCCTTAGCGTCGAAAAAAAACCAACCGGGGTAGGTCGGATCGCAGGGGGATTGGGGATGCACTGAAATTGCGGATACACTCCCCCGGAGATCCGACGTCGAGCACCGCAATTCACCCGCTCTCCTATAAAGAATCCGCTGGAGCCGGGCTAACGGCTAACGGCTAATCGCTAACGGCTAATGGCTAACGCTGTCAAGTCCTGAAATACGTTTACAGGAAAATAGCTAATAGCTATTCCAAATTAC
>CAZHYQ010000014.1:0-28428 GCA_964536805.1 uncultured Longilinea sp.
AGGATGAGCGCTTCGAGTTCCGAGCCGACCACGATCCACTCGATATGGGCGATGTGCTTGACCAGTTGGCGCGTTTTGAATTCGAGTTCGGTGGGCGTGTGGAAGTACGAGCGCACCCGGTTGCGCAAATTGATGGCTTTTCCCACGTAAATGATCTCGCCGGCGCTGTTTTTCATGATGTAGCAGCCGGGTTTGTTGGGCAGGGTGTCGAGAATTTGCTGGATATGCTCGGAAACCTGGGTCATGACACGATTTTATCACAGCCGGTCAAGAAATTAAGTTCTACCAGTTGGATAAAAAAAGCGGACGGAGAATTCTCCGCCCGCTGCTCTGATGCGCTTTATTAATTGGAGATGACTGGCAGGAAGATGTACTTCAACCCGCCGAAAATGACGGTCACAGTCTGGTTGTCAACCGTCACGGAGGCAGTGGCTGAAGTGACGGTAACCGGATCGGGGACCGACAGGACAGTCGCCGCAGTTGCATTCACCAGGTTGCCGCTGGTCGGATTTAAGGTACCGTAGCTGGCTTCAAACGCCGCCGGGATGCCGTCCATGACCATGCCGAGCAACGAGGTATCTGTGCCGGCTGAATTACGGGTCAGGCGGGTGGTCAGGTTGATATCACCGCCCGCGGTCAACTGGGTCTGATCGGCTGTGAAGGTCAGCGTCAGCCACGGATCCGCATCGACGGCATCCACTGCGCCGGTGAAGGTGTCGCAGCCGGTCTGGTTCGGTCCGGCATTGCAGCCCCACCAGTTGTTTTCAGCGTTCGCAACTGCCGAGCTGTTATCAATGCCAGCGGTGGTATTGCCCACAATGCGGTTGAAGGAGATCGCCAGGTTTGAATTCGCTTCCAATTCGTGGCTGGAGGTAATGCCCCATGCATTATGGGTGATATCGTTGGATTCGATGACGAGATTGTCCGAACCGCCGTTGCCGAGGAAAGCATCATCTGAAATACTGATGCCGACCTGGTTGTCGTGGATCAAATTCTGGCTGATTTCAATGCCAGAGGCACCATAAATCAGGATGCCGGCGGCTGAATAATCGGCGCCGGTGTAGGCATGGCCGGAAATATCGTTGCCGGTGATCGTTCCGGTCGATCCGTAAGCGAACTGGATGCCGTTCATGGCAATGAGTGGGGTCGGGCCAATACCGGTGACGGTGTTATCGACCACGTGCGCGGTCAGACCGACGCCGTTCATCACAATGCCGCCCTTTTGATAGCCGGTCACGGTGTTATTGCTGACCGTAATCGCACGCGGGGTGTTGTCCTCATTGTAGGCATAGATCGCGACGCCGCTCTGCATGCCGTCCAACGGGGTGTAGCGGATGTCCTTCACCGCCAACTGATCGATGAGGCCACTGGCATTGTGGAACAGGATGCCGAACATGCGGTAGTTGCCGTTGTTGCGGCCAGCGCCGTCCACGGTCAGGTCCTGCACGGTCACATCATTGCTCGCCTGGATGCCGACGACAGCTTTACGGTCGCCCCACAGCGAGGTCAATGTTACCGGCGACTTAATGGTGGTTAAAGTCGCGCCTGCGCCCTGTAGGGTGAGCCCATTCAGGGCTTCAATGGTCACCTGTTCTTCAAACACGCCAGCGGATGCATCCACCGTATCGCCCGCCTGGGCAATTTCGTCGACGTCCGACTGGATCACGGAGCCGATGCGGCGAACGTTGACCATGTTTCCATAGCTGGTGGCATATTCGTATGAGCGAACTTCGGCAGTATCGCCCACGAAGGTCATGACCGTTTTATCAAAGGTATTGTTGGCGCGGTAGCCTACCCAGTCGAAGGTGGCATTATCATATCCGCCGCGAGCGCGGATGTGCTGGGTGGTGCCAACGAAGGTGTTGCCAGTGATCGTCGCGCCGTTGATGGGATCGGTGAACCAGGGCACAACCGAATTGCCGGAGAACGAGATGGCCGGCCAGTAGGCATCTGGTGTGTATTCAAAGCGGTTGCCCTGGATGACACGTCCGGCAACCGGACCGGTGAAACCGGCGCCGCTGGCGATATCCAGGCTGGCGCTCTGGGCAAACCGGTTGTTGAGGATGGTGTAGCTTTGCAGGTAGGAAACCTGACCAGTTTTGTCGAAGCGCCAGTCGTTGAGGTAGACTGACCCGCCGCCCGCCACATCAATGACCGAGGCTTTCAGCGAGAAGTTATTGCCAATCACTTCGACGGTTTTATTGTCCCCTGAAGTGTTGGGCAGGATGCGTAGGCCGCTCAGGGTTACATCATCGCCTTCGATAAACACGCCAGAGGGACCGAAATTGTTGGTGGCGTTGGTTACCACATCGGCAACGACATTCGCGTATCCTGTGATGGCTGCACCAGCAGCATCCACGCCTTGCACGGTGATGCCGGATTTTTCCGAGGAAACGAACAGGCCAAACTGGTACACCCCTCCCAGATTGAGGACGGTGCGGTTGGCGGCTGTTTCACTGTAGGTACCCGGGAACACGTTGACCGTGCCGCCCGGGGAAACCATGTCAATACCCTGTTGGATCGATGACGCTGCATCCAAACCGATGCCCTGAATGGGGCCGGCATCGCCGTCAGGGTCCTGACCGATATTAAAGCGGTTCCAATCATCATCAACATAGACCGTCGGGACGGTTTCTTCCAGGTCGATATTCAGGCTGTCGCCGTTCTTGAGGCTAATCACGATGGTGTCGATCAGGCCGTCGAAGGAGCTGGACCAGGCCGAGCCAGTGCCAAACTTAAAGAACTTGACCGTCTGGTCGCGATAATCGATTGGCGTGGGGGAACCGGTGATTGTATCCCATGCCGACCATGTGATGGGGGCTGCCTGGATGTCCGCCAGGGTGGGGCCATAGTAGAAGCCCATTGCACTGTAATGGCTGTCGTAGAAGGCAAGCTGGTTGGGACCAACAGCCGTATTCCAGGTGTTCCAGGTATCAGGCGCATCAGAATAATTGATCGAGTACATTGGTTCCGCGATCAGGCGTTCCTGATACCAGCCGTATTTCGTGCCAACAGTATAGATATAAAAGCCGAAATTGACGGCAGCTGCATCGCCGTTCTTGGTCAGATAACTGACGCCGGCAATGTCCGATACCTTGATGGTACCGAAACTGTAAGGCGGCAGGGTGGGGTCGATGTAATATTCAATTAAATTATTGGCTGAACGCCAGGCACCCGTACCGGTATTGTGGTCGCTGCTGGTTGCGGTCATTGCGCCGCCGGCTGGCGAGCTGGCGAACGTGGCAGGCAAAGCAATATGGCGCTCCAGCAATTCTGCTGCCTGTGCGATTTGTGTTGCTGCGATGCCAAAAAGCATGACAACGATTAATATCGCAGCCAGGACGTTCAAGTGGAACTTACTCTGATTTCGATTCATTCGATATTCCCCTTTATGATCTATTTTGAAATTAATGGGACCGACTGTCGCGCAATCCTTCAACGCCAGGTTGGAGGTTCCCATTCGTTCGCCTTGTTTGGACCTCTGAATTTATTAGGCACCAGTAGCGAAACAACAGTTTAAGGAAAAACAATACACCAGGAACAAATATATTCAGGCAAGACACGTACCCTTTATTCGCTGGGAAGGAGTATATATCCCTTATTTTCACCTCCCCCTTACTATTCTATGTTGTGAAATCATACTGAGATTCTACCGTAGGTTGGTTATTGGTTGTAGTGACATTAGTAATTATTCAACAACTTTGCACTTTTGTTATTTCGCAAAGCGTTCTTAGGGGGCGTAAAAACCGGGTTGGAAGACGATCAGTGCAGGGTAACCATGACGCAGCCGTCGGCACGCGGGTCCGACCCGCCGCATAGCACGCCGGTAACCGGGTCGCGCTGGATGATTTGACCGCGGCCAAACAAGCTGCGGCCCATGCCGCGGACCCGTTCGACTGGATGCCCCATTTCCTTTAATCGAAGGAATGTCTCCTCCGGAAAGCCTTCCTCGATGGCGACAGCGCCGCCCGCAACCGACGGCTCGATGCAAAAACGCGGCTGGTCGAGTGCAGCCTGCGGATCGAGTTGATCATCCGTCAATGCCGCAACCACCTGTAGGTGGCCTTGCGGCTGCATGAAGCCGCCCATCACGCCGAACGGTCCCCACAGCTCGCCGCTGGCAGCATGGGTGGCCATGGCCGGGATGATGGTGTGATAGGGCCGTTTGCCGGGGGCGAGCACGTTCGGGTGGCCGGCCTGCAGGCTAAAGTTGTGCCCGCGGTTTTGCAGGCTGAAACCCCAACCGCGCGGTACGATGCCGGTGCCAAAGCCCATGTAGTTGCTGTTGATGAACGAGCAGGCATTGCCCTCACCATCCACAACGCAGAAATAAACCGTATCGCTGACGGCGGGCGGCGTGCCGTGCGCCAGTTTTTGCGTTGCGCGGCGCGGATCGATCAGTTTGCGACGTTCATCCGCATAAGCCATGCTGAGCAGCGCCTCAAGCGGCGCGGGCGCAAAAGCCGGGTCAGCCACGAAATGGAACGCATCTGCGAAGGCCAGCCGCATGCACTCGATTTCAAGGTGGGTGCGTTCGGCGGAAAACGGCGGCAGCGCGGCCGGGTCGAAACCGGAAAGTAGGTTGAGCGCCAGCAAGGCAGCCAGGCCCTGACCGTTGGGCGGGCATTCCCAAATGCGCAGCCCGCGGTATTCAACGCTGATGGGTTCTTCCCAGCTGCTGGTATGCGCAGCCAGATCCTCTTCTGTCAGGCAGCCGCCGGCTTCTGCGACCACAGTTGCGATGGATTCAGCAATAGCGCCCTGGTAATAGGCTTGTTTGCCGCCCGCGGCGATGGCGCGCAAAGTTCGCGCTAGGCCAGGGTTGCGAAAAAGCTCGCCGGCAGCCGGTCCGCGGCCAGCGATGGACAATTCGCGCCCGTTGACAGCGTTGGCCAGTTGACCCTGGGCAGCCCGCTGCCAGTAGTAGGCGGTGATCGGTGCAACGGGGAAGCCCTCCTCGGCCAGTTTTTCAGCCGGGGCGAGAATCTGCGGCAGGCTCAGCCGGCCGAAACGGTCATGCAAATCGCACCAGGCTGCGCACGCGCCGGAAACAGTGATGGTGTAAGGGTGATAGGGCGGCAGCGCTTCCCCGAACCCTTCGCGCTGCAACCGTTCCAGGGTTAATGCAACTGGAGCACGGCCGGAACCGTTCAATGCACTGATTTGCTTTGTTCCGGCTTCAAAATAGAGTGCAAAGGCGTCACCACCCAGGCCGGTTGAGGTCGGTTCGGTGACGTTAAGCGCGGCCGCGATGGCCACGGCAGCATCCGCTGCGCTGCCGCCCTGGGCAAGGATTTGCAAACCGGCTGCTACAGCTAGCGGTTGCGAGGCAGCCGCCATGCCGCCGCGGCCATAGATTGGTGATCGGTGCGAGTGAAATTCAATGGATTCCATGAGTTGTTTGCCTGAGGAAGGAAAGAAGTGGATATCCGATCAAATTAATTTGAGCAAGCTTCTGGCGAAAAGTTGAATAAACGGAATAAATAAAAAAATGAATCCGGGGTTGCGGTGAAAGATCACACAACTTCGATATGATCGCCTGGGATGACTTCGCCAATTTCCCAAACCGGCTGCCCCAGCTCGCCAGCCCGTTGATTGAAAGATGCCAGGCGGTCCGGCGGTACCGCCAGCAGCAGGCCGCCGCTGGTTTGCGGATCAAATAGCAGCATCTGCTGGTTTTCATTGAGTTGTGCAACGAACTGCACGTGGCGGCTGAAGAATTCGCGGTTATCGCTGGCCCCGCCAGGAAAGGTGTAGGCTGCGGCGTATCTCTTTGCGCAGGAAACAAAGGGGATGCGCTCGAATTCCAATTTCAGGCCAACACCGCTTGCGTTTGCCATCTCCCAGCCGTGTCCCACCAGGCTGTAGCCGGTGACATCCGTTCCGCCGCTTAACCTAAATTCCAATGCCAGCTCTCCGGCTGTGCGGTTCAGGCGCTTCATCCAGCCCACCACTTCTGCTACATCCTGCTCATCGGCTTGTTCGCGCTTGAGGGCCGTGGTGGTCACGCCGAACCCCAAAGGTTTGGTGAGTACCAGCCGGTCGCCAACATGCGCGCCGCCTTTGGTTAACATGCGGCGCGGATCGACAAAACCAACTACAACCAAGCCGTACTTGGGTTCCTTATCCTGCACCGTATGCCCGCCGGCAATCACCACGCCGGCTTCGCGCGCCTTTTCAGCCCCGCCGCGCAGAATCTCGGCGCTGATGGCAGCCGGCAGATCAGGTGGTAGTGCGGCGATGTTGAGTGCCAGGAAGGGTTTACCGCCCATGGCATACACATCCGAAAGGCTGTTGGCCGCCGCGATGGCCCCATAATCATAGGCATCATCCACCACGGGCGTAAAGAAATCGGTCGTCATGATGATGGCGCGTTCATCGTCCAGGCGCCAGACGGCAGCGTCATCCGGGGATGTCAAACCGACCAGCAGGTCGGGATACTCCTGTGGTTGAAAGGTATCGGCAATCGGGCGCAGCACCTGCGCCAGCGCTTCAGCGCTTAGTTTCGATGCTCAACCCGCGCAGCTGGATAGACTGGTCAGCCGGATGTGTTTGCCCGAAGGGGCCAGAGTTGGATTACTCATACCGAAATTATATCAGTGCAATTGAAATGGTGACGTAAAAAATCCCCTGCCAAGCAGCAGGGGATTGTGTTTCAAGGTGAACCTTAGGGGGTTACGGTTGGGATCGCTGTTGCACCGTATTGTGGCAACTGCAGCAGGAAAGGCGAATTGCTGGGCAGCAGCATGGTTTGGATGTTTGGCGCTAATTTGGAAATGTACTGGTAGGTGAGTAGGTCGGGATTATCCTTGAGGGCGGTACTGATCAGCCGCATCGCCTCAGCCTCAGCCTTGGCTTGAATAATGCGTGCTTCGGCTTGCGATTTGGCCTGAATCACGGCGGCATCGCCCTGGCCTTGCGCTACCTGGCGGGCTTGTTCAGCCTCCTGGCGCTTTTGTTCGACCACAAATTTGGCCTGTTGCGACAACTGTTCGGCGATTTGTTTTTGCTCGACCGAGGCAGCATATTCGGGTGAGAAGGCAATGTTGCGCAGGACGAAATCGACCATTAACAGGCCGTTTTCTGAAAGCTTGCTGGCCAACGCCGCGCGAACGTCATTGATCATTTCGAAACGTTTGGTAGTCACCACTTCGCCGACGTTGTATTGTGAAACCGCGTCGCGCACGATGCCGCGCGCCTGCGAGCGTACCAGATCTTCCTCATAGCGGTTTTGCCATTTGATGTGTACGTCAATGACTTTCTTTGGATCAATGGCAAATATCACCGATGCGTCCACATAGATTTCCTGTCCGTCGGCCGTGCGGGCGGCAATTGAATCGTCACCCTGGATTTGACCCTCTGCCCCGGCAATTGACATAGTATAGGTCTGGTTGGAGATGGGATAGCGGATGACGGATTCAAAGAACGGAATAACCCAGCGCAAGCCAGGTTCCAAGGCGCGGTCACGATAACCGGTGGGAGATAGCGCAGAGATGACAACGCCGCGTTCCTGAGGTTCGATAAAGACCATGCCCGCGCCAAGAACGGTGGACAGAACTGCGATAGCAATAATTACGATTACCGTACGGGCACCGCCGCGAATCGGTTTTCCCTGTCCGGCCCGGACCGCTGCAAGAATGGCAAAGCCAATTCCTGCCATCCAGGCCAGGCCGGCAAGTGCTGAGAAGATACTGGCAATATTCATTTGTGGTCTCCTATGTAGAATGCGGAAAAAACAAGTATAAAGGTTTTGGATGCGATTTTCCATCCCCAATGATCGCTGTATCACCTTTTCTCATTTCATTTACGAATTGTGCACATTTTTGTTTCAGGCTAGAATCAACGCATGCCAACTGCCTTTTGCGATTTGATTGAACTTCGATTAGGCCCAGCCGGTGTCGAAGGAACACTGGTCTACCCGCCGACCATGCGCCCGCTGCCAGGACAATATCTTTTGGCATTCGCGCCGGGGCAGACTGAAGCTTTGGCAATACCGCTTTTTCCCTCCGGAATATCAGGAGAATTTCTGCGGATCGCGCCGCCGCTGCCAGACTCGTGGGCGGTTGGCATGCGGTTGCAGGTGCGCGGCCCATTTGGCAATGGCTTCCGGCTTCCGGCAGTTGCGCGAAAAGTGGCATTGGCTGCATCCGGTTGCGGCCCCGAACGGCTGTTGTCGCTGGCTGATCTGGCCCTGGCGCAGGATGCAGCGGTGGTATTGTATTCAAACGCAATTCCAGAAAACCTGCCGGCAGATGTGGAGATCATGCCGCTGGAACAACTCAGCGAAGTGTTGGAGTGGGCCGATTATCTGGCGGTGGATTTGGCTGAAAATCAGCGGAGCCAATGGCAGTTGGCTGTTGGCTTGAAGGACGGGAAAAAGCTACCTTTCTTCGGGCAGGCATTGCTGCGAACGGCGATTGTTTGCGGCGGTATGGGCGAGTGCGGCGTGTGCGCGGTAAAAACAAATTCAGGTTGGTCTTTGGCCTGTAAAGATGGACCAGTCTATGATCTGGAAAACCTGGGAGGCGGTGCATGAATCTTTTCGCACCGCGGGAAGAATTGACCCTGGCTTCGCCGTGGATCAACGGCACAGGCAGCCTGGGATTTGCTCCTGGTAGCAGCTGGACGGTGCCTTTCGAGCAAGGAGCATTTATCACCAATCCCATCAGCCTGCGTCCGCGCACCCCTGCCGAGGACCGCGCCTTGATCGAATATCCCGGCGGCTTTTTGCTCCACACAGGCATTGCCAATCCAGGAATCAACGAAGCAATCAATCGTTATGCCGCCCGCTGGGCGCGTGCAACGCTGCCAGTGTGGGTGTATATCCTGGCGGATACCCCCGAAAACGTCCGGCAGATGGTTAAGACCCTGGAGGAATTGGAAGGCGTGTCGGCCATTGTGCTTGGACTACCGCCGCGCGCCTACAGCGAACAGGCGCTGGCCCTGACGGCCGCAGCTAGTGGAGAACGCCCATTAGTGGTTGAGATTCCCCTGTCATCCGCCTCTGAGGGTTGGGTCGGGCGGTTGGCGGGTTTGGGTGTCAGCGCCCTCAGCCTGGCCGCCCCGCGTGGCGCCTTGCCAGGCCAGGCCGGGCAAGTGATTGGCGGTCACCTGATCGGTCCAGGTTTGTTTCCACAGGTACTGGCGGCCGTCCGGACTGCGCGCCGTTCACACCTGCCGCTGATTGCGTCAGCAGGCGTTTATTCTAAAGCCCAGGGCGAGACTTTATTGCAGGCTGGCGCCTGGGCGGTTGCCCTGGATGGGGTACTTTGGCGCGGTTGGGATGAGGAATCATAACGGCAGCCGGTTGGCTGCCGTTGTTGTTAGATGGACTGGCGGTTACATCTCAAAAAGGATCGTTACCGGGCCGTCGTTTTCGATTTGCACTTGCATGTCTGCGCCAAATTCGCCCTGTTGGGTGGGAATGCCGGCTTCGGAAAGCAGTTGGGCAAAACGGTCGCAAAGCGGGCGGGCCAGGTCGGGCGGTGCAGCATCGATAAACGAAGGCCGGTTGCCGCGGCGCGTGTCAGCGTAGAGGGTGAATTGCGAAACGACGATGGCCTGGCCGCCGATATCGATGCACGAACGGTTCATTTTGCCTTCGGCATCGGCAAAAATGCGTAAAAGGGCAATTTTCCGTGCCAGATTGCGCGCTTTCTCTTCATCATCGTTTGGACCAATGCCCAGGAGAATGACCAGACCCGCACCGATCTCGGCAATGCTGCGGCCAGCAACGCTCACTTTGCCTTGAGTCACCCGCTGGACAACTGCGCGCACGGGTCAGGCTTTCTCGGCCAATCCGACGGCCGCGCGAACATCGCGCATGGTTTCTTCGGCCAGGAGGGTTGCGCGGCGGGCGCCGTCATGCAAAACATCCCAGACCGCGTCAGGCTTGGCATCCAATTCGGCGCGCCGGTCGCGGAACGGTTGCAAATGGGCATTCATGTTTTTGGCCAGTAACTTTTTACAATCCACGCAGCCAATGCCAGCCCGGCGGCATTCGACGTTGACCATCTCTATTTCTTCCGGGCTGGAAAAAACTTTGTGCATGGTAAACACGTTGCAAACATCCGGGTTACCCGGGTCGCTGCGGCGAATGCGCGCGGGGTCGGTGACCATGCTCATCACCAGTTTTTGGGTTTCGGCGGGCGTGGCTGCCAGTTCGATGTGATTGTTCAGGCTTTTGCCCATTTTCTGCTGGCCGTCAATGCCCAGTACCTTCGGCACCGTGGTGACTTTGATTTGCGGTTCAAGCAGGGCGTTGGTATTGAAGTGGTAATTAAAAGACCGTACCGTTTCGCGCGCAAACTCGAGATGCGGCGCCTGATCGACGCCCACCGGAACCAACGTGGCGCGGTAGAGGGCAATATCGGCCGTCATGAGCACCGGGTAGCCAACCAGACCGTAATTGATGTTGTGCGGCTGTTGGCGGGCTTTCTCTTTGAAAGTTGGCAGATCGGTCAATTTGCCGAGCGGCGTCACCATCGAAAGGATTGTGTGCAATTCGGTGACCTGCGGGACATGCGACTGGATAAAGATGATGGCTTTCTGCGGATCGATGCCGGCGGCCAGCCAGTCCAGCGCCATTTCGTAGCAATTCTGGCGCAGGTCAAGCGTTGATTCCAAAGTGGTTAACGCGTGCAGATCAACAATGCAGTAAACGCATTCGTATTCTTCCTGCAGCGCCACGTAATTTTTAATGGCACCGAGGTAATTCCCCAGGTGCTGGCGGCCTGTGGGGCGGGCGCCGGAAAAAACTCGTCCAGATTTGGGACTCATGGTTGCCTTTCCTGAAGCAGTTGTTTGATCAAGCGTGTGATTTCTCCCGGTTCTGCATGGCGGCGGGTCTGTAATTTGGAATAAATCAAGCGTTCATTCACAATAACTTCGAAACGGCCTCCCTCAGACGGAATCAAGGTCAGGCTTTCGATTTCGGGTTCGAAGTTGTTGAGCAGTTCGGATGCCAGACTGGCAGCCCTGGGGAGATATCTTCAAGCAGTGCAGTATTGCACGCTAATTTTTAGGAGCATTGGGGCTGCCTCCGCGGGGTAAAATTGCCCTCTCACTTACAGACCGATCTGATGAATGAGAAGAATAGCAAAATTATAATCCAAGGCGTCCTGTTTTGGTACAATGACGGTGTGAGTACCCGTCTCCTCCCACACGGCATTCCTCTGGAAAAACGAGCGTTTGACCTGATTTTGGTCATTCCAGGATTGATTTTATTAGCGCCATTGATGGGCTTGGTTGCATTGGTGGTCCGCATTAAGCTGGGCCGGCCGGTTCTTTTCCGGCAGGTACGGCCAGGCCTTAACCGCGAACTATTTACCCTGTATAAATTTCGCAGTATGCGCGCAGAAGTCGATTCGGATGGCAGTCTGTTGCCGGATGCGGCCAGGCTGACTGGTTTTGGCCGCACTTTGCGCGCTTTCAGCCTGGATGAATTGCCGGAATTCTTTAATGTTTTGCGTGGCGAATTAAGCCTGGTTGGACCGCGCCCCCTGTTGGTGCAATACCTTGACCGTTATACGCCTGAACAGGCACGCCGCCATTCAGTGCTGCCTGGCATCACCGGTTGGGCGCAAATCCATGGACGCAATGCCCTTACCTGGGAAGACAAATTTAAACTGGATGTCTGGTATGTGGACCATTGGTCGATCTGGCTTGATATCAAGATTCTGCTATTGACTGTCTGGAAAGTTTTACGGCGCGAAGGGATCAATGCGCCTGGGCAGGCAACGGCTGGTGAATTTATGGGAACTCCGCCGGAATGATCTTCAGTTTTATTCTGGCGGTACGCTGAAGGGATTGACCAGATCGTTTTGAAGATTCTCAATCATCGCATTGACCAGTTCCTGCCGCCCCGGGCTGAGTTTTGCCGGGTCGATATTGGATAATTCAACGGTTGCCTGCAGCAATTGACCGGGTTTCTTCGCCAAAAGATCCGGCCAGAGCGTTTGGAGTTGGGAAATGCTGTCCATTGAGACGGTAGCAGCCCAGGCTGATTGCAGGTCTGCGGTTGGGGGTTCGCTGCCAATCAGGATCATGCCTTTTTCGCTCAATGCCGAGAGCAATTCCGGGCTGGCGGCTGCATCGCTGACGTAAATCACCTCGATGATATTTTTGTTAAGATCATCAAAAGCTGTCTGCCAGGCTGAAGCCGGGCTGTTGGCGGGAAGCGCCGCGCTGAGCGGAAAAAGAACGACTGGCGCGTAAGCTGGTGCACAGCGGCCGCAGAAAAAACGCCCGCCGTTGCTGAATACCGCCTGAACCTGATTGCCCAACGGGCCGTCGGAAGGCAGCAGACCGGCTCCGCGCCAGTCGGGTGCAATCAGGGTGGACATATACCCGGCGATAAATACAGCCTGTTCGGGCCGGTTGTGAATAATATTGAGATTTGCGCTGGGATTCAGATTGGCGGGGGTAATGGCAATAAATTGCACCTGGGGTGCTCCGGCGGCCAATTCGCCCATTCCGTCAGCCTGCCCAATCCAGACCACTACTTTCACCTCAGGCGTCAAATCCGCGGGAATCAAGTTACTGGCTTGCAACAGGTTCATATTTTCTTGCCCGGCCAGATCGGTTAGCACCGTTTCTGCCTTTTGCACGTCAGAGGAAGACGCACCGGCATCGCTGACCAGAATTATTTTGGCCGGTTCTGCTGTAAACTCCGGTGTTGGTACTAGGGTAGCGGGCTTTTCAAGGGGTGGGTTGGTAGCGGTGGCAGTAATTGCCGGCGATGAAGGGTTGCAAGCAGCCAGCACAATCAGGATCGCAGCGAACAGGGTGATACACGCTGAACGGACAAATTGGTTCGAATAATGCAACATTGATCAGGAAGCTCCCTCTGAAGCCTGATGATACCGTATGTATTATAATTGTGCCATGATTGAGTTGGACATTCCGGGGCAGCACAACCTACGGCTCTCGCATCTGGTTTGCGATGTGAGCGGCACCCTGACCCTGGATGGGCGCTTGGTGGATGGACTGATCCGTCCCTTGAATTTGCTGCGCGACCGTCTGGAGCTGCATCTCATCACGGCCGACACCCACGGAAAACAGGCTGAGATCGATCAGGTCTTGAATTTGCGTGCAGTCCGCCTTCAACCCGGCGACGAGGCGTTCCAAAAAGCTGATTTTGTGCGCAGTCTTGGCGCAGAAGAAGTGGTCGCGATCGGCCAGGGAGCAAATGATGCCAGGATGTTGGAAGTTGCCGGTTTGGGCATTGCCGTGCTCTCGCGTGAGGGATTATCCCGTGAAACGCTGATGGCAGCGGATTTGGTTGTGCCGGATATTTTTGCCGCCCTGGAATTGTTGGAAAAACCCCTGCGAATTGTTGCGACACTGAGAAAATGAATTTACCCTCCATAGAACCCATCCTGCCCGAAGATCCCGATGCCCTTCCGCCCGCGCGGCGGAGACGGTTGCGCCGGATCAATTTTTCCGGCACAAGCCAGAACGAACGGGCCGAATTCTTATCCGATGTCGCGCACCGGGTGACACCATCAGTTGACTTCTTCCTTTTCACATTGCTGAGCGGTGTGGCTGTAGCTGCCGCCCTGGTGTTGGACTCGCCGGCCTTGTTTTTACTGGCTGTATTGCTGGCACCTTTTCTGGCTCCGGTGATGGGATTGGCTTTTGGCACTTTGCTTGGTTCGCCGAGGTTCTTTTTGCAAGCACTGATTGCGATTCTTTTCGGTGCGTTAACCCAGTTTGGCATGGGTGCACTGGCAGGCTGGGCCACACAATATTTCCAGCCTGTGATGGTAACGCAAGCCAGGTTGCATGCGGCTTTCACCTGGCCAGATATTCTGCTAGTTACTCTTGGCGCGGCATTGACGACCTTCCTTGTGGCGCGGTCGCCTGATTCGAAACCGCTGATCAGCAACGTGGCTTTGGTGTATGTACTCTATCTGCCAGTTGCCGTGGCTGGTTTTGGCTTAACCTCAGGCGCTCCTGGACTGTGGCCGGATGGTGTAATTGTCTTTGCTGTGCATCTAGCCTGGGCAGTGCTGGTAGGTGCCATCGTACTGGCTGTAATGCGCTTGCGTCCGTTGAATTTATTCGGATATACCCTTACAACGAGTTTGATTCTGGTCTGCGTCCTGGCGGCAGTGGCTATTCTGGGGTATGGAACAGCCAGACAGCAGCAAATGGCTTTGCAGCCGCCGGGTATTACTTTACCCAGCCACACTCCGACCGTGACTGACACTCCGGTTCCAACCGATACGCCCATGCCGCCTACCAAAACAATAACGCCTACAAACACCCTGGTTCCTTCTGCAACGCCTACGCTCACGCTCACACCTGTCCCGACTCCGCTATGGGCAAAAGTGTTTGCACCGCAATCAAACGGCGTACTGGTCCGGCTTGAGCCAAGTGGATCTTCCAAGATCGTTGCCAGCCTGCTAAACGATAACCTGGTTGAGGTTTTACCCGAAATGGTGCAGGATGGTTCGGTCACCTGGGTGCACGTCCGCATCAATGGCACCACGCTGGGCTGGATCAACCAATCCTTGCTAATTACTGCGACGCCAGCACCCAGTTGGTAAAGCGGCTATAATCTACACTCAATTTGATATTTAGGGAGTACAGTAAAGAATATGACGATCCATTTTGGCACGGATGGTTGGCGCGCAGTTATTTCCGATACTTTCACTTTTGAAAATTTACGCCTGGTCACACAGGCCATTGCCGATTCCGTTTCGTCGGGGTCATGGCTCAATGGCAACGCGCCAGAGAGCCCGGTTGATTACAAGAAAATGGTGGTTGGTTTCGATACCCGTTTTCTGTCAGACCGGTATGCCACCGAGGTGGCGCGCGTGTTGGCTGCCAATGGTTACACAGTTCACATCTCACAGGCCGATGTGCCAACTCCTACGTTATCTTATGCAGTAAGGAATCTCGGCGCTGTCGGCGGCGTAATGATTACTGCTTCGCATAATGCACCGCGTTATAACGGCGTCAAGTTAAAATCGGCGTTCGGCGGGTCAGCCTCCCCGGAACAATGCCGCCGGGTGGAGGTTTATCTTAACGACAATGAAGCCCAGGCGCGCGGTCCCAATTTGATGGATTATGAACACGCCAAAGCAAGCGGATTGATTCAGCGTTTCAACCCCATTCCGGCTTATTATGATCACCTGCGTAAATTGATCAATTTTGATGTAATCGCCGAAAATCCGCAGCGCATTGTTGTGGATTCAATGTATGGATCGGGCCGGGGCGTCATTCGGGGAATCCTCCAGGGCACTGGTTGTGAAGTTGCCGAAGTACGCGGAGAAATGAATCCCGGATTCGGCGGCGTCCATCCAGAACCGATTGCCCGTTACCTGGGAACACTGGCCGGTGCCATCAGTACCGGGGCAGGCAATTTTGGCATCGCTACTGATGGCGATGCCGACCGGACTGGCGCCATGGATGAACGGGGAAACTTTGTCGATCCGCACAAAATCATGGCGCTAGCTTTGAGATACCTGGTGGAGAAACGCGGCATGACCGGATCGGTCGTCCGAACCGTATCGACCACCCGCATGATTGACCGCCTTGCCGTGCGGTATGGTCTGGCACTGCATGAAACGCCGGTAGGTTTTAATCACATCGCTGATTGGATGATGAAAGAGGATGTGCTGATCGGCGGTGAAGAGTCTGGCGGTATTTCCTTCCGCGGACACATTCCCGAAGGGGATGGCGTACTGATGGGTTTACTGGTGGTTGAAATGGTGGCTGCTTACGGCATGCCATTGGGTGAACTGGTGGATAATTTACTCGAGGATGTGGGGCCGGCTTTCTATGACCGCAAAGACCTACGCTTAAAGCGGCCAGTGGCAAAGGAACAAATGATCAAGCTGTTGGTGGAAAAAGCGCCCAAGGAAATTGGGGGCGCTGCCATTGCGCAGGTGAGCACCATGGATGGCGTGAAGTACATCATGGCGGATGATTCATGGCTTCTGGTAAGACCTTCGGGCACCGAGCCGGTGCTGCGAGTTTACGCCGAAGGCCGCAGTGTCGCCATGGTCCGGGCATTGCTGGCTTACGGCGAGGAAATTGCCGCCAGTATTGTTTAAGATATTGCATTCGAAATTATAAGAACTCAGGTCGTCCGGTTTACGCCACCGGACAGCCTGAGTTTTTTGGTAAACAAATCCGCCCCAAATTGGTCTGGGGCGGATAGTTAAGCGATGTCAATAGAGAGATGCCAGAAAGAGGAAAGTTGGTAATAATTGTGGTTCGAAGACTATCAGGTTGTTGATTGGCGCAGCCGCCTGGCGAGGAAGATTACCAACAGTAAAATGGCGGCAGCACCCAGCAATCCTGGCAGCCCAACATCCTCGGCAAAGCCGGTTTTCGGGAGAGCCGTGGTGGTACCGGTGATCTTGGTGCCAACGGCGACCTGGGTCTGGAAGGCAGCCACGGTTGCCGTACGTGCTGCTGGATCCGCCAAACCGCTCGCGATGCTGGTAGCGGTCAAATCCAGCGTTGCGGTTGGAACCGCGACAACCGGCGTGTTGGTGGCAGGTATCGCAGTCATGGTGGGCGCCCCGGCAGTCTGAGTGAGACGCTGGATGTTCAGCCCTGCCGATTGAGTGGCGCTCATGGCTGTGGCGGTATTATTGGCGTTGATAACCGCAGCAGTCTCCTGCAATGATTTTGTCTGGCGCGGTTGTCCAAGGAAGATGTATAAACCCAGGCCAATCAGGCTGATCACAAAAATAGCGCCAATGATGCCAACCGCGAGCAGAAAATTGCGGTTGCCGCCATTTTTACCACCGCCAGGTTGCGGGTCTTCTTTTAATGACCCTTCCTCGGGTGAAAAATCGTCAAACTGGGTGTCATCGAAATCATTTATGGTCATGGTGGGCACCTCTCTCGAGCAAATTACCTGCACAATGGTGTTATTCTAGCACATCCAAGTTTTGCAGGGGGATGTTAATGGTCTCGTCATTCTCCAACTGGACACCGGCCACCTGGGCGAAAAGCCCATTCGGCAGTGTGGTCATGCCTGGTTTTACAAAAACGATTGTTCCAACCTGTCCCTGATTAGGTGCGCATAGAATGCGTACCGGCGTTTCAGGAGCCAGGTTGGCGGTCTCCCGCGTGTCAAGACCGTCGGCTGGCAGCGGGATGATGATTTCGGGCCGCTCGCCTGTGAGGGGGTTCCAAGTGCATGCATTCACGCATATATCCCGCTTTTCGTTGCTGCTGAGTAAGCGGAAAGCGGTTAGGTTCATCGGAATCCGGCCAAACCCTTCGACAAGCAGAATCGGTATCGGCAGCGAGCTCGCAAGTTCAATTAAATCGGCTGACATGGACGCAAGAATAAGCGCCCGAATTGGCAATTCGGCCGCCGCTTTCAGGGCGTCTGGCTGGCTGGCGTGGCCTGCCAGAACTACGGCACCGCGCATGTTAATATCCAGACGGGCACGGGTGAACTCTTCATCCGGGGTTTTGGCAAGCACCAACAATAAACCATAATCAGCCTGTTGGTTGCCCCACACGCCCTGCACCAGCACGCCGTTCGTTTCAATGGTTGCGCCCCGTTCTGGCAGCACTTCCATGACAGTACCGTTAAATCCGGCTTTGAGCGCCATTTTGGCCGGTTCTGTCTCGAGCACCACCTGGCCGTTGGCAATGGCGACAATCTGGCAATCGACTGAAGATCGCACGACGCGCGGTAGAATGCCCGTGGTCTCTGCGATTACATCGCCTTTTTGCAGCCGCTCGCCGGTGTGGCGGTCGATGACCTTTTCGGCTTCGCCCGGACGGGTTAGTCCGAGCGCACGGCGCACATCAATAATCATGTGGCTGCCCGGCAATAAAACTTCACCAATGATGTCAGTGGCAATGACCTTCTGGCCGGCGCGCACGAGTACCTGCCCCTTTTCGGGTAAAAGGCGGGAGCGGCGGATGGTGATGAGCGGCGAAACGTGCGTTACAGGTACAATCATGGTTTTCTTCTCACAGGTGCAACATTTGTACCACGGTGGGTTAGTTGGTTAAAGTCGCCAGCCATTTCTTGTGCATATCGAGGCGGCGGGCTGGATCTTCTGGCAATAGGAGCGACCTGCCGCGGGCATCGATGACTGCACCGCACAAACCGCCAACAATCTTGAAACTGCCGCCGTTTTTCCGGCGCGGATCGACCTCGGTGCGGTTAAGGGGTTCGAGGTGAATGCGGGCAACATGGCCGGGTTTTAAAGGGAGTTTTATCAAGGCGCCTTGTTTTACCTCCAAACGCATCTCTTCGCCCTGTTCGACTTCCAGCCGGACCTTGAGAATGGGCGTGCCGTAACGGGAATCGCTGATGGGGCTGATGACAGTGCCTAAATTCTGAAAGGCAGATTCGAGCACTTGCACGGGCAGGATGGAATTGAGTTGTGCAATTGCGCCCAAAGCCCCCAATAGACCATGAGGGTCGGATAAGACGATTCCGATTCCAACGGGTTGGATGCCATCGAGCACTGCCAACATGGCTTGCCCTGGCAAAGGGAGCTGTGAAAAGAAACCGCCGCTGACAACGATGGGTTCGAATGAATGAGGGGATGTCGTGCGTTGATTCTGTAAATGATTAGCGCTCAGGCGGAGAATCTGGCGCGCCATGGCCTCTTCAATAGCAAGGCCTTCTTCGGTAATTGGAATGGTGTGAGGGAAGAGACTTTTTTGATAAAGGTAATCGCGCAATTCATCCTGCGGAACATGAAGGTTTAGCCAGGATTCGATTTCATCGATGCGTGAAACCTCCAGGGCTGAACGTAAACCGTATCCCATGCCGTATGGCAATACGTCCAGCAGAAGCTTTCCGCCCTGACCAACTGCGAGGGTGGTCGATGCAGATCCCAGATCAATGCCCAAAACGCCTTTTTGAGCGTCATAAATATGGCTGAGAAATCGGATCATGCGCCCAAACGCCTGGGAAGTTGGAATTGGCGGCAGGTTGGCGTTGGCTGCCAGCGATTGCAGTCCGCCGATGTGGTTTTGCCGGATTTGCATCACCATTTGCCCCAGTACTTGTTGAGCCGGACTAAGGTCTTCAAAATCGATGGAAGGCCGAATGTTGGGGGCTATTTGGGTGGTGGCATGCTTTTCAAGGATTTCTTTGATCTTGCGGGCCAAGGATTGATTGCCTGCGTATAAAATTTGCGGACGTTTTTCCGTGGGCGTAACCCGGCACACCAGAGAAATCAACTCGACCATTTTTCCGATCGAACGAGTTGCGCCTCTTTCCGTGCCGCCCGCCAGAATGATGAGATCTGGCGAGACGCGCAAAATGGCGTCCATTTGGACTTCAGCTTTACGCCGGTCATTTAGACCAATACTTTCCACAATTTTTCCGCAGGTGGATGCGGCTAACCGGTTGGCGCTATCGACGGAAACATCGTCAAGCAGGCCCATTGTGACGATTCGCAATTCTGGGCCGACAGATGAGATGATCACCAGACGGTCGACCCCGTCGCCGTTAGGGTAGGTTGGAACAATAATGCGTGATTCGAGATCCGTGAAAACCCGGCCGGTCACTTCCTGCAATTGCAATACGGCCGTATGGACGCCCTCGCGGACATCCTGGTAAGGCGTGTTGGCTGTGGTGGCTGCCATGCTCGAGGCGACGAACCGGTACTGCCCGTCAACCACATCGAAAAGCAAAGCCCTTGTGTGCAATGTGCCGAGGTCCAGCACCAGTACGGATTCAGCATCTACGAGTGAAGTTGTCATGACAGTTTTTTTACTTAGAAACGGAATGCAGTCAAAAGGAAGGCCAGTCGTTCGACCAGCGCAGCAATGGACGATCCAAAAACTCCGGCAAGCAATGCGCCAAAGGTAATGGCAATGAAGGCTTGTCCCAATTTCCCCGCCGTCTCGACAAATTGTGAACGTTGAACGCTCTGGTTAGCCTGGACTCTTGCCGAGAATTGGAAATAAAACAGAGCAGCCAACGTTCCGATCAATATGAATCCTCCCTCGGCAAGTTGCGAAACCAAATTTCCCGATCCCGCGGCTGTTCTTAAACTGAAAGGGGCAATCAAGGCGTTTGTCTGGGCGACCAATGTGCCCATGACGGCTCCGCCAATCGCAACAGCCGCGCCGGCACCGACCAGGTAGGCCATGGAGAAATTGCCAAGGAAAGATAATCGCGGAAAAAGTTTGGCAATCAGTAATACGGATAGGATCAATGGAATGAAGGTAAGGTATTCACCACGCAGAATTGGCAGGATCAACTTAGACCAAATTACCTGGTAAATTGCAATCACGGCTACGGCACCGGAAGCCAAACCCACGAAAAGGTAAGAGACCAATCTGAAGAGCGGATTATCGCCCAAGATCAGGCTAAGAACCAGCAAAGTGAGCACGAAGCCAACAACGGTCCAGATCAGATCAGCGGTTTGCATCCGTTAAGCCCCTTTTTCTGCTTTTCCGCGCGAAATCGATGTAATGATGGCAGAGACCAATCCGCCAACCAGAATAAGCAAGGCAGTCAATAGCATGGCGTATTGGTAAGGGGTACGCAATGCCGTGGCGGTGCCGCTGCTTTGAACCAACCCCTCATATCCTGCGGCGCCAGAAATGCCCGTGATGATACCCTTAATTTGGCCGGAATTGTAGTATGGCAGCAATAAGGGAGCGGCTTGCGCGCTGCTGATCATCAACAAGGGTTTGGAAGCCAGAGCAGGCTGCACCTGTTCGACCCAGTTGCGTCCTTTATCGGGATCGTCTGTGAGAACGATGACTGCAGCAAAATCCTTCAGGCTGGAAACGCCGGCTAATACCCCATTGTTCCAGGATGAAAGCTGTCCCTGCAATGTGGCCGGTGCTGCCTGGGCAGGAGCCATGCTGAAGCTCTGCAGGCCAGTGCTGCCGCCTGCCAGATAACCCAGATTGGCAACCTGCTCCGGCTTGAAGCCAGCCTTTTCAATCAGGGTTTGCGCCATGATTGGTCCGGTCGGTGAGGTGGATATGACAGTCAGGCGGATGCCCCGGTCAGCAAGCTGTTTTAGTGCTGCCTCAGAAGCAGTCTGCATCTCGCCGGATAACCCGGGCTCATATTCAACCGCCAGTAAAACCGGCGAACCTGGGGGCAGGATACTTTCATCGCCCAGGACCTGCTCGAATGCCACCAATTCCTGGGGCAGAATATCCGATGCGGGCAGGGTGGGGAGAAGGTTGAGCATGGGAAGAATGATGACCATGATGAGGAGCGCAGCCACCAGGAGGCGTAGAATCCGCCGCGGCGTTTCTCCCCGCTCTGCCGGAATCAGTTGAGCTTGCGCTTCATCGCTAATCAAACTTTCGATTAGCGAAGCATGGACGCGTTGTTTTTCACTTACCCGCAACTTGACTGAATAAATCGGAGGTTTGATGTACTGTCCAACCAAATCTTCAGTGGGAAGCACTCCCGTGAGTCCGGCCAGTGGACCGGCTTTCTCGACGTGTTTTTCATCAGTCGGGGTCTGCTTTGGAGCAACCATTTCAATCGGTCGCATGGATTGCAGCCAGGTGGGCATATCTGCAGCTTCAAGGGGTTGATCACCCCCGGCTGGCGGCTGGCTTGCCCCTGCCGGAATGGCAGGCGTGGCCAGGCTGCTTTCATCCAGCCACTCCTCCAGATCGCTGCCTGCGAATGGCGACGGTCCAGCCGTGCTGCCAGTGTCCTCCGCTGGAGGAAACGACGGCTCGTCATTTGGCGAGCTGGATGAGGCATTATCCGCTTGATTCAACCAATCGGGCAGATTCGCTGCCGCAAACGGCAATGACTCACCCGATTCTTCATGATTGCCGAGGCCGGCATCAGCCGGGATGCTCAAAGACTGCCATGAAAAACCTGCTTCTTGAGGTTCTTCTGAAATTGGCGCCACAGGTTC
Source organism: uncultured Longilinea sp. (assembly GCA_964536805.1). GTDB lineage: Bacteria > Chloroflexota > Anaerolineae > Anaerolineales > Anaerolineaceae > Longilinea. Next base: position 21,852 of record CAZHYQ010000014.1, read on the forward strand.
AAGAGGAGATTCGGGCTTTTCTTCTGGGGTGAAATTCTTCAACCAATCCGGAACAGCCTCGCCAGAAACAGCCTGTGATTCACTACTTGATTCTTCGGATGGTTCGGTTTCAGCCTGAGGTTGTTCTGCAGCATGATCGGAAAGACCGCTCAACCAATCGGCAGTTTCACCGGTGGATTGCGCCGGTGGAGGTTCGATGGGAGCAACGGGTTGTTCCTGGTTGGATGAAGTCTCATCCGCGGCGAATTTCTTAAGCCAATCGGTTGTTTCATCCGCCTGATCTGATGCCGGCAGATCGGCTGGCAAGCCGTTATTCCAGGATAAACCATCTTTTTCTTCGAGGGATGAATCCGCGCTTTCCAGCGATTCGGGCTGACCATTGCCAGGTACTTCTACGGCGCGCAGACTGCTCATCCAATCGATTTCATCTCCGGCTGGAGATTTTCCTTCGCTCATTGACTCGGCTGTTGTTCCAGTGGCAGCCTGAAGACCCGCCAACCAATCCTCATTCGATCCTGACTCTGAGGGCTGGTCGCTGGTCGGTTGCGAAAACTTGCTGAGCCAATCCTGATTATCATCCACTGGCGATGTTGGAGCCGCAGCAGGCGGCTCATCCTCGCCGAACCGACTGGCCCAATCCGGTGACGGCTCGATTGAACTATCACTGGATGGTATATTCGATTTCAACGCTTCCAGGTTTGCCATCCAATCGGGTAAATCGGCCTGGGAATCTTCGGAGGTGGAACTGTCAGTAGCAGGTTCTTGCGATCCTGCCGGTACCGTGCCGCTGGGGGAATCGGGATCACGCAGGCTGTGCAACCAATCCTCGTCTGGGGAGGGAGTTGAGCCCGGTGTTTCACCGCCAGCAGGCTGCTGTAAATTGCTCATCCAGTCGTTCTCGTCTTGAACCGGCGAATTCGGGTTGGCTTTTACTGGTTCGCTCTGGCTACGCTGGCGAATGCGCTGCAACCATTCGGGAATATCCTCATTAGGCTGGGCTTCCTGGTTAGCCTTGGCGGTTGTTTCCGGTTCTTCCCAGGCTTCCGTTTTTGACCCGCCGCGCAGATCGTCCAGCCAGCTGATCGATTCGTCCAATAAGGGCTGGCCGCAATTCTTGCAAAGAACTGCATCAGCAGGGTTTAGAGTTTGGCAATTGGAGCAGCGTATATCGGCCATGGGCTTATCCACTGTAAGGGCGGTCAGCGCCCAGTAAGATGCGTAAACCGGTGGTCAGGCCGCCCAGCGCAATGCCGAGTAAAATGCCTCGCGCCCCGGCAATGGGAAGCATGTTGATGGCCCCCAGTACATTTCGCAGCAGCGGAAGCTGTGACCCGAAGGACAGGAACCCGCTTCCGATGATCAGAAAAACGACCGTGCTGATGACAAAAAGCACAGCCATCCAACCTTTCCTTCGCTTGAAAAGCCGCAAGCTGGCATAAGTCAAACTGACGGCCAAAACCGCCATCAGGCTGGCTTCGATGGGAATTTGGATGGAAGTAATGATGTTATGAAAAATGCTGGAAGCCGGACCAAGCACAATTCCAACGAGGAACGTTGCCAGGAATGCCAGGATGAGGAAAATGCTGTAACGGTCAGGTTCGCGCTGGTCGCGCAACTTGCGAGTGTGTACCATGATCAAATTGATGATCGCGACCAATGATGCCACCCCAGCCAGGCCAATGGCCCAATCCAATAAATAGGTGCGGACATTGGTAAGAACGCCGAGCGGAATAAAGTAACCAACCAGGATCGTCAAGCCAACGGCAATGGCGATGGCTGTAGCGACGGGATTTCTCATAACACCCCCACCATTTTAAGGATCGCTCCGACCAATATGGCGCCGGTCAAGACCCAGCGCAGTACATCTTGAGCGCGAACGCTGGCATTATATATAGTGCCAGCCTGCAAGTAAGCCGGGATGGCATACAGCTCTTCGCCAATTAACGGTTCCTGTGCAGTCGCCCATAAAACTGCCTGAGCGGGCAGAGAATCGCTGGAAGCAAGGGTAAAAGAGGATTGCTGGCCGGCTTCATCTGTGACAATGCCGATCTCGGGGCCAAAATTGCCAATCAGTAGGTGGGTTGATACGTGCTCGTTGCGTGCCACGGGTAACATGCCGGCGATATACGAGAACGGCGTAGGACCTGCCAACCGGCCGCGATCAGGATCGTATTGTTCCGCGGCGTTCGCAATCCGGTAGGAAGCGTGGAGACTGTCCTGGCTGAGAATGGCGAGGCTGCCGTTGCCGGATGTAGCGATGGTGGGGCGATCGCTGGCAGTACTCAGACGGGCAATGCGCTCCAGAGTGGTCAGGCCAACCAGAGCAGACGAATTATTGCTGCTCAACAAATCGCCCTTACCCAGCGATATATGCAGGCGGGTGCCTTGTTCCACAGCCAGGCCAATTCCACGGCGCAGGCGCTGAAAAGCAGGGATAGGACGGAAGACGGGTTTTGTCTTGTTCATCCTCGGGAGGGAAAAGAAGGCGATTAAACCTAATCCAACCACCACGATGAACAGGCCAGCGATGCTTTCAATGCTCATTACTGGACTTCCTCCTTACGGATAAATGCGGCAAAGGACCGGCTTTCAGTTTCATTTTCCAGCAGGTTTGCAAAAGCCTGCCATTTTTGGCTGCTGCCGCCGCCGAGAAGCGGCTGTCCAAGGTAAACCAACTGTGCAAAAAGGATTTTGAGCGGGCCGGTTGTTTCGAGTAGCGATGCAAATGGTTCACCCATCCCCCACCGGTGCAAGAATCGAACCCAAACCGGCCAATAGGTACGGTCTGCCTGCATGGTAACAGTATAGCACAGAAGAATTCAGAAATATATACGCAAGAACTTTTATTCTGTTTTTTTCCACAATGCTTTTCCGCCGCCTTGGGAATAATATTCAGCCAGAGAAACCTTCATCTCTTCCAGGTCGCTCCATAACGAGGTGATTTGGGAGGCGTAACAGGCGATGGCTGTTTCCCAGGCCGTTAGCGCTGCTTTGGAAACAGGAAATTTTATTTTCCGCCATATTGGATCGAGATAACGAGATATATCTGCCTTGGGACGGGCGGAATAAGGAAAATCGGCATAAAAATACACCTTGGGTCTGGCCAGCAAACCGGCTGCACGAACCAGGCGGTGATCGATGTGATCACCAATTGAAAGCGGGATGACCAATCTGCTGTTGCGGGGCAAACGCGCCGCAATCAAGGCGCCGATTTGTTCTATCAGGGTTTGTTCCCCGGCAGGAATGGGCTGCCAAAGGTCGGCTTCGCCGTTCACCAACGGGCTTCCGTCAGGCAAGCGGCGGTAAATGCAATCCGGTAGGTCAAAATGAACAGCCTGTACTGCAAACACCTCACAGGCTTGCAGATCTTCAGTACGCCGGGCAGCCAGGGAGTTTTGTCCCGTTTGCCACCGCTCTTCCAGGCTTAATGCAAAGGGCGGTCTGCCACCTGCTGGCGGATCTCCAGCGAAGATACTCCAGATTTCAACCATGTTGCCTGCCCGAACTTGCGACCAAATCATGCCGCCGCAGGAAAGTGCAGCGTCGTCAAGGTGGGGCGAAAGGTAAATCCAGTGAAGGCTCATCGCCGTACTTATCGCGCCAGACCTGAATTTGGATCGACCATCAAACTGGAAACATCGACCGCTTCAAAATCGGAACCTTTGAGCGAATCGATATTATGCAATACATCATTGTCCCAACGCTCGTCAGGAACCCCGGATACGTACCAGGAACTGCCGTTATCCGCCAGGATGATGCCGTAGGTTTTCATCGCCTGTAAAATCACCTGAACTTGCGGTTCATACGGGCTGATATTAAACGAGGCTTTCAGGCGGAAGCGTTGACCCATGGGAGGATACTGCGATCCAGTGAGGGAAGATGCGAAGTGACGGGCAGGCCAAACATAAGCACGCCGGGTTTGCGGCGCGGTGAAGCGAATGGCGTGCAAAATTTTGCCAGAGGCTACTTCGTCGTAGCGAACCAGGCCAGGCAAGATTGGCAGCCCGGCAGCGTCAGCCGATGTCCAGCCGGCAGGCCGTAGCGCGTTCGAATTCAAGTCATAGATCGCGCCTGAACCAGCCTGCCAACCTTCTGACGTCAGGTACGCACTATAGAGTTCATAAAGCATGCAAGTGCTGCGGTCCAGCATGAGAATGTGCCGGTCGCCGCTGCTGTTGGGGCCGCCTTCGATGTGCGGATTCAAAGGGATCGGGTAGGGGCCAGGATCGGATTCGTCCTCGTAGTCGAAGGTTACGTTTACCTTGGGAACACTGGCATCGACCACATCATAAGGGATGCCAATCGGTCCGCCGTCCCATAATCCCGAGCCAAAATCCAGATGGAAATGCGTATTGGCGCCGATCGTCTGGATGTAAGCAGCCGAATTGGCGGCAACGGGCAAATTGTCAACAGGCTTATTCCAAATATTGTCCGGCGGCAGCACAGGGCAGTTTTCAAGTCTTGGTCCAGTGCTATTTTGCTGTTGGACGATCGGAAGGTAAACTGTCCGGCTGTCGTCAGCAGCCACCAGGGGTGTTTTCTGAATGGAGGGGTTGGAAATCAGAATCAAAGCCACGATTAGAGCGATTGATTTATTTCTTGATTTCATTTTTCTATTGTAACAAATCAGGGAATTTTTTCGATCCACCGGCAGTGACCTGTTTGGTTCCACAGGTATAATTAGGCTGGCATGGAAAAATTGCATAAAGAAATCCAGTCGTTGCTTGGAATAAGCTTAACACAGCGGCAGATGGCCGCCTTCAAACGTTATGAGCAATTGCTCATGGAATGGAATGCCCGCATCAATCTTACGGCGGTGCGGGATGAGGAAGGCGTGCGGATCAAACATTTTCTGGATTCGCTTTCCTGCCTGCAAATCTGGCACGAGAATCCCCCCGGCCGGCTGGTTGATGTGGGAACGGGTGCGGGTTTCCCTGGCATCCCCCTGAAGGTCATACTGCCGGCGATGCAATTAACATTGGTTGAATCCGTTGGCAAGAAGGCCGATTTTTGCCGCCTGGTGGTACGGGAACTTGAACTTGAAAAAGTGCAGGTGATTCAAGTCCGCGCTGAAGAATTAGGACAGCAATCCGCCCACCGCGAGCAATATGACTGGGCGGTGGCCCGGGCCGTGGCTAATTTGCCGGTTTTAGTGGAATATCTGCTGCCTCTGGTGAGGGTGGGAGGCGGCGTATTGGCGCAAAAAGGCGAGGGCGGTCCGGCGGAGGTGCAACAGGCTGAACGTGCCATCAAACTGCTGGGCGGTCGCGTCCGCATGCTAAAACCGGTATTGCTGCCGGGCATTGCCGAAGACCGTTACCTGGTGATCATCGATAAAATAGCGGGCACTCCGCCTCAATATCCCCGCCGGGTGGGCGTGGCCGCCAAGAAGGCATTGTAATTACTCCAGGGTCACGATGCCGCTTTCAACCCGGCAAATCTGGCACTGGGTAATAAAATCTTCATTGAAAAGGTTCAAATCAGTGGTAGTGAGCAGGGCTTGCTCGCAATTGACCAAATAATCCAGCAAATCAGCCCGCCGCTGCAAATCCAATTCAGCTAGCGTTTCGTCCAGCAGCAGCACCGGCCAATGGCCGGTTTTTTCCTTTAACCAATCCACCTCGGCCAGTTTGAGCGATAGCAGAGCCGTACGAACCTGGCCGCGCGAGCCAAAGTCGCTCAAATCAATTCCGTTGCTCAAAAACCGGATTTCATCGCGGTGCGGACCAATAGTTGTGATACCGCGGGCAATTTCCTCGCCGCGCACCGCCGTCAAACGCTGCAAAAAACCCTGCCGGATCTTTTCGACGTTCAGGCTGCTGCGCTGGGGCGATGTTTGTATTGGCAAGGCAAATTGTCCTTCCGGCATGGGCAAGGGATCATAGGACGGCTGGTAAACCAGACGCAACACCTCGGAGCCGTGGGTCAAGCGGTCATGCGTCCGGGCGGCCAGGCGTTCAAGTTCGTGAACCGCATGAATGCGGTTGAAGATCAGCACCGCGCCTTTTGATGCAATCAATTCATCCCAGTAAACCAGTTGCAAAAGGTCGCCGCCGCGTTCGTTTAGCTGTTTTAAAAGGGCGTTGCGTTGTGAAATTGCCTGGGAATAATCCGATAACGCCTGGGCATAGCCCGGAACGGCTTGCGAAATGGCCAGGTTTAGATAACGGCGCCTTTCTTCCGGGCTGCCTTCAAGAATGCGGGTCATTTGCGGCAGAAAAATTACCGCAGTGAACTTCCCCAGGGCTTCATTGGCTGAACGCTTTACGCCGTCCACCAGAATGTCTTTTCGCAGCCGTGATCCATTGGCGCCGACGGCATCCTGGATGAGCCGGACCTCAAGGCGGTGTTTATGACCACCGTCCTGGTAATCTGCCACCAGGCGCGATACAGCTTGCGTGTCCTGTCCGGCGGTGAAATTGATGAGCTGCCGGTCGTTTTGCGCGTGAAACGAACTGAATGTCGCCAGGTAATAAACGGCTTCCAACAGGCTGGTCTTGCCCTGGGCGTTGTTGCCCACAAGCAAAAGAATCCGCCCAGGCAAATCGATGTCCAGGCGGGAGAACGCGCGAAAATT